>NZ_AMWI01000083.1 GCF_000306965.1 Amphibacillus jilinensis Y1 | reverse complement strand
TGTCTTCCCCCTGAAATTGAATAACTTCTACTCGATGTAGAATCCTATCCAAAATAGCTGTGGTGATCCCTTGGTCACCTAATAAATCGCCCCACTCACTTGGTCCCTTATTTGAAGTTAATATAATAGAGGCCTTGTCATGTAAGTCATTAATGAGATGGAAAAAGAGGTTAGCTTCTCTTTGATCCATCGCCATAAACATCAGATCATCAATAATGACCAGATTGGCGGCTCTTATTCGCTTCATCCTAATTTGGGCTTTTCGTGTGAATTCTTCAGCTTTTAAATGTCTTATCAATTCTTCCATCGTTATAAACATAACCTGATAACCTTGGTGAACCGCTTTAATCCCAAGTGCAGTGGCTAAATGTGTTTTTCCAACACCTGCTGGTCCTAACAGGACCAAGTTATATAATTGATCGATCCAGGTTAGCTCACTTAACTGTTTTAGCTGCTTTTGACTTAAGGTTTGTTGCTCATTAAGATTGTACATCTCAAGTGTTGTGTGGGCAGGAAATGCTGCCCACTTTAATTGTCGTTCA
>NZ_AMWI01000082.1 GCF_000306965.1 Amphibacillus jilinensis Y1 | reverse complement strand
GAGTGACTTGTTGACTATCGATTTGGACGCCGTTTTGTAGGAGATTGACGGTAATGTCATCTGGTCGATCAGACGGGTCACCATCGTGCCATGTTTTCTCGCCGCTCACTTCGATGTCACCAGCACGTACGTTTGTAATGTCAAAGCCATCAATGATGGTATCATAACCGTCTACTGGCTCTTCCTCAACAGTATATTCATACGGTTGACCTTCGTCATCAAAAGCTTCAAGGTCTTCAAACGTATAGTTCCATTCCAGTTCGTCTGATAGTTCAATAGCATCGATAATGTATCCGTTGCGTAATAAATGGATCGTTATATCATCAGGACGATCTGGCGTGTCATCATCAAGCCATGCTTTTGTCACGTGGACGTCTGTTGAACCTGTTCGTGTATTGATAATGTCATAGCCATCAATCGATGTTTCGTAGCCTGGAACCCCGTGTTCAGTTACCGTGTATTCATGGCGGAAGCCTTCGTCATCAAATTCTGGAACATCACTAAATTGGTAGATCCAGTCATCATTTGATGAGACGTCTACTGTTTCAATGACGACACCGTCTTGTAATAAGTTGACGGTAATTTGATCGGGTCGATCGGACGCGTTATCATCTTGCCAAGTTTTCTCGCCTTCAATTGTAAGCGTACCGACACGTAAGTTTTCTAAGTCATAGCCGTTAATTGTTGCTTCGTAACCGTCTATGGGTTCTTCTTCAATAGAGTAGTCATAGGCTACGCCTTCATCATCGTATTGATCCAACCCTGTAAAACTAAAGGCCCAATCATCATTATGTGTCACTTGTTGACTATCAATTTGCACGCCATTTT
>NZ_AMWI01000081.1 GCF_000306965.1 Amphibacillus jilinensis Y1 | reverse complement strand
ATAGTAAGAGAGGTGTTGCCGTTAGGTTCTGTTGTCGAATTAGATCCTCTCTACTTTAAGCCGAGCGAGAAAACAGATTCTCCCACGTTACTTGTCATTACAGGACGCTTTATTGCGCCAAAAGGCTATATGACGTACTTCCCTTATAAAGGTGTCGTCTATCCGGTGGGGGAAGTGAAAGCAAACGCCCATGTGCACTTCACGGCACCGTTGATCAAAAAAGTGATCCAGCGCGGGTATAAAGATGAAAGTGAATTAGCTTTTGAACTGATGATGAAGCGAGAATTAATGCTAAATAGAGGGATGACCTCCCTTGAATTTTCTCCTAAGGCTATGACACAGCTACAAACAGAATTGACTAAAGATTAATGATAGGATGAGGGACACATGGTATATGATGCAAGTTTTTGCCATAAAGTTGTGAATGGATCGGGCTTTTCGAGTGGTGTTCTTAATCATTTAGATAAGGTACAACGGGCCATTGAGAAAAACTACGCAGATATGGATTTAGAGAATGCCTCCGTGCAAGAAGAGATGGAGGAGATTGTCGCCGAGATGGTTAAGGAGATAGAGGCGCTTAAAACGTATGTGTCGGACGTTCATTTTAAATAAGCTTGCGGTGATGTGAGATAAAAAGGATGGGATGTCTGTAACAGGAAAGGTGTGATGAGGCGTGGCAAATGGAAAAATTCAATTAGATACGTCCCGATTAGCAATAATTCTAAATAATTTAAAGGCAAGTATGGAAGAATTTGAAAGTTATACGATGACATTTCGTACCCAAACGCGGGATCAATTAGATGATTTTCAATCTGATTTTGCCAGTAAAGCCAGTGAGCTCTTGACGAATATGCGTGATGATGTAAAGTCGGATTTACTCGAC
>NZ_AMWI01000080.1 GCF_000306965.1 Amphibacillus jilinensis Y1 | reverse complement strand
CTTATGCTTTGTTCAGATCTAGAACTCGACTTAGAAACCATTATTAAAGCAAAGCTGGAGAAGAATAATCAGAAATATCCGATTGATAAAGCGAAGGGCAGTAAAAAAAAATATAGTGATCTATCTTAATTCGGAAGGGATACAGCTATGAAATCGATTGTCTTTGATGTTGACGATACCCTATACGATCAATAATTTCAATACCGATAAAATGCTTTTTATCACAATATATATGTCGGCTTTTTATCGACCTACACTTTTAATTTAATATAAATCGTACACCTATTAATGTTGATGAATTATTTTTTTCAGAAAGGCTGTTTATATGGACGTTCTTATCGCAATAGCAATTTCTATTACTATTATTACTTATCTAGGTTTAAATTTTTTGTGTTTGAAATACCCAAAGTTCCTTATTCATTGGGGCGTTGACTCTTTGAATCCGTTTTCTTTAATCACTCTAAATATATTTTACGTTTATATTAATATAAAAATAACTGGTGATTATAATTACATTATTCTCATTATATACTGTGTACCAATTATAGTTTTAGTAAGTATAGCACTTACATTTAGTAAGATCGTCGTGCTGTTATTTTTAAAACTAAGACCCGCTAAATAAGTTAGCGACATGCATGGTTCTTAAACTTAGTAGTCGGCGATCGACAAATACTTGACGGTAATAATGGCGCTATGCACATAGTACAATAAAAGAGTAAATTCAAAACTTGTTCAACGCAAGTTAGGGTAGTGAAATGATGGATTTTGTCACATTTGCACTCACTGAATTCTCTACCATATTGATTATTTAGAGAGAAGCGTGATTGGCGGCAATTTCATAACCCAAAGGATCTTGCTCTTTCCTTATCACTAGAAGCAGCAGAATTACTGGAGAACTTTCAATGGAGAA
>NZ_JH976450.1:723-1062 GCF_000306965.1 Amphibacillus jilinensis Y1 | reverse complement strand
GATTGTCTTGTCAGACATCTTATCTAGTTTTGAAGGTGTAATTTGTTGATTATGTTCGATTAATATTGCCTCGTCTAGGGCTAATATCGAACGATATTGCATCTTGTCAACTTTAGTTTTGAAAGCAAACTACTTTTTATTAAAAAGAATTTTTTATTAAAAACCACTTGCTTTTAAAGACAAAAATGAATATAATATATCTTGTCCTTGAAAAAAATATGTCTAGTGACAATAGCGAAGAGGTCACACCTGTTCCCATGCCGAACACAGCCGTTAAGCTCTTCAGCGCCGATGGTAGTTGGGGGTTCCCCTGCGAGAGTAGGACGTCGCTAGACTTTG
>NZ_JH976450.1:0-713 GCF_000306965.1 Amphibacillus jilinensis Y1 | reverse complement strand
GTAGACGGAGGATTAGCTCAGCTGGGAGAGCACCTGCCTTACAAGCAGGGGGTCGCAGGTTCGAGCCCTGCATCCTCCACCATATGCCGGCCTAGCTCAATTGGTAGAGCAACTGACTTGTAATCAGTAGGTTGGGGGTTCAAGTCCTCTGGCCGGCACCAGTTTTTAAGAGCCATTAGCTCAGTTGGTAGAGCATCTGACTTTTAATCAGAGGGTCGAAGGTTCGAATCCTTCATGGCTCACCATTTAGCGGGTGTGGCGGAATTGGCAGACGCGCTAGACTTAGGATCTAGTGTCATTTGACGTGGGGGTTCAAGTCCCTCCACCCGCATATGCGAAAGTAGTTCAGTGGTAGAACACCACCTTGCCAAGGTGGGGGTCGCGGGTTCGAATCCCGTCTTTCGCTCCATTTCCAAAATCCATGCCGGGGTGGTGGAATTGGCAGACACACAGGACTTAAAATCCTGCGGTAGGTGACTACCGTGCCGGTTCAAGTCCGGCCCTCGGCACCATGCGCCCGTAGCTCAATTGGATAGAGCGTTTGACTACGGATCAAGAGGTTAGGGGTTCGACTCCTCTCGGGCGCGCCATTTCGGGAAGTAGCTCAGCTTGGTAGAGCACTTGGTTTGGGACCAAGGGGTCGCAGGTTCGAATCCTGTCTTCCCGACCATTTATAATTTGTGGGGCCTTAGCTCAGCTGGGAGAGCGCCTGC
>NZ_AMWI01000077.1 GCF_000306965.1 Amphibacillus jilinensis Y1 | reverse complement strand
TTTAAACAAGATTGCAGTGATGCCTCGTCATTAGGGCTGACCCCTTATTCGATATATTAAAAATTTAATCATCTTTTGGATTGTTTTTTTATTGTTACTAAAAAATAACACACATTTACTCTCTCCATTAATGGCTCCTAAAAATATACCTGTAACTTCATTTGCCACTTTCATACTAACAAACCTTATCCATACCTTGTTTCTAAGGTTGAGTAATCATTTCATTTTTGCTTCTTATCATTATTTTTACTAAAATAGATTATCTTCATAATAAGAAAGCTTCCTATTAAATACAAAGGAAATAAAATGAGAACAAAGACAAAATTCTTTGATAGTATTTCCTTATCAACTAGAATTTGTGACCCATAATTCATAGTAAATAGAAAAAAAAAGTAAATTAAAAAAAACTTAATGTGTTTTCTTTTCATAATTAGAAATCCAAATATCCATTTCCTGGTTTTTTATCCCTGTTGTCAAACCATCTTGCTACCATTCCACCTACATCTGTATAGTTAACAGCAAATGCCACCGCTACCCCTAAAGAACCCGCTAAAGTAGCTAACCCCCAACTTTTCAACTTACTAGCTATTGTTCTAGTAAATACTCTTTGTGCTTCTTTCTTTCCTTTTTTTCTAATATATGCTGCTACAGCTGCCATCCCTCCACCACCAGTTACAAGACCAATTCCAGTATTAATTAAGGCACCTACTACTTTATTACTTATCCTAAATCCTCCATCCAAATACATCATTTCTTCTTCTTCAATCACTGCATAACTTGCTGGTAAAACCATTTCCATTTCTACCACTCCTATTAATATATTTATATTATGACCGATAGGGTCTTAATATCAACGAATCTTCATATTTAACAATTCCAATGCCATTCTAAATAGGATTCTTCTTGATAGATAATCCTTGCCTCTACATGCATTGAACGAAAAGTTAATTACCAAGTACTACGCTTTTACCTACCAAATATTTTCTCTTCACTTGATCTATAAATATACATAAACATGATAAGAAAAAGAAAAACAGTATATACAACACTTGCCATGCCTGGATTGACAGGAACAGTTAAGTAGC
>NZ_AMWI01000076.1 GCF_000306965.1 Amphibacillus jilinensis Y1 | reverse complement strand
TGATATGCTCCCCTAAAGGTAGACAGATTAAAAAATAAAAATCTGACTGCTTATAGGGGAGTATTTATTATGTCCAAAAGATCTTACTCTGCAGAAGAGAAATACGAGGTATTAAAGAAATTAGATAAGCAGTGTTCAACATATGAACTTGAGTCAAAATATAATGTGCACCATACAACGATTGTGGACTGGAAACACAAGTATGATAAGTATGGTTTGGAGGGTCTAAAAGCGTCTTCCACTTGGAAAAAGTATTCAAAGGAATTGAAGCTAGCTGCCATTAGAGATTATCTGTCTGGGAAGTATTCGATACGTGCGGTGGTTAGGTTGTATGAAATATCGAGTACTTCTGTCCTCAGAGGTTGGACAAAGAAGTATAATAGTCATAGAGATTTAAAAGACACGTCAAAAGGAAGGACGAGCGCTATGACTAAGGGAAGAAAAACGACTTGGGAAGAACGAATACAGATTGTAATGGATTGCCTGGGGAACGAAAAAAATTATCAAGAAACAGCTAATACTTATAATGTTTCTTATCAACAAGTTTATCAGTGGGTTAAGAAGTATGAAGATGGTGGAGATGAAGCGCTGAAAGATAAACGTGGTCATAAGAAAGAAGAAGCTAAGCTAACTCCAGAAGAGAAAACCAACCTTCAAATGAAAAAGTTAGAAAGAGAAAATGAACGGTTACGTGCGGAGAATTTATTCTTAAAAAAGTTAGAGGAGATCGAAAGGAGGCGAAAATAAGCCAAATCCGGTTTGAGGATAAATATATCGCTATTCAAGAGCTTCACCAGGATGAAGGTTTAAGCATTCGTTTACTTTGTGAAATTGCAGGAATTGCACGATCTGCATACTACAAGTGGCTTAACCGTACACCTTCCTCCAGAGAAATACTAAATAAAGAAATTATCAAAGAGATGAAAGCTCTCCATGAAAAAGTGGATGGCATATTTGGTTATCGCCAAATGCTGCTTCACATGAATAGAAAGTTCGAGGAGAAGTTTAATCATAAAAGAATCTATCGGTTGATGAAAGTGGCTGGATTACGCTCTCTCATTCGTGTCAAGAAGAAGCACTATAAACGCTCTACACCTCAACATGTGGCAGACAATATATTAAATCGTGAATTTACAGCCGAGAAACCAAATGAAAAATGGGTAACGGACGTGACAGAATTTAAGTATGGCCAATCAAAAAAGGCCTATTTAAGTGCCATCCGTGATCTTTATGACGGATCTATTATAAGTTATGTTCTAGGACACTCCAACAATAATCAACTCGTATTCAAGACACTT
>NZ_AMWI01000075.1 GCF_000306965.1 Amphibacillus jilinensis Y1 | reverse complement strand
GTAGCTTTTGTTGAAAACCTGAAATAGCCATAGTAAATTTCCCCCTTAATTATGTTATAGATTAATTTATTAACTCAAGCGCCCAATCGAGCACTTTCTCACCATTCATTGTACCGTAGTCTAAACTATTAATGACTTCAACAGGGATACCATTTGCGCCCCCATATTGTTTCGTATAGTCATCTTTCAAATAAGACACTTGTGGACCCAACAGTAAGACATCTGCATCACCAATATAAGATTTAATATCACCGCCTGATGTTGCATTAATATTAATGTCCTCACCTTTTCCTTCAGCTGCTTTTTGCATCTTGTTGACTAACATACTTGTTGACATCCCAGCTGCACATACTAATAAAATGTTTTTCATTTTAATTCCCTCCTGAAATTTCATTTATCTTTTTATTTAAATCAATAATTTCTAATGTTAAGTCTCGAATCGTCATCGCATTCATTAAGTGATCTTGTGCATGAACCATTAACAGTGAAATCTCTGTTGCTTCACCTCTAGATTCTGCCTGAATTAAATCGGTCTGAATACGGTGTGCTTTATTTAACTCTTCATTAGCTTCTTCCACTAACTGTTCAGCTTCGACAAAATCTGCTTTTTTTGCGGCTGCCATTGCCCGCATTGCAGCGCTTCTAGCATTGCCTCCATGTATGATTATCCCCATGATTACTTCTTGGTTTTCCAATTGCGTATCCTCCCTTGTTAGCTCGTTTATCTATCTTAATTACACTATACAATTAAAACGTTTTCATCTAAAGCGAGTGTTTTTCCACTATAAGAGGAAGTGATGTAGAGTTAGTCGTTTTCCACTAGTAGCGGAAGTAAGTTAAGTTAAAGTTAGATAAAACGAACGTTCAATCATCGGGCGCTTAGTTCTTTCCCTCTCTGATTGGTAGCTTAATGAATCAAGCTCCCACCTAAATAGGTTATCTCTATTTTCTGTTTTTGAGCGCACATTTTACGAACCGTTATCTGTGAAACTAACAGCGACCTCTAGTGATTATTTGATTTAAAGCGTTTATATCCGCTATATTCTTCAAAGAGCTAACGTATTATCTTCATTGCAAACACAGTAAAAAGTAGGCTAGTCATAGACTAACCTACTTCTTTAAAAATATACTTATTGTTCTGCTGCTTTTTCTTCCGCAAGGGCTTGCTTATCAATAACACGGAAGAACGGATAGTAAACTAACGCTGTGACAACAATCATCAAAATTTGCACCATTAGGATAACAAAACCACCTTGCAAAATAGCGTTAAAGAATGCTGGTGTACCTAGTGGTAAGTGTGCCCCTG
>NZ_AMWI01000074.1 GCF_000306965.1 Amphibacillus jilinensis Y1 | reverse complement strand
GCAGCCGTTGATGTTTGATAAATTGTATTCCAGTTATCATCAACCACGATTGGTAATGAGTTATAAGGGATAATGAAATTTAGACCAGTACCAATAACGGTATTCCCTGCATCTAAATATTGTAATTGGATTTGGATAATTGGACTTGGTTGGGTTGTGAATTTAGCAAAAGAACCAAAGAATTGATAACTTTCACCTGGATTTGCTGGAACAGTTTGAGAAATGAAGGCTTGAGCGGCGCCACTTGTGAATCTTGCTGAGAAATTACCTGAGAGCGATTGTGTTGGGGTTACAATAGTATTTAAAAATGTCCAACCGGTAAGGTCGCCTGTTTCAAATCCACCATTAATAATTAAGTTTTCAATAGACATAAAACCCCTCCCTTCATAAAACTAAGCTAAATAACTAGAGTTATAGTAATCTAGCTCAACATATAGTATGTGAAAGGTTAGAAATGGAACAGGCATTTCACTGACTAAAGGTACTTAAAAATAAAAATATGTGAATGATAGGAATTTTTCTGAATTAAACTGTACAAAATACCATCAGTTATCTAGTTTGTAAACGTGTTAAAAGTATTTGATAACTCAAAGATTTCCTTGACATGCTATTTCTTTTTAAAAGCTGTAAATGTTATAAAACGTGATTAAAATTATTAAAACCCAAGTCTTTTACTAATCTATTTTCTCGATACAATCGTTCAAGTGGTTATAAAATCGTATAATAGAAGTGCTAAAAATTATAAATTTTTAAATTGTCGAAAAGGTTATATAATTAGATTTTATATCAATCTTAAAAGGAGGGGATACGTGAAGCCTATCCCCATCCTTAGTTAAATATAGAATAAAATTAACTAGCATTACTCTAATCGAATAATTGTTAAGTTCGCTCCAGCTCCAGTTTGTAAGGTTGCTGCACCAAGTAATCCGAAGAGTTCGAGAGTGATAGTATCGCCAGCTGTAAGAGGTGTGATAAAGTCATTAGAGAAACTTGAAGCAGTTAGGACTGGATTTAAAGTAGAAGCAGTGTTTGGATTTCCGTTAATTAGTATGCGCGTACCCAACAGTAAGGAAGCAGTAAGGTTAACATTATAAGCAATATAATATCGTCCGGTTTCTGGAACAGTGAATTCAGTGTCAGTCACATCTACTGTTATACCGTTTAGAGATTGTTCATTCGGCAGGGATACTGGAGTACCATCTAATACTACTGCGATAACCTCACCAGTTGTGTTAGATGCAGAAGCTGATATTTCTGTGACAGTTTCTCCTGCTGGCCCCGTCGGCCCGGTAGGTCCAGTGGCTCCAGTAGGCCCAGTGACACCCGTCGGCCCGGTGGCTCCAGTAGGTCCGGTAGCCCCAGTCGATCCAGTAGCGCCAGTAGGTCCGGTGGCTCCGGTAGGTCCGGTGGCCCCCGTAGGTCCAGTAGCGCCTGTAGGTCCAGTGGCCCCCGTAGGTCCGGTCGGCCCGGTAGATCCAGTAGTCCCCGTAGGTCCAGTAGCGCCCGTCGGTCCGATAGCCCCGGTCGGTCCAGTGACACCAGTAGGTCCGGTCGGTCCAGTAGGTCCAGGTGCACCGTTTGCGCCATCCG
>NZ_AMWI01000073.1 GCF_000306965.1 Amphibacillus jilinensis Y1 | reverse complement strand
AGAAAGACTAACTATATAAAGTCAAGTGAGAAATAAAAGAGATGGTTTTAGAGTTGAATAATGATTTTACAGAAATGAAAGCACACGAAATAAACCTGAGAAAAGTTCTTTTTTCGCAAGGTTATTGTCTAATTTCATAGGGTTCATTCTTCTTGAGTATCGCATGAATGATATAGCACAGTTTTCTAGCGACAGCTCCAACAGCCGTGAGGTGATGCTTTCCTTCTGAACGCTTTTTTTGATAGAAGTCTTTAAGAACAGGATCGTGTTGTGATGCCACCAAAGCAGCTGAAAATAAAGACTTTCGCAAATAAGGTGACCCTCGCTTGCTCATGACGTTATGTGTAGCTTCATATTCACCAGATTGTGTGACAGAAGCATCTAAACCAGCATAAGCTACTAACTTTGCAGGATTGGAAAACTTATGAATATCGCCAATTTCTCCAAGAATAGAGGCACCGTTAATGGGGCCGATTCCTGGAACGGTTTCAATGACGGAATGTAGCGTATGCATAATTTTCTTGATTTCCATTTCTGTTTCCTTAATTTGTGTTTCGAGAAACTTCAGCTGTTCAATCATAGAGCGAAGTTGGAAAGTAAAGGCACCTTGGGCAAATTTGATTCCAAAAGAGTGTGACGCTGCCTGTTTTAATGATTCTGCTTTTTCCATACCTAATCGGCTTCGACTGGCTTCACTAAGTAATTCAGCTAATGTATCCGCTGGGACTTTATGAAGTTTCTCGGGGGAGCTATATTCAAGTAAAATTTCTTTGGACGCTTTTCCAAAGATACCTATTTTGCTAAATACAGAATCGTATTCAGGAAATACTTGATCCAATACGGCAATAATTTTTCGTTTAAAGTCACTGGATGTGCCAACCAAATAAGTACGATAACGAGACAATTGTTTGAGAGAGAATATGTTCTCATCGGAAAGGGATGTTTCTATGAAAGCTCCATAGCGAATTAAGTCTGCGATTAATACAGAATCGATAATATCATTCTTTCGTTTTCGAATTTCTGTTCCTTTCCGCCAACCATCTGTTTGAATGGGATTCAGGACATGGATTAAAAGATGACGGTCATGTAAAAATGAGTAGATGGCTAACCAATAGTGCCCAGTAGCTTCCATACCTACAGTAAAGTCGTCTATGGAAGGGGAAAAGGATTGGAGTTTTGTAAGTAATTTTTCTCCACCTTCTGTTGTGTTAGGAAAAGAGAATCCTTTAAGTACAACCTTGCCTTCTTCATTCATAACAGAAGCTACATGAGTACGTTTACCAATATCGATACCAAGGTAGAACATGAAATCACCCTTAAAAAATATTTTGGATTGAATGCCACTCATCTGAAAAGCGTTACTACCTTGTCCTAGATACGGAGTAAGGCGAAAGCCTTCAACATCTAACTCATTCGTAAACTGCTTATCAGAGAGAGACGCCAGTCTTTCGATAACGAGTTCATAGACCCAAGGAGAAAACGGCTTAACCTCTCAATCCAATAAATATATTATCTCAGAAAAACTGAGTTAATATCTAACTAAATTACTTTGGTTCATAGAGTTTCCTATTAAAAATCGGAAGATAAAAACTCTAAATATAATATACAAGGAGA
>NZ_AMWI01000072.1 GCF_000306965.1 Amphibacillus jilinensis Y1 | reverse complement strand
GGACCGACGGGAGCCACTGGACCGACGGGCGTTATTGGACCTACCGGACCTGGTATATTTGTATGGGGAGATGAAACAGTCATTTGGGCTGACTCAGCCGCTCCAGGCCCTGGAACCGGAACTCCATCTGATCCTTACAATTCTTTACAAGCTGCTATAAATGCTGCAACCAGCAATGCATTAGCTATCACTTTTGGTATGAGAGCAAGATTAACGATCTTAATTGCAAGTAATTCAGTTTTTGATGAAGATATTGTCATTCCACCCGCCAGACATGTACAGCTACTTGGGTTAGGTCCATGGGTTTTAGGAAACGCCGATTTAACAAATTTCGGATCTTCAACTCCAAGAAATATAACAATACAATCTAATTCATCAGCAGAAAATGTCTATTTAACACAAGGACCAGAATTTGTTGCTCGACCTGTTACAGTTGTGGGAACTTTAAATAACGGAACATCGGTAAGCACCCACACCAACTATACCAACGGAGCTATTATAAGTGGAGATATTTTTTTTCAAAATACTGATCCTATAGATCCATTTACTACGATAGAATTTCAACTTCTTAACGCAAGAGTTGAAGGTAGCATAATAGCTGATCCAGTAGATCCGCATTTTGGGATTCTTAACACCTATATATTTAATAGCAGATTAAACAACATGATTAAATCTGGATTAAGAATAAATCGTATGGTAGATACACGCATTGATGGAGAAATTAATGTTACTGGCTACTCAAATATCTTAAATTGTTGGATTCGCGGAAGTGTAACTGTTACTTCAGCTATTTCAGATGTTCCACCAACAGGAGTATATAGCACCCAATTTGATACAATAACTTGGACTGGCCCCCTTGTCCTAGACTCTGAATCAAATTACTACTTTATAAATAGTGCATCTAGTTTGGTCGGGACCAAAACAATTTTATTTAGCATTGCCTAAAAATAAAGTAATTGTTTTTAGAAAATAATTACTTTCAATATTTATTAATCTACTAAAAAGCTCGTAATAAAATGGCATACTGTATAATCATTCATAAATACAAAGCCTGAGAATGTACAATTTTTTGTATAAATATACTGCTTTAAATAAAGATCACATAAAAAGGAAGACCCTTTTTATAGAACAAAGCTACTCCACCACATTCACAGAAAATGGGTCTTCCCAATGAACAGCTTACTAGAAACTTACCAAAGTGATCTTGTTTTGTCACAACTGGAATTATATAAGTTTTTGCATAACCGCGATCTCAGCAATAATTCATCAGCTCACAAAGCTGCATTCATTCTATTGCGGTTATCACCATAGTCAATCATAGCGTATTTGATCTAGTAGTTGTGCTTCTATTATAATGCTTCAATTTTTATTTTTGGAAATTATGTCCTCCCACTCATATACTATCACTACTCGCTTCCAATTGTTTGACCACCTAAAAAAACTAAGAAATGGTCCCAAGGTCAAGGACAAGCAGCTACGCTGTGGCTCAGCGATTAAATAAATTGTTATTATAAACATTTAAATTGATTTTTGTGTTTAATCATTAGCTATTACATCTTATAAATTCACCGTTTTTTACTTCTAAAACTTTATTCACTAGAATTAATATCAAAAGTCAAAATTAAAATTGGACTGAATAAATCAGCTACTCGCCTTGTCCAAAGGCAGAACTTCACATACTATATGTTGAGCTAAATTTCTATTAACGCTAGTTATTTGGCTTAATTTAGCGAAGGGAGGATTTTTATGTCTATTGAAAATTTAGTTGTTAA
>NZ_AMWI01000071.1 GCF_000306965.1 Amphibacillus jilinensis Y1 | reverse complement strand
GGACAAAACCCACTAAAAGAAAAAAACGGATTCTGAAGAAATCTCCTTCAGATCCGTTTTTTTTGATGTTTTAGACAGGAAAATAGGGAAACCTTCTGTTAGAATTAAAGTCACCACAACCTAATCCAAAGGAGGTCTCCCTATGTTTAAAGATTATAACATAAATCAGGTTGTTTTACCGCTCGATATGGAGATGAAATTGCAGGAAAATGATATTGCTTACGCTGTGAATGAGCTCACGGAGTCGATTCCTGAAGAAGCCTTCGCAGGCTTTTTGCGTGCAACAGGCTGCCCAGCGTACCATCCACGCATGATGTTGAAGATTATTCTGTGTGCCTATACCCAGTCTGTGTTCTCCGGAAGAAAGATAGAAGGGCTACTGAAGGACAGTGTGCGTATGATGTGGCTGGCCCAGGGTTATGAGCCAAGCTATCGTACGATCAATCGTTTCCGGGTTCATCCTGAGGTGAATGAACTGTTGCGTCAGTGCTTTGTACAGTTCCGCTGTAAACTGGTTGAGGAGAAACAAATTGAGGAAGAAGCCATTTTTATAGACGGAACAAAACTTGAGGCGAACGCGAACAAGTACACATTCGTCTGGAAAAAGTCGGTCGAAGGATACAGTGCCAGTTTGGTGGAACGGTCGAATCGTATGTACGAAGAGCTTCTGGAAAAAGAGATTATCCCAGAGCTAGAAAGGGAAAGTTGGGACGCACTTTCTGAACAAGAGCTATCCAGCATTATTGAAAACCTGGATGAAACAGTCCAGGCATATGATGAGAAAATTGAAGCAAGTGAGGATGCTGCTGTACGAAAAGAGTTACGCTCGGAGCGCAAGGAACCAAAGCAGTATCGCAAACAGTTCCAAAATTTTTTACAACGCAAAGAGAAATACCGTGTGGATATGGAGATTTTTGACGGCCGAAACAGCTATTCTAAGACGGACCATGACGCCACCTTTATGCGCATGAAAGACGACCATATGAAAAATGGACAGCTTAAGGCCGGCTACAATGTGCAACTGGCAACCGAAGGCCAGTATGCGCTTGCTTATGATATTTTTCCAAATCCGACGGATACACGCACCTTCATTCCTTTCCTGGATACAATCGAAAAAGACTTTTTCGATCTTCCCGAATATATTGTAGCGGATGCCGGCTATGGCAGTGAACAGAATTACATGGATGTCGTGAATAATAGAGATCGCTCCCCTTTGATCACCTACAACCAATATCGGAAAGAGAAGAAAAAGAAGGTTAAGAATAACCCTTTGAATACAGCCAATTGGGCATATGATGAGGAAACAGATACATTTACTTGTCCGAACGATCGCACGCTCTCGTTCTGTCATCCTTCAACAAGAAAAGATAGATATGGATTCATACGTCATTTCAAAACCTATGAATGTGAAGATTGTTCTGGCTGCCCACTGCGTGACCGGTGTACAAAAGCGAAAGAAGGAAATAACCGGAGACTGTATATTAATGAAACATGGGAGAACCAAAAAGCCTATATTCGAGAAAAGCTTTCAGAAGAGAAAACGGGTGAAATCTACGGCAAGCGAAAGATTGATGTAGAGCCAGTCTTCGGATTCTTGAAGGCTAATTTGGCGTTCACCCGATTCTCCGTAAGAGGAAACGAAAAGGTGAAAAATGAAATGGGCTTCGCGTTCATGGCAGTGAATTTGAGGAAATACACTGCCTCGGACAACAGCCAATCCCCAAACAATTCAAAAGGCAAGGACAAAAAAGCATTTGATCACCAAGAATCGGTGATCAAATGCTTTTTCTTTCATTTTAGGCTAGTTATGTCCCAGCCTC
>NZ_AMWI01000070.1 GCF_000306965.1 Amphibacillus jilinensis Y1 | reverse complement strand
ATGCGCATTTTCTAAAAGATCATAATGGAATATAATGAATATATGATATTAGACGTTCCAGGACAGTGCAAACCTCTACTTTAATCGATCATCCTTCTATTGTGTGTAGATTGTCTATACCGTAACATGATCGCCAATCTTCTTTAAAATCAGCCACCGCTTTGCTTATTGCTGGAAATGAAAAAGCTTGATCTAAAACGTCTGAACCAACGGTCACACTATGGGCTCCATTTTCAACTGCTGCGTTAATTTGTGCTATGTTTTTAAAACTAGCAGCCAAGATCTTTGTCTGACTATTATGATTAATGATGTCTAAAGAAGCTTTTTTGATAACATCTTGTGGATTGATATTGAAGTTTTCCATTCTATTATAATAAGGAGCAATGTAGTCAACATCCGCTTCAATCGCTAGATAAGCTTGAAAGGTCGTATATAATGCTGTAGCTGTTACATTGAAGTGTCGACGCTTTAATTCTCGAATAGCCTTTATGCCTTCTTCGTTAATCGGAACCTTTACATAAACATTGTCGTCAATTTTCTCAACAATCATCTCAGCATCTTTTATCATACCTTGGAAATCATCAGCGACTACTTGAACATGTAAAGATCGTTCATTTCCTATCAAATCGCGTATCGTATTCATATGTTTAAAGAAATTAACCTTTCCTTCTTTTTTTATGATCGTTGGATTTGATGTGACGCCTGAAACTTCTACTTTATCCACCCAATGTGTTACCGCTTCCAAATTAACAGTATCTAACATAAGTTCCATCGATTCACCTCCGTTTATTTATAACTTGTTATCAACTCAAAATGGTTTGACTGCTTTAACGGTTGACAATCTTCACATGATAACCTGGTTCAACATTAACAATCGGTTTATTTTCTAAGTAAAGTGTTCCAGGTAATTCAGCCTCTGTTGCGCCATTAAAGTTCAATGTGATGTGCCCTAGTGCTGATAAGTTTGTTTCGACAGCATCACCAATCGCTGTAATTTCATAAGAAGCGTCTCCCAATATTAAACGATCTCCGACTACAAACGACTGATAAATCTCATTGACATTAATAGATAAAGAAAAATCTCTTAATTCATCTGGTGCATCATCACCAAATAAAATGAGCATGTTTTCTGATTTAATATCTTCAACCATCTCCCCTATCTGATTAATCGTTGTTTTGTATTTTGTTATCATAAATTGTCACTCCCTATTTTGTAGAGGGTACCAAACCTTTCTATGCTGATACCCTCCATTCTTTATCTTTTTTTAGTGATGAAACGCGTTATTCATACATACCAAAACTTGCAAGATAGGCAATAAATACAGTAGGCGCACCCGTTAAGAAACGTCCATATAATACTGACGGTACACCAACCTCAACCGTTTCAGACTCTGCTTCTGCTAGACCCAAACCAACGGGAACAAAGTCAGCTGCTGCTTGTGAGTTGATCGCAAATAATGCTGGCAATGCTAGATTGACAGGGATATTACCTTTACCAATTTCAACACCAATCAAGGTACCTATAACTTGAGCAATAACAGCTCCAGGGCCGAGAAATGGTGACAATAGCGGGAAAGATACAACTAATGATATTAAAATCAAGCCCCAGATAGATCCAGCATAAGGTGATAAAAATTCAGCGAATAAATCACCAATACCTGATTCAATAATAACACCAATTAACAAGGATACAAATGCCATAAATGGTAAAATCGTTTTGACTACTGTATCAATGGTATCACGTCCCGCCTGATAGAACATACTTACAATTGAACCCATTCCCATTCCGATTTTAGCCATTAATCCTTTAGGTTTCGCTTGCTCACTAATTTTCTTGTCACTTGTATATTTGGTATCCTTTATATCGCTCTGATCATCAACTGTTGAATCCTGCATTTGCGCTTGCTCATCACCATTAATCAACATCACATTGGCTTTTTTTACACCTGATACATAGATATCTTCTGTAATGTGCTTCGCTAATGGACCACTTTGACCAGTTGACATTAAGTTAATCGTAGGAATACGTTTTTTAGGATACAGCCCGCATCTTAGCGTCCCGCCACAGTCAATAATCACACATGCTGTCTCATCTTCTGGCACACTCGTTTTAAAGCCGTTGACGAGCTCTGCCCCTGTTTGTTCAGCTAAGTGATCAGCTAACTCAGGCTTTTCACCACCTGTAATATATACAATTTTATTTTTCTTCTCTGTAGGCTCAATAATTAGGGGACCACCAAAACCGCTCGCACCCTTTGTAACCTTTACTGCTTGATACTGTTTCATCTTCGTCACCACCCATTTATTATTTTAGTTCGACAGATTTAGATAATTTAACTCCTTGCTGTTTAGACACATAATTTGTTGTCAAATCCGTTATCCAACCTCTTAGGAAGTTTGTAAAGATACCGACTAAGAAATAACGTAAAGCAAGTTCGGTTATACTGTAACCTAACGTGGTAATACCTGCTGATATCCCTAGAAAGACAAATAGCTCTCCTGGGTTAACGTGTGGAAATAATCCGTTATGCGTATGACAAGAAAATGATGCCGCTGCATAATAACTTGGTTTATAACGTTCAGGTAAGAATTTACCTAGCGAAAGCGTCATCGGATTTGCTAATACAAACGTACCGATGATCGGTAGAACAAAATAGCGGGTAAAAACATTCTTCGATGATTTTTTGGCTAACTTTTCAACGCGCTCTTCTCCAACTAATTTAATAATGGCATTCATCGCAACTAATAACATAATTAAAAGAGGTACAATATCTGTTACCATTCCTACAAAGACTTCTCCACCATGGCGAAATAAGTCCATAAATTTCTCAGCACCATTAATAATGACATCCATTATGCTCATCCTTTCATACTTTCAATTTTTTTGAAAACAAATGATCTAGCCACGTTTTCTTAACTTGTAATTCTCCACCGCGACGAATAATATCGAAATTGCTGATTGCATCATGAATTGCTAACCGTGTTAATTTGTGTTCTTTAGCTAATGATTCATTTTTTAAATTTAAAAATGATTTCTCACTATACCCTTTCATAGCTTTGACTCTCGAGAAAACCGTGGTCCCCTGCATTTTGCTCGCTTTCAAAATAGTGTTTTGATCATCGATCGCAAACATAACAACAGTTCCAGCTTTAAATAAACCTGTTTTCTTACCTATGACAACGCGACCTAAAGATCTTAACTCACTGTATTTCCTATTAAAATGTCTAATTTGCATGAAACCCAAAAGACTTTGTAAAAGCCAACTAGCCCCAATTAATACAAGAAGTGGCCAAAGCATGATCATCATCCTCCTACTAAATTTTCATTATATAGATCGTCTTAACCTTTGATTAAAGTCATCTACATCTCCTGATTGGGCAAGACGTTTGATTAGATCAGGCTGGTTTGCTATAGTAACCATCTCATCGTAAATTTTAACAAGCAGATTTTCCATTTCCGTATTTTCAGCTTCGGGTATGCCCAATAGAAAGATAAGCTTAACTGACTGGTCACCTGATGATACAGACTCACTCCCGACACCTATTGCTAACATGACTTTATCAGTATTTTTATTAAATGTATGAGGAAAGGCAATGTCACGACCAATCACCATTGATCCTTTGCTTGTTCGATCGCTTAGCCTATCAAGAAATCCTTTATCGAGATAGCCATTT
>NZ_JH976449.1:3326-3717 GCF_000306965.1 Amphibacillus jilinensis Y1 | reverse complement strand
GAGCATTCCTGTAATAAGAAAATTTGAAGGATAATCGCCGAATCTGACAAATGCATAAAAAAAGTCCCCCTGGTACGATAGAGAGTGTCATGCATGACCTCGAATTAAGTACCGAAGGAGGACTTCTAATATGGATTTTACACAAAATAAACGAATAGCACAAGTCAACGAGCAAAGCTTGATCATTGGGGTTGATGTAGCCAAACACAAACATGTAGCACGGGCAATAGATGATCGTGGTCGAGATCTGGTGAAACGACTGGTATTCACCAATTCTTATCAAGGGTTCTTAGCGTTGATAGAATGGGCCAAAAACCTGTCCGAGCAACATGACCGACCTAATTTACTAATTGGTATGGAACCTACTGGCCACTATTGGCTTAATCTAGCC
>NZ_JH976449.1:0-3316 GCF_000306965.1 Amphibacillus jilinensis Y1 | reverse complement strand
ATGTAGCACGGGCAATAGATGATCGTGGTCGAGATCTGGTGAAACGACTGGTATTCACCAATTCTTATCAAGGGTTCTTAGCGTTGATAGAATGGGCCAAAAACCTGTCCGAGCAACATGACCGACCTAATTTACTAATTGGTATGGAACCTACTGGCCACTATTGGCTTAATCTAGCCTATTATTTGAAGGCGCGAGACATTTCCGTGGTGGTTGTCAATCCGATGAAGGTAAAGCGGTTCAAGGAAATGGACGACGATTCTCCAACGAAGAATGACACAAAAGATGCGAAAGTCATCGCACAGGTCATGCGTGACGGTCGTTACCACGAACCAACGTTACCAGAGGATGTTTATGCGGAATTGCGAGAAGGTATGAAGCTCTATGACATGATTCAAGAGGATATAGCGTCGATTAAAGCGCAAATGCATAATGCATTAGATCGCTATTTCCCAGAGTTTCTGACGGTCTTTAAAGATTGGACAGGAAAAGCTGCCTTCCATTTACTAGATAAGGGTTATTTGCCAGAAGATATTCGAGCGGCATCTGAAGAAACCTTACTGATGGAAGTCAAACAGGCTGCAACACGGGCAGTGGGAATCAAACGTATTCAGGCCTTAAAAGAAGTAGCAGAAAATAGCGTGGGCCTTCAAGTAGGATTACAAATGGGACGCCAAGAGATTCGTTATCTTCATGATCAGTATCAGGCGTTGGAAGAACGACTAATCGCTTTCGAAGCACAACTAAAAGAACTCGTTCTTCACATCCCTGGTTCTGAAGAGATGATGGCGATCAAAGGAGTCAGCGCCATTACTGTTGCTGGTTTTTTCGCAGAAGTTGGTGACTCGTTCTTCACATCCCTGGTTCTGAAGAGATGATGGCGATCAAAGGAGTCAGCGCCATTACTGTTGCTGGTTTTTTCGCAGAAGTTGGTGACTCGTTCTTCACATCCCTGGTTCTGAAGAGATGATGGCGATCAAAGGAGTCAGCGCCATTACTGTTGCTGGTTTTTTCGCAGAAGTTGGTGACTCGTTCTTCACATCCCTGGTTCTGAAGAGATGATGGCGATCAAAGGAGTCAGCGCCATTACTGTTGCTGGTTTTTTCGCAGAAGTTGGTGACTCGTTCTTCACATCCCTGGTTCTGAAGAGATGATGGCGATCAAAGGAGTCAGCGCCATTACTGTTGCTGGTTTTTTCGCAGAAGTTGGTGACTCGTTCTTCACATCCCTGGTTCTGAAGAGATGATGGCGATCAAAGGAGTCAGCGCCATTACTGTTGCTGGTTTTTTCGCAGAAGTTGGTGACTCGTTCTTCACATCCCTGGTTCTGAAGAGATGATGGCGATCAAAGGAGTCAGCGCCATTACTGTTGCTGGTTTTTTCGCAGAAGTTGGTGACTCGTTCTTCACATCCCTGGTTCTGAAGAGATGATGGCGATCAAAGGAGTCAGCGCCATTACTGTTGCTGGTTTTTTCGCAGAAGTTGGTGACTCGTTCTTCACATCCCTGGTTCTGAAGAGATGATGGCGATCAAAGGAGTCAGCGCCATTACTGTTGCTGGTTTTTTCGCAGAAGTTGGTGACTCGTTCTTCACATCCCTGGTTCTGAAGAGATGATGGCGATCAAAGGAGTCAGCGCCATTACTGTTGCTGGTTTTTTCGCAGAAGTTGGTGACTCGTTCTTCACATCCCTGGTTCTGAAGAGATGATGGCGATCAAAGGAGTCAGCGCCATTACTGTTGCTGGTTTTTTCGCAGAAGTTGGTGACTCGTTCTTCACATCCCTGGTTCTGAAGAGATGATGGCGATCAAAGGAGTCAGCGCCATTACTGTTGCTGGTTTTTTCGCAGAAGTTGGTGACTCGTTCTTCACATCCCTGGTTCTGAAGAGATGATGGCGATCAAAGGAGTCAGCGCCATTACTGTTGCTGGTTTTTTCGCAGAAGTTGGTGACTCGTTCTTCACATCCCTGGTTCTGAAGAGATGATGGCGATCAAAGGAGTCAGCGCCATTACTGTTGCTGGTTTTTTCGCAGAAGTTGGTGACTCGTTCTTCACATCCCTGGTTCTGAAGAGATGATGGCGATCAAAGGAGTCAGCGCCATTACTGTTGCTGGTTTTTTCGCAGAAGTTGGTGACTCGTTCTTCACATCCCTGGTTCTGAAGAGATGATGGCGATCAAAGGAGTCAGCGCCATTACTGTTGCTGGTTTTTTCGCAGAAGTTGGTGACTCGTTCTTCACATCCCTGGTTCTGAAGAGATGATGGCGATCAAAGGAGTCAGCGCCATTACTGTTGCTGGTTTTTTCGCAGAAGTTGGTGACTCGTTCTTCACATCCCTGGTTCTGAAGAGATGATGGCGATCAAAGGAGTCAGCGCCATTACTGTTGCTGGTTTTTTCGCAGAAGTGGGTGATTTATCGAATTATCAAGATCCACGCCGATGGAAGTCAAACAGGCTGCAACACGGGCAGTGGGAATCAAACGTATTCAGGCCTTAAAAGAAGTAGCAGAAAATAGCGTGGGCCTTCAAGGAGGATTACAAATGGGACGCCAAGAGATTCGATATCTTCTTGATCAGTATCAGGCGTTGGAAGAACGACTAATCGCTCTCGAAGCACAACTAAAAGAACTCGTTCTTCACATCCCTGGTTCTGAAGAGATGATGGCGATCAAAGGTGTCAGCGCCATTACTGTTGCTGGTTTTTTCGCAGAAGTTGGTGATTTATCGAATTATCAAGATCCACGCCAAATCATTAAATTAGCGGGATTAAATTTAAAGTTGAACCAATCAGGTTACTTCAAGGGTCAGACAACTATCACCAAACGAGGACGTAAAAGACTGCGAAACTTATTGTATCAAGTGGCCAGACCCTTATCATTACACAATGATGGTTTTAAACAACTACACCATTATTATCGCTATCGAACGACCAATCCATTGTCAGGAAAGCAATCTTTTATCGCATTAAGCAGGAAATTAATTAAGATCTTTTTCTTAATAGGTACACGAAACTGCACATTCAGTGAAGAACAAATGATTCGGGATATCCCAATGATTTCAGACACACCGGAAGCAGCATAACAAAAAACAGTACCATCGTTTTACAATCAAACTTTTGACAATTGAAGCACGGAGAAGCCGGTCGTTATTACATCCATCAGGGCAACGACCCACTAAAAGAGCATTTCCGGCCTCCACCATGGTCAGGTCGAACGAAGGAATTTACGCGCATTGACGCCGAGAGACGTGGGAGGGTCCACCGCCATGTGAAAGTGGAGATCCATTGTGCGATCATACGTTATTAACCATTTAATGGAAAA
>NZ_JH976448.1:263-8629 GCF_000306965.1 Amphibacillus jilinensis Y1 | reverse complement strand
TTGAATTATTTTCAAATTATGAACTTGCTGACAGCTATCCCATGACACATTACACAGACTGGTATCGTGTTGCTGAATCTCAAGGTAGCATAATTTGTTGGGACGAATCGCAAATGGCTTTCAGTAACCGTAAATGGAGCCGATATGGACAAGGTATAGCGACAGAGGTACTAATGTTTACGCGCAAAATGAAATCAATACAACTTTATTGTAGCCCATCTATAAATAACGTTGACAGTCGGATTAGAGATATTATCGAGGTTCTTGTCACCACTAGAAAAATAGGTAACAAAGGCTTTCAATTGCATTTTATGGATTATCAAACAAAGCAATTTATGCATACACAATTCATTCCTATGTTTAAGGCTAAAAAGATATTTAAAATGCAACTATATGATACTTATAACATGGTACACGGCTTCCCTTTGCCAGGGACAGAAAGGGAAGGAGACGAATTTTTTAGCACATTAAACGAAATCCATAATAGATCAAGGGGGAAGAATCGTGAATTTAGAGAACGTGTCACTGGTTCCTAAGAATTATAAAGAAAAAGACCCTAGACCACTAACGTATTTAAACCCAACAACAATAAATATCGTTAGCTACACAAAGAGTGTCAACACATTTAATTATTACCAACTACTTGATCTTGCTGAAGACTTAGCAAAGCGACAGGGATTTATATTGTTACCCTGGTCATGCATACATTGGAATCGAGCGAAGCTTTATAGCAAAGATAGAAAAGTTAAAGTAGGTAGAAAAACGTTCTTTATGATGAAACCAGGAGAGCTTACAAAATTAGAAGAACAAAAATTATTAGACTATATTGACGGTGTTTCAAATGTTTAAAAAAATAATTTTGGTCAGTGCTGCTTTTTTATCTTTTTTATCAATAACGACAAAAGCCGATAGGCTAGAAACCTATGAGCAAGAGCTTGCAGTTATTAAAGAGCAAGTAGAAAATGCAAGTGACAGGAAAGAGATCATAACAATCAAAAGACAAGAAACAGATTTAACAAAGATCATTAGAGCCTACCGTATTGCAAACACATTAGATAATCAAAGCGATCAACTAAATAATGAAACTTATTCTTTTAATTCTGATGATGATGTTCCTACCGTTGTTACCGTTGGTGAACAGTGGATAGGTAACAGCACATACGGTTTTGGTGCTGGTCGTAATGAGTTTGACATAGCGCAAGGGTTGTTTGATTGCTCTAGCTTTGTTCATTGGGCTTTTAAACAGGTTGGCATTAGGCTTGGTGATCGGACAAGCGTTACAACCGATACACTAAAAACCCTGGGCACTTCAGTTAGTCCAGATGATGTACAGCCAGGTGATTTAGTTTTCTTTGACACATATAAAATTGATGGACATGTTGGTATTTACGCTGGTGATGGGAAGTTTATTGGCTCACAGAGTTCAACAGGTGTTGCTTATGAGGATATGACAACAGGGTACTGGCTAGAGAGATTTAATGGAAGGGTGAGACGTATTGATTAATTGATTAGAAAAAAAGGGTTGCATATTCAGTGCCCACATATTATAATAGTAATTAAAGGGGTGTTTATATGAAAAAGATAATTGAACGTTATAAGGTTATAAACGAGAAGTGGACAAGTGGTTCAGAGAAGATAGATAGAAAGCTAGAAAAATTTCAGCCGATTGTTAGTGCATTGGAGATCATCGCAAGTCTAGTATTGGGGTTCTTCTTGTTTCACAATCTATTGTTTAAAATTACAGGAACCCGATACTTTGCAGACACAATTCAATCGTTATCAGAACAGCAGGATTTGCTAGAACAAAAATTTTATGGTTTAAGTGCTTTGCTTTTCCTGTCGGGTTTATTACCGTTTCTCATGATAAGAATAAATGGGTTTCTCCTTAATAAAATAGACAAGAAAATGAAAAAGACAAAAACAAGCACCGTTTAAGAGGTGCTTGTTTTTGTTATAGTGCTTATAATCCTAACGTTTCCTTTTTTCTCGTGTTAGCGTGCTAATACTGATACCTGTCAAGCGCTCAACCTCTTTATAACTGTTATCCTCTAAAAGCTTTAGAGCATGCTCTATTTGCTTCTTACCGTACTTTTTCGGTCGCCCTTCCCTAAAATCGCCACGCTGTTTAGCGAGAGTCTTCCCCTCTTGTGTACGTTCTACAATCATATCCCTTTCAAACTCGGCAAAGGCACTTAATATATTAAAAATGAGCCTTCCTGTCGGTGTATTTTCCACTAATCCCATATTTAAGACATGCACCTTTACGCCACGATTGAAAAGCTCTTTAATCGTGGCGATAGCGTCTGCTGTCGATCGAGCGAAACGATCGAGCTTAGTAACAACAAGCGTGTCACCTTCCTTTAATTCCTGGATCAATTCACCAAATGCAGGGCGCTCTTTTTTTGTGCCGGTTATTTTATCCTGGTAAACCTTTTTGCATCCCTCTTTTTTCAATGTATCTATTTGTGTTTGCAAGTCCTGTCCTGCTGTCGATACCCTAGCATAACCGTATTTCATCGTTTGACATCACACCTTTATTGAACATTAGTTTTGACCATCATTATAAGCTGATCTTACCACACTACAAAAAAATAGTCAAAACTTAAAAGTTTTGACTAAAAAACATGGTTAAATATACTAATTTATGCTATACTCTTAATTAATAGATTTGCTAACTCATAGGTGGTCAGTACTCACCCCACAAGCAAGGAAGGGGGGTGGTGCTGTATGATGACGGTATATGAAACGTTAATGATTACATTTACTTTCGCCGGATTAGTTATTGCAGTGCTGTCTTTTAAGCACAAAAAATAATCCACCCTATGAGTTGACGGCTCTAGGCGGATTATTATAACATTCGCAGTGCTGATCCCTTTGAAGGGTGCATTTCTATTATGCTGTTAGTGTTAGCGCACTGACAGCTTTTATTATTTACAAATATCGTATTGATAATACTTATTATAAACGTTATTAATAATAATTGCAATTTTGCAAGTGTTTTATAAATTGCTTTTTTTTACTTTATACCTTTGGCAATTGCGAATGGTTTTCCAGATATGTGGAGTTGTATGCCACTAACTCTAGATGTTAATCGTAAACCAACAGTTCCTGTTCCCATTATGTCAATGCTTCCTGTATACTCAGCCAGCTTTTTACTCCAAGTAAACTTGCGATTTTTTTCAGAAAAAACGGTATTAACCTTAAGTCCATAGACATTAGTAAATCCGTATGCACTAATATTCTCACTACTTCGTTTTACTGTAACATGATACTCCATACTAGCTACCGCAGTATTCCAGTAAACTCTATAAGTCCTAGATCTTCCAGCAGGTATTATTTTACTTTTCTGAATAGTCATCTCTGGTTCTTCTAAAATAACTGGTTCTAAACCCATTACCCATTCTTCTCCATCTTCTCCGATGAATTTTTGTTCTTGAACTTCCGTTGATTCAAGGTCAAGGTCAAATTCAACTTCAAATTCTTCGGGGATTTCAGAAGATTCATCCTCTAAATTCAACTCACTAGCAAATGCAACATTTCCTAAAAATAGTAGAGACATTAAAGCGCCAAAACATACAGCTAAATACTTTTTCATGTATTAATCAACCTTTCATTTAGAATTATATTACAAATACGATACTAAACTAATAAATCCCATTAATCAATGTTTTTCCAAAAAAGTATATATTGTTAAAAATTTTATATATAATTATCCATAGTAATTTTATTTGTAAAAAGTGGTTATTTATAATAATATAATATTTAAAATATGTTTTATAGCCCTGAAATTGGAAAGAGGTGTAGCCTTGAGCAGAAGAAAGTTAGATGTATCACTCGATGATAAAGTTATAAGTGGCGTCTGTGGTGGCATAGCCGAATACTTAGGCATATCGTCTTTTGTAGTAAGGTTGATTTTTTTTATCACTACCCCTGGTAGTTTACCTGTATATGTGATTTTAGCAATTTATTTTAATAGAGGTTACATCTTTTAAAATCAGCCCATGATCATGGGCTGATTTTTCATTATTATTAAAAACTATTTCCAAAACTCCCACCACATCTTGTTTTTTTCTTGCATTTCTATCTTTCGTTGTTCCTGCATATCGTTCATGACTCGCATTAGCTTTTGGTCTCTTTCTTCCAGGTGCTTATTTATGAACTCTTGCTGTTTATCAAGCCGATCAATTAGAGTTTTGTTAAATTCCTCTTGACGTTCTATATATTTCTCCATATCGTTTTTAGTATCGCCTGTCTGTATCGCCGTATCGCTTATGCGATATGACAGGTTATATTGTTGTAATTCCGCCACTTTTTCAGCTGATTCAGCAACTGACTTCCCTTGATTTCGTAGCACCTGTAAATAAGCTAGAGCTTGCAGATCATCAGCATAAAAAATCCGCCAATTCGATTCGTTTTTTTCAAACTTATATCCTTTTTCCTCTAGTTCCTGTGTGTATTTTCTGACCGTTACCGTTTTAATGCCTAAACGCTCAGCGACTTCTTTTGTTGCATAGATACTCTCTTTTTTATTAATATCGTTATCCATATAGCTACACCATCCAATACAATTATATTAAAAACATTTATATAAACTTAGAAATATATTGATTTAATAATATTATACACCACAATACAATACATTTTTTTAAAAAAATATGTCATAGCCTCAAATTTGTGTTAAATTAGTAAGTAAGTAAATTCTACTAAAAAAATAAACCATGCTGATCGCAAGGTTTAATTGAATACCAGTATTATTTTGTTAAATTTGTGCAACATGCCTGGGCGTGCTACCAACACCCCCAAGCGTGAAGGCTTCAACCCAAGCCTTGCACAAGGAAACACAGCGTACTGCTTCCCTCTTTGCACAAAGGTTATTTTATCATGTTTTAAGTAACCTTGTATACTTTGTAAACAAGGAAAGTGTTGGCAAGCGACAGTGTGCAGAATAGTACATAACGTGGGTGATTATTCTTAGTTAAAAAACTAGGAATGATTGCCCATTTTTTATTTTCATGGTAGAATTCAATTTAAAAATAAGAACGCACGTTCGTAAAAAGGAGGGGTTTTTATTGTGGGTGTCAAAGGTGAATTCACGAGGTAGGAAATACTTTTATTTATCTGTTTACGACAGCGCACAAAAACGAAAGGAAAAACATGTATTTTCATTAGGTAGACGAAAAGAGGCGGTCGAACAGATGCGAGAATGGCTTTACTCGCATAACGTACCACCTTTTTTAGAGGATTTAGGCTGTAATATGTCGAAAGTTAAAGGGTGGGTACGGAGATTAGAAGAGAAGGAATTGCAAGTAATGTGAAATTTAGGGTTGATTTATCAGTGCCCACTGTTTACAATAATAAATAAGAGCTGTCATTTTGGCTGAAATGACAGCTCCGACCCAGCAAGTGGGTTCGTTGCACAAAAGCGTACAAAAGTGCACAAAAGAAATACCGTAAAAAGCAATAGGACAAAAGCTTTTAGGTAATTTAGTTACCTTTATTCTAACGGTATTTCTCCTTTTGTGCAACGTTAAAACTTGCCAAAACTACAATTTTAGGAGGAATAAGTTATGGCTTATGTAAGAACAACAAAAAGAGAGAATCCTTTTGTTCAATTGGACAAAGAATTTATAGGTACTGGAGATATGTCTTTAAAGGCAACAGGTTTGTTAACGTACATACTATCTAAACCGGACGGATGGCAAATAAGAATGAAAGATATAGAAAAAAGATTTACTGATGGGGCTGATTCAATTAGAACATCTATGAATGAGCTTGTTAAGAACGGATATGTAAATAAGTATCGTGAAAGAAAAGAGAATGGAACCTTTGGAGATTATGTCTATGAAGTGTATGAAAGACCTGAATTTAACCCTGAATGGGAAAATCCAATTCAGGATGAATCACCTAAACGGGATTTTCCCAAACAGGATAAACCTGTTCGGGAAAAACCTGTTCAGGAAAATCCCGTCTATAGTAATAATGATCTCAGTGATATTGATTTTAATAATATTAACTTAAGTAATATTAAACAGTATCTATCTATCAAGTTAAGTGAAACCAATTTAAATTTATTTGTTCAAAAAAGGCTAATGAAAAAAGACATGATAGATCGATTGATGCTCCATTCGGAAAATTTGTCTATCAATCTAGAAAAAATCCTACAAAGTATAGACGATCTTTACAATGACTTCAAAGAGTTGCTAACAGTTGAACAATTCACTAGTTGTTTGGTAGATTCGCTGAACGGGAATATAGCTAAAAATCCAAAAGAGTACGTCAGAAGCTCTCTAAACAAAAAAATAGACGCAATGCACACAAAAAAAGCAAAAGCTCCAGAAACGGCTAAAAAGAGCAAATTGGATAACCCTGAATGGTTTAATAAACAAAAACAAGAACGAGCTAAAAAAGCAAAAACTGAACAGAATAAGCAAGATAGTGATGTGGACGCTGCCAAACTCTTGAACGACTTCATTGCTAAAAAGGAAGTGTCATCAAATGGCTAAGTTGATAATCTATCGAGATAAGCAAGGTGATTATATTTTAGAACGTGTCAATCAGTTTGATCATTCCACAAGACATTGTTTTGCCACAGTTGAGGGTCTGAAAGACAGATTAGAATATTATAAAAGTATTGGTTTATTAGATACTCATGACCTTATCTTTGATGAGGATTGTAAGGTTCATATTCAGCACCTACAAAACTAATTTATGGAAGGTGGGTGCTAAAAAGGAGGAAACTAGAATGACCACGAAAAAAACACCTGGATTTTTGAGCGTGTCAACTTCGCGCGGATATAAATATGTGCAACTACGTAGATCGGTAGAGGTCGGAAAAAATGAGAAAACAGGAAAGAGACTAATCAAAAAGATAGTGCTACATACGTTTGGGAATTATGAAAAATCACTAGAAAGCATGTACGGATGGCTTAACAATCCCGAAACCTTCCCCGAAAAGTTGATTGATCTTGGTTATGATCTGGACGATCTGCAAGACTGGATTATGACATTAGAGACAAAAAAGACGAAAACGGGTAAAGATTTTACGATATGAAAAGGTGGTTTTTGTATGTATCACGACTATGAATTCACAAGTAAATATGTTTTGAAAGCAATAGGTGTCGGCTCTATAGTTGTTGCTTTACTAGCGTTGATAGGTTTTTTAATATTTTTCTTCCCTGTGATCGGAAAAGTTGCACTTTTTGTTGGACTTGGAGTAATTGTAGGCTTTTTAATATGCATGATCTTCTTTCGGATCGGATTTATGATTCTTGGACCTCCAGAAAATGAGGACGAATAGTTGTGTTGGGAGACGAAGTATTTTGTTTATTTTATTTTGAAATGTTTGCTTTTTGGTCTTGCCGGTTTTTTAATTCCTTTTGCTGTCCTCCATGCAATGAAATTATGGGTTATCGCAATGGAATATTTAATTGTTTTTTTTATTTAATGTCGCCACAAGCTGTTATGACGCAACTATCTTTTTAGTTGTGCATGACAGCCTTTTTGTGTCCTCAAACGTGCTGTTTTTAAATATATAAATATATATATTAAATTTTGCACGCTAAATAGATCGATTCAGTTAGCTAATGTGTGTTATGTATTATTAAAATCAATGAGACACCAGGGTGAAAAAACGAGCGAAATTGAAAATCGAGCCGATATGAATGTTTTGTGGTAAATGCTGAATGTTTTGTGTGTTTTGGGGTTTACAGGCGATATAAAGGGGGTGTAATCTAGGACGTAAGCAATAGGACAAACGAATAAAGTTGCAGTCCACAAAAGTGTTGGTAGCACTATTGTAGGATTACCAGGTAAGAACGTACCAGGCAACCGATTAGATCACTGCAACTAGGATAAGTATAGCTTATTTTAGTTTATATTAAAAGTGGATAAGGCTTGCTATGTTTACAACCTGTAAATATAGCAAGCCTTATTTGTTTTATTGCAATGGGAAGGTGATAGCGTGGAAAACGATACTGATGTAGTTGTTCCTGTCGATGTTAGGGAAATGTCTATTTTTGAAAGTGATATAGGCGAGATACATGTTATCCACGAAATTACATTAGGTGACTTAATGGTATCGACTGCTTTGGTGGCTATGATTGTTTTCATGTTAATAGCTAGAGTGTCCAGGAGGGATTAACTTTGTATGAAGTTGTTGACTTTTCCAAGACTGAAATTGTCACAGTATTTGTTGTTTTTGTATCAGCAAGCCTGTTGATCTTCCCACTAGCGCAACTAATCTTAACAGCTGTCGAGAGGGGAACGGAAAAATGGAGATAGGCGGTCTAATGGCTGAAGCTTTTAAAATTTTTTTAGGCAACCCCGACATTATGGCTGTATTGATTAGTTGGTCGGTTTTCATCGGC
>NZ_JH976448.1:0-253 GCF_000306965.1 Amphibacillus jilinensis Y1 | reverse complement strand
CAAAGAAATTTATCAAAAAACCAAACTGTAAGGGGTGATGTAATGGACGTATCGAACGTGTGGGATTGGTCGTTTTTTTGGGATAGTTTTGGCTTTATTTTAAGGTTAGTCGCATCATTTTTAATGATCGTTGTCGCTATTATAGCTGTTGGCATGCTACTTAAAGTCGTCATTAATGCTATTCGAGAGAGTAGGTCATGACATGGAAATTAACTTTTGGAGTCAAGATAACATGTTAGAATTTTGGCGATAC
>NZ_JH976447.1:403-9631 GCF_000306965.1 Amphibacillus jilinensis Y1 | reverse complement strand
TTTGGTATCTGTGCTCCACTTAAGCCAGCTACCACAGGTTAGAAAGCCTGAGAAACTTCTAACCTTCGAAAGAACCCACGCCTGAGAACGTGGGTTTTTTCGTTTACAGGCAGCAGATTACGCGCAGAAAAAAAGGATCTCAAGAAGATCCTTTGATCTTTTCTACTGAATTGCGCTCCCGATCAGTTCAGCAGAAGATTATGATGGGGTTCTATGGGTATTGCTGCGGTAACACCCATGTTACTTGAGGTTGTATGTAGTCTGTGTAGAATTATACACATAAGGCTTAAACTGCTCTTTTTTTTCAATATGCAATTGGAAGTTCATTGACTACATAAATAGATTATTCCAAATAATTTATTTATGTAAGAACAGGATGGGAGGGGGAATGATCTCAAAGTTATTTTGCTTGGCTCTCATATTTTTATCATCAAGTGGCCTTGCAGAAAAAAACACATATACAGCAAAAGACATCTTGCAAAACCTAGAATTAAATACCTTTGGCAATTCATTGTCTCATGGCATCTATGGGAAACAGACAACCTTCAAGCAAACCGAGTTTACAAATATTAAAAGCAACACCAAAAAACACATTGCACTTATCAATAAAGACAACTCATGGATGATATCATTAAAAATACTAGGAATTAAGAGAGATGAGTATACTGTCTGTTTTGAAGATTTCTCTCTAATAAGACCGCCAACATATGTAGCCATACATCCTCTACTTATAAAAAAAGTAAAATCTGGAAACTTTATAGTAGTGAAAGAAATAAAGAAATCTATCCCTGGTTGCACTGTATATTATCATTAATAGCAAGCCCCTCATTATTATGAGGGGCTCATGGTTATTTTAACAATCCACTATCGATATCTTTTTGCACCAGAGCGCCCTCTCGTTTACGTCTGTCAGACATTCCATCAACAATATTATTAAAAGCATTTACAAGGCCATTCCAGTCTTTTGCGATAACTTTATTCCATACTGTGGGAGCAGTTCTGGATAACTTAAACCCTTTTTGATATCCAATAGACACCAGTGCTGTACGGGTTCTCAACGGTAAATCGCTGAACCGAAGACCGATATTAGCGTCATTGAAAAGACCTTCAATCTTATGTGAGAATTTATCAATATAAATATTAGATAAGAGATGAGCTTCATTATCAGAAAGCGTCAGAGGTGCTGTTCTCACTTTATCATAAGCCTCCTTCCCTCGAAGCATATAATACCCATCAAGTCTATCTGCAATATACTGAGGGACACCGTCATTCAATAAATCCTGTTTGCTTCGCTGACCAAGGTCAACCCCGGAACCGAATGTAACACCGGTACTGTTAAAATAATCGCTACTAGGATTAGACGGAAAATGACTTGTCGGATTAAACCCTTCAAAACCATTACTGGAGAAAATATCGTGGTCAACAATATTTACCGAACGACGTAAAAATTCCTTCAGTTGACTAATATTGTCAAAGTTAATGACAGTGTTGTCCGCTAGGACGATGCGATTTCGGTTATTATTCAGAATGTCTTCGTTCTCTTTCTTATCGAGATGTTCAATAGATTCGGCAATCGTTCCCTCAAGAACCATGACACGGTAGACTTTCACACCGTCTTTTTCCTGACCTGTTTCAACAGTTATTTTCTGTTCGTAAGACACGGTCCCTTCAGTTTTTGAAATTTTACTTTCCTGGCGGATCTTATTTGAATATTCACTGTCTTTCTCCATCTCCGTATCAATCGGAAACCCCATAATGTACATCAGTTTAAAATTACTCCGGCCAGGCAGATCCACATAATGTGGTAATGCAATTGTAATCGAATTAGCTTCAAAATTTGGTCTGTAACTGCTTAATGTACTTCCGGAAAAGAGAAAAGCCGGAACACCACCTGAACCATTCACTACCATTGTATCTGACATAAAAATTCCTCTTTAACACATAAAAAAAACAATAAGTTAAAAAAAATACTGTACATAAAACCACTGTTTTTATGTACAGTAATAAAATTACGCCGCTTTATTTTCTCTGTCAATAATATGAAATTTCATTTTTGTGATCTGAATCACTCTTATAAAAATCAGGAAGGGAAGATTCGCAGCAGAAAAACAGCACCGGGTAACATCAGAAAAAAACAGAAAGGAGATAACGTGAGCAAAACAAAATCTGGTCGCCACCGACTGAGCAAAACAGACAAACGCCTGCTGGCTGCACTTGTCGTTGCCGGATACGAAGAACGGACAGCCCGTGACCTCATCCAGAAACACGTTTACACACTGACACAGGCCGACCTGCGCCATCTGGTCAGTGAAATCAGTAACGGTGTGGGACAGTCACAGGCCTACGATGCGATTTACCAGGCGAGACGCATTCGTCTCGCCCGTAAATACCTGAGCGGAAAAAAACCGGAAGGGGTGGAACCCCGGGAAGGGCAGGAACGGGAAGATTTACCATAACTCCCGTTATCAGTACCATCGGCTCAACGCTCGTTGTCGGATCTGAAAAATTCGCTCAAAAGATCATATTTCCCTGGATATTTTCCACCGTTTCTTATGTGAGCAAAGTCACATAATTCTGTCAGACGACGAGAAAACGGATATCGATTATTGTTTAATATTTTTACATTATTAAAAATGAAATTAGATAATCAGATACAAATAATATGTTTTCGTTCATGCAGAGAGATTAAGGGTGTCTAATGAAGAAAAGTTCTATTGTGGCAACCATTATAACTATTCTGTCCGGGAGTGCTAATGCAGCATCATCTCAGTTAATACCAAATATATCCCCTGACAGCTTTACAGTTGCAGCCTCCACCGGGATGCTGAGTGGAAAGTCTCATGAAATGCTTTATGACGCAGAAACAGGAAGAAAGATCAGCCAGTTAGACTGGAAGATCAAAAATGTCGCTATCCTGAAAGGTGATATATCCTGGGATCCATACTCATTTCTGACCCTGAATGCCAGGGGGTGGACGTCTCTGGCTTCCGGGTCAGGTAATATGGATGACTACGACTGGATGAATGAAAATCAATCTGAGTGGACAGATCACTCATCTCATCCTGCTACAAATGTTAATCATGCCAATGAATATGACCTCAATGTGAAAGGCTGGTTACTCCAGGATGAGAATTATAAAGCAGGTATAACAGCAGGATATCAGGAAACACGTTTCAGTTGGACAGCTACAGGTGGTTCATATAGTTATAATAATGGAGCTTATACCGGAAACTTCCCGAAAGGAGTGCGGGTAATAGGTTATAACCAGCGCTTTTCTATGCCATATATTGGACTTGCAGGCCAGTATCGCATTAATGATTTTGAGTTAAATGCATTATTTAAATTCAGCGACTGGGTTCGGGCACATGATAATGATGAGCACTATATGAGAGATCTTACTTTCCGTGAGAAGACATCCGGCTCACGTTATTATGGTACCGTAATTAACGCTGGATATTATGTCACACCTAATGCCAAAGTCTTTGCGGAATTTACATACAGTAAATATGATGAGGGCAAAGGAGGTACTCAGACCATTGATAAGAATAGTGGAGATTCTGTCTCTATTGGCGGAGATGCTGCCGGTATTTCCAATAAAAATTATACTGTGACGGCGGGTCTGCAATATCGCTTCTGAAAAATACAGATCATATCTCTCTTTTCATCCTCCCCTAGCGGGGAGGATGTCTGTGGAAAGGAGGTTGGTGTTTGACCAACCTTCAGATGTGTGAAAAATCACCTTTTTCACCATAATGACGGGGCGCTCATTCTGTTGTTTTGCCTTGACATTCTCCACGTCTTTCAGGGCATGGAGAAGGTCAAATTAGACATGGAACGCTACTCTCCTTCCTGTAGGAAGCTCAACATCCAAGCTTAATTTGCCTCCCATTGCTTCAACGTAACGCTTTAACGTCGCCAGCTTTAAATCATTTCCGCGCTGCTCCAGCTTTGTTACTGCTGGCTGGCTTATACCCATCGCCTCAGCAACTTGTTTTTGTGATAACTGGAGTTCTTCACGCATCATCTGCAAGCCGACCTCAAGAATCATCTCATCTGCCATTTCTTTAATTCGTGTCTGGCTTTCAGGTGAACGACTGGCAATCACCTCATCTAATGTTCTCATTACTTGCTCTCCAGTGTGTTCAGATGTGCTGTAAATTCATCCTCAGCTATACGCACCAGTTTTTCATAAAACCGCTTATCATTACTTTTATCTCCTGCACAAAGAACGATAGCCCGACGAATCGGATCGAACGCATAAAAGGCTCTTATCGGACGGCCAGAAAACTGAACGCGAAGCTCTTTCATATTTTTGTACCGAGAACCTTTCACGGTATCGGCATATGGCCTGGGTAACTCAGGTCCGTAAACCTGTAGCTTTTTCAAATCAGCCAAAACCTTTTCCTGAAGAGCGTCTTCTTGCTCATTTAGCCAGTCGTCAAATCGCTGGCTAAAAAGTACCATCCACATGCTCAACCCTATAACCTGTAGCTTACCCCACTAACAATATAACCTACGAGTTATATTTTCAAGAAAAGCTGGCTATTTAACATAACGGCAATTTGTACGCACCACTGAAATGCGTTCAGCGCGATCACGGCAACAGACAGGCAAAAATAGCAACAAACCTCCCGAAAAACCGCCGCGATCGCGCCTGATAAATTTTAACCTTATGCATATCTATGCAGCCAGGCGAATCACGAACGAATTGCCTGCCTGATGTAACTGAAACGGGTGTTTTTTCCTGATTTGGTGGGCGTGGAAGACGGAACATGAACGGGAAAACAGAATTCATGCCAGATGAGCGCGATCTGGCAATTAAGGCAAAACACAGCAACAAAGACACGCCAGAATCGCGCCCGGATATGTTTTAACGCGATTTTCAGACTCAGACAAATTCAGCAGAATGCTACTCCATTCACCGGGCTGATGGTGAATACATGCGTATCCAGGATGAGTACATTTCTGGCTCTGCCACAGCTCTGTCTGTTGGCAGCTTTCGCCTGTCCGGAAACCTGCTTAAAACGCTCCCGAAAGGCCTCTGAACCAGAAAGCAACAAAACACAGGCCATTAAGTAAATCGCGTTAAAACACGTCTGATGGATTGCTGCAAAAAAAAGTCCCTAATGGAGCAGGGACTGTTAAACCCAGTGAATAGCGTCTAAATTAAAGTAAGAATACGACCAGGTACTCTTCAGAAAAGAGATTAATCCACCGCACAGAATAATCAACAGTAAAAACAAACAACCCTGATTTTTTATTTTTCTTTTTTTCGATAAAAACAAAATTAAAGAAATAATTAATCAGAACATTCCTTAACTTCAGGGCATTGCCTGTGTTCCATTTTGTGATTAGTCTGAAACTTCCGAAGGTGGATAACACCCGGTATTTTTTTGCTCACATAAAGCCCCTCCTTCAGGCAGAGGGGCTTTTTCTTTGCCACCACATAAAAAAGGCCCTCACAGGAGGTGTTCTGTGAGGGCGTATGATAAGGACTGAATCGATGGTTAATATGTCTAGTCCTGACTTTTGCATCTCCGAATATAAAACCCTGTTTAACGGCATGCAAAACCAAAAAATAAAAATGTGACATCGCAATGCCAGATAATATTGACGCATGAGGGAATGCGTACCCCGACCCCTGTGTAACGAACGGTGCAATAGTGATCCACACCCAACGCCTGAAATCAGATCCAGGGGGTAATCTGCTCTCCTGATTCAGGAGAGTTTATGGTCACTTTTGAGACAGTTATGGAAATTAAAATCCTGCACAAGCAGGGAATGAGTAGCCGGGCGATTGCCAGAGAACTGGGGATCTCCCGCAATACCGTTAAACGTTATTTGCAGGCAAAATCTGAGCCGCCAAAATATACGCCGCGACCTGCTGTTGCTTCACTCCTGGATGAATACCGGGATTATATTCGTCAACGCATCGCCGATGCTCATCCTTACAAAATCCCGGCAACGGTAATCGCTCGCGAGATCAGAGACCAGGGATATCGTGGCGGAATGACCATTCTCAGGGCATTCATTCGTTCTCTCTCGGTTCCTCAGGAGCAGGAGCCTGCCGTTCGGTTCGAAACTGAACCCGGACGACAGATGCAGGTTGACTGGGGCACTATGCGTAATGGTCGCTCACCGCTTCACGTGTTCGTTGCTGTTCTCGGATACAGCCGAATGCTGTACATCGAATTCACTGACAATATGCGTTATGACACGCTGGAGACCTGCCATCGTAATGCGTTCCGCTTCTTTGGTGGTGTGCCGCGCGAAGTGTTGTATGACAATATGAAAACTGTGGTTCTGCAACGTGACGCATATCAGACCGGTCAGCACCGGTTCCATCCTTCGCTGTGGCAGTTCGGCAAGGAGATGGGCTTCTCTCCCCGACTGTGTCGCCCCTTCAGGGCACAGACTAAAGGTAAGGTGGAACGGATGGTGCAGTACACCCGTAACAGTTTTTACATCCCACTAATGACTCGCCTGCGCCCGATGGGGATCACTGTCGATGTTGAAACAGCCAACCGCCACGGTCTGCGCTGGCTGCACGATGTCGCTAACCAACGAAAGCATGAAACAATCCAGGCCCGTCCCTGCGATCGCTGGCTCGAAGAGCAGCAGTCCATGCTGGCACTGCCTCCGGAGAAAAAAGAGTATGACGTGCATCTTGATGAAAATCTGGTGAACTTCGACAAACACCCCCTGCATCATCCACTCTCCATCTACGACTCATTCTGCAGAGGAGTGGCGTGATGATGGAACTGCAACATCAACGACTGATGGCGCTCGCCGGGCAGTTGCAACTGGAAAGCCTTATAAGCGCAGCGCCTGCGCTGTCACAACAGGCAGTAGACCAGGAATGGAGTTATATGGACTTCCTGGAGCATCTGCTTCATGAAGAAAAACTGGCACGTCATCAACGTAAACAGGCGATGTATACCCGAATGGCAGCCTTCCCGGCGGTGAAAACGTTCGAAGAGTATGACTTCACATTCGCCACCGGAGCACCGCAGAAGCAACTCCAGTCGTTACGCTCACTCAGCTTCATAGAACGTAATGAAAATATCGTATTACTGGGGCCATCAGGTGTGGGGAAAACCCATCTGGCAATAGCGATGGGCTATGAAGCAGTCCGTGCAGGTATCAAAGTTCGCTTCACAACAGCAGCAGATCTGTTACTTCAGTTATCTACGGCACAACGTCAGGGCCGTTATAAAACGACGCTTCAGCGTGGAGTAATGGCCCCCCGCCTGCTCATCATTGATGAAATAGGCTATCTGCCGTTCAGTCAGGAAGAAGCAAAGCTGTTCTTCCAGGTCATCGCTAAACGTTACGAAAAGAGCGCAATGATCCTGACATCCAATCTGCCGTTCGGGCAGTGGGATCAAACGTTCGCCGGTGATGCAGCACTGACCTCAGCGATGCTGGACCGTATCTTACACCACTCACATGTCGTTCAAATCAAAGGAGAAAGCTATCGACTCAGACAGAAACGAAAGGCCGGGGTTATAGCAGAAGCTAATCCTGAGTAAAACGGTGGATCAATATTGGGCCGTTGGTGGAGATATAAGTGGATCACTTTTCATCCGTCGTTGACACCCTGATGAATTCACGTGTTCACGCCTGAATAACAAGAATGCCGGAGATACGCAGTCATATTTTTTACACAATTCTCTAATCCCGACAAGGTCGTAGGTCGTTATAGGAAAATTCTTAGCACCATTCCGGAACAATCAGAACAGCAGGCCATGAACGACTGACAACATTACGAATATAAAAAACGCACCCGGGCCAGACATTCCCCCTACTGATTAAACCAGCCGGACTTGTCCACGGAACGGTCTTTTTAAACCGACACACAGTCTGAGTACAGATACATGTCACGATGATGCAGGATTAGCGGAAGAGTGTGAGCACGTTTCCGGGAACTGTGGTGAACCATAGCTCAATATTCGAGTGAGGGCATACCGGAAACGCGCTCAGATTCGTTGTAACGCGATTTTCCGTACCGGGCAATTTTTTCAGTTGTTTTTTCGTTTCATGTCGTCAGAAACGTTCTGAGCGCGTTTCCGGCATCTGATGCTACGCAAACCATCCCCATGGTCAGTTGACAGCCGGAAACACGCGGGTGTCGTTTTAGCGTATCGACGGGACGGCGTCGAGAAGCACAAAAAACAGATGTTGTACTCAGTCAGTTGTTTTACAGACAGCACTGCGGCAGATTGAAAAAGTACCGTACTTTCAGGAATGTCCAGAAACCATGTGTCAGACTTCGTTCTCCCCCTTCCGGGTGAATTTTTTTGTCATCCGTTCAGGAATCTCTTTATAACGATTACTCCATTTCAGGATTTTTTATGTGGCGTTTACTACAGGCAGGATATTCAAAGGCAAAAAAATCCCCCGGAACAGGCGGAACCCGGACAGGGGGAGAACGAATCGCTAAATAATTTTCGTAGTTGTATTTCCCATCGTTGCTACTGCAACGGGATGAATTTGCCGCAGTTTATCCTGTAAAACAATCCTGATTTACTCACACTCCACATATCACTGACGGAGCACAACGGAATAGTGAACAAACAACAACAAACTGCGCTGAATATGGCGCGATTTATCAGAAGCCAGAGCCTGATACTGCTTGAAAAACTGGATGCTCTGGATGCCGACGAGCAGGCGGCCATGTGTGAACGACTGCACGAACTCGCGGAAGAACTCCAGAACAGCATCCAGGCTCGCTTTGAAGCCGAAAGTGAAACAGGAACATAACGAAGCTCCCGGAGACGGTCACAGCTTGTCTGTGAACGGATGCCGGGAGCAGACAAGCCCGTCAGGGCGCGTCAGCGGGTTTTAGCGGGTGTCGGGGCGCAGCCATGACCCAGTCACGTAGCGATAGCGGAGTGTATACTGGCTTAGTCATGCGGCATCAGTGCGGATTGTATGAAAAGTGCACCATGTACGGTGTGAAATGCCGCACAGATGCGTAAGGAGAACATGCAGATGCCGATGCTCTTCCGCTTCCTCGCTCACTGACTCGCTGCGCTCGGTCGTTCGGCTGCGGCGAGCGGTGTCTGCTCACTCAAAAGCGGTGATACTGTTATCCACACAATCAGGGGATAACGCCGGAAAGAACATGTGAGCAAAAAACGAAGACCCCAGAAAAGGCCGCGCCGGAGGCGCTTTTTCCATAGGCTCCGCCCCCCTGACGAGCATCACAAAAATCGACGCTCAAGT
>NZ_JH976447.1:0-393 GCF_000306965.1 Amphibacillus jilinensis Y1 | reverse complement strand
CAAGTCAGAGGTGGCGAAACCCGACAGGACTTAAAGATACCAGGCGTTTCCCCCCGGAAGCTCCCTCGTGCGCTCTCCTGTTCCGACCCTGCCGCTTACCGGATACCTCTCCGCCTTTCTCCCTTCGGGAAGCGTGGCGCTTTCTCATAGCTCACGCTGTTGGTATCTCAGTTCGGTGTAGGTCGTTCGCTCCAAGCTGGGCTGTGTGCACGAACCCCCCGTTCAGCCCGACCACTGCGCCTTATCCGGTAACTATCGTCTTGAGTCCAACCCGGTAAGACACGACTTTACGCCACTGGCAGCAGCCATTGGTAACTGAAAAGTGGATTTAGATACGCAGAACTCTTGAAGTTGAAGCCTTATCGCGGCTACACTGAAAGGACAGCATTTGGT
>NZ_JH976446.1:12953-32738 GCF_000306965.1 Amphibacillus jilinensis Y1 | reverse complement strand
AGAGCACTAGGTTGTTTAGTAATTGTTAACTGGGCTTGTGTTGTGCCGGCTGGTGCAGCCGTTGATGTTTGATAGATTTCGTTCCAATTATCATCAACAACAATCGGAAGTGTGTCGTAAGCAATGATAAAATCTAGACCAGTACCAATAACATTATTGCCTGCGTCTAGATATTGCAATTGAATTTGGATAATCGGGCTAGGCTGTGCTGTGAACTTAGCAAACGAACCAAAAAATTGATAACTTTCGCCTGGATTTGCTGGAACGGTTTGAGAAATGAAAGCTTGAACTGTTCCACTAGCAAATCTGGCTGAATAAATACCTGAATGAGATTGTGTTGGAGTTACAATGGTATTTAAAAATGCCCCCCCAGTGAGATCGCTTGTTTCAAACCCGCCATTAACAACTAAATTTTCAATAGACATAAAAAATCCTCCCTTCGCTAAATTAAGCCAAATAACTAGCGTTAATAGAAATTTAGCTCAACATATAGTATGTAAAAAGAATTGATTTGCAAAGGCTGTTCACTTAATAGAGTGTATATAATTAAAAATATGTGAATGGATTATATTTGTTTAATAAAGAAATAGGTAAGAGCTAGCTGTAAATTGTTCCGTACTAACATGCGGTACAATTTCTATTTCAAAAATGCAGTGGAAGTGAGGAATAAGTTTGCAAAAACATATTTGCTGACGTTTTGCACTTTGAGCAAAGCGAATGGTATGGGGATAATTGCAGTTAAATCCAGCTCTATTCTAAGTTAGAAAAGAAAAAAAGCTTTCATAAAGTAGCTGGAATTGAAAAAGTAGAAGATTTGAATGCAAAAATATAAGAAATTTGAGATACATTTCTAGAATTGATCTATGCGCGTTTTTTAAAAAGCGTTCTATGTTCACGAACCCCTCAGTAAGTCATATAAACCTTCACTGAGGGAGGTTCGCTTTTATCACAGCTAACCGTCCGTAAAATCCCCCCAAAATAGAGAGTAGAGCAAATTGATTGAGGTGGGTGATAACGGACGCTAATGTCCTATCCACTCAACGAACCATCAGTGGGTGGGTAAGATCGTAGACTAAAACCGCCCTCCGCCCACTGATAAAGATTCGTTTTATTAAATAGATTTGATTCGTCCGGGTGGACCGATTACAGTTTGAGAGGGCGGTACATCTTTTACTACCGTCGTACCTGCTCCAACTAAAGCATTTTCTCCTATCACAACGCCTGGCAATAAAGTAGCGTGATTACCGAGCTTAGCTCCCTTTTTTATAACAGGTCCTTTTAAAGCATTTCCACCGGATCGCATATATTTATCATTTGAAGTTGAACAACATGGTCCAAGAAAGACTCTATCTTCAATAAGCATATGAGCAGTTACATAGCAGCCAGTTTGGATCGTTACTTTTTCACCGATGATCGTATGGTTTTCAATAATCGATTGCCGTCCAATAACGCTTTCTTTTCCAACAATAACTTGTTCTCGAATGCTTGCTAAATCACCGATAAAGGTATGATCATGAAGAATCGTAGCACAATAAATAACGCAATGATCACCGGTCTTAACACCAGTTCCAATTAATAAAGGCTCATAATGCTGCTCGGTTGAGGTAATCATATTCTTGTTTCCGGAAGGTTGCTGCCCTAATGAATTGAAATTTCCAATCGTTGCATAGTCTCCAATGATCGTTCCTTTCTTGATTACAACATGGTGCCCAATTGAAACGTAATCCCCAATAAAGACATCATCTTCAATAATGACACCTTCACCGAGTTTGACTTGTTCGCCTATATAAGCAGATTTACTTATCATTATGCTCATCATCCTTTTCTTTCATATTCATAGTAGAAAAAGTTGTTAGCGGCGGATAAACCATTTGATTAATCTTATCAGCTTGATAAAGGCTGTAAATGAAATTTAGTACGTTTTTCGCCTCTGAAGCAGTCATCAATGGTTGATGCTGTTCATCAGTTAATGCTTGATAAAAATCTTGATACATATAATAACGGTCGTCAGTGTCAGTTGAGATATTTATTAATTTGTCTGCGGACATCCGTTGATGCTTAATGTGAAAGTGTTCAATATGATTTAGGGCAGGTCCGTTTATCGCCAATGTACCATCCTCACAAATAAACTGTAGTTGATAACCTAAATTATGTGGCTGTACTTGTGAAGTAGCTGTTACGCTTCCGTAAGCACCATTTTTAAATTTAAACATACTGAGGGCGAGATCTTCTGTTTCTTTCCATGTCGAAAAATTTGTTGTCTTTCCAAAAATCCAATCAATATCGCCCAAATACCAGATTAGTAAATCGGCTACATGCAACCCTTGATTCAGCAACATCCCTCCATCATATTGCCATGTGCCACGCCAATCGGTTTCTTTGTAATACTGCTCGGATCTATTAAGCAAAATAGAGGAAGTAGCAAGATAAGGTTGACCAAATTGATGTTTGTCGAAAAGTGATTTGATTTTTTGGAAAAGTGGTCGATAACGCATCTGGTGACAAACGAGCACGTGTTTCCCTGTCTTTTTTGAACAAGCAATAATATGGTCAGCTTCTTCTAAAGATAGGCTGAGCGGTTTCTCGACAATAACATGTTTATCATGCAATAAACTGTCTATAACCATTTTTCCATGTAAAAAGGATGGAGCCGTTATGATAACAACATCGATGTCTGTTCGTTCAATTAGCGCTTGGTAATCTGTATATAAAGTGAGTTCTTCTGCTGGTTGATAAATGAGTTTATTAACAGCTTTTGCTCTTTCTAGCTTTTGGTCGACTAAGCCGTAACACGTGAATTGTTCTGATAAACGATTCAATGTTTTTACGTGTTTTTCAGCGATAAATCCACAACCAATTATCCCTATTCGTAATTTTTTCATAATTGAGTAACCTCTTTGATTACGTTTATCACTTCAATTTGTTGTTCGTTACTTAAAAATGGATGAAGTGGAATTGAAAAGATCGTTTCTGATAATTGCTCAGCGTTTGGAAAATCTCCTAATTTATAATTTAGAAATTGATAGGCTTCTTGTAAATGTAAGCAGAGCGGATAATAAATGGCTGAAGCTATATCATGGTCGCGTAATGCTTGCATAATTAATCCGCGATTAGAACTTTTGAGACAAAATAGATGATAGACATGTCTGTTATCTTTAGCTTCAGTTAGACATGTGATTTGATTAATGCCTTCTAAGTGTTGCTTGTAACGCTTGGCTTTGTTTCTTCGTTGTGCATTCCAATGGTCGATGTGTTCTAAACAAACGAGTAAAATAGCGGCTTGCATCGCATCGAGCCGGCTGTTAAGACCAATTTCATGGTGATAATATTTCTTGTGACTGCCATGGACGCGCAATTGCTTGATTCGATCAGCAATTGCTTTGTTGTTTGTAGTGACGACACCTCCATCACCAAGGGCCCCTAAATTTTTTGTTGGAAAAAATGAAAAGCAACCAGCATCTCCTAATGAACCGACGGGTTTATGGTTATATGTTGCCCCAAATGCCTGGCAAGCATCTTCGATAACAACTAGCTGATGTGCTTTAGCGATTTGATTAATGGTATCCATGTCTGCAGACTGTCCAAACAGTTGGACTGGAATAATTGCTTTTGTTTTTGCGGTTATTTTATCTGCTATTTTTTTAGCATCAATTAACCCCGTTGTTGGATCAACATCAACAAAAACAGGGGTTGCACCTACGCGTGAGATTGCCTCTGCTGTTGCAATAAAAGTAAACGGTGTAGTAATCACTTCGTCTTTTGGCCCAATGTTATAGGCAATAAGTGCGAGTGTGAGGGCGTCTGTACCACTTGCGACACCCACTGCATGAGTAACACCAACTTTTTCTGCGATTTGGTGCTCTAACTTTGCTACATAGGGACCTAAAATATACTGTCCACTTCTTAGCACATCCTTTATCTCTTCTAGTATTTCAGCCTCAATTGATTGGTACTGTGTTTGCAAATCTAATAATGGAATCATATTATGCATACTCCTTTCTGAATCATTCTCGCGTTACCATATGATAGCTTTCCTCGTTGTGGCACGGCATTAAATAGGTGAAAATATTGATTTGGTGGGATTAGTGATTCTGCCTTTTTTAATAAACTTAAGAACATGTGACGCTATAAACACATATAAAATAATAGATTTTAATAAACAGGAAAGGAAAATAGTGATGAGTGATAAAGCTGTCGAACGTTCCTACTATCCATCGATTGGTGTTGTTGGATTAGGTTATGTTGGTTTGCCAGCTGCGCTTGCTTTCGCCGAAAAATATCATACGATTGGTTATGATATTGATAAAGGCAAGGTTGATGCACTGAAGCTGGCAATAGATCTAACAGGAGAAGTAGATGAAAAGGAATTAAAGGATACAACCTTACAGTTTACTAATCAGATTGAAGCCTTATCTGTATGTGATTATATTATTATTGCGGTACCAACACCGATAGACGCGGATAAAAAGCCAGACTTGTCTTATATCAAGACAGCCTCAGATCAAGTCGGTAAACATATGAAGCGTGGAGCGATCATTATTTATGAATCAACGGTCTATCCAGGCGCAACAGAAGAAGTCTGCTTGCCTTTATTGGCTAGCGCATCAGGATTTGAAGTGGGTAGTGATTTTTCGATCGGTTATTCTCCTGAACGCATTAATCCTGGTGATAAAGAAAATACCTTTAAAACGATTGGTAAAATCATTTCTGGATATGATGTAGAAACGTTAGATAAGATAGAGCAATTATATTGTAGTGTATTAGATGCACCTGTTTACCGAGCAAGTACCATTAAAGTAGCTGAAGCGGCAAAAATTGTTGAAAATGCTCAACGTGATATTAACATTGCTTTTATGAATGAACTGTCCCAACTTTTTGATCAACTCAATATTAACTTTCAAGATGTATTAGCGGTAGCAAAGACGAAATGGAATTTTCTTGATTTTAAACCAGGGTTAGTAGGTGGGCATTGTATTGGTGTTGATCCTTATTATTTAATAACAAAAGCTGAAGACGTTTATTATCACCCGTCTTTTTTAAAAGAAGCACGGCGAATAAATGAGTCAATGATTGATTTTGTAATTGAGCGTGTTCAAACATATGCAGATCAACAACAGCGACAATTATCAGATGTGAAGGTTCACGTTTTAGGTGTGGCATTTAAAGAAAATGTAGCTGATTTACGAAACGCTAAAGCGATCGAGATTATTAAAAAGCTGAAGCAACTAGACGTCAATGTAATGGCTTCAGATCCGCTCGTCTCACCACTAGCCTATCAAGAGATCACAGGCGATCGATTTGTTCCCATTTCTACTCTATGGGATGCAGATGTGATTATGTTACTTGTCCCACATCAGCCATTAGTCACTGCATTAAGTCAGCAGTTATCCACTTGGGTACAAGATAAACCTGTATTATTGATTGATTTAAAAGCTGTTTTAAATCAATTGGCATTACCTAACCATTTATCTTATTGGTGTTTATAGTACAAAGTGAAGAGGAGTCAAATAAAAACGGTTAGTGGTTGGGCTGAGCTCTAACTGACTTAGGCACTGTATTGTCGATCTATGTGTCTTAACATTAATGAGTTGTCAGTGTCTTCTTTATCACAGGTAACTGTTCGCAAAATCCCCGCGACAAACTAGAGAGTTAAGCTGGGGAGTGTTAACGGACGCTAATGTCCTGATTGACTCAACTTCCAATCAGTGGGGATCGAGCGAAAAACACCACTGATTGGAGGTTTGTTTTATGATTTATTCTCAATTAATGCGGTGCTCTGCTGTAAGAGGAAATGCTTCATTTATGATGATTTAATAATAAAATGAAGGGTCACCGTTTTTACATATATATGCTTTATAATTAAGATGGAATAGGAAGGGAAAATATTTGTCAATGGTACTTAGGTTTGTGTATGCTAAGAAGTGGGAATAGACATGAAAATATCGTCTCAGATTCTGAATGAAATGATGCGGACATAAACTAGAAAGTATGATTTAATTATAGAAGGATGGGATATAATGGATGAAAAATTCACTAAGGTGCTTAGTTTGTTTGACCATCCAGATCGAAAAAAATTATTGTTAGACGGATTATGGGGGATTGAACGAGAAACACAGCGTATAACAGCTGATGGCCATATTGCTTTAACCGATCACCCAGCTATATTTGGTAATAAGCGGATGAATAATCAAATCACCGTTGACTTTGCTGAGAACCAATTGGAGTTTGTCACACGTCCACATCCATCTATTGACCTTCTATATGCAGAATTAAAGGAAATTTCTTTAATTGCAGATCAAGGTATTGGCGATCAACGGATGTGGCCGATGAGTATGCCACCACGGTTACCACGGGAACAAGCTATTCCGATTGCTAAATTTGATCACTCTTCAGAAGGGCAAGCAAAAGAAGTTTACCGCAAGGGTCTTGCCTTACGTTATGGAAAAAAACTGCAGATGATTTCAGGTATTCATTACAACTATTCTTTAGGAAATCATTTGCTTCAGCTGTTGCACCAACATTTTCATCAAGAGGAAGATATGACAGCATTTAAAAATAAAGTATACATGAAAATAAGTCGCAATTTCATTAAATATCGCTGGTTATTAATCTATCTTTTTGGTGCTTCACCTGTTGCGGATCAGAGTTATGATTCGGTTATAGAAAAAGAATTGCAAAAAGTCTCTGAGGGTTGCGAAGATTTAAGGCAAGAAAAACAGCTTTTTAAAAAGTGTGCAACTTCTTTAAGGGCAAGTCGGTTTGGTTATTCAACGGAAATACAAGAACAATATCAAGTGTCTTATAATAGTCTAGCTGCTTATATTCAAGATATTAAGAAACTATTATCAACAGAAAGTGAACAATATCGACAATATGGTGTGGAACGCGATGGTGAACGCGTGCAATTAAATACTTCGATTATACAAAATGAAAATGAATTTTATGCACCCGTACGTTTTAAATCAAAAGTGAAGGATAATCAATCGCAAATTGAAGCGCTTGAACAGCGTGGGATCGACTATATAGAAATTCGATTATTGGATATCAATCCATTTAGCAAATGGGGGGTATGTAAAACGCAAATTGATTTTGTCCATCTTTTTGTTTTGTTCTGTTTATTTGAAGACAGTAATCCGACTTCAAATCAAGCACTGATGCGGGCGAGTAAAAATCACCAACTTGTTGCTTTATTAGGACGCTTACCTTATTTAAGATTGTTAAAATCGGAGGATCAACAGATAGAGCTGAAGGAATGGGGAGAAGCGATATTCGCTAAACTTTACCAGATTGCTGAATTAATAGATCATGCAAATAGAAGTGATCGATTTCGTTGTGTTGTTGCAAAAGAACGTGACAAATTACACAACCGTCTTCTATTACCCGCTGAGAAAATAGTTAATGAGATGAAACAAAGGCAGGAAAGCTATATCGACTTTGGCTTACGTTTAGCTAACCAATATAAAAGCAAGTTCTGTAAAGATCAAATCGAAAAAGAGGCATAACAGAGGAATGCATTAAATTTATTTAGGAGTTTTTAAAATGAAACATAGAAAGAGAATAATCTTTTTAATTAGTTTACTTTTGTTCCTTATTATTTTTGGTAGTATAGGTTATTGGTTGCTATTAGAGGTTGGCTGGATAGATGCGCTTTATATGGCGATTATCACTATATCTACGGTAGGTTACGGTGAAGTTGCCCCTATGACAGCAGAAGCAAAGATTTTTTCAATTCTGCTAATCATTATGAGCATCAGTGTGATCGGCTATGCAGGATCAGCACTGATGCGTTATTTTTTTGAGGGGACGCTAAAGCGAGTATGGAGGGAGCGCAAAATGAAAGAACAGATTAATAAAATGAATGATCACATTATTGTCTGCGGAGCTGGAGAGACAGGTAGCCAAGTTATTCATGTTTTACAGCAGCAAAATGCAGATTTTGTCGTTGTTGAGCAAGATGCTAATAAAGTTGAAGCGTTGAAAAAAGATCGTATAGCTGTCATACATGCAGATGCGACAACCGATCAAGCTTTAAATGACGCAAATATTATCCATGCAAGTGGACTTGTCACGAGTCTGTCAACGGATGCTAATAATTTATATACCGTATTAACCGCAAGAGAAATGAATCCAGAGTTGAATATCATTGCACGAGCGATTACACCCAATTCCCACGATAAGTTAATTCGTGCGGGTGCTAACAAGACTGTATCGCCTAATGAAATTGGCGGACATCGGATGGCATCGATGCTACTAAAGCCTTCTGTTATTGCCTTTCTGGATACCATTACGCACTCAGGGCATATTGATCTTAATCTAAATGAAGTGAAAATAGAGCAAGGTTCTTTTGTCGTTGGAAAATCAATTAAAGAAGCAAATATCGCAGAAGAAACCGATTTAATTTTAATTGCGATAAAGTCAAAGAAAGAAAATGATATGATTTTTAATCCTAAATCAGACTATATTTTAAAAACAGGTGATATCATGATCGTACTTGGTGAGCAAGATCAATTAGAAGCGTTGATGAAGTTAGCCCGAAATATATGATCGTTTATAAGTGAAGTGCTCGACTTAAAATAGAGTTAGAGAGTAACGTTCATTTATTTAGGCGTGAGATAATGGACGCTAATATTCGGGTTCACTCAATTAACAATCAGTGGGAGAAGAACGAAAATGTCCATTTTGAGGGTTCGTTTATAATGAATTTAATTTTGTTTGAATAAGTGAGGTGGAATAATGGAACGTTTAAAAAGAAAGATAGCGCAGTTTATGCAAGGGCGCTATGGAATCGATCAGCTTTATATTGCGATGTTGATTTTATATTTTATATTACTCGCTTTTAATCGGCGCATCCATAACCCGTATTTTGGTTTATTGCTCTGGTTGCTCATTGTTGTCGCTATCTACCGTGTTTTCTCTAAGAATATAAGTAAACGCTATGTTGAAAATCAACAATTTCTTAAGTTTTGGAGACGAATAAAAAACAAATTGAGTCTAACCGTTAAAAGACTAGCAGATGTTCGCACACACCGATACCGTAAATGTCCAAATTGTCAAACGGTTTTACGCTTGCCCCGCAAAAGAGGTGTCCATCGAACAAAATGTCCGCGTTGTACGAAACGATTTCAAGTTAAGGTTCGCTTTTAAGTATATTTATCACAGATAACTGTTGATAAAATGCCCGCTGATTGAAGGTTTGTTAGTGGGAAACGATTTACGTTAAAGTGTCGTCGCAGAAGCAAACATATTCAATGGAGATGTCGTGGTGAGCTTTTGATTAACACGATTGGGATGGAGTATCTGGATTGCCGTTATCTACATAAGCAACTTCGAATGAGACTATATTATAGTAAAAGCAGGTACCCGATTATTGGGGTTACCTGCTTTTAATGGTTTAAGAGTTAATTAAGCGTTTCGCAGCTTCTTTAACTTCTGCTAAACCTTGGCTAATAATTTTTTCAGCTTGATCAGGTTGAGCATTATGCCCTTCGATGATCACTTCTTCAATAATTTCCATGCCAAACACACCGGCAAATGTGGTCTTCATGTAGTTTACAGCCATTTCCATTGGTGCAGTTTCAGGTGTTGAATAGACGCCACCACGTGCATTAAGTAAAATGATTTTTTTCTCTGGAAGTAATGGAATTAAACTTCCATCTTCAGCATAATTAAATGTGAAGCCAGCAGAGAAGATATAATCAATAAATGTTTGTAATTTCGCTGGAATGGTTAAGTTCCACAGTGGAAAGGCAAAAGCAATAACATCAGCTTCGCTAAACAAATCCATTGCCTTCTGTTTGGCATCTAATAGACGCTGCTCAGTTTCTGACGGTACTTCATGGGCTTCCAGTTTGGCAAAACCACTAAAAAGTTCTTGACCTAGAACAGGTGTATCCTCTGCGAAAACATCATAAGTTTTAACATTAAGGTTACTTGCTTTAGATACTTCTTCGATAAATGTATCATACATTTTGCTACTAATCGCTTGATCAGACGGGCGATTATTGGCTTTAATAACGAGTAAATTCATTTTAAAAAGTCCCCCAACCATATAATATTTCCAGCACCTTTGCCCAATGGTGAGCAAATCTTTTTAAAAAAGTTCTAAGTGCTGTATAATTTGTAGTGTAAAGATATTTTCAATTCGAGACAACCAATAAATTTAAAAAAATATTGTATAAACAACAATTTTGTAAAAATGTTGAAAGAATGGAGTAGGGAACATGGGTAAAAAAATAGATCCCAGAATTAAGCGAACACGTAAATTAATAATGGATGCATTTATTAAGTTATCTGCGAAAAAATCCTTTGATATGATTACTGTAAAAGATATCACAGAAGAAGCAACGATTAATCGGGCTACCTTTTACTATCATTTCAAAGATAAATATGATTTAATCGAACAAACATTAAAAGAAGATTTGATGACACATGTGATTAGTCGTTTAACAGACTGTGAGAAAATAAATAAAACAGCGATTCGTAAGGTTTTCTTATCACTAATTGATTTTCACAACAATCTTTCATCACGTTGTGAACGCAGTTATTATAACTTTAAATCTTCTATTGAAGTGACGGTTAAACGTGAGTTAGCTGATCAATTTTATCATATTCTATTAAACAATACCGCTTCAAGTCATGATCAAGAGTTAAGATTAACCTCTGTTATGCTAAGTTGGGCGATATATGGCGTTGTAAATGAATGGCGGAATGATCAATCCATTGATGCAGAACAACTGATCGAAACAGCTATGCCGATTTTGTTAAATGGTTTAGAAATCATAAAATAGGCAAGTCATGTAAAGAACCACTTGCATAGGTTGATAGATTTACATGTTTTCCATTAGACGTTTAGCAATCCGCTGATAATCATCTCGATCGATGCCTGGGGCAAATTCTTCAGGCAAATCTTCTAAATGAGGGATAGGTGCGCCTTTTGGTGCACCTTCTTTGACGACTAATGCTTCACCATTTTCAGGGTTTTCACCTTTCCAAATTTGTTTAATATCAACATAGTGACCAACATCGTTCCATGTATAGAGCGCATTGTTGAGACCTTGTTCTTCAAACTTCCGAGCATGATCAAATTTACTATTTGACAAATTAGGGATAGGTACCATCTTTTTGACATCAACGCCTGTTGCTATTTCTAATGCTTTGGCATATGCTAATACATGCGTTCCTCCACGAACCAATAGGTAGCCGATCATTTCTCGTGCCGTCTCGTGCTCGGTCATTTCGTAAACGCGCATTTTATGTGTACGGGCACCAACTTCCAAGAAAAAATTGTGTAGTAAATCAAGTACGAGATTACCACTACTAAAGACGTAATCCCCTCGCCAAGGATTCCCCATTGAATCTCCAGCTAATGCCGTTTGTGCTGTTGCAATAAATTGATACGTATTGCGGCTATCTTTTCCTTCTCTTAATGGTGTAACATCAGGATCGCCAGTATAAAAGGTATTCCCCCTCGATAATAGATTAATAGCATTTGAAACGAGCTCAACATGGCCAAATTCCTCAGCAGTAATACTCGCAACTAAATCATAGAATGGCTTTAATTTATCTTTCCTTCTAAAATTAAAAGATTGGTACATATAATTATTTAATGTAGACATTTCACCAAATTTACCACCTAACAACTCCTGAACGGCTGAAGCTGCATTGGGATCACCATGTTCAGGGATTGGGAGGGCAATGAGCATACGGTTTTCACGTTTAAACATCTAATATGCCTCCTAGTTTCTTGGAATAACCCACACAATTTGTTGGGTGCGAATGAAAAACGGAGATCCACCAGACTCGACGACAATGTGATCTGGCATGACGGTTCGTAGTATACCTGTTACGGTTCCTTGAGTGGTTTGAACAACTATTTCAGAGCGTTCAATCGATTGTAAAGTTTGATATACGTAAGTATCGATCGTATTTACAAAAGAAGGGGTCTGTTCATTCATGAGGTTAAGCTCCTTTCTTTTTTGATATATCAATTATATTTATGATACGATGACTCAATTTATACACTCGAATTAACATCAATCAATGGTACTGTTAGCATTTCTTTGCTATACTTGGTAATTAATAGTTAGAGAGGGTGAATGTGATGGATGCAAACGTCGGTCTTGTTTTAGAAGGTGGCGGTATGCGTGGCCTATATACTGCGGGAGTATTGGATTATTTTATGGATCATCAGCTTTATTTCCCTTATGTTGTTGGGGTATCAGCGGGGGCTTGTAATGCTTTATCATATCTATCGAGACAGAAAGATAGAAGTCGCCAAGTCAATGTTAACTTTGCTAATGATCCCCGTTACATAAATTATAGAAATTTATTTAAAGGTAAAGGCATTTTTAATATGGAGTTTCTTTTTAATGATATTGCTAAAGAATTGATTCCTTTTGACTATGAGACATTTCAGTCGATTGCAGAGCGCCTTGTTATACCAACAACAAATTGTCAAACAGGTAAGGCTGTATATTTTGAAAAAAGTAATACGGATGATGTCATCGAAGCTGTTAAAGCATCAAGTAGCCTACCATTAGTAGGTAAACCTGTTGAATTAGCAGGCTATACATTATTGGATGGTGGAATTGTTGATCCGATTCCGATAAGAAAGTCGATTGAAGATGGTAATAAAAAGCATCTCATCATCTTGACGCGTCCGAAAGGTTATCGGAAGAAACCGTTCCGTGCTAAGATGACTGCACGTATCATCTATCCGCACTATAAAAATCTTGTAAAGGCTTTGGAAATAAGACACCAAGTTTATAATGAGACACTGGCATTCATCGAAGCGCGTGAAGAAGCTGGAGATGTTTATGTCATTCGTCCAGAGGCGCATGAGCAAGTTAAACGAGCTGAGAAAGATCCGCAAAAACTTGATAGCCTCCACCAAGCAGGTTATTTTGCTGCAGAGAAGCAACATGATCAGCTCAATGCCTGGTTAAATCGCAGTCAATCTCAAATAACGGTGTAACTGAAAAATTCTGAATACTTTAACAAAATCGGTAATAAAGATAAGTAATTAAAAACACACGTTTGAGTGTCTTCCTATTTTGTTGAACAACGAATAGGAGGATAGCTCACTTAATGATTTCCAATCTTTTTTACCTCTGTGAGATGAAGTTTGAACAAATTAATACAAGAATTTCAAAAAAATTTTATTAAATTTTCAAAAAAGTATGGTAACAAATTCCCTTTTCCTATATACTGTTGCTATTAGAAGCTCAATACCTACATAATTAGTCGTGTTACTATTATTAACATTCAATGTCAACTTATTTAACAAAAAAATTGACGTTATATTCTTAGTACTTTACACTGTACCAAGTAACCACTTCGAAATACCACTAAATCGCTATTTATACAATTTTTACAATCAACAATTTAGTATTCTATTAAAATTCAATTTTATAATGCATTTTTAAAAAGGAAATATGAAAGATCATTTCATGCAACATAGCAACATATACTGTTATTTTTTCAATATAAATTGTTTTATTTTGAATTGAATTAATATTTTGATAATGATTAAAGAGGCGGTGTATATATGACAAACTCTACTGTTTTATCGGTAGAAGGTTTAAAAACATATTTTTATTTAGATGATAATGAAATCGCTAAGGCAGTTGATCATGTTGATTTCGCGATTGAGCCAGGCGAAACCTTAGCATTAGTAGGTGAATCTGGTAGTGGGAAGAGTATCACCTCATTATCAATTATGAACTTAATTGAAAAGCCCGGGAAAATTGTCGATGGTGCAATTTATCTGAATGGGAAAAATATTGTTGATTTGTCTGATAAGAAAATGACAGATATTCGTGGTAAAGAAGTAGGTATGATCTTTCAAGAGCCGATGACGGCGCTTAACCCGGTCTATACAGTAGGGAATCAAATTATTGAAGTGCTACGTAAACATAAAAAAATGTCGAGTTCGGTTGCTAAAAAGCGGGCTATTGAATTACTAAAATTAGTCGGTTTTCCTAGAGCAGAAGAAACGATAAAAGAACACCCTCACCAGCTTTCAGGTGGGATGCGTCAACGGGTCATGATCGCGATTGCCATTGCCTGTGAACCCAAGTTGCTAATCGCTGATGAACCGACGACAGCCCTTGATGTGACGATCCAAGCGCAAATACTAGATCTAATTGATGAGATGAAACATAAATTTGATATGGGCGTTTTGCTAATCACCCATGATTTAGGAGTAGTAGCAGAATATGCGGATCGTGTCTTGGTTATGTATGGTGGACAAATTGTTGAATCAGCTACTAAACAAACGTTATTTAATGATCCTAAACACCCTTATACAAATGGTTTACTCGCTAGCCTTCCTAGCCTTGATAAGCAGACGGATCGACTAGGCGCTATCAAAGGGACCGTGCCACCAGCCCATCGCTTTCCGAAGGGATGTCGATTTTCAACACGTTGTCCACATGTCATGGAGAAATGCCTACATGCGAATCCTGATCTTATTCCAGAAAGTGATGGACACGAGGTGCGGTGTCATTTATTCAAATAATACGATATAGGCGTTAATGTACATAGGAGGTTAATGATGGAAGTTAAAAATAGTGAAGACAACACAAGGATAGCAGAGGATGTGCTGATCCAAGTCGAGCATTTGAAAAAATATTTTCCGATCAAGGGTGGAGTCTTAAAGCATACAGTCGGTCATGTCAAAGCGGTTGATGATGTGAGCTTGACGATTAAAAAAGGCGAGACTTTAGGTATTGTAGGGGAGTCTGGTTCTGGTAAATCAACATTAGGGCGGATGATCATTCGTTTGCTGGAACCCACAGAAGGCAAGATTTATTTTGAAAATGATGATATTACGGATTTATCAAATCGGAAAATGAGACCCTATCGTAAAGATATGCAAATCGTTTTTCAAGATCCATTCGCTTCTCTAAATTCAAAAATGAGTGTCAGTGAATTAATAGAAGAACCTCTTCTGATTCAAACAGACTTAACAAAGAAGGAACGAAAAGAAAAAGCTTTGAACCTTTTAGAGAAGGTAGGCCTACGTGCTGATGATCGAAATAAATATCCACATGAATTTTCTGGAGGGCAACGTCAACGTATTAGTATAGCAAGGGCACTAGCGATTAATCCTAAATTTGTTATTGGTGACGAACCTGTATCTGCATTAGATGTGTCGATCCAAGCGCAAGTATTAAACTTAATGGCTGACCTACAGGATGAATTTGGACTGACTTATTTGTTTATTGCCCACGATTTAAGTGTGGTCAAACATATTAGTGATCGCGTAGCGGTTATGTATTTAGGGCGAATTGTTGAAATTGCGCCGAAAGATGATATTTATAATAATCCGCTTCATCCCTATACCCAAGCCTTATTGTCGTCTGTCCCTGTGACTGATTTATCGAAGAAGAGTGAAAAGATCGTACTGGAAGGGGACCTGCCAAGTCCGTCAGATCCCCCGTCAGGTTGTGCGTTTCGAACCCGTTGTCCACTCGCTCATGATCGATGTACGACTGAGCGACCACATCTGTTAAATCGTGACAATGGCCATTCTGTTGCCTGCCATTTGCATGATAATAAATAATTTAACAATGACACCCGTCATTTAACGCTAGCTATGGAGGTGATTGCTTAGGTCCATATTAAAAAGATTGAGTGGTCAAAATTTATCAAATTCAAATCAAGGGGGAGTTTTAATGAAAAAGTTCTTACTGATGTTATTACTGTTACTATCTTTTAGTGTGGTGTTAGTTGCTTGTGGCGATGATGCTGATGATACGACAAATGATGCAGAGCCTACTGGTGATGAAGGAGAGGCAGAAGAGCCGGCTAGTGGTGATCCTGTTGAAGGTGGATCGATTACTGGAGCGATGCACTCGGCACCAACTGGTTTGTTTAACCCGATTTTTTACACAGAGACATACGAGAATAATATTTTATCTATTACTCATGAGAGCCTTGTTTCACAAAAAAATGACCTAGAATTTATCCCGAGTTTAGCGAGTGATTGGGTGACAAATGAGGATCAAACAACGATTACGTTTACACTTGAAGAAGGTGTGACGTGGCATGATGGCGAACCATTTACTGCAGATGACGTTGTTTATACTTATTCAGCATTAGCTGATCCTGATTATATAGCTGCCGGTGGTGTACGGACTGTGTACGTTGAAAATTTGTTAGGCTACGAGGATTACAGTTCTGGTGAGACTGATGAATTTGAAGGTGTAACAGCAGATGATGATTATACCGTAACTTTCCACTTTGCTGAGCCAAATGTTAATCCTTTGTATTATTCTAGTTTTCCAATTATTCCTGAACACGTATTTGCTGATATACCAGTAGCTGATATTCCATCACATACGGCTTCTTTAGATCCTGGTGAAGTGATTGGGACCGGTCCATTTGCTTTTACAGACATGGTTGAGCGGGAGCAATATAATTTAACACGTTATGAAGACTATTGGCAAGGCACGCCGTATCTAGAAGAAATCACTTGGCGAATTGTTGATCAATCCGTTATGACTGGATTGTTAGAAACGGGTGAAATTGACTTTATTGCAGACCCTGAAGGTGTTGCTGCTGCTGATTATGAAACGGTATCAGGATTTGGTAACGTGACGATCATCGAACAACCAGACTTTGGTTATCAAATAATGGGCTTTAAACTCCATCACCGCACATCAAGTGACGTGGAAGATGGTGTTATTGATCCAGATAATTGGGAGGAAAACGAGAAGATTTCTGATCCACTTGTCCGTCAAGCGATCGCTCAGGCGATTAATCGTCCTGGCTTTGTTGAAGGTTTGTTATATGGACGTGGTGACGTGATCAACTCACCAATTGCACCACAATTTTGGGCTTATACCGATGAGGTTGACCAAAATGAATATGACCCTGCAGCTGCTGAAGCACTATTAGACGAAGCGGGTTATGTAGATGTCACTGATGACGGCTTCCGTGAAGATCCAAATGGAGAAGAATGGATTCTCAATTTAGATTATCCAGTCGGTAATGAATTACGTGAACGTTCAGCACCGATTATTGCTGAAAATCTTGAGGAAATCGGCATTCAAGTCAATTTAAGACAACCTAAAGAATTTACAGCATATGCTGAAGAATTAGAAAATGATAATACAGATTGGGATCTTTACCTTATCGGTTGGAGTTTATCGAGTTCTGATCCAGATCCATCAAGTCTATGGGGAACACGATCAGCATACAACTATTCACGTTGGAACAACCCTGAATCTGATGAGTTGATGCAAGATGCACTATCTGCACCTGATGCCTTTGAACAAGATTACCGTGCAGATGTTTATGCAGAATGGCAACAGCTCTATGCAGAAGATTTACCAGCTGTTATTTTATATGCACAAAACAAACTATATGCTCACAATGACCGTTTCCATGGCGTCGACCCACTGCCTTATCGTTTTACGAATAACACGCATTTATGGTGGGTAAGCGAGTAAAGTCATTGACAATCACATGTAAAATGTTTTCATAGTAGTCAAATCGACTATCGACTAGGGATATGTAGATAAATTTAAAAAATAGGGGTATGTGCAAGGTTATGTGTACATACCCACCCTTTTTTGTTTCGTGAGTAGTGTGCAAAAGTTTTCTTAAATAAGTGGGAAGCAATCGCACGATCATTTAAAAGGATTAAGTAAGGATAAGAAAAGCTAACCTATTCGTTAAAGGGCGAACGAATTGGTGTTTTTCTAAGGAGGATTTCTCACAATGTATAAGTATATCATTCGAAGAATATTAATTTTTATACCGATGTTATTGGCATTAACGATCATTGTATTTGCCCTTGCTCAAGCTGCACCGGGGGACCCTTTTACTGGTCAAATACTCGATCCAAACATTGACCCGGAAGTTTATGAAATGCGGAGAGAAGAGTTGGGGTTAAACGACCCGATTCCTGTGCAATATTTTAATTGGCTGACCAGTATTCTTAGTGGTGATCTGGGTCAATCAATCTATTACAATGGACGATCTGTATTAGATTTGATTAGCCAACGTTTTCCAAATACGATGTATTTAGGGCTTTTTGCATTAGCTATCACATTAACGATTTCAATACCTATAGGGATTTATTCAGCACGCAAACCGTATTCTGCCTTGGACTATGGAGCGACTGGCTTCGGTTTTCTAGGTTTAGCGATTCCAAACTTCTTTTTTGGCTTAATAGCTATTTACGTTTTTTCAATTAACTTTGGTTGGTTTCCTTCACAAGGTACCATAACGAGTAATAACTTAACAGGTATTACGGCTTTAATTGATCGACTCCATCATCTTGTTCTTCCTGGAATCACACTTGGATTAGCTGGAACCGCCACTTATATGAGGTATATGCGTTCTGAAGTGCTAGATGTGTTAGGTAGTGATTATATTCGAACGGCTAAAGCTAAAGGGATGAGCAGTAATAGTGTCCTATACAAGCATACGTTAAGAAACGCTTTAATCCCCATTGTTACATTGATGGGCTTTGAATTTGGTGCGCTAGTTAGTGGAGCGGTTATTACAGAGCAGGTCTTTAATTTTCCTGGTCTTGGAACTTTATTTTTGCAGTCTGTTATGAATCAAGACTATCCGGTTATTATGTCTATGTGTTTATTATTTGGCGTTTTTATTTTAGTAGGGAATCTGCTTGCTGATATTTTTTACTGCATTGTGGATCCGAGAATACGTTATGATTGAGGTGAACGATAATGCAACAACTTAATGCACAAGAAACGCCATCTGTTGAACCTATTAGACCACCGGAAGGTCAAGAACCTAGCAAAAATAAGGCAAGCAAAAGTCCCTTTCAATTAGCGTTTGCGCGATTCCGAAAAAATAAACTTGCCATCGTAGGTATTGTCATTTTAGTAAGTATTGTCCTTATTTCAGTATTTGCCGATCTACTAGCAACCCATGATCCAACAAAAAGTAATTTGCTTTTGATTGAGAATGGACCGAGTAGTGAGCATATATTAGGAACAGATGGATCAGGAAGAGATAATTTTTCAAGATTGCTTTATGGCTCAAGAATTTCATTGATTGTCGGCTTTAGTGCCATGATTTTCACATTGATGATCGGAACGACCTTAGGGTCAATTGCAGGCTATTATGGTGGGAAAATCGATAGTTTTATTATGCGTCTTACTGATTTGATGCAAGCACTGCCATTTTTTGTTCTTGCTTTAACGATTATTTCGATTGTGCCTGAAATCACGATCGCATTGTTCGTCACAATAATAGCACTAACAAGTTGGCCTAACTTAACCCGGATCATTAGAGGGACATTTCTATCATTAAGAGAGCAAGAGTTTATGTTGGGGGCTAAAGCGATTGGTGCTTCTGATTTTCGAATCATCTTTAAGCATTTCATTCCTAATGCGATCGGCCCTATAACGGTTAATGCTACTTTAATGATGGCGCAGATGATCATTTTTGAGTCTGGTTTAAGCTTCGTAGGTATGGGGATTCCTCAACCGACACCAACTTGGGGGAATATGCTGTCACAAGCACAAAATATTCGGATTTTACGAAATCATCCAGAAGCATGGATTCCAGCGGGATTAGGTATTTTCTTAACCGTTTTAGCAATTAACTTTATTGGTGACGGTCTTCGTGATGCTTTTGATCCAAAAAGCAATAGAAGATAGATAATTAAGTTGACTTTATGAGCGATCATAAGTCAACTTTTTTTATAACAGATAACTGTCTGTAAAGTTTCCACCTCAAACGAGTTGGAATAAGCGCATCATAGAGCTGCATATAAGGACTTAACGAAAGGGATGTTTGTTG
>NZ_JH976446.1:1360-12943 GCF_000306965.1 Amphibacillus jilinensis Y1 | reverse complement strand
CGTGCCCGCGGAAAGCGATCGTCTGTAACTGGAGTGAGTACAAAATCCTATAAATTCAAAATACCTCCAGGGGTTAGTTTTTCAGCAGTCTCCCTACGGAAACAGCGTGAGCGCAAAATCCCCCCTTCACTCTTGCTCAGAGCAAAGTCTTAAGTTGTACCGTCACGCCAACATAAATTTTAGAGCTTCAGTACAATTGAAAATAACGAATGCTGCCATTGTGTTCCCTCGAATTTCTAAAGTAACTATAATAATAAGTTAACAAAATTGTAAGAAAGTTGCTCTATTTTTCGTTGTGATCTATGTTAAAATGTGACTGTTTCCCTAGTTTAGAGACGTTGAGGAGGAAGTAGATTTGTACAAACATTTACAAGATTTTGTTGCAACTTTAGAAAAGAAAGGAGAGCTAAAACGGATCCAAGCTGAGGTAGATTCAGAACTGGAAATTACGGAAATTACTGATCGGATCTCAAAAGCTTATGGACCAGCCTTATTATTTGAAAATGTTAAAGGCTCAAACTTTCCTGTTCTTATCAATGCCATGGGTAGCTATGAGCGGATGAGTATGGCGTTAGGAGCAGAATCACTTGATGAAATTGCTGATGGGATAGGTGAATTTATTGATATGTCCAATTATTTAGGACTTATGAAAAAAATCAAATCCTTGCCTCGCCTTTCGCGATTAGCAGCCGTATTTCCAATTAAATCTTCATCTAAAGGTGCATGTCAAGAGGTTGTTGACCTAAAGCCAGACTTAAATAAGCTCCCTATTTTAAAGTGTTGGCCCAAAGACGGTGGTAAATTCATTACATTACCGCTTGTGATGACAAAAGACCCTGAGACCGATATTCAAAATACCGGAATGTATCGCTTGCAAGTATTTGATGGCCAAACAACAGGCATGCATTGGCACTTACATAAAGATGGGCGAGAAATTTATGAAAAATATCGCCAATTGGGAGGCAAGATGCCCGTATCCGTAGCTTTAGGTTGTGACCCAGCCATTACTTATGCTGCGACAGCTCCATTACCAAAGATGATTGACGAAATGATGTTTGCTGGTTATTTACGTAAAATGCCGGTTAAACTTGTGAAATCTATAACAAATGATATTTATGTCCCTGCTAGTGCAGAAATTATTATCGAAGGCTATGTTGACGTCAATGAGCCTCATAGGACAGAAGGGCCGTTTGGTGACCATACGGGTTATTACTCATTAGCCGATCAATATCCGGTTTTTCATGTGACATGTATCACACACCGTAAAGATGCTATTTATCCAACAACGATTGTTGGAAAACCACCAATGGAAGATTGCTATATGGGAAAAGCAACAGAAAGGATATTCTTACCATTATTGAAAATGCAGTTTCCAGAGATTGTTGATCACCATTTCCCATTAGAAGGTGTGTTTCATAATTGTGTGATTGTCTCGATTAAGAAACGCTATCCAGGACACGCTAAAAAAATCATGAATTCATTGTGGGGCTTTGGACAGATGATGTATACGAAAATGATCATTGTGGTTGATGAACATATTAAGCCAAGCGATGTCTCGACAGTAGCGTGGAAAGTTTTTAATAATATTGATGCCAAGCGTGATATTGTCATATCTGAAGGCCCACTTGATGCGCTTGATCATGCTTCAAATTTGCCGCATTTAGGCCATCGTCTAGGCATCGATGCAACGAAAAAATGGCCGAGTGAAGGTTATACACGCGAGTGGCCAGACGATATTGAAATGACTGAAGAGGTGAAAGAACTTGTCACAAAAAGGTGGAGTGAATATGGCTTGGATTAAATCGTTCAAGAAAATTCATGATTATGGAACGTTAGTTATGTTTTCCCATACGATTTTTTCACTGTCTTTTGCAATTATAGCGATGTTACTAGCCGGTGGCTTCCCATCTATTGATACTTTTTTTTGGATTTTGGTCGCATTTCTAAGTGCCAGAACAGGTGCTAATGCGTTAAATCGTGTAATTGACGCAAAAATCGATGCTCAAAATCCGAGGACCGCAACAAGGCAAATCCCACAAGGCTTGCTTAATAAACAAGAAGTATTGATCTTTTCGATCGTGTGCTTTGTTATCATGCTTGCAGCTGCATGGATGCTTAATCCATTATGCTTTTTTCTAGCACCGATTGCGTTGTTTTTAATGGTGATCTATTCTTACACGAAACGATTTACTTGTTTATGTCATCTCATACTAGGGGTGAGTTGTGCGGCTGCTCCGGTTGGGGCTTGGATTGCAATAACAGGAACGATGTCATGGGTTGCTTTTTTCATGGGAGCAGCTAATACGGCGTGGGTAGCTGGTTTTGATATTATCTATGGTGCACAAGATTATCAGTTTGATCGTGAACATGGGATTCGCTCCATACCAGAGACGTTTGGTTTACGTTTTGGTCTATATATATCGGCGTTATTTCATGTTGCCACGGTTATTTTTTTGATTATGGTTGGATTTCTAAGTGAAGGAATTCACATGATTTACTTCATTGGATTAATCTTTGTTAGTTTATTATTTATTATTCAACACAGCATGGTGTCACCAACCAATTTAAAAAATGTCAAAATTGCCTCATATAGCATCAATCAATTAGTAAGTTTGACTTTTCTGTTATTTGGTGTATTAGCGATTATTTGGTGAGCTCATTAAAGAGAGGATTTTTAGATGAAAAGAGTTGTGGTTGGGATCACGGGTGCAAGTGGCAGTATATACGGTAAAAGAATGGTTGAAGTATTATTGGAAAATAACATTGAAACCCATTTGATTTTAACAGATACAGCTAAGCAGGTGATCGCCTATGAATTGAAACTCTCAGTGCAAGATTGGTTAGCAAAGTTAAAAAAGGAGTATAAGCATTTTTCGTTAAATGAAAATGATAATTTGTTTGCCAAAGTGGCAAGTGGTTCCTATTCTTTTGATGCTGCTATTATTTTACCTTGTTCAATGGGAACGTTAGCTGAAATAAGTCATGGCATAGCAAAAAATTTACTGTGTAGAGTTGCAGATGTAGCATTAAAAGAAAAGCGTTCGCTCGTTATTGTTCCGCGCGAGACACCTTTAAATGCTATTCACTTAGAAAACATGTTAAAACTGTCTCAGCTAGGTGCATCGATAGTTCCGGCAATGCCAGGTTTTTATCATCATCCATCATCGATGGATGATTTAATTGATTTTGTCGTTGGGAAAATACTTGACCATTTATCTATAGAAAATGATTTATTCAAAAAATGGGGGAATTAAATTGAAAAAAATACTATTGTTATTCTTATTCACTATCTTTATCTTAGGGGGATGCGCGTCAGATTCATCAGCTGAAGCAGATTTGCAGCCGATTACGTTCGGGGCAATTTCATCAGTAGATGTTTTACCGTTAGTTATTGCCGAAGAAAATGGCTATTTTGAAGACGAAGGCTTAGAAGTTACCTTAGAATTATTTAATAGTGCTAATGATCGCGATTCAGCGTACATAAGTGGTCAATTAGATGGTATGATTTGCGATATGATTGCAATTAATTTATATCAAAATAGTGATGTTGATTTGAAGATTACCGGGTTGACAGATGGAGACTTTAGATTAATAGCTAGACCTGAGATAGGTATCGACGACATAACTGATCTTGTTGACCAAACCGTGGCTATTTCTGATCACACCTCAATTGAATACGCACTTGACAAAATCGTAGAGGCAAACGGACTTGATCAAAATGATCCGAATAAAACGATTGTACCTGCTGTGCCAGTGAGACTTGAAATGCTAAGAAATCAACAAGTGGATGTTGCGCTTTTACCAGAACCTTTTTCAACATTGGCACTTAATGATGGTTATACTTTATTAGGTAGCGCGAAGGAGCTTGGTTATTATACATCTGTTACTGCATTTTCACAAGATGTTATTGATGAAAAGACAGAGGAACTTGAGCGTTTCTATTCTGCCTACAATCAAGCGGTTGACTATTTGAATGAGACACCGATCGACGAGTATGAAGATATTGTAATTGAAATCGTTGGCTATGCTGAAGATATGAAAGGATCGATTGAAAATCCAGTATTTAGAACCAATCAATTGCCAACTGAGGATGAACTACAAGAAGTCATTGATTGGGTTATTGAGAAAGACTTGATTGATGATGCGTTTACACCTGATCAGTTAATCGATGATATTGGCATATAATCAGTTATTGACTGTCTCTAAATCTTCACTCTGTTCATATACTGTTATAAGGACAGGTGATCGTAATGAACAAGCATAGGATAAAGGGCACGCAAGTCTATGACTGGACGAAAAAAAAACAGTGCATTAAAATCAGTGTTCCGATCCGTTCAGCAGCTCTATCGATTAGAGCTGAAACGTATCAATATAACGCACAGTCTGATGGAGAAAAATATACTTATACAAATGCAGATGAACGAACTGAATACGGTAATAGAGGGATATTGGATCCAAAGAAGATGACTCTCGTAAATTTGTATGTTAATGGTGTACTCCAACCGACTAATACGTATGCAGTAAAAGAAGGTGAGCTACGATTCCAAACAGATCGTCCACCCATTGCAGATGCGCCAATCATCTTACACTTTATTAAGTTATATTTGACATGAGGCAAAAACAAAGCGAATGATTCGTGGTATCAATCAATGAATCATTCGCTTTACTATTTTTGTTGTTAATATGTCTTTGATCATCATTATGTTGTTATTTCAGTTGTTGAGGTTGGATCAAATACTACAACTTCTAAAACAACTGGTGTGCCAACAATAATCGCCTCACTATCAGCAGGTACATCAATTTCAAGTGAACCGACCCCAGTTGCTCCCGGTGTATAAGTGGTGAGACCTTGCATTTGTAACACACCGTTGACGGATACATTATAATAACTGTTATCGGTTATGAGTTCTGGTAATTCGACAACAGCTGTTCCGGTATTATCAAAAAAGTCAGCTACATCGATGTCTAGTGATGTTCCTGGTTCGACTTGTGCTTCGGTTACATAAAAATACTTTTCTGATTCGGGATCAATCGTTGTCGCTGTTGAAGCCTCAATGGCTAATTTCATCAATTGTAAAACCATATTTTCACCTCCGCTATACTTCTTAATTTAGTATATGGATAATGAGCGTTTCAGTTAAAGACAAGTACCCTTAATCTTACGTATTCCTTCATATTAGCTAGTTTGCGAACAAATAATTGTGTTATAATGGAAAAAAATAGCGTTATTTCTAGACTGAACGATTGATAGAAGATGAAGCAACAAAGCGATTGTGTACAAAAGTTAGGTAACGGAGAATGATTTGACTAGTGAAAAGGGAGTGTGAAATCATGGATACGTATCAGGATTTAATTCATGCATTTGAAGAGACTGAGGATTGGCTTGAATCTTTAAAAAAGTACAGTGATGAATGGTTTTTCCAACCTATTGAAAAAGAAAAATGGACGGTCGCTGATATCATTACGCATATGCGATTTTGGGATCAATATATGTTAGAGATCGTCATACCTCAAATGAAAGAGGGAGCAGATGTCAGAACGGAAGAAGACTATCAAAAAACTAACGATCAAGCAATCGTGTATGTGCAACACTCAAATAAAACAAGTCAACAGTTGATTGATGAAGCAATAACGATGCGAAAGAAAGTGATCGAATATTTGCGACAAAGAACAGAGCAGGATTTCTTTGCGCGCTTTACAGTAAATGGTGAGGTCATTGATCAGTTTACAGGTTATCCGCATACTTTATATAACTTTATCGCAGGCTTTTTATGGCATGATCATCATCATAAAGACCAAGTTGAACATTTTTTCAGTAAACGATGATGGTTCTATCAATCTATCAAGTGACGGCACTGAATAATATAAGGGGGAGCAAATGAAATTACAGCAAGGAGACAAAGTCGGTTTGATTGCTTGTTCTGATGGACGGAAGCTAGAACAGCAAGATCAAATAGAAAGGATTAAAAATCTATTTGAAAGTTGGGGAATTGGCACCGTTGAAGCTAAAACGATCTATCGGCAAGAGGGTACGTATTGGAGTGGTCCACCAGCATTACGGGCTCAAGAACTAATCAAGCTTTATAAGAATCCAACGATAAAAGTTATCTTTGATTTGTCCGGTGGCGATAGCGCCAATCAAGTGTTACCCTATCTTGATTTTAATACGATTAAACAACATTCAAAACCATTGTTTGGTTATAGTGATGTAACGGTACTGTTAAATAGTTTATATAGTCAGGCTTGTGCGCCAGTTTATCATTATCAAATTATGCATCTAGGATCTAATAAGGATAAGCTACAAGAGCGAAGTTTATACAACCTATTATTTAACGATCAAGAAGCGTTAAACTTTGACTATGACTGGATTCAAGGGGATGCATTATCTGGACAAATTGTAGGTGGTAATATCCGATGTTTTTTAAAGTTAGCGGGGACTTCTTATATACCAGATCCAAAAGGGAAAGTGCTTTTCTTGGAGTCTTTGAGTGGTCAACCCAATCGCATCGCAACCTTTTTGGCGCAGCTCGAACAAATCGGTTATTTTGACCAAATCAATGGACTATTACTAGGCACATTTACTGAGCTTGAACAAACGTCTGGAACAGGAGCATTAGTAGAACTGGTTCAGCCCTATGCACAAAAATATCACTGGCCGATTATAAAGTCAGATCAACTTGGACACAGTCCAGAAAGTCCTCTTTTAAGATTAGGGCAACAGCTGACATTGAAAGGGCAAATCTAATCAATTAGGTTTGCTTTTTTATTTTGTTTAGAAATCAGTGCTTTTGCTCCTACAGTAAGCGTAACTATTATTTAGAAGGGAACGTCATGCAAACGTGTCATTGAAGTGCACTTCATGTAGCTTTAAAAAATTTATTCGCATTTCGAATTAAAAATGTTGACAATTATAAATATAATTAAGATAATAGATAGCATGCTATATATTATCATGGGAGGTGTCAACAGTGCCAGACGATATTATTTTCTACATACGATTGGTATATTTTGCGCTAGAACGTGAAAAAAATAGTTACTTTGAAAGTCAGAATTTAACGGCATCGCAAGGTGATATATTGCTATTTTTGTCCAAAGCTAAGTATCATAATAAAGCTTTAAATCAAAAGGATATCGAAGCACATTTCCATTTGACAAATCCTACGGTAACGGGCTTGCTCAATCGCTTGGAAGAAAAAAACTTTGTTAAGCGTGTTAAGAGTGAAACTGACGGAAGAAATAAGCTCATCTATTTAACCGATGAGAGTGAAGCTGTTTTAGCGCGCTTTAAAGCATATAAGCATGTTATTGATGAGAAGCTTTTTCAAGGTATATCTCAGTCAGAGCAGCAAGATGTCTTAGAAAAATTGAAGGCATTTTTAGCAAATCTTAATCAAGAATTGCCGAAAGAATGTAAGTTTAAAAGGTAGAGGAGAATTGGAGGTTGACGTAAGATGATTAAGAAATTATTACCGTTTTTAGGAGAATATAAGCGAGAAACGATTTTAACACCACTTATGGTGGTCGGAGAAGTGGTCTTGGAATTGATGATTCCCTTCTTAATGGCACGTATTGTGGATTACGGTATTTTAGGTGATGGGGGGATGCCTTATACGATTCGAGTGGGGTCATTAATGATTGTCATGGCACTCGTCGCCCTTATTTTTGGTGCACTTAGCGGAAAGTATGCAGCCATATCTGGTATGGGGTTCGCACGCAATATTCGTTCGGGATTATTTGAAAAAATTCAAACCTATTCATTTGCTAATATTGATAAATTTACAACCGCATCCCTAGTCACACGGTTAACAACAGATATTACGAATACACAGAACGCCTTTATGATGGTGATCAGAATGGCGGTGCGTGCGCCTATCATGCTAGTGGGAGCAACGATTATGGCAGTTTCTATCAATCCACAACTGTCATTAATATTTCTCATTTCGATTCCAGTATTGTCTGTCACGTTATATTTAATTGGAAAACACGCCCATCCAAGATTTTTAGACATGCTTGAAAAATATGACACACTCAATGAGAAAGTCCAAGATTTTATTGTTAATATTCGTGTAGTCAAGGCTTTTGTTCGAGAAGACCATGAAGAGGAAAAGTTTGTAGCAGATGCTAAAAAAGTCAGGGATGCACAACTCAGTGCAGAGAAACTGGTTGTTCTTAATATGCCAATTATGCAATTAACGATCTATTCCAGTATTGTCGCGATCATATGGTTTGGCGGAAATATGGTTATTCAAGGAACATTCAACATTGGAGAATTATCAAGTTTTATTATGTATATTATGCAGGTTCTGATTTCATTAATGATGATTTCAATGATCTTTATCATGTTAATTATCTCTCGTGCTTCTTTCTCAAGAATTGTTGAAGGATTAGAAGAAAAACCCGTCTTAGATGATGATGATAGTGATCAAACACTTGATTTAAATGATGGAAGTATTATCTTTAATCAAGTAGATTTTAGCTACAACCAAGATTCAAATAATTTAGTGCTTAAAGATATCAATTTAACGATCAAGTCTGGTGAAACCGTCGGTATCATAGGGGGAACCGGTTCTTCCAAAACCACTTTAGTACAATTGATACCTCGGCTTTATGATGTTTTAAATGGGGAAATCATTGTTGGTGGCCATAATGTTAAAGATTATCAATTAAAAACATTACGTGATCAAGTAGCAATGGTTCTGCAAAATAATGTTTTATTCACAGGCACAATTAAAGATAATTTAAAATGGGGTAACGAAAATGCTTCAGATCAAGAGGTTATTGAAGCTGCCAAAGCCGCCCAAGCTCATGATTTCATTGTTTCGTTGCCAAATGGTTATGACACGGTGCTTGGTCAAGGGGGAGTTAATGTCTCTGGTGGCCAAAAACAACGACTGACCATTGCCAGAGCTTTGCTTAAAAAACCAAAAGTTGTCATTTTAGATGATTCAACAAGTGCGGTCGATACAGCAACAGATGCAGCCATTCGAAAGGCGTTTAATGAGAATTTACAAGGTGTTACGACTTTAATTATTGCTCAAAGGGTGACCTCAGTTTCTGATGCGGATAAAATTATCGTAATTGATGATGGAACCATTAACGGCTTTGATACCCATGACAACTTATTGAAGACAAATGCGATTTATCGAGAAATTTATCAATCGCAAAGTAAAGGAGTGAATGATCATGAGTAAACAACAAAAGCCAGTTGGTGGACCAATGGGTGGACCTAAAGGGATGGGAAAACCTACAAACATTTGGGAAACCGTTAAGCGGATTGCTAGTTATATGAAAGAAGACAGATGGATATTATTAATTGTGTTTATCACCATTATCTTTAGTGCATTAGCGAATGTGATCGGGATCTCCTTTCTTCAAGTCATTATTGACGACTACCTTGCGCCACTAATTAATAGTGATGATAGCGCACTTATGAGAGGATTTATAACCGTTATTGGTGTTGTTTCGATCATTTACATTATAGGTGCAGCCTCGACTTATATTTTCAACCGATTAATGGTTGGTGTGTCAACACGTACGTTATATAAATTGCGCGTCGATTTATTTAAAAAGATGGAAGCTCTGCCAATTAAGTATTATGATACCCACACTCACGGTGACTCTATGAGTTTATATACAAACGATATCGATACACTTAGACAAGTATTGTCGAACAGTGTAACGAACTTTGTTACTTCTCTAATAACTGTTGTTGGTGTATTTGTGATGATGCTTGTGTTTAGTTGGCAGCTAACGATCATTGTTCTAATTATGTTAGCGCTCATGATGCTAGCTGTTAAAACGATAGGTGGTAAAAGTGCCAATTATTTTGTCAAGCAACAACAGGAGCTTGGGCGCGTCAATGGTTACATTGAGGAAATGATTGAAGGTCAGAAAGTGATCAAAGTTTTCTCGCGTCAGGATAAGGTTATTGAAGAGTTTGAAGAATTAAATGAAGAGTTACGTGTGAATGCTACACAAGCCAATACCTTTGCCAATATTTTAATGCCGATAATGGGTAATTTATCTTATATGCTTTATGCGATTACGGCAATGATTGGTGGATTATTTGCGATTATGAATGCATTAACCTTAGGTACTGTCATTGCTTTTCTTCAATTTACTCGTACATTTTCCATGCCAATTGTGCAAATCTCACAGCAACTTAATGCAGTTTTGACAGCACTTGCTGGTGCAGAGCGTATTTTCAAGGTGATTGATGAAAAGCCGGAGTTTGACCAAGGGCACGTTACAATGGTTGCGGTAGAAGACAACCAATCAGATGAAATAGCGGAATCTGATCAGCGTACTGGAGCGTTTGCATGGAAAGAAGTGAAAGAAGATGGCTCTACTGTTTATACACCTGTTCAAGGTAAGGTTGTCTTCAAAGATGTTATCTTTGGCTATGACAAAGATAAAACCGTATTAAATAATATTTCACTTTATGCTAAACCTGGCCAGAAGATAGCCTTTGTCGGTTCAACAGGGGCTGGTAAAACGACGATAACAAACTTGATTAACCGCTTCTATGATGTCCCATCAGGCAATATTAGTATTGATGGTATTGAAATTAATAAGATTAAAAAGCCGGATTTACGCCGTTCGTTATCAATGGTATTACAAGATACACATTTATTTACCGGAACGGTAATGGAGAATATACGTTACGGACGACTTGATGCAACAGATGAAGAAGTGATTGCCGCAGCGAAGTTAGCCAATGCTGACAGCTTTATTCGTCATTTGCAAGATGGCTATCATACGGTATTGAAGTCTGATGGTGGAAACTTGTCACAAGGACAGCGGCAACTACTTGCAATTGCAAGAGCCGCAATTGCTGAAACACCTGTATTAATATTAGATGAAGCAACATCTTCTATCGATACACGTACAGAAGCACTGATTCAAAAAGGTATGGATCGTTTAATGGAAGGGAAAACATCCTTTATTATTGCACATCGCCTGTCAACAGTGCGTTCGGCTAATGCGATTATGGTACTTGAACACGGTGAAATCATTGAACGTGGCGATCACGATCAACTTATTGAACAAAAAGGTAAGTATTATCAATTATCAGCTGGTATGTTTGAATTGACTTAATAGCACAAAGAAAAAACTCCTTCAAATCAATTGAGGGAGTTTTTTAGCTAAACATTATGGATCTATACTGAATGTGGTGGTGTCCTCTATCGTGATGGGATTCCTGTAGTGTGAAAAAAATACACTCATTCGCCCTCTGGATTATTATCAACGTTGTACAAATGCTTTGAAAACAACAGCATTAACATACACGGCCTTCCATTCTTTTCGTACTGCAGCTCGCTTGGTAGGGATGACAACGAACCGTCTACTTCGATTATTTGACCATCACCAGATAAAAGTAAAAAAGATTGTTCCTCGGGCCATATCCATTGATGAGTTTAAAGGTGATGCAGGGGGAGAAAGATTCCAAACGAATGTGGTGGATGTGGAGAATAATGAAATTATAGACATTTTACCTGATCGAAAGGTAAAGACCATTGAGAAATACTTGCGTTCGTGTGATACAAGTAAGGCTGTTTTGGTATCAAAAATTTTCAACGTTTG
>NZ_JH976446.1:0-1215 GCF_000306965.1 Amphibacillus jilinensis Y1 | reverse complement strand
CGCGGAAAGCGAGTATATTTCCCTCTGCGGCTTAGCAATAGCACTACTTTATGGGAAAAGAGCTTTTAACAAAGATGAATGGTGGAGTGAACATTACACCACCACATTTGACAGAGAACCTATTAAATCAATTTAGTATAAAAGTCTGCCATATTTATAATTAAGTTTTAATGTAAGCGTTTCATTTCAAGGTTATCTTTTTCCTTTATAGAGGAAAACTGTTCCCTTTAGGTGTAAGCGTTTACATAATATAATGAAGTTAAGTAATAGAGATAGAGGAGAAAAGAAAAGGAGGGATTTCTCGTTGGAGAATCAGGAGATCATTATGGGAATAATTATTCATGGAGGTAACGCGAGAAGTGAAGCGATGCGGGCGATGGCTCTTGCAAAGGACGCTAAATTTAACGAGGCAGAGCAATTGATGGAACAAGTCAACGAGGAATTGAATAAGGCCCATCGTATTCAGACCGATTTAATTCAGGCAGAGTCTAGAGGAGAAAGTACAGAGGTATCGCTTTTAATGGTTCATGCACAAGATCATTTTATGAATGCCATGACTGTTAAAGATTTAGCATTAGAAATCATTAATTTAAATAAAAAAACATATCAACTTTTAGGAGGAAACTAAAATGAAAAATATTTTATTAGTTTGTGCAGCTGGGATGTCAACAAGTATGTTGGTTAATAAGATGCAAAAAGCAGCTGAAGGAAAAGGTGAGGACATTAATATTAATGCAACATCAGGTGGTGATATTAAATCTTATATTGGTGATGCAGATGTCTTGCTTCTAGGCCCACAAGTTTCCTATTTGAAAGATGACTATACGAAACAATATGGGGGCGCAAATGGTATCCCTGTTGAAGTCATTAATAGTTTAGACTACGGCACAATGAATGGGGAAAAAGTGCTGAATTGGGCACTTGAACTTATAGATAAATAAAGGATAAAAGGAGGAAGTAAATCATGGCTATTTCAGGTTTTCAACAAAAGCTACAGTCTGTTGCAGGAAAAATTAGTTCGAACAAGTATTTGAAAGCTGTTTCAGATGGTCTAATGTCAGCGTTACCAGCACTTATTATTGGGGCATTCTCAACATTATTAAGTGGGATGCAATTTGAATCCTATCAAAATTTCATTACCAATACTGGACTTAAAGAATTGTTGGAATTGCCGGCTCAATATACAACTGATATGGTAGCAGTCTATGCCGTTTT
>NZ_JH976445.1:37051-51879 GCF_000306965.1 Amphibacillus jilinensis Y1 | reverse complement strand
CAGTTGTTGATGTCATGGGATCAATGTCACCCATAGCTAATTGATCAGTAATTGCATGTGCCACACGCTGGTCTATTGTCTTAAAGGCGTTGGCGACTTGCCCTACTTGTGTACCGAATTCTTCCACCTGTGCATTCATACGCTGATAGTTGCTCTCCACGTGTTCAAAATGAGCTTCCAATTCTCCAACAACGACGTCATGAAATTTTTCTTGTCCAGCTTTAAAGATGTCTTCAATTGTATTATAGACTGTATCTTCCACAGCAAGGGCAAATTCATCTAATGTTTCTTCTAATTCTTCAAGGCTGCCTCTGATTTCTGAAACCAAACTTTCTGCATCAATCGGTTTATTTATAATAAATTCGATAAGTGCTGCGGGAGGGGAGTTAAGTAAACCATTTAATACCTGACTGGCTCTTTCGATTGTATCTAAAAGAGCATGTAGTTTTTGAATCATCAGCTTAAATACACTATTTGCAAATCGAATGCCTTTTAATAGTCCATCATCTATGATGTCTTCGAATGCTTCTTGAAATACCTCGCGAACTGTTTTCAGACGGCTCTCGTAAGCCTCGCTTTCGTGATTAATGATCTCAACAGTGTGTCCAATATACGTTTGTGCCAATCCTAATCGTTCTAATACAGATGTTTCAATGGACTGACTAAGCAATTGAAGCGTTTCTACATTTAAATCAATCCGCTCTGATCGCCCACCATATAAAGGCTGGCCAGTCCAAATACTTGATACGATATGGTTATGGGCATCAACATAGATCTTGCCATAACCGGGTTCACCCTTTCTACCAATGGTGACATAAGGGGTATGTATACTATCCTCTCGCCTATATCCGGTATGATTAAAGCCAATACCTGCTATGGAAGGAACCCCGTTATAAATGGTGTACTTGAGACCAGGAACTTGATTCCCCATGCCAATAGCGTCTTGACTAAGGTTTAACAGATCGTATTCACTAATATAATTCGTAATGTTGTCATATTGTTTTTCCACATCCAGAGCGCTCGCTGGTAGCATGGCTGGATTTAAGGTGACTGAACGGACATGGCTATATTCAACGCCGACGTAATTGGCTAACGCCCCCCCAAGCGAGTTTCCACTGGCTGATGTAATCTCACCAAAAGCTTTTTCCATGTCTTCGAAATACTTTTTTCCATCTTTTAGTTGTTGGGGAGTGGCCTCAGTTAGTAAGTGAGCATCTGTTTTAATATCAGCGATGGCATACTTACCATGAATATTGGTTCCCATATAAACAACATGATACTCGCCGGATGCGACATTTTGGACGGTCATCGCATCCATGCCGCTTTTTTCTTTGTTGAAATTTGTGTTCCTAATCTTAAACATCTTGTCATTAACTTCTATAGTTGAGTGACGTTTTGGTAGTAAATATACATATAAGCCTGCTAATTTGATTAGGTCTGCGTCTGTTGTATTTAGTTGATCTAGTTCCGAGTTCACTTTTACCGCCACTGGTTCATCCCCCTTTATTCTCTAATAAGGTCTCTTTCTTCCAAAGAATTGTCCTGAAACCCTTCAGCAGATAATTTATTCACATAATTATCATGTAAAGAGATCGAGTAGTTTCCTCTGGGTACACCTTCTAGTGCCTTAAATTCTTGGACGATTTTGTCTAAAAGGGTTTCGGTTGGCTGGCTATCTTCTTCATCCATATAAACTTGAATTGATATGGTAAAATAATTGGCGTTGTATGCGTCTTTATCAAACTGATTTTTAAGCTCGTCAGCACTAATACTTGGATTTTTAAAATATAAACGATTGATTTCTGTCATCTCATCTCGTAAAGCCATCGGTTGGATAAAGTAATAGGGCGTCGTATAGCCTGTCGATCCAACGTTGTTGATCGCCTCTTGACGCCATCCGACTATAGGGTGCTTATCGGCAATCCCTTCAACAAAGTCATCCAGTACAGTGAACTCTTCATCCATGATCATCGCTAATAAGCCACTAAAAATACCTTGCTCGACTTGACTCGACTGTGTCCAAATGCTATCCGGTATAATTTCATCTTCTTGCCTATCAATCCCGATCATCGCATAGGTGTGGAAGTGAGGCTCGCCGACTGATTCGACAAACACGGTTGCACCGTCCACGTTACCAACGACGTTATGGACGATCACTTCTGTTTTATATTCTTCAAGAAAAAAGGCCTTCATTGCTTCTTCTATTTCTGCAAATTTCTCATTAGCGATCACATCCATCTTCTCGCCATTGACGAGGTCATAGCCTTCACCGGTGTAGTCATTGACGCTGACATATCGGTCATCAAAGGCATCACCTGTGGTGTAATCGCCATTTGTCTCATTATCGTTACGCTCTTGATTCATTGTCATGCATCCTCCTAATACCAAACTTAAACTGATTGTTAAAAAAACTTTTTTGATCATACGTTTCACCCTCATTTATATCGTTCGATTAATTTTAGTCTCTTAAGTTAGTTTAACGATAAGTCATGTGATTGTTAAGTTAAAAATTCCAATAAAATGAAGCAAACTAAAAAACAGGAAAATAGCAGGGTGACTTTAGTTTTGAAGGCAATAAAAAAGAGCTGTTTTTTATAGGTATAAAAGCACAGATCAGTGATTGAGTGTATGTATAAAAGCTTGGATGAACAAAAGAAGGCAAACAGATTTAATGGAGAGGGGTCAAAATTTAAATAAATGAACTTTCATCAGTAGATGTTTTCGTTTTTCTTCCATTGATTGATAGTTGAGAGAATCAGTACATTCGCGTCCGTTATCCCATGAGTTTCGTTTCTATTCAACAATCTAATTATCATACAGACAATTGAAAGATCGGAGCAGCTATCCTGCACCGATCTTTCGGTTTAATCATCATTTTATTTTTTACAACTATCATCTTAATAGTCTATCAACAATTATCGAAACAAATAAGTTAAATTTCACGTTTCATTGCTTGTAATACATCTATTTGCGTTGCTTTTTTGGCTGGTCTAGAACCAGAAATGATGGTAACAATTAAACAAATAGCTACAGCAATAAACAATAAACGTAGAGGAATACTTGAGAATTGAAAGCCTTCGGGTAATTGATCTTCAAAGACAGCCTCTAAAATAAGAGGTAATCCTAAGTTAACAGCAAAACTGATTAAATAAGCAACGGCAGTACCGATTAAAGCGCCTAAAAGCCCAATATAACTACTTTCTAATAAAAAGATTTGCTTAATTGTTCTTGGATTAGCTCCTATGGCTTTCATAATGCCGATATCTGGAGCACGCTCTGTGACCGCCATCGTCATTGTATTGTAAATGCCGATTGATGCAATAAGAATAGCGATGGTTCCAATGAAAATAAGACCCGCTTTTGCGATGGTGAACAGCATATTCAATTGTTTCATTTCGGTAGCGACTGAATAGGTATAATAGCCTTCATCAGTTAATTGAGTCGTTAAATCTTGAACTTGCTCTAATGTATGTGTATGAAGGTAAACATTATCATAACTTTTCTCTGTTGGTGTACCTTCAATATCATCATCAGGATATCGATTGCCGGCATGTGTTTCTGTAAAAGCTGAAATCTCATTTAAAAGCATGTCATTGATGTATACATTTGAATCGTCCCATCCCCGTTGAACGGGCTCTTCAACAATGCCGACCACTTCAACTTCAAATGTTGTTGTTTCGACATCGTCATTTTCATCAAACTTCTCTATATCAAATGTTAGTGTTTTACCTATAATATTTTCTGAAAAGAGGGTTTCTTCTTTTCTTACCTCATCATCAGTATAGAGATCATCATAATCCATGTCTTGAGGTATTAACCCCTCAGTAAAATGGTAGCCGACAACAACTTGGTTCGCTTGAGTGGGAAAGTTACCTTCAGTCAAAGTCATACCAGCTTGTTGTTCAGCTGGAAAGTAGACACTTTGTGTTTCTGCTGTTACTTCAAAGTTATCAACATGATAATTGGGTGCCTGCCCAAGGTAATTCATACGTCTCACGGTTTTAACGTTGTTTAGCGATTCAAAATGCTCAATGTGTTGATTGGTAATATATTGATACTCACCCTTATCATTTTCATAACCATATATCGATATTTCATTTAAATTATCTTGCTCCATAATATCTTTCAATAAAGTGTCGTGCAGACCAAACCCTACTGATGCAAGAACAATAAGAAACGTTGTCCCCATGGCAGTAGCTAATACCGTCATAAAAATCCGCACTCTATTTTTCTTTAAATTTTGTTGAACGAAGCGCCATTTATCTTTGAAATTCATCGACTGTTGCCCCCTTTGATCAAATGACCATCTTGAATCTCAAGCGTCCTTGAACCAATACGAGCAACTTCTTGATCATGTGTAATAATAAGAAAGGTAATATTTAGATCTTGGTTAAGTTGTTGTATAAATTCTAGTAAACTGGCTTCTGTTTCGCTATCTAAACTCCCAGTTGGTTCATCTGCTAGAATGATCGGAGGATTCAATACAAGTGCACGAGCAATACTTACTCGTTGCTGTTGTCCGCCTGACAATTCACCAGGATAGTGATTTGGATAATGACTTAACCCCACTCGCTCCAACGTTTGTTCAGTAATTTTTTTTCGTTCGTTTTCAGTGACCCCTTTTAAAATGAGTGGTAATTCAATATTTTGATAGGCAGTCATACTTGGGATCAATTGAAAGTTTTGAAAGATAAAGCCAATTTGATTTAAACGGAAATCAGCAAATTCTGTTTCTGAAAAACGGGTAACATCAGTGCCGTTAATAGTAATTTCTCCTGAAGTTGGATGAATAAAGCCACTAATTAAGTTGAGTAAAGTCGATTTTCCAGACCCACTGCGCCCAATAATTGAAACGATCTCCCCCTTGTTGACGGAAAAAGAGAGGTCATGTAGCACAGGGAGTTTGGTTTTTTCCCCTTTCTTGCCCATCACAAAATGATGGGATAAATGTTCAACAGTTATCATATTGTATACCCTCCATTTTTAGTCTCATCTATCAAGACGAACTTACAATGGAAAAAGATGCGTAAGATAATGGAATAATTGAAGCTAATTATAGAAAATTTCAATATGCGAGGAATACTTGGAGGGATTATCAGAGATAAAAAACAGCCCGAAGTTTAACTTCGGACTGGCTTTGTTTAGCCTCTAAAGCGACTTAAAAACTCTTGTAAGCGCTCGTTTTGAGAATGTTCGATCACGTCTGCTGCGGTTCCTTGTTCTGCAATGACGCCTTCGTCTAGAAACAGTACTTTGTCTGCTATATCTAGTGCGAAATCCATTTCATGTGTAACAAGTACCATTGCCATATCATCGTTTTTAGCAATGTCACGAATGACTTCAAGTACTTCGCCGACAAGTTCTGGATCGAGTGCTGACGTGACTTCATCAAATAACATGATTTTTGGTCGCATGACAAGTGCGCGGGCCATAGCTACACGTTGCTTTTGTCCACCTGATAATTGACTTGGGTAATTATGAATCTTGTCACCTAACCCAACACGTTCAAGCATTTGAATTGAGTGTTCCTCAACCTCTTGTTTATCCTCACCCTTGACACGGATGGGAGCAGTCATACAGTTTTCTAATATTGTCATATGTGGAAACAGGTTGAAATGCTGAAATACCATCCCGATATCGCCACGTACTGAACGCAAATGCTTTTCGTTAGCTTCTACCAGTCCCCCGTTTTTCTCCATCTTCCAGAGGTTTGTTCCATCAACGATTATGTCACCAGACGTAGGCTCTTCTAACGTCATTAACATACGAATGATCGTTGTTTTACCTGAGCCACTAGGTCCAATAATGGCCACCTTCTCTGCCGGATATATATCTAAATCAATCCCTTTTAAAACTTCAACATCACCAAATGATTTATGAACATCTTGGTAACGTACAATCGGTTCTGCCATTATGACGTCACTCCTTTATTAATCTTTTTAATTACTGCATTTTTATCAAAACGAGTATTCATCTTCACCTCTAGCTTTCGGATCAATACAGCTGAGGGATAACTTAATACCAATAGGATTAAGCCAACAATCGTAAGAGCTTCGATGTAAGCCCAGTTTTGTGAACCAAAGGTGTTCGCCATATATAAAATACCTTGAACACTGATTGTCGCAGTAATCGGCACCTCTTTAAACAAAATAATAAAATAATTACCGAGCATTGGAATGGTTGGTGGAATTGCTTGAGGCAATATAATGTGACGCCACTTATCTAACAGCGATAAGTTTAAAGCTGTAGAAGCCTCCCATTGACCTTTTCCGACACTCTCAATTCCGGAACGATAGATCTCACCAATGTAGGTACTAAAGTGGACGCCAAGACCGATAACGGCACAAGCAAACGGACTAAGTGTAACGCCGACGTATGGAACAACTGGCCATGCAAGATACATAAAGAACAATTGAATGATAGGCGGTGTAGAGCGAATAAATTCCATAATCCAAGTGACCGTCCAATTTACTGGACGCAAGGGTATGCGTCGTAAAAATAGCCAAACAAAGCCAAATATCATCGCAAAAATAAAGGTTGAAATTGTCACAGCTACTGTTGTTGTTAAGCCTTCTAATACGTAAGGAAAGGCTTCTGAAAAACGCTCCCAACTCCAATAATTTCCGTTCATTAATTTGCTACCCCTTTCTTAGCGATACTTTCAGCTTTTCTAGTAAGGAAAATTAAAGGTAATGCGAGGATGAAATAAAAGACAAGCACAACAACATAAATGAGTGGTGCATGAGCTAAGTTTGTGCTGCGCATAATATCTCCATAATAAAAAACATCACGCAATCCAATTAGTGATACCAGTGCCGTCCCTTTAAGCATTTGAATCGTATAGTTTCCAAATTCAGGCATCATCATCCGAATGGCTTGTGGAAAAATAACAAAACGCATCCGTTGGAAGCTAGACATATTTAATGCTGTCGCCGCTTCTGATTGCCCGGGAGCTATTGATAAAATTGAGCCTCTCACAACCTCAGATAAGTACGCTCCGTAATTTAATCCGATTGCAATAACCCCAATGATCCAGTTAGACGGAAGATTGATGTCAAATAAAATTGGAATTGCATAATATAGCCAGAACAGTTGCACGATTAGAGAAGTTCCACGAAATATTTCAATGTATAAGCCAGTAAATTTACGAAGAAAAATATTCTTTGAAAGACGACAGAGACCAGCGATAAATGCCATTACATAAGAGAAAATAGCTGAAGCAATTAAAATGGTCACTGTTGTACCTAATCCGCGGATAAGTTGCGGGGCAATATCTGTTATAGGATTCAAATTTGTTCACTCCTTTTTTCTTTGTTAACATGATGAAGACAGAAAAAGATGGTCCAGTCCCCTAGGTTTGTGGGAACCGGACCCTATGGAGTCTTCATTAAGTTTTTATAAAATTGTTCACTATTTGAATGGTTTAGTAATCTTCTCCACTAATAACACTTTCTGCGGTTACATCCTCAGGTGGGAAGTTTGTTTCTGGATGGAAGCCATTTGCTTCTAGCAATTCTTGAACAGTTCCGTCTGCTTTTAAATCTGCTAATGCTTCATTGTAGGCATCACGAAGCTCTTCATTTTCTAAGCTAAATGCTGCTGCACCATAACTCGGTACACCTTCAATATCTTCGGGTTGTTGGAAGTCTTCGACAATTTCTAAGTCTTCCGTATTAGCAGACTCAAATGCCATCCGCATCGTCATTTCAGTACCGGTTGTAGCATCAGCGCGACCAGCTTGAACTGCCGCAAATGTTGCCGGTATATCAGACGCGGTATCAATTTGATCTTCGCTTACCCCTGATTCAAGTAGGAAGTCGTAAGCAGTAGAACCTTCCATTACAATAACAGTAATGTCTGGGTTATTAGCAATATCTTCAAAACTATAGATACCATGAGGATTATCAGCTTCAACAACGAGCCCTTCACCATACACCATTTCAGGCTCACCGAATAATGCATTTTCGGCACGATCAGGTGTAATAGCCATACCAGCTGTAATCGCATCGAATTGTCCAGCTTGTACGCCAGGAATTAATTGTCCCCATTCAGCTAATTGCCCTTCTACATTGTCTATTCCTAATTCGTTAAAGACAGCAGTTGCAATGTCAACAGCTGCCCCTCTTAATTCGCCGTTTTCTTCATAGGCGTAAGGAGCTTCATTAGAGAAACCGATGGTTACAGTACCAGCTTCTTGAAGTTCTTCTAATCGACCTTCGCCACCTTCTGTTGTTTCACCCTTATCTCCATTACCCTCTCCACATGCCGCTAAAACCAAAACGAATGCAGCAAATAGTAAAGTCTTTACTAAAGTTTTCAAGTTGAAAAACCCTCCTAATTTAATTGGAAAACAAATAGTTTGTTTTCTCTGTTTGGCAGTTCTTTTTTCTTTGTATACCACCAACTCCGTTTTTAAAACCTTAAATTTTTAAGGTTACGAGATGTACGTATACAATGATACGGATAAAGTTTGTTGCTTACAAATCAGAAAAAAAACGAATATAAATGATTTATTTTCATATTGTCCCCTCTAATATATACAGCTGAAAAATACCAATGAATAATCGATTATGGTCGCAAATTCTAAAATATACTCTGTATTTAATTGGTAAACCTGTCCATTTATCGTATTGAAATTAAGTGAAAAAATATTATATTAACAATTTCGTATGTAGAAAAATGGTAACTGTCTAACATAGCAAGTATTCGTTTTTTATCAAAGCTAACCGTCGGTAAACATCCGTTTTAAATATATAGAACGGTGGCATCTATTTAGGCATGAGCTAACGGACGCTCATGTCTTGATTTACGCAACTTCCAAGTTGGAGAAGAACGTAAGCGTTCACTGATTGAAGGTTCGTTTTAAGATCGTTTGTTATGAGGGAAGGATAGAGACGGGGGATGGATAAAACCATTCAGTTGCAGAATCATTGATTAGGTTGTGTTAATAAGGAAATGGAGAAGTATTTTTGACTTACAGTAAACGAGACACCCTATTAACAAAGGATATCTCTATTTCAGCTTTCCAGTTATTATGGTTTGCACCATGTGTATTTGTTAATGAAGATGGTTTAACCCCTTTGTTGACGGTTTTCTAAAAACTGATCTAATAATTGTTTAAACATGATGATCAATGGGTGGTGTGTCTCTGACGGTAGGTTTGATATGACGCTGTTGTACATACTTTGATAATACCACTGTTGATATGCTTTGCCACGATCAAATGCTTGCCACATTGATTCGCCGTAAAGCATTTCACTATCTAGCATCGATTGAAGGTTATCAATTTTATCTGCACAAACTAATAATTTCACATGGAAGGGTGCTTGTTCGATTTTATTTATACTGTTTTGCTTTCGTTCCTCCCATTTCAACTTTTTATCTTCTTCTGTCACGTAGCGAACGAGTTCAGTTATTTCCTCGCCAAAAAGATTTTTGATCTCTGTAAATGTACCTGATGTGTCTTCAACGATATCGTGTAAAAGACCTGCGATAACAATATTGACATCACATCCATGCTCTTTTAAAAGCATGGCAACACGATAGGGATGGGCAATATAGGGTGTATGATCAACTTTGCGCTGTTGACCGTCATGTTTGGTGGCTGCGTATGAAATGGCACGCATTAATTGATTGTGAATCATTAATCCTCCTCCTCTTTTAAGGATAATTGCTCAATTATCGGTAGAAATAGTAACATACAAGTGTACTCAGTATAAGAAATTTTTTTAAGGAAGTTTCACTTTAATATTATACGCATTTCTTAAGGAATAAGGAAGTAGAGTTATGAAACCAACATAATTTATAGTATAAAGTATAGGCGCTTGAATCATGATTTGATATAATACATAGTAGGTTTTAATTTTTAATTATAGTCAAAAGGAGAACAATAAATGGAGTGGAGAAATATATATCGCGGTATGCTGATGGGGGCGAGTGATGTTGTTCCTGGTGTTAGTGGAGGAACAATTGCACTTGTATTGGGCATTTATGATCAACTGATTGTATCAATTAATGGACTGTTCACGAAAGATTGGAAAAAGCATTTAGGTTTTTTAATCCCACTTGGGGTTGGCGTTGTTGGTGCAATTTTATTATTGGCACGTGCAATTGAGTGGTTATTTGACCATTATCCTAAACCAACCCAATTTGTTTTTCTTGGTTTAATTTTAGGGATTCTTCCTTACTTGTTTAGAAAATCGGAGGCGAAAGTTAATTTTAAGCTATCTCATTATTTGCTGTTGCTTGTAGCCATTATCTTCGCTGCTTCGTTAAATTTTTTACATGGTGATGAAGCATTTGTGATAACTGAAGTGAATATCACTACCTATTTTTATATGTTTTCTTCAGGATTCTTGGCGAGTACAGCTATGATTCTACCTGGTATTAGTGGTTCGTTAATCTTATTAATCATTGGAACGTACGGCACGTTGATCCATGCAGTTAATGAACTTCATATTGATATTTTAATTGCAGTGGCACTAGGGATTGGACTTGGTATTTTAACGATGAGTAAGATTATCAAATACTTCTTAACGCATTATACACATGCCACTTATGCAACGGTCATTGGATTGGTCATTGGTTCTATTGTGGTTATTTTCCCTGGCTGGCCGACAGCGGGTGCTGAATTAATCTTGAGCATACTTGCTTTTGCCTTAGGACTTGCGATCGCCTATTTACTTGGACGGGTGGAATATAAAGAAGCAATGAAATAATGGTTTGAATGGATGTGATAGCTTGATAAGGAAAGCGAATCCAAAAGATATTGATAATATCATGTCAATGGTTAAATTAGTTGTGGAAATCATGCATGCGCAAGGTAGTCAGCAGTGGGATGAAACATATCCTACTGCTAAAGATTATCAAAAGGATCTAGGGCGCGATGAGCTTTATGTCTTTGAAGAAGAAGGTATCATATATGGTGTTTGTACGATAAGTAAAAGGGGCCATCAAGAATATCCGTTAATTAATTGGTCAAGCCAACAACCAGCTTTGACCATAAAGCGGTTAGCTATTTCCCCTAATTATCAGGGTAAAGGTGTAGCCAATCAATTTTTTCAATTCGCTGAAAATTTAGCGAAATCGTTAGGAAGGTACGCTTTAAATACAGACACATTTGCGCATAATCAATTTGCCCAACGCTTATTTCAGCGTCAAGGTTATCAATTTGTTGAAGCTAGACAAGACCCAAGAGACCTAAATGAGCTATATTATTATGAAAAATTATTAAATGAAGAGGAGTGAAACGATGCCTGCTTTTGAATTTGATCATGTCACAGTTTCAATTAGGAAAAATACGATTCTTAATCAAGTTCGTTTTTCCTTGGAGTCTGGAGGCATCACGGCGTTAATTGGCCACAATGGTGCAGGGAAATCAACGATTATGAAAGCGATCTTAGGACTGGTACCGATCGAGCAAGGGTCTATTCAATTAGCAGGTGTCAATCAGGCTGATGATGGCTTAGCATTTAAATCCAACCTTTCTTATATACCAGAAGAACCTTTTTTGTTATCAGAATTGACAGTTCAACAACATTTTCAGCTTTACGCAGAGAGCTATCAGATTGATGGGCAAGATGCAGAGCGTTTAATTGACTATTATACCCAAGCCTTGGAGATTAGTGATAAATGCGATGATTATCCTGAGTCTTTATCAAAAGGGATGAGACAAAAGGTGCAAACCATCTGTGCGCTATTGCCTAAAGTGAAGCTGATTCTGGTGGATGAACCATTTATGGGATTGGATATATATGCATCAGATTTTCTAATGAAAGAACTTAAACGCAAGGCACAAGAAGAAGGCGCAATGGTATTGTTAACGACACATCAATTAGACCGTTTAACTAACTTAACAGATCACTATATTATGCTTCAGCAAGGTAAGATCATTGATCAAGGGAAAATGGAAGACTTTTCGTATTTAAAACGGAGGTTTGAAGAATCATGACCCAACCTTCAACTTATGCCATCTATCGCTACATTAAAAAGAACCAAGCTAAGAAGAAACGCTATTTAAATCAAATGGTATTTTTAACACTGTTTGATCGCACGTATATGATTTATTTGATTATCTTTGGTTTTTTACTCATGCTTGCTGTTAGAGATATGCTAGCACCCTATCATTATCTATTTGAATATATAGAATCGTTAATCGAATCGGGCTATACGGGTTTTTTGTTGTTTGGTATGTTAAGGCCACTATCATTAAGTTTCACTAGACCGGGTATAATGTTTACGAGTGCTGAATTGTTGCTATCGACACTCCCTTATGATCGAAAAAAGCTGTGGTGGTTTCAGGCGTTCAATAGGGTGAAGAAATTGGCGCTCGTCTGGTTGAGCATAACGCTCGTCCTCTATATCGTGTCAACACTTTCTAATACGATTATTCTTACTTTAACTATTGGTCTGTTTATAATAGAATGTTTGATGATTATTCCACAATGGTTGATGTTTCAAATGCGCTGGTGGATAAAATTTTTAATCAGTCAAGCCATGACCCTGATGATTATCTTAGTAAATCTCTTATTTTATTGGATTGATCTGTCCTTCATCATGCTGTTTATAACGTTGTTAGCATTGATTTTTATTAATATAAAAGGTTATAACTATATCTTTAAGCAGACGAATTGGTCAACGATTATTGATACGAATGACCGCTTGCTATGGAGTAATCCGCTGGCGAATTTTGCTTCAAAAGTTAAAATTGAATTGCCAAAAAGAAAGGGTTTTTATGACCAGGTTATTCGCAATAAGAAATGGCGAAAACCGTTTAATTATAAGAAACGATCACAAATCTATCATCGTTTAATCTTTTTCATGTTTAGCAGAGAGAAAGAGCATGTGTTTCAAGCTTTATTTTCTATTTTAATTATTATGATTATGTTAGGGATACAATCATTTAACCTCTATGGCTGGATGATCGCTATTTTTCTTTATTTGTACAGTCAAATAGGTGCGAGTTTTTTTCAAGCAATTTTCTCCGAAAATATGTTAAATTGCTTACCTTGGCAAATGGATGCCTGGAAGAAAGCTTATCTACGCTGGCTTATGCTAGGTTTAATACCTTTCATGCTGTTAATAACAGGCTTAGCTGTTTATTGGGACATATCGTGGCTGACCTTAACGACTAGTATCGTTGCCTATAGTTTATCGGGTTATTATTTCTGTTTGGAATTATTGTCCTATCGGATTAAGCGGTATGCGCGACCTTTAGACACATTCTCTATTTCCTCACTTTTGCAGCTTGTCATATTATTTTTCGGCATTGCTTATTCGACCCAGTTTCCCAGCATTAGCATTTTAATTATCATTTCTGCAGTAATACGTTATACTTATTATAATTATATCGTGAAGTAGGAGCGGAGTTTATATGGATCAAGAAAGAGAACATTATGAGGAACGAAAGCAAGACCCATCATTAAAATTATTTGTTGTATTGTCAAAAGCTTACCGGTCAGTTGCTGACCAAGTAGCCGCTGATATTCGTAAAAAAGGCTTAAATACGACTGACTTTGGCGTATTGGAGCTATTGTATCATTCTGGAGCTCAGCCTTTGCAAAAGATTGGCGATAAGATTTTATTGGCAAGTGGTAGTATTACATATGTAGTTGATAAATTAGAGAAGAAGCAATATATTAAGCGTGTCCAATGCTCTAATGATCGAAGAATTACTTATGCATCGATAACGGATCAAGGTAAACAATTATTAAGTGATATTTTCCCCGATCATTGGAAACAAATTGAGCAGATCACCGATGGTTTAACTGAAGATGAAAAAAAAGAAGCTATTCATTTGCTGAAAAAACTAGGAACTTACGCAGAATCATTAAAATAACGAAATTGGAGTAAGGTAATGGCAAAAGCGAATGGGGCTGGGACAAAAAAGTAACAAGATAATAAAAATCCGAACATTAATGTCTTATACATGTAGCGCTCCGGTAAAACACTTCGCTTTCACTCTCCCAAGCACAAGGGAGACATCTTGGTAAACGCAGTGTCTCCCTAGCCGTGGGCACGGCTTCGGGCCTACAGGATGTAGGTCAGTTAGACGTTGTCCCAGGACGGGACGGGGTTAGTCTAACATTCCTTCACTGTGTGAAGAAGGACACTTCACACGATGGATCGTCAGCTCGAGCTGTTCTCACAGGATAAGGAAAGCGTCCTCGATCGTACATCGCACGAAGAAAATCGTTCGATATTTTCGAGGAGTCTACGTGTTTTACCTACGCTTAGTTGAGAATGGTCGGATATTAAATTTCACTATTTAGTTATGTCACAGACTGGTCTTTATTTTAATCTTTATTTATACGACAGCTTCAATTTAATGTTTTAATTAAATTGGCCATTTCAATGGCTGAAACTGCTGCTTCTGCCCCTTTGTTGCCTGCTTTCGTCCCCGCTCGTTCAACCGCCTGTTCAATCGTTTCTGTTGTTAACACACCGAAAATAACGGGTAAGCCAGAAGACATAGCCACTTGTGAAACCCCTTTTGCCACCTCATTACACACATAATCAAAATGTGGGGTAGCCCCCCTAATCACGGTTCCTAATGTGATCACCGCATCATATCCACCTGATTCGGCCATTTTTTTAGCGATCAACGGTATTTCAAATGCTCCAGGTACCCAAGCTACGCTAATATTTTGCTCTTGAACCCCGTGACGTCGAAGGGTATCTTCCGCCCCACTTAATAGTTTACTTGTAATAAATTCATTAAATCGTCCGACTACAATACCAACTTTTAAATCTGTACCGACCAAATTCCCTTCAATATGTTGTTTCATGTTAAATTCCCCCTAATCTTTAAATAAATGACCTAGTTTTGA
>NZ_JH976445.1:4291-37041 GCF_000306965.1 Amphibacillus jilinensis Y1 | reverse complement strand
TTGGGACAAAAGTAAAAGACGTAAGATCAGTTGCGAATGATCCGTTTGTTTTGTGAATGGATTATTCGTCTTTATTATATTAAAACGAATGATATCAAATAGCTGAGGAAATATGCGACACTCTAGCGGGAACAGCACGAGCTGAAGATCCATTCAGTAAAGCGCTTTTGGCTTTACTGAATTAGCTGAAGCCGTGCCCGCAGAAAGGGAGTATATTTCCTCTGCGGGTATGTGATAAACCTACACATTCTAACACCCCTTGTCGCGGGATGTCAACGCCAATTGATTAACAAAATGGTTAGTTTACCATTCGGTCTTGCAAGGCTATCTGGTCATAGAAGGCTTATTCATCAGGCATCACATCATCAGAAAATGCACAAACATAGCTTCTTCCTTGCAAAAAGTCTAGATGCTCCTGTTTCGCTTTTTCAACGAGCTCAGGATTTTCAATTAAATCGATCGCACTAAGCGCGAGTGTCTTTCCAGCTGTCATCATCCCTTTATGAGCGACGGAGGATTTGCCATTGGCAACCCATTGCCAACTGTGTGGTGGCGTTCCGTGTGGTTCACAAGCAACAAACACTTGTCCAGTTGGGACAATCCAGCTGACATCTCCGACATCGGTCGAACCAATCGTTTTTCCGAAAAATTCAATCGGATAGAGCGGTGTGCTGACCGGCTCTTGCGCGAGCTTCGTCCACTGGTCAGAATCAAGCTCAGGAAATGAATGACGAATGCTTTCGTAAATATTCGCTTTGACCTGTTCAGAAACGGTGTCGAAGAAAGCTTGTTCATAAGCTATTTCCGCTTCACTAAATGATAGCGGGGTCAAGAGCTCCAAATTTTCCTGCAGATTATACGTAACGGTTTTGTTTGGAATATAATTGTAGCAAGCAGAATGGACGTGAATGTTCAGTTCTGTATCCGTCATTAAAGCAGCTCCTTCAGCCACACGGTTGACACGCTCCAAAATCGCTTTAGCTTGTTCAATTTCTGGTGCGCGCACATAATAGAATAACCTGCTACTGGACTGAACAACATTTGGTGAATGTCCACCTGCATCCTTGTATGCGTAGTGAATCCGAGCCTCATCTATAATATGCTCACGCAAGTATTGCACACCTACATTCATCAGTTCCGCAGCGTCTAAAGCGCTTCTGCCAAGTTCAGGTGCGCCAGCTGCATGAGCTGCTTGACCTTTGAATTGATAGTCTACATGGTAAACTGACAAGCTGCCTGATCCCCAAGCCTCCGTTTTATCAGAAGGGTGCCAGCTTAAGGCAATATCCAGATCATCGAACAACCCTGAACGTGCCATGAATGACTTCCCACATCCACCTTCTTCTGCTGGACAACCGAACAATTTAATTGTGCCTGATTGACCAGTGTCCCTGAGGAATTCCTTTACACCAACTGCGGCTACAACGGCTCCCATCCCTAATAAATTATGACCACAGCCATGTCCGTTCCCTCCCGTTTCAACTGCTTGCTCCTCGGCAAGATCAGCAACTTGACTGAGGTTCGATAATGCGTCGTACTCACCTAAAACTCCAATTACGGGGTGACCCGATCCGAATGATGCGACATATGCATTGTTCATACCTGCAACACCTTTTTCAATGTCAAAGTCCTCAGATTCTAAAACGCTATAGTGTTGTTCGACTGATTTATATGTAGCAAAACGTAGTTCTGGTGTCTCCCATATACGATCGGAGGCTTCTGTGAATTTCTGTTTTTTTTCTTCTAGTAAAGCTAAAAGTTTCGTTTTGTCCAAATTTGTTATCCTCCCTCGACATGGTGTTAAAAAAATATTTCATGCTGATATGTTATTTTTATTCACTGGACGAGTCAACTTCTTTGTCAGATATTCGACCAAGAACCTTGTTTTTGAAATATTTTTAGTAAGCGTTTCAGAGGGTGTTAAACCGCATTTTTATGCATATTAATTAATACTAATAAATAATTTTGAATATTTTAAATTTTCAAAAAAGTAGTTGACGTTTTAACAAAAAGTTCTTTATAATACGTATCATTAGTTTCGATTCACGAACCATCGTCACATTGAACGATGTGAAGTAAGGGATTGAATAATCAGTGGGAAATACCATCGTGACAGTCAAAAGAAAGTGAGGAGAAAACATGCTTTACGAAAAAATAGAGGCAATGCTCGAGTCGCAGTTTGAAGAAACAGTTGCAAATCGCCGTTACTTGCATCAGCATCCCGAGCTATCCTTTCAGGAAAAGAACACCAAAAAATTTATTAAGGATAAGCTACTTAGCTATGGCTATACCTCGATTAAAGAAGAAGTTGGTGGAGGTGGAATTTTAGCTACACTAGATTCTGGAGAACCGGGACCAGTGCTTGGCTTTAGAGCCGACTTTGATGGGTTAGCTGTCCAAGAGGAAACAAATCTTTCTTTTCAATCGACACAAGCTGGCGTCATGCATGCCTGTGGACATGATGCACATACAGCTGGATTACTAAGCTTAGCAAAGGCGATGATGCCCCTCCGTAAAGAAATGTGTGGAAAGATTATTTTTATCTTTCAGCATGCAGAAGAAGAGCCGCCTGGCGGAGCAAAAAGTATAGTTGAATCGGGGCTACTGGATGAATTAGATGCCGTTTACGGCTGGCATGTTCAAGGTGATGATCCATACAACGGTAAAATATATACGCACAAAGGCTATGCAATGGCAGCGGCAGATGCCTTCTCGATCAAGATTCAAGGGAAGGGTGGGCATGGTGCTTCTCCACATACAAGCATTGACCCAGCTGTGATCGGTGCCTATTTAATTCAGCAGCTCCAAACATTAGTATCACGGCGAAAAGACCCAATTGATCCAGCAGTTCTAACCGTTGCAACATTTAAAGCTGGGGAAGGTGCACATAATGTTATTTCAGATCAAGCAACCATTAGTGGGACAGTTAGAACGCTTGATCCTAAGGTGCAAGATATGATGGAACAGGGGATTAAGGATTTGACTGAGCATGTATGTAAGGCACATCAGGCGACAGGAGAAGTGGTGTATGAACGTGGCTATCCGTCTGTTTACAACGATCCGGAGGAAACGGCACTCGTTGAACAGCTGTTCAAAGAAAAATTTGGTCAGAACATGGTTAGTGAGCTCCCAGTTATCATGGGGGGAGAAGATTTTGCCTATTACTTAAAGAAAAAGTCGGGTACCTTCTTCTTTGTCTCAGGTGGGACCTTGGAGCAGGAGGAATTATTTCCACATCATCATGGTAAATTTAGCTTGGATGAGCGAAGCATGCTTACAGGTGCCAAGGCGTTTGCCTTACTTATTAATCATTATTTAGTGACAAAGGTAGGTGAGTCTGTATGAGCTTGGCACAATGGTTAAGTGATTTAGCAGCTAACGAGCAGGAGACAATAGATGATCGGCGCTACTTACACGCTCATCCAGAGTTGTCCTTTCAGGAAAAGGAAACAGCAGCCTTTATTCTTAAAAAGCTACACCAATACGGAATTACAGATGTTACAACCAATGTTGGAAATGGTTATGGCATGGTAGCGAAGATAACAGGGGGTGAGCCTGGCCCAACTGTTGCGTTACGGGCTGACTTTGATGCTTTGGCAATTACAGAGGAGACTGATGTTGACTTTGTGTCGAAAAATATTGGGGTCATGCATGCGTGTGGGCATGATGTCCACACAGCTAGCTTACTGAGTGTTGCTAGGGTGCTGCAAAAGCATCGTCAGTCACTAAAGGGTAATGTTGTTTTGTTGCACCAAAACGCTGAGGAAGTGATGCCTGGTGGTGCGAAAAGTATGGTAGAAGCCGGCGCACTCGAGGGTGTAGATTACGTTTTTGGTATTCACGTCGCTGCTAATCTTCCAAAAGGACAGATTGGTTACGCATCTTCTTATGCGACAGCAGCAGCGGATTCTTTCCAGATCGATATTCAAGGAAAGGGTGGTCATGCCGCGAATCCGCATCAAACAGTCGACTCGATCATCATTGCGAGTCAAATGATTACCGATTTACAAACGCTCGTCAGCCGAAAGGTAGATCCAACAGCCCCTGCTGTACTGACCTTTGCTGGTGTTGAAGCAGGGGGAACGGCCTATAACATTATTGCCGATACTGCTACTATCCGTGGAACGATAAGAACACTAGATTCACAGGTAAGAGCACTTATGAAAGAAAGCATGCTTCGGCTCGTGCCACATATTGCTGAGATTCAAGGTGGTCAAGCAGAAGTTAGCTATACCGATGGCTATCCATCCGTGAAGAATACGGCAGCAGAAGTTGATCTGCTTGTTAAAACGATGACTAGACAATTCGGTGAAGAAAACATAATAAAGCTACCGGTCATGATGGGTGGGGAGGATTTCGCTTATTTTCTAGAAGAAAAACCTGGTGCCTTCTTCTGTGTGGGTGGCGAGAATAAAGAGATCGAAGCCACTTATCCGCATCATCATCCTAAATTCAAACTAGACGAACAGTGCTTACATCAATCGGGGCAAGCATTTTTAGCACTGGTAGCGCAATATTTGCTCTAGAGAAAAGATTGAAGACATTTAAAATGGAGGGTTTTTAATGGGGAAATATATTATAAAGCGTATTCTGATTACCATTCCAGTGCTGTTAATGGTTACAGTGTTCTGTTTTATTATTGTTAACTTAGCACCAGGTGATCCGACGGATTTGTACATTTCTGAAAATGCTACTGAGCAACAAATCGCACAAATGAGAGCGAACTTAGGCCTAGATCAGTCCTTTCTGGTTCAATATTTCAAATGGTTGCTCAATCTCGTCCAAGGCAATTTAGGCTTTTCCTTTGCCTCCCGCTTACCCATTATTGAAATACTCCCTAGTAAGATATGGGCGACTGTTACATTAATGACATCAACCTTGCTCGTTTCTTATTTACTTGCGATACCGCTCGGCATTATCAGCGCAAGAAAGCAAAATGGGTTTATTGATAATATGATTACAGGTATTTCCTTTTTAGGGATTTCGATTCCGAATTTCTTCTTTGGTTTAGCTTTAATCTATGTATTTGCTCTCCAGCTTGGTGTTTTGCCGACGGGAGGCATGGAGACTTTAGGGGGGGATGGTGGTGTATTGGACAGAATCCAGCATTTGGTGCTCCCGACGATCGTCCTGTCCGCCTTCTATTCTTCTAATATGATCCGTTATGTACGAGCAAGCATGATTGACATCTTTTCAGAAAATTATATGCGAACAGCTACAGCTAAAGGATTGAAAGAGAAGCTCATTCTTTGGAGCCATGGGGTTCGCAATGCATGGGTCCCAATTATTACTGTGATCAGCACGGATATCCCCAAAATGCTAGGTGGCGCGATTGTAACAGAACAAATCTTTCAATGGCCAGGGATTGGACAATGGATGATTTCTGCAATAAATGCACGTGACTACCCAGTTCTGATGGCAATTAATCTTATTGCAGCTCTGTCTGTACTCGTTTTTAATTTAATCGCAGATTTACTTTATGCAGCTGTTGACCCAAGAATTCGATACTAGGAGGGGTGCACATGGAGGAGCAGTTAAAGTTTAATCCAGTTCCACGAAAAAAAATCATTGAGATGGAGCAGATTAGTCAAACACAAGGGATTAGTCAAAATGATGATAGCTACGCGAAAACGATTATAAAGCGATTTTTGAAGGATAAAGTGGCAACATTAAGTCTCTTTATATTTGTCCTATTAATCCTTATCGCTATCTTTGCACCCGCTCTTGCACCATATAATCCAAATCAGACAGTTGGTTTTTTTGAGGAAGCACCAACAAATGAATTTTTGTTAGGAACGGATGAGGTCGGACGAGACGTCCTTAGTCGTTTAATCTACGGTGCTCGGGTATCGCTAACTGTCGGTGTCTTATCTGTAGCGATTTATGCAGTAATTGGTACAACGTTGGGGCTATTAAGTGGCTTTTTGGGCGGCTTTTGGGATAGTGCTATTATGCGTTTGACTGAAGTATTCATGGCGTTCCCTTACTTCATGGTTATTCTCGTTATTGTGAGCTTAATTGGTCCAAGTATTTGGACGGTTACCTTTGTGATTGGTCTTTTAGGCTGGCCAGTTCTTTGTCGTCTGGTCAGGGGAGAAGTGATGAAGTTAAAAAAGGCAGATTATGTTCAAGCTGCTATTTCATCAGGCTACCACACTTTTCAAATTGCATTTAAACATATTTTCCCCAATGTACTGACATTGATTTTAGTTAATATGACATTCGGGATTGCGACATCGATTATTACTGAAGCGTCGCTAAGTTTTCTAGGCGTCGGCGTGCAGCCGCCGACAGCAAGCTGGGGTAACATGATGTCAAATGCACAGTCGTTAACGGTCTTGGCTAATCAGTATTGGAGGTGGTTGCCAGCAGGCCTAATGGTATTGATATCTGTTTTGTCTGTCAATTTCTTAGGTGATGGACTAAGGCGAGCAATTGATGGCGAAGTGAAATAAATAATAAAAAGGTGGGACTTACGATGGCAAGTTTTAAAAAGTTAGGGCTATTCATTATGATTATCTTCGGTATGGTATTGTTTCTAGTTGGTTGTGGTGGTGGAGATGGAAACGCTGAACCAGCTGGAGGAGGAAGTGGAGAAGCAGCAGATGATATTGTTCCGGAGGGTGATGAGGACGACACACTATATATAGGTTTAACAAATGCGCCAGCGGGATTTAACCCGCTTAATGCGACTGATACCGTTGCCCAGTGGATTTTACGAATGTTGTACCCAACATTGCTAGATCAACCTGCGTCATTGAGCTTTGAAGGAAATCTAGCAGAGTCATTTGAAACGGAAGATAACCAAAGCTTTACGATCACGTTACGATCCGATGCTGAATGGTCAGACGGCGAGCCGATAACAGCAGATGATGTTGCCTATACGTTAGAGCTCATTGCTAATCCGGATGTGGAAACGACCTGGGGAGTTAATATTTCAAGCTTAGAAGGCTTGCAAAGCACAGGAAAGTGGGAGGACGGTGCAGATGGTGTTGCAGGTGTCGAAGTTGTTGATGAGCACACACTTATTTTAACTACGAAGACGCCTGTTGATCCTAATTATATTAAAGAAATGATTGGCTTTAATGTGTATGTTGTACCGAAGCATATTGCAGAGCAGTATGATCCGGCTGAGCTATCCAATTCAGAATTTGCAACCACACCTAGTGTTTCCGGTAGTATTTATCAATTCGTTGACTATGAAACGGACTCGTACGTTCAATTAGAGGCGAATCCAACTTACTATAAAGGAGAAGCGGAGTTAAAGCATGTGTACTTAAGAGTGGTTAATGGTACGAGTCTTGTAACAGAGCTACAATCTGGTGGCGTTGATATGGCTGCTGGTGGTGGAATTGGTGTTATTCCAGTTTCAGAGGTTGATACGTTAGCAAACGATGATAACTTAGTCTTTGAAAGCTATCCGGGATTTGCAACGCAGTTTATGTTTGTTAACAACGATGAATTTGATGCAGATGTAAGGTTGGCGATGATGTATGCCATTGATCGAGAAGCGATTGTTGAACAGCTGTTTAGAGGTAATGCTGAGGTTTTGAACAGTATGTATACATCGGCAAGTGTCTATTTTGACCCTGATGTAGAGGCAATTCCGCATGATGTCGATCGAGCACGCGAATTATTAGAAGGGGCGGACTTCGACACAAGTCAAGAAATTGAATTAACAGTGCCAACGGGTAACCGCGCACGTGAGCAGTCTGCTAGTTTAATTCAACAAAATTTGGAGGAAGCGGGCTTTAATGTCACTCAAGTAACGTTTGATTTCGTAACGGCGTTAGCAAACGTTAGAGAAGGAGACTATCAAATTGGTTTGATTGGTATCCCGTTAACGTCTGATCCAGATCAGACCTATCTTTGGTCTCAATCCGGAACAACTAATCTAGGCCGCGTTAATGATGAGAAATTGGAACAATTACTGGAAGAAGGGCGCACAGCCACCGATATGGATGAACGACAAGCGATCTATACAGAAATGCAAGCGTATTGGAGAGATCAAGCTTTTGCGGTGGGTTTATACGCCGACTTCCAATATAAGGTGCAAAGTAAAAACCTCAATGGTGGAATAAAAGAGTTTTGGGGTGGCAGCCTTCATGATATGCACGAGTGGACAAAAAATTAGAAGATTAATAGATTGATAGCAGTATTTCGGGGTCTTTTTAAAGGCCCCGAAGACTCATTTTTTATCAAAAATAATCGATCGTAAATCACCTCCTTCAAAATAGAGAGTAGAGCACATCTATTAAGGTGGGGCTAACGGATGCTATTGTCCTGATTCAATTAACTAACAACCAGTGGGTGACTAAGATCGGAGACTAAAAACAGCCACATCCTGTAGGCCCGCGTCTACATGACCTACGTCCTGTAGCTCTCCGTCCACGAATTGAAGGTTCGTTTGATATGCGAGGTAGAGGATTAAAAAAGTGAGGGAGGTATATGAGTATGGAGAAGAATAGTATTCTTTCTGTGCAGGACTTAACGATCTCATTTAATACCTTTGAGGGTGAGGTCAATGCAGTTAGAGGGGTTTCCTTTGATTTGAAGGAAGGCGAAACACTTGCGTTAGTAGGTGAATCTGGCTCGGGAAAGAGTGTCTCAACCAAAGCCATCACTCAGCTTCTGCCGAAACGAAATACCAACATCTCCAAAGGTGAGGTTTGGTATTATGACCAGGAGTTATTAAAAAAGTCGAGCAAGGAAATGAAAAAGATCCGTGGTAAAGATATTGCGATGATTTTTCAAGATCCGATGACCTCGCTAAACCCGACCTTAACAGTAGGGCGGCAAATTGCTGAACCGCTTATCGAGCATCAAGGCATGAGTAAGCAGAGGGCGAAAGAAGAAGCGATCACACTGATGAAAAAAGTCGGCATTGTTGGTTCAGAGCAACGCTTTCAACAGTATCCCCATCAGTTCTCAGGAGGCATGAGGCAACGGGTTATGATTGCGATCGCCTTAGCGTGTCACCCAAAGGTTTTAATTGCTGATGAACCGACAACGGCCTTGGATGTTACCATTCAGGCGCAAATTATTGACCTGCTAAAGGAATTGCAAGCTGAATTTGATACATCTACGATTTTTATTACGCATGATTTAGGTGTCGTCGCCCATATCGCTGATCGTGTCGCGGTCATGTACGCAGGGAAAATTGTTGAGATTGGCACGGTCGATGAAATTTTTTATAATCCGAAGCACCCTTATACTTGGGGGTTGTTGGCATCAATGCCGACAATGAAGATGGAAAAAGAAGATTTATACACGATTCCAGGCTCACCTCCGAATTTATTAAACATCCCAACGGGCGATCCGTTTGCTTCACGAAATATGTATGCTTTAGAAATCGATTTTCAAGAGGAACCACCAATGTTTAAGGTTAGTGATACCCACTATGCCGCAACATGGTTACTGCATCCAAATGCACCTAAAATAGAGGTGCCGGATGAAATTAAACGTAGAAATAAGCGGTTTGCTGCCATTTCAGCTGCAAAAGGAGAGTAAATCGATGAATAAAAATCCAATTATGCAAATTAAAAATCTTAAAAAAACTTATAACGCTGGTAAAGCTAATGAGGTTCGTGCTGTCGATCATATTAGCTTTGATATTTATGAAGGTGAAACATTTGGCTTAGTAGGCGAATCAGGTAGTGGGAAGTCGACGACTGGAAAGCTCTTAATGAAGCTAGAAGACATGACGGATGGTCAGGTTATTTTTCTAGGTGAATCGATTCAAAATAAAAGAAGTCGTCAAGATTTGCTAGCCTTTCGAAAAAACATTCAAATGATTTTTCAAGATCCGTACGCCTCTCTAAATCCGAAAATGACAGTAAAGGATATCATTGGTGGACCGTTAGAGGTGCATAAGCTTGTAAAGAATCGTAAGGAAAGAGATCAGGTCGTTTATAACCTTCTGGAGCAAGTGGGGTTAAGTAAAGGCTTTGCTAATCGTTATCCAAAGGAATTCTCTGGAGGACAGTGTCAGCGGATTGGGATTGCACGAGCATTAGCATTAAAACCCAAATTTATTATTGCTGATGAAGCAATATCAGCATTGGATGTCTCAATTCAGGCGCAAATTGTCAATCTTATGCGTCAGCTTAAACAAGAAGGTAACCTAACTTATTTGTTTATCGCGCACGATCTGTCTATGGTTAAATACATTAGTGATCGTATTGCCGTCATGAATCGAGGTAAGATCCTTGAGCTCGCCACATCAGAAGATATTTATCACGTTCCTTTACATCCTTACACAGAATCGTTGCTTTCTGCGATACCGGAGCCTGACCCGGAATCTGAGCGTAATCGTCAGCGCATCGTTTACGATGAAGCAAAATTCACCTATGATCAAAATGATCCCAATGTAGGATTATTTGAGATTACCGACAAGCACTTTGTCTACTGCCATAAAGATGAAGTCAACCATTATAAACAGAAGGCAGAACGTTTGCAGCAGGTACTTACCGTGTAATGGCCGATAGCATTTTAAAGAGGAGTGATTAGTTTGGTCGTATTGCCGATAGCTGGTATGTTCAGCATCCTTTTAGCATTTATCTTTTTTACCATTGCCTACACAACTGATAAAAATAATAGTAGTTCAGCGTTCCACAAGCTGTTAGTAACAATTACTGCTAGCATAGCATTTGTTTTAGTTGGCTCCGGTTTATTGTCTGGGGATAACAGCGTAGCTACTTACCAATCACTTGGCTCAATCGGTGAGCACATGGGTTCGTTTTTTGGAAGTATAGCCTTAGTCGTAATTGCTGCCGTTATAGCTTCCTCTGCCATTGATGAAAGAGCCAAACCTGTTACTTACTTAATTATTAGCTTGCTAGTAGGTGGCTTGCTATGGCCATTATTACAGCGATGGACCAGTGCCTCAGGTTGGCTGGCGCAACTCGGCTTTCGTGACACTAGTGGTCTCGGTACGGTTCATCTAACCATGGGTGTCGTTGCTGGTGTAAGTGCATGGATTGTTGGTCCAAGGTTAGGTAAATATAATCATAATCGCGTCCAGGCACTACCTAGTCAATCCCTTTTCCTTGCATCAATAGGTGTCGTATTTGCTTGGTTGGGGTGGGGCTTACTTGCCTTGATGATACTCTGGAGTGACACTTTGGCTAACGCTGAACAACTTGGTCGTCTTGTCTATAATTTTTTTCTTATCCCATCAATTAGTTTTATAAGCACATCTTCCTGTTGTTATTTCTATTTCAAACGCTTTGACATGTCACTTATTTATAATGGTTTACTAATGGGGATTGTTGTTGCTTCAACTGTTGGTTCAGAGCTGTCTTTATTCGGAGCGGTCGGTGGTGGCTTACTTAGTGGAGCACTTGTCGTCTATGTTATTAGTTGGATCGATAAGAAGCTTAAGATCGACGATCCGATCGGCTTGATTACAGTACATGGCGTGGGTGGTTTGCTAGCTCTTGGTTTGACTGCTTTGTTCCCCGAAGGTGGATGGAGTGCTGGGTTCTTACAGCTCTTTAACCAATTACTAACAAGTTTTATTTTAATGGGTATCGCTGCTGTTGCCGCAGTACTAATCCTTAAGGTTATCGATATTATGATGGGCTTACGTGTTTCAGAGGAAGAGGAGTCTTTTGGACTGGACAGTAGTATTTATAGGTTACCTAATCGCTATGGTAGTTTATCAACAATAAATGTAGGTAAGGTGCCGAAAAAAGTAGCGCTTAACTCGTCAGGTTCGAAGGCTGTTGACAAGGTCCAGCTTGAGCTTGATGTCAAAGATTTAGCGCACGCAAACCCTGTACCTGAAATTGCCCCGATTAGGCGTTTTGAAATTCTGACTAGCCCCGATCGATTAGAGCGCTTAACGCAAGAGCTTAATGAAATCGGTGTTTCCGGTCTAAATGTTGCTAATGTAACAGGATTTGGCGTCCAAAAGGGTCACAAATCCTTCTATCGAGGGATAGAGGTTGAATCCCACTTCTTGCCGAAAATTAAGCTTGAAACAATTGTTAGTACGATCTCAACTGAAGTCATGTTACAGGCGATCCAACGCGCCTTGTATACGGGACACATAGGTGATGGGAAAATATTCATTTCCTCGATTCAAGACGTCGTTCGTGTTAGTACAGGCGCCACAGGGAAGGATGCTTTAATATACGTGCAAGAAGATTAGAAAAAGAAAGCTGTATAAAGGCTAGTTAAGTCACACCCATCAAATGTGAGTAGCGATTTGATGGGTGTTTTTTGCTTGGATAATGAAAAAAAGGGATAAATTTCTTTCTTGATCTATCTATAAAACAGACAATTTGTGACCCAATTAATAGGGCCGCTGTCCTATCGCCAAAGGATTTGTTGCTATCAAATGCAATATGTACAGTTCCGTATTCTCTCACTATGGATAGTATGAAATATTAACATAAAATGATGTTTAGCAATTAATCTAGAGGGTATAGAAGTAGTAGCTTTACTGGGTATTTACGCCTAGGATAAAGGTTATCACTTTCAAATTAGTGGTTTAGCAGCATGGTCAGTCATCATAGGCAGAGAGGGGTGTAATTGTTATGTCAGTGGAACGCATTGTCGTTTATGTCAGTAACCAATGTGAAGAATCAGATAAAGTAATCCGCTTGCTAGATGACATGGCGGTTAATTATGAAAAGAAAAATATAAGTGAGCATAAAGCTTATTTGAAAGAACTCCAACGCCTAAAGATTTATGCGACGCCTGCTATCATTATTAACGACAAAAAGATATTAGGTTTTCAAAAGAAGAAAATTGAGCAATTAATTCAACGCAATAGAGTATGAACGAATGAATCGCAAAGAGCATATACTATTTTAGCTCAGATTATTGAATAGGGGTGTTTTCTAATGCGATCAAGACGTTCAGAGTATCCGCCAAATTATCGTGTGCCATACTATAACTATCCGCAACCTGTTCAACCGAAGGGGCTTCCGCCTCAATTACCAGGAAACCAGCAATCATTTCCACCGTTCTTAAACACACCTTATTACGCACATAATAATTGGCCAATTCCACAACAAGGTACGGCGATGGGACAGCAGCCGCAATCGAATAAGGGGGTTATGGGGTACTTTCAAAATAATGAAGGGCAGTTAGATTTTGATAAAGTATTGAACACAGCTGGTCAAGTAGCTAATACTTACCAACAATTCACACCGATTGTTAAAGGTATTGGTTCATTTTTTAAAGGGGTAAGATAAAGACATAGTCTTGTCATCAAATGGCAAGACTATTGTTATACCCTCATGGCATGTTTTCAGATAGACCAAGCGAAATCACATTAAAACTTAGTCATAATATATCACGGATAACGGATGCGTTCTGATTCGCTCAACGAGTAATCAGTGGATAAAGAACGAACACCTCCACGGATTGAAGGTTCGTTTTATCTTGTGTTGGGAGCGATATTTCTCTCGAGACTTAAGCTAATGTTAATTTATGAAAGGGTGAGCGCTATTATTGGATGTTTATGTATACATGGATTTACTGGTGGCCCTCACGAGATCGCGCCATTAACTAATTATTTAAGCGAACAAACGGATTGGGTGTTAAGTGTGCCAACGCTACCAGGACATGGAATGAATTTGCAATTAAACACTGTTACTTATAGTGATTGGCTAGATGCAGCTGAACAAGCCTATCAAGAGCTAGCGGAAAAGACAACTACAATTTTCGTAATTGGTTTTTCGATGGGTGGAATGATTGCAAGTTATTTGGCGGCAAAGTATCAAGTGGATTGTTTGGTTATGCTGTCGCCATCTAGGAAGTATCTTAGCTTAATTAAAATGACGTTAGAAGCAAGTCAAGTGATAAAAGACCGTGTCATGGGGGAAATTGAAGATAATTTTACTTATCAACAATTTAAGCATAAAAGAGGTGCGATTCCACCTCGAGCTTATGTTGAGTTTTTGAAATGTATGCGTGCGACGCGTGATTCACTTCAGGCGATAAGTTGCCCAGTTCTTGTTTTACAAGGGATACAAGACGGTGTGGTTCCTTATAAAACAACACACTATTTAGATAAGGAAATTCCCGTTGATATTGACGTGATTTATTATGCAGATTCAAAACATTTAATCTGTTTAGGTGATGATAAGGATGTTGTTATTAATGCTGTTTTTAGTTATTTAATGCGTGAAGTTTGTGAAGTGGAAAATAACAGATCGGCCTTTTAAGCCATCTGTTTTGCCATCTTAGGAAAAGGTAATGGGTTCAGCAAACGCAGAAACCAGACAATAAAAACGCTTGTACTGCTTTAAAAGACAAAGAGCATACAATCTTTCTACTTGAGTGGTTAAAGCTAACCTTAAATGAAAGCAAGCTTTACTTTATCATGGATAAGCGTCCGTAAAACGTCTGTCTTAAAATGGAGCGTAAAACTCATCTTATTAGACGGGGGTAACGGACGCCCAATCTCCTGATCACTCAACGATCAATCAGTGGGATAAGAACGAAAATATCTACTGAGTGAAGATTTTCTTATCGTTCGCGAGGTTGATCACTAAAAAAAGACATGACGATCGCGCCTTGACCCGCATGAGCAGATATGACTGGACCTGTTTCTGCAGTAAGTATGTTTTCAAAATGATAGTCTTGGTTTATTTTTGTTAGAAATTCATCTAATCGTTCTTGAGCGTGGCAATGTGTTAACACTAACGTGTTGTGTGCTGTGTTTGACATGCATGTTCCAATGCTTTCAATAAATCGTCTAGTAGCTTTTTTATGGCCACGAACTTTTTCTAGTACTTCTATCTTCCCCACAGTACTTGCATGCAAAATAAGCTTAACATTTAATGTTTTAGCAACAGCACCTTTTACTTTATCTAAACGTCCACCACGGATTAAATTATCTAAAGTTTTCAAAACAAATATAGTATGCAAATGTTTAATCCGTTGTTCAATATGGGTAATAATATTAGTAAAAGATAGGCCTTCGTTTATCTTTTTTACCGTTTCACTTATTAATAGAATCATGCCCGTCGATGCGGATTTAGTATTAATAATAGCAATTTCTCGGTCAGGCTCTTCTTCTAAGAGCATATTTTTACCCATTTCGGCATGGTGATAAGCGCTACTTACACCGGCTGATATACTAAAATGGATAATCGATTGATCTCCTGGAATTGCTTTAAAGGCCTGGTAGTATTCATGAGGTCCAGGTGCTGATGAGCTTGGGAAGCGCTTGCTTTTCTCGAGCATTTCTAAAAAATTTGCAGTAGATAGTTGCTCTGATTGGTATTGTTGATCACCAAAATGGACAAATAAAGGAGTCACTTTAATCTGCCATTTGTCCTGCATTGCTTTTGATAAGTCGGCGCCACTGTCTGTTATGATTTGGATAGTCATTTTGTCACCTATTCTTTTTAAATTATGTAGAATTTCTAGAACGATTCGAATAATTAACAACGATAGCGTACTATGCATTGAGAACTAAATATCTGTCTTAATAGTAATGATTTAAGTATATTTTTGCAAGTAAGAAGGTAAGATAATAACAAAGTTGCGCCAATAAAATAAATTGGAAGAGGAGACAGTGAATTGAACAACGTTAATGGTTGCTATTAACCGTTCAATTCAAAGCACATAAGGCTGATTTTACATTAGTAATTATCTTGTTTAATGGATGAATGTATTTAATTTTTGTAATGGATTTTGACTCCTGTTAAGGAGGAACAAACACAGTGCTAGAATAAATTGCAATAGTGTGTTAAGATATAATAATCCATTGAATGCTCGTAAGTAAGCCTCTTCCATATGTGTGGAGGAAGGCTTTTTTCACGTTAATAGTAGCTAGAGTTCCGTGCGGTTTTAATTAGTTAATCGTTTTTGATTTGACTAATTTCCCAATAGAACTTTGGTGAATAAAGAATGCAATAGGCAATATCGTTAAACAATAGGTGTTTGAATTGGGCTATCAATAGTTAGGACGTTTGATAATGAAACGGACGGAAAAAAGCGCCTATGTTGCAAAATAGCCAATTCTTTTATTGATTATAAGTTAAGAAAATGAAGTTCTACATCAAGGCAAAATGTTGAACTTTGTCTACTAAAGTATAGGTCAAATAATTAACGTGTCGGCGCGCGCACATGATGAGATTTAGCAGAAAAAGGAGTTTGAGTAGAAATTGACAACATTTCAATCACTAGGTATTTCAGAACCGATTATGAAAGCATTGGAGAAAATGGGGTTTGAAGAAGCAACCCCGATTCAAGAACAAACTATCCCATTAGGATTAAAAGGAAAAGATGTTATTGGTCAAGCACAGACAGGTACAGGGAAGACGGCTGCATTTGGAATTCCAATGATCGAGAAAATTGATAAAAAGCAACGTAAAATACAAGGTTTAGTTGTTGCACCGACACGTGAATTGGCGATTCAAGTATCAGAGGAACTTCATCGTCTTGCTAAATTCAAAGGTATTCGAACATTACCTGTATATGGCGGACAACATATGGATCGTCAAATTCGTGCATTGAAAGAAGGTCCTCATATTGTTGTTGCGACGCCAGGACGTTTACTTGACCATATTCGTCGTAAAACGATTAACATCAGCCAAGTCCATACGGCCATTTTGGATGAAGCGGATGAGATGTTAAATATGGGCTTTATTGACGATATTCGCGATATTTTAAAGGCTATTCCAGAAGAGCGCCAAACATTGTTGTTCTCAGCAACGATGCCAAAAGAAATCCGCAATATTGCAACAACTTTAATGCGTACGCCAGAAGAAGTTAAAGTAAAAGCGAAAGAAATGACGGTTTCAAACATTGATCAAAACTTTATCGAGGTACACGAAAAGCAAAAGTTTGATTCACTAACCAACTTATTAGATATTCATGTTCCTGAGTTAGCCATCATCTTTGGTAGAACGAAAAAACGTGTTGATGAACTGACAGAAGGCTTGCAAGCACGTGGTTTTCGGGCAGAAGGTATCCATGGTGATTTAACCCAAGGTAAACGGATGAGTGTATTAAATAAATTTAAAAATAGCAGAATTGAAATTTTAGTAGCAACAGACGTTGCTGCGCGGGGATTGGATATTTCGGGTGTATCGCATGTTTATAACTTTGATATCCCTCAAGATCCAGAAAGCTATGTTCATCGAATTGGTCGGACGGGCCGTGCTGGAAAAACAGGTGTTGCTATTTCATTTATTACACCTAGAGAAGTACCACATTTACATCTCATTGAGAAGGTAACAAAGAGTAAAATGAAACGGATGCAAGCACCAAGTTATGATGAAGCGCGTCGTGGACAGCAACAAATTACAGTGGAAAAGTTAGCGCGTACGATTGCAAACGCACAATTGGAGGAGTACCGTGAGACTGCTAGCGAATTATTAGAGGAACATGATTCCGTAACGATCGTAGCAGCAGCGCTTAAGTTGATGACTAAAGAACGTCGCCATACACCGGTTACACTCTCTTCGGTTCAACCCGTTAGTGTCAAGCGCTCGAAAAATAAAAATGATAACCGCAAAAATTATCGTGGTAAAGGCGATAATAATAAGCGTCAATTCTCAAGAAAAGGTAAACCACAAGGACGTAATCGTAAATTCCAAAATAAACGTGGTTCAAACTAATAAGCGATAATTATATTGATATAAAAAGACCATTTCTTCAAAGTTAATGCTGTTAACTTCTGTTGAAATGGTCTTTTTGCATGTATAATCAAAAAACGCTGATTCTACTGCTTTTTCAGATGTGATCGCTGTTAAAAATTAAACGAAATAATGTTTATAATATTAATCCACTTAACACACCTAACACGGCTAAGATAACAATCACCCACCAAATTAAAGCACTTATATTAGGATTAACTCGAAATCGTCTCTTTTTCCAGCGATTGGGATCGAATTGTATGCCGTTATCTTTAACAACACGCCTACGATGGTGCCATGGAGAGAATGACCGAACACGACTTAATATAATTGGCCCAAGTGCAATTCCACCAATAAACCCAAACAAATGGGCAGCTTCATTAATCCCAGGTCTAAGAAAAGTCATAACTAAACCAATTAAACTAAAGATAATAATAATTTGCTTACTGGCAGGGTCAATTAAATCTTGACGGAAAAAGCTCATGTAAATGAAAAGTCCGAGCAATCCATATATTGCACCAGATGCACCAAGGTGCTGAGTAAGGCTATCTGTATCGACAAGGTAAGTGAAGACATTTCCCATGATTCCAGTAAACAAATAAACAGAAATAAACTTGAATTTACCAAGCATTTGTTCGAGTACAGGTCCAAAAATAATTAAGGAAAAAGAATTAAACAGGACATGGGTAATGCCAAATGGATGATGTAAAAAAATTGGTGTAATTAGACGCCAATATTGACCAAATCCTACCAAAATATTTGAGCCGACTCCCCATACATAAATGGTATCACCAAGTGTTGTATTAAAGAACATCAATAGCCAAATAATCATTTGAAGTCCAACTATAAATGAGACGACTGGATAAAAGCGAATAAAATCTTTGAATGACTCGTTACGAAAGAACATAATTAATCTCCTTATTCATATCTTTAATTAGAATCATACTTTAAAGCGGTCTGTTTTGACAAATCATATCATTATTAATCCGTCTATATTATACTGTAGAAAAGGATAGAATGAAAAAAGGTGATATGATGATAGTCGGTACAGGTATTGATATAATTGAGCTTGAACGTATGCGCGCATTGATGAAACGTAATCCAAGAATTGTTGAAAAAATATTAACATTAGATGAGCAACTTATATATAAACAAAAGCTTACACAAGCGCAAAAATGTGAGTTCTTGGCAGGGCGTTTTGCAGGTAAAGAAGCCTTTGTAAAAGCATATGGCACAGGGATCGGTAAAGTGCGTTTTCACGACCTTAGTATTCTACCTGAAGCTAGTGGTCAACCCAAAATTCTTTTTAAGCAAGCGCATCATTTCAAAAGCCATATATCAATTTCACATAGTCAAGCCTATGCAGTTGCTCAGGTTATTTTAGAAACATAAAATAAAACATCGATCAGTGAGCGGAGGGCTACAGGATGTAGGCCATGTAGACGTTGCCACAGGATGTGGTTTTAAGATGTGGCGATTTTAGTCTACGACCTTTCCCATCCGCTGATTGTCGTTGAGTGAACCAAGACATTAGCGTCCATTATTACCGACCTATATAGATTTATTCTACTCTAGTTTTGGATGGTTTACGGACGTTTATCTGTGATAAACGAAGTCGGTCGGCATAATTAAACGGACAAACTCATATAGTGTAGTGCGGGTAGGAGGGACCAAAATGAATAGTGTAACCGCAGAGGAAATGTACGAAATTGATCGAAAAGCTATGGAGGATTATCGAATACCTGGAGAGCTTTTAATGGAAAATGCCGGACGAGCTATTGTTAATCAATTGTTTGATCAGCTATTTCCAGAGATGAAGATTGTGGTATTAGTCGGCAGTGGGAACAATGGTGGAGATGGTTTTGTAGTAGCGCGCACATTACTTAATTGTGGTTATCGTGTTGACGTTGTTCAAACTGTAGCTAACGATCGAATAAAAGGTGATGCTGCTAAGCATAAAGCTCGATTGCTTTGTTTTGATTGTCCGATCCATAGTGTAGATGGTCAACAAGCTTACCAAGCAATTATTGATGAGGCGGATCTTTTAGTTGATGCAATGTTAGGCATTGGCTTCAAAGGTCCACTAACAGAACCATACCGAACGCTAATTAATCAAATCAATCAAGGAAAAGCCAAGGTTGTGGCTATTGATTTACCTAGTGGTGTACCTGCTCAATCCGATGCTTTTGATCCTTTTGCTGTCCAAGCAGATATGACGATTTGCATTGAAGCACCTAAACCGAGCGCGTTTATCGAGAAGTATGCAAGCTATTATGGCGTTTGGGTAGTGGTAGAGATCGGGATACCTAAAACACTAATAACGGCTAACGCTAAACAGGTGTGGACGTTGGATAAAGTAAGAAAGACGTTACCTAAACGGGCAAAGCATGGACACAAAGGTAGTTATGGAAAAGGCTTGGTTATTGGAGGTTCTAAGGCGATGCCTGGGTCGGTTCGCTTAACGGCAAAGGCAGCCCTGCGTGGTGGTTCAGGATTAGTTACTGTTGCGACATCTCACGAAGCTTTGCCTATTGTAGCCAATGACTTAACAGAGGCTACCTTTGAACAATGGTCTGTAGGTAACGGTGTATCTGAAACTGACGTTCAAGGTTTAGCTGATCGATTTGATGCATTGGTTATTGGGATGGGGATGGGGCGTTCTGAACAGACCTCACAACTTATACAAGCTATGGTGAAAACAAATAAACCACTAATCATTGATGCAGATGGGTTATACTTTGTCAAAGATTTATTAGATGATTTAAAGAAACGCTCTTCACCAACCGTGTTGACGCCTCATCCAGGTGAGATGGCTATGTTACTTAACCAAACCGTCGAGCATGTTAAAGCAGATCCCTTTCAAATCGCTAAAAACTTTTCGGAAACCTATCAAGTGTACTTGGTGCTTAAAGGAGCGTATACTATTATAACTGATCCTTTTGGGCGTCAAATAATTAATACTTCAGGTAATCCGGGTTTAGCTAAAGGTGGCAGTGGAGATTGTCTTGCTGGTATTATTTTAGCACAAATGATGCAAGAGCAAGCTCCTTTAATAGGGTTAGCAAATGCTTGTTATATACACGGGCTTGCTGCGGACATAGCTATTAGTGAGCGACATTCTACCATGGATTTGTTGGCCACGGATGTTATTGATCATCTTCCTCGAGCATTTCGTACATGCTTAACATAAGACAGCGGTTCATTCATTCCCTTTTTCTCTGACTAGAGTTAAAGGAGCTGAAATGATGAACAGAGTGATCAGGATGGGACTCGTCCTTCTATCAATCTTCATTATATCGGGTTGTGGTGAAGCTTCACAAGAGAAAGTAACTGCAGATATGGAGAAAACGATTAATGAGTTAACAAGCTATCAAACAAAGGCAACGATGGAGATGTTAACTGGAGAGACGACCCAACATTATGAAATTGATTTGGCTTATCAAGCAGGCGATTATTATCGCGTCCTCATGCATAACCAAGAAGATGAAGAAGGTAGTCAAATTATCTTGAAAAATGATGATGGTGTCTTTGTTTTAACACCAGCGTTAGATAAAAGTTTCAGATTCCAAAGTGATTGGCCATCGAATACGAGTCAACCGTATTTGTATCATTCACTTGTATCAGATGTCCTCAATGACAATCAAGCAGAATTCACGGTAACAGATCAGTATTATGTATTTAAAACACAAACGAATTATCAACATAATCAATCATTACCGACACAAGAAATCTATTTTGATCAAAAAACATTAACACCTTATTTAGTGAAAATATACGATAGTGATCATAACGTTGTTGTTGAAGTCACTTTTGAACCGTTTGAATTAGGCGTGGAGTTTGAAGCGGATTTCTTTGAAGTAGACGCAAATCTAACGAGTAGCTTATTCAGCCTTCCCGTCAGTGCTTTGGAAGGTCAATTCGAAAAAGCGGACTTTCCCATTAGTTATCCAACTATTGTACATGGAAGTGAGCTTGTCGATACGTCAGAATTTGATTTAGAAGATGGCCGTCGAGTTGTTTTATCTTATCAAGGCGAGAAAGACTTTACGATTGTTCAAGAAGTAAACACAACGGCGATGGTAGCTGTTCGTGAGCCAGAACTGTCATCAGGGGCGCCAGTTCATATTGGAAATACTATTGGTGCAGCGACTGATCAATCTCTGATGTGGTCAGAACAAGGTGTTGACTTTTATCTTGCGAGTGAGCAATTAACCCAAAGTGAAATGCTTGAAGTCGCTCAATCAATGGCCATACAAATGGAAAAGTGATGATTAAATTGAAAGCAGAGACCATTCATGGATCTGCTTTTATTTTTGTCTGGAGAATGATAAAATGCCTTTCTCGATTATTAATCACTAAATTAAACAGTACAATAACGTGTGTGCTCTGTCTGTCGTACCTAAACCGGTAATTAAAAGTGGTAAGCAATGTTGTTTGCGTTTTGTTGACACGTTGGGTTGAAGAGACGATAATGAATAAATAATATTGTTTACAATAAGATGATGTTGGGGGAAGAGATGATGTTGCCATCCGTTTATCGTCAATCATGGCTTTCTATTGATTTATCGGCTATAAAAGATAATATCAAGCAATTAAGACAACAATTAGCTCGTCGGACAGAAATTATTGCTGTAGTTAAAGCTAATGGTTATGGACATGGAGATGTACAAGTTGCTCAAGCGGCTATAGAGGCTGGAGCAACACGTTTAGCCGTTGCTCTGCTAGAAGAAGCAGTAAAATTAAGAAAGGCAGGCATTAATGTACCTATTCTTGTGATGGGATGGGTTTCGCCTGCACATGCTTCAGTGGCTATCGATCATGATATTACGTTAACGATCTTTCAAACAAGCTGGTTGGAAGCTTTTTATAATCAAAACTTACAGAAACCTTTATCGGTCCACATCAAATTAGATACTGGCATGGGACGATTAGGCATTCGTACCGCTGAGGAACTCGTCACGTTTATTGAAAAAATCGATCGTCAAGCGATTCATCTAACTGGTGTGTTTACCCATTTTGCTACAGCTGATGAACAAGAGCTCGATTATTATCAACGACAAAACGAACGTTTCGAACAGCAATTAGCATTGTTGAAATTATATTATCCGGAAGGTCTCGTGATACATACTGGTAACAGTGCGGCCGCGATGCGTCATCGTGCTGACATGTTTGATGCCGTTCGATTTGGTATTGGTATGTACGGCCTTTATCCTTCGATGTACATGAAAAAAAACCCCCCGTTCGAGCTTTATCCAGCTCTAACGTTACAGACGCAGTTAACACATGTTAAGCAACTTGATCCTGATGAAGGTGTAAGTTATGGTGTTACTTATCGTACAAAGGGGAAAGAATGGATTGGAACTTTGCCGATCGGTTATGCTGATGGGGTTCAACGTAAATGGCAAGGGTTAGATGTTTTGGTTGATGGTAAAAGAATGCCTTTGGTCGGGCGTGTTTGTATGGATCAATGTATGGTTAAACTAGATCGTGCATATCCTATTGGTACAGAAGTAACGTTTATTGGTAAACAAGGAAACGAACAAATAAGTTTAGAAGAAGTAGCAGAGCATTTGGGAACGATCAATTATGAGGTGAGTTGCTTGTTCACGTCAAGATTACCTCGATATTATAACTAACCTAGCACAGAAAAAGGCAAACTTACTTTGTTTAACAATATTTAACTATTCTAAAAATAATTCAGAAAACGAGTAAATATGCCTTTGCAAGTGGGTTTGACAATGATATGATAAAAGGGACGAAAATAATCGGCTGTAATTGTGGTGGAGGTGTAAGGTTTGTCAGCTAACATGCAAGAAATTGTTGTGCGTTTACCAGAAAACCTATTAAATGAGGTGGATGGTCTCATGAAAGAAGAAGAAAGTAACTTAAATGATATCATTATTCAAGCAACAGAATCTTACGTGCAAGAGAGAAAAGAGCAACATATCCGTGAATCCATGCAAAGAGGTTATATGGAAATGGCCAAGATTAATTTAAATATCGCTTCAGAATCTTTTTTAGCTGAAGAGGAGGCAGAAATTACCCTAGAGCGCTTAGTGAGCGGGGTGTGATGCTTTGATCGTTAAAAGAGGCGAAGTTTATTTCGCTGATCTTTCTCCAGTTGTTGGCTCAGAACAAGGAGGGGTTCGTCCGGTATTGGTTATTCAAAATAATATTGGCAACCGCTTTAGTCCAACTGTTATCGTTGCTGCTATCACTGCCCAAATTCAAAAAGCGAAATTACCAACGCATGTTGAAATAAAAGCTGAGAAATATGGGTTTGAGAGGGATTCAGTTATTTTATTGGAACAGATTCGAACGATTGATAAGCAAAGGTTGACAGATAAAATCACTCAATTAGATATTCATATGATGGACAAAATTGACAAAGCCTTAGAAATTAGCTTAGGCTTAGCAAATATTTGAAATTAAAGATAAGAAGCGCTTGTAAATTGCTTAAACAAGCGCTTTTGTTGTCTTTTCATATAGGCTAGCTGATCTTGAGGCGCTCAGGGTAGTAATTTGTTGTTTAAAATGATAAATTAAGAGGTATACATAACGAAATTTGTATCTTATTGAAGACATTTATCACGAAAAAAATGAAAAGGTGGTCATTATTTTGCCGAACCGTGTTAATAAAATTATTATGGAAAATAGTGATGTAATTATTAAAAATTGGTTAGAGCTTGTTTCTGAGAAACGAAAAAATGATTATACGTCAACGATCTCAGAAGAATTGTTTCAAAGTACGAATAGGGAATTTGTCAATGTTATTTTTAATAGTTTAGATGAGCAAGGGCTAACGAAAGATTTAGAAGATTTTTCTGAAAGACTTGTTAACTTAGGATGGCCGCTATCTTATCTGACCGATGGATTACATACCTTTCGTCGTGTTGTCATCGATTTTGTACTTGCGCAAAGTGAGAAAATTGATACAGATTTTTTCTCAATTATCTTAGATAAAGTCGACAGTTGGGTTGATCCCATTATAAATAAATTGGTCAATGAGTATTCAGGGAGCTGGGAACATACCGTATCCCTTCAGCGTGTGGCGTTACAAGAATTATCTGCACCGCTTATTCCGGTGATGCGCAATATAACGATTATGCCATTGATCGGAACGATTGATACCGAGCGGGCTAAGTTAATCATGGAGAATTTATTAGAGGGTGTAATAAAACATAATTCCGAAGTTGTATTAATTGATATAACCGGTGTACCCGTCGTTGATACAATGGTTGCCCACCATATTATTCAAGCTGCAGAAGCCGTCCGACTCATCGGTTCAACATGTATATTGGTAGGTATTCGACCTGAAATTGCCCAAACCATTGTTAATTTAGGGATTGATCTAGGCAAATTCCCAACCAAGTCTTCGTTGAGAAAAGGCTTTGAAACAGCATTGGCAATAACAGGAAGGTCAATCGTTAAAGAGAAGGATCATAGTAAGGAAGTGCAAGAAATCATAGGATCATTAGAAAAGGAGTGATGATATGCGGATCCCAATTTTAAAGCTCCATAATTACTTGCTTATTTCAATCCAAATTGATTTGGATGATCAAACAGCTATTCAATTTCAAGAGGATTTATTAAATAAAATTCATAAAAGTGGAGCAACAGGTGTCGTCATTGATCTAACCTCTGTCGATATCATAGACTCTTTTATAGCAAAAGTCCTTGGAGATGTCGTAACGATGTCTGATTTGATGGGAGCTAAAGTGGTGTTAACTGGTATTCAACCTGCAGTAGCTATGACACTGATTGAACTAGGTATACATTTACAAGATGTGCAAACAGCATTAGACCTAGAGCAAGGGTTGATTAAACTTCGCCAGGAACTGGAGGGATGATTATGGGTTTCAATCCCTGCGTTAATATTAGGAAAGAGTGGGACATTGTAGGTGCTCGTCAACTAGGAAGAGAACATGCCAAAGAGCTGGGTTTTGGAACGGTTGACCAAGCAAGAATTGCTACGGCGATATCTGAATTAGCAAGAAATATTTATTTATATGCAGGAACGGGTAAGGTTTGCTTTGAAATCATCAATCAACTAGATAAAAAAGGGTTAAAGATTATAGCGGTTGACAAAGGGCCGGGCATCAGAGATATTAGTCAAGTTATGCAGGATGGCTACTCTACATCTGGTGGTCTTGGTGCAGGTTTGCCAGGGGTAAAACGCTTAATGGACCATTTTGAAATTCGCTCGGATAGTGGTGAAGGGACAGAAATTGAAGCGATAAAGTGGGTTAGATAATCGATTAAGGGGTGTGCTAATGGAATCAGTTAAGCTTGATTTAGAGAATTACCGCAAACTATTAAAAGAATATTTACTAACAAACGATGAAACAGCCCTATATCAAGCCGAACAATTTAGTAAATTATCTGTGCAACATAACATCTCGCCGGAAGAGATTATACATGTGCACATCGAAGCTTTGAAAGAGTTATATCCAGAGTTGCCAAGAGAAGTTAGTGACTCATTAAATTTTCTGTTAGAAGCGATGATTTCATATGGATTAGCCTTACAGGAATACCAATTTCTAAGAGCGAAGCAATCAGAATTAGAATCTGAAATATCTGTAGCAGCAAGTATGCAAAAAACATTACTTTCTACGGTTAAACCTGATATTAAAGGTCTGGAAATTGGCGCAGTCAGCGTGCCTGCTAACAGCATGAATGGTGATTATTATCATTTCGTGACAGATAAAGAAGGAACACTCGGTATTGCCTTAGCAGATGTTATTGGCAAAGGGATTCCAGCAGCACTTGCGATGTCGATGATTAAATATTCTATGGATAGCTTCCCGGAGAATCAACGGCAACCGAGTATGATTCTTGAAAACTTAAATCGTGTGGTGGAACGAAATGTTGATCCGAGTATGTTTATCACGATGTTTTATGGATTATATAATCCAGAGAGTGAAACATTCTCTTATGCCTCTGCTGGCCATGAGCCAGGGTTTTATTATCATGCAAGTGAGGGTATGTTTGAAGAGATCGAAGCGCGCGGTCTCGTATTAGGTGCAACAGAACATACCACATACCAACAATTTGTTAACCATATAAAAAAAGATGATTGCATTATATTACTCACAGATGGTGTGACAGAGTGTCGAGTGGGCGATCGTTTTATTGAAAGAGACGAAGTGCTTCAAGTCATTAAGGATTATATTCACTTACCGGCTCAAGAAGCGGTTGACTCTGTATTTAAATATTTTGAACGTTTACAAGATTTTCATTTAAGAGATGACTTTACTTTGATCATTATTAGAAAAAAAGTTTAGTCTTTTTGTTTTAGGGAATACATAACTAATTGACTTTGACTAGGTGGAAGGAAGGAAATTCATGAATATCAATTTAGATGTAGAAATGATTGAACAGGATAATATGACAACACTTGTTCTTTCTGGAGAAATTGATGCATACACAGCTCCGGTATTGAAAGAAGCGTTACTCCCTTTAACGAAACAACCAAATACAGAGATTATCGTTGATTTAGAAAAGGTGAATTATATGGATAGCACAGGTCTCGGTGTGTTTATTAGTGCCTTAAAATCCTCTAAGGAACATTCGACATCGCTTAAATTGATTCAACTTCAAGATCGTGTTCATCGCTTATTTAAAATTACGAGCTTGGACAGTATTATTACGATTGATACAACAGTGCGGGGTGGGAACTAAATGGAACACTTTGATTTTATTGAAATGAAACTACCGGCAAAGCCTGAATACGTAGGTGTTATTCGCCTTAGTATATCAGGGATTGCTAATCGAATGGGCTTTACTTATGAGGAGATTGAAGATTTGAAAGTTGCCATCTCAGAAGCGATGACCAATGCGACCACGCACGCATATGAAGATAATGAAGAAGGGGAAGTAACAGTTGGATTCGGTATTTATCAAAACCGCCTTGAAATTATGGTCGCTGATCATGGTGGCAGCTTTGATTTGAATGAAATAAAAGCTGGTACTGGCCCATATCAGCAGAATGAAGAAATAGAAAGCTTAAGAGAAGGTGGCTTTGGGTTATTTCTAATTGATGCGCTAATGGATAAGGTAGAAATTAGAAATGATTATGGCGTGATTGTTTTAATGACTAAAAATCTCTCCATAAATGAGGTGGACGTAGATGACGACCAAATCTCAACCACACAATAAACGTGGGGATGAGATTTACCAATGGATACAGCACCTACAGCAAAATCCGCAAGATGAAGAGATCCAAGAGAAGATCGTCTTAACGTATCAAGATCTTGTTCATTCGATAGCTAGAAAGTATGCAAAGAATAGCTCAATTCATGAAGATCTTGTCCAAGTGGGGATGCTGGGATTATTAGCTGCGATCAGAAGGTATGATCCGACATTAGGTAAATCGTTTGAATCATTTGCAATTCCCACTATTATCGGAGAGATAAAGCGATTTATTCGTGATAAAACATGGAGTGTCCATGTTCCACGCCGTATTAAGGAATTAGGTCCTAAGATTAAAAAGGCAACTGAATATTTAACAACAGTTAATCAACGTTCTCCATCTGTGCAAGATATTGCTGAACATTTAGATGTGAGCGAGGAAGAAGTTTTGGAAACGATGGAAATGGGACAAAGCTATAAGGCATTGTCAGTCGATAAAAAAATAGAAGCGGATTCTGATGGAAGCACCGTCTCTATTCTTGATTTAATTGGAAATCAGGATGAAGGGTTTGAAAAAACAGATATTCGTTTGTTATTAGAAAAAGTATTACCGATTTTATCTGAACGTGAACAAAAAGTTTTACAATATACTTATTTTGAAAATAAAAGTCAAAAAGAAACAGGGGATTTGTTAGATATTTCTCAAATGCATGTTTCTCGTATACAGCGACGCGCTTTGTTAAAGCTAAGAGAGGCTCTACAGGCTGATGGTATAGGGGTTAACGACTAATGGTAGACACGAAATATGTTGACATATCTGTTTATCAAAAAGCTAAAGCAGGTAACTATTATTGTGGGGATAGTTATTATTACTATGAAAATGATGACTTTTTTATCTGTGCTTTAGCCGATGGGCTTGGTAGTGGTGAGTTGGCTAAAGAGTCTTCTCAAGCGGTAATGCATGTGATTGAGGCTAATCCCTTAATGGATACTAAGCAAATTGTACAAGCGAGTAACCAAGCTTTAATAGGTAAGCGTGGTGTGGTATTAGGTGTACTAAAGATAAGTTTTAAAGATCATTATTACACTTATGCTTCAATTGGCAATATTGGTTTAATGACCATTACCTCAGATACCATTAAAAGCCGCAACATACCGATGTCAGGATATTTAGGTGTTTACGCTCGAACGATGAAAGAAGTGAGGGAACCATTAGAGAGAGGAACCATGTTTGCCTTATTTTCAGATGGTATTGTATCAAGAGATTTATCTCACACTTTATTTCGCCAAAAGGATGTCCAAGATATTACTTATGCTTTTGCTGAAAAGATGAAACAAGTACGAGATGATGATACGACTTTAATTATTATAAAATATTAGCCAGAACTCTATGATTTGATTAAGAATCATAGGGTTCTTCTAATGTTAAAGGTTAAAATGTTAGTCAGATTATCGTTAACTTAATTGACAATTGGACAGGTCGTCTGTTTTTCATCTATACTTAAAGGGCTGAGATCAAATACGTTAGAAAAATATAAAATTCAATTAAACCGCTGGCAAACAATGCAGTCAACATTTTAAAGCGTCAAGTATTAGGAAGTTGGAGGAATGCAGTATGGAAGACCAAGTTAATCAAGTACATATTATTGAGACCGTTTCAAGCCGAGTTAAAGTAAATACAGCAACAGTTAAACAGGTGATTCATTTATTGCAAGAAGGAAATACTGTTCCATTTATAGCTAGGTATCGTAAAGAACAAACGGGTGGTTTAGATGAAGTTCAGATTAAAGAGATAGAAGATCAATGGCAATATGGCGTTCAACTGGCTCAACGGAAAGAGGAAGTTATTCGACTGATAGATGAACAAGGTAAGCTAACGCCTGAATTGAAACAAAATATTGAAACAGCAGAGCAATTACAACGAGTTGAGGATTTCTATCGCCCATATAAACAGAAGCGACGTACGAAAGCGACGATCGCAAAGGAAAAGGGATTGGAACCATTAGCTGAGCTGATTTGGAAGCAATCGATCATAGACTTAGCTAAAGAAGCAGAAGCCTACCTTTCTGAAGACAATGCGTTACTAGATACTGATCAAGTTTTAGCGGGTGCCAACGACATTATAGCAGAATGGATTGCTGACGAAGCCTCGTATCGAGATTACATCAGGAAACAAACGTTTACACATGGAAAGCTCCAAGTTAAACGAAAAAGCAATGACAATGATGAGAAGGGTGTCTATGAAATGTATTATGAATACGAGGAAGCGATTAAGTCAATAGTCGCCCATCGTATTCTGGCCATGAATCGTGGCGAAAAAGAAGATGTACTTAAAGTGAGTGTTGATGCTCCGCTTGATACGATATTAACATTTTTAAAACGCAAAATTATTCGCCACAGCACATCTGAAGCAGCCCAAGCCTTTTTAGCTGAGGCGATCGCAGACAGCTATAAGCGCCTAATTCAACCAGCAATAGAACGAGAGGTTCGTGCTTCATTGACGGAATCAGCCGAGGAACAAGCGATTGAGATTTTTTCAAAAAATTTAAAGAATCTTTTATTGCAGCCGCCTTTAAAAGGAAAAATGATTTTAGCAGTAGATCCTGCTTTTCGTACCGGTTGTAAGTTGGCCATAGTGAATGAAACGGGGCGTATGATCGCTGTTGATGTTATCTATCCGACGGCACCCAAGAATGATATTGAAGGTGCAACGTCGAAGGTTCGATCATATGTTAAGCAGTATAATATTGAGCTAATTGCGATTGGAAACGGGACAGCTTCTCGTGAAACAGAGCAATTTATTGCAAATGTGATTGAGCAAGAAAAGTTAACGATACCATATATCATCGTTAATGAGGCAGGTGCTAGTGTATATTCTGCATCAAAATTAGCCCGGGAAGAGTTTCCGGATTTGCAGGTAGAAGAGCGGAGTGCTGTTTCAATTGCACGCCGTGTTCAAGACCCATTAGCGGAACTTGTTAAGATAGACCCGAAATCAATTGGCGTTGGGCAATATCAACATGATGTGAGTCAAAAAAGATTAAATGAATCTTTAAAATTTGTCGTGGAAACAGCAGTAAATAAAGTCGGTGTTAATGTAAACACAGCCTCAATCTCATTACTGCAGTATGTATCAGGGTTAAGCAAAGCTGTTGCTAATAACATCGTCAAACAACGTGAGGATATTGGGAAATTTAGTTCGCGGAAACAATTAAAAGATATACCTCGCCTAGGACAAAAAACATATGAACAGAGTATTGGTTTTTTGCGGATTAATGATGGAGAAGAACCTTTAGATCGAACACCGATTCACCCAGAGAGTTATCAAGCGACAGTGACCTTACTGAAAATGATTGAGTGCACGAAAACAGATTTAGGGACACAAGCATTGCAAGACAAGTTAGCCACACTTGAGCTTGATAAAGTAGCAAAAGAGCTAGGTATTGGTCAGTTGACACTACAGGATATTATTAAAGCGTTAAGTAGTCCCGAACGTGATCCGCGCGATGATTTGCCTAAACCATTATTAAAGAAGAACGTTTTAACAATGGAAGACTTAAAGCCGGGTTTGGAGTTACAAGGAACCGTGCGCAATGTTGTTGATTTCGGTGTTTTTGTTGATATTGGGGTTAAGCAAGACGGCTTAGTTCACATTTCTAAAATGTCAAATCGTTTTGTAAAGCATCCAATGGATATAGCATCGGTCGGTGATGTTATTACGGTTTGGGTTGATCAAGTTGATTTACAAAAAGAACGGATCGCATTAACCATGGTGAAAAATGATTAAATGATTAAAGGCATCGCCAAGATGCCTTTAATGATATTCGGTGTAATAAGGCGAATGTTCAATACTGATTAGCAAGTTGAGTAAATTAAAACACAATCGCCTTTACCTTCCGTTTAAGTATAGTTGTTTCTCTGCTCGCTATTTCGTGGCGGATGTTAAGGGTGGTTATCTACGGTAAAAAAACCAACATTGATTTAATAAAATAATTTGGTTAATATCTTTTTGTTTAAATGCAAAATTCAACTGTTTTTTTAACCAAGTCGGCATATTCATTCCTCCCTGACTAAATCTCTGGTATGATAGCATATGAGAAAAGTAAAAATGGGGAACTGTACAATGAATGATATGAATCTTCAACAATTAGTCGAGCGTTTATCACAGGATCATTTCAACAAACCTTTTTTTGATGAAGCGATCTTTAATTCACGCTTAAGAACTACTGGGGGAAGATACTTACCTTCTGAAAGACGAATTGAGATAAATCCCAAATATTTTGTTGAATTGGGTGAAAAAGAACTTATTGGGATCATTAAGCATGAATTATGTCATTATCACCTTCATATTGAAGGGAAAGGGTATCGGCATGGAGATTTAGAATTTAAAGCATTATTGCAGCAAACGGGCTCGCCAAGACATTGTCAAATGTTACCTTCGGCAAGAAAGTCGTTTTATTTGTATAATTGCTTACAGTGTGGTCAATTGTATAAGAGGAAGAAACGAATCAATATTGAACGGTATAGGTGCAGTCGATGCAAGGGGAGAATTGATTATGCCAATTTATAAAAAACAGTTGACGCTAGTCTAAGTTCATGGTATTTTATTTTAGGTCACTTAATTTACAGTGTATTAGAGAGCTACATAAAGCAGTTAAATATTATTTTAAAATTGATTAGATACTATTGACAGTTTCTTTTAAATATAGTATAGTTTTTATCGTCGCTAATATAAATTAGCACTTATTCCACAGTAGCTCAGTGGTAGAGCAATCGGCTGTTAACCGATCGGTCGTAGGTTCGAATCCTACCTGTGGAGCCATAATGGAGAAGTACTCAAGTGGCTGAAGAGGCGCCCCTGCTAAGGGTGTAGGTCGTGTAAGCGGCGCGAGGGTTCAAATCCCTCCTTCTCCGCCATTTTATTTTTGTAAATGGGCCCGTTGGTCAAGCGGTTAAGACACCGCCCTTTCACGGCGGTAACACGGGTTCGAATCCCGTACGGGTCACCATCTT
>NZ_JH976445.1:0-4161 GCF_000306965.1 Amphibacillus jilinensis Y1 | reverse complement strand
TGCGCTGGTTCGAATCCAGCTAGCCCAGCCATTCTTCATTTTAGAACTTCTATAGTTTAGATATAACTCCTTTGAAACCATTTGAATGTTTTAAAGGCTTTTCTATTGATAAGGGTTCAATTATGAGTAGAAGAGCCATTAGCTCAGTTGGTAGAGCATCTGACTTTTAATCAGAGGGTCGAAGGTTCGAATCCTTCATGGCTCATCTTTTTTATACATTAAGTATAGTATAAAAATCTACAAGTAGTTAGGAAACAGCAAAGACAAAATATCTAATTTTAAAAAAACTCATGCATTCTTAAAGAATGAGTGAATATAAGTTTTTGATTATAAATTGTTCTTGCGGTCGTGGCGGAATGGCAGACGCGCTAGGTTGAGGGCCTAGTGGGTGAATAACCCGTGGAGGTTCAAGTCCTCTCGACCGCACCATATTATAAATGCATTAATACCAAGGTTTTTAAGCCTATTGGTATTTTTTTATGCCCTCTTTTCTAAAGTAACTAAGAATACTTTCTAGTTCCTACTGCTTCATTAGAGTGAAATGGAGCTTTTTTAGGTTGTTATGTCGTTTCAGTAAAAATAAGTCGCTTACCGTAGTACATGCCTTCTATTAAAAGTTATTTTATTCAAAATGTGTTTATCATCATATCTAAAATTTTGTGTGGTAAGAGTACAATTTTCAAATTGTTTTAATGTTTAATAAAGGGTATAATGAAATAATTGGTAAAATAAGTTTTACTGTATTCAGTGTTATTAATGAAGCTATTTCGTAAGTCATATCGTGATACGGTGCTGGTCGTTAGTATTAATAAAACTTATGTCTTTCTTTTATTCATGATGGAGAGCATAAGTTGGTTATTAGAAACTTAGCGTACCATTTTGCACTATATTAATAAAAAGGAGTTATAATGATGTTGAAAAGGTTTTTTCTGGTTTTACTCACACTAATAATGGCTGTAGCTAGTATGATTGTAGCTGCAAAAGATTCTCCTGGAGATAATGTCATTTCTTTCGACGAACCTTATATCTTAATGTTATCAATTGGAGTAATCGTATTTTTATTTATTCCGCCACTCGCCATGTCCTTTTTTGACAACTCAGTTATAAGAATAATATCAGGAATATACCAATGTTTAATTGTTTTAACTTTTTTGGGGCTAATTCCAATTGGATTTCTTATCCCAAATGGAGTTTTGACAATTATTGTTGCAATTTTAGGCGCAGCAGTTAGTATATCTAGTGTTGTAGTAACTTTTATGATTGAAAAAATGTAACACCAAAGTTTGCTCGTTTCAATAACACCAAATGGTGCAGAACAAAAAAGTGAACATAACATTAATCAATCGAGTTTATTCGCTTTTAAGCAAGCATCAATACATGGCTCTTTGTCAACTAGTGTTGGTGAGAAAGTTCAACATATAGTTTCAAATGTATTTGTCACACGTTTTCGGCTCATTTAAGCAGTTGAATCGTGTGTTTTATTTTGTTTATTTTTCTTCTTTTGATCAATTGGTTTGTTCTGAAGTGCAAGAGAATACGATGTTTGTAATTAGTTTTTAGTATTAGGTTCATAAGAAAGAATTTAGTCACTGTTAATTAAAAATTAAAATTACCAACAATAAATATGCTGAATTTTTATCTGCACCGCTTAAAATTTTTCTCTGCTTACGATAATTCTAATCATTTGTCGAAAAGTTATTTCAATAAGATTTGAAAATGTCTTGTTATTTTTTTGATGTTGATATATGGTAAATTTATAAAATGTGGAAGGGGATCTTTGATGGAAAAACGATTTAGTTTTTATATTTTGATTTTTTTATTAATATTTTTTAGTTTTCCTGATGTAGTCTTAGGCTCAAGCAAGTCTCTTTCAGTTAAAAGCTTTGATCAAGAAAAATCCCAATGGTGTTGGGTAGCTGCTCCACAAATAATTATAAATTATCATAAAAATTCAAAGCCAACTCAATGCACACTTGTGAAAAGAGGAAAAAATACATCTTCTTGTGCGAATGAACCAGGTACATTAAATCAAACGAAAAAGGCTTTGACTGAAAGTGGAATGTCAAGTGGAGGAAAAACGACTTCTAGTGCTTCTTCATATAATACAATTAAAAGTAATATTAATAACTCGAGACCATTAATATTGAGAAAAGAATGGAAGGAAAATGGAAAAAAGAATGGCGTCGGACATTTATCTGTTATTGATGGTTATAATAATACAGATAATAAAATTAGGACGATTCGTATCAGACAATCTGGAACATTTAAATCTTGGGATAAATATGCTGATCTAAAGAATAGCAGTGAATTTGCATGGACGCACACTATTTATAATATAAAGAAGTAAAGAGGAGGGTGGAACAGTGAAAAAATTTTTTAGTTTGATGGCTATCTTGATATTGGTTACTATAAAAATTCCGGTTGCTGTCGCTGAATCCTCAGGTGCTATAATAGATGAACAAGAATTTAGAAATTATTTAGTTGAAATTTTTGAAAGCGATATCTATAGTGACTACGGTTTTAATACAGATGATGTTGATCAGATGTCTTTTGGTGATCCAATTGCAATCTATGATCTTAATCCTTCATTTGCATTTGGAGAAGATGAGGATATGCTTCAGAATAGAGTTGAGGAATGGATAGCTATTGTCTACGAAAACGATAAGGCAATAAATGGCTTAAAGTTAAGGGAGAATAACAGCGGGGAATTAGAAATATCCGGTTTTGGATATCCATTAACACTTGCTCGTGCGGTTGAACAGCTTGATCAGAATGAGTTGCTTTTTTACGAATTTCCAACCGGGTATTATTATGCTTTTAATCAACAGAACGATACAGTGAGACTTCTTGAAGAAGAAGTTATTTCAATTTACTCAGATGAGCAAACAGAAAATTTATCAGAAGAGGAATTTCAAAAAAAATTAGAAGAAAGATACGATAATGTTGAAAAAGGTGATGAAACGATTAGCGGGTTTGGTGGGACTGAACAGGTTCAAGAAAAGCAATCGATCTTGTTATATTCTTCCTTAGGATTTGGGGTAGTGCTGTTTTCTTCATTATTATTTTTTCTGTGGAAACGAAAGCATGCTTAATTGAAATGAATATGCAGGACTTATAGTAACAAGAGGCTCGGACATAACGGTCTCTAAACAGTAAAAAACGCTTCCGATTGTCAAGAGTGGTTATCGGAAGCGTTTTGCATGATCATAAAAAGGTTTATGTTCTGCGCTGTGGTATACTTTCGCAAGTTCCCCGCCATGACCGTAAAACTTATTCCATTATAAACCATACCTTTTCCGTCCCTGAAATCATTCCTATAATAATATAAGCTTTTTAGTTCTCCCATTTATCATTATAATAAACTTTCCGATTGTTCCCCTTTTTTTATGAACAGATGAATCATCTAAGGAAACAAAAACCATTCTCCCTCACCAATTAAGCCGGCTACTTGATGGAGTATCGATACAGCAATATGTGCACGATAAAGTAAAAATACGAACTATTTTATAAAATATTTGATTTTACTCTGTTCAAGAGAGGTTGATTTTCGTATAATAAATTTTATCACAGATAACGGACGCCAATGCACGCTACTAAGCGTCAGTGTGCGGGTAAGGTCGTAGACTAAAACTGTCACGCCCTGTGGCAAGGTCTGCATGACCTACATTCTGTAGTCCTCCGCCAGCTGATTAACAGTTCGTTTTATGAAAAACCTTCGTTTAGAAGGAAAAAATTAATTTATATAGCTTAAGCTACTTATCAAAAGAAAATAGCTTTAATATTGCTGATCCAAGCTATATTAAACTTAGTTAAAATGAAATAAGAAAACTGTTGACTTAGATATTGCTTTCATGTTATATTTAATTTCGTTGCTGAAATACAGGCGCCCGTAGCTCAATTGGATAGAGCGTTTGACTACGGATCAAGAGGTTAGGGGTTCGACTCCTCTCGGGCGCGCCATTCACATATAATATGCGGGTGTAGTTTAGTGGTAAAACCTCAGCCTTCCAAGCTGATGATGAGGGTTCGATTCCCTTCACCCGCTCCATTTAGGGCCTATAGCTCAGCTGGTTAGAGCGCACGCCTGATAAGCGTGAGGTCGGTGGTTCGAGTCCACTTAGGCCCACCATAATTGATCTTTGAAAACTGAACAAAACAACC
>NZ_AMWI01000057.1 GCF_000306965.1 Amphibacillus jilinensis Y1 | reverse complement strand
TCGCTAAGCAACTTAGAAAAGAAGCTATCTCTAAACGTGAGATAGCTTCTTTAATATGTATGAAAAATTAACTTCACAATTCGCATATTTACAAACAAATACGAACGATATAGGCATTTACATTGAAGAAAAGGGCGAAGGAACTCAATGGGCGATGTCTCAGAAAATAGGCTCATTCACATTCGTGTTTAGTGATAGTAAAAGTCATTATGTAATCCACTGATATATTAATAAAATAATTCTATTAGACATTGAATATGACTAGCTATTGGCAAAAAATTAGAATATGAGATGTATAGGGTTTAACGATTAAGACAATACTACAAGGTGGAGGTGATGCTTATGCATCAGTGTAGTATTTGTGACAATAATAAAGAAAAAGGTATCTTCATCTATCATTTATTTGTATGTGAAGTTTGTGAGAAAAAGCTATTAAATACAGAGCCTGAGGATCCTAATTATCGCTTTTTTGTTAATAAACTAAAAAAACTTCATCAACAAGCAATAAATAGTTAAATAGAGTTGAGTCAGGACAAAACTAAACAGAAGTAATGAAAATCCAACCAACCTGGGCAAAGCGTAGGAAATACGAAGACTCCTCGAAAATAAACAATGATTTTCTTCGGGCGATGTATGACCAACGCTTTTCTTATCCTCTGGTAATAGCACGGAGGTTGCTGCAAAGTTATAATTTTTAATCATCACAATAATAAAATAAAAATAAGCATAGTTTTCATTTTTACAAAGACAACGTATGCTTTTTTTCTATGAAAAGAGGCTCTGTTTTTGCCTCTTTTTCATTTATTAACTTTATTACTTGTTTTATGTTGACTATAAACACACTGGAATGAAACATAGGTAATAGACAACACTTAATTATAAGTAACAAACATATCCACTATAGAAAGGTTAACCATCTAGAACAGGTTGTAGAAAAAGTAACAACACAATTAAGTTTTTTAAGGAAACGTGCTACAATAGAGGAAAAGCCTCTTTATAGTGAAGTTGAATGTACAGAGCTTATTTATTCGTAAAACAGCTAGACCAATACTTTTGCTATTGGGAACATACTGAAGGTACTGTAGTAGCAAAAGATGTCATACCGTATTCAGCTGGTATTCAGATCTTATTGAAAGATGAACGTATTAAGCACATGCACATTAACTATATAGCGTATTTAATTAAACAAGAAACAAATTTTCAGCAAACTCATGTTGCAGAAGGATGGTTTGTTTTTAAAGGAGAATAGATAGTGGTAGGTCAGTTTATAACATTTGAAGGTGGAGAAGGGGCTGGCAAAACCTCTGTTTTAAATAGTGTTGCCAATCAATTAATTGAAGAGGGGTATCCTGTCCTTACAACGCGGGAACCTGGAGGAATTCCGATTGCTGAAAAGATTCGTGAGTTAATCTTGGATCGCAAGCATACGGAAATGGACGCCCGAACAGAGGCGCTACTGTATGCTGCTGCAAGGCGCCAGCATCTTGTTGAAAGGATTAAACCAGCTCTATTAGAGGGGAAAATTGTTTTATGCGATCGTTTTATTGACAGTAGTTTAGTTTATCAAGGTTATACAAGGGGGTTAGGGATTGATCATGTCTATGAGATTAATCGCTTTGCTATTGATCAATTTATGCCCGATCTTACGCTGTTTTTTGATATCCCCCCTAGCAAAGGATTAGAGAGAATTGAGGCAAATCAAGGTCGAGAAAAGAATCGTTTAGATTTAGAGGACTTATCTTTCCACCAAGCTGTTTATCAAGGTTACCAATTAATAAAGGAACGTTTTCCAAGTCGGATTCAAACGATTAATGCTCAATTAACATTAAATGAAGTGATTGATTTAACTTATAAAGAGATTTTACGGCATTTAAAGAAATGATATTAAATTTTGAGGAGGTGGAAGAATGAAATTAATCCTAGCTGTGGTGGAAGATAAGGATAGTAATCGATTAATTGATGCACTAGGTGGGAAGGATTATAAAACAACAAAGTTATCAACTACAGGTGGTTTTTTAAAAGAAGGAAATACAACATTAATGATTGGTTGCCAAGATGACTCAGTTGATGAAGCCTTAGCAATTATTAAAGATAACTCAAGTCAACGTGAACAAATGGTTGCACCCATTTCTCCAATGGGTGGTAATGCGGATTCCTATATTCCCCAGCCAATAAATATTGAAGTTGGTGGAGCAACCGTTTTTGTTGTACCTGTAGAGAGTTTCTATCAGTTTTAATTTAATTAAAGGGAGCACGGTGCTGTGAAGATTAATAAAGACATACGATCTCAAGTCGAACCAACTAAAATAAGTCAACAAATCCAGGCCACCAAGGGATTGAGCTTTGAAGCTATGGTGAGTACTCAAGCACAGAAGCTTCAAGGTTATGAATTAGAACAGTTAATGAAGGATATTACACGACAAAGCGATAAATTACTGCGTTACCGAACCATTAGGGAGTTAGCAAAGTATAAGCGAATGGTTAAAGAATTTATTAAAGAAGCAGTTGGATTTGGCCTTGATTTAACACATTCACATAGTTTTAGTATGCATGGTCATAGTCGCCGGTTGACAATTGTTAAACAAATTGATGAAAAATTATTAACCTTAACGGAATCTATTTTAGAAAAAGAGAAACGTTCTATTGATATGCTTGATGTTATAGGTGAAATAAAAGGTTTATTAATTAATTTATATTCATAAGAAGCTAAGCTTATGCTAGAATAGGCTTAGCAACGGTAGAGTGCAAATCAATACGTTGATTTCGCACTTTTTTTACACGTTAAGAAATGCTAAGTAGGAATGAAAAGCTCGAGAAGTAAGGAAGGCAAAAGACATTTACTCATTATGAGGTGAATGCGTGCTTTTTCAGTAGTAGCTTAAACGATAAATCATTAAGGGTGTACACAATGAGAAGTTGGAACGATTTAGAAGGCAAACAACCTGTTGCTGTCGAGATGTTAAAACAAATGCTGATTAGAAATCGAACAGCACATGCTTACCTTATTCATGGCGCCCCAGGCACCGGAAAGGAAGAAATAGGACATTTGTTGGCCAAAAGTCTTTTTTGTAAAGACGGTGTCGGGGCAAACCCGTGTGAAAAATGTAAAGATTGTTTAAGAATTAATTCAGGCAACCATCCTGATGTGCATTGGATTAAACCAGATGGAGCATCAATAAAAAAAGAGCAAATTGCCCATTTGCAAAAAGAGTTTACCTATACAGGGTTAGAGTCCAATCAAAAAGTTTATCTTATTTCGCAAGCTGATCAAATGACAATAAATGCAGCAAATCGTTTATTAAAATTTTTAGAAGAACCAAACAGACAAACGACAGCTATTTTAATGACTGAAAATAGTCAAAGTATACTGGATACTGTAAGATCAAGGTGCCAAGTGATTGCTTTAAAGCCATTATCCCCCTTTCATATCCAACAAGAATTAGAGACAAGTGGTGTTACAGCAGACAATGCCCGGTTATTTGCTGTGTTAACAAATAATCTTGAAGCAGCTAAGGCATTAGATCAAGATGAGTGGTTTGCGCAGGCCCGAAAGTTAGTGGTACAATTGATAAGCACACTCCAATCTAAACAAGATGAAACATTATGGTTTATTCAGAAACAATGGATGGACCACTTTGCTAACCGAGACCAACTCGAAATGGGTTTAGATCTTTTAATGTATTGGTTTAAGGACCTTATTTATTTACACATTGATCAACAAGAAGCCATTGTTTTTCGAGCTTATTTATCGGAGCTCGAAAAGGGAATATGGGTTTGGTCGCGAAAAGATACAACACAGATCTTATACGCAATTATGGAAGCAAAGCGTCATATTGTTCAAAATGTTCATCCAACTTTAGTAATGGAGCAGCTAACACTGCAGATGCAGAGGTGACAATATATGGTAGAAGTTATAGGTGTCCGTTTTAAAAAAGCGGGTAAGATATATTATTTCGATCCTGATCAATTTAAGATTGTTAGGGATGAGTATGTCATTGTAGAAACAGCAAGAGGCATAGAGTTTGGTAAGGTGGTCATTGCAAATAAATGTGTCGATGAAGAAGATGTTGTCTTACCATTAAAGAAAGTCATTCGTTTAGCCAATACAAAGGACAAGCTTACGGTAACAGAGAATCAAGAAAATGCCAATAAAGCTTATCGTGTTTGTGTAGATAAGATTGCTGAACATCAACTTGATATGAATTTGGTTGATGTGGAATATACGTTTGACCGAAATAAAGTCATTTTTTACTTTACAGCTGATGGTCGGGTTGATTTTAGAACCCTAGTAAAAGATTTAGCAGCGATCTTTAAAACCCGAATAGAATTAAGACAAATAGGCGTTCGAGATGAAGCTAAATTACTTGGTGGTATTGGTCCATGTGGGCGGATGCTATGCTGTTCTACGTTTCTAGGAGACTTTGAGCCTGTTTCTATTAAGATGGCAAAAGACCAGAACTTATCGCTAAACCCAGCCAAAATATCCGGGCTATGCGGTCGACTCATGTGTTGTTTGAAGTATGAAAATGACGATTATGAAGAAGCAAAAAAACAATTACCAGATTTGGGTGAGTCGATTGAAACACCAATTGGTAAGGGAAAGGTAGTCGGTCTAAATATATTAGAGCGCGTTATTCAAGTGGAAATCCCAGAAAAAGAACGTGTTGTAGAGTACACATTGGATGAACTCATTGACCAAGGTGTTGTTAATTTGCAAACCACAGAATGATGAGGTGAAGTGACATGAACATGAATAAAAAAGAAGTGTTCGAACAAGTATCTGATATGGAAGAGCAGATTGGTCAACTTTACCAACAATTAGGTGATCTGAAAACCCACTTAAGTGAGTTACTAGAAGAAAATCATCGATTGTCACATGAAAATCATCACTTGCGTCAGCGTCTAGAAAATGGAATTCAACAAGAGGGAGAAATGAGTGTTAAGCATGATGACGATAAAGTTGGTGAAGGCTATGATAATTTAGCCCGCTTATATGAAGAGGGTTTTCATATATGCAATGTCCACTTTGGAAGTCCGCGACAAGATGAGGACTGTTTGTTTTGTTTATTATTTTTAAACAAGACAAAATAACGGGTTAATTAAATAAGGCGTTGTTTGTAGCTCACTACAAGCAAAAGATGAAAAAAATTCACGTATAACATCACACTTAGGGCATTCACTTAATCAACGAGTGAATGCTTTTCGCATATATAAGGTTAAAAGATGTAGATCATAGCTGTTGGCAGTGCTTCCTTAATTAAAGTGAACGGATTTGTGGTAGCTTTTGTTGCAAATTGTATTCTATTACAAAAAAATATCAATGATTAAGGTTGACTTTTTTCACGGTGTTACATATAGTGTAGGTGTATGAAATTTACATGTACAAGGAGAATGTTTATGTATCTGGTGGTTCTTAACTAATCCAACCAATTGGATAACTTGAATGCTGTTACCTAAATGATAGCTAAAGGGTTCCCCTCGGGTAATTCTTTAAAAAGACGTCTTTTGGACGTTTTATTTGCTATGGCATTGCAAGTAGTTAAGAACACGTTTATGGTAGATAACGTCTTTTATATTATAGTATAAGCCATTCCACAGAGGGATAGGTTTATACTTAAGTAAAGAAGGCCACTATGAACGTTTGTTCATAGTGGTTTTTTTGTTCCAAAATATTATCCCATGTGACTTTAGGGTGAATACCCTTAACTTGGATGATGCCTTTTAACTTAACCAAGCTATGGACAATCGGTCATCGTGTCATGCTCTTTGGATTGAAGTAGAGGAGGAAATAAAGGAATGCAAACAGAGGATTTAAAGAAGTTAGGTTATGCTGATGTAGTAGAGAAACTAGCGAATTACGCACATACAGAACGTGCGAAACAAGCATTGCTTCATTTGAAACCGAGTCAAAATAAAAACCGGATCATGCAATCGATGGAGGAAATTGAAGAAGCCATTGAAATTTTGAGAATAAGTACTAGTGTGCCGATCCACACAGTCGATGAGCTTACCCACATACTTGCACAAGCACATAAAGGTTTGTTTATAAGACCTGATCAAATCGAGCGCTGTTTATCATTTTTAGATCATTGCCGCAAGCTCAAGCAATTTATGAAAAACAAACAATGGGTCGCTCCTATAATTAGTAGCTTCGTTGGTTCAATAGAGGACTTTTCCACTATTGAGGCACAAATGGCTAAAACAATCCGTCATGGTCAGGTCGATGATTATGCTTCAAAAGAGCTAAGCTTTTTAAGAAGACAAATCAACGTATTAACGGATCGACTAAAGGATCGTATCACTCAATTAGCAAAAGGGAACAAATACGCCTCTTTTTTACAAGAAAGAACCGTAACGGAGCGAAACGGACACTATGTACTAGCTGTAAAAAAAGAGCATCGAACAAAGGTTAAGGGGACGATTCTTGATCAATCTGCATCTGGGGCGACGTTATTTATTGAACCAGACGAGTTAGGTGGCATTCAAGAGGAAATCAATCTGTTACAGTTATCTGAACAAACAGAGGTTGAGCGAATTCTTTTTGAATTAACAGCAGCAATACTTGAACTTGAGACAGACTTTAACATAGCAATTGAAGTTATGTTTAATTATGATGTCATTTTTGCTAAGGCGAAATATTGTCTTCACATCAATGCGACCAAACCTAAGCTTTCAACTGGCCAAACGATTCGGCTAAATCGTGCGAGGCATCCATCATTAGGTGATGCGGCTGTGCCTTTATCAGTAGCTTTTGGTGAGGCAGATCGGGCACTTGTAATTACGGGTCCTAATACGGGTGGTAAAACCGTTACCATTAAAACGATTGGCTTATTAACGGTGATGGCTCAAGCGGGATTACTTATTCCTGCTGAGGCTGGAAGTGAAGTAGCCATTTTTCAACACGTCCTTGTTGATATAGGCGATGGGCAGAGTATTGAAGATAATTTGAGTACATTCAGTTCACGCCTTGTTTCGATTATTAGCATCCTTAACCAAGCAAATGACCATTCGCTTGTTTTGCTGGATGAACTAGGGTCAGGTACTGATCCTGGTGAGGGAATGGGTTTAGCTATTGCTATTTTAGAGCAATTGTTTAAAAAAGGTGCAACCATACTTGCAACCACGCATTACAGTGAGGTAAAAAGCTTTGCTGATCAAACGAATGGCTTTATTAACGCCGCAATGGCATTTGATCTCGAAACGTTAAAGCCTACCTATCAACTTGTGCTTGGTGAGACCGGGCAGAGTCAAGCATTTGAAATTGCGTTTAAGCTTGGTCTTCATCCCAACTTGATTGAGCAAGCACATCTCTTAACTTATGGTGAGCGTGGAAATTATAAGGTTCGTCTTACTGAAGCAGAGCTGAATGAAGAAAAGTTTGCACGTCAACTTGTGATTAACAGACATGCTGGTGAGAGGAAGAAGAAAAAAAGCGAACATGTTACGCTATTTTCCCAAGGTGATAATGTCACCATTCTAGCAACCGGTGAAACAGCCATTGTCTATCAAGGACCAGATCAAACCGGTAATTATATTGTGCAGATTAAAGGAGAAAAACAAAAAATTAATCATAAGCGACTAAAGCTTTTAATCCCAGCAAAAGAACTTTACCCAGATGATTACGATTTTGATATTATTTTTAAAAGTAAATCCTATCGAAAGACGAAGAAAGATTTAGATAGGAAATATGTTGCTGACGTATGGTTAGAGCCAGAGGATTAAACTTCTAAATTATTTGACAATCATGTTAAGTGGAGCTGTCTATAACTGTATCAATGTTTTAAGCTGAGTGCGTTATCAATTTTAGCTGTCTCGGGATCACTGAAAGTATCAATGACTAGTGATCCCGAGAAATGTTGATCACAGATAACCCTCCGTAAAACACACCTCAAAATAGAACGCAGAGCAACTTTATATAGGTGGGAGCTAATGAACGTTAATGTCCTGATCCAGCTACTAATCAGTCGGAGAAGCACGAATACGCCCACTAATGGAAAGTTTGTTTTATCGATAAACGCAACTATCGCGAGGCTAAAAGCATATGATACAATGAGATAGCTTACACTTAAGCCAATCATATAGTAAAGAAAACAATGCTTACATACACCGACTAATGATCATCTTAGTGTAAAGATGATCCGGTTATTGTAATTTCGGTAAAGCAAAGTCATTTTGGAGGATAACATGGTAAAATTATATGAGGATGAAAGGTTAGACTTTCTTTTTACAGATAAATCAATGCAAATTATTCAGAGTCCAACTGTCTTTTCTTACTCAATTGATGCTGTTTTATTAGCTGATTTTGCTTCAGTTCCACTTAAAAAAGGTAAAATCATTGACCTTTGTAGTGGTAATGGGGTGCTTCCGTTACTAATGAGTAAATCTACTACGGCTCCGATTACTGGGGTAGAGATTCAAGCGCGTTTGTTTGATATGGCGATGAGGAGTATACACCATAATCAGAAGCAAGAACAAATTAAAATGATCCACGATGATTTAAAACATATGCCCGCTCGATTTGGAAACGATAAATTTGATTTAGTCACGGTTAATCCCCCATACTTTCAAACAAAACATCAAGACCATCTCAATAAAAATGACTATTTAACCATCGCGCGTCATGAGATCTTAACCACTTTAGAACAAGTGATTAAGGTATGCAGTCAATTAGTGAAATCAGGTGGAAAGGTAGCGATGGTTCATCGTCCGGGAAGGTTGGTGGATATATTAACATTGATGCGCCACTATAAACTTGAACCCAAAAAAATAAGATTTGTTTATCCTAAAAAAGGAAAAGAAGCTAATATCTTATTGATTGAGGCGACTCGAGATGGAAAGGCAGACTTGAAACTGCTACCGCCTCTTTATGTTTTTAATGAAGACGGTAGTTATACAGAGGAGTTGAGTACACTTGTCTATTGAACATGTTGTTTACATACTGGAGTGTAAAGATGGTTCTCTCTACACCGGCTATACAAATAATTTATCTAGACGATTACGTATGCATGAGCAAGGAAAAGGTGCGAAATATACAAGGGGAAGATCTCCTTTTCGCCTATGCTATCAAGAGCAGTTCGAAAGCAAAACATTAGCAATGCAAATGGAATATCGTATAAAGCAACTATCTAGGGCTGAAAAAGAACAACTTATACAGATGAAAAAAGAGGGTGAGTGTATTGCAGGAGCAGAAGAGTTATCAGACTGAACATACTGAAGGTGTTTTATATGTAGTACCGACACCAATTGGGAACTTGGAGGATATAACCCTCCGTGCATTGAATACATTAAAAAAAGTAGATTTAATTGCAGCAGAGGATACACGGCACACCAAGAAGCTACTTACACACTTTGATATTCACTGTCCACTTGTTAGCTACCACGAGCATAGTCAATTAACAAAGATAGATACATTGGTTACCAGCTTAAGTAAAGGTAAATCAATTGCACTTGTAAGTGATGCAGGCATGCCAGCTATATCTGACCCTGGCACCCCGCTCGTTCAAGCAGCTATTGAGCAAGACATTCCCGTTGTTGTATTACCTGGAGCGAATGCGGCATTGTGTGCACTCGTAGGGTCTGGCCTTCGCACAGATCATTTTTATTTTTATGGCTTTTTACCAAGGAAAAAAAAAGAACGTAACGAAGCTTTCCTAACTATAGGTCAACAACAAAGCACGATCATTCTTTATGAATCCCCGCATCGCTTAACGGCAACACTACAAGATATTCAACGTTATTTAGGGAATCGACGAATAGCGATTGCGCGTGAATTAACAAAACGTTTTGAAGAATATGTGAGAGGTACGGTTGATCAATTGCTTGAATGGGTTGAGCATGGAACCCTAAAAGGTGAATTTTGTATCATTATTGAGGGGAGAAAAAATCTAGATGATGAAGAAAGTAATTGGTGGGATGATTTGACGATTAACCAACATGTGGAACATTATATGAATGCAGACCAGTTACCGAGTAAAATGGCAATAAAGCAGGTGGCAAAAGATCGTGGATTGGCCAAGCGAGATGTTTATCAAAGTTATCATGTCGAATAATATTTAACTCAGATTTATCCTATTCGAATTTATTCATAGCAAAAAACGTCGTTTTTCAACATAATTTGGCATTTTTTGATATAATAAAAAGAGGCGTTGTAATTAACGCCTCTTTTTATTTACTATTTGTTAAGATTTTTGTTGATCTCTTCAACTAATGCCTTAGCTCCCTCAGGGCTTAATACGAGTTTGCCGTCAGCAAGCGATAGGTTATCATCAGAAATTTCACCAGTCACTTGGCAAGTCATGCTTGGTTTATACTTTTGCAAGATGATACGCTCGTCATCGACATAAATCTCCAAAGCATCTTTTTCTGCGATACCTAACGTACGTCGTAATTCGATTGGAATAACGACACGTCCTAATTCATCAACTTTACGTACAATACCTGTAGATTTCATTAAAAATCTCCCCTTTATTATAATTTCGGCATATTTCGACAATACCTATTTTGAATATACCAGTAATTTCTATAAGTGTCAATTAAAAAATTCCAAAAATATTGTATCTAAGGAAAAAAATTAAGCGATATGGTGTTTGTTTTCATTCTTTAAGCTTATTTTTTCCTAATAGCCATACAAATTAAACATACTAACGTTGCTTTATCTATTATCTAATTAATGATTAAATCACTTTGAGTTGGAAAAGATGTAAGGAAATAAGAAAAATCAAATAGCGATTATAGATGGAAAAATAATATTAAAAACGCTACAATATAAAGAAATACGTTATATTACATTAAACAAACCATTTGACTGGAATGGCTTTTGAATGGATACAAGGAGGAAATAGGACATGTCAGAGAAGAAGAAGACTTTTTATATTACTACGCCAATTTATTATCCAAGCGGTAACTTACATATTGGTCATGCTTATACGACAGTTGCTGGTGATGCAATGGCTCGTTATAAGCGCTTGCGTGGTTATGATGTCATGTATTTGACAGGTACGGATGAACATGGCCAAAAAATTCAAAAAAAAGCGGATGAAAAGGGCGTCACGCCGCAAGAATATGTCGATGATATTGTTAGTGGTATTAAGACATTGTGGGACAAATTGGATATCTCTTATGTTGATTTTATTCGAACAACTGAGGACCGCCATAAGCAAGTGGTTGAGAAAATCTTTGCTCAGCTTGTTAAGCAAGGCGATATTTATCTCGATCAATATGAAGGTTGGTATTGTACGTCTTGTGAGTCTTTCTTTACCGAAAGGCAGCTTGAATCAGGAAATTGCCCGGATTGTGGTGGACCGGTAGAAAAGGTAAAAGAAGAGTCGTATTTCTTTAAAATGAGTAAATATGTTGATCGTCTGATTGATTTCTATGAGCAAAACCCACATTTCATTCAACCAGAAAGTCGAAAGAATGAAATGATCAACAATTTTATTAAACCAGGCTTAGAGGATTTGGCTGTATCCCGAACTACTTTTGATTGGGGAGTCAAAGTACCTGGTGATGCCAAGCATGTTATTTACGTTTGGATTGATGCGTTGTCAAATTATATTACCGCGTTAGGTTATGGTAGTGATGATGATCAACGTTATCAAAAATATTGGCCAGCAGATGTACATCTAATGAGTAAAGAAATTGTTCGTTTTCATACAATTTATTGGCCAATTATGCTTATGGCTTTAGATTTACCACTACCTAAGCAAGTATTTGCTCATGGTTGGATTTTAATGAAAGATGGAAAAATGTCTAAATCTAAAGGAAATGTTGTTGATCCGATATCGTTAACAGATCGTTATGGTTTAGATGCACTTCGTTACTATTTATTGCGAGAAGTCCCATTCGGCTCTGACGGTGTCTTTACACCTGAAGCCTTTGTTGATCGTGTTAACTATGATCTTGCAAATGATTTAGGTAATTTGCTTAATCGTACGGTGGCTATGATTGATAAATATTTTGCTGGCAGCTTGCCTGCATTTAAAGCGGCTGAAGATGTGTATGACGAACAACTCGAGGCTTTTGCTGAGGAAACGATCAATCACGTTGAAAATGCGATTGAGAAGATGGAATTTAGTATAGCTCTTTCTTCGATTTGGCAATACATTAGTAGAACGAACAAATATATTGATGAAACCCAGCCATGGTTATTGGCTAAAGAAGAAAATAAAAAAGAGCGGCTTGGCAATGTCATGGCTCATCTAGCTGATGCCCTTCGTCGAATAGCCGTATTGTTGCAGCCCTTCTTAACGGAAACGCCAGAGGCGATTTTTAAACAATTAGGGATTTCAGACGCTCAATATAAAACGTGGGAAAGTTCAAGAGAAATAGGGATTATACCAACAGGCACGGAAGTAATAAAAGAAGCGCCCATTTTTCCAAGACTTGATGTGGAAGAAGAGATAGCAGTTATTAAAGATATGATGAAAAAGTCTAAACCAGAAAAAAAGGTTGAGCCAATTAAAGAAGAAATTATTTTTGACGAATTTCTCAAACTTGACATGCGTGTTGCTGAAATTATTAAAGTTGAAAAAATAAAAAAAGCAGATAAACTATTAAAGATCTATGTTGATTTAGGCACTGAAAAAAGGCAAATTGTTTCTGGCATTGCAGCCTTTTATCAACCCGATGATCTAATAGGTAAGAAAGTGATTTGTGTAACTAACCTTAAACCTGTTAAACTACGTGGAGAATTATCTCAAGGAATGATCTTAACTGGAGAAGATTCAGAGGGTAACTTATCATTAACTACAGTATATGATCCTACCCTACCAAATGGGTCTGTAGTAAAATAAAGCGCCCCTATTTTGAGGTGGGTGTTTACGGACTGTTATCTGTGATGAACACGAGATTGGACTTAACCAAATAGGAAAGAGAGAATCCGAACAATCTGAAGCGGTGTGTAATCAGAGGTTAATTGTTCGGATTTTCCTATCTTAGTATTCTCTTCTTTCCATCGAGTTTTTTGAGGGCGGTCTATTGAGATATCTGTAAGCAAGGCAGCTTAATTCATTTGAAAAGAATTGTCATTATTATCAATTAGGAGGTTTATTGATGTTATTCGATACTCATGTACATTTAAATGTCGATCATTTTAATGAAGATAGAGAAGCTGTTATTCAACGTGCTGTAGAAGCAGGGGTAACAGAGATGGTCGTCGTTGGATTTGATCACGATACGATACCGAAAGCAATACAGCTAGCTGAACAATATGATTTTATTTATGCAGCAGTGGGTTGGCACCCTGTCGATGCTGTTGATTTTACAGGTGAGGAGCTACAATGGCTAGAAAAACTTGCTTCACATCCGAAAGTCGTAGCTTTAGGAGAGATGGGTCTTGATTATTATTGGGATAAATCACCGAAACACGTGCAACAAGACGTTTTTCGACAGCAAATACAATTAGCTAAGAAAGTAGATTTACCTATTATCATTCATAACCGAGAGGCAACGGAAGACATTGTTTCCATTCTACAAGAAGAGCAAGCCGAGACAACAGGTGGGATTATGCATTGCTATAATGATGGTCCTGAATATGTCCAGGCTTGCTTAGAGATGAATTTTTATATTTCTCTAGGTGGTCCGGTGACGTTTAAAAATGCAAAACTGCCAAAAGAAGTAGCAAAGATTGTGCCGATTGATCGACTACTGATAGAAACAGATTGTCCATTTTTGGCGCCCCATCCTAACCGAGGTAAGCGTAATGAACCCGCTTATGTAACTTTAGTAGCCGATCATATTGCGGAGCTAAGAGGGATGACAAGAGATGAGGTAGGGAGGGCGACAACAGCGAATGCTCATCGCCTTTTTGGTTTGGATGAAGTGAAGTAAGAAATTAGGATATATTACGGCAATGTAACGAAAGACCTACTGTGTAACCTTTTTTTAATGAATGTGAAATAAGTTGGAGTTGAACGCTTAAAACCCTTGATATATAGCGGTTTATCTTTGTAATATTGTGAAAAACCTTGTTTGACATCCTTTTTGTAAGTTTATATAATACACTCGCGCTACAAAAAGGAGGCAAATAAGCATGGATTTAAAAACAAAGCTATTGCCAGTATTAAGAAACAAAGTCATTATACCTATTATTACTGTAATCACACTTATTCTTGTAACAGGATTTGTTGCTTTAGAAGTGACAAAGGCGGAAATTCAATTTACCTACAATGATGAAACAGAAACCATTGAAACACGCGCACAAACAGTTGAAGATCTGTTAGAAGAGTTAGATATAGAGATAAGCGAGCATGATGAATTATCACATAGTTTAGATGCAGCAATAGAATCAGAGATGCAAATTGTTTATAAAGAAGCACAAGCTTTGACCCTAGTGATCGACGGAGAAAGCACCATGTATTATACAACAGAAAAAACAGTAGCCGATTTTCTTGACAATATTGGGGTAGAAGTAGGAGAACATGACCAGTTAAATGTTGATGCTTCTGATTTGATTGAGGCCGATTTAACGATTGTCTTGGATCAAGCTGTTCAAGTGATCATTAAGGATGCAAATGAAGAAGAGAAGGTTTGGACCACAGAAGAGACCGTTTCTGAACTATTGGAATCAGAATCAATTGAATTAGATGAACTAGATCGATTAGAACCTGAGGAAGATGACACCATAACTGAAGATATGAAAGTTCGTATTACTCGTGTTGAAGAAGTAACGGATGTGGTAGAAGAAACAATCGACTACGCTACAGTTCGACGCGATGACGATTCCCTTAAAAAAGGAACAGAGGAAGTGGTTGAGTCTGGTGCGGAAGGCCTTGTCGAAAAAGAATATCGTGTAACGATTGAGAATGGTGAAGAAGTGGAACGTGAGCTTGTTAATGAAGAAGTAAAGCAAGAAAGTGAGCAACGTATTATTGCAGTGGGAACAAAGGTTGTTCAAGAGCCTGTTTCACGCAACGATAATGCGTCTGAGCAGAGTAGTAGTGCACCAAGCTCCAATACAATGACGATGGAAGCAACCGCCTATAATTGGAATTGCGGTTCATGTGATGGTCGTGGGTTAACATCCACTGGTTATAACTTGAAAGCTAATCCTCAAGGTGTTGTAGCTGTTGATCCAAGTGTTATTCCATTAGGTACTAAGCTATATATTGAAGGCTATGGGTATGCTGTAGCAAGAGATACTGGTGGTGCAATAAATGGTAATAAAATCGATTTGCATATGTCTTCAAGTGAAGAAGCGCGGCGCTTCGGAAGACGCACGGTTCAAGTGGAAATTGTAGATTAATAGTTAAGCCTGTTGATGCATGCGCATTAACAGGCTTTTTTATAACGGATAACGGGTGCTGATCTCCTGATTCACTGCCTACTGACTGAGGGTCGTTTTATTAGCACCAGCATTTAACGGTGCTTGCACTTTAGTTCAAAGCCGACTTATACTATAATGAATAGGTTATCAAGTTAACGGAGGTTAGATGGGTGCGTATAAAAGAAATTATTGTAGTTGAAGGAAAAGATGATACAGCTAAAATAAAACAAGTGTTAAATGCAGATACAATTGAAACAAATGGCTCGGCAATCAACCGTTCAACGCTTAATCAAATTAAACATGCCCACGAAAAGCGTGGGGTTATTATATTTACTGATCCTGATTATCCTGGTCAAAGAATCCGACATATCGTGTCAGATGCGGTGCCGGGATGCAAGCATGCATTTTTAACGAAGCAGGAAGCAAGAGCTAAACACGACAAGGGGATTGGTATAGAGCACGCTTCTGCAGATGCGATTAAACAAGCGTTAGCAGCCGTTTATGAACTCGATCAAGAACAGCCAACTGATATTTCAAGAGAAGATCTAATTGATTTTGGATTAATTGGTGGCGCTCGAGCTAAAGCTAGAAGAGAGAAGTTAACCGAACGATTAAGGTTAGGGTATGCTAATGGAAAGCAATTATTAAAAAGGCTACAAATGTTTAATATTACAACAGAGCAAATAGCCCAACAGATGAACGTGATTGTGCAGGAGGAAAATGATGAGTAGAGATAAGGCTATTGCAACACCTAGCCAAACCAAGATGTATTTAGCTAAGTATGGTTTTACTTTTAAGAAAAGTCTAGGGCAAAATTTTATTATCGATGTTAATATTTTAACGAATATACTTAAAGCGGCAGGGGTTACTAAAGACACAGGAGCAATAGAAATTGGTCCAGGGATGGGTGCATTAACTGAACAATTAGCACTTCATGCCGAAAATGTTCTAGCGTTTGAAATTGACGAACGTTTAGCACCGATTTTATCAGATACCTTAGCAGATTATAGTAATATTTCTATTGTTTATCATGATGTGCTAAAAGCCGATTTGCAAAAGATCATTACGCAACACTTTAAGCCAAATCAGCGCCTCAAATTAGTTGCCAATTTGCCGTATTATGTAACCACACCGATTATTACAAAATTACTGATGGCACGCTTGCCACTAGAAAGCATAACGGTCATGATCCAAAAAGAAGTAGCAGATCGAATGGCAGCACAACCTAATAGTAAAAGCTATGGTTCGTTATCGATTGCAATACAGTACTATGCAACTGCTCAGGTTGTTTTAAATGTTCCAAAGACGGTTTTCATGCCTCAACCTAATGTGGATTCTTCTGTACTCCATCTAACCTACAGGGAGGAACCAGCCGTATATGTTGAAGATGAATCGTTCTTCTTTGCCCTCGTTCAGGCAAGCTTTGGACAAAGGCGTAAGACATTGCGAAATAATTTAGCTCGACACTTTAAAGATTGTTATGATAAGGAAACCGTAGAAGCTAAACTTAGAAGTGCAGGTATTGATGGGACACGACGTGCAGAATCTTTATCGATCACAGAATTCGCTCACTTAGCTAATCACTTTGTCACAGCTAATCGTTCGTAAAACGCCCGCCTCAAAAATAGAAAGTAGAGTAAATCTATTGAGGAGGGAGCTAACGTCTACTGGTGTTGGGATTCACTCAACTACCGACCAGTGGAAGAAGAAAGAAAATCTCCACCGATTGAAGGTGCGTTTTATAATTGGCGGTTTAATGAGGTCAAGCCTTCGATAATTATAATATATCAGTACTAGCTCCGATATCGATATCGGAGCTTTTTTCACACCTATTTAACCTTTCACATAGGCTATTGTTAAGGTGGAAGGGGGAAAAGAACATGACGTTTATTGTTGGTGACCTTGTGACAAGAACGTCCCATCAACATGATATTTTATTTCGCATTTCTGCATTAAAAGAGCAGGTGGCAATACTACACGGTGAAGACTTGCGTCTAGAAGCGGATGCGCCAATTAACGATTTGGTTAAAGCGAGTGAACGAGATATATTGACACATGAAAAACAGGAAAAAGAACAGCTTGATTATTCTTTTCGTCTATTTAAACAAGATTATCAGCTGATGAAAGAAAAGCGAACGTATGAAAGCACAGAAGGCTATATAGATCACGCTGATTTTTTTCAATTACCAGCTCGTGTGTTACACCTTGATGGCGATCGCCACTATTTAAAAAAGTGTATTGATTTATATAAACGAATAGGGTTACAAGTTCATGGCTTATATATTGAAGAGTCAGAAATGCCATTAGAAATAGCAGGACTCATTCAACGAATACAACCAGATATCGTTGTGATTACCGGACACGATGCATTTTCAGAAAAAAAGGGAGATAAGAATGATTTAAAGGCATATCGTCATTCTCGCTATTTTGTGGAAGCTGTTAGAGAAGCAAGGCGGATTGAATCCAACTTGGATCAACTTGTTATTTTTGCTGGGGCCTGTCAATCTTATTTTCAATCGCTTATACGTGCAGGAGCAAACTTTGCTAGCTCTCCATCCCGTATCAACATCCATGCTTTAGATCCTGTATATATTACTGCCAAACTAGCTTATACTTCATTTATGGACAAAGTGATGGTATCGGAAGTATTGCGCAATACGCTTACTGGAGAGAAAGGTTTGGGGGGGATTGAGACTCGAGGTTTTTTGCGAACAGGAATGCCTTACTTGGAGGATGAGGGTACTGAAAAATAATACGTCCCCAATCAGTGGGATTTTCGTTCTTCCACTGATGGGTAGCTGCCCGGATTAGGATATTAGCGTCCGTTAGCCTCCGCCTCAATAGGTTTGTTCTACTTTCTATTTTTGCGGCGGGCGTTTTACGGGCGGTTAGCTGTGATAAAATTTTTGTAACAAATTTGTATAAACAAACTAAACAAAGCCATAATACTAACAGTTCATGAGATATCAGATTAAATTATGGTACTGCCCGGTAAAATAATTTATTGACAAATAAAATGAATTACTGTTATAATAAAATATTTTATTGACTAATTTATTGGTCCATGCTATAATGAATGAAGTGAGGTGGAGTATAGTGGCGAAAACGTTAGTTGAAATTAAACGAGTCCTAGATGGCCAGATTGGAAAACGTCTGAAGCTTATTGCGAATGGCGGAAGAAAAAAGACGGTAGAACGTTATGGAACGCTTGCAGAAACTTATCCAGCAGTCTTCATTGTAGCTTTGGATCAAGATGAAAATGCATTTGAGCGTGTTTCCTATAGCTACGCAGACATCTTAACGGAAACTGTGGAATTAAGCTTCATCGAAGAAAGAAATAAGATAGCGGTTGGTGAGCAGTAATATCATTTGCTGCTTTCTTTGTGTCTTGGTATAGGCAATTTTATCAACACCACAATAGTGGTGTTTTTTTGTGCGATTGTTTTGACCACTTTCAAGCTCTTAGCGCTATGTGCTTTTGATTTTACTCTTAACAGAATATTGATGTATTAAGCCGTCAAAATCGTATCCATCTTATTATGAACTAAAATTAGGTTTTAATATGGAAGAGAGATCAGCGTGATTGACATGCAGGCAGTGACTCCAGTGGGGATGATGGCTGTTTTATTTTAGCTGAGTTTTGTCTCAGCCTCATATTTCTCACTAAAAGACTGTTGATTTCAAAATCAGCAGTCTTTTTATTTGGAAATATGTTATGATGTGATTACAACCAATGGTTAAAGGAAAATGCTAGAAGAGGATGACAAAGATGCGTGTTTTTGAAAAAGCGCCAGCCAAAATTAACTTAACCTTAGATGTACTTTATAAACGACCTGATCAATACCATGAAGTTGAAATGGTGATGACAACAATTGATTTGGCTGATCGCCTTGAACTTATTGAAATGCAAACAGATCAAATTGTGATTGAATCTGAAAGTAAGTATGTTCCAAATGATGAAAGAAATTTGGCGTACCAAGCTGCAGAATTAATAAAAAGAAGTTATAACATAACAAAGGGTATAAAAATAATAATTGATAAACAGATTCCGGTTGCCGCTGGGTTAGCAGGAGGAAGTAGTGATGCAGCAGCGACCTTAAGAGGTCTTAACCGCCTTTGGTCCTTAAATATTTCAACACATGAACTAGCCACATTAGGTGCTCAAATAGGATCTGATGTTTCTTTTTGTGTTTACAATTCGACAGCCGTTGCGCGGGGGCGTGGAGAAAAGATTATGACACTACCTGCTCCTCCTGCTTGTTGGGTGGTATTGGCTAAACCAACAATAGGCGTGTCGACACCTTCAGTCTATCAACATCTGGATTTAAGCAATATAGATCATCCTAATACTGAGCAGATGATTAAAGCTATTCAGACGAATAACTATCAACAAGTGATCGACCATTTAGGTAACGTATTAGAAAGTGTAACATTGCAGCAGTACTCGGAAGTTGGTCAAATTAAAACGTTAATGGAATCATCTGGTGCAGATGCTGTGTTAATGAGTGGTAGTGGTCCGACAGTCTATGGACTAACACGCCAAGAAAGTAGAGCAGACCGTATTTATAATAGTCTACGAGGCTTTTGCCAAGAAGTTTTTGTCGTTCGATTGTTAGGCACTTGAAAACGACTTGATTAAAACCGTATAAAATGGTATATTTGGTGAAAAACATTCGGTTTCAGAGGTGAAAAAATGAAGAGAAGTCATCGATTGATCGGTATGACACGATATATTTTAGAGCACCCTATGCAATTAATATCTTTACCTTTTTTCTCTAAGCAATATGATGCTGCTAAGTCATCCATTAGTGAAGATTTAACAATTATGAATCAAATGCTTAAAGAAGAAGGGATAGGGTATTTGGAATCGATTGCTGGAGCGGGTGGAGGCGTTCGCTATATCCCTCAATATGAACAAAAGGAAAGTATAAATTTTATTAAAGCTCTGGCGAAGCGACTTGAAGATCCGGATCGAATTTTGCCGGGTGGTTATTTATTTATGAGTGATCTTCTAGGCGAGCCAGATACGGTGCGTACGATAGGGCGACTATTTGCCAATGCTTTTGCCCCGCTAAATATTGATGCGGTTGTTACGGTAGCAACAAAAGGCATTCCAATCGCGTACGCGGTGGCATCTTTTCTAAATGTGCCTGTGGTTATTGTGCGTCGTGATCCGAAGATTACAGAAGGATCGACCGTCAGTATTAATTACGTTTCAGGCTCTTCACGTAAAATTCAAACGATGGTGTTGACCAAAAGAAGTCTCGCTCAAGGGTCAACGGTTTGTATTATTGATGATTTTATGAAAGCTGGTGGCACGATTGACGGGATGAAAAATTTGCTTAAGGAATTTGATGCAAATGTAGCGGCTATTGGTGTCTTAGCTGAAGCAGAAGATGAAGAAGATGAGCGTGTTGTTAATGATTATACATCATTACTTCAAATTTCAAATGTTGATGTTAAAAACAGCCAAATCGAGGTATCGCCAGGAAATTATTTTGAATGATTTGCTTTTTATGAAGAAACAAGAGAATGACTGCACAACTAAGTAGAATCTCATAGCGTACGCTTAAGAACCGAACACATTCACTTTATAAACGTTGAATGTGTTCGGTTTTATATTACCATAGATCACTGTCCGTAAAAATGCCCACTGACTGAAGGTTCGTTTGATATAGCTTTTGTGGTTTAGGGTGAAAGTGAACATGCGGTAATTTGTCATAAATAAAGATTTTTTCAAAATAAATGAAATTAAGCAGGAATTTAGAATTAGACTGTTGAATTAGTATTTAAATAAGTTCAAAAGGAAAAAGGTGGTGATCATAATGGAAGTGACAGATGTAAGATTACGTCGCGTGACAAGTGATAGTCGAATGAAAGCCATTGCTTCGATTACTTTAGATGAAGAGTTTGTGATTCATGATATCCGGGTTATCGATGGAAATAATGGATTATTTGTTGCAATGCCCTCGAAGCGTACACCGGATGGTGAGTTCCGTGACATTGCTCATCCTATTAATGCAAATATGCGAGCGAAAATTCAAGATGCTGTTCTAGCAAAGTATCACCATGCTAATGAGCCAGAATCAAAGCTTGAAGAAGCCGGGGTCTCTTAAATCATTTTTATTTTCAATGTTTGATAAGCCTAATCACTAAGATTGGGCTTTTTCTGTGTCAATATTTTAACAGATGTAGGAGATTATATTGAAATGCTTAACCTTTTAAGATATATTCGTTAGTGGTATAATTTTAATGTCAATACATAAATCAAATGCCGGAGGTTTCCTTCATGATAAATAAATATGCCGTAATTTTGGCTGCTGGCCAAGGTACACGGATGAAATCGAAGCTATATAAAGTCCTTCACCCAGTAATGGGTCGACCGATGGTTCAACATATTGTTGATCAATTACAAGCGCTAAAGCTTAACAAGATGGTCACCGTGGTGGGGGTTGGAGCAGATCAAGTCAAAGAGCAATTAGGAGATATAACGGATTATGTTGTTCAAGAACAACAATTAGGGACTGGCCACGCGGTTTTACAAGTAGAACCGTTATTAAAAAATGCCCATGGTATGACCATCGTTGTGTGTGGAGACACGCCGCTGTTAACAAAGGAGACGCTTGATGCTTTGTTTGAACATCATTTGCAAGCTGAAGCACAGGTGACGGTATTGACCACTACCATTAATGACCCAACAGGTTATGGTCGTATTATTCGAGATCAACAAGGTCATGTGGCGAAAATTATTGAACAAAAAGATGCTAATCAAGACCAATTGTTAATTAAAGAGATAAATACAGGTACATATTGTTTTGATAATCAATTTCTCTTTGAAGCACTCAATCATGTGACTAATGACAATAACCAGGGTGAATATTATTTGCCAGATGTTATCGAAATCGCGCAAAAGCAAGGGCGCAAGGTAACAGCCTTTCAGACGGCTGATCCTAATGAAACATTAGGTGTAAATGATCGTGTGGCGTTAGCGACGGCTGAAAAACTAATGAAACAACGTATTAATGAGCAGCATATGCGGAATGGTGTAACGATTATTGATCCTGACCACACTTATATTGCTCCATCTGTGAAGATTGCGCCTGATGTTATTATAGAACCCGGATCTATTATTAAAGGGGATAGTTATATAGGAAGCCAAACCGTGATTGGCCCCAATAGTGAAGTTGAGGACTGTAAAATTGGTGAATCAACGGAAATTGCGCACAGTGTCGCACATCAAAGCGATATTGGTTCGCATGTTAAGATTGGTCCATTTGCACATATACGACCTGCTACCCAAATTAATGATCAAGTTAAAGTTGGTAATTTTGTGGAAGTGAAGAAATCGACCATTAACAAAGGGAGTAAAGTGTCCCATTTAAGTTATATTGGGGATACTGAAATAGGAACAAATGTTAACGTTGGTTGTGGGACGATTACAGTTAACTATGATGGGGAAAACAAATATAAAACAACGATCGAAGATAATGTGTTTATTGGTTGTAATGCTAATTTAGTCGCCCCCGTTACAATTGGCCAAGGCGCTTTAGTAGCAGCAGGTTCTACGATTAATAAGGATGTCCCAGCTGAAGCACTATCGATCGCAAGAGCAAAGCAAGAAAACAAAGCAAACTATGCAAAAAAGTTTAATAAATTATTAAAATAGATAACATGGAGGTTTGACGAAATGTCAACGGAATATCAAGATCGTACTTTGAAAGTATTTACCCTCAACTCTAACCCGCATTTAGCAGCAGAGATAGCAGAACAGATTGGGGTTCCATTGGGAAAGTGCTCAGTCACTAGCTTTAGTGATGGGGAAATTCAAATTAATATAGAAGAAAGTATTCGTGGCTGTGATGTTTATGTTGTTCAATCAACAAGTGCTCCAGTCAATCAGCATATTATGGAATTATTGATTATGATTGATGCGTTAAAACGTGCTTCTGCAGCAACGATCAATGTTGTTATTCCATACTACGGTTATGCGCGTCAAGATAGAAAAGCACGTGCAAGAGAACCGATCACTGCTAAGTTGGTGGCGGATATTTTACAAGTTGCCGGTGCTTCACGCGTAATCACTCTCGATTTACATGCTCCACAGATCCAAGGTTTTTTCAATATTCCAGTTGATCAATTGGTTGGTGTTCCTATCTTAGGAGATTATTGGAGCTCGAAAAAATTTGAGGATGTTGTTGTTGTGTCACCGGATCATGGTGGTGTTTCTAGGGCGAGGCAATTGGCAGAACGTTTGAAAGCGCCTATTGCTATTATTGATAAAAGGCGTCCGCGCCCTAATGTTGCAGAAGTCATGAATATTGTAGGAAACGTAGAAGGGAAAACAGCTATACTAATTGATGATATGATTGATACAGCGGGTACGATCAGCTTGGCAGCTAATGCACTTATAAAGAATGGTGCTAATGATGTTTATGCATGTTGTACACATCCGGTTTTATCTGGACCTGCTATGGAACGTGTGGGTGAATCGCCAATTAAAGAACTCGTTGTTACAAATTCCATCCCGTTACCTGAAGAGAAAAAAACAGAGAAAGTCGTTACCTTATCTGTAGCACCACTTATTAGTGAAGCGATTATTCGTGTCCATGAACAGTTATCAGTTAGTGTTTTATTTGATTAATTTTTAAAATTAGGTTTAACATGATTGTCAAAAGGGAATTGTAACCATTAGTATCGTTTATTATCTGTCCGTCAAGCAAGATGATGACGTTAGGTAAATAAAGCTTTTTCTATGCGTTAGTTAGCTGAAAATGGTAAACTTTATGAACGAAAATTATTGGAGGTTGAGCGTTATGGCAGTTAAACTAAAGGCAAATCTAAGAGAAGATTTATCAAAATCAAACACCCATCAATTAAGGGATGGAGGGTTCATTCCGGCCGTTGTTTATGGTCACAATAAACAGCCAAGAACGGTTTCGGTAAATAGTATTGACTTACTAAAAACGGTTCGTGATGAAGGGCGAAATGCCATCATTTCCCTTGATGTTGATGGTGATAGTGTAGATGTTATGCTTCATGATTATCAAGTAGATCCACTTAAAGATCAATTATTACATGCTGACTTTTATGTTGTTAATATGTCTCAAGAAATGGATGTTTCAGTACCTGTCCATTTAGAGGGTGAAGCAATAGGTTCTAAAGAAGGCGGTGTATTACAACAACCGATGTATGAATTGTTGGTCCGAGCAAAACCGGCTGATATTCCAGAAGAGATATTAATTGATGTATCAGGATTAAATGTTGGTGACTCGGTGATGGTCTCAGACCTAAAAGACGGCAAAAATTATGAAGTTCTAGAAGACGAAAATACAACGATTGTTACCGTAACAGCACCTGATACGACAGAAGATTTAGAGCCATCAGATCCAGATGCGGATATTGAACCTGAGCTTGTTGATCAAAAAGGTGACAATACTGAAGAAGAATAAAGTGGCACTAAAAGCTTGGACCACATCTGCGTCCAAGCTTTTTCATTATCTCCTCACACCTGCTAATTCCGTGAACCATGCTGATGAAGAAGTTAGCACTTCATGTAGTAAGGATCAGTATCACTTTATTTTTAAAGAAAAACAAAGTACAATAAAAGGCATATATGAATTTAAAGGTAGATGAATAAACGATGAAATGTATTGTTGGATTAGGTAATCCTGGTCGAAAGTATAATAAAACACGACACAATGTAGGTTTTATGGTGATTAATCGCTGGTGTGAACAACATGGTTGGGAATTACAAAAAAATAAATTTAATGGGCATTATACAGTAGAGACAATTAACAATGATAAACTTGTCATCTTACTGCCACAAACCTATATGAACTTATCAGGGGAAAGTGTGAAGCCACTTATTGACTTTTATCAGATTCCACCAGAAAATCTGCTTGTTATCTATGATGACCTTGATTTACCTGTTGGAAAGATTCGGTTAAGGCAAACGGGTGGTCACGGAGGTCATAATGGCATGCGCTCCATTATCGAGCATTTAGGGACGAAACAATTTAATCGCATTCGCATTGGTATTGATCGCCCTGAGCATGATGTGACAGTCACCGATCATGTGTTAGGCAAGTTCTCAAAATCTGAAATACCTGCTTTGGTTGATAGTATTGATAAATCAGTCAGTGCTTGTGAATCTTGGCTAAATAAACCGTTTATTGAAGTTATGAATGAATATAATTAATGTACATATCATTTTAATAGATGTATAACCTTCCTCAAATCGGAGACACTATAATAAGTGTTGTCCTAGGAGGGAAATAAAGTGCGTATTCATTACCGCTGTAAACATTGCCAATCAACAATTGCAGAACTTAATCATGAACGATTAAATTTAGAAAAATTAGGTTTTAACCATTTGGCGCCTGAACAGAAAAAAAGTATGATCAAGTATAATCATACAGGGAATGTTGATGTTTTTGTTATATGTGAAAGTTGTGAAGCGGCGCTTTATAAATATCCAGTCTATCATGAGTTTGATTATTTTATTCATTAACAATAGGTTCTTTTTAAGTATAAAAAGCTTTGGTTGTTTAAACCAAAGCATTTTTGTACGTATAGATGTGTAGTAATGGAGATTTGATGATTAGGAGGAAAAACATGAAAGGCATTGATAAGTATTTACTCGAGCATGATGATATCCAATCCGTTGTCACAGGCTTAGCATCAAATTTGAATGAACAGCTTGTAACAGGGTTATCAGGATCATCTCGAAGTGTATGGGTGTCTAGCATCCATCATAGTGTAAAGCGTCGGGCATTGATTATAACTAATCAATTAACACAAGCACAACAATTATATGAAGATTTACTTGAACTCATAGATCCAGATCATGTGCATCTTTATCCAGTTAACGAATTAATGGTCGCAGAGATGGCAGTATCCAGTCCAGAGTTGCGTAGTCAACGTATTTCTGCCTTATCTTTATGGTTGGAGCAGGACAATGGTATTTTAATAGCTCCCGTAGCAGCATTAAAACGCATTTTACCTCCAGTCGATTATTGGAAACGATTTCGACTTCACTTTCAAGTAGGTAAAGTAATAACGATACAAGAGCACTTAGATATGTTAATACAAATGGGATATGAACGTGTTGAAATGGTATCAAACCCCGGAGAGTTTAGTATGCGGGGAGGTATTATTGATATGTATCCTATAACAGAAGATCATCCACTTCGGATAGAATTGTTTGATGATGAAGTCGATTCTATTCGTTATTTTGATTCATCAACACAACGATCTTTAGACAAGTTAAATAACATATCGGTGCGTCCAGTTACCGAAGCTCTTTTAACCGATCAAGATATGAGTAGAGTAGCAGATCGGTTGGAACAAGGGCTAGCCTATTCATTGAAAAAAGTAAAAGACCCAAAAGTGAAAGAACAGATTCATCAGCATTTGCGTTATGATTTAGAGCAGTTAAGAGCGAATACAAAATTTCAAGATATGTATAAATATAGTCAGTATTTCTATGAGACGCCTGCTAGTTTACTAGATTATTTAGGCGAAGTAGGTTATTTATACCTTGATGAGATTGGTCGGATACAAGAAACGGCACAGCATTTGGACAAAGAAGAAGCGGAATGGCTTGAAACAATGATTACAGAGCATAAGATGGTCGTTGATTTACCGATCTCTTTTGACTGGAATCATATCTGGGAAAGTATGGAGCAGCAAAAAGTATATTTATCTGTTTTTTTGAGGCATGTTGCTAACACAGCGCCACAAAATATCGTCAATGTTTCAAGTCGTGCCATGCAACAGTTTCATGGACAAATGCACTTGTTACAGAATGAAATGAAGAGGTGGAAAAAAGCCGATTATTCTGTTGTCTTTATTGCGCCAACACCGACTAGGGCTGAAAAGATTCAATCGATTTTAGCTGACTACCAAATTGAAATTGGCATGGCGGATGAAACCACGCGCTTGCCTTTAAAACAACCTGCAGTTATGGTAGGGACACTATCAACGGGGTTTGAGTTGCCGCTGCATAAGCTAGCTGTCTTAACCGATCAAGAATTATTTAAAGCGACATCTACACGACGTAAGCCCAAGAAGCAAAAAATATCGAATGCAGAGCGAATTAAGAGCTATCAGGAGTTAAAGGTAGGCGATTATGTTGTTCATGTCAATCATGGGATTGGTCGTTTTGTCGGAATTGAGACATTAGAAGTACAGGGAATCCATAAGGACTTTATGCTGTTAAAATATAATGGAGATGACAAGTTATTTGTGCCAATTGATCAAATTGACTTGGTGCAGAAGTATGTAGGTTCTGAGAGCAAAGAGCCTAAGCTTTATAAATTGGGTGGAACGGAATGGAAGAAGGTAAAACAAAAAGTACAGTCCAAAGTTGAAGATATTGCAGATGAGTTAATTAAATTGTATGCAGAACGTGAAGCGACTAAAGGTTATGCTTTTGGAAAAGATACGGTTTTACAACAGGAGTTTGAAGCCGCTTTTCCTTATCAAGAAACAGAAGATCAATTACGTTGTATTGAAGAAATTAAGCAAGATATGCAAAAGTCTCGACCAATGGATCGACTACTTTGTGGTGATGTGGGGTATGGGAAGACTGAGGTAGCCATTCGAGCCGCTTTTAAAGCCATTGTTGAAGGGAAGCAAGTCGCTATTTTGGTACCCACTACTATTTTAGCTCAGCAGCATTATGAGACCGTTTTAGAAAGATTTCAAGACTATCCTATTGAGATTGGATTGTTAAGTCGGTTTCGATCGCGTAAGCAACAAACAGAGACGTTAAAAGGATTGAAAGAAGGCGTCGTTGATCTTGTTATTGGTACACATCGTTTGCTATCTAAAGATGTTGAGTATAAAGATTTGGGGTTATTAGTAGTTGATGAAGAACAGCGTTTTGGTGTAAAGCATAAAGAGAAGATTAAACAGTTAAAAACAAATGTTGATGTTTTAACATTAACCGCAACACCGATACCCCGAACGCTTCACATGTCGATGCTTGGTGTGCGGGACTTATCTGTTATTGAGACACCTCCAGCTAATCGTTTTCCTATTCAAACTTATGTATTAGAGTTTAACCCGATGTTTTTAAGGGAAGCGATTGAGAGAGAGATGGGGCGTGGAGGACAAGTCTTTTTTCTCTATAATCGGGTAGAAAGCATTGAACAAAAAGCGCAAGAAATTCAAATGCTGGTAGAAGATGTGAAAGTGGCCGTTGCACATGGGCAAATGAATGAAGCAGAGCTGGAAAATGTGATGCTTGCTTTTCTAGCAGGTGAATATGATGTCTTGGTTAGTACAACGATAATTGAAACAGGTGTGGATATTCCTAACGTTAATACGTTGATCGTTGATCATGCAGATCGAATGGGGCTAAGTCAACTTTATCAATTACGTGGTCGAGTGGGTCGGAGCAATCGCATTGCATATGCGTATTTTACTTATCAAAAAGACAAAGTATTGACAGAGGTTGCTGAAAAACGATTACAAGCAATTAAGGAGTTTACCGAACTTGGATCTGGATTTAAAATTGCGATGCGTGACTTATCGATTCGAGGAGCGGGTAATATCCTTGGCGCACAACAGCACGGCTTTATTGATTCTGTTGGGTTTGATCTTTATTCAGAGATGTTAAAAGAAGCAATTGAACGAAGAAAAAGTGATGGTCCTCATCTTGAGAAAAAAACACCTGATCCAGAACTTCAGTTAATCTTAGACGCTTACATTCCCGATCACTATATCCAAGATGGTAAGCAGAAAATAAATATGTACAAAAGGTTCCAATCAGCCGAAGACTTTGATACATTAGCAGATATAAAAGATGAGCTAATTGACCGTTTTGGTGACTTCCCTGTAGAGGTGGAAAATCTCATTCAAGTTGCCCGACTTCGTATTATTGCGAAATCCCAACGTGTTACAACGATGAAGGAGTTAAAGCAAAAAATCGTCATTAGCCTCGATGAAGAAGCCAGCCAACGTATTGATGGTGAAACGTTATTTACCTATGCCAATGATTTTGGAAGGATGATTTTGTTAGGCACGGATCAGAACAAACTAACGATAACTTTTCATTTTGAAAAACGAACATACCCGGATCGATACCAGTTCGTTAGTTCATTTTTAGAGGCGTTGGAAAATTTAAAACAGTAAGGATGTATAGTTCCTGATTTGGATAACCATACTAAATGCACAATCACTTATTTATCACAGATACCGGAAGCTAATGTCCTGATCTAAACAGTGGGAGAAGAACGAAAGCGCCCACTGATTGAGGGTTCGTTTTATACGATTAATAGTCTAGCTGTATAGGTCGATAAATAAGTCAGAGCTTTATTAAAGTGAAGTAAGACCGCGGTTCGTTTTTTTAAAAAGGCGAATGAATAATTTAGTATAGAAAGAGAGGATTCAACACATGAAAGCAACAGGTATTGTTAGAAGAATTGATGATTTGGGACGCGTTGTTATCCCGAAAGAAATTAGACGTACGTTAAGAATTAGAGAAGGTGATCCTCTAGAAATTTTTGTTGATCGCGAAGGGGAAGTTATTCTCAAGAAATATTCCCCTATTCAGGAATTAGGTAATTTCGCGCAAGAATATACTGAAGCACTTTTTGATACGTTAAACAAATCGATACTCATCTGTGATCGTGATATGTTCATTGCTGTGGCAGGAGAAAGTAAGAAAGATTATATAAGTAAGAATATTGCTGAATTAGTTGAACGTGTGATGAATGAGCGTAAGCCATTAATTAAAGAATCGCATGTTGCTCTGGAATTAGTTAAGGATCAACCTGTCATTAATGCTTCTTATGTCATACAACCGATCATTGCTAATGGTGATCCTGTAGGTGCTGTCATTATATACTCAAAAGAAGATAAAGTAACTGAACAAGATACGACGACGGTTGAGATTGCAGCAAACTTTTTAGGAAGACAGATGCAATAAGGGACTGAACCGATCAGACTGCTGGATCTAATGTAGGCAAGCATATATTTACTTTAGAAAACTAAGGCATTCGTGACTAGCTATAACGAATCGTCTTAGTTTTTCGTGTTGGTAATCGTTAGATTGTATTAAATATGGAATAAATTAAAGTTTTTTTACTTGTCAAGATGATCATTTATCGCTACGATAGTATACGTAACACAATGTCGAAAAACTGGAGGAAACCTATGGAACAAGAGGTTATTGTTGAGAAAGCTCTTAATAATAATGTTGTTATTGCCAAACACCCCCTTTATAAAGAGGTTGTTTTGATTGGTAAGGGAATTGGTTTTAATCGCTCCAAAGGTGACCCCGTTCCATCTGACCAAGCAGAAAAGACATTTTTACTTACAGATGAGCAAGAAATGGAACAATATATGTATTTAATAAAACACGTTGACCATGATCTTATGCAATTTTTAAATGATATTATTTTTTATATTGAAGAGCGTATGGATCGTCCGTTAAATGAACATATTCATATCGCATTAACTGATCACTTAACGTTTGCTATTAGAAGAGCGGATCAATCGATTCAATTTAGTAACCCTTTTCTTTTTGAAATCGAGTCGCTTTATGCAAAAGAGTATCAAGTTGCCCATGAAATTGTAGAGAAAATAAAAAAACATCTAGACATCACATTGCCTGATGGTGAAGTAGGTTTTATTGCTTTACACATTCATAGTGCAATCACTGATAAGAAGCTTAGAGATTTAAATAAGCATCATAAACTTATTTCACAAATGATCGAAGTTATTGAAGATGGATTAGACATTAAGTTAACTAAAGGTGATGTGAATTTCAATCGTTTAATTCAACACCTTCATCGCGCTATCGATCGTGTGTACCAAGGTGAAAAACTTGGCCAACAAAATAATTTAGAAAATGTATTGAAAATAACTTACCCGCTATGCTACAATCTAGCGTGGAAGTTAATTAAAGTTATGCAAAAACAGTTAAATCGTCCTGTAGATGAAACAGAAGTGTTATATTTAACGATCCATTTACAACGATTGACGAATACCATTTAGTTGCGTGTTACTGACTCGATCAGGCATGAGTGAAGAAGAACTTTAAAGGCAGGCTACTACTGACCATAAAGTTGTCTTACTCATGCCTTTTTTTGTACGTTAGAAAGTATAAAATTTAAAAATACTTGTATAAGAAAAGTGAACACATTCGCTAAAGGCAGGCGATTGCGAACTTTTTTAATGGCATGTGATCGATGAACTGTATCAGCCCTTATATTTTTTGTTTAATGACGCAGACTAAGTTGATGTATAACTGATAAAGGAGGAATTAGGATGGGAAAATCAAATCTTTTTGGTACATTACAAAAAGTCGGTAAAGCATTAATGTTACCGGTAGCTCTTTTGCCAGCAGCAGGTATTTTACTTGCTTTTGGTACTAGTTTTGCTCAAGATGAATGGCTTGAACGCTTTCCATGGTTTGAGAATGAGGTTGTATTAACTATTCTTCAAGTCATGGAGGAATCTGGTGGCGTTGTGTTTGATAATTTACCATTACTGTTTGCAGTTGGTGTGGCTATTGGTTTAGCTAAGGGTGATGGTGTGGCTGGACTTGCAGCTATTATTGGTTACTTAATTATGAATGTAACCATGGGTGTGTTTGCAGGTGTAACACCAGAAATGGCTGAAGATAATCCAGCTTATGCACAAATATTGGGCATTGATACACTTCAAACAGGTGTATTTGGAGGTATTATTGTAGGTATACTTGCAGCCTATATGTATAATCGTTTCTTTAAAATTGAATTACCACAATTTCTTGGCTTTTTTGCTGGGAAGCGCTTTGTACCTATTATTACCGCGTTTAGTTCTTTGATTTTAGGGATGATCATGGTTCTTGTATGGCCATTTGCACAAGATGGACTCAATGCACTATCTCATTTTATGCTTGATACGAATCGAACGATATCAACGTTCATATTCGGAATTATTGAACGTGCATTAATTCCGTTTGGCTTACATCATATTTTTTATTCACCATTCTGGTTTGAATTTGGTGAGTATGTTAATGAGGCCGGTGATATTTTCCGTGGTGATCAAAGAATTTTCTTCGAGCAATTACGCGATGGCGTTGACTTTACAGCAGGTAGCTTTATGACCGGTAAATTCCCGTTTATGATGTTTGGTCTTCCGGCTGCAGCCTTGGCGATTTATCATACTGCTAGGCCAGAAAAAAAGAAACTGGTTGGAGGGATTATGGCTTCGGCAGCATTAACTTCTTTTTTAACAGGGATAACCGAACCACTAGAATTTTCATTCTTATTTGTGGCACCGCTCTTATTCGGTATCCATACGATTTTCGCTGGATTATCATTTATGATGATGCATATTTTAAATGTTAGAATCGGGATGACATTCTCTGGTGGTTTAATTGATTTCCTTCTATTCGGTGTGATGCCTAACCGAACAGCTTGGTGGTGGGTGATCATTATTGGTCTCATCTTCAGTGTGATCTATTACTTTGGTTTCCGCTGGGCGATTCTGAAATTTAACTTAGCAACGCCTGGCCGTGAAGATGAAGCAGAAGATGATGGTGACGACAATACGGGTTCTAGTGATGATCGTCCATATAATATCTTGGAAGCGATGGGCGGCAAAGATAATATTACCAACCTTGATGCATGTATTACCCGTCTTCGTGTGAGTGTGGCCGATGTTAAAAATGTTGATAAGAACCGCCTAAAAAAATTGGGTGCTTCAGGAGTTATGGAAGTTGGTAATAACATTCAGGCGATATACGGACCAGTATCTGATACGATCCGTGGACAAATGCAAGATATTATCGATGGTAAGGCGCCTCGTAAACAAGAAAAATCAGGGGAAGAGATCAAACAAGAAGCGGTTTCTGTTGATTCCATTGATATGACAAGTCCAATGACTGGTGAAGCATTGTCTATTGAAGAAGTGCCAGACCAAGTCTTTTCTCAAAAAATGATGGGTGACGGTTTTGCAATCAAGCCAACGGAAGGTAAAGTCGTTTCGCCAGTTGACGGTAAAATTCTCAATATTTTCCCGACAAAACATGCCATTGGCATTCAAGCAGATAATGGCTTAGAGATTCTGATTCATATAGGTATTGATACAGTAAAACTTGAAGGTAATGGTTTCACTCAAGTTGCTGAAGAAGGCCAAACCGTGAAAAAAGGTGATTTACTAATGGAAATTGACTTAGACTACATTAGTGAGCACGCTACTTCAACCGTAACACCAATTATTTTCACAAACTTGGAAGAAGGAAAAACGGTAGAAGTACAACAAGGTGAGATTGAAATGAATCAAGCCGAGTTTGTTGCACTTAGATAGTGATTGTTAGCCATTCAGTATATCAAATTTGACCTTGTGCACATATGTGTACAAGGTTTTCTTTGTTAAGACAAGTTGTTATAACTGTCTGTTAGACGCCCGCCTCAAACTAGAAGGTAGAGCAAATCGATTTAGACGGGAGCCATTCTCCTGATCCAATCAGCGATCACCCAGTAGGAGAAGTATGAGAAGGCCCAATGGTTGAAGGGGCGTTTTATACGCAGGCTTGACTTGTGTTATAGAAAACAATAGAATACATGGCTAAGGTTTGCGCTTTTCTACAAGATGTTCCGTTATTTCCCTCGTTTCTATATCGTAATCTTAGCGTTACCAATAGTTTGTTAAATATTAGCTATTTAAAGGCTGGGTAATGGCTTTTCGGGATGCAAGTGAATATAAGCTAAGTTTTTCAAATCATCGTGTGCTATAATGAAGTCAATTGTAAAGCTAGGAAGGTTCTTTTATTATGGATGAAAAATTTATAGAACGGCGCCAGCTTTTTCGAGGTGCCTTTTTACTAACTTATGCTGGATTACTTAGCAAAGTATTAAGCGCAGGTTATCGTATTCCTTTGCAAAATATTACCGGAGATGTGGGCTTTTATGTTTACCAACAAATCTACCCGTTTATTGGAACGGCGACTGTTTTAGCTTTATATGGTTTCCCGGCAGCAATTTCGCGCTTAGTCACAAATTATACAGGCCATTTACCAAAAAAGCTTAAACGATTGATTTTCATTCAACTTGCTTTTTTTTCTCTAACGATTTTTGCTGTCATTTATATCCTTGCTCCGATAATTGCTCAAGCGATGGGAGATCAAGGTTTGACGAATGCAATTAAAGTGAGTGGATGCGTTTTTTTACTTACACCATTTATCTCGAGTTTAAGAGGGCAGTTTCAAGGGGAAAATAATATGGTTCCTACAGCTGCTTCGCAAGTTGTTGAGCAAGTCATTCGCGTGAGTTTGATCATTGGAGCGGCTGCTTTTATTACTCAATTTAACCGCTCTCTTTACGACGTTGGAACAGGGGCTGCACTTGCATCGATAAGTGGTGCTATGGGTGCTGTGATTATATTATTAATTTATAAAAAACGTTATCCTGATAAACAGCCGGTTGAAAAGGAAATAAGCACTAGTGCACGACATGTATTTTCGACCATTATTGGTTATGGAATAGTGATGGCCGTTAATCATATGTTATTGTTACTGCTTCAATTTATTGATGCACTTACACTTGTACCACAATTAGTTGATGCAGGTATTTCTTTACATGAAGCACAAACATTAAAGGGTATTTTGGATCGTGGTCAACCCCTTGCACAGTTAGGTATTGTTATTGCTTCATCATTAACATTAGCTTTAATACCCTCTGTAACAAAAGCTCGGTTGTCAAAGGATCAAGAGCGGTTTTCGAGTTATATTTCTAGTACATGGCGCTTCACCTTATATCTTGCTAGTGCTGCAACAGCTGGACTAATTGTTCTTTTTCCAGAAATAAACAGCGTACTTTTTTTAGAGAATACGGGTACATTCAGTTTGCAACTTTTTATGTTAACGATTATTTTTGCATCGTTAGCTATTTCAACAGCGGCGATTTTACAAGGGTTAGATCATATTTTCCGTACAGCCTTATTTGTTTTAGTTGGTGTTGTTGTGAAATTGTTGCTTAATTTATTATTTATACCAGTAATCGATATCTCGGGAGCAGCGTTAGCAACAGTTATAGCAACCGTTGTGGTATTGGGGCTAAATCTCATTCAGTTAAAAAAAGCTATCCCCCATCAAAAGCTTATTGATATTCCATGGAAAAGCTTTAGCCTATCGTTAATATTGATGATCGTTGTCGTGTTCGGTTTAAATCGATTGATTAATCCTTTATTCAGTGTACTGCCACGATCAGGACAGTTTCTTTATATTTTGCTATTTGTAATACTAGGCGTATTTGTTTATTTCAAGGCTTTAACTAAGCAAGGTGCTTTTACTGATCAAGAGCTTGATGTGTTACCGTTAAAACGATTTTTAAAGAAAGGCTGAGAAAGATGAGCATAAAAATTGAAGTGGTTGGACTAGGCGCAGGAGACCTCGATCAACTGACAATCGGACTTTATCATAAATTAATTAATGCAGAGGTTCCTTTGTTTGTGCGGACAAACGATCATCCTGTGCTAGAATCATTAGCGAAGCAGGGTGTCAACTTCACCTCATTTGACCCTATCTACAAACAACACGAGCAGTTTGAAGATGTATATGTAGCGATTGTCGAGCAATTGCTCAAACAAGCGAAGCACAACAAACATATTCTATATGCGGTACCTGGTCATCCGATGTTAGCCGAACGAACGGTCCAATTATTACTTGAACAGGACGAAGTTAACATTGATATTGTTGGTGGTCAGAGTTATTTAGATGCCTTATTTACTGCTATACAAATTGATCCAATTGAAGGGTTTCAATTTTTAGATGCGACGAGTTTTGAGCGTAGTCAAATTAACTATACCCAACATCTTATTTTCTGTCAGGTTTATGACAAAATGATTGCTTCAGAATTAAAATTAACTCTGCTGGAAGATTTGCAAACCGATCACCCGGTAGTGATTATTAAATCAGTTGGGAGTTCAAAAGCTGAAGTTGAAACGATCCCGCTAGTCAGGCTAGATCAGTGTGTAGAATTAAGTAATCTCACTAGTGTTTATGTGCAACCAGCTAAAAAAGAAGTACTAAACCATCAATTCAATCGACTTCGCGAAATTATAGCTGTTTTACGTGGTTCAAGTGGTTGTCCTTGGGATAAGGAGCAAACACATGAAAGTCTTCGCCGTTATTTAATAGAAGAGGTATATGAATTGATTGATGCCATTAATCAAGAGGATGATCACCATATCATTGAAGAGCTAGGCGATATCCTCCTGCAAGTTATGTTACATAGTCAAATAGGGGAGGATCACGGGTACTTCACTGTTGATGATGTGATTCGTTCGATTACGGATAAAATGATTCGTCGCCATCCTCATGTTTTTGGTGATGCAAAAGCAGAAGACACTGAGACCGTGATTGCCAATTGGCAAGCTATAAAAGCTGAAGAGAAAGCGGACCAGACGATCGATTCTCTTCTCGATCGTATTCCGCAATCAGCACCAACTATAGTAAAGGCTGAGGCTATCCAAAAAGAAGCAGCTAAAGTAGGTTTTGATTGGGACAATCCTGAGGACATCTGGCTTAAAATATTAGAGGAAATAGAGGAAGTAAAGCAAGCGGTCGAGAGTGGGCAATTAGTTGAGATAGAAGCAGAGTTTGGAGATCTTATTTTTGCGATCATTAACTTGGCGCGTTACTATAAAGTTAATAGTGATTTAGCGTTAAGCCAAACCAATATTAAATTCACCAAGCGCTTTCAATATATAGAACGCAAGGTGCTAGCATCCGGAAGTGAATGGGGTAATATGTCAATTGAAGAATTAGATCATTTATGGGAAGAAGCAAAGAGGAGGATGACAGATGAGACTTGATAAATTTCTAAAGATTTCCCGATTAATCAAAAGACGTACATTAGCTAAGCAAGTTGCAGATCAAGGGCGCATTACGATTAATGGTAATCCAGCAAAGGCATCGTCAAATGTAGCAGTAGATGATGAATTGGTCATTAAGTTCGGCCAAAAACATGTAACGATTAAAGTTGACTCCACAAAAGACGTGGTGAGAAAGGATGAAGCTTCAACGCTTTATTCGATTGTGAAAGAGGAACCCATAAACAAAGAATAGTCAATAATAATAGTTCTATCGAGCGCCCTCCTTACATATCATACTAGTGATTAAAGGAGGGAATATAAATGATCCAAGAAACGAACCATTACTCAGCCCCAACGCAAGCTACTGAGCATGAAGTCAAAGTTCGCAATCGTCGAATGATTGAAATATCTGGTGTAAAAGAAGTTGATAGTTTTGACAATGAAGAATTTTTATTAGAAACCGTCTTGGGCTATTTAATGATTAGAGGGGAAAATTTGCAAATTAAGACGCTTGATGTGACGCAAGGTAAGGTGGAAATCAAAGGGAAGTTAATGGACTTCTCCTATTTAGATGATCACCAGCATGATCAATCGAAAGGCTTTTTAGGAAAGCTATTCAAATGAGTATTGATATCCAATTTTTATCATTCATTGCTATGATGATCATTGGCATTTATTTAGGAGCTATGTTCGATACAAATGAGCGTTTAATAGGGAGATTTAATGGGAATATGATGTTAAGTTTCCTGTTTCAGTTGTTATTTTGGCTTATCCAAGCGTTAATCGTATTTTTTTGTCTTGTGAAAATAAATAATGGACAAGTCCACTTATATTTTATTTTTACAATTATGTTTGGTTTTTGGATCTACTGCTCCCGCTGTCGCACATTTTATCAATCTTTATTAGAACGTGTGATCATGATCGTTTGCCAACTTATTTATATTATTAAACAGATGATCTACATTATGGTTCTAAAACCATTAATCATTTGTTATCAAATCGCTATGGCGGTCATAGGATTTATTTATTTGTTTGGTAAAAGATTACTTTTTATTTTAGTCAGACCAATTGTTTGGGTAATAAGACTCATTTATCGGTTATTGCCGAAAAATGTGAGAAAATACTTAGTTTCAATGGCAGGAATCTATAGTAAAATAGAGAATATTATTAATAAAAGAAAGCCTTGAATTATTTAATAAGATAACTGGTATAATACGTAAAGGAGGTGTCAAGCGATGGGTAGACGTCAACATAAAGTAACTAGAATTAATTCTACGTATATGAATCAATATGATGCTCATGTGGAACGACAGCGAAAGAGAAAGCGTCTTTTACGTAGGCGTTTGACGCTATTTGCTATTGTGACTGTGCTCACCTTCTTTACACTATTTACTTACCATATAAATCAAAGGGCATTATACGCTGAAAAGCAGTCCCAATATGAAGAGTTAGAACAAGAAATACGCACTTTAAAAGTAGAAGAACAGTCATTATTAGAAGAGATAAATTTACTAGAAGATGAATCTTATGTACTTCGTATAGCAAAAACAAATTATTTCTTCACAGATGAAGGAGAAATTGTCTTTAAACTAACAGAAGAGGAGCCTGCTTATTGACATTGTTTTTGTTGCTTAGCTATAATGTAGGAAGAAGTATATCTTTTTTTAATTCTTAAGGAGGAGCATTTTTTTTATGTCAATCGAAGTAGGCAGCAAGTTGCAGGGTAAGGTAACAGGAATAACTAATTTTGGAGCGTTTGTTGAATTACCTGAAGGAAAGACAGGCCTCGTTCATATTAGTGAAGTTGCTGATAATTATGTGAAAGATATTAATGAGCACTTATCTGTTGGAGATGAAGTCACAGTTAAGGTCATTAATGTAGAAAACGATGGAAAAATAGGGTTGTCTATTAAGAAAGCGAAAGATAATCCGAATCAAGGTCGCCGGAAGACAAATACTAGTCAACCGAAGCCAAACCGAGATCGTACAGAGAATTTTGAAGCGAAAATGAATCGCTTTTTAAAGGATTCTGAAGATCGCCTAGCTTCATTACGTAAGCACACTGAATCAAAGCGTGGAGGTCGAGGTGCTAAAAAAGGCTAACTTGCTGTCTCATTTAGTGGTATTGATATTATAGTGACATGCGTGCATTTATAACCGATATTTTTTATATAGAATCAGATTAAGTTTAAAAAGCTGGTAAACGTTGGGAACGTGACTGGCTTTTTTATATAGTTGTATACTATTTGACGTTGGTGCAGAAAATTCTCAATTTCCGCGTTTGTGAAATGAGGGTAGTCTTTTCGCTAGCGTCATTTCTATTTCTCCGATTTTAGAAATGTGTTTGGTTATCCAGTGATGTGCTTTTCGCAGGCACGGCCTTCAGCTATCCATACAGCAATGGACGAATTGAGGGCATCAACAAAAAGATTAGCGCTTTGAGCCGTTTCGCATATGGCTACATAAGTTATTTGGAACGATCGTTATCGTATGATCTTACATTTTGAGAGTTCGTTTTATGATAGGGGATTAATAGGGATTGTTAGAACAATAATAAGACCAGTGACGGATGCCACTGGTCTTATAGGTCCAGATCACGCTTATTATTGTGTATGTTAATTAGATGGTCGTTGATTAATATTTGAGGAACGTTCACGACCGTGACAAGTTTCCAATCTCTCATCAATATCCTCGTTAGACCATTCAGGATGAACAGATGACATACGTTCACGATGCCAATCCAAATTGTTTTCCTCCTCTTGATCTGCAAAAATGAATTGACTACTGGCTAATAGTAGAAAGCTAGCTAACAAAGCAATTGAGACTTTTTTCATGCTTAATTCACTCCTTTTTATTGTTCTTAATATAAAGATAACAAGATAATTTGTAATTGGTGTGAAGAACTTATGTGGAATTTGTGAAGATTAATTTTTAGTCATAAAAGAAATGATATGATAGAAAAAACGAGGTGATTTGGATGACAAATATCTTAATTGTAGATGATGAAGCCGTTCTAGGTGAAGTATTGGCTGCTTATTTTATTAAAGAAGGTTGGCAACCGACAGCAGTGACTACTGGAGCTGAAGCTCTAAAAGAAATAAAAAAATCAAGTTATGATTTAATGATCTTAGATCTCATGTTACCTGATTTATCTGGAGAGGATATTTGCCAATTAACACGTGAAATAAGCGATATTCCAATTATTATGTTAACAGCAAAAACGAAAGAAGATGACCTTATTAACGGCTTAATGATTGGCGCTGATGATTACATTAAAAAGCCTTTTAGTTCAAGAGAAGTTGTTGTTCGTATTAAGACATTATTAAGGCGTAAAGAACCGTCGTTAACAAAAGCTTTACAATTTAACAACGGTCACTTACTAATTGACTTAAATAATAAAACCGTTCAAGTAAACGGTAAAATGATATCACTAACTCCAAATGAGTATTACTTACTTGTTAAAATGGCAGAGCACGTTGGACGTGTTTATAGTCGTACTGAACTATTAAAAGCTTTACCAGGTGATGAGCACTATTTAGAAGGCTATCAACGTAATATTGACACGCATATTAAAAATTTGCGAAAGAAATTAAATGAGGATCCACGACAACCTTGTTATATTCATACCGTATTTGGGATGGGTTATAAATTTGAGGTGAACACGCTTGATTAAAAGTATTCGTTCACGACTAATCATTGTTTTAATGTTTATTGCTTTAATAGGTATAGGCATAACAGGATTTTTGATTTTTTTTCGGGTTGAGCACCAATTTGGAGAATACGTAGACACAAACCGTAATAAGACAATTGAAGAACTTAGAACTTTTTTAGTTGAACACTATCAACAAACTGGAAATCTTGACTCGAATCAAGTAAGGTCATGGTTGCATCAAGATTCAATGACAAATGATTTATTTATTCAAGTTTTAGATCAAAACGGGGAGGTATTAGTTGATTCTAACCATATGCAACAGATGATGAACAGGCATCGCCAAGAGCTAGACTTGGATCAAGAAGTCAGGGTACAGTTAACGAGTGAAAATGAAGAGATGGGAACATTAGTCGTTAACTATTCAACAGATTTAATTGGAGCAGATGATGAGTTTATTAGAAATCTACAACAACAAGTTATTTGGGCGGTTCTATTAACAACTGTCCTCTCTATTTTAATTAGTGTCTTCATCTCCAGCCGTTTAACAGTGAAGTTAAAGGAAATTGTCCAGATGGTTAAACAAATAAGAGGTCCTAATAAACAAAGTCGATTATCTGTACCTAATTTTGAACTAGAGCTTCAACCTTTAGCAGAGGCATTTAATGATTTACTAGACACACTAGAAAAGGAAGATCATCTGCGTAAAAGGTATACGGCAGATCTAGCACATGAGCTAAGAACACCACTTGCTACTTTACGCAGTCAAATTGAAGCATATCAAGATGGTGTTTGGCAACCAAGTGACGATCATTTAGCGAAAACACATGCAGAACTTATGCGTTTAGTTCGTCTCGTTGATGATTTGGAGCAATTAATTGTTGCGGAGAATCCGCAAATTCAACTGAGAATGGAAAAGTTATCAGCAAACGATATTCTTAAGCGGTTGATTCATCAATTTCAAGCTAGTTTTTATAATAAAGGCCTTGGGCTTCATGGTCATACGGATCCTTATAATCCAACATTTAGCGGAGATCTAGACCGTTCACTTCAAATTCTTACAAATATTGTGATTAACGCTTACGATTATACGCCAGCCAAGAAACGAGTAGATATTTGTGTTTTCCATAATGATCAATACGTTGGTTTTAAGGTGAAAGATCAAGGTGTTGGTATTGAAAAATCACAATTGCCCCATTTATTTGAACGTTTTTATCGAGGAGATCTATCAAGAGAGCGTACTTCCGGTGGATTAGGAATTGGTTTGGCGATTGCAAAAGCTCTTATTGAAGCCCATAAAGGAAAAATTATAGTGCAAAGTGAAGTAGGTAAAGGAACTTGTGTTGTTGTATGTTTCCCAATTAATCAGTAAAAAAGCATAACTATACAATGTTATAAGTAATGTGTTTGTTGAAGGTTATTATTGGGTTAACAGAGGAGAAGACCTGACTCAATCTACAATCGGAATGATATAGTCAAAAGTGGCTATACTAAAAAGGCATATCCGTGATTTCGACAACATTTATATACAATAAGTTTAAAAAATATGTTAAGATAATGATTGTACAAGAATGTACAAACTACACGATTATAGGGGGAACGGTAATGAAATTTAAATGGTTATTAGCGATGCTCTTAACAGTTGGTTTATTAGCAGCTTGTGGGGGTACTGATGAGACAGATACAACTGATGAAGAGGGAACTGATGCAGTATCAGCAGCGTCATTTGCTGAAGATGAAGAAGGTCTTCATGCCGCAGCTGATGAAAATGGAACTTGGATCATTATTCCGACTAGTGATATGACACTTGAGGAAGACTTAGTTGTAGCAGGAACATTCCACAATGGTGATGATGAAAATGAAGATGTATACCGTAAGATTGCTGCCTACACACAAGATGATGACAGGAACATTGTTGATCAATGGACAATTACGGTGCCACAACTTGTTGTTCAAAGTGAAAATTTGAATTTCCAAGGTGGAACATTAGACGGTGATGTTTATGTTGAAGCTGATGGTTTCTTGTTACATGAAACAGCAACTGTTACTGGTGATGTAATCTTTGCAAATGAAGATTATCAAGCCTCTGCAAGTTTAGATGGAACTGTTGAAGGCGAAGCTACTGTTGAGTAATTTGCTTTAAAGAAAAGCCACTCCACAATTATGTGGAGTGGCTTTTGAAATTTAGATGATTTAAATGCAGTTGGCCTTAGCCTTAACTGGTCCGTTTAAGCATTTGTGACGTTAATTGATATAAATGATGTTTATAATGCCCATTTGGTAACTTTTCTAATTCACGCAATGCTTTGTTCGTATAACGTTCAGCAAGTTTCTTTGCCTTATCAATACCTTTAGTCTTTCTAATAATGGCACTTAATTTATCTAAATCAGACTTAGAATAAGGTTTGTCATTGGCTAAAATCTCAGATACTTCATCTGGGTTAGCCAACATCGCATAGATTAACGGTAATGTGTAAATACCTTGTTGGACATCTGCCATCACAGGTTTACCTATTTGCTCTTCGTAACCTTGATAATCTAGGATATCATCGATAATTTGAAAAGCCATCCCAATATAATGACCCATGTTCCATGCTATCCGGACTTGGCGCTTACTTGCTTTACTTTCTACTGCGCCTGTATAACAGCTTAACGCAAAAAGCTGTGCTGTTTTTCCTGATATTCTTGATAAATAGCTTTTTACACTGTTAGGAGGTTGAAACCTAGAGTGGAGTTGATCAAGTTCACCAATTAAAAGTTTCTCTATACTCCGTATATTATACATTGATTGCGAAATGGAATCAGCATGTTTAGCCAGTATAGAAAAACAGATCGAAAATAAATAATCACCAGCATATATAGCAAATTTGTTATCATGCTTTGTTTGTAAAGTGGCATTTCCACGACGCGTATCAGCTTGATCAATAACATCATCATGAATAAGCGTTGCCATGTGTAGAGTCTCTAAAGCCGCTGCAATTGCAATTGCTTTATCTTTATTATATTCAGCACCTATTTGACTACAAAGTAATGTATAGGCAGGTCTCAGTAGCTTGCCACCAGCATGAATAACATCTTTAAGGGTTTCATTCACGCGCTTGTCTCTGATACGTATATGGTCCTCTATTAATTGCATGACTTTGATCAAATCTTGATTTAATTCTGGATAATCACGCCACATTTGATGTATTTCCATGTTTTTAAAACCTCTTTCGTTTCAATGTCTGCTACATGGTTTGTAAATCCATATAATAGTGTAATCTTTCTATGTGTGTTAATAAATAGTTGGCAGTAATACCTATGGCTACTCCAGTCAGGATGCCAATTAAGGAAAGAATCGGTAAGTAAAGCATAACAGACCATGACTGAGCGACCCAACTTGCAATTGATAATTGTCCAACGTTGTGGAGTACAGCGCCGGTAGCACTTACACCAATTAGGCTAACATTAGCAAATCTCAATTGTTTTACAAGCAGCATACCTAAGAAGCTAAGCAAGGCACCGGCACCACTATACATAAATGTAGAAATAGTGCCACTAAGTAGTGTAGCTAATACTAAGCGTATCAAGACCACTTTACTGGCATCTTTAACAGGTAGTGTGTACAAGGCCATGCAAGTTATGATATTAGCAAGTCCTAACTTAGCGCCAGGTGCGAAAAAAAACGGTGAAGGGATCACGCGTTCTAGGAGGCTAATAATGACGGCTTGAGCAGCTAGCAATGCGATATAGACCAACCTTTGGTTTTTAGTCATAACAATAACACCCCTTCATTTCTAAGCCGATTAAAACGTATGTCTAGTCGATCTGTAAATAAAAACAGTAAAAGGAAAAAAAGAAATACACACACTTATTTTTTGCTATATAAAATCAACCTTCAGTCAGAGTTTTTTTCTTTCTTCTGCCACTGATTAGCTGTTGAGTGTATTCAAGATATTAGCATCCGTTATCTATCACTTAAAAGCCCGGTATTTTGCGGACGGTTAGCTGTAATAAATTGATTTTCTTTCTTTCCCTTTAATATTTTGATCATTTTCCTTTCAGAAAAAAAACGCAATGATCGTCAAAATCTGCGTTCAGCCTATTGAATAATTCAATTATACATGATGATAAACAAGATAGCGAAGGCTCTTTTAAAAGAGCCAATCGCTGATTGATTAGAAAATTTATTTATCTTGATAGATGGCCTGTTCTTTTCCGTACCACCAACGGCCCAACTTTTTCTGGATAAATGGTACAACCCAATAGTCAAGACCAAATGTACGTCCAGAGCCATTCATAAGTGCAATCGAAGCAGGGAGGGCCCATACCTTATCCCAGCCTAGCATCGCTGTTAAAGTAAACATGATAAGAAAACCGACACTTGCTGCATTAGCTAACCAAGTAAACAAGCCGACAATGATAGCTAAACCGATCGCAATCTCAATGAATACCATCATTTTTTGCATAAATAAAGCAATTTCTGGTGTTGGCATCATAATTTGCATGATCCAAGCAAACCATCCTGGCATTTCACTAAGGATTGGATCAGCCCAATCGCCACCAGCTTCAGTAGCTGCACTTGTTGCATCTTGTAACCATGGGAAATCCATTTGTACAGTCGATGAAACGAGCCAAGAATCTTCACCTAAACCTCTAAATAATTGACCGATGTTGGAAAAACTTGAAGTTGCATTTTCCCAAACTTCATATCCCCAAAGTTTAGATCCACCTTCAACAAGCCAGAATCCACCAACAAAAACTCGAAGTGGTAAGCTCCACAGTACATTTCCATAACGTGTTAAAAAGTCACGGAAAATATTACGCTTATCTTTTGTATGGAAAAATTCATGTTCTATATATTTAAACATATAATAGCCGCTACCAATACCGAAGAAATAGTATAAGTTCACCATGTGTTTGACAAAATTCGCAAACCATCCACTTAAGTGTAAGCCCATAAGGTCTGCAACGCCATAACGTGCTCCAATCGACACCATAATACCATGGTATTTTCCTTTATAAGCTACTTTCTCTCCACCTTTAATGTCTGCAATAATATTTTTTGCTGCCGTTGTACCTGTTTGTTCAGCTGCTTCTACAATCTGTGGTGTTGGCTTTCCTGGTTCTTCTTCAAAATAAGCCAAGTCACCCACAACATAAACATCATCGTATTGATCAGATTCCATATATTTGTTGACTTTCAAACGACCAGCACGAGCTTGCTCCATACCATATTCCTCTGTATCAGAGTTAGCTTTGACGCCACCAGTCCAAGCCAGTGTATAGGTTGGAATCGTTTCACCACTTTTTAATACAATTTCATTCTCGCGTACTTCAACGATTGGTGATTCTTTAAGAACTTTTACCCCATGTTTGAGTAGGTAAGCTTCTGCTTTGTCAGCATCACGACGTTCTAACATGTTAAGGATCGTTGGAGCAGCTTCAATCACGTAAAGAGAAATTTCATCTGCATTAATTTTGTTGTTTTTAGCTAAGCGCTCTTTCCATTCAATCATTTCACCGACAAGTTCAATACCGGTAAATCCAGAACCACAAATAGCAAATGTTAGCATGGCGCGCCGTGTTGCTTCATCATGAATCGTCGCTGCTTTTGCTACGGTGTTTTCAATATGTTCCCGTAACTTTACAGCATCTTCCCAAGACCATAATGTGAAACCGTGTTCTGCTACACCTGGTGTGCCAAAATCATTTGGTTCTCCACCCATACCTAAAATTAAATAATCATAATCATATGCTCCGTGTGCAGTCGTCACCTTTTTCGTATCATGATCAACATGTGTTACATTATCTGTGACAAGTTTCACTTTTGTACGGTTAAATAAGCGACGAAGGTCGAATTGAATCGCGTCAGGTTCAACACGGTGCGCTGCAACCTCATGCAATTCAGTCATCATTGTATGGTAAGAATGACGATCAATTAAAGTAATTGACACGGTGTCATCTTTTTTAAACTTTTTTGCTAGTTTTTTTGCGGCGTGTACACCTGCATAACCAGCACCAATGATGACAATATTCTTGTTTGGCATTTATGTTCACTCCTTTTGAATATAAATAGTTGTAAACCGAGATTTGTTGTGAATTTATGAACAACCGTTACTTATTGTAACGCTGATTTTATTTTGTGTCTAGGGTTTTTAAAGATTATATATAAAAAAATCTATAAAGTTTCACCTAATTATCATACAAAAAAGTTCAATAAGTATTCACATCTTTTATAAAAACCGCTATCATAGGATATGATTGCTTTTATTATTTAAGGTGTCGAATTTTGTCTAATAGACAGTTAACAAAGACGATGATATACTCAATCCCAGAGTAATTCAATGTGAATGAATTCACATTGAATGTTGTTAATTTAAGAAAGAGAGGGCAAGTGATATGTTTCAAAAAAAGTTGATCTTTATTATAGGGGCTATTTTGCTGGTTTTACTCGGTTGTTCATCAAATGATGGCTTATTAGACTCTCCCCATCGCGATACTGAATTTTTGATTGGTACGGTCATTAATTTAAGTATATATGATGAAGATAAGGAATATGTCTTGGATTTAGCCATGGAGCGTATTGATGAGCTCGAACATATAATGAGTGAAGAAATTGATACGTCTGAAGTATCGGAAATCAATCGTCAAGCAGGGGTTGAACCTGTTCAAGTTTCTGATCAACTCTATCAATTAATTAAGGCAAGTTTAGCCTATGGAGATGATTCAGAAGGTGGCTTTGATATAACGATTGGTCCGTTAACAGACCTTTGGCGTATTGGGCATGATGATGCTCGGGTACCGGATCAAGAAGAAATTAATCACGTGTTGCCGCTCATTGATCATGAAAAAGTTGAGATTGATGATCAAGATCAATCCGTATATTTAGTTGATGAAGGTATGCAATTAGATTTAGGTGCAATTGCCAAAGGTTATATTACAGATGAAGTTAATCAATTATTTGAAGCAGAAGGTGTCACTACAGCGATTTTAGACTTAGGTGGAAATATTTATGTTAGAGGTACAAGACCTTCAGGGGATGATTGGACAGTAGGAATCCAGAATCCGTTTTTAGCTCGTGGTGAGCTCGTCGGACGGATTGAAGCGACCAATCAGTCTGTTGTCACTTCTGGCATCTATGAGCGCTACATTGAAGAAGATGGACAAAAATATCATCACTTGCTTGATCCAGATACGGGTTATCCATTTGATAACGAAATTGCAGGTGTTACTATTATTAGTGATTATTCGGTAGATGGTGACGCCCTTTCAACCATTGTTTTTGCTAAGGGGTTAGAAGAAGGGAAGGCCTTTATTGAAGCAATGGAGGGTGCAGAGGCTATCTTTGTAACAAGAGACAGAGAAATTTTATTAACTGCAGGATTAACTGAAGTGTTTGAATTAACAAATGAAGCATTTGAATTGATTAGTCATTAGAAAAGGTGATGAAGTTGACGATATCAGCATTTTTAAAATTAGTTGAAATCCAAACCAAAATAGCTAGTGTATTTCCATTTTTAATCGGATTACTTTTTGTTATTTATCGTTATCAAAGCTTTAGTATTGTTAATACAGTCATATTCTTTATTGCAATGCTTATCTTCGATTTAACAACGACGGCGATTAATAATTATATGGATTATCGCAAAGCAAGTTCAGATCAATATAGAGAAACACGCAATATTATTGGGCAAGCCCAAATTCCTGAGCGGATTGTCGTTATAACGATTTTTATTATGTTGTCCATAGCTGTAGGATTGGGATTGTGGCTTGTCATTCGAACCGATTTGTTTGTGTTATTAATTGGTGTGCTGTGTTTTTCTATTGGAATTTTTTATACGTTTGGTCCTATTCCGTTATCACGGATGCCATTAGGAGAGGTGTTTTCTGGTGTAACAATGGGCTTTGGTATTGTCTTTTTAGCAGTATATGTTAATGCATTTGACCAAGGTATTGTTCACTTAGGTTGGGAAGGTCGAATGGTTCACTTTCAAGCCGATCTATACTTGTTGTTAGAAATACTATTGATCTCAATACCGAGCATTTTCACTATTGCTAACTTGATGCTAGCCAATAATATTTGTGATTTAGATGAAGATATCGCTAATTCTCGTTTTACCTTACCCTATTATATAGGAAAGGAAAATGCAGTATTACTATTTAATGGCCTTTATTATATGAGTTTTCTTGCGCTAGTGATTGCTGTTTTCTTAGGTTCATTACCAGCAGTCCTCTTGCTCGTGTTGTTGATCATTTACCCTGTATATAAGCAAATCCAACAATTCAATCATAAACAAGTTAAATCAGAAACTTTTGTCGTAGCTATTAAAAATTTAGTGCTTATGAATGGATCGGTTGTTATTATGTTTATTGTTGCTTTATTATTATAGATGAGAAGGAGGCAGATAGACATGAATGGTTCACCGATATTATCTGTAAAAGATTTAAGCTTTCGTTATGATATTCGTACCGACGATTATGCTCTATCTGCTGTTTCATTTACAATTAAACGAGGCGATTGGGCAGCGGTGATAGGGGACAATGGATCAGGAAAATCGACTCTCGCCAGATTAATCGTAGGCTTAGTTGAACCGGAGCAAGGTAGTATTTTTATTAATAATTGTATATTAAATGAGCAAAGCAAATGGGATTTAAGAAAAAAAGTAGGCATCGTTTTTCAAAACCCTGATAATCAATTTATTGGTACAACTGTTCAAGATGATGTTGCGTTTGGATTGGAGAACTTAAATCTTGATTATCATGAGATGGAAACGCGTGTATTTCAAGCGTTAAAACTTGTTGATATGTATCATTTCCGGGATAAAGATCCATCACAATTATCGGGTGGACAGAAGCAAAGGGTTGCTATAGCAGGCGTGTTAGCATTACAACCAGATTTAATGATTTTTGATGAGGCGTTTGTTATGTTAGATCCGAAGAGTCGGCGAGAATTACTAAAGGTATTAAAAAACATACAAAAGAAATTAAATTTAACCATCCTTTCGATTACACATGATCGAGAAGAAGCGACTTTGGCTGATCAATTACTCGTCCTAAGCGCTGGAAAGTTAATCGATCAAGGGGAACCGCAAGCGATCTTCCAAAAAAACCCTGATATAGAACCGCCTTTTGCGGAGCAATTGCGCCAAGAGTTAAAAGGAAAAGGAATTGAAGTGCCAGATGGTTATATGACAGAAGATGAATTGGTGGCGTGGATATGCAGGTGAGATTTGAACATGTGAGGGCAGATTATCAGTTAGGCCCTATCAGAACCGCTAATGTAATTAATGATATTAATGTCGAATTACCAACGGGTACATTTACAGCAATTATTGGGCATACGGGTGCGGGAAAATCGAGTTTGTTGAAATTAATAAACGGTTTGCTACTTCCGACAGCGGGAGAGGTTCATGTAGGTGGCTTAACGATAAATGCTAACGGTGAAAAGAAGATATTAAATCAAGTGAGAAAGCGAGTAGGCATGGTGTTTCAATTTCCTGAAGCACAATTATTTGCTGAAACCGTTGAACAGGATATAGCATTTGGTCCGATAAATTTCGGTTTTACTCAAGAGCAAACAAAAAAAGCTGTCCGAGACAGTCTAGATAAAGTAGGGTTATCCGTTGATTTATTAAAACGCTCACCATTTTCGTTATCAGGAGGTCAGCAACGGCGTGTGGCGATAGCGGGCATTATGGCGACTAACCCAGATGTATTGGTGTTGGACGAGCCAGGTGCAGGGTTAGATCCAGAAGGCCGAAAGAAGATTTTGTCTATGTTAAAGTGCTGGCATAATGAGCACAAAGCAACAACCCTTTTAGTGACACATGATATGGATGACGTCGCGACTTATGCTGATGACGTTTTAGTGTTAGATCATGGACGTGTAGCAAGTTATCAATCCGTGCGTCAGTTTTTTGGTGATGAATCACGTCTAAATGAGTTGGCTATTGATATGCCTGAACCATTAAGGGTGCAACGGCGTATTGAACAAGAAAAAGGTATTAAGCTAAGCCAAGTTAGTTTAACGCGGTCTGAATTGGCTGCTAACCTGATAAAGGAGCAGCTAGTATGAATAAATTAATTTTGGGGCGTTATTTTCCTGGAGAGTCGTATTTGCATCGTTTAGATCCGCGTTTGAAATTAGTGGCCGCTCTCTATTTTATTGGTCTTCTTTTTTTTGTTGAAAATGGACAAGGCTACATCTGGTTATTCTTGTTTACCTTTTTGTTAATGCGATTATCTGGAGTTAGCTATAGCGTTTATCTCAAGGGGGTCAAACCGCTAATCTGGTTAATTCTATTTGCTGTTATGCTCCGTGTTTTGTTTACAGGTGGAGGGACGATTTATTTTAGTCTAGGACCGATTATGATTTCCAGGTTTGGCTTATTGTCAGGCTTTTATACGTTTAGCCGCTTTATCATGATCATACTCATATCAACCGTTGTGACTTTAACGACAAAGTCAATTGATTTAACTGATGCTATTCATGCACTTTTTAAGCCCCTGCGGTTGCTTCGTATTCCTGTTGATGACTTTGCTTTAATGCTTTCGATTTCCTTAAGGTTTGTTCCTAATCTTCTAGATGAGACACAGAAGGTCATGGATGCCCAACGCGCTCGAGGTGTTGTTTTTGGTGAAGGAAACTTAATTGAACAGATGAAGAAGCTTGTCCCTATTGTGCTACCTTTGTTTGTTAGTTCATTAAAGCGTGCCGAGGAAATGGCTGATGTTATGGAAGTAAAGGGTTATCGTTCTGGGGAAAAACGTTCAAGCTTTCGCCAGCTTAAATGGCACTTGAGAGATGTTGCGGCTATTGTATGCCTAATTGTCTTAACATTAGGTGTTACCTTTTTTAATACATTTGATTTCGTTCTATTATTTAATATATAGATTTCAACAAAACAGCGAGGTGTGTGCACACCTCGCTGTTTCCTTTTTATATAATATTAATGTAAATGTTTTATTTGAATAATGGTAGCGGCGGAGGGGATCGAACCCCCGACCTCACGGGTATGAACCGTACGCTCTCGCCAGCTGAGCTACACCGCCATAGTTGAAAAACTTTAAAGTCACAAGTGATATAATACAACAGCAAAGAAGGCATGTCAATAGTTTTGTTTGATTGGTTTGTGGCTATTGAACTCATATGGCTTCAATAAATCGCTAATGAGTATTAGTGTTTGTGTCATCTCTGATTTCTTTTTGTTCATTAATAATAATCACAAACAGCTATAATTTGCTGAATTTCGATGGTAACCGTTCTTTTATCCAAAGAAAAAAGTTATATAGAAAAAGAAGTAAATCCTCTATTAATTACCGTCTGTCAGCCTAATGTTGTGCAGTGGTGGGGGAAGTGCAGTATCTTTTTTCTATTAATTTTTATAGAAAGAAGTCGAATCATTTTATTATATTCTAGAGCTGTTTTGACAAATTATGAAAAAAGGATGTGATTAAATAGTGGGTATAATATTAGAGAGGTGAGAATATAGTGGGTATAATGACAAATTCTTATTTAGAAAGAACACAGATTAAAACGAAGACCAAATGGCTTCACCATAGTTTCCAATTTATTAAGCAACAAGATTTATTATTGTATGGAATCGGTTTTTTATTGGGACGAGCTATTATTTTAGAGGAGCTTATTCCCTTTTCATTAGCTTACTTAGCAAGTGTTTGGGTTGTTAAAAAAGAACGTTGTCGTTTGGTTATGATGTTTAGCCTGCTAGGCGTGCTTACTTTAGGCTTCTCCCCTTTTATCATAACGTTAATTAGTTTTTTGTGTTTTGGTTTTTTTATATCCTTGGGTTTATTTGTGCACTCTAAGAGATATCTTCCATATATTCTTATAGCGTCCAGTTTGTTAAGTCGGTTAGCTTATTATAGCCTAATGAATCAATGGTCTAGCTACACAATTGTTATGGCTATAACCGAGGCACTGATAACGGCTGTTTTATTTCTAATCTTCATACAGAGCACCCCATTATTAACACCTAAACGATATAAAACGAATCTTAAGAATGAAGAGCTGATATCGCTAGTCATTTTAGCAGCATCAGTTTTATGTGGTGTGACGGGTTTAACTCTAGGTGGTGTGCATTTAGATTATGTTATCTCTCGTTATTTTATTTTATTACTTGCATTAACAGGAGGTCCAACAGTTGGCGCGACTGTAGGTGTGGTGATTGGTCTAATATTAAGCTTAGTTAATGAGACAACTTTAACTCAAATGAGTTTACTTGCTTTTAGTGGATTGCTAGGTGGGTTGATGAAGGAAGGGAAAAAGTGGATGGTTAGTGTAGGCCTACTACTTGGTACGTTTTTGCTTGGCATTTATGGTTTCGAAATGGGAGCCTTATTCCCATCTGTACTAGCATCGTTAATAGCGATTTTCTTATTTATAATTACACCAAATACAATGATAAACAAAATCGCTCGCTATATTCCTGGAACAAATGAGCAAATTGAAGAACAACAGCAGTATTTACAAAAATTACGGGATGTTACAGCAAGTCGGATGGAGCAATTCTCTGATGTGTTTGAAGCCTTATCAAAGACTTTTACAGGGAAACTAATTGAGCAACAGGAACAGATAAATGATGCCGTAGAGACAGACGATTTCTTAAGTCATGTGACAGAGAGAACGTGTCAGACATGCTTTAAAAAATCATGGTGTTGGGCAAAACATTTTGATGATACCTATCAACATATGGAAAACATGAAGAAGGAGTTGACTCAAAGCGGCTCGATTTCTCAATTAACAGAATCGAAGTTTAAAAAGCATTGTCAAAAGGCGCATAAGGTGGAGGCGGTAATGAAAGAAGAATTATCTTATTATAAAGCAAATCAACAATTAAGAAAGCAGGTTGGAGAGAGTCGACGTTTTGTAGCAGATCAGTTATTAGGTGTGTCGGAGGTTATGGATAATTTTGCAAAGGAAATTATTAATGAACGCCAATATCATGAACAACAAGAGCAACAGATTATAACAGCACTTCAATCAATTGGAATGGAAATTGACCAGCTAGACATTTATTCATTGCAGAAAGGCGAGATTGATATAGAGATAACATTGTCTGTTTATCACTACCATGATGAAGGGGCGAAGATCATTGCGCCAATTTTATCTGATATTCTTCAAGAAAATGTGATTGTTAGTGAAGAAGAAGTATCGCCAATGCCTAATGGTTATTGCTTTTTGATTTTTCGATCAGCAAAGACATATCAATTAGAAGTCGGTGTTGCCCATGCTGCGCGAGGTGGTGGGTTTATCTCGGGTGATAGTTATTCAACCATGGAGTTAGCCACTGGAAAGTATGCGTTAGCAATTAGTGACGGCATGGGGAATGGAAAGCGGGCAAGAGAAGAAAGCATGCAAACGTTGCGCTTACTCCAACAAATTCTTCAATCAGGTATTGATGAACAAGTGGCGATTAAATCGATTAATTCCATTCTGTCTTTACGTATGACGGATGAGATTTTTTCAACTTTGGATTTAGCTATGGTTGATTTACAATCAGCCGTCGTCCAATTTTTAAAAATAGGCTCGACACCAAGTTATATAAAAAGAGGTAAGAACGTTTCTGCAATTGAATCAAGTAATCTGCCTATAGGTATTGTAAAGGAATTCGATGTAGAAGTGGTCGACGAACAATTGCAAGATGATGATCTCTTGATAATGACAAGTGATGGTATCTTTGAAGCGCCTAAAACTGTAGAGAATCAAGACATTTGGTTAAAACGAATTATTAAACAGATGGAAACCAATGATCCTCAAGAAATTGCAGATCTTATTCTTGAGGAAGTGATTCGACTATCGTCAGGCACAATAGAGGATGACATGACGATATTGGTTGGTAAGATTAATCATTTTCAATCTAAATGGGCAACGGTGCCTCACTATCAATGCTATGCAAAATCTTAAGGAGATTGTTTTCGACTTAGTCGTATAAAAAACAGAAAAGAAGTCGAGAATGATAGTAGTTTAATTGATAGGAGGCAGGAGTACGTGCGAACAGGAAAGCTAAAGCAAATTTTATTGATTACTGATGGCTGTTCTAACAAAGGAGAAGATCCAACCTTAATCGCCAATATGATACGTGAAGCAGGCATTACAGTCAATGTGATTGGTGTACTTGACCAAGGCGATACAGACTCTGACAGTTTAGTAGAAGTAGAAGATATTGCGTCTTCAGGTGGAGGCGTAAGTCAAATTGTTTATCCGCAAGTGTTAACACAAACCGTACAGGCAGTGACAAAGCAAGCAATGACACAAACCCTTCAGGGGGTTGTCAACCAAGAACTAAGACAGATTTTAGGGGATAATCAATCAATTGAAGCCTTACCGCCTGATCAAAGAGGTGAGGTGATGGAAGTGGTTGATGACTTAACGGAAACGTGTGATATGCAGTTGCTTGTGTTAGTCGATACGAGCGCAAGTATGCAAAAGAAATTAAATACAGTCAAAGAAGCATTAATTGATTTATCAATAAGTATGAACGCTAGAGCTGGTGATAATAAATTTGCTATCTACTCATTTCCAGGGCGTAAAAAGGCATTAGATAAAATATTAGAATGGTCATCAGACTTGGATAAATTATCTTCCGTGTTTCCTAAACTGACAAGTGGCGGGATTACACCCACAGGTCCTGCTTTAAGAGAAGCTCTCCACCAGTTTAGTGAGGGAGGCTTATTAAGGAGCTTAAGAAAAGATGCTGAATCAGAGCAAGCCGATTTCGGTTTTTAACTTTAAGCCAGGTACATGTTTAAGAGGAAAGTGGCATCAACGCACATATTATATTAAAGAAAAGCTAGGAACAGGTGCTGTTGGTGCCGTGTACTTAGCTAAGCAAGACAATAACCAATGGGTAGCGTTAAAAATTAGTGATAAGGCTGCATCTATTACATCAGAGATTAATGTTTTAAAAAAACTAGCGAAGGTCCAAGGTGAAAGCCCTGGACCTTCTTTATACGAAATTGATGATTGGATAGATAGACGAGGGGAATGTTATCCTTTTTATACAATGGAGTATGTTCAAGGAGAGTCGCTAGATACATTTCTAAACAAGCGTGGTAGGCAGTGGTTAGGTGTGCTATTTCCTCAACTCCTAGAAGAGTTAGAGCAACTTCATCGCGTCGGTTTTATTTTAGGCGATTTAAAAATAGAAAATGTCATTGTCACCCATCGTCCAATTCGCCTTCGTTTTATTGATGTAGGAGGTGTAACGTTGATCGGACGATCAGTTAAAGAGTATACAGAATTTTATGACCGTGGCTACTGGCAGTGTGGCAATCGCACAGCTGATCCAGCTTATGATTTGTTTGCTTTAGCAATGATGGCACTCCGCTTTGCATATCCCAATCAATTTGGGCGAACGAAAGAGCCGAAGAAGTATTTAATAACCAAATTAAAGCAGGCGTCTCCCTTGAAACCCTATGATCCTATTTTTCATAAAGCTCTATTAGGGCAATATCAAAATAGTCAGGAGATGCAGCAGGATTTTAAAAAACGAACCCGACAGTTAACAACAAAAAGATCAGCTGTACAGCAACAGAAGCGAGATATAGATTGGCTAGAGATTGTGATATGCATTTCAATAAGTGTCATTCTATTTTTTCTTGCCACTTTCTATTAGGGGTTGTTTCTGGTAGGATAGTTATCATAATAAGTTAATGCTTAAAGAAGGTTATTATAAATGTTTACAGAAATGGTTGATAAGTATATAAAAAAACATCGTTTATTGGTTTATCCAGCTAAAATAATAGTTGGTGTCTCGGGAGGGCCAGATTCAATGGCGCTTCTCCACTATTTAATTGGAAAAAGCCGTTCATGGCAATTAGATTTAATTGTTGTGTCAGTTGATCATGGATTAAGAGGTGCGGAGTCAAAGCAAGATCTTGAATATGTACGCACCTTTTGTCAAAAGTATAAAGTCGACTTTGAAGCACATTATATTGATGTGAATGCCTTAAAAGAGAAGTACAGTTATGGCACACAAAAAGCTGCTCGAATTCTTCGTTATCAAGTATTTGCAGATGCTATGGAAAAACATCAAGCGGATTATTTGGCACTAGGTCATCACAGTGATGATCAAATCGAGACCGTCTATATGCGCTTGACTAGAGGGACGGAGCTTGAAGCGCTTCAAGGAATGAGAAAGTCGAGACCTTTCTCTAATGGCTGGTTGATTCGGCCTTTATTATCAGTTGCGAAAGCCAGGATAGAAAACTATTGTGAAGAAAATCATATCGTGCCACGCCGTGATCCCTCAAATGAAGCTGATATTTATACAAGGAATTTTTTTAGAATACATATTTTGCCGTTATTAAAAAGACAAAACCCCAATCTTGCGGAATCTATTTTGCATACGACTGAGAAAATGGAGGATGATGTAGCCTATTTAACGAACCAAGCTGAAATGTTAAGTGCTTCAATATTAAATTACCATGAACAGGCTAAGGAAGTTTCCTGTCAAATTAATGAATTGAAAAAGCATCCCCGTGCTTTACAAAGAAGGTTGTTTCATCTAATATTAAACTATCTATATGATACCCTGCCAGATGGTTTAAGCTATCGACATGAACAGCAATTCTTTACCCTTCTTGATAGTGGTCGTGCTAATGCATCTGTAGATTTACCATCAGCGCTAAAAATGGTTAAATCATATCAAACTTTACACTTTTATTTTGAACAAGGTACGACCCCGTATTGCGTGCCTTTGAAAGTGCCAGGGCAAACTGTTTTACCCGAGGGGCACATTATACAAGCGGAGTTTGTTCACGTAAAACCCACAGCAACAAATCCAATGACATTTTACTTACCTGTTAATGGTTTTGATGACTATCCTTCGTTAATGATACGCACACGTATGCCTGGTGATCGTATTGATTTAGCTGGCTTAAATGGGAGAAAGAAGCTAAAGGATTTATTCATTGATAAGAAAGTTCCATTGTATAAGCGTGATCAGTGGCCAATTCTCGTGGACGAAGATGATCGAATCTTGTGGGTGCTTGGTTTGGCTAAGGGAGTTGACCTTAAAGGCGACTATAGGGATCATTATTTAAAATTGATATACCAATTTATTTAAAGGTTTTAGGAGGATCAAGATGCACAATGACATCGAAAAAATATTGGTTTCGCAAGAAGACATTCAAGAAAAATGCAAAGAATTAGGTGAGCAACTAGCTGAAGAATATAAGGATAAGTTCCCTTTAGCTATAGGCGTTTTAAAAGGAGCTCTACCGTTTATGTCTGATATCCTTCGCTATATGGATACATACTTGGAAATGGATTTCATGGACGTGTCTAGTTATGGTGGTGAAATGCGTTCTTCAGGCGAGGTTAAAATTGAGAAAGACCTAAATACAAAAGTAGAGGGACGTGATTTACTTATTATAGAGGATATTATTGACAGTGGTTTAACTTTAAGCTATTTGGTTGACCTTTTCAAATATCGAAAAGCACGTTCTATAAAAATTGTCACCCTTCTTGATAAACCAGAAGGTCGAACAGTTGATATTAAAGCAGATGTTGTTGGTTTTAAAGTACCTAATGAGTTTGTCGTTGGATACGGTTTAGACTATCAGGAAAAGTATCGCAACCTCCCGTATATTGGGGTGCTAAAACCACATATTTATGGTGGAGAATAAAAGCTCCCGCTAATCAACAAGCAATAAATTATTAAATATTATAACTAAACACATTATATTATGGAAATACTGAGATCGAGTTAGTTGTCATTCTTGTTTTTTCTATGATACGATGTAATATAGTTTTCTCGTTTGGGAGGAGGAAAGTGATGAATCGTATAGTGCGTAGTTTTATTTTTTATGGTGTTATATTACTTGTATTGCTTTCGGTGATGCAATTTATAACTGGACAAAATGGACAAACAGAAGAATTTAAATTTAATGAATTTGTAAATGCTTTAAATAACGAAGAAATAGAAAGTATGGAGATGCGCCCTTCTAATGGTGTGATTCGTGTTACAGGTACATTAGCAGATGAAGAAAATACGAACTTTATTACCAATATACCTGATAATCCTGACGTTGTTGCTGAGATTAATGCAGAAGCATCAAGTCAAGAAGTCGTTATGTGGGATGAAGAGGAGCAACCGAGCCCTTGGTTAAGTTTCTTAATATCATTTGCGCCCTTTATTATCGTTATTGTGATTTTCTTATTTTTAATGAATCAATCACAAGGTGGCGGTAATCGTGTCATGAACTTCGGTAAATCGAAAGCCAAAATGTATAGCGAAGATAAGAAGAAAGTACGCTTCAAAGATGTGGCTGGTGCAGACGAGGAGAAACAGGAACTGGTAGAGGTTGTTGATTTCTTGAAAGATCCGCGTAAGTTTGCTGCAATTGGCGCAAAGATTCCTAAAGGTGTGCTTTTAGTCGGCCCTCCTGGTACAGGGAAAACCTTACTAGCTAGAGCCGTAGCTGGAGAAGCGGGTGTACCGTTTTTCTCTATTAGTGGTTCAGATTTTGTTGAAATGTTTGTTGGTGTAGGTGCGTCACGTGTTCGAGATTTATTTGAAAATGCGAAAAAGAATGCACCGTGTATTATTTTTATTGATGAAATTGATGCGGTTGGACGTCAACGTGGTGCAGGCGTTGGTGGCGGTCATGATGAACGGGAACAAACCTTAAACCAATTACTAGTTGAAATGGATGGGTTTGGAGAAAACGAAGGAATTATTATTATTGCCGCGACGAATAGACCTGACATTTTAGATCCTGCTTTATTACGTCCAGGGCGATTTGACCGTCAAATTACGGTTGATCGACCGGACTTAAGAGGTCGTGAAGATGTCTTGCGCGTTCATGCCCGAAATAAGCCATTAGCAGAAGATGTTAGCTTAAAGACTATTGCTATGCGTACCCCAGGCTTTTCAGGTGCTGATTTAGAAAACCTGCTTAATGAGGCTGCCCTTGTAGCGGCCCGAGGTGATAAAAAGCAAGTTGAAATGGAAGATGTTGACGAGGCGATTGATCGCGTCATTGCTGGTCCTGCGAAGAAGAGTCGTGTGATCTCTAAAAAAGAGCGTAATATTGTGGCTTATCATGAAAGTGGCCATACTATTATTGGAATGGTACTCGACGAGGCTGATATGGTTCATAAAGTGACAATTGTGCCACGTGGGCAAGCAGGCGGATATGCTGTAATGTTACCAAAAGAAGATCGCTACTTTATGACGAAGCCAGAGTTGCTTGATAAAATCACAGGATTATTAGGTGGCCGAGTAGCTGAAGAAATTACCTTTGGCGAAGTGAGTACAGGTGCACACAATGACTTCCAAAGAGCGACAAGTATGGTGCGTAAAATGGTTACCGAATATGGTATGAGTGATAAGATTGGCCCACTTCAATTTGGTAGTTCAGGAGGTCAGGTGTTCTTGGGGCGCGATATGCAGAACGAGGCAAATTATAGTGATGCGATAGCATATGAGATTGATCAAGAAATGCAAAACTTTATCAATCATTGCTATAGTCGTGCTAAAGAAATTCTTACTGAAAATAAGGATAAGCTAGAGTTAATTGCTAAAACATTATTAGAAGTTGAAACGTTAGACGCCGCACAAATTAAATCGCTATTTGAAACAGGATCGCTTCCAGACCCTGTTGTATCGGAGCAAAGTGGTCTATCTAATGATGAAGAAGCGAGTACAAAAGCTGAAGAAGACGTGAAGGTTAATATTCAAGCCAAAGCGGATGACGATAACGAAGAACTGTTTGTTAATGAAACAGAACAAACATCTGATGGAAATGATAACCAAACAAAAGAAGATTAACGGTGAAAGCCAGTATGAAAACCATAATATCGGGTTTTCTGCTGGTTTTTCTTTTGAGTTAGTGTAATTGAGAATAGATCAAATCTTTAGAGTTAAAAAGGTTTATTGGTATAGGCTAATATCAATATGAAGTAAGAATTTTTTTAGCAAAATTGATTTATTTGGAGAATGTCAAAAAAAGAAGTAAAATAGAGAAAAGTCAGTTTTAGTGTTTGTTATTTAAAAAAGAGATGGTGATGAATATGCTATTTGTGTTAGATGTTGGTAATACAAATACAGTACTCGGATTATTTGAAGGTAATAACCTCGCTTATCAGTGGCGAATAAAGACAGATAGAGATAAAACGGAAGATGAGTTTGCCATGTTAGTTAAATCATTGTTTGATCATCAAGCATTAAGCTTTTCGGTGGTTAAAGATATTATGATCTCATCTGTTGTACCACCGATTATGTATGCTCTTGAGAGTATGGCCGAAAAATATTTTAATCGTAAGGCTATTGTAATCGGAGAAACTCCGATTGATAGCTATTTAAAAATGAAATATCCAAACCCGGCTGAGTTAGGGGCTGATCGCATCGTTAACGCAGTAGGTGCGATTGCTGAATATGGAAGTCCGTTAATTGTTGTCGATTTTGGAACAGCCACGACCTATTGTTATATAGATGAGACCGCCTCTTATGTCGGAGGCGCCATCATTCCTGGTATAAAAATTTCGCTTGATGCTTTGTACAGCCAAGCGGCTAAATTACCAAAGGTAGAGATCACCCATCCGAAGAATATAATTGGTTTATCAACGGTTGATGCGATGCAATCAGGTTTATATTTTGGTTATGTAGGTCAAGTTGATGAAATGGTAAGGCGATTTAAGAAGGAAAGCGGTCAAAACCCTAAAGTTATTGCTACTGGTGGGTTAGCTGAATTAATTGCTGATGAATCCGCTACAATAGACATAGTAGATTCGGCTTTGACCCTAAAAGGTTTAAAGGAGATTTACCAATGTGTGAGATGAAAAGGAGTTATTTATTATGAGTGATTATTTGATAAAGGCGACGGCATTTGAAGGGACCGTTCGTGCCTATGCGATAAAATCAACGGAATTAGTAGAGGAAGCAAGAAAACGCCATGATACATGGGCGACGGCATCGGCGGCTCTAGGTCGAACGATGACCATATCAGCGATCATGGGTGCCATGCTCAAAGGGGAAGATAAGCTTACGATCAAACTTGAGGGGGATGGGCCTACAGGACCGATTGTTGTTGATGCTAATGCTAAAGGCCAAGTCAGGGGTTATATAACGAATCCACATGTCGATTTTGATTTAAATGCTAAAGGCAAATTAGATGTAGCTCGTGCGGTTGGAACAGCGGGGAACTTAAGTGTTGTCAAAGACCTTGGTTTAAAGGATCATTTTACTGGACAAGTCCCTATTGTATCTGGGGAAGTGAGTGAGGATTTCACTTATTATTTTGCTACATCTGAACAAGTGCCATCTGCTGTGGGGGCAGGTGTATTAGTTAACCCTGATCATACGATTTTGGCTGCTGGTGGGTTCATTGTTCAAGTGATGCCAGGGGCTAGTGATGAAGCCATTGACCTACTCGAAAATCGCATTGCGACGATCCCGCCAATTTCAACATTAATAAGAGAAGGTAAGTCGCCAGAAGCGATACTTAATATTTTATTTGGTGAAACCAATCTGAACATCTTAGATAAACTACCAGTTACGTTCCATTGTCCGTGTTCGATTGAACGCATCAGCAATGCTATTAGAGGGTTAGGTAATGACGAAATCGATGATATGATCAAGGTTGATGGTGGTGCAGAGGCAACCTGTCACTTTTGTAATGAGCATTATCACCTCTCACCTGATGATTTAAGCAAACTTAAGCAATCGGAGGAGTTGCAGTAGTTATGCGAAAAATAATTCTAGTCATTATTCTCGTGTTATTAGGGACAAATATTTTAATGTTGTCTTTGTTGCTTAATGGTAATCGAGATTCTTCAAATTATATCCCCTCAAAGGAGATAGATGTACGTCAGCCGGTAGCTGTCATAAATGAAGAAGAAATATACTATAATGAATGGATGAATTATCTGGGAACGCACTTTGGAGAAGAAGCGCTCACTCAAATGGTGGATCGGCATGTTGTGTCACAGTTAGCAGATCAATATAATTTGTCGGTTGACCCGGGAGTGATTGAGTTAGAAGTGTCTCTGTTGGCTTCTTTGGCCGGTCAAATGCGACAAGAAGATGTGGTGGAAACAGAAGAAGAGTGGCGTGAAACGATTGAACATCGATTACTAACTGAAAAAATTTTTACAAGAGATGTAACTATAAGTGAAGCGGATATTGAATCTTATTATAATACCTACCAATCGCAATATGAATTTTCGCATCGGGTAGAGGTATCTCATATTGTTGTAGCAGATCAAGAAACAGCAAACCGTATTTATAATGAATTAGAAGAAGGAGCTAACTTTGCTGCCTTAGCACGTGAATATTCAATTGACGAAGAATCATTATTAAATGGTGGCTACTTAGGTTTTTTTACTGAAGGAAGTTCTTTCTTGCCTGATGGTTATTTTGAGGAGGTTCGAGGTTTAGATCAGTTTAGCTATAGTGAACCTGTTAGGGTGAATCAAGGCTTTGCCATTTTGTATTTACATCGCGAGTTGCCGAGAGTTGAGCTAAGCTATGATCAATTAAAGGACCATATACGTACTAAATTGGCTGTCGAAGAAGTAGGAGAACCTCCTTCTACCCAAGCATTTTGGCAACAACTTGATGTGGATTGGATTTATCACAGATAACCGGTCGTAACACTACTGCCCAAAATAGGGGCGGGGTTAATCGGTTAGACAGGAAATAACGGCATGCTAATGTCCTGATTTACTCAACGACCAATCAGTGGAAAAGAATGAAAGCCGCCACTGATTGAATGATCATTTTATTGACAATATCAGGATTTTAACTTATAATTAAACAAATAAGAATACTCGGAATTAGGAGGCTGAAAAATGAAAATAGCTCAATCGATAGCGGGGTTAATTGGTAATACCCCAATTGTTCAATTAAATCGTTTATCTGGTCCAGAAGATGCTGAGATTTATGCTAAACTTGAATTTATGAATCCAGGGAGTTCAGTGAAAGATCGTATAGCTTTAGCGATGATTGAAGCGGCTGAGGCAAGTGGTCAATTAAAACAAGGTGATACGATTATTGAACCAACTAGTGGTAATACAGGGATTGGTATAGCACTAGTTGCAGCGGTAAAAGGCTATCAGGCTGTCCTTGTTATGCCTGATACAATGAGTCTTGAGCGACGTAATCTATTACGTGCCTATGGGGCTGATCTCGTGCTAACACCAGGATCAGAAGGAATGAAAGGTGCAATTCAAAAAGCTGAAGAATTACGAGAAAAGCACGGATACTTTATGCCACAACAATTTCAGAATCAAGCAAATCCAGCTGTCCATGAGCAGACAACAGGTAAAGAAATTGTTGAACAAATGGGCGACCAGTTAGATGCATTTGTTGCCGGTATTGGAACAGGGGGTACGATTACTGGAGCGGGTAAAGTATTAAAAGAACATTATAAAGATGTGAAAATTTATGCTGTAGAACCTAAAGATTCGGCGATATTATCTGGGGGAGATCCAGGTCCTCATAAAATACAAGGTATTGGTGCAGGATTTGTGCCTAAAATTCTAAACACTGAAATATATGATGAAATTATAACTGTAACGAATGATCAGGCTTATGAGACGGCTAGAGAAGCAGCTCGATTGGAAGGGTTATTAGGAGGTGTTTCTTCCGGTGCCGCTATTTTTGCTGCTAAACAAGTGGCTAAATCATTAGGAAAAGGGAAGAAAGTTCTAGCGGTTATTCCAAGTAACGGAGAACGTTATTTATCCACACCTTTGTATCAATTCGATCAAGAGTAAAAGAATCAGCTCTCATCTTTAAGGTGAGAGCTGATTTTTTTACTCGCATTATTGAAACATCATAAAAGGGGACTGCTCATTTTTGCCAATTGGTGTTAAAATAAAATAAAAACAGAAGGGAAGATCGTTTTGAATCGTAAGCTTTACACTCAACATGGTGAACTAAATTTAGCTAAGAAGACAGCTATTATGGGCATTCTAAATGTTACGCCAGATTCTTTTTCAGATGGTGGGCAATTTAATGATATAGATCGTGCAGTTAAGCAAGCCGAAAAAATGGTTTTAGAAGGTGCAGATATTATTGATATTGGAGGAGAGTCGACGAGACCAGGTTATACCCCGGTATCAGAGGATGAAGAGATTGAACGTGTTATTCCAATAATAAAAAAAGTGCGGGAGGTCGTGTCTGTTCCTATTTCTATTGATACGTTTAAAGCTAAAACAGCACGTTATGCTTTAGAGGCGGGAGCAGACATTATCAATGATATTTGGGGGGCAAAGTTTGAACCTGAAATTGCTAGTGTTGCCGCTGAATATCAAGCCCCTATCATATTGATGCAAAATCGTAAACATCCCGTTTATCACTATAATTTAATTGATGAGGTTAAGGCAGACCTTACTGAGAGTATTGATTTAGTGCTGAATAAAGGTGTGAAAAAGCAGCAAATTATCATTGATCCAGGTGTTGGGTTTGCCAAGAATGTTGAGCAGAATCTCGAGATCATTCAAAATCTTGATGCCCTTAAATCTTTGGGCTATCCAATTTTATTAGGTGCTTCACGGAAATCGCTGATTGGACATTTATTGGATTTACCGACAAACGAACGTGATGAAGCAACAGCTGCGACTACAAGTTATGGCATTGTTAACGGTGCTGATATGGTGCGTGTACATAATGTAAAGATGAACGCAAGAGTAGCGAAGATGACAGATTTACTGGTGAAGAAGGGCGGGAATTAGATGGATAAAATTTTATTAAATGGATTAGCTTTTTATGGTTATCACGGCGCGATTAAAGCTGAAAATGAGTTAGGCCAACGGTTTAATGTTGATTTAGAGTTAGAAGCCGATTTGAGAAAGGCTGGAGAAACCGATGATCTGACCTACACTGTACATTATGGAGAAGTTTATCAAATGACAAAGGACGTTGTTGAGGGACAAGCTTATGCATTGATAGAAACGGTTGCAGAAACAATAGCGTCAAAGCTTTTAGATAATTACCCTCAATTATTAGCGTGTCGTGTTAAGTTGATAAAGCCAGATCCCCCAATCCATGGCCATTATCAATCGGTTGCAGTGGAAATATATCGAGAGCGGTTATCCGCATGAATAAAGCTTATGTAGCGCTTGGTTCCAACATCGCTCCAAGGCATTTCCATTTAACACAGGCTATAGACTATATTGAGCGATCTGAACATGCCTTTATCAACAACCATTCGTCGATCTATCAAACAGTTCCCATTGGTTATCAAGATCAAGGGGAATTTCTTAATATGGTTGTTGAAGTGAGTACCACACTTTCTTCTGTTGAGCTATTAGAGTTTTGTCAAACAATAGAAGCTGATTTAGGGAGAAAAAGAGAGATTAAATGGGGACCAAGAACAATAGATCTTGACATTTTACTCTACAATCAAGAAAATATGGTGACGGAACAATTAATTCTTCCGCACCCGCGTATGCATGAACGAGCGTTTGTGCTTGTACCGTTAGCTGAACTTAACCCTGGGTTAAGGATACCAGGTACAAACAAATCCGTAAAAGAACACCTTGCTCAAATATCTAATGAAGAAAAGAGAGGCGTCGTTAAATGGATCAAGCAAGATGGGGAAGAAGAATAAAAGCATTTCGGAAGTTGAAGGGCTATACTCAAATAGAGTTCGCTGAGGCTGTCGGCTACTCCTTATCAATGGTAGGTGAGATAGAACGAGGGAAACGACAACCATCAGATGCATTTATAGAAAGAACGGTGGAGACGTTAGAGGTTGCTTTGGTAGAATTGAGACCGCCGTTAGATGAGAACAAAGAAAGGGGGTAAAGATATGTTTCAGATAGGAAATATAACTATACCGAATCGTGTAGTGCTTGCACCAATGGCAGGGGTTAGTAATTGGGCGTTTCGTTTAACTGTCAAAGAATTTGGAGCGGGTTTAGTCTGTGCAGAGATGGTAAGCGATAAAGGAATCGTGAATAAAAATAAAAAAACAATGGATATGCTTTATATTGATGAAGCAGAGAAACCAATGAGCTTACAAATATTTGGTGGAGAGAAACAGTCAATGATTAAGGCAGCGCAATTTGTTGATCAACACACGAATGCAGATATTATTGATATTAATATGGGTTGTCCAGTTCCTAAAATTACGAAATGTGATGCTGGGTCAAGGTGGCTCCTTCAGCCAGAAAAAATTTATGAGCTGGTCTCATCTGTATCATCGGCTGTTAATAAGCCTGTAACTGTAAAGATGCGAACAGGTTGGGACGAGGATAGCATCTTCGCTTTAGAAAATGCTAAAGCTTTAGAAGAGGCCGGTGCAAAAGCTTTGGCATTACATGGTCGGACGCGGGAGCAGATGTATGAGGGAAGTGCCGATTGGGACATTATTAAGACAGTTAAGGATAACGTATCAATTCCTGTTATCGGCAATGGTGATATTGATTCGCCAGAGATAGCTAAAAAGAGGCTTGAAGAAACAGGTGTTGATGCTGTTATGGTAGGGCGAGCTGCGCTAGGTAACCCATGGATCATCTACCGTATTGCTCAGTATTTAGATCATGGTGTTCTATTAGATGAGCCATCACCGGAAGAGAAGATTAGAGTTTGTATGTTACATGCAGATCGCTTAATTAAAATAAAATCAGAAAAAGTAGCAGTGATGGAGATGCGCAAACATACAGCATGGTATTTGAAAGGACTAAAAGGAAACGAAAAGGTGCGTCGTGAAATTAATGAGGTTGAAACACGTGATGCATTAGAGCAACTCCTAAGTCGATTTGTTGACCACCTAAAGTCTCAATATAGTTTCGTGTAGTTTTTCGGTTTCGTCGATAGTTAACAATGTAAACTAAGGTAGTTGCCTGATTACTTTAATAATTTATACTTTATTAGCAATATGCTATGATAGGATTATTCGATTTTTCTTAAAATGAATGCTAATTAAATATATAGCTATAAATAAGAAGTGGAGTGATAGAAGGTGTCAGAAGAATTAAATGAACACATGCGGGTGCGTCGAGACAAATTAAAAATGATGCAAGATAATGGTATAGATCCTTTTGGTGACAAGTTTGAACGCACACATTTTGCTAATTCTTTAACTGAAGAATATAATTCTTTCTCTAAAGAAGAGTTAGAAGAAAAGGCAATTGAAGTGACGGTTGCAGGTCGGATCATGACCAAGCGAGGCAAGGGAAAAGCGGGCTTCTCTCATATACAAGATCTAAGTGGTCAGATACAACTCTATGTTCGTAAGGATGCCATTGGTGAAGAAGCCTATGAACTTTTTAAGGGAGCTGACTTGGGTGATATTGTTGGTGTTACGGGAACGGTTTTTAAAACAAACGTTGGCGAATTATCAATTAAAGCGATAGAGTTTACTATCTTAACTAAATCCCTACGTCCGTTACCTGAAAAGTTTCATGGCTTAAAGGATGTTGAACAGCGCTATCGCCAACGTTATTTAGATTTAATTACAAACCATGAGAGTAAAGAGACTTTTATTATGCGTAGTAAAATCATTCAGTCTATGCGACGCTATTTGGACGAATCTGGATTTTTAGAGGTGGAAACACCTATGATGCATAGTATTGCCGGCGGAGCTTCTGCTCGTCCGTTTATCACACATCACAATGCTTTGGATATACCGTTATATATGAGAATAGCAATAGAGTTACATCTTAAACGATTGATTGTTGGCGGAATGGAACGCGTTTATGAGATTGGACGTGTATTTCGTAATGAAGGGGTATCAACAAGACATAACCCTGAATTTACGATGTTGGAGCTTTATGAAGCCTATGCTGACTATCATGATATTATGAATTTAGTTGAGAATATGGTCGCTCATATTGCTGAGGAAGTTGTAGGTTCTACCACTGTTACTTATGGAGAAGAAGAGATTAATTTAAAGCCTTCTTGGAAAAGGGTGCATATGGTAGATATCATTAAAGAGTATACAGGTGTAGACTTCTGGCAACAAATGAGTAATGAAGATGCAAAGTTATTAGCTAAAGAGCATGGTGTTAGCATCCAAGATACGATGACTTACGGGCATATTGTTAATGAGTTCTTTGAGCAAAAGGTGGAGGAGCACCTTGTCCAGCCTACTTTTGTATATGGACATCCCGTTGAAATTTCACCATTAGCAAAGAAGAATAAAGTTGATGGACGTTTTACAGATCGGTTTGAATTATTCATTGTTCGCCGAGAACACGCCAATGCCTTTTCGGAATTAAATGATCCAATAGACCAGAGGGAAAGATTTGAAGCGCAAGTGAAGGAGAAGGAACAGGGGAATGATGAAGCACATGAAATGGATGAAGATTTCCTTGAAGCACTTGAATATGGTATGCCACCAACCGGCGGTTTAGGAATAGGCATTGATCGTTTAGTGATGTTACTAACTAATGCCCCTTCAATTAGAGATGTCTTGTTATTTCCACAAATGAAAAACAAAGAATAATATGTTGTCATGTGTTACAAAGGCGCTACTCAAAGGATTTCTATAATTAATAGGGATTGGAGTGGCGCTTTTAATTTGAGTATAGAAGAAATGTTGATTATTTTATGAATAGAGCATATTGTTTTTAAAAAGTGGTTGACTGTATAACAGGTGCGTGTTATATTAATCAAGTCGCCAAATTGAATAACGGTTTTGAAGCGTTAGAAAAAAACAAAAAAACTGTTGACATTCAATCTTGGTTTTTATATAATATAAAAGCTGTCGCGAAAAGACGGCAAGCGAATTGATCTTTGAAAACTGAACAAAA
>NZ_JH976444.1:76403-86276 GCF_000306965.1 Amphibacillus jilinensis Y1 | reverse complement strand
ACATTACACCACCACATTTGACAGAGAACCAACTTTATGTATCAAGGGCAAATTTTTCTAACAAAATCACTTTTTTAATGATGATGATTGTGTTTATTCTGTAACTTCGATGGCAATCACTTCTCCGCTCCAAACTTCAAATAAATAAATGGTCCATTGGAGCTGGGCTTGATTAAAGATAACATCACGAACAGCAAAAATTTGACTAGGGTGACTACTCTGTTTTGATAATGCTTCTTTTAGGGCATCTGCAGGTGTTAAGCGAGCTCCTTTTGGTGATTCTTGGTCGTGAATATGATAGTCTTGAAGTGTTGAGTTTGCCGGATATGAATCGTCTGTTGTATCATACCATATATCGACTTTGTCCCCGCACTGAATGTCTGTTGGTGCATTTAAGAACCAAATCATTTCATAGTATTCTGATACACCACCGGTTTTGCTTAAATCTTGGACTTGGTCACTAGCAACAAGGATGCGGTCGTCAGACTGATCAACGACATACCCTGTAATCCCAGGTTCCTCTTTTGTGCCAGTGGTATTGTCTGATAAATAAGTACAACTTAGTAAACTAGCTAATGTTATTAATAATATGAAGAGTAGCTTTTTGTGCATCATCTCACCCTTTGTCAGTCTTATAACTATAAGACGATTCCCTTTGACGGAAAGTTACAAACATTGACAAAAAAATTTGAAATTTTAAATTATTGTTTATTGCTCTTCACATCCATCCAATTAATGTTAAAATAAAAGAATAGATTATTAAAGTTATGGAAATGAGGTTTTTTTGTGGAAAAATTATTTACAAGACCAAAGCGATTTGGTGAAATCTTGGATATGACGTTTAAAATTATTAAAGAACAGTTTGGAAAGCTCTTTTTTTTATTGTTAATCTTTTACAGCCCGATTTTTGTTGTGCAAGTATGCATTAAAGTTTTTTCTGGCCATGGATGGATTAGGGATCTTGCACCAGGACAGACGTATGTTGACCAAATTATAAATATGGTGAATACTGAAGATATCGTATTGACGACTGCTGAAATATTTGAATACGTTGCGCTTCTAGCGTTAGAAATGTTGATTTTCCCGATTGCCACAGCAGGTGTTGTTTTAATCGTTAAGCGTATGAAAGATCAGCAAGACGTTGAATTAAAGGAAATAATCAAGCAACCATTTAAACGTTTCTTTCCATTGATAGGGAGTACATTGTTATTAGGAGTAATTTCTTTTGCTATTATTTTTGTACCGATCTTTGTACTTTCCTTTATCAGTTTACATATTTTGATGGCGAATCAAGCCATAGGCCTGTTATTTTTATTTTTGTTGCTAATAGCCGTACTTATCGCTGTATGCTTATTGCTCGTTCGTTGGGGTTTTTACTTGCCAATTGTCCTATTTGATCGTGCTGCCCCTGGTTTAGGAAGAAGTTTTCGACTAACGCGAGGTCGGACATGGATGGTATTTGGGTTATTGCTAACTTTAACTGTGATTTCAGGATTCATGACGAATATGATCAGTATTGCTTTTATTTTTTTAGGTGACAGTGTATTAAATACGATTTTAACGAATTTAATGAACATTATTACGACGATGATAGTCAGTGTCGGTTATGCGGTTATTTATTTTGATTTGGAAATTCGTCACACGGCAAGTGACTTAAAAGAAATGATTGATGATTACCACGTAACTGACGAGGATCCGATACGATAGGTGGAAAAAAGATGAATGATATCGATCAATTGAGAGATACGGCGAAAGATATTTTAGCAGAGGATGCTTATCAAGTATATTATCAAGACCAACGCAATATATTTCAACGGATTTGGGATCAAGTGATGGAATGGATTAGTGAATGGTTTTCCAATCTGTTAGGTGGTCTCCAACCCGGTAACTCGCTTGCTGATGCGATCATTGTTGGAATGCTTGTGATTGGTGGGATACTTACTTTACTACTCATTTTGTTTATCACAAGGTACTTGATGAGGAAGCAGCAATTAAAGCGTAATCAGCCTCTACAGGCCGTGGCATATCACACGAAAACGCTACAAGACTATATTGATCAATTTGAAACGGCACAGCAAGCTGATGATTTACCGGGCGCCGTACGGTACCGCTTTTTAATTTTACTGTTTAGGCTCGAAGAAAATGAGTGGTTAAAGGTAGCAAATTGGAAAACAAATTGGGACTATTATAAAGAAATAGAGCGTATAGGTCGTGAGCAAGCAGATGCTTTTTATCAAATTGCGATTTATTTTGAGTCGATTACTTATGGAAATAAACGTGTCGAATTAAAGGCTTATCAAGCTTACATCAAGGCCATTCATCATTTGGAGCAGGGGGAATAAGCTTTATGTGGAATCGATTGAAACAAAACAAAATGCTGCTTTTATTCCTCGGACTCTTTAGTATTTTAATTATAGCAAGTTATTATTTAACAGATGAACCTTTGGAAGACTATCCAAGCTATCATGTCGAATCACCAGCACCAGATGGCGTGCGAGGGTTTTACCAAACCTTAGACCAGTTGGATTATCCTGTTCAGTATTATGATGAACGGATTAATCAATGGCAAGATCCTACTGATACTGTCTTATTCTTATTTGAGCCACCTTTTCATTTAGATGAACAGGCTATTTCTGATTATGAAGCATTCCTTAATGCGGGTGGTACGATTTATTACATAGCGAAAGATCCGTCATTGGCCTTTAACCTCGATATAAATCGAGCATTAAATCTAGAAGAGGAATTGACAGTTGAAATAGGAAACCAACAGTACCAGGCTTTTTCACATTCAGGACATCGAATGGATGTATTACCTAATGATGATGTTCTCGCTCAAGATCGAGTAGGCGCCATTGCTATGGCAAGGCGCTATGGACAAGGTGAGTTAGTGGTTATTACTGAGCCTGATTGGTTTACAAATCAAGTGATCCTAGAAGCAGATCACTTAGAAATAATCACTGAACTCGTTGATTTATCGACGACCGATATTCTTTTCGATACATATCAACATATATATCAAACTTCTTCTCCATTAATAGAAGTATACCCAGATCCTTTCATCATGCTAGCAATCGGGCTAGTACTTGTCACGCTCCTTTATTTATGGATGAGAGGAAAACGTTTCGGTGTAGCGCGAGAGTTACGCGAACAAAAGGTGCGCTTTGGAGATGAGCGAATACGTGCGCTAGCGAATTGGCAGATTAAAGGAAAGAACTATCGAGAAGCACTGATGGTTCAAGTTGATTATCTTAAACAATTAATCTTTGAAAAAACAGGTACACCAGTTACTGCTAGTTGGTCACAGTATGAGCAAGTACTTGCTCGTTTGTTAAAGCAACGTTCACTAGAGTCTATCCAGTCATTTACTTCTAAGTTAGTTGAGCAACTTGAACAAGAGCAAATTAATAAGCAACAATTTATAGAATGGACAAAATATATTAATCAAATTCGAAAAGAGGTTGAGCAAGAATGAGACAATCTTTAGTTCCTTTATTAGCACATTATCAAGAGAAAATCATTGGACAACAGGATAATTTAAAATACTTACTAACAGCTTTATTAGCTGATGGTCATGTTTTAATAGAAGGCGTCCCTGGAACAGGAAAAACACAAATGGTCAAAACATTAGCGACGCTTGTAGGTGGAGATTTTAATCGGATTCAATTCACGCCAGACTTACTACCAAGTGATATTACAGGAAGTAAGATTTATAATATGAAAGAGAGTCAGTTTCAGACGTTAAAAGGTCCGATCTTTACAAATGTTTTGTTAGCAGATGAAATTAACCGTACGCCAGCAAAAACACAAGCCGCCCTTCTAGAGGCGATGGAAGAGAGACAAGTTACGATTCAGGGGGAAACCTACCGATTATCTGAATTGTTTTTTGTGGCAGCTACGCAAAATCCAATTGAATTTGAAGGAACGTATCCATTACCTGAAGCCCAGCAAGATCGCTTTATTTTCAAGTTAAATATTGATTTCCCAAGTCTTGCAGATGAGACAGACGTGCTACATCATGTTTTATCTGAACAAGTGAATCCCAAAGATCAAGTAGCATTATTTACTGAAGAGGATTTGGCAGAACTAAAGCGTCAAGTTAAAGCTGTCACTGTCCAACAAGAGATTATGGAATATATGGTAACTATTGTTCGAAAAACACGTGAACATGAAGCGATTCAGTATGGTGCAAGTACGCGGGCTGCGATAGCACTTGCTAAGACAGCGCAAGCATGGGCATATCTAGATGATCGAGATTATGTGACACCTGATGATGTCAAACATGTCGTTCGACCATGTTTACGCCACCGTATTCAATTATCTCCATATGCAGAATTGGAGGGGACAAATCTTGATGAAATTATTGCAACGCTTGTGGGCTCGGTGCCTGTTCCAAGATAGAGGGATTATCCCGACTAAACGCTTAATAACTTTGACCATTTTTGCCAGTGTCATACTGATCTGCTTAAGCTTCTTTTTCTTCGATTTATGGTTATTTGGCTCTTGGTTGATAGGGTTAACGTTAGTGAGTTTAGTGGACTTGGCATTTTCGCCTCGTCGGGGTCAGCTGGCGTTAAGTCGCGAATGCCCTGATGAAATTGAACGTCATCAACAAGCTGTCATTAACCTAACGATAAAGAATAACAGCACCAAGTCATGCTTGGTGAAGTGGACCGATGACCTGCCATTGACAATCGAGACTGAAAACGCAAGAAATGTGGCTTTAACAGCAGATCAAACGATAAATGTTGAACAGGTGATTGTACCGAATGAACGTGGTTTGTATCTCTTAAATAAGATCTATGTCCGTTATCAAAGTCAACTTGGGCTCTGGGAAAAACAACGTACTTTTGAAAAAAGTAATGAGCTAAAAGTCATTCCAAATATGGAAGAATCACGGGATTATTTAATGCATGCTCAAAAATACCTTTTGCATGAAGGGGAAAAAATTCGCAAACAAAAGACAGGGTTAGGTGAATTTTCGAAAGTCCGCCAATATGTCGTCGGCGATGATCCAAGAAAAATTAACTGGTATCAATCTGCCAAGCTCCATGAAATGATGGTGAATGAATATGAGCCTGAACATGGGAAGCATGTGGTCATTATGATTGATTGTGGGCGTATGATGGGTGTTGAATTGAAAAAGGGAAATAAATTGGAACGTCATATTGAAGCAGCTTTAACCGTTGCGACGGCAGCTTTAAATAATGGTGATTATGTGTCACTCGTTGCTTTTGCTAAAGAAGTGAAGGCTTATGTACCACCAGCAAAAGGAATGGCTTATCTTCAAACCATTCTAAAGACGATTTATAATATCGAGGTTGAAGCAAATGAATCAAGCTATACCCATGCATTACAATATATTCAATCACAACATCGTAAACGTAGTATGATTCTCTTATTTAGTGATATTAATCAGTTTTTTATCGATGCACATGCATTGTTTTTTATAAAACAATTGCAACGTAAGCATTTATTTGTGGTCATGGGTGTCGAAGATCAGTGGGTGAAGGAAACCGTTCAATTACAAGCCGATTCATTAAATGAAGCGATGCGAAAAACAATTGCACAAGGCAAAGTGGTCTGGAAAAAACGAGAGATGATCAAATGGAATAAACAAGGCCTCGATCTGATCGAGGCCAAAGAAGAACAATTAGCAGTCTCAGCTATCTCTTATTATATTGATCAACTAAACCGAAGCGCGCTTTAATTGGCGTAAGTGCCCCCATAACATGTAAACAATAAAGCCGATTAGAGTAATGATAGCTACAACATATTTTAACTCAAGCGTTAATCCAGCGGGTGTAATAAATCCTTCAATTGCACCTGCCAGAACAAATAAAGGAATTGTTCCAAGCAGGAGTTGTATCGACCGCAGTGCATGGTATTTAAGCTGTGTACTGCGTTTATAGTTTCCAGGAACAAAAAGTTTGTAGCCCATAAGCAATCCGGCTCCGCCAGCAATGAAAATAGCGATTAATTCGATAATACCATGTGGTACAATATAAGCCCAGAACACATAAGAACTGTTAGAATGCCAAAACAATCCTGCTAAAGCACCAACGACAATACCGTTATAGACTAATATATAGACGGTTAATATACCAAAAGTTATTCCTCCAGCAAAGGCAAGAATAGCGACTTGGATATTATTTGTCATAATAGCAGCAGACATGAGCGCAGCCATACCACTTCCTTGATTCGCCTGAACATTAGCTTCAAGTTGTTCTGGGCTGAGCACGTCTGAGATCATGCCTGGAAGGATCGCTTCAAGTTGGAGAGGGTTTTGAGCGACCGTTACAAAGCTAGCTAGTCCGCCGAGTGCAAATAATAATAAAGCGATAATAATAGGACGCCACTGTTCAAGGAGCAAACCAACAAATTTCTCGCTTAAAAAAGTGCGTAACTGTGACCATGATGTGTGTTCCGTTTTATAAAGGATATTATGCGCTCGACTCACCAATTGATTTAAATGAATGGTGACGTCAGCATCAGGGAAGAACGTTTGACTGTAAGACAAATTTTGAGTCGCCAATTGATAGAGCTGATCAAACGTTTCAATCATATTGTGAGAGGGTTTTGTCCTTTTTTTATCAAAAAGCTGAATGTATTCGTCGAGTTGTTGCCAATTTTGGCGATTTTGTTGAATAAATTGTTTGAGTTGCATAAAAATATCCACCTTTTATTTTGTAAATTATGGCTATCGCTATTATAACGTTTTTCGATTAATTTAGATAGAGGAGAATCGACTTATTATGTTAGAACAATCTCAGATAAAAACACCAGAATATGTATCTATTAATTTCTCAATCGCTGGTATTGGTAGTAGGGCGGCTGCTTTTTTAATAGACAGTTTAATCATTGGTTTATTTAATGTTGTTATCTTTATCTTGGCATTAATCTCTCTTGATAGCATTCTATATTTGTTATTTTATAATCCGGATTCATTGTGGATATTAGCGTGGGTTGTTTTGTTGATTTTTGTAATTAATTGGAGTTATTTCTTTTTATTTGAGTATTTTTATAATGGAAAAACGATAGGTAAACGATTAATTGGTATTCGAGTTATTCAAGATAATGGCCATCGATTAACTTTATTATCAAGTTTTATTCGTAATTTCTTAAGGGTTATTGATGATTTACCAGGTGGTTATTTTATCGGAATTGTCATGATTTTTTTCCATAGTAAACATAAGCGCTTAGGCGATTTAGTGGCAGGAACTATTGTTGTTCATGATAAGGGACGCAATAAGAAAAAGAAACGCTCCCAGGGCGTCTCCTCGGACAAACGAAATAGTCAACAAGATGATATTGCCTTTGACTCTATTTTAATTAATCAATTAACGGAACGTGATTATCAATTAGTTAAAACATATTGTCAACGTTATCCGGATTTGCCGAAGCACGAAAAAGCCTCACTAACTAGACAAGTAGGAGAAATTATTTTACCGAAAGTTAATCTTGATCAACATCTAAACAATTTAGCAGAGGTAGACAACATTTTGCATCAACTGTACAGCCGTTTGAAGGAAGAATGGTCATACTAAAAGTATGATGAACAAAATACCTGTAGTTAGGATAACTGAAAAAGAGTATCTAACTACAGGTGTTTTTTAATGTTTAACCTTTAGTATTCATTTAGTTAATAAGCGCTTGAAGTGGGGCTGGGATACGGCCGCCGCGTCTAATCATTTTCTCAGAGCTAAACGGTTTAACACCAATAATAGGGGCACGGCCAAGCAACCCGCCAAATTCAACAATCTCACCCTCATCTTTACCAATGACAGGAATGATACGAACGGCAGTTGTTTTTTTGTTTATCATGCCAATCGCTGCTTCATCAGCAATAATTGCCGCTAATGTCTCAGCTGAGGCTTCGCCTGATAGAGCAATCATGTCAAGTCCCACGGAACAAACACATGTCATCGCTTCAAGTTTATCAAGCGATAATGACCCATCCTCTATACCGCGGATCATCCCATTATCTTCACTAACGGGAATAAAAGCACCACTCAGTCCGCCAACATAAGAACTTGCCATGGCTCCCCCTTTTTTAACAGCGTCGTTCATTAAAGCAAGTGCAGCTATCGTACCATGAGTCCCTACGCTTTCCAATCCAATTTCTTCTAAAATTTCTGCGACACTGTCATTCATTGCATTGGTTGGAGCTAGTGATAAATCCATAATGCCAAAAGGAACATTTAAGCGGTTTGCTACAACACGCCCAAGTAGTTCTCCAGCACGGGTAATTTTAAAGGCTGTTTTTTTAATGACATCAGCTACTTCTCCTAAATCTGCATCAGGATAGCGTTTTAAAGCATTAAGTACGACGCCAGGTCCACTCACGCCAACACTAAGCACAGCTTCCCCCTCACCAGTTCCATGAAATGCCCCTGCCATAAAAGGGTTGTCCTCAACAGGATTACAGAAAGCAACAAATTTTGCGCAACCAATGCTGTTGTGATCTTTTGTTCGTTCCGCAGTTTCTTTAATGATTTCACCTAACTTAGCTACTGCATCGATGTTGATTCCCGTCCGTGTTGTTCCAATTGAAACAGAACTGCAGACACGATTTGTCGTTGCTAGTGCTTCAGGGATAGCATCTAATAATGTTTGATCAGCAGCAGTAACCCCTTTATGAACAAGTGCAGAATAGCCACCTATAAAGTCAACGCCGGTTTCTTCAGCCGCCGCATCTAATACTTTAGCTAACTCAACAGCTTGCTCAACAGTTGCGTCTCCCAATATTTCAGCAATAGGTGTGATCGAAATGCGTTTGTTAACGATGGGAATGCCATACTCCTTTTCAACTTGTTCTGCTATAGGTTTCAATTGGCCTGCGTATTTGGTGATTTTATGAAAGATATTAGCTTTTACTTTCTCAAAATCACCATCAGCACAATTTCGCAAACTAATGCCCATGGTCACTGTCCGAATATCTAAGCTTTCCATTTGTACCATACGAATGGTTTCTTGTATTTCATTATATGCGATCGTCATTAATGGGCCTCCTTATATACGGTGCATGGCTTGAAAGACATCTTCTAATTGAATACTAATCGTCAAGTTCATGTCCTTCTCCACTGTCTCAAATGCTTCAAGTAAATCATCTAATCGGTTTTTATCGGCCATTTCAACGATCATCATCATCGTGAAATAATCTTGTAAAATCGTTTGGCTAATATCATGAATGTTCATGCTATGGTCAGCAAGCACGTTTGTTACACGGGCAATGATGCCGACTGTATCCTTTCCCACTACTGTCACAACTGCACGTTTTTGCATTTTTATCACCTCAACTAATATTTTCACCCTATACGTTAAAAAAGATTGGAGAAGCTATCTCCAATCTCAGTGACAACAATATCTAGACATTTGTTTGTTGTCTTCTGTCCGTTTACCTGAGATTGTGAATCCTTCGGTGTCGTCAATACGAGACGAGCTCTCCAGAAGTTGCTCCGATCATAGTGTTACCCATAATCATCATTGCGACTTATTCAACTAATAAAGAAATCGTACCAATATTTTATTCAGGCGTCAATATAATCTTTTTTCTAACACAATAAATGGTAAATGACTTTTAGTAGGCAAAACTTAATGGATGGTTAATTGAACGCTTTCACTATTCGTTTTTCTGTAATAAACTCAACTTTCGCACACTGAAATAGTCATTCAACCTTGATCGTATTCCATAGACTCGGTATTCAATATGCTTATTGACTTTACTTATGCATGGATGTGCCGCATGACTTTCTCATACGTTTAGAACGTTATTTCATTCCGATAAGCAAAGGATTCGCTTTTCGCGGGGATGGCTTCAGCTAACTTGAGTCGCAAAGATCACGCCTCAAGTGGATCTTCAGCTCATCCTATGCG
>NZ_JH976444.1:32597-76260 GCF_000306965.1 Amphibacillus jilinensis Y1 | reverse complement strand
AGTGGATCTTCGGACGCGTGCTGATCCCGCAGGAGTCGTCGTCTTTCACTTCCGTTTTATTAGCGTTTTAATCTGACTAAACACATGAAAATAATCCGTTTTTAATCTCTTTTCTTCTGTATAACGAATTTCATAATTACTTATACGAGTTCCAAATACGAGTATTAACTCGCTCTGTCAGCAAAGACTTTCACCCACCAGCACAAAAACGTCACTATTTTCACTCCTTACGTCGTAAAATAGTGACGCTCTAGCCTGAGGCTGATGCTATTCCTCAAGGCGTCTCATCCATTGGCTTTCTCCATTTGATATGACGGTTCTTTCTATATGTTTTTTTGCAGTTAAAGTTAAACATTCTACACAAGAATGGCTCAAGCACCCAGCAGTCCCGTAGACTCCTATGGGAAAAGCGCGAGCTGAAGATCCACTTCGGCAAGTGCCTGTTGGTTGTCGAAGCTAACTCTGGCGAGAAATGGTTTATTCGGTGGTTAAGTGGGTAATAGAATCAGCGAATCATTAAAACATTATGGAGGTAAGCTGTGATGACCATTTTTGCAAGTGATGCTTTAAAAGGAAGACATGTTCTGATAACTGGTGCAACTGGTGGGATCGGGTTTGAGACGGCGAAAGTCGTGGCTGATATGGGAGCAAGACTAACGATTACAGGGAGGAATGGTGAAAAGCTAAAGCAACTGCAAGATGACTTAAAGCAAGTGATGGATCCTGCGTCACTTTATGTTGCACAAGCAGATATCACACAAGCTGATGATCGAGAGCAACTTGTTGCGGGAGCTGAGCAGAAATTGGGTTTTATTTCTGATTTAGTCAATAGTGCAGGTCTAACAAAAGGGACGATCGTTGAGCAGTTAGATGTGGAATCGATAAGTGAATTGATGACGATTAATTATCTAGCAGCCTTTAGTTTAACACAGTTGATTTATACTAAAATGTTGGAGAAGAAAACCGGTAATATTGTTAACGTTGCATCATTATCTGGTCTGCGTGGTACGCACGGAAATAGTGCCTATGCCTCAACCAAGTTTGCCATGATGGGCTGGACCCAATCGATGGCTATTGAAGCCATTAAACACAATATTCGTGTGAATGCGGTATGCCCAGGGTTTGTCGATACGGAAATGGCTTATCGTATTCTTAGTGATAAAGGGGAACGAAATGGTTTATCCTATCAGGAAACGTTGACAGCTGTACAAGAGACTATTCCATCAGGTCGAATGACGACCCCAAAAGAGGTGGGGAATGCAATCGCGTTTCTTTTGACAGATGCCGTAAAAAATATTGTAGGAGAGTCATTAAAAATTTCTGGTGGAACCTTGATGTGAATTGGAAAGAGGCACTTTTCAAAAGAAAAGTGCCCCCATGAATGTTGCAAGTGTAAAATGATTAAATAAAATTTAATGGATTATTTGTTTACTTGTTTGAAGTAACCCTCATCCTTATTTAATTGCCGCGGTTGTCTCCACCTGGAATGTTTTAACCTAAACGATATAAGCCCTACCTCTCTTATATCCTTACGACTCCTAAGTCGATCCAGTGTGAATAAGTCTTGCTTAATTTAACACCAGCATAATGGTGCTTTTCTTTATTAATCTTGCGTTCCGTTTCAAAATTTTTTAAAAACATTTGGCAGATGCCATTATTTTACCCTTGCTTCTTTGGCGAAGCCTAAAGCCTATTATCTCTTATAACTTGCTTATTGTCAAATTAACGAACTGATAAATGCCTGTGCTTGAGCATTGACTATGCAAAGGATGTGTTATTTTTTGAAATGAAGTGCCAAGCATTAGCATAATGGTTCACGTGGCTATTGGGTCATGCTATAGTTAAAGTGACGAGAGAAAAGGGGGAAACATTTATGAATAAAGAACTTAAACTGGTTGCACTAGATTTAGATGGCACACTGGTCAGTCATGGTGGTGAACGAGCGACTGAAGCGACGGTTACTGCTATCAAGAAAGCACAACAACAAGGGGTAGAAGTCGTCATTTCAACAGGAAGACATCGTTCAACAAGTCTCCCACTTGCTGAACAATTAGGGGTGAACTATATGATTACCTTAAATGGTGGGGAAATTTGGACAAGAGATGGGGAATTATTAAAACGACAAGCAATTGACCAAGCAACTGTTGAAAAAATTATCGAGATCCATAAACAAAATCAAACATTTTATTGGTTAGTCTCCCATGAGAAAGTTTATCGAGAAGTACTACCTGATAATTATTTAGCACATCAATGGATTAAATTTGGTTTTGATGTTGAAGATGATACCATTAGAACAGCAATGCAAGAGCAATTCAGACAACTGCCTACCATTGAGCTCAGTAATTCAAGTTTGACTAATATTGAATTAAATGCCAAAGGTACACACAAGGCTGCGGCGATTGACTTTTTACTACAACAATTAGATTTGGATTTTTCTCAGGTAATGGCGGTCGGTGACAGCATTAACGATTTAAAAATGATTGAAGCAGCTGGTGTAGGTGTTGCCATGGGAAATGCCCAAGCGCTTGTTAAGGAACGGGCAGATTGGGTGACAGATGAGCTTGATCAAGACGGAGCGGCACATGCTATTGAACATTTTATCACAGATAACCGTCGGTAAAACATCCCCTCTCAAAATGGAAAACACCATTAAATCTATTATAGCTGGATAATAACGGAGATCCACTTAATTAACAATCAATCGGCGAAGAGCAAAAAGTCCCACTAAATTGAGGGGTGTTTTATCTTAAACTTTAACTTTTTAAAACAAATGATAGAATTTTTCAAAAATTTAATTGCATCGCTATCTAATCTATTATAAGTTAGTATATAGGGGGGGATAGTTCGATCTGTCAAAGTTGCGAAAACATCTATTTCCACGTATGATAGAACTAGTATTACATAGATAAAGGAGATAAAAAAGCATGTCAAAACAACAATTTGGTGTCATCGGTTTAGCCGTTATGGGAAAAAATCTTGCCTTGAATGTTGAAAGCAGAGGCTATTCTGTATCTGTTTTTAACCGTACGTATAAAAAAACAGAAGACTTCATGGCTAACGAAGCAAAGGGGAAGCATTTCTTTGGGGCAACCACCATTGAAGAATTTGTTGATTCATTAGAAAAGCCACGTAAAATTATGTTAATGGTTAAAGCAGGACCAGCAACAGATAAAACGATAGAGACGCTTAAACCATTATTAGATGATGAAGATATTATCATTGATGGTGGAAATACTTTCTTTGAGGATACGATTCGTCGTAATAAAGAGTTAGATCAATCAGGTATTCATTTCATTGGAACAGGTGTATCTGGCGGTGAAGAGGGAGCATTAAAAGGTCCTTCTATTATGCCTGGTGGACAAAAAGCTGCCTATGATCGTGTTGCACCTATTTTCGAAGCTATTTCTGCTAAAGTTAATGGTGATCCTTGTGTGACTTATATTGGCCCTAACGGTGCCGGTCATTATGTAAAAATGGTGCATAATGGTATTGAATATGGGGATATGCAATTAATTAGTGAGGCTTATTTTATGTTAAAGCATATTCTTGGCCTATCTGCAGATGAACTTCATAACGTCTTTGCAGAATGGAATAAAGGTGAATTGGATAGCTACTTAATTGAAATCACTGCTGATATTTTTACAAAAACAGATGATGAAACGGGTAAGCCGATGGTTGATGTTATCCTTGATACAGCTGGTCAGAAAGGTACAGGGAAATGGACAAGTCAAAGTGCATTAGACCTTGGTGTACCGCTTCCAGTTGTTACGGAATCTGTTTTTGCTCGTTTTATTTCAGCAATGAAAGATGAACGTGTTAAAGCAAGTCAGGTTTTAAGTGGGCCATCCGCTCAGGATATGCCATATCAAGGTGATAAGACGGAATTAATTGAGGCGATTCGTCAAGCCCTTTATATGAGTAAAATTACTTCATATGCCCAAGGATTTGCTCAAATGCGTGCAGCATCAGAAGAGCAAGGTTGGGATTTAAATTATGGTGAAATTGCAATGATTTTCCGAGGTGGTTGTATTATTCGGGCGCAATTCCTGCAAAAAATCAAGGATGCCTATGATCGTGATCCACATCTGGCTAATCTTATGTTAGACGAGTACTTTAAAGACATTGTTGAGAACTATCAAACATCTTTAAGAAAAGTTTTAGCAATTGCAATGGAGCGAGGTATTCCAGTTCCAGGTTTTGCGAGTGCACTTGCTTATTATGATAGTTATCGAACGGAAACATTGCCAGCTAATTTACTCCAAGCCCAACGTGATTATTTTGGTGCTCATACGTATCAGCGTATTGATAAAGAAGGAACTTTCCACACAGAATGGATGGCGTAAAGTAAAAATAATTTCAGTAAATAAAAAGTTCCAAGCAATAAGAAATTTGCTTGGAACTTTTTTTGCGATTATTGACCTAATCGGACAGTGTTTTTCTATTTGAGACTGTGAACTTTCTCAAGTTTGTTGCCGTAAATGCAAAGTTCGATTCTACTGTATGCTGCGCATTGACAGTTTTTCGGTCCGAAAACGTTGTACGAATATATTCTTTTTAGCTTACCACTTTGCGTTTACCACAGATAATCGTCCACCTCAAAATAGAGAACAGAGGTAAATTTGGTAATAACAGGCGCTAATCTCCTAGTGCATCCCACTAACAATCAGTGGAAAGAACGAAATGCGCTCTAATTGAAGGACATTTTTAATTTATTTCCCACCAGTGAAAGTCGTCTTCTGCTAATAGTTCGTTTGCTTGCTGAGGTCCATTTGTACCAGACGGATAGTTGGGGAAATCAGCTTTTTCGTTCATCCAAACTTTTGATATCGTATCGACGAATTTCCATGATAAGGACACTTCATCAGAGTGAACAAAACTTGTTGAGTCTCCATTTAAACAATCCTTAATAAGTACTTCGTAAGCTTCTGGACTTTCAGTGTTCTGGTCAGCCTTATTATAGTGCATGGCAATAGGTGTGCTCGTCGTTTCATAGTCGGTTTTTTTTGCATTAAGGTGCATGGTAATGCCCTCATCTGGTTGGATACGAATAATAAGTAAATTTGGATCGATCGTATCGCCTTTATCCTTGTATAAATTAATCGGTAAATCTTTAAATTGAATAACAATTTCTGTTGCTTTTTTAGCCATTCGTTTCCCAGTACGAACATAGAAAGGGACGCCTGCCCAACGAAAGTTATCAATCATAAATTTACCGGCGACAAAGGTTTCTGTGTTAGAATCAGATGCTACACCATTACTATCACGGTAACTATCGACGGCTTTCCCTGCTATTTCACCTTGATCGTATTGACCACGTACAAAGTATGCATTCACATCTTTTTCTTCTAACTGACGAAGGCTTCTAAGTACTTTGACTTTTTCATAACGAACTTCATCTGGATGTAACTTAGCAGGTGGCTCCATTGCTAATAACGAAACGATTTGAAGCATATGATTTTGAACCATATCGCGTAGCGCACCAGATTCGTCATAATAACGCCCGCGTTCTTCAACACCTAATACTTCACTTGAAGTAATCTGCACATTAGCAATATATTGATTGTTCCATAGTGGTTCAAACATCGCGTTAGCAAAACGGACAATTTCAATATTTTGCACCATTTGTTTACCTAAGTAATGGTCAATGCGGTAAATTTGATCCTCTGAAAACGCTTGACCAATTTGTTCATTTAATTGTTGTGCTGTCTCGTAGTTATGTCCAAATGGTTTTTCAATGACAAGGCGTGACCAACCACGATTATCGGTTAATCCTTGTGATTTTAAGTTGGCCGCAATTGGCCCAAAGAAGTTAGGTGCCATTGCCATATAAAATAAACGATTACCACCTGCTTGATGCTTATCATCTAATTCACTTATAAAATTATCAAGCTTTTGATATTCAGATAAATGTTGTGCATCAAAAGGATTATAGTGAAAATGAGCTGCAAATGCGTCGTGATCAATTGGGTCGTCTTGAAATTCTGCAATTGATTTTTTTATATTATTACGAAAATCTTCATTAGTTAAAGGCCGACGGGCTACTCCAACGACCGCAAAATGTTCAGATAATTTATGATTGCGGTACAAACGGTATAATGAAGGGTATAATTTCCGATTGGCTAAATCCCCTGTTGCTCCGAAAATAACAATTACTGCTCTTGGCGTATGACGTGTCATTGACTTTTACTACCTCTCTTTAATATGAAAATTTTAAACGTGTATGTTATATATTCTCCCATACTTAACATACCACTTAAATGTATTTTGATAAACTATTTTACATTAAACCATCTGAAAAGTTATAATTCTTTTAGTTACGTATGTACTATATTATCATGTATTCAGAAAATAACAAATAATTTTGAAATTTTAATGGGGGCTAAAAAATGAAAAAATATGCGGGTTATTTAATTGATCTAGATGGTACAGTCTATAATGGAACTGAGAAAATTCCGGATGCCATTGAATTTGTGAAAAACTTAAAGCAACAAAACATTCCTTATCTTTTTTTAACCAATAATTCAACTAAACATCCTCGTGATGTAGCTGCGAAATTACGAGAGATGGACGTACCTGCTCGTGAAGAAGATGTGTTTACAACGAGTATGGCAACAGCTACTTATATTGCAGAACAAGCGCCAAGTGCGCGTGTTTATCCGATCGGAGAAGAAGGTTTAACGTTAGCTTTGGAAGAAGCAGGTTTAACCTTAACCGATGAGGCGATTGATTATGTTGTCATGGGACTAGCTCGTGATATTACATATGAAAAATTAGCGATCGGAGCACTAGCGATCCGGAACGGTGCAAAATTTGTCGCCACTAACGGTGATGTGGCATTACCGAGTGAACGTGGTTTTTTACCAGGTGCCGGATCGCTCATTTCTGTTTTGTCTGTTACTACAGGCGTTAAGCCACAATTTATTGGTAAACCTGAATCAATCATAGTAGAACAAGCATTAGAAGTATTAGGTACTGATAAAGCTTCAACGGTTATGGTAGGGGATAACTATTATACAGATATTTTAGCTGGTATTCAGGCTGGCATTGACTCGCTACTTGTTTTTTCTGGAGTAACAACGAAAGACGAACTTAAAAGCATAAAGGTTAAGCCAACCTATACGATCGATTCATTAAGTGATTGGCCCATCATTAAGGAGGGAGAATAGTGGCTAATATACAATTTGAAATTTTAAAAGAGCTTGGCGTTCTATCAGAATCATCTTCAGGGTGGAAAAAAGAGTTAAACCTCATTTCATGGAATAATCGTGAGCCTAAATATGATTTGCGAGATTGGGGCCCAAATCATGAAAAGATGGGGAAGGGAATTACATTTACAGCAGAGGAATTGTCGAATTTAAAAGAATTATTCAACAAAATCGATATGAATTAGCTTGATTTTGCTTTATAATGACAGAAGTAGGGTAAATACAAATTATAGTGAAAATCTTGGGAGGTAGCTATAAATGTTTAAAAAGTTATTTGGTAAACAAGAGAAAGTAGACAAAGAGGTATTAGTATCGCCAATTACTGGTGAAGCGGTAGATATCACTGAAGTACCAGATCCTACATTTTCTGAAAAAATGATGGGAGATGGATTAGCTTTTAAACCGACGGATGGTAAGATTGTGGCGCCGATAAGTGGTCAAATTGTGAATTTATTTCCAACCTTACATGCCGTAGGAATTAAGTCAAATGCAGGGATTGAATATTTGATCCATATTGGTTTAGATACCGTTATGCTTGATGGAGAAGGATTTACTGCTCATATTCAAGAAGGTGATAAAGTCAATGTTGGTGACCCACTGATTACGGTTGATCTAGATTTTGTTCAAGAGAAAGCTAAAACAATTACGCCATTAGTGATCACAAGTGATGTCGCATCAGTAGATAAAAATATTAACCAAACCGTTGTTAAAGGTGAAACTGAAGTATTGACTGTCCATTTATAAATTTAAAAGGCTTGGTTGTTAACCAAGCCTTTTAAATTTGCTCATTTGTTTAATCGATTCTGCTGTACCGATGGCAATAGCATTGAGTGGATCTTCTGCTATTCTAACCGGAACAGCTAATTCTTTACGCAACCACTGTTCCATCCCTTTTAATAGTGCACCCCCACCAGCTAAAGTAATGCCATGTTCGACAATGTCACCACTTAACTCGGGTGGAGAATCCTCTAATGTTGCATGAATAGTACCTACTATATGCTCTAATGATTCACGAATCGCTGTTTGAACTTCTTCTGAAGTGACGGTAATCTCTTTAGGGAGACCGCTCACAAGATCTCGTCCACTAATCTGAATGGAGATTGGATCATGATCGATTAACGCATAACCGATTTCTTTTTTTATGCGTTCGGCGGTTTGATAGCCGATCAGCACGTTATTTTTTTGACGGATGTAATGTATAATTTCTTCATCCATCTTATCGCCAGCTATTCGAATAGAACGAGAGGTGACAATACCACCGTATGAAATGATGGCTACTTCACTTGTACCTCCACCAATGTCAACAATGACACTACTAATCGGTTCACTAATCGGTAGCCCAGCTCCGATTGCAGCGGCAACAGGCTCTTCAATTAAATGAACTTCTTTAACACCAAAGCTTTTTACAGCATTTTCAATCGCGCGTTTTTCGACTGCTGTACTTCCAGATGGTGTACAGACGATAACAACAGGTTTTCTTAATGAGATGCCAATTTTTTTCGCCACTTTACGTAAAATAGCTTTTAACATTTGCGCAGCCACATCATAATCCGCAATGACGCCTTCTTTTAAAGGGCGGATTGAAACGATGTTTTTTGGTGTCTTACCAATCATTTCTTTTGCTTCATGTCCAATAGCAACGAGTTCATTTGTTTTTGTGTCGACAGCTACAACTGAGGGTTCGTTAAAAACAATCCCTTTCTGCTTTGTATAAACAAGGATATTCGCTGTACCAAGATCAATTCCAATTGCTGTATGGTTAAACATCGTGTTTTTCCTCCAGTACGTATCTGAGTTGTAATGAGTATATGAACATAGTATGACCTATATCCACAGTGTTCAATAGTATAGCATGTCTTCTAGGGAAAGGACAAAAGCAAAAAGTACCATACCGACTAAAAATTATCCCTAAGTATATAAAAGCGTTACAATTAGTGCTCGTAAGTCGTTGGTAAATCTTATATAATGAGTAAATGTGACGAGATAGAAACAAAGGGAGATTTTTAAAAATGAAAACCATTTTAATTTATGCATATTCAGCTATTTTAGTACTTGGAAGTTTAACCAAATTAAGAAAAGCGACCAAAATCCCTGATTCTCCTTATCCAGAAAAGGCGAAGCAAATTTTTGACACACCTGCAAGGGTTTCAAAGCGTGTCATTGAAAAAACAAAATCAACCGTAACGGTAAAAGGCCGTGAAAACCTTCCGGATCAACCGGTTTTAGTTGTTGCCAATCACCAAGGGTTATTTGATATTCTCGTTTTGCTCGCTTACTTGGATAAGCCAGTTGGTTTTATTGCAAAACAAGAAATAAAAAAAATTCCGATTATAAGTAAGTGGATGATCCAGTTAAAATGTGTTTTTATTGACCGTTCGAATCGACGTGCTGCTATTAAAGTAATTGATGACGGCGTTGAAAGCCTAAAGTTAGGCCAATCGATAGTGGTTTTCCCTGAAGGAACAAGAAGTAAGGGACCGGATGTTCAGACGTTTAAATCCGGAAGTTTACGGCTAGCTACGAGAGCTGAAGTTCCTATTGTACCTGTTACCATTGATGGAACATACAAAATGCTAGAAGAGAAAGATGGAAAAATTCAGCCAGCGCATGTCTCTTTAACGATCGGGCAAGCTATATACCCAAAACAGTATAAAGCTTGGAAACATAATCAACTGGCCGAAGAACTACAACAAACTATTGCTGGGCAAATAAAATAAATGTATTTAGCTTAATGTGCTGATTTAATTTTTCAACTTTACTTGGAATGATTGTTGCTTTGGGTAGATAAGCGGACTTATTTATCGTAGATAACCGTCGATAAAACACCTATCTGTATCAACATGGAAAGTAGAGCAAATGATTTAGGTTGGTGGGCGCTATTGCCTTGTTTCACTCAATCAACTAGCCAATAGTGAGCGAACAATGCAAATGGCCACTGATTAAAGGTTCGTTTTATCACAGATAACCGTCCGTAAAACAACCGATTCGAAATAGAGCGTAAATTTGATTTATTTAGGCGGATGTTAACGGACGCTAATGTCCTGATTCACTCAGCTAACAATCAGTGGGGAAGAACACGCCCACTGATTGAAGGTTCGCTTTATAATTGTCATCATTACAATTGCTTGCTTTTTTTTATTGAAATTATTAGGTATAATAAGTAAAAGCGTGTTGTTATAGACAATTCAATTAAAAGGTGAAGAGATGACAATAAATATAATTAAATATGAGCGTGATCATAAAAAAATAGAAGAATTACTAGACGAAATATATCATGCGCCAACAATGGAACTTAAGGATACGTTCAACAAAAAATTTTACCCTTACCTCAAAGATTATTTAGCGTTTAATGAGACATTGAAAACGATGGTAAGCAAAGCTTTTCAAATGCTGGTTATGGACGTGGATGGGTATATTACTTTTATTAATGAGGATTTTTGCCAGCAACTTGGCTATCAACAAGAAGAACTATTGCACCACCATTATCGTATTTTACATGCAGGTGTACATCATAACGATTTTTATGAAAAGATGTGGTACACGATTCGTTCAGGAGAAGTATGGCGAGGTGATATTTGTACAGCTACTAAGCAAGGTGAGATGTTTTGGTTTCGTACGTGTGTGATCCCTACGCCTGATCCGAATGGGCAATTTACAACCTTTATTGTCTTTCGTACAGATATTAGTGATGTTAAGCATGATGATAAACGTCTAATTGAGGCATTAGATGATGATTATCGAAAGGTATTTAGTCAGCTGATGAATTTGACTTTTCGTGTACATAGGCATAAGGCGAATGGTAGCTATCATTTTCGAATGTTTGAAGGTAAATTGGCCGATAAATTGATGGACAAACTTAATGGTCAAGGCAAGGAAGCGGTTGAAAATATCTTTTTTACTGACAAAGTTGCTGAGGTCACTCGTTATTTCAATCAGGCTTTTGAAGGTGAGGAAATGCATTTCAAACATCACTTTCATGGATTATCGCTATATACCGTGCTGTCACCTATTTATGAACATAATGATGTCATTGAAGTGGTTGGTTCTTCGATAAATATTACGTCATTAGAAAAGGCGGAAGCAAGGGTAAGGCAACTTGCTTATTTTGATACGTTAACACAGCTACCAAATCGGACGAAATTCCGTGAAGATCTAAAACAGGCGGTATTAAATGGTGAAAAAGTACCTTTCGCTGTGTTGTACTGTGACATTGATCGATTAAAATATATTAATGATACTTTAGGTGAACCTATAGGTGATCAAGTTATTGATATTATTTCCAATAGGCTAAGTCAATTTGTTAAGCAAAGAGGCGTTTTATACCGTTATGGTGGTGATGAATTCAGTCTTATTATTCATGATTCCCACCCATCGATTCATGACTTAAGTGAACAAATGCTTTTAGCAATAAAGCAACCGATCGCCATACAAGGGAATGAATTTTTCGTGACGTCCTCGATTGGTATAAGTTATTATGGGGAAGACGCATTTTCAGATGACGAACTGATCAATCATGCCAGTATCGCTGTGCATTATTGTAAAGTGAATGGGCGAAATAGTCGTTTGTTTTATACACCAAAAATGAACAAAATGTATAATGATATTTTGTTGCTTGAAGCGGATATACGCAAGGCGTTGCAGCGTAACGAATTTGAGCTTTATTATCAACCACAACTAAACGTTTTAACCGGCGAAGTAACAGGCTTGGAAGCTTTAATTCGATGGGATCATCCTTTGAAGGGGGCAATATCACCTGCAACATTTATTCCTTTAGCAGAGGAAAGTGGGATTATCACTCAAATCGGGGCGTGGGTCATTCGAGAGGCTTGTCATCAGCATGTGCGTTGGGTTGAGGCAGGACATGATCCCATTAGGATTGCTGTTAACGTATCTGCTATTGAACTACAAAGGTTTGATTTTGCTGAGCAAATTAAACAAATAATAGCTGAAACGCGTATGGATCCTAGCTATTTAGAAATTGAAATTACCGAGAATAGCGTCATGCAAAATACAGAAGATTGTATTAAAACAATGCATACTTTAAAGCAAATGGGCATATCTTTATCAATTGACGACTTTGGTACAGGTTATTCTTCATTTGGTTATTTGAAAAAGTTCCCGATTCATTTTCTCAAAATTGATCAATCCTTCATTCGCAATGCGCTCGTAGAGCCGAGTAGTCTAGAAATCGTTAAGGCAATGATTCAACTGGCTCATACTTTTGGTTTGAAAGTAGTTGCTGAAGGGGTTGAAGAAGAACAAGTGTTGAAGCTATTACAGGATTATCAGTGTGATTACTATCAAGGTTATTATTATAGTCGCCCATTACCCGCAACGGAGTTGGAAGCTATTCTTTACCCAGCATAAGAGAGTACTTCATGAGGATATGATGACGGCCGACTAATAAGTGTGAGAAGAACGCACACGTCAACTGATTGAAGGTTTGTTTTATTGTTACTTTAACAGCAAAGTGAACATGCTCATTTACATAAAGGCTAGTCAAGTTTGGCGTGTAAAAAATAAGAAAAGGGGTATAGAGTATGATAAAGGTTTTATTCGTTTGTTTAGGTAACATCTGTCGATCACCAATGGCTGAGGCCTATTTTAGACATTTGGTTGAAAAGGAAGGCCTATCTGACCATTTTGTGATTGATTCTGGTGGAATGGGTTCTTGGCACACAGGCAAATCGCCCCATCAAGGAACACAGGCTAAACTCGATGAAAAACAAATTTCTTATCAAGGGATTACAGCGCGGCAAGTTACAGCAGAGGATTTAGATGCATTTGATTATGTTATTGCTATGGATGATCAGAATATTGCAGATTTATCAACGATAAAGAAAGAGGCACCCACTGCTGCTGTTGCTAAACTTATGGATTATTTAGATAGTACCTCGATGAAAAATGTCCCTGATCCCTATTTCACCGGTGATTTTGATCAGACCTACGCGTTAATAGAAGCAGGATGTCAAGCTTTACTTGACGAAATAAAAAAAGCAAACCAACTAAATTAATCAAAGGAAGTGACTTGATGCGTCAAAGTCTTTTTTATAAGAGTATATTAGTAGGTGCATGTGTAGGTGGTGCACTTTCACTCATACACCGACAAACAAGAACTGCATTAAGCAAAAATATTAATGAAGCAAAACGTGGTATAGTATATGTTTCTACTCATCCTAGTGAAATCGTACAACGTTGTTCTCAAACGATGAATAGCGCAGTTGCATTAACTACTCAAACATTAGATTTAACCATTCATTTGGCGACGCAATTTGAATTATTAATTGATGAATTTGAAAAAAAACGAATACACAAATAGAATCAAAAGAATGGGGGCCGTTGTATGGCTAAAAATAACTATTTTGATTCGGTTAAAACCTTTATATTAGCATTATTTAAACGTTTTTCAAATGATGAAGTTACTAGTTTATCTGCACAGTTATCTTACTTTTTTTTACTTTCTCTATTCCCACTACTGATTTTTTTAGTGACCTTGCTTGGTTATTTGCCAATTGATTATCAAGAAATAATGAATATGATGCGGACGTACATTCCAGGCGATTCGATGGCATTGATTGAAAATAACTTAGATCAAGTGGTTCAATCAAGTAGCGGTGGATTATTATCTTTAGGTATTATTGGGACGGTTTGGTCAGCTTCTAATGGCATCAATGCCATTATGCGCGCCTTAAACAAGGCGTACGGTGTTGAAGAAAATCGTTCTTTTATAGTTGGAAGATTAATTGCGATATCATTATTAATTTCAGTGCTAATACTTATTGTAGTTGCCTTACTGCTACCTGTGTTTGGTCGGATGATTGGTCTGTACATTTTTTCCTTTTTCGGTGCGAGTGAAGAGTTTATTGGGATATGGAATACGTTAAGGTGGGTCATTTCATCTTCTGTTTTCTTTATTGTTTTTCTCTATTTGTATCGTTTGGCGCCGAATACGAAAGTTTATATAAAAGATACATTATTTGGAGCGTTATTTGCTACATTAGGTTGGCAAGCTTCTTCACTTGGTTTTTCTTTTTATGTCAATACGATGGGCGATTTCTCGGCTACGTACGGGAGCTTAGGTGGTGTGATTGTCTTGATGATTTGGTTTTATATCTCTGGTATCATAATTATTACCGGTGGTGAAATTAATGCGATGGTTGCTGCCTATCGTGGGCGAAAGTAAAGTGGTTTGATACTGTAAAAACACAAGAGGCCGGGACATAACAAAAATATGCTCTCCAAATACGAATGATGTTAGAATGTGTAGGTTTATCACATACCCGCAGAGGAAATATACTCCCTTTCTGCGGGCACGGCTTCAGCTAATTCAGTAAAGCCAAAAGCGCTTTACTGAATGGATCTTCAGCTCGTGCTGTTCCCGCTAGAGTGTCGCATATTTCCTCAGCTATTTGATATCATTCGTTTTAATATAATAAAGACGAATAATCCATTCACAAAACAAACGGATCATTCGCAACTGATCTTACGTCTTTTACTTTTGTCCCAACCTCTTGCTTGCTTTATCGTAGACAATCATGCGTAAAACGCCCACTGATTGGTGGTTCATTTCATGATGAAAATGAATGTTGAGTAGGTCGATAATAGTTGATTGAAGTGATTAAAATCCATAAGCTGCGTCTTTTTTCTTTTGAACGTCTTGGTAGACTTCAGATAAAGTGAAGGTATCCTCAAGTAAACGATCAATGCGTAAGAAAACATCATCATTAATTATTTCCTTCATGTGATAATCTTTCTCCTCAATAAAAACATAGTTTTCAACGACATGTGCTTTCATGTAATTTAAAATAGGTTTGAGTTGCATTTCAGCTACTAGATAGTGTCGCTGTGAGCCAGCTGTAACAATCATACTAACAATTTTATCACGCAAGCCATCTGTTGGGAGTAAATCAAAAATGTTTTTTAATGATGCAGGAATAGATGCTTGAAAAATGGGTGTTCCTATAATAATTACATCAGCTTCCATAATTGTTTTAGCTACGTATGCGGTATCCCCTTTATAATCTAAATAATTTCGCCCATCACTAAATTGAATATCGTACGCTGATAAATCAAGTGTAACCATTTGCTGGTTTTCTTCAGTTTCTTTTAATTTATCGACCGCGTAATCTATTGCGATTTTTGTTTTTGTTCCGACATTAGAACCGGATAGTGCTACTATATTCATAATATAACGTCAACTCCTTAACTTTCTAGCTTTATATGAACGAGTGAAAAGTAATCAGTTATCGTTTTTTCTGGTGTACTTGCGTATAGCTGGTAAAATTTCAGAACCAATGATATCGATGTTTCGCTGCAATTGATCGAATGGCATGCCACCAAAATCAATTTGTGCAATATAGCGTTGATGATTAAACATTTCATGCTGATAAAGTATTTTTTCAATGATTTGTTGCGGACTTCCGATATTCATGACATTATGGCGTTCAATACCTTGAGCAAAGTGCTGTTTTGGGAAGCCTTGTCCATTTGTTTTTTTCATCCCTTCATTAATATGAGGGTATAAGTCTTTTAAGGCTTGTTGCGAGGTTTCAGCGGCATAAAAGAACCCTGCTGTAGCAACAGGAAGTTGCTCTGGATCATGGCCACTTTCGCTTGCCGCCTCGCGGTATGCATCTATCGTTTGTTTAAAGGTAGTCACTGGACCGCCTAAATGAGCCAAGAACATAGGAACCCCTTGTCTACCTGCTTTAATCGCACTTGCTGAATGACCACCAACTGCTCGCCAGATTGGTAATGTATGATTGAGTGGGCGTGGTAATACTTCAGCATTTTGTAATGGTGGACGGAATTGTCCTTCCCAATTGATAATCTTTTGTTTATTGATTTTCAATAAGAGTTCAAATTTTTCTTCAAATAAAGCTTCATAGTCATTAAGGTTATAACCGAGTAAATCAAATAATCCTACACGAGATGCTCGACCAGCTATGATTTCTGTTCGTCCCTGTGAAATAAGGTCAAGGGTAGCGAAATTTTCATAAACACGAACGGGATCAGACGTACTAATAATTGTTGAAGAACTGCCGATTTTAATATTCCTTGTTGCTTGAGCAATTGCACCTAACACAACGGCATGTGCCTGTGTCGTGAAATACGGTTGATGGCTTTCGCCTACGCTAAAGAAGTCCAAGCCAGCCTGATCAGCTAATTGAGCAAACGTAATGATCTCATGTAGTCTCTGTGAAGCAGAAATCCGTTTGCCATTATTGGGGTTAGCTAAATGATCACCCAGTGAGTAGATACCAAATTCTAAGCCAGCATCTTTATTTATCCTGTATTGTTCCATCTTATCAACCTTTCTTTATATTTATAGTACCCTATTTTAAGTGATAAACCGTTTTTTTGTAAGTACGTACATTTAAGTGGTATAGTATCCTAAAAGATACTATTAAGATCTGCTTTGTCATGTCAATAAAGCGAACCCTGACCCAGTGGACGTCTTCGTTCCTCACCGATTGAGTATTGGTTGAGTGAAGCAGGACATTAGTGGTGGTTAGCTCGCGCCTAAATCGATGAGCGCTACGTTCAAGTTTGAGACGGGTGTTTTACGGGCGCTTATCTGTGATGAATAATATCTACACATACTTGAGGGGAGGGAGAATAATGACAATTGAACCTGATGCATGTCAAGTGAGTGATGCTTTAAATATATTAGTGGGCAAATGGAAACCAATTATTTTGTTGCATTTACTGAGTGAGGGCACGCTGCGTTTTAATGAACTTAAGCGTCGTATTCCGAATGTAACGCAGAAGATGCTAACGAAGCAATTGCGTGAATTAGAAGAAGAAGGCATTATTAGTAGGAAGGTTTACCCGGAGGTACCACCTAAAGTTGAATATACAATCACCGTGTATGGCGAGACTTTGAAACCTATATTAGAAGCTATGCATCAATGGGGGAGACAACATACAGAAATAATCCGAAAACGGTCAGCTAATGAAGCGCAGGGATAGGTAGGGAAAGCTAAACATAATGCCTTATATGTTTAGCTTTCTATCAATAAGTTAGCCCTTCTTTAGGTATCAAATGAAAGTAGAGAAGGTTATTTTGTTATTTTAACATGCGTAATCCGTTGAGAATGACAAGAATCGTACTTCCTTCATGACCGATAACGCCTAAAGGTAAATTAATAACTTGTAAAAGATTAGAGACAATCAATACTAGAATGACGCTAATAGAGAAAAAGACATTTTGCTTAATAATGCGATTCATTCGGTTTGACAATTTATGGGCATGGGACATCTTTTCAAGCTTATTTTTTATTAAAATGATATCTGCTGTTTCTATTGCAACATCAGTGCCTGCACCCATTGCAACCCCAATATCCGCTGTAGCAAGAGCAGGGGCATCGTTAATACCATCACCGATCATCATCACCGATGTATACTTACTCTGTAATTCCTTTAATGCATGAACTTTATCATCTGGCATGCAATTGGCAATATATTGGTCAATTTTTATTTCATTAGCAATCGCTTGGGCTGTTTTCTTGTGATCCCCAGTAAGCATAACTGTATGAATACCACTAGCTTTAAAGGCGCGAATCGCTTCAATTGTATCTTGGCGGATTTGATCTTTTAATGCCAGAATAGCGATGACTTCATCTTGGCGTGTCACAAATACAAGTGTTTTTGCTTCAGTGGTTAACTGTATCACCGCTTCTTCAAACCAGTTATCTTGCTGCCCTGTCTTGACTATTTTTTGATTTCCAATAGCCCATGACTCTTGATTGACTACAGCTCTAATACCGATGCCAGTCTCTTCTATCATTTCATTAATTTCTATAGTCTGTTCAGGTGTTTCGTAAGTTTCAGCATATTGAACAATGGCTTCTGCCAACGGATGAGATGATCCTGTTTCAATTTCTTTAATCTTTTTCATAATTTCTTCTTTAGCTTCTCCAGGTTTGACTAGGAAATCAGTAACCTTCGGTGTCCCCATGGTCAATGTCCCCGTTTTATCAAAAGCAATGGCTTTAACATGTGCTAAATTTTCTATAAAAACACCACTTTTGAATAAGATACCTTGCCGAGCGCCATTGGAAATCGTCGATAGTGTTGCAGGTGTAATGGCAGCGACCAATGCACACGGTGAAGCTACCACAAGTAAAATCATCGCCCGATAAATGGTATCAGTAAAACTCCATCCCCACAGAAAGTAAGGTAGAACGATCATCATACCAACCAATGTTAATACCGATTTGACATAAATACTTTCAAAACGTTCAATAAATAGTTGCGAGGGTGATTTTTCATTTTGAGCATGTTGAACCAATGCCATAATTTTTTGGACAAAAGATTGACTTGCTTCCGTGGTCACCTCCATCGTTAAGCGACCGCTTTTATTGATTGTGCCTGCGTAGACATGATCACCAATTGATTTTTCGACGGGGATCGATTCCCCTGTTAGGGCGCTTTCATCAACAGTCGATCGACCTGTTGTTATAATACCGTCCGCAGCCACACGTTCCCCTGGCTTGATTAGAAGGGAGTCGCCAATTATCAAATCTTCGATTAACACGACCGTTTCTTCACCATCATTAATTCTTAAAGCTGTATCGGGTTGTAATTTTAATAATGCTGAAAGGTCGCGTTCACTTTTTTGAAGTGTGTATGTTTCTAATGCGCCAGATAGGGAGAAAATAAAGATCAGGATGGCACCTTCTGCCCAATAACCAATCGTGGCAGAGCCAATTGCTGCTAAAATCATTAGCAACTCCACATTTAATGTTTTGTTGTTAAATGTATCAAGAATGCCTTGTTTTGCTTTGGCAAAGCCACCAATTGTAAAAGCAGCTAAATGTATCGTTATCCACATAAATTCAGATAGAGATGAAGTGAACAACCAAGCAGTAATGATTAACCCCCCACTGATAAGTGAAGCTATAAGTTCCGAATGGTGTTTAATACCAGAAAAAATATTTCGTTCTAATTGAGAATGAATCTGATTATTATTTAGAATAATTTTAGTTAAAGAAAGCAAAAACAATCAACTCCTTTTTTAATTGATAATAATAATCATTAATATTGACCTAATTCATTGATATATAAAGGTTTATTTAGTTATATTAAATAATAATTATTATAATTAGATTATATCATAAATTTATTATAAGACAATTTAAATTTAGCTGTGAAAATTAATTTTGAACATTCTGTGACATAAAACAAAGGCGGTGCATTATTATGTTATATAACAGATATCGATAAAAAATATAATACAGAGCTGTTTTTTCTTGATTTAATAGACAAAAACTGTTATCTTTTATAACAGAATCAAATAAAAAAATAAATGGGGGACCAAAAAATGCGTATGAAAAAGACATTAATGTTACTATTATTTGCTGTATTTTTATTGGCAGCGTGTGGAACTGAGCAAGATAACGAAACGGATACTCAAGGTGGTGAAGATGAAACTACCCAAGGCGATGACTTGTGGAGTGAGATCGAAGCATCTGGAGAGATTACAGTAGCGACTTCTGGAACACTTATTAATGCTTCTTATTATGATGATCAAGACCAGTTAACAGGTTATGATGTAGAAGTGATTCGAGAAATTGCAGACCGATTAAATGTAGAGGTTCAATTTGAAGAAATGAGTATTGATAGTATGTTACCAGCGATTGATAGTGGCCGGATTGATTTAGCCGCTAATGATATTGAAGCGACCGATAATCGTAAGCAACAATTTAATTTTTCAGAACCTTACAAGTATTCTTATTCAACGATGGTGGTAAGAGAAAGTGATTATTCCGGTATTCACAGTCTTGAAGATTTAGATGGAAAAAAAGCAGGTGGTGGCGCAACAACGATTTATAGTCAAATTGCCGAACATTACGGTGCTGAAGTTGTTACTTATGGTAATGCCAATAATGAGGCTTACTTACGTGATGTTTCCACGGGTCGTACGGATGTAATTGTCAATGATTATTATTTGTCAACATTTGGTGTGGCTGCATTCCCTGATTTTGATATTATGATCCATCCAGATTTAAAATTCCATCCTACTGAGCAGGCTATTGTGATGAAAAAGGATGAAGATCGATTGACTGAAGTTATTAATGAAGTGCTTGAAGAAATGAGAGCTGATGGAACCTTATCGGAGTTAGCGATACAATTTTATGAAGAAGATGCCTCTGAACCAACGACAGAGGACGTAGAAGAAATTGAAGGATTAGATTTGTAATAAGGAGTGAGAAGGATGGGTTTGGTCGGTTTTTTTGATGTAAGACTAGCAATTGAAAATTTACCATTTATATTAGGTGGTTTGCCAATGACCATTTATGTTTCTTTTATTAGTATGGCGATTGGCATGGCGATTGGCTTGCCGCTAGCATTAGCTCGTCATCATCAGAGTCGATGGTTACGTTGGCCGGCACGTCTTTACATCTCTTTTATGCGAGGAACGCCCATCCTCGTCTTTCTCTTTATTATTTATTTTGGTTTACCTGCTATTCGAATTGAATTTTCTGCTTTTCAAGCCGCTATTCTCGGCTTTGGTCTTAACAGTGCAGCTTATATTGCAGAAGTGAACCGTTCTGCGCTAAGTAGCGTAGATGACGGTCAATGGGAAGCGGCCTTCACAGTAGGATTAAATTATCGAAAAGCATTGGCTGGCATTATTTTACCTCAGGCGGCTCGGATAGCCATTCCACCATTAACTAATATTTTCTTAGATTTAGTTAAGGCGAGCTCACTAGCCGCTGTTATTACCGTTCCTGAATTGTTTCAGAAAACACAAATTGCAGGTGGGCGAACTTTTGATACATTAACCATGTATATTCTTGTCGCACTTATTTACTGGCCACTATGCATTTGTATTGCTTTTGTTCAAGAGCAATTAGAACAACACTTTAATCGCTTCGTAAATCAGAAATGAAAAAATAGAACAAGTGATTTCTATTTAATGTTGTTATATTTAATCAGATACTCAACTTTCTCATCTGATTTAGTATGAACCACCAGTCTAAGTTGGGATAAGCAAGGATTGAGACTCCTGCGGAAATAGGATGGAGACTGCTGAAAAAGTAGTATTCATTTATTTTTGTACGTGTTAGATGATGATTAATAAACAATATAATCATTAGCGCAGCGCACCCAGTAGTCCCCTCGCTTTCCATGGGCACGGCTTCAGCTAACTTCGGCAACCAACAGGCACTAGCCGAAGTGGATCTTCAGCTCGCGCTTTTCCCATAGGAGTCTATGGGACTGCTGGGTGCTTGAGTCATTCTTGTGTAGAATGTCTAACTTCAACTGCAAAAAAACATATAGAAAGAACCGCCATATCAAACGGAGAAAGCCAATGGATGAGACGCCTTGAGGAATAGCATCAGCCTCAGGCTAGAGCGTCACTATTTTACGACGTAAGGAGTGAAAATAGATAACGCTTTTGTGCCGGTGCCCGCGGAAAGCGATCGTCTGTAACTGGAGTGAGTACAAAATCCTTTAAATTCAAAATCCCCCCAGGGGTTAGTTTTTCAGCAGTCTCCCATAGGATGAGCTGAAGATCCACTTGAGGCGTGATCTTTGCGACTCAAGTTAGCTGAAGCCATCCCAGCGAAAAGCGAATCCTTTGCTTATCGGAATGAAATAGTGTTTAAACGTATGAGAAGGTTGAATAACTATTTTCAGTGTGCGAAAGTTGAGTTAATAAATATGATGAATGTATTAAAGAAGCTTCGAATAATCCCATGTTCGGAGCTTCTTTTTTAAAAAATGAGGAAAGCTATCGCTAGCTGTTTTTAGATGTTTTTTTCTTTTATTAGAGCATGTTGCTTTTTTATTACAAATAAAAAAGTTATAATAAACAAAACAACTACAATGATATAAAAAAAGGATAGCTTAGGGAAGTAATTAATAATTAGCCCTCCTAGATAGGGACCTATCATACTTCCAATACTAAAAGTAATACCACACATAATATTACCAGATGGAAGTAAGGTGCGTGGTAATAGGTCTGCCATATAAGACACACCCATCGAAAACAACGATCCTAGTAACATACCCGCTATTGCAAAAGTAATGGTTAATCCGAGAAAGTAAGTGTCAAATTGAGCACTAAGTAAAAAGATAATTACTCCTAATCCTGTAACTACAGGGAGGACACGATCACGTCCAACACGATCGCTGAGTGCCCCAAGTGGAACTTGAGTTAATAATGTTGCCACGGAGAAGGTAGAAATAATTAATGAAATTCGTCCGATACCATGACCAATTCTCAAACCGTAAATAGGAAATGTGCTATGAAGCAATGCTTCTAAAATTCCGTAAGTGAACGGTGCTAATAAAGCAATCCAAGCTATTTTAGTTGTTTTTATAAATCTCCCTAAGGTAGATGTAGCAGCCAATTGAACAGTGATTGATGTATCGTCTTCTGTTACATAGTCATTTCTAACAAACCATACGATCAGCCAAACACCGAAGCAGAGAAAAGCGGCTGTGATAAAAGGCATATGTTCATGAAGTGACACAAGTTGTGCCATTAAAGGGCCTAACGAGAAGCCTAGGCTAAAAAATAACCCGTAGATGGCAATCGTTCGACCACGATTTTTCTGAGTGGTAGTTGATGTTATCCAAGTCTGTGTAGCAAAGCTTAACATATGATCACCGATACCGATTATGAAGCGAAGAACAAACCAGAACCAAATATTCTGCCACAAAGGGAATAATGTTAAAGCACCAAATACCATCGCGCCCCCAAATAAAATCAGCGGCTTGTAACCAAATTTTTGTAAAGGTTTTTCCATAAAAGGTGAAGCGACTAGAACGCCAATATATAAACCCGTAGCATGTAGACCATTAACTGAAGAAGATACACCGGTTTGTTCTAGGATGATTGCTAATAAGGGAAGTAGCATCCCTTGTACAAATCCTGAAATCATAATAAAACTAATCAGTACCCAGAAACGCGCTCGGTTTGTGAGCATGTCGTTTCACCTCCAAAGTATATAATCTTTTGCACCACTATAACTTTAAGGCTTTAACGCCTAAAAAACAATCCATTCTCATAAAAAGCATATTGCTTACTTAAAAAGGGTAGATAAAAATAATCGAACGAATAGAAGGAGTCGATGTTATGTTATTTAAATTTAAAGAAGAAGGTATTCGTGTTGAATTAGCTTATGGTATTTTAGATGTTTCGGAAGATTTATACCATGGCTATAAACCGGAACATTTGTTGGTATCGGCCATTGCTGGCTCAAGTGCTCAAGAATTCACTGATTTATTAGAACTACATCATACCCATGTTGATGATTTCTTTATTAGAAGTGAAGTGACTAAAGATGAAAAAGAAGGTAACCGCATTAAAAGAATTAAGTTGCATTTTGTTGTTAAAGGAAGAAATCTAAACATTGATAAGCTCTATCGCGTGCTAGAAAATGCACGAGCAAAGTGTGCTATTATTCGATCTGTTGAAGATAGCATTGATATTGTGGAAACATTAGAATTAGTTTCACTAAATTAGCGTTTAAAAATCAAAGTGTTTATTTGATTGACTTTCATATGAGATAAACACAATGATTTAGAAAAAAGAGCGTTCATTACCTAGGTAACCAGGAATGTATAAGTCCTGCTAGCTAATGGAGTTAATCAAAGCCCCACTTTAGTAGCATGTTTTGCTAGTAAAGTGGGGCCTCGACTGATGCTGATAGTAAATCTTACATAAAAATAACCGGTTTGACGTAAACTATTGAAAAATGAATTGAAAGGAAACGAGCAAATGAAGTTTATGTTACCTATTCTCTTTTTTCTTTGTACATTTACGCCAGTAACCGCGGCAACAGATTTTATTTCAACTTTTTCTCAAAACTTACCTTCACATGTTCAATCGGTAGAAGAAGAAAACACAGTAGAACAAAAGCAAGAAACGATTAAAGATATTGATGTTGAAGGATTTGTTGAAAAACTATTAAAGAAGAGTGAAGTTGAGATTACCAATCCACATTTTATTGAGCAACTTAATGCCACCGATGTGAATAATTCGAAGTTTGCGTTTGGCTACTCAAGTGAGGTCTATTTAGGCAGATGGCCGCTTCATTATCAATCAAAGGAAACCTCTGTGAATTGGGCCTATCAAAAAATTAATGAAAATTTTGTCTCAGGTACCCCGCTCACTTATTTGCAAAACGAAGAAGCACAAATCAGTGGTGGAATACAAAATAAAGTCGCTAATAGTGATCAAGTTCAATCTATGGTTTTAACTAGTGTTAGTGAGCGGGTGGAATGGCCGATTGCTTACAAAGCTGTTTTTGGCGCAACGACTGAGAAACAAATTCCTCTAGCAAATGAAGCAGGAGCAGAAAGGTTAGAGGCATATGCGGCCGCAGTCAAAGAATCAGGTATAATAACATACGGAGAAGTCTACTTATCGATGACTGGTAGAAATCAAACCCTAAAAATAAAGAATGTCGTCGAAGAAGAAGTGATGACATGGTTGCCGATTCAGCATTATTTAGCATTCCACTTAAGTTAACGAAAAGCTTTTGGACTTCTGTATTTAAACATGTGGTAAATGACATCTTCCTCTTTTGCTCATAGAAAAGTGGAAGATGTACCGTTACTACAACACATATTTTAGAGCCGAAAATTAAAAATACCAAATATAAAAAGCTAGTATATTCGCTAAAGAAACAGCGATATACTAGCTTATTTAAATAACCGTTCGTTAATCAATCGCCTCAAAATAGAGAGCAGAGTAAAGCTATATAGGCGACGGATAACGGATTTCTACTACCGATCGTTGGTTTTATTAGTTATTTGTTTCTTTATGTCGGGTAATAATTTGCTGTTCTGGCATTTGAATGTGGTGCTTATATAAATGTTGAGCAATAATAGATCGGGCCTCACGTGCTGCTGGGAAGAAGGTTAAATCTTGACATAAACCGGTAATGATATAATTATAGCCGTGATAATGATCATTAAGTGATCCCATCCCAATTAGTTTAAACGGCTCAACAGGGTCACCAGACAAATCTTTCTTTAAGTATTCACTAAGTCTTTGATTTAATTCTGCACAAGCTTCTTCCAAGACACGCATCACTTTCGATGGATCTTCATAAAAGCTTGTTGTGATGGTTTCAATCAGTCGCATCTTCTCGCGATTGAAATTTTCGATTGTTTGTACTTGACCATTATTAACAGAAATAATGGTTCCTGACCATGTCCGGATTTTTAAAACCCGAAAACCTACTTCTTCAACTAAACCTTCATATTGTTGATTTACAATAACCCAATCTCCTTTTTGGAGCTGTTTTTCATATACGATAAAGAGACCTGCTAATAGATCTTGTACAAGACTTTGAGCACCGAAACCAATGACAATACCAAGGACACCTGCACCAGCTAGCATGCCACCTATGTCCAAGCCAAACACAGATAAGGCATAAAAGATAAAGCCAATTGAGCCAATATATTTAATAATCGAATGAATAAGCGATATAATCGTTGTTGATTCTTTGCCGTCAATAAGTGTTGTACGGGAGAGCACGGAACGGACAAGCCGTTGGAGTAGAGCAACCAAAATTAAAATGACTAAACCACCAAGTGCTATTTTTGTTAAATTATGTTCAAATATAAGCGTCATGATTTCTAAAAAACGCTGCCAAGAAAAATCCATTACTTTACCTCCAATAAAACGAACCTTCAATTAGTAGGAGCTTTCGTCCCTCAACTGATTAGATGTTGAGTAACCAGGACGTTTCCACCCATTCGTTCTCGTCTAAACAGCTGATCTCAATGTTCGTTTTCATTATAACATGATTGGAGAGTGATTGGACAGCAGTAGCTTTTTCGCTTAATATAGAAAGGATGCATAAAACAAACCTTCAATCAGTGGTGGGATTGGTTACTGCCCCCAAAAGATTGATTGTAGAATGAAGGACATTAGCGGCCGTTAACTTATGTTTAAATAGATGAGCGTTAGCTTCCATTTTGTGGTGTGGGTTTTACGGACGGTATCTTTAATAAAAAAGGAGTTACGATATGTGCCAAGATGTTAACATTGACCAATTGAAAAAACAATTACAAGCTTTCCTCAACCAACTGGATAAATTGGAACCAAGTCAGGCGTCAATAGAGGATGTTGATCGTTTAATCAAATTAATTGAAGAAATGGAACAAAAGTTAGCATAATTTTTTTCAATCAATCCTTTAAAAAGGGATTGATTTTTTTGCAATAATGCTTTACCATAGTAAAGCATTAAAGAAAAAGAGGGAGTCAATGTTATGGAATGGATTGTTATTATTTCAGTATTAAGTTTATTATTACTAAGTTTATTACGCGTACATGTGTTAATTGCACTACTAATTTCAAGTGTGATTGCAGGATTACTGGCAAACTTGTCGATAATTGAAGCGATACGTTTGGTCATTGATGGGATGGGAGAACAATCAAGTACGGCTTTAAGCTATATCATCTTAGGGGGATTCGCGGTTGCTATTTCCTATACCGGCATTACGACTATTCTTGTTCGTTATTTAATTAATTTTATGTCGGGGAAACGCGCGATTTTGGTATTATTCATTGCAGGGATTGCGTCATTGTCGCAAAACCTTGTTCCCGTTCATATTGCCTTTATTCCTTTATTAATTCCACCTTTACTTAAGTTATTTGATCAAATGAAATTAGATCGTCGGGCTGTAGCAACAGCATTGACTTTTGGACTGAAAGCACCTTATGTTACGATATCTGCTGGTTATGGTTTGCTTTTTCATCAAACGATTCAATCAGGGATGGCGTCAAATGGACTTGCTATCTCAATCGGCGATATAGCCAAATCATTGGCGTTACCTGGATTAGGGATGGTTTTCGGTTTATTATTTGCGGTATTTGTAAGCTATCGTAAGCCAATTGAAATCGAGCAAGAAGACAACGCTTCAGTTGAGGAGCAACAACAAAAGGCGTATCCACGCTTTAATCGCAAGCATGCACTAACACTAATCGCGATTTTAGCTGCACTTATTGTCCAGATATTAACGCAAACATTAGTTATTGGTGCATTAACCGGATTGATGCTAATGTTTATTTTGCTTATTGTTCCATTTCGTGAGGGTGATCGTGTGATGACCGAAGGAATAAAGATGATGGGCACAATTGCCTTTGTTATGCTTGTTGCCGCTGGATTTGGTCATTTGCTACAAGAAGTTGGCGCTATTACGGCATTTGTTGAAATGACAGAAACGATGCTAGGAACAAACCAGGCGTTAATTGCGATCGTGTTATTGTTGGTTGGCTTATTGATTACACTTGGTATGGGTTCTTCATTTGCTACTGTGCCAATTTTAGCAGCTTTATATGTTCCGATTGGTATTGCAGCTGGCTTCTCGTCAATTGCAATTGCTGCTTTGATTGGGACGTCTGCTGCATTAGGCGATGCAGGTTCACCGGCAAGTGATAGTACACTCGGTCCAACATCTGGCTTGAATGCAGATGGCAAGCATGATCACATTTGGGGGACATGTGTACCAACATTTATACATTTTAATATCCCACTTATTATTTTTGGTTGGTTAGCTGCATTAATTTTATAAAACAATTGTATAATTGATTCGATCTTTCGGTAAGCTAAAGAAAAAAGCAGGTGAAAGATTTGAAGAAGTGTGTACTTGTAACACTTATAATAACTGTTATGGCCTTCATGTTACCACAGTCAAGCTATGCTTATGGCTGGGGATTTAAAAAAGGGTATGATCATCAACCACCTGATGTTGGAAAATATGGTGATTTGCTAAAACAATATGGTGGCTATTATATTGATGATTCTGAAGAGAAGAATATTTATTTAACATTTGATAATGGTTATGAAGCAGGTTATACAGCAGGTATACTAGATGTGCTTCAAGAAGAACAAGTTCCTGCTACTTTCTTTGTCACTGGTCATTATGTGAGAAGTGAACCTGAACTGATTAAGCGGATGGTTGCAGAAGGTCACCTCCTTGGTAATCATTCTTATCATCACCCTGATTCTACTGGTTTGACTAAACCTAATTTTGAAAAAGAGTTGACGGATTTAGATCGTGCGGTAGAAAAAATAACGGGGATAGATAAGTTACAATACTTTAGACCACCAGGTGGTACATTTAATGAAGATACAATAAAGTGGGCAAGTGAGTTAGGGTATATCCATGTTTTCTGGTCGCTAGCATTCGTCGATTGGCATAGTGATCAAAAGAAAGGCTGGGAATCGGCCTATCAACAAGTTGAGAAACAGCTCCATCCGGGGGCAATTATTTTGTTGCACACCGTTTCAGAGGATAATGCAAAAGCTTTGGTACACATGATTAAAACTTTCCGCGAACAAGGTTACACGTTTAAATCTTTAGATGATTTAGTTATTCAAGATTACCTGCTTGAACCATTACACGATATTAGATAATAAGCGATAACATAGCAAAAAGCAGTCACACCACAAATAAATATTTATTAAAAAAGAAACCGAATGATAGGTGAAATAATCATTCGGTTTTAGCTTAGCTAGACCAGTTAAAAATGCACAGATGGCTTTATAAAAGTTATTCTTCATCATCCATTAGTTTATAGGCAAAATCAAATAATTTTAATTGGCTGTTAAGCTTATTTGTTTGATCTGCTGATGAAAGGTAGTGATAATAGCCATTGGCATCTTGTTCTCGTGTGTTTGTATTGTCAGTTAAAAATAACTGTAAAGCTGTTTTTAAACGTTCATGATGGTTTGGATCAAGTACTGGAAAGAGAAGTTCAATCCGTTTGACCATATTCCTTGTCATCATGTCAGCAGAAGACAACAAATAGCGCTCATCACCATTATTATGAAAATAGTAGATGCGACTGTGTTCTAGGAAACGTCCAACAATGCTAAGGACACGGATATTCTCACTAACACCAGGGATACCTGGTTTCAAACAACAAATGCCCCTAACGATTAAATCAATTTTCACCCCTGCTTGAGAAGCTTGATAAAATTTGATAATTAATGGTTTGTCTGTTAATGCGTTCATTTTTGCAATGATTCTGCCATTACCAAATTGATGTTGGTGCGCAATTTCGTCATCAATATAATTTAAGAAATCTTGACGAATCGAATAAGGTGACATGGATAAATAATGGAAAGTAGGTTTATTTGTATAACCGCTTAAAAAGTTGAAGAAATTTGTTGCGTCAATTGCGAGTTGACGACGGGCGGTCAGGATTGATAAATCAGTGTATAGTGAAGCGGTTTGATCGTTATAATTCCCTGTTCCTAAATGAACAAAACGTTCGATCCGATGATCCCCTCTCCGAACAATTAAGGTAATTTTACTATGTGTTTTTAATCCATTAATACCATAGATGACATGACAACCAGCTTTTTCGAGCATTTTTGCCCACTGAACATTATTTGCCTCGTCAAAGCGAGCCTTTAATTCAACGAGTACGGTCACTTGCTTTCCATTTTCCGCGGCTTGTTTTAAGCTTTCGAGGATAGGTGAGTCACCACTTACACGGTATAAGGTTTGTTTTATTGCTAACACATTTGGATCTTGTGCTGCTGTTTCAATAAGATCGACAATAACTTCAAATGATTCATATGGGTGGTGTAGCATGATGTCTTTAGCTTTCAATTGTTCAAAAATATCTTGTGCTGAATTGAATTCTCGAGCTGGCTGAGGGATCAGTGTTTGATAAGTTAACGCTTCGTAATCTGTTTTTAAATGCTGATAAAAGTCAAATAAAAAACTAAGATCTAATGGCTCATTTTGAAAGTATAGATCAGGTTCATCGATGTCTAAAACGTGTTGTAAGAAGTTGATCAGCTGGCGATCATGTTTTTCCCCCATTATTTCAAGCCGAACGGCAGCCCCCCACCGTCTTTTTTTGAGTTCCTTTTCAATTTCTTTTAAAAGATCTCTTGCGCCCTCTTCGTGAATATTCATATCTGCATTTCGAGTGATTCTAAAAATGGTCGTTGATTTAACTTGAAACCCATTAAATAACTTATCGAGAAAGTAAATAATGACATCTTCCAATAAAACATAAGTGTGCTTACCGATGACATGGATGAAGCGATCGAGCAATGCCGGGACTTGAACAATTGCTGTATTAACTTGATTATCATTTGTTTTACTTTTTAGAACAACGGCGATATTTAAAGATTTATTTGCTAACAAAGGAAATGGGCGATATGCGTCAATAGCTAATGGCGTTAAGACGGGAAAGATCATATTATCAAAAAATTTTGCTAACCACTTTTGTTGTTTAGTTGAGAGCTGTTCAATTTTACAAATCGTGATATCGTATTTAGTTAATTCCTGTCTGATCGATTGATAATAACCCTGTTGTTGGTTGACAAGTGGATGTACTTCTTCGTTAATTGCAGCTAACTGCTGCAAAGGAGTTAAGCCTGATTTATTGTCTTTACGATTAAACCCCGCTTGCACTTGGTCTTTTAAACCAGCTACCCTAACCATAAAAAACTCATCCAAATTTGCTGAAAAAATGGCCAGGAAGCGTAACCGTTCAAGAAGGGGATTACTATTATTGATTGCTTCTTCCAAAACACGTTTATTAAAACGAAGCCAACTAATTTCACGATTATTAAATAGTGTAGGATGGTTAAATGTATTTAATGAATGATTTAGGAACTCCACCTGATTCTCTCCTTATATGAACAATGGTTAAGTTTTAAAGTTAAGAACGATATCTTTTCCTAAGGCCTTCTCAATATGTTTCTTTTGTTTTTCACTTTGATACATTTCTGCGCTCACATTACTCTTACCATATAAGGTGAGCTTCATTTGTTTCCGTTTAATCTTCAAATCAAAATCTTTAATAACCTGTCGTTTCGTAGCGTCTAATGAATAGGTGAACTTTAATAATGCACCAAGCAATTGCAATTTTTTTTGCTCCTGTGTAGTTAACCAAGTTTTGAAAGGCTTAATAAATTGTTTGAAAACCATTTTATTTTTAAAAGAGGCGACTAGCGCAATTTTCAACTTGTCCTTATGCATTAAACCGTCAATCGTTCGGTTGGCAAGTAAATAAAAAGTATGCTGTGCGTTTGATTCAGCATCGATATATTCGCCTAAATTAAACACATAAGCCGCATGCGTTAATATCAACCAATCTTGTTTAGTAAGCATGTTTAAATGTTTTTCAACTAGCTTGTTGAACAATTTTCTTGTAAGAAATTGGACATGTAAAATTTGCTTCATATTTAAATCATAGTCGATGACTAACTCTTGTATACTGTCTTCAAGCACGTTGGGGAATAAATAATCTTTTTGCTCTGCTAACAATAATTGATAATTAATACCTTCACGTAACCCTTTTTGACTTAAAATAAAACCACTGGCCTGCACGATCTGATAGAGTAACAAAAATGTTTCAATAGCAGGGATAATAATATCTGCTCGATCCTTTGACAGTCCTTCAACCTTTTGGCGTTGCTCAAGTGAGAGGCTTTTCAAATGAGTTGCAATGCGATCAAGGTCTTCATCATACATTTGATATTGATGCAAACCTGCCATTGGATAAGCCTTATCATTTTGATCAATTTGAGCAACGTTACGTGCACTACCCCCAATTGCAATAAGGGGGACATGACGATCACCTAGCCAATCAAGGCGGCTAAGCTGTTTTCTCACAAATCCTTTAATGACTTGAGCATTTTCTTCATCGGTTCGGTCGTCGTTGTACAGTGATCTTAGTGTTAGTGTTCCGAATGGAAAGCTGTGTGCATGGATTAATTTTCGATCATTAAAATAAGTGATTTCCGTACTTCCTCCACCCATGTCAACAGTAATTCCTTCTTTTAATGAGGTAGAATTGACAACTGCTAAGAAGCCATAAAAAGCTTCTTCTTGATCAGTGAGAATACGCATATCCCAATCTAATTCGGCTTTTACCTTATTTATTAGTGCTTTCTTATTATTTGCTTGACGAATCGTTGCCGTAGCAACACAAGCAAAATGCTCTAAGGGATATATACTTAATACCTCGCGAAAGTCTTTTAAGGTATTAATCAAGATCTTTGTTCCTTCTTCGGTTAAATTCAATTCTGTATCAAGATGATTGCGCAGTCGTGCGACAGCTTTAACGTTCTCAACTTTACGAAAACGCCCTGTTTCTTCTTGGAGATAGATAACCAGCCGCATGGTGTTTGAACCAATATCGATAATCGCATTAAAGCGTTTGTTCATAGCAGTCACATTAACACCTCAATTTTTTTGGATTTAGCACAGATAACCGTTCGTAAAACGCCCGCCACAAAATAGAAGCAATCGCTCATCTATCTAAGGTAAGTTACTTGTCGATTCCACAATCAATTTGTGGGAGTAGCACCCAAACACGTACTGATTGAAGGTTGGTTTTATTGAGAGCGTCTCTGTTGATGAATAATAATCATAACAGGTGCTAGTAACATTTATGATCTGATGCTCCACTTAGTCAGTAGGTGGAAGTTATGACATAGGTGCACACACCTTGAAGTGACAATGGCTAGCTGGAGTATTTGTTTTGCTGAATAAACTGCTGTTGGTATGCTTCAGCTTCTTCATTCTGACCATTCTGCTTTAGTAGTGTGATCAACTTTTTTAATGTCAATTCATGATTAGGATTAAATTCGATTACCCATTTATAGCAACTGATGGCATGGTCCAGATCGTTAAACATTTTATATAGATCACCAAGCTGATCTTGCTTGTCAGGGTTTTCTTCAAGTTGTTTAATTTGTTCTAATGCGGACTGAAAGGAAAAAGTATGCTTGAAATTCTCCAACCATGCGAGCACTTCATGAATTGAAGTATGCTTTAAAATAATTTCAATCATTGGACGAATCGCTTGTTCTTGCTTATTGATTGGAAAATCTTTAATCACTTCTTGTAATGGATATTTATTATTAAATACTTCCATAATAAGCTCTTCTGAGGCGTTTTCCATATGTTTAATGAATAAGGGTTGATAAAGATCATGTGGAAAGGAATCATTGAAAACAATTTTAAAAAATTGCTTTGTATTGGCATGAGTTAAAAGGACATCTGTAAAGGACCTATACTTTATTAGCGCAGGCTTCTGTTTAAATAATTGAAATGTTGTGTTAGCTTGTACTTCTTTGGGATAAGAAGATAAAAAGTTTTGAAAGACATTCCAATCCGTTAATGAAAAACGGTTCAGTAATCGATAAGTGACTAAAATAGATAAATCGACGGAGCGTTCATGATGTGTAAAGATATCATACAAACGTTGGGGATCTAAAGGTGTGTAATAAAAATACTCTTTATATGTTGATTGATAGCCCTGGAAGGTCATTGAAGCGAGCATTTCTTTAGCAAATTGATTGTTTGGATCATAGTGTTTTAATACAGAGAGAACATTATAGGCTTTTTGTATATTTCCTTTGCGTCGATAGTCTCGAAAGCAATCAATAAAAGCATTGATCAGTTCATCTTTTGTTATAAATTGATCAAAATAAGTGAGCGTAATTACTTGTTCAAGGTTCGGTTGGCGTTGCTTGAATTTATTAATCGTCTGCGTCATACGTGTACACATAAAAACGTGGTCGTTGACTAATTTGTAGATTGCTGGATGGGCTCCTTTAATGACTAGGCCGTTGCTAAAGGCTTTCTTAATAAAACCATCATCTTTTAAATGGTTGATTTTAGCTGTATTTATATAACGATCTTTGTGGAAGATGAGATAATAATCAGCTCCAGATCGTCCCTTTGCATGAATTATTTTACATCTTTGATATAATGTAAGCTTTTTAATGGTTAGTACAGCTTGTTTCTTTTGGCTTTGAATGGTACATTTCATCTTCAACGCCTCCTTTTAGTTAACTCTATCATAACACACATTGCCATCAACGTGATGTATTGATGCAAGCTTTCAGAGATATTTTCTCATAGATAATAGACGCGAATGTCCTGATTAAAGGTTGTTTTATGCAAAATGCTTGAAAGTCAAAAAAGGTCAGAGTATACTAAGGTCAAAGATAGTCAAACTAAAGGAGGAAAGTAAAATGAATTGTCAAAAATGCCAAACACGCCCTGCCACTGTCAATGTAACACTTCGAATCAATCAACATACAGAAAACTTACAAGTGTGTGAAACATGCTTCACTGAATTAAGACAACAATCGATGAACCCTTCAGGCTTTTTTGGCAGCCAAGGTGATCATACAGGACACGAGCCAAACTTTGCTGCCTTTCAAGGGCAGCATAATCAAACGGAAGCAAACAAAGGTAGAGGAGGTTTACTTGATCAACTAGGTCGTAACTTAACAGATGTCGCTAAAGCTGGCTTAATCGATCCCGTTATTGGTCGTGATCAAGAAGTTAAGCGTGTCATTGAGACACTTAACCGTCGCAATAAAAATAATCCTGTTCTTATAGGAGAACCAGGCGTTGGGAAAACCGCGATTGCAGAAGGCCTTGCTGTCAAAATCATTGAAGGAACAGTGCCAAATAAATTAGCTAACAAAGAAGTATACATGCTTGATGTGGCTTCACTAGTAGCAAATACAGGCGTGCGAGGGCAATTCGAAGAGCGGATGAAGCAGCTTGTTAATGAGCTTCAACAGCGTCATCATGTGATATTGTTTGTTGATGAAATTCATTTGCTTGTAGGTGCAGGCACGGCGGAAAGTTCACAAATGGATGCAGGCAATATACTAAAACCTGCACTTGCTCGTGGTGAACTCCAATTGATCGGTGCGACAACGCTAAAAGAATATCGACAAATTGAAAAAGATGCCGCTCTAGAACGTCGTTTTCAACCGATCATGGTTAATGAACCGAGTGTTGAAGAAGCGATTCAAATTTTACAAGGGATAAAAGATCGCTACCAGCAATATCATCATGTTCGTTATTCAGATGCTGTTATTGAACAAGCTGTTGTATTATCAAAACGCTATATTCAAGATCGTTTTTTACCAGATAAGGCGATTGATCTTATTGACGAAGCAGGTTCACGTTTGAACTTAGTCCATGCAGAGTCAGATAAGACGATGATTGAAGAACGTCTGGCTGACATTGCTAAAGAAAAAGCAGCAGCTGCTGAAAAAGAAGATTATGAACAAGCTGCTCATTTACGTCATCAGGAATTAAAACTTGAGAAACAATTAGCACAAGCGGAGGATACACCATCTGCAGATGTAGCTATTGAAGATATTCAAACGATTATAGAAGAAAAAACTGGCGTACCCGTAAAAAAAATGCAAGCTGATGAGCAAACGAAAATGAAAAACCTTAAAAAACAATTAGCTGCTAAAGTCATTGGTCAGGATCATGCTGTAGATAAAGTAGCTAAAGCGATCCGCCGTAGTCGAGCAGGTTTGAAGTCAGCACATCGTCCAATTGGTTCGTTCTTATTTGTTGGTCCGACTGGTGTAGGAAAAACAGAATTGACAAAAGTATTAGCAGAAGAGTTATTTGGAACGAAAGAAGCATTGATTCGCTTAGACATGAGCGAATATATGGAAAAACATGCCGTTTCAAAAATTATTGGTTCGCCACCAGGTTATGTTGGTCATGAACAAGCTGGTCAGCTTACCGAAAAAGTGCGCCGTAAACCGTATAGTTTGATCTTGTTAGATGAGATCGAAAAGGCGCACCCAGATGTCCAACATATGTTCCTGCAAATTATGGAAGACGGTCATCTAACAGATAGTCATGGTCGTACAGTAAGTTTTAAAGACACCGTGATTATTATGACAAGCAATGCCGGCTCAACGATAAAAGAGAACCCTGTTGGTTTTACTAAAGATAATCATGAAGCTGTTTTAACGTTTGAGCATTTACGTGATTTCTACAAGCCAGAGTTTTTAAATCGGTTTGATGCGATCATTACCTTTAATCAATTGGCGTCAGATCATTTGATTCGGATTGTAGACTTGATGCTAGAAGAGCTTTCTAACCAGCTTCAAGCACAAGGTTATCAATTAAAGGTTACCACTCAGGCTAAACAATACCTTGCTGAACAGGGGTATGATCCACAATTTGGGGCGCGTCCATTGCGCCGGGTCATCCAAGAGACGGTTGAGGATGGTATAACAGATCTCTTACTAGATGAAACAGACATACAAAGCATATCTGTTGATGTAAAAGATAATCAGATTCTTGTGACAAAAGAATAATTGAACGTTTCCAAAAAAGTTAGTGTAAAAGCTAACTTTTTTGTTTTGTATGCAAGCCTACCCATTTTATCATAGATAACCGTCCGTAAACCCCTCTTCAAACTAGATGAGCGATCACCTGTTTGAACGGGAACAGATAACCGTCTGTGAAACAAACGCTTTGAAAGTTCGTTTTATTATTCTGCTAAACAAGTCATTCACTAAATAGATTAATGCTGGATAGCTTTTTGCACCCGTATGAATCTGATCTTTCTGGTAAAGATTAATGATTAACAAACAGCCGTTATAAGGAAACCAAATCATTAAGTTGAAAAAATTTTAACAAAAATAAAATTGAATATATATTCAATTAAATGTAGTTAAAATAGTGTAAACCGTATAAATCAGTTAATTATGTGAATAATCATGAGATATTCGTTTTTAGTCCGATTTACTATCTCGTTTAAATGGGGTAGATTTGTGAAAAACTCTGTTATACTGGATAAAAAGGTCAGAAGGGGAGAGCGCGATATGCTCGTTAAGCGAGAAATTACTTGTCACACAGAATATGTTCGATTAAAACAAGTCATCGTATCATCACCGCGTTATATGAGGATTGAAAAAGTAATTAATGAGACACAGAAACGTTACAAAAAGCAAAATATTAATATTGATTTAGCTTTAAAACAACATCAATATTTTGTTGAAGTTATGAAAAATCATGGTGTTAAAGTTATTGAAATAACACCTGATCCAGCTTTGAATGAACAGGTATTTACTAGAGACATTGGCTTTGCAATTGGAGAGCATGTGTTTATAGCGAAAATGGCTAGTCATATACGAATTGAAGAAACAGGTCATTTAAAAGCTTTTTTAGCAGAAGAAGAGCTCCCTTATCATGAGGTGTTAATCGACTCGATTGAAGGTGGCGATGTCTTAATTGATGATAAGAAAATTTGGATTGGCGTTAGTGACCGAACAACTGAAGCGGCTATTCAAGGATTAAGGACTCAATTACCTCAGTATCAAATTGAATCGGTTACGTTAAAGGAAGATATTTTACACTTAGATTGTACGTTTAATATTGTCGCACCTGATCTCGCTTTAGTGTACAAAGATGGGATGGTGAAAGATGATTACAATAAACTTAAAGCAAATTATCAGTTGATCCATGTATCAGCAGAGGAACAATTTACATTAGGTACGAATGTCTTATCAATTGGCGATAAGAAGGTGATCAGCTTACCAGAGAACACACAGGTTAACCAAGCTTTAGTGGGGAGAGGCTATGAGGTGATCGAAGTGCCTTTCGATGAAATTATTAAATCAGGCGGTTCTTATCGATGTTGTACACTACCAATTGTTCGCTCTCATCATGCACAATAATAGGGAGCGGAAACGATTCATGAAAAGCAGTGATTGGGTCTTGACTCGTAAACAAACGCATTCACTAAGTGTTAGCGAACGCGTTTGCTTGTTAACCTAATTATTTTACTTAACTTAAACTTGGTAAAAGCGCCTGTAAACTAATGGGTGCTTTTTCTAAACGTTGCAAAAGAACAAAAGAGTAGCAAACCATTTAAAAGTGCTAAAATAATGGCGGTTGCCCAAAGCTCCTGAGATAATCTGCCCTCATTAAGCATTTGTCCAATATGTGTACTAAGGTTATTAGGAAACCAAGGCAGACGATGGAAAAGGATGCTATTGACAAGTGCCATCATTACTAACGTTCCAACTGTCTTTGCTGCTACGAGACCAGGTTTATTAGAAAAACTATTATAAAAAATAGTAAGTGAGACGACAAAACCAATCCATAAACTATAAAACACCACCATATAAAACCAATCCGTAAAGGTTATCGTATCGAATAATAAGTTAATATAATACCAACTGGAAAGCATGGCGATGATAAAGGATGACAGAAAAAGGATTAATTTAGCTAACCATTTTGCTGTTATATAAAGAGAATGATTAACGGGTTTGACGAGTATTAATTCGGCGACGCCACTTTTTCTTTCACCCGAGATCGTTCCCATCGTTAACAAAATGATAATAAGTACACCAAACATGCTCATTTGCGAGAGGCTCATCATCATTGCGTCCGCTGCTGTAACATCAGGCATTTCAAAAATCGTTCCTTCAGGTAGGCCACCGACAGCGTCTAATAAAGTAGGCATATAATAAGTCGTTAATGGATCCATAATTGCTAGTAGGATAAAGACAATCGGCACCCAAAACCAACTGAATTGGCGCCAAGATTCAAGGCACTCTTTTTTTAATAGCGTAACAAATACACTCACTTATCAATCACCTCCATAAACATATCTTCTAAAGTCATTTTCCCGATTGAAAAAAGGCTTAAAGGCCAATGCTGCTCAATCGCTAATTCTAATATTGCTTGTCTAGCTATTTCAGTGTTTTCAACAAGACAAGTTACCCCTTCTTGATGTGGTGTTACTTCAAGAACGCTAGGTAATTTATCTAATTTCGGAATTTCTACGTGATCAAACGGTTTGAAATGAAGCTCTATTTTTCTTGTTTGGTATTTTTCGCGCAAGTGACTTAAAAGACCCTGTTCAATAATTTTCCCTTTGTGCATGAGGATGATTTCATCACTGATTGCTTCAGCATCATTTAAAATATGGGTAGAAAAAAGAATCGTGATTTCATCTTTTAAATCTGCTAAAAGGCTTAATATTTCGCGTCTTCCAATCGGATCAAGCGAAGATACAGGTTCATCAAGCATAATAAGTTTTGGCTTGTGGATTAAAGCTTGAGCAATTCCGAGTCGTTGTTTCATCCCGCCCGAGTACTTTCCAATTCGTTTATTTTTTTGCTCGGCAATCCCAACCCGTTCTAACAGTTGATCAGCGCGTTTGGTTGCTTGTTCTTTTGATAAATGACCAAGTTCTCCGACGTAAATAAGAAACTCCCTTCCCGACATCCAATTGTGAAAGACAGGATATTGTGGCAAATAACCAATAAACGCTCGTATATCTTTGCCTTGAGCGAATGCATTGAATGAAATCGAGCCGGAGCTTGGTTTTAATAAGCCCGATAACATACGTAAAGTCGTTGTTTTTCCGGCCCCATTAGCACCAAGCAGGGCAATGCAATTCCCAGGGGTTAAGCTGAAACTGATTTGGTCAACAGCTCGGTGCTGGTCAAATGTCTTCGTTAACTGTTTCACTTGTAATGGCATTTAGCGATCTCTCCTTCCAATAATAAAGAATAAGATGGGGCCAATCATGTTGGCAAATAGAATAATTAACAGCCACACCCATTTTTCACCTTTTGTTTCTTCAGTTCGATACCAAACAATTAATGCGGCAATTGTTAAAATGAATTGTAAAAGGATGAGTGGCCATAATAGTTTAATCAGCTCTAAAGCTTGATCCATCTCCTCACCTCCTAAGATTAATGCTGACTTTTCTTGTGAATTAGATAAGAATAAGCAATCGGTGTAATAAAAATGATGACAAGCACAACCACAAATACAGGTATAATTATCGACTCTTCAAGAAAAGGTAAGATAACAAAAATAATACCAGCTATAATAAATATTTTTGCTGTTAAACGATGTGTTTTGCGCCAAACTGCTTCATTATCTAAAGTCCATGGTGTTCGAATCCCCAAAAACCAATTTGTCTTGAGTGTTTGCATATAGTTACCAAAAATGATAAAAAACAATCCAACTAAAACGGGGACTAATATATGAATATTAAAGTCATAACCTGCTCCAGTTAATACAACAAAGACGTTGATTATGAAGAAAAGCACCACCATACCATACATTGTCGCATAATAAGCTTTCGAGAATTGTCGATAATTTTTCTTTTTAGGATCAATTTTCGGAATAAAATACAAGATCAAGTACATGAAGACCATGTTACCTATATTAAATAAAAGAGCAATGAGTTTAGGAGCCGTCCAATTAACAGATCCGTCTGCTCCCCATTGCATTGGCATGTCTTCAGGCAACTGATGATAAAATACAAGCCAGAAGAGAATGGCGAGCCCCATTAATAATAAAGGGAATCGATGTTTATTCATTTTCACTTTCTCCTTTCTTAATAAAATCCATTGCCCAACCTACTAATTCTTGAAAGACCGTCGTATTTAAGGTGTAATATACAAACTGTCCTTTTTTGTTATCAAAAACGAGCTGAGCTTGTCGTAAAATCTTCAGATGCTGGGAAATACTTGGCTTCGACATATTAAAGTGTTCTGAAATTTCACCAGCTGTAAGGTCGCGATCTTTTAATAAATCTAAGATTTGTCTTCGCGTAGGGTCTGATAAAGCCTTAAATGCTTCCTTCATCACATTTCCCCCTTCGTTATTTAAGTGATTAAGTATTTACTTAAATATTAAACTACAGATTTCATATTGTCAACTATATTTTTTGAAAAATTTAGGTCATTACAGTTCGCCCACGGTAAAAGGCCCGCCACAGAATAGAGAGTAGAGTAATCTTTTTAGGCGGGAGCTAACACTCTTGTGCCACTCAGTTATCAATCAGTGGGTGAGTAAGATCGTAGACTAAAACCGCCACGTCCTTTAAAAGGATTACAGACTAAAACCGCCACGTCCTGTGGCAACGTCTGCATGACCTACATCCTGTAGCCCTCCGCCGACTGATTGAACGTTTGTTTTATAGATAAGTGTCGTAGCGGCCTTCTGTATGAAGATGCTGAAACAAAGAAACTGATCAGGAGTATTGGTGCGTAACCTGATCAGCTTCTACTATTTGTTTAATCGTTGCTGTTTTTGTTTTAACAAAGCCTGAAATTCTTGTTCAAGCTTGTCGCTTGGATTTAAGCTAAGTCTACTCAACACTTCAGAAAGGCGGGTTTCTATTACCATTAAATCAGTTGCTTGTTGGTCATGCTGATGATCGGGTCCATTAAATTGTCGATATGTCCCGGGAAATAATTTTAATGTTTGCTTCTCGATCACGATTAATTTTGTTGCTAATCTTTCAATAAACCATTGATCGTGTGAGACGAACAGCAAAGTACCAGGGAAGTCTGCTAGTAGTGTTTCGAGCGCTTCGACAGCTTCTAAGTCTAAAAAGTTAGTCGGTTCATCTAAAATTAATGTGTTTATATCACTCACCATTAATTGCGCTAACACCACTTTTACACGTTCACCACCACTTAACACACCTACGGATTTATTCACATCGTCTTCAAAAAAATGCAAACGGGCGAGTAAAGTGCGAATTAACGTTTCTGATTGAATCGCTCCTTTACTAACATTCGTTAAAATAGATGCGTTCAGATCAAGTGTGTTTAATTTTTGATGAAAATAACCAATTTTTATTGCTGGTGAGTTTTCTACACCAGGAACTTGATCGATAATCATATGAATTAATGTGGTTTTGCCGACACCATTGGCACCGATTATCGCCACATGATCGCCACCTTTAATTTGAAAGCTGGCAGGCTGCCACAGCATTTTATTTTCGATCTGACCCGCCAAATCGGTTACCCGAATGATCGGTCGTTGGTGTATGCTTTTGGCATCAGGTATATCCATTTTGATCGCTCGTGTTTGATAAGGTTTATCGACTTTTTCAAGTTGGGCGAGCCGTGTTTCTAATGCCTTCTTCGTCTGGTGTAATTTTTTTTGTTTTTTAGCAAAGTAAGGTTTGGCACCAGTTATTTTTGCTTCTGAACGGCTTAGTTGTTTCGGTTTTTTTGTTGCGCGTTCTGCTTTTTGTTGTTTTAGCATCTGCGCCCGTTCTAATTGTTTCTTCTTTTCTACATAGTGTTGATAGGAAGCTTCTTGCTCAGCTGCTTTTTGCTCTTTTCGTTTGCGATAATTGCTGTAATTTCCAGCATAGACATTTATCTTCTGCTGATCAATTTCCCAAATTTCATCACACAGTGCATCTAATAAAGCGCGATCGTGAGCGACAAGAACAAGAGCTCCTTGCCACCGCTTTAATTGTATCGTTAATTTTTCAATATGTTGGCGATCAAGGTTCGTTGAGGGTTCATCAGCTAGTAAAACGTCCGTTTTTTTGGCTAGCGCATCGTTAATATAGCGTTGAGTCACTTCACCACCACTTTCAGTTGTAGCGGTGGTTTTTAGCTGTGGTAAAAGTTGAACAAAACCAAATCGCTTAATTTCTCCTTGACTTAACGCTGTCTGTCCAGCGATTAATGCTAACAATGTGGATTTCCCAGCACCATTATTGCCAACTAATCCGATCCGAGCATGCTTTTTAATTTGAAGATACTCGATTTCGAACAAGGGTTTACCGTCCGTTTCTTGTTTAATATTTACTAATTCAATAACAGCCATGTTTATCACTCCGCTCCTTCCTGATTGGAAGCATAAAAAAGCCTCCTATTCTGCAAAGAGAATAGGAGACATAGCTATACACGTATTGAGGGTCTGACGAGCGCTCAACACTCTTGTGTAAATGTTCTGCCGATATCATCCTATTCTCCAGTTTAAATTAAGGCATAAGAAAGATGCTTACCAAGGCGCTTCACTTTCTCTTCTTAATTTAAAATCATATGAGTTGATAGGATTAGTACTTCATCGGCCTAACATTCACCTCTTCCGTTATATGTTAATTCAAGTTTAACGAAGCGAGGGCACATTTGTCAATAAAAATAGTGTTTTATCACAGATAACCGTCCGTAAAATGCCCACTGGTTGAAGTTCGTTTTATAGTTGCGAAATCGAGCAGGTTTGGCTATAATAATTTAGGACACATAATTCTGGGGCATTAGCTCAGCTGGGAGAGCGCTACACTGGCAGTGTAGAGGTCAGCGGTTCGATCCCGCTATGCTCCACCATACATAACCATTGTTGCATCAACACTTTAAGCTAATTTCCTTAAAGTGTTTTTATTTGTAAAAAAACAAAATACCGACATTTTGCTGATAAATAGGTGTTACGTAACGTTATTTAATCATCTTTTTTGTTATTAAATATGACGTCGTCTAATTTTTTTGTGGCTAATTCTGATGCTGTAGAATACTTTAGCATCGGATAAGGAAGTTATTTCACACCAACAAGCTTATGAAAACTTAATTGTTGCTAAATATCGGATTTTCAAGTTAGCCTTTACACGGGTAAAACATAAAGGCTTGTTAAGTAATTATATAAGCCGTCCTCTCCCAATTAATTTAGAATAGATTAAGGTATAAGGAGGTGATAAGGTGAGAAAAGGAAAAGGCAGTAAAAAAAGTTCGTGTTGTTATAAAGAAGTTATCTGCTATCCAACTGGAAGAAAACTTTGTCCACCTCAAAAGAGGCCGGAACCTAAGCCAGCTAAAATAATCAGAACAATACCAGGTCCCACAGGTCCAGCAGGTGTAACAGGGGCGACGGGTCCCACAGGTCCAGCGGGTGTA
>NZ_JH976444.1:0-32587 GCF_000306965.1 Amphibacillus jilinensis Y1 | reverse complement strand
ACAGGCCCAGCGGGTGTAACAGGAGCGACGGGTCCCACAGGCCCAACGGGTGTAACAGGAGCGACGGGTCCCACAGGCCCAGCGGGAGTAACAGGAGCGACAGGTCCGAGTGGAGTCCTTGAGTTCGCAGATTTCTTTGCTTTGATGCCACCTGATAATACTGCTACAGTTGCACCTGATACTGATGTCGATTTTCCGCAAGATGGACCAGCAAGTGGTACTTCAATAGCCCGTGTCGATGATAGTACCTTTAATCTAGCAGAAATCGGTTTTTACCAGGTGCTATTTCAAGTTAGCGTCTCTGAAGCCGGACAGCTGATTCTGACCTTAAATGGTGCCGATTTAGACTATACCGTAGTGGGACGTGCAACAGGTACCTCTCAAATAGTAGGATTAGCGATTGTAGAAACAACAGCAATCAACTCCTTGCTTACTGTTCGTAACCCAGCTGGTAATGCTGCTGCACTAACTATTACACCTGTTGCTGGTGGAACAAGGCCTGTTTCTGCACACCTAGTTATTACAAGGCTACTATAAGTTAAACCCTTCCATGTCCTTTTCTAAACAGTCCATTCATTCATATATAAAATAAAACGAGTATAATCATATTATTTATACTCGTTTTTTTCTTTTGCTGATCTTGATAAGAAAATAAGATGACCACCATATATTTTACTAATGTTTTGCAAATTGCAAATGATCATGTGTACGACTTCTTAAAGACTTTACACACATAAAAAAAGCTATAGAAAGACAATGCTTTCCATGGCTTATGATGATATGAGTAAAAGATGTTTTTCTATCGTAGAATTGTTATAAAGTTATTAAAAAAGGACAGACTTATCCTGTTAATCACCTTATCCGCAAATTTTGCCATAAAAAGTAAATATTTAATCCAGTTCTCGTGCAAAATAATCGTACGGCTAAACATCTTCTACTCACCTACACTTCTAATATAATAATTATTATTCTATGATAAAAGTATCATTTTAAAATGTCTCACCAAAAAAATCTATATAAAAGGATTGACACATTAAGATGAAAGTATTATATTATAATTATTCAACGTTGACTATTTAAAGGGTGGTTTTGATGACGCGATTACTTGTACTTGCAATGTTAGAGTTACAACCGATGTCTGGTTATGACATTAAACAAATGTTGAAGTTAAATGATGCAGAGCGGTGGGCAGGTGTACTAATCGGTTCAATTTATAACGCATTGAAAAAATTAGAAAAAGAAGACTATATTAAAGTTAAACAGATTGAACAAACGGGCCACAGGCAAAAGGCGATTTATCACATTACAGAAAAAGGAAAGCAACATAGTAAAGCTTTGATTTATAATGCTTTACAAGACTCATCTATGGCTTATCCAACTACACTTTATGCCGGTCTTTCTTTTGCACATAAGATACAAGCAAAGGATGTAAAAAGCGCGTTAATCGAACAAAAACAGGCATTAGGGTTTGAGTATGATTCATTAAAAAAGGGATTAGAAGCAAAAAAAGCCGCTATGCAAAATGCGATTCCACCAATGACGCAACTTATTTTTGAGCATATGTTTGCCGCTATTAGCCTTCAACAAGATTTTGTCGAAAAAGCATTGATACTTATAGAAGATAGTCAATAGTGTATCGTCTTTAACCAAAGACGATTTTATTTCCCTCTTATAATCAACGTTGAATAAACAAGTTTGAACAGGAGGGTGTTAAATGATCTTAATTGAAGCATCACAACTGACAAAAAACTATAGAGATCATCAAGTAATTAAATGTTTAAATTTAAAGATCGAAAAAGGTAAAACGATTGCTCTAATTGGTCCAAACGGGGCGGGTAAATCAACGAGTATCGGTTTGCTACTTGGTTTAATTACACCTACTAGTGGGACGGTTCGTCATTGGTGCGAAAATTTCAAAGCGAAAGTTGGCGTGCAACTTCAAGCAACGCCTTTTTTTGAAGGATTTACCGTTGAAGAGAATCTCCAACTATTTGCGAGCTTTTATCATATCAAATTAGATCAGGTGCAGTTAGAAGAGAAGTTAAAGGCATTTGATTTGTTAGCCATGCGCAAGAAAATTGCAACACATTTGTCAATTGGTCAACAAAAAAGGCTAGCCATTGCTGTAACAACATTACACAGTCCGGAGCTTGTTGTATTAGATGAACCAACAGCTGGGTTAGATCCACAAGCACAAAAAAAGATACGAGATATGCTACAAGATCTAAAAGAACAGGGGATGACAGTTATGTTTTCTTCACATGATATGGCTGAAGTTACAAAGATTGCAGATAGGGTTATCTTTCTAAATCGTGGAGAAGTCATCGCTCAAGGTGCACCAGCCGACTTGCTACGGGCACATAAGGTTGATAATCTAGAAGCCTTATTTTTTCAATTGATTTAAAAGAAGGAGGGGAAATGGATGAGTAAAGTTTTTGTATTAACACTTAAAACGACATTTAGAGATATGTATTTATTATTTTGGTCGATTTTATTACCTATCATAGGCTTAGTTACCATTCAATACTTTTTTAATATGGAGAGCGAGTCACTTTATTTAATTGGTGGAATTGTTGGTATTAGTGTAGTGATGTATGCCTTTATGACGACCTCATTTCACATTTTGTCGCAACGAAAAAGGGGTGTGTTTCAACTTTTACACATGACACCGATGCCATTATGGAAATATATTGTTAGTACGTCCATGGCTAGAGCGATTACAGCCATTTTATCGGGCTATTTAATTCTTATCATCGGTTTGCTTGTGTTTCAGGAGCCCGTTTTATTTCATACACTTATGTTACTTGTTCCTATTCTTTTTTTAGCGACTATAAGTTATGTTATGTTAAGCTTTCTTGTTTCTAATTTCGTTAAGAATGAAGGGCAGATGAGTTTAGTCGCTAATATCATCACGATGCCAATGATCTTATTGAGCGATGCTTTTTATTCATTAGCATCCCTACCAAGGCCGTTTCAAACCTTTCAATTGATGAATCCATATCAATGGTTTATCAGTGGTTTACAAGCCGCTATTCATCGAGATGTCTCAAACTATTTGATAAGTATTGTGGCTTTATCTGGTTTTGTGCTTTTATTTAGTTTATTATCGTTGCGGACGTTTAAGTATGATTAAGATACACGTTTCTATAAATGCATGGCTTTGAGCATAGCAAGGTATGAATATATGAATCTCCTATACGATTGAAACGGTTACGGATTTTAGTGAGAAAACGAGCATGTCCGCAAATAAACTGAGACTAACTATGGTCTTTAAATAGTTAGTCTCAACTTTGAAAAATATCGATTTCATTATGGTCGATAGTATTCTGCTGTTCCTTCTTCGATGAGTCCGATCGATTCTATTTCTAAGACCCACTCATAAAATTCCTGTTCAGTCATCCAAAAGTCTTCATGTGATGCTTCACGATCTTCAATCATTTCAAATAACATTAATTCTTCTTCGGAAAAAGCTGTTTCATAATATTCTTCCATCGCTTCTTCATAATAAGCATCTGCACTAGACATCAGAAAATCGTCAACAACATATTCAATATCACGGATTAAGTACTCAAGGTCTGATTCGGTGAATGGTTCTCGCCCCTCCCCATAAAATACATAATCAAGCTCTTGATCATATAAATACGTCGTACGGGCAGTTATTTCAATTTCAAATAATTCTGAACCATCGTCTTCACTCATCATTAAAGTTAAGTCTGTTGCAGTAATCAATTCTTGCTCAATTTCAAAAGCTACTTCTAATTCAAAATCTATTTCTTCGTAATCTACCTTTAACTCATCAATTGTGTCGATTACCTCATTAATATCTCCATAGGACTCTTCATATCGAGTTAACATTTGATCGTGATCAGCTAACGCGTTAATCGCATGTTCATATGCTTGAAGAAACAGATGTTGGTCTACATTTAAAATAACTTGATCATCTGATTCCGTAATCGCGTCCTCTTTAGCAAAGAATTTAAACATGTGTTCAAAGAAAAACTGATCAACTTCTTCATCATAGCCATATTCATAGTTTTCATCATTCAGTGTGTCTGTGTATTTTTTCCCGCTAATGGCCTCTTCTACAGTTGCGACTATGAGATTTACTAATTCATCATCATACATTTCTGCTTCTTCAATCGTATAAGCATCAGTAATGTCCTGATTGTTTTCTACAAGATTAACCAAATCTCCTAAAAGAGCTGCATATGGATCTAAATCAATCGCCATCTCATCGTTGGCTTGGTCAATGTAAAAGTTCACAGGAATGGACAAGTCGTATGTTGGTCCATCTATTGAAGTTGCTAGTTCAGTATTAGTAGACATTTCAATAATATCATTTTCATTGTCAACTAGAAGCGTGCTTGTTCCTGTTAACTCGCTGAAGCTTTCGACTGCGGAGTCCATGTCAAAATCAAGAAAGCCACCATTATGAAGGCTATCACTGCTTTCTCTACTTTCAAAATTAAACGTCATGTCAAAAGTACTCTCAGCCGTTACGGTTGAGGCATTAATTGATTTACCTAAAGCTTGAGCTAGCCTAGCTTCAGGTGAAGACGAAAAGGTATAAAATAGTATACCTGCTATGGCTAATAATGCTAAACTACTAAAAATTAAGCCTACTTTTATTTTTTTCTTTTCCATAATTATTATCCATCCTTATCTGTAAAAATAGTGTATAAATTCCTTTTATATTATCTCATATTTTTATTAGTTACACTGACGCATTTATTTCTAGATATTTCGCCTTAAAAAAAATGATAATAATTGTGGTCATTTGACAATAAAAGTTGATATAAAGACAGTTGCTAACCGTCTAATCCGTTTGTTTGATAGAATATTTTAAAAAACATCACTTTATATTTTATAGTCATTTAATCCTATTTAATTATTGGTAAAATCAATATGCAATTGTTTTTTAAAAGAAAAAAAGGAAAATCAACTCAGTTAAATTGGGGTTATTTAGAAAAATATAAAGTCATTTAACCTAGTGGTAACTTGCAAAAATAGACGATTATGTTTGCTACTGTTGCTTTCATTTATCATAGATAATCGTTAGTAGAACATCCCCACCAAACGAGAGAGTAGAGTAAATCTATTTAAGTGGGTGATAACGGACGCTAATGTCCTGATTCAGTCAACTTCAAAAGTTAAGCTATTTTCTTGTGAAACTTAAACTTCATAGGTATAATAAAGGTTAAATTTTTTGAATCTTCTCTTTCTCGCAGATAACTGTCCATAGACTGCTCACCTCAAATAGCGAGCAGTAATTAATAGAGCTGTGGGCGCTAACGGCCATTAATGCCCTGATTCACTCTGTCCAACAGGGTGTTGGTCACACAAGCTTTTTCACAGGACGCGAAGACGTTAGCTTATGTTCCTTATCAGTGGGCGAGTAAGATTGTAGACGAAGACCGCCACGTCTACATGACCTACGTTCTGTAGCCCCCGCCCATTGAGTGAAGTTTCGTTTGATATAAGTGAGGTTCGAAGGTTAATAAAGAGGGGGGATTTCTATTGTTAAAACGCTTTTTTGCTTATTACAAGCCTTATAAAGGTTTATTTTTTTTAGATTTCATATCAGCTATTTTCGTTGGTTTACTAGAGTTAGCTTTTCCACTAGCGGTTAATTATGTCATTGATCAATTATTACCAGCTGGTGATTGGACGGTGATCTTATGGGCATCACTAGGGTTGCTAGCTATTTATGCTTTAAATACAGGGTTGCATTTTATTGTGACATACTGGGGACATATGCTTGGTATTAATATTGAAACAGATATGCGAAGTAAGCTGTTTAAGCATATGCAGCAACTATCATTTGGCTATTATGATAATAATAAGACAGGCCATTCGATCTCTAGGTTGACAAAAGATTTAGAAGAAATAGGTGAAGTAGCTCACCATGGACCTGAAGATGTATTTGTGGCCTTAATGACTTTGATTGGTTCCTTAATTATAATGATGTCGATTGATTTTCAGCTCGCCTTAATTATTTTCACAGTCGTTCCGTTGATTGTTATATTTGCGATTCATTTTAATAAAAAAATGACACAAACATTTAGACGAATGTTCCACGATGTAGCAGATATTAATGCGCGTGTTGAAGATAGCATTGGTGGTATTCGCGTCGTAAAAGCCTTTGCTAATGAGGCGCATGAGCAAAAACAATTTGGCGAGAATAACAGCCAATATCGTCGAACCAAGCTATCATCCTATAAAATTATGGCTCAAAACGTGACAGCAAATTATATGTTAATGCGCCTCATTACCTTATCTGCGCTTATGTTTGGCTCGTATTTTGTGATTGGGGCAGATCTAAGTCACGGGGAGTTTGTCGCTTTTATTTTGTTGACGAATATTTTAATTAATCCGATTCAAAAAATTAATGCAGTAATTGAAAGTTATCCAAAAGGATTTGCCGGTTTCAAACGCTATACTGAGGTGCTGGATACTGAACCTGAAATTCAAGATGCTGAGGATGCAATTCATTTAGATATGGGCGGAGAGATCAAGTATCAGCAAGTTGATTTTGGTTATCAAGGTTTAGAAAAAGTCTTAAATAAAATTGATTTAACGATTTCGCCAGGAGAAACAATTGCTTTTGTTGGCCCTTCAGGAGCAGGTAAAACGACGTTATGCAGTTTATTGCCTCGCTTTTATGAAGTGACAGGTGGTGCAATTACCATTGATGGTGTTGATATTCGTCACATTAAGCAAGCATCATTAAGAAGTCAAATTGGTATTGTTCAACAGGATGTCTTTCTCTTTTCTGGAACAATTAGAGAAAATATTGCATATGGGAAGTTGGACGCAACTGATGAAGAAATCCTAGCGGCTGCAAAGAAAGCACGTTTAGATGATTTTATTGAAACGCAACCAGAAGGGCTTGAAACGGTAATTGGAGAACGTGGTGTGAAATTATCTGGTGGTCAAAAGCAACGTTTGTCAATTGCGCGGATGTTTTTAAAAAATCCGCCTATCTTAATTTTAGATGAAGCAACCTCTGCACTTGATACAGAAACAGAAATCGCTATTCAAAAATCTTTAGAAGAATTAGCGCAAGGAAGAACAACGCTTGTTATTGCCCACCGCTTAGCAACGATCAAACATGCCGATCGTATTGTGGTGGTCACGAAAAATGGCATTGAAGAGCAAGGCTCACATCAACAGTTGATTGAACAAGATGGTGCCTATAGTCGTCTGCATCAAGCTCAATTTATTTAAATCAAACCGACTAACTGTCGTTACAGCTAGTCGGTTTTTGCTTGTCTAACATCTCGTCTAGCAACAATCACTATTCTTCATGCCATGTCTCAAGCACCAGAGGCACGGCAACTTCCTTACTTAAAAGTGAATCGTTAATTCTAAAAAGGGAATTTTTTCTAAAGTCGGTTTATTGTGATTTATATTTATAAAGGTCGGATTTTGTCGATAATTTAAGGGTAAGGAAAATTAATTTTAGAAAAGAGGGGACAAGATGAGAAAGGCTAGTATTAGAAAAAAGATTTTAACCTTTATTCCTGTTGTTGTCATAGGTATGCTCGTACTGTCTATCCTTAGTTATAAATTCTCAGAACGGGAATTGGAACAACAAATTGCTGAGAAGATGGATTATTTATCAAATGACATTGTTCACTTTACTGATACGCAATTAGTCAGCCATCAAAGGTTGGGAGATTCGATGGGTGCGTTGGCATCAACGATAGGAGCGAATTTAACCCATGACGAGTATGCAGATTTGTTTGAGCAGTTTCTCTTATTAAATGAAGATACTTATGGGATTGGTGTTTGGTTCGAACCGTATAGCTATGATGAAGACGTCGAATATTTTGGTCCTTATAGTTATAAAGAGCAAGATCAAATTATCTTTACTGATGAATATGAGAATCCAGACTATGATTATCCGTCACATGATTGGTATGTTGCTGGCGCGGAAACGGATGAAGCTTCATGGACGTTGCCCTACTTTGATGAAGGTTTAGGGACAAGCTTAATTACAACAAGTATTCCCTTTTATCAAGAAAACGGCGAATTATTAGGGATTATTTCAAGTGATATTGATATTAGTCAGTTACAAGAAGTCATCGCAAGTATTGACACAGGTACTTCAGGTGAGGCGTTCTTATTAGCAGACGATCAATCCTTTATTGTTCATCCTGATGGTAATGATGGCGTAGGGAGAAGTTTGGCTGATGACCCTCAGCTTGCTTCACTGGCTAGTATCCTGAATGAAGAGCAATCTGGTGTTTATCAAACAGAATTGGATGCTGGTGATGCGCATATTTATTATCAACATATCCCGAGAACGAATTGGACGTTAGGGCTAATTATTCCAGATCAAGAAGCTTATGCATCGTTAAATCAGTTATTAGTACAAATGATTGCCATTGCGGTTGTTATTATCACTCTCTTTATCATCATAGCGATTATTCTTTCTAATCGAATCACAAAACCTGTCCAACACCTGAATGAAAAAGTTAGTCACGTTGCGGCGGGTGACTTATCGGTTTATATCAAACCGACCACATCAGATGAAATTGGCGAACTAACGGCTAACTTTAATGAAATGGTCAAGAATATCCGGAAATTAGTCGGATCAGTGCATACATCTGTTCATACGGTTTCAGATGCCACTGAGCAGTTGAGTGCTGTGTCAGAGCAAACGACTGCTTCCAGTGAAGAAATTAGCCGAGCCATGAATCAAGTCTCACAAGGAACAAGTGAAGCAGCTGATTTCGCGGAACAAACCAACCAACAAACGGTTTATTTATCAGAACAATTAACGAACCTTGTTCAACAAACTGACCAATTAAAGCAGTATTCAAGTGAAGTAGAAGGCATTAATACACGAGGGTTGGACCAAATGGGGGCGTTAAAATCTGGATCAAATCAATCGCTACAAGTTGTTAATGAGATTGGTGCTGTTGTGAAGGATTTGTCAACTCAAATTGTCGAGATTGGTACGATTGTCAATACGATTAGCGACATTTCTGAACAAACCAATTTGCTAGCATTAAATGCGTCTATCGAAGCTGCCCGTGCAGGTGAACAAGGTAAAGGTTTTGCAGTTGTAGCTGAAGAAGTTCGTAAATTAGCGGAGCAAACCTCTGATGCAACAACGAACATATCTGAAATGATTCAAGCCATTCAAAAGGTATCGAATAAGGCTGTCAATCAAATTGATACGACTCAAGACATTACGACGCGACAAAATCAAGTGGCAGAGGAATCTTCGCAATTGTTCGAGGATATTTCAAAACAGAATCATCGTATGATTGATGCGATTAATACGATAGGTGAGGATCTTAATCAAATTGATCAATACAAGGAAAATGTTGTTGAATCAATTAGCAATATTGCTTCAATTCTTCAACAAACAGCTGCATCAACTGAACAAGTAGATGCGTCAGCTTCTGAACAATTGGAAGCATTAAAAACAGTGACGAAATCAGCAGAGCGTCTTCAAGAATCAGGTGAAGCATTAGAAGAACAAATGAAGCAATTTAAAACAGAAGAATAGGCATGAAGAAGCGACGCTGCAAGATTTAATTGTAGCGTCGCTTTCTTTTTACCTTGAAATAAGCTCGTTTATTTCCTAAAGGATGCGTAAATGAGCATATTTCTAGTTGTTTTTTTATTATACAGCAACACGCGTTCTAACAAGACGGTTGCAAAACGTTGAGACTTTGCTCAAATCTTCTGTTTGTGGAACGAGTTCAACTTTTAAAGTCACAGCGAGTTCGGTATGAACAAAAAGCATATCCCTAAAATGATCGACAGCCCCACAGAAATAAGGGTAGAAGCTATCCCCTGTACCAAATATCCCTGTAATTAGATGATCGACACTTTGTTGCTCGATCTCATAATAAAGGTCGTCCATTTCAGGTGGTAATTCACCATTTCCCCATGTATACGTACCGATCGCCAATACATCATATGTCGCCAATTGTTGATAGTCAAGTTCGTCAATCGTTAAAAAATCAACATGATCGATGTGCTTAATCATATCATGATAGATGACTTCAGCTAAAGCGCTTGTATTTCCAGTGACTGAACTATAAACGACTAAGGCTTTCATCAGATCATTCCTTTCTAAAGCTCGTCAAATCCATTTGAAGACGAGACCTTTGTATATGTGCGTGATTTTTGTTCGAAGAAGTCTGACTTGGTTTCATTCATCATTTCGTCACTAAAGACGTGGATCCAGGCCATTGGATTATCGCGCTCTGGATAATAGTTATCGAGACCAATTTGTCGGAACCGTTTATTTGCAAGATATTCTACATAATGATGGAACTCAGTAAGGTCAATGCCTTCAATATCTTTTAAAATATAATCAGCCCATTCTTTTTCAAGTTGAACCGCTTGATCAATCGTTTGATAGGCAAAGCCAATGTTTTCATCTGTATTTAACTCAGGGTTTTCTGTTAATAAAATACGAATAAATTGTGAGATAAAATAGGCATGTTGCATTTCATCACGTTGAATATAACTAATCATCGTACTTGTTTTTAACATTTTTTGCTGGCGTGCTAAATGATAGAAAAAGGCAAACCCTGCATAAAAATAAATACCCTCTAAATTGATTGAATTGATCGCTAATTCAAATAACCGTTGTGGTGTTGGTTCTTTATGAAAAGCGTCATAACTATCGAGAATTAATTGATTACGTTTTTGAACAATGGGATCAGCTTTCGCTTGGTTAAAGCGCTGATTTTGCTCATCCAATGGGACGAGTGAGCTTAAAATATAAGAATAGGATTCGTTGTGCACAGCTTCTTGTTGCGCAATAACAGCAAAGATAGCCTTAAAGCTAGAGTCAGTCACGTAATCCATCACTTGTGTCATTGTTGGGGTTTGTAAGCTGTCTAATGAAGCGAGCTGTGTATTAATTCTTAAGAATACATCACGTTCGGTCTCAGTGAGATGGTCCCATTGTTTAATATCATCTTGCATATTAATTTCTTGTGCCTTCCAGAAATTTGATAGCAAGGTTTGATACAAATCATACATTTGTGGATAGGCGATATCATTCCAATTTAATAAACCGGAGGACTGACCATTAATCAGTCCTGTTGATTTATTGGGATAGGTTGGGTTGAGTAATTTTATTTTTGTTAATGGTGTATCGACAAAGCTCATTAGAAATCCTCCTTAACTATGACATGCTTCACATTCATCGATTTCGGTTTGGGACGTACTGCGTACATAATAAGTTGTCTTTAGTCCATGCTCCCACGCAGCTAAGTGTAAATTCAATAAATCCCGTGCTTTAATGTCATGTCGAACATATAAATTGAAGCTAATCCCTTGATCAATATGACGTTGACGACGGGCGTTTTGTTTAATACTCCAGACTTGATCTAATTCATGACGTGCACGACGATAATATGTGTAAGTGACATGATCTAAATCAGGAGCCGTTACTTTAAATTTAAAGTTTTTCTTTTCTTCAGCGTATTCTACCGCATAGATCGGATCAATACCATCCGTTGAACCACCAATTTTGGCAGTTGAAGAATTAGGCGCAACAGCCATTAACCAACCATTACGTAAACCTTTATTTGTTACTTGTTCACGTAGCTGATTCCAGCGTTCACTCGTATAGTTACGACGCTCGAAATAACGTCCTGTTTGCCATTCTGAACCATCAAACTTATCATAAGCACCTTTTTCTTCAGCTAACTCCATTGAAGCTTGAATCGCATAATAAGCAATATCTTCATATAATTGATCGGCATAATCAACAGCTTGGTCACTTTCCCAATAAAGATGCTCTAAAGCAAGGAGGTGGTGCCAACCGAATGTGCCAAGACCGACGGCGCGATATTTTTGGTTGGTTGCTTGGGCTTGCCCAACACTAATTGTATTTAGATCAATTACATTATCAAGCATTCGCACTTGAATCCGAACCAGTCGTTCTAATACTTTCGCTGGCACGGCAACTGCTAAATTGATTGAAGATAGGTTACAAACAACAAAATCTCCTGGTTTTCTAACAATGACAATGTTGCCATCCTGATCTTGATATTCTTTTACAATAGAAGTTGGTGACATATTTTGTGCGATTTCAGTACATAGATTACTAGAATAGATGGATGTACGACCAACTCCACGATCATGCTTATTTGGATTTTGACGGTTAACTTCATCACGATAGAACATATAAGGTGTTCCAGTTTCAAGTTGTGCGACCATTATTCTAGCCATGATATCCATCGCTCTGTAAGTTTTTCTTGGTAATAGCGGGTGATCGACCGCTTCTTGATATTTCTCTGAAAAGTATTTATTGTCCACCTCATCATAGAAATCTTCTAATCCAAGCGGTTGACCATTTTCATCTTTCCAACCCATCACTTGCTTCACTTGATGTGGACAGAATGTATGCCATTCACCAACACTTTTTCCATCTTCATCGGTCACTTGCAATTGTTCCATAAATAAGTCAGGAATAGCGACGCCTGTGAAAATATCATGTGCTTTTCGACGCTCATCACCGTTGTTTGTTTTTAAATCTAAGAAGCCATTCATAATGTCTTTATGAAAGACATCGAGATATACAGCAACGGCTCCTTGACGTTGACCAAGCTGATCAACACTTACTGCGGTGTCATTAATCAAGCGTATCCAAGGGACAATGCCTGATGAATTCCCTTTGAATTTCTTAATATCAGAGCCAAGTGCACGTACTTTACCATAATAGATCCCAATGCCCCCACCGTCTTTACTAAGACGAGCGATGTCCCAGTTGTTTAAATAGATACCATCAAGTGAATCATCGACGGTATCGATAAAGCATGAAGAGAGCTGGCCATAGCTTTTTCCAGCATTTGATAGAGTCGGTGTAGCTACTGTCATATACAGATTTGATAGAGCCCAGTAAGCTTCTTTAACTAAGTCAAGACGTTTGTCTACAGGCTCGTTTTTCATCAGTGTCATCGCAATAATCATGAAGCGTTCTTGAGGTAGTTCATAAAGATTACGTTCATGGTCTCTAGCTAAATAGCGATCAGCAAGCAAGAACAAACCAATATAGTTAAATAATTGATCACGCTCTGGCACGATTTCTTGTTCTAACTCTTTTAACTCATCTGTTGAATACGCTTTTTGTAATGTCTGATCATATATACCTTCTTTTGTTAATTGGTCAATTAATTTCGAAAAGCTTCCATATTTCAAATGGTGGTGATAACTTCTATTGATACTCGCTTCCCGATAGAGTTGGTCTAAATAAAAATCGGCTGCTATAAACGTCCAATTCGGTTGATCCATTGCAATTTGATTCAATGCATAAAATAATGCTGTTTGATTTGCTTCTTCTTCATTGTTTTTCACTTGATTAACTTTGTCTTTCAGTGCAGTTAGATCGATGCTGTGTTTGGCGGCAAGCTCATCTAACTTTTGTTCAATACGTTCTGTAATCATTGCCATCTTTAAGGTCCTCCTTATGTCGTACAGCTGAATTTGTCCACTAGTTATGTAACTTTATAAAGAATAGATAGACAGACGCACATTCGATTGAATGGGCTAGTCTATCTTCTATAATAAGGACGTTAATAATTCTACTGTTTCGCTTACTACTTCAAAATGATGATAAGTGCGCATACAAATAAAATATACTATATATAGTGTTGTTTGTGTTTCTTGACCACTATATATAGTATATTAGCGCATAAAGATATGTTTGTCTATTAAAACGAACCAAAAAGTTTAGAAAGTCTTTTACTATTATCGCAATGTTTAATCAAAAATAACATAGGTAATTTAGCCTAATAAAAAATGAATATAAATGTCAAGAAATTTATTGAAATAAAATGACTTGATCCATTTATCACAGTTAACCGTCCGTAAACCGTCTACCTTAAAACAGTGAGCAGAGCTAAGGCTATATAGGGCAACTAAAGACCTTATTCACTCAAATACCAATCAGTGGGATGAACGCTGCCCGCTGGTTGAAGAATCGTTTTATTAAGCATATTATATCTGAGCGATACGAATCTTCTATTTTAAAGGTTTAAAAACAAAAGATTATTATATTACTTTCCTCCTTTTCTATATTCAAAACGAAATTACTACTTGTATTCATATTATGTTCAGTATAGTATATTAGATATAGTTTGTTTGTCGGATGAACTATTTAATTAGTAAAATGTAAGCGTTTCAAAAGGAGGCGGGTGAAGGTGATTAAACCTTTTAGAAAAAAGAAGATACCTAAGACTATAGGATTGAAGAAAAAGAAGAATATAACAAAAGAAAGGCGATTGAAGGGATCTCATCTACATAACATTTCGATTGGTGGGAAATATGGTTTAGCTATTTTAATTATTTTTATATTATTAATGGTTTCAACAACCATGGTTGCTATCTCAATTATGCAATCCCAATCGGATATGAGGGTGTTACAGGAACAAGGTGATCGTGCTTTATTAACGAATGAATTGAGTTCAGAAATTAATGCTAAAGCACTAGCTGCGCTTTCCTATGTTCAATTTGGTAATGAAACACATCTGAATGATTTTGAAGAAAGAAAGGAACGTGTCAACGATCTGTTAGAGCATTTAGATGAAGGCATCAATGGTGAGCAGCAAGAAACGCTTTTCAATGAAGTGGTTGATCATAATCAGAAATTAGATGAAATGTTTGACGAAGAATTAATGCCGATTATTGGTAGCCCGGAAACGACTGTTCGATTATACGTGAATCGCTATACTAGTTTAACATCAACCACCTCACTCTATTTTGAATATTTACGTGAGCATATTATTAATGATCGAGATGATGCCGTCGTGAATGCTGAGCAAAGTCAAAATTTTGCGCTTATTATTTTAATAAGCTCAATGCTTGTGTCATTTTCAATCGGGGGTGTTTTGGTTATTTTAATAAGTCGACATGTTTCAAAACATTTGAAATCAGTTGTTACGATCAGTGATCGCATTGCTACAGGCGACTTAAATGTTGAATCAATTGATTATCAAGGAAAAGATGAGATTGGCCGTCTATCAAGCTCAATTAATCAGATGAGAACACAGCTGATCACAATGATTAATCAAATTAAACAAACATCTCAGTTGGTCGATCGGCAAAGTGAGCAATTATATCAATCTTCAGATGATGTGAAATCAGGTACGGAACAAATTGCTGCGACTATGGAGGAGTTAGCTTCTGGTACAGAATCACAGGCGAATCATGCCGGTAACTTAGCTGAGACGATGCGGGTATTTGCTGAAAAAATGACAGCCCTTCATACGAGTAGTGAGACAATCAATGTATCTTCAGATCAAGTATTAACAGAAACAGATTTAGGTAATACTGCGATGACAAAATCGATTAAGCAAATGAGCAGTATCGACCAAATTGTAAAAAATGCGGTAGGTAGAGTTGAAGGACTTGATCAACAAACTAAACAAATTTCGAAGTTAATTGCTGTTATTAAAGATATTGCAGATCAAACCAATTTATTGGCATTAAATGCAGCGATTGAAGCAGCAAGAGCTGGTGAGCAGGGACTTGGTTTTGCGGTAGTTGCTGATGAAGTAAGGAAATTAGCAGAACAAGTCAGTGAGTCTGTCACAGATATAACGAATATTGTTATGACGATTCAATCGGAGTCTAAAGAAGTGACGGGTACACTTAAGCAAGGTTATGAAGAAGTCGCTAAAGGGACAGTTGATATTGAAGCAACTGGGGAACGTTTTAAAGCAATCGAACAGGCGATTTCTAATATGACGAGTCATGTTGATACCGTCATATCAGGTTTGTCACAATTGGCGGATGATACTGAACAAGTTAATGGTTCGGTTCAAGAGATTGCCTCTATATCTGAACAATCTGCTGCTGGAGTTGAACAGACGTCAGCGTCAGTAGAAGAAGCTTCGAGTGCAATTGAGGAGATATCTGAGGGTGCCAATACTTTACGTCAATCGTCGAAGAAGTTAAATGATTTAGTAGAAGAATTTAATTTATGATAAATAACCGACCGTAAAACACCCAGCTCAACATAGAACGTAGGGCGAATCTATTGAGGTGAGTAATAACCCTGGTTCAGTCATCTACCAATCAGTAGGAGAGGAACGTAAACGCCCACTTGATTGAAGGTTCATTTTTTTGTAACTAGCAAATTCAAAGTGCAAGTCATCCGTGTATAGTTACCCACTGTTATGTGATGGAAAAACACGATCATTAAAATATCCGTATGCCGATACCGGCATACGGATTAAATGTTTTTAGTTACATATTAATGATAAAGGGCAAGTTCTGTTTCGATTGCTTGACGAATGTTGTTTATACAATCATCAACGTCTTTGCCTTTTATTCTACGTCCATTTACAAGGGCATACGGTTTTAATCGGCAAAGCCCACAAAAGGATAAACAATCACTAACAAGAACAGAAACTTCTGGATACTCGGATTCAAATAATTGCTCAGCTTCTATAGTTTGTAATAGATTACTTTCGCATATTTCGACAATAACAATACCGATTGTAATCACACTCCGTTCTTAAATGCTATACTAAATTTATCATTATATAGTAATATTAGAATTTTGTCAGTTATTATGCTTGTTTTGGCTGAAGTTATGGGTATGGTTGAAACGATAACAAAAAGTATATAACTGGGTCATTCAAATACTTATTTATCAAATACAAGTAATTGTGAAAAAATTTTAACAATTTTAGCAAACTAAGTAGATAAAAAATTATAAAAAATAAAGTTTGTTATTTACTTCACAAACTTTTTTCGTTAATATAGTGGTAAGGGTAGGTGTTGGAAATGGCTAAAGATATGTCGACGCGTCAAGCAATTTTAGAATTATTAAAAAAATGTCAAGAGTTATCAGTGAGTGGCTTAAAAGAGCATCTCGATATTACTGAAATGGCGGTAAGAAAGCATTTAGTGAAATTAGAAGGGGAAGAGCTCATTCACTCACGAACCGTTCGTCAACCGATGGGACGACCGGTGATATTTTATCGTTTAACGGAAGAAGGTAATAAGATTTTTCCGAATAATTATGACAAAATAGCTGTTGAGATCTTACAAGATATTCAAGAAAGTATGGGGAATGAAGCGATTGATACCCTTTTTAATAATAGGGAGAGGCGAATGCGTAAGAAGTATCAGCGTCGTATTTACCAAGATGACCCCCTTGTAGAGCGCGTCAAGCAGTTAGTAGAAGTGCAACAGGATAATGGCTACATGGCTGAATTTAATGAAGAAGAGAGTGTTCATGGTGTTAGCTTTGAACAATTCAATTGTCCGATCGCCGCCATTGCCGATCGTTATAATAAACCTTGTCAATGTGAGCTGGAATTATTTAAGGAAGTCCTTGGAACAGAACAAGTTGAAAGGGTGACTTGCATTGCTAAGGGTGAACGAAGCTGCAAATATGTCGTTAAAGAAGAATTGAATGAGTGAACCAATAAATATAGACCATGCTTTCTGATTCAGCAGAAAGCATGGTCTATATTATTATTAGTGCTGTACGATTGCTTATCCATTAAAAACAATAACTGCAAAAGCGATTGTAAAGTGACATCAATTTTGTGAGGCAGATGTCTTAAAAATGGTTTGCCATTATAATCGCTCTGCCTCATTTAACGTCGTTTGAAGTATACGCTGAACAGCTTTCTGTTGCTTAATCGATAAATGGCTCAGTCGTTCAATCTGTTCCTTTAAAAGCGGGTTTTTAACTAAATAATCAATCGTATTTAATAAAGTTTCATCAATGGTGGATTCATTGTCGCCGTTCGTTTGATAAAACTGCTGAAAATCATTTAACAGCTGGTCGTTTTCACTATCGATACCAAGCAAGTGATCGACTGGTTTATTAAATAAGCGGCTCAGTTTAATCAATGCCATTAGATCTGGCAGAACATCACCACTTTCCCATTTGGCAATGACGGATCTTGAGATCGCCAATTCATTTGCAAGCTGTTGTTGTGTCCAGTTATGCTGTTTACGATAATATTTTATATTTGTGGCCAACTTAAGCATCATTGTTTTATCACTCGCTATCGTTTATATCAAAATATCAATTCATGACGTAATCCTACCATGATTTACACCAATTTATGGGTATATTGTTGTTCTTTTGGTACTCTTGTAGTAAAATGTTCTTATTAAGAACTAAAGGAGTGGTGAAATGGTAGGGTGTTTACTAATTAATAAGTTAGATTGGAAGAAAAATGGTTTTGATTTGCAATTTTTCGCAACATTTGATCAATATATTCAAGTTGCTCAATTGGCTGACTATCCAGAATGGCTCTGCATAAATGTACAAGCTGATTCTAAGATTCCGGTGTGGCAAATGGCGCTGGATCTTGAATGGGCAAATGTAACAACTGGATACGGTTTTGGTGATAACTTTGATCGTGCCAAGGCTGATGCGATTATAACTCTAACCAAGCGGACAGAAGTTAAAATATCTCGTTCCATGCCTTAAGTAGTGATACCTTTAATATGGATGACATTCATCGATATTATCAGTTCTGATAATATCGATTTTTATGGGCTACTTGCCATGATATAATACGGGAAAGAGGTGAACTAGATGCCGAAAGTCACGAGAATAACTGTCCAAAAAAATAATAAAAATCGTTATAATGTATTTGTTAATAGCTCAGGACAAGAACAGTACGGGTTTAGTGTTGAGGAAGAAACGTTGATTAAAGAAGGTTTAAAAAAAGGTCAAGAATTAGATCAAGCGATGATTGATGCCTTGTTACAGACAGATACAATATATAAAGGTTATAGTCAAGCCTTGACGTATTTAGGGCGTCGCATGCGATCGACTAAGGAAATGAGAGATTATTTGATTAAGAAAGAGATTGACCAAGACCAGATTGATGCGATTATTAACCGATTAGAAGCTGAGAAGCTTTTAGACGATCAAGCTTTTGCTAAAGCATATGTGTCAACAAAGAAGAACACAACGTTGAAAGGTCCGCAACGCATTCAACAGGAGTTAAAGGCAAAAGGTGTTCACCAATCAGAGATTGATCAAGCACTATTGGTTTTTACGACAGAGGAGCAAGTCGAGCGTGTTCAGAAATGGTTAACGAAACAAGCAAATAAGTCGAGTCGCTATTCACATAGGCAAGTTTTGTTAAAACAAAAACAAACACTTGTCCAAAAGGGATTTGATCATACAATTATTGATCATGCCTTTCAACTGTTAGAGCAACCAAATGATAGTGAACAAGAGTGGCAAGCTGTTTTATACCAAGGAGAGAAGCTAAAGAAACGCCAAGCTAAAAAGTATAGTGGTTATTTGTTAAAGCAAAAGATCAAAGCTGCTTTATATCAAAAAGGGTTTGATACAGAAGTGATTGACCGATATCTTGACATGCATCTAGATGATGAGTGAGGGGGCTATATACTGAGAGCAGATCTGTATGGAAATACTTTGTGTTCGACAGAAAACCTGACTAGCGTATAAAAAAACAAACAGTGGGAGAAGAATGAAAATGTTCGCTGACTGATTAAGACATTAACCGCCACAAAACGCTAGCCTAAAGAGCTGATCTCTGCTCACGATATTGAGGTGGGCGTTTTACGGATGGTTAACGCTGAAAGGACAGTTAGTTTCAGTTGCTACGTGATGAAAGCAAATGGTTACAGTAATTTCCTTTCTCTTAGATCTTTAATGGCTTGGTGAACATGTTCGACTTCATGATGAGCGTGTTTTTTTACGGCATCATCAGCGCTTGCCATAACATAACTGTGTGGTGTCATGCTTAACATGTCAATGTCATTATGAGCATCCCCAATGACAGCGACTTCTTCAGGCTTTATATTCAGTTTTTTAATCAATTTAATAAGCCCATTTCTTTTATTAACACCGACAGGGACGATATCAACACATCTTGTATGGGACAAGAAGCTTTCAATTTGTCCGGCGAATGTTTGATTGATCTCTTCTTGGATGGGTAATAAGGTTTCCCTCTCAGCTAATAACATAAACTTAGAGATGTGGTAGCTGCTCCCAATCCCCTCCGCAATAGTTGGAGAGTGTTTTAAAGGGAATTTAAACAATTTCTGAACGTCCCTGACAAAATCAGTCTCATGATCGTAATGAATATGATCAGCTGTTGAAATAAAATAATGGACGGGATATGTCTTCACTTGATCTAATAGGGCTTGACTGAGTTTTGCTTCAAAGTGTTGCTTAACAACAAATTGATGATTAACATCAACGACAAAAGTTCCATTTTGGCTTACACGATGGCCATCGATCTCGATATCTTTAAATAATTGGACAATCTCTTGATCTGACCGTCCGCTAGCTACAGCAATATCGGTACCTTGCTTGAATAGGGTTTGGATAGCGAGGCGATCCTGCTCGGTTACATATGTATTGTCTTTTAACAAAGTCCCATCTAAGTCTGTTACAAATAATTTAATCATCGTATCTCCTCGACTTTTCTTTTTCTCCAGTATACACAACTGAATCGTAGGAAGAAAAGAAAAAAGCCCACCAAAGCGGTGTGCTAAATGTCTTCAATTAATAATTTATCTTGTAACTTCGCCTCTGAAAAGACCCACCCTGTATATGAGTTAATAATTTTCAAGTCGTGTGATACGTTAACAACAGCAACAAAAGGATAGTGATCTTTAGAGCGATAACGCAAATCAATAAAACGAACTTCTGTATAGTTTTCGTGTTCAACCTGTTCCCATCGATAAACCGATGAAAAGGAGAGAAAAGCAGCAACATTGCTATCTGTTTTTGCGGTGGCCATCAGTTTATTATTTGGAACTGGAACCCGCTCAAATTGGTCAATAATCTGAATATTACCATCGACGGCGCGAGCAACATAAAAGCTATTCCGGGTGGTAATGGCTAAGCGCCAAATATTCTGATTAATAGTTGGGGAGGTGAAAATCCCTTCAACCTCGCCATAATAAAGTAATATCTTTCTTTCTAGTGTTTTCTTCTGCCAATATCGTTTTAAGTAATAAAATGTCAAAAGAAAATAGATGATTAAAAAAGTGTAGGCTGGTTGTCCGCCAAAGACCCAAATGGTAAATCCGATGATGTGTAACGAGAAAATTACAGGGTCAAATGTATTGATGAAGCCTAGTGCAATCCATTTGTTGGAGAACGGCCTTAATGCCTGTGTGCCATAAGCGTTAAAGATATCCACGAATACATGGATAACGACAGCCAAAGCCGTCCAACGCCATAAAGTTAAAAATGGTACCCCAGGTATGATTAAATAAATGATACTTGCAATGGCTAAGCCCCAAAAGATGATTAACGGAATAGAATGGGTAATACCACGATGGTGACGGAGGTATACGGCATTACTTTTGAGTTTGAGTACTGTATCAAAGTCGGGTGCATGCGAACCAGCAAGCGTACCGATCATAACTGCACCAAAGACAATGGGATTTTGTGCAACAATGGGATCAAGTGTTGCTATACCACCAATTGCAACGCCCATGGCAATATGGGTTCCGGTATCCATCGACACTCGCCCCTTTCTTTTATTTACTGTTATCTATATAATCATACGTAATGGTTAAATATTGTTATACTTATTAGTAGCCAAATTTATAAACACTTAAACCTTCTCATAATGATTTTACAATATTGGAACGAATACATAAAGGGTGACATTTATGCAAACAGATGCGTACAAGATCAATCTAAAGCAACTAAATATAAATGCTTTTCAACAAGATTTAATTAATTGGTTTAAAGATAATCAAAGGCAATTACCTTGGCGATTAGATCAAGATCCCTATAAGGTATGGGTGTCAGAAATTATGTTACAACAAACACAAGTGGATACTGTGATACCTTATTTCGAACGATTTATGGACCAATTTCCAACGCCAACTGATCTAGCAAATGCTGATCAGCAAGATGTGCTAAAAGCATGGGAAGGATTAGGATATTACTCACGAGCGCGTAATCTCCAAACAGCGGTGAGAGAAGTGAAAGAAAAATACGGTGGACAAGTACCCGATCAACGTCAACAATTAGCAAGCTTAAAAGGAATAGGTCCGTATACCTTAGGTGCAATTATGAGTATTGCCTTCAACCAACCAGAGCCAGCCGTCGATGGAAATGTCATGCGTGTTCTTTCACGTTTATTAGAAATAGAAGATGATATTGCTAAAGCAAGAACACGAAAAATTTTTGAACGAACCGTACGATCGATCATATCAGAGCAAGAACCATCGTATTTTAATCAAGGTTTAATGGAATTAGGTGCTTTAATCTGTCGCCCTAAGTCTCCCAAATGTGAGGTTTGTCCTGTTCGCAGCCATTGCCTGGCTTACGCCAATAGTAGTCAAGATAGGCTGCCAGTGAAAACCAAGGCAAAGAAGCAAAAGGTTCTTTCTTATTATACCGTTATATTTGAAAATCAGTCAGGGCAATATTTAATTGAGCAACGACCAGACACAGGTTTATTAGCGAGCCTTTGGCAGTTCCCAATGTTAGAAAAAAATGCAATAGAAAAGGAATTGTTAGTGAGTTTTTTAGAGCAAATGTGGCAAACGACAATTACTGAGGTAAGCCAATTAGCACCTGTCCGGCATGTTTTCTCTCATGTTATTTGGGAACTTGAGGTCTATCGTATAAACGTAACAAATATAAACATACAATCTCAAAACCACCAATGGGTTTCCTTAAGTCAATTAAACGATTATCCTTTTCCCGTTCCACACCAACAAGTTATTAAACAAATATAACAGCTACAAAAATAAGTTTGTTTTTTAAGAATAGCCTCTGCTAAATTGGTTAAATTATTTTTGTGGAGGTGATATCAAATGGCGAGAAACCAAAACCAAAATCAAAATCAAAATCAAAACCAAGAAAAAACAAATGCTGAGCAAGTAAAACGTCAAAACAAACAAGCTCAACAAGGTCAAGGTCAATACGGCGCTGAATTTGCTTCTGAGACAGATACGCAACGTGTAAAACAACAAAATCAAAAATCGCAACAAAATAAGCAATAACTGTTAATCTTACACATAAAAGGACTTTCGCCAAGCGAAAGTCCTTTTCTACATAGTAGATTTAAGAAGTGCTAGGTAATAATAGTTTACCTAATGTCTTGATTCACGCAACGATCAATCAGTGGGTGGATAAGATCGCAGGATAAAACTGTCAAATCCTGTGGCAGCGTCTGCATGATCTCAATCCTGTAGCCCTCCATCCACTGAATGTTTGTTTTATCATTAACTACAAAAATTATGACATTTTAGCGTATGATCACTAAAATGTTAGTCATTCTATGGGTTAGTTTTTTTATTTTCATTTCTGCTGAATTAAAGTTATAATGTGAATAGCTATAAGATAAAGAAAGGAAGATAAGATGGCTGGCCCTAAATTAGGTTTACCTATACAAATTCAAAGTTATAAACATAATGGGCAGCTTCATCGTACTTGGCAGGAAACGACTGTTCTAAAGTCAACTAGTACCCGTGTCATAGGAGCGAATGATCGCACCCGTGTTGTTGAAAGTGATGGTCGATCTTGGATTACCCGTGAACCCGCAATATGTTTCTTTTATACGAAATATTGGTTTAATGTAATCAGTATGTTGCGCTCAGATGGCATTCATTATTATTGTAATATTAGTTCGCCTTTTGTATATGAAGCAGGCGCCGTAAAGTATATTGACTATGATCTTGATATTAAGGTGTTTCCTGATATGACTTATACTTTATTGGATGAAGATGAATATCGGTTACATCGCGAGAAGATGAATTATCCAGGGGTGTTAGATCGGATTTTGTGGGACAATGTTGATCAGCTAATTCATATGATTCGACAACGGAGAGGTCCTTTTTCACATGACCAAATTGAACAATTGTACGAGCTGTTTTTAACTTATCGTTCATATTAATGGCTTGTTAATTTGGCTTATTTAATATAAATAAGCTCCATAGCATTATGCTTGGCAGTCTTGTCATCAAGTTGACAAGGCTTTGTTTTTGTATACTGGAAAAGTATTAAATTTAGCAGTGAAATGACTACGTATAAGAAAAGCTAATACATTCGCTAGGGGAGTGCCTGTGCTGAGCTTTCTAATAGAAATGAGAGGTGTTTATGAGTAGCATTAAAAGATACTTATCCTTTGTCAAACCGTATAAGGGAAGGATTTTTCTAACTATTATTATTGGCATGATTAAGTTTGGTATTCCTTTATTAATGCCATTGTTTGTCCGTTATATTATTGATCATATTATTGGTGATCAAAGTTTATCAGAACATGAGATGTTGCATACATTGTTTTTATTATTAGGGGTAGCTTTCTTCATTTTTGCTATTATTCGCCCACCTGTCGAATATTTGAGGCAGTACTTGGCTCAGTGGGTTGGAAATCGGGTGCTGTTTGATATTCGTGAACAGTTATTTGATCATATTCAAAAGTTAAGTCTCGGTTTTTATGCGAGGTCAAAAACGGGAGAAATTATATCCCGTGTCATTCATGACGTTGAGCAAACAAAAAACTTTATAATGACTGGACTTATGAATATTTGGCTAGATATGTCTACGATTATTATTGCGGTGATCATCATGTTGACGATGGATATTAAACTAACCCTTGTTTCGCTGATGTTATTTCCCGTCTATGTCGTAGCAGTTAAAATTTTTTATGGTCGATTGCGCCAATTAACACGTCATCGATCACAAGCACTGGCAGAAGTACAAGGGCATTTGCATGAGCGTGTGCAAGGTATCCCTGTGACACGAAGCTTTGCTTTAGAAGAATATGAGCAGAAACAATTTAGCCAACACAATAAAAACTTTTTAAATCGTGCCCTCGATCATACAGAATGGAATGCTCGAACATTCGCTGTTATGAATACCGTGACAGATTTAGGCCCGTTGCTTGTTGTCGGCTTTGCAAGCTATTTTGTCATTACTGCTGATTTAACGATTGGAACGATGGTCGCGTTTGTCAATTATATGGAACGTGTTTATTCCCCGTTACGCCGGTTAATTTCTTCATCAACCACTCTCGTTCAGTCGATTGCTTCAATGGATCGTGTCTATGAATTTATTGATGAGACCTATGACATTGAAGATAAGGCGGATGCCCCATGGTTAACTGAAGTAAAAGGAACTGTACAATTTGATCATGTTTATTTTCGGTATCAAAATCATGAAGAAATGGTGTTAAAAGATATTAACTTAGAGGTAGCGCAGGGGGAGACGATTGCTTTAGTTGGTATGAGTGGCGGGGGTAAATCAACATTGATTAGCCTAATCCCACGTTTCTATGATGTGACAGATGGAACGATTCGGATTGATGGTACGGATATTCGTGATGTTCAGGCACGGTCGATTCGAGACAAAATTGGCATGGTCTTACAAGACAATTTACTGTTTAGTGAATCGATTGAAATGAATATTCGGATGGGCAATCCAGATGCTTCGCAAGAAAGTGTTGTTGAAGCGGCAAAGGCAGCCAATGCTCACCAATTTATTACTGAGTTGTCAGATGGTTATCAAACATTAGTAGGGGAGCGAGGCGTTAAATTATCAGGAGGGCAAAAGCAACGGATTGCGATTGCTCGAATATTTTTGAAAAACCCACCACTGCTCATATTGGATGAAGCGACATCCGCTTTGGACTTGGAGAGTGAACATCTTATTCAAGAAGCTTTGGAAAACCTTGCTTCAAATCGTACGACTTTTGTTGTCGCACATCGTCTGTCAACGATAACCCATGCAGACCGAATCATCGTTCTTGACCATGGTCAAATCGTTGAAGTGGGTACGCATCACCAATTATTGGCCAAACAGGGTAGTTACTATAACTTATATCAAGTACAAAATTTAGATTTTCCAAACGACATTTAGCTAGGATTGGATTCTACGATGTGTTGTTATCGACTGGCAGAGTGCGTGGTTTGCAATAGACTGTAAAGGTTGTAATCAGTGGGCAATCCAGATTAATGCACGCTCGGGCAAGCAATGATCATGGTAAAAGCAAGGTTGAGCAGAAGATGAATAGAAAGAATGAACATGCTATAAGTGGTATTTACCAACTATTCATGTTTATTCTTTTCTTATTTTAATCACCTTTTGTCCCAACCTTTTATTTAGAGAGAATCAACGATCCGCAAACTATTCAAGATCACGCTTTGGAATGACTTCTAATTTTTCACTCGTATGGAATTGATCATAACTACTTAATAGTGTTTGTAGATGCTCTAATTCATAATGGTAAGTCATCAGCATGGTCGCTAATGGTAAAAAGGTTAAGTAATCTGTCTCGTTTTTTTGATATAAATCCAGTAAGGCATCGACAAGTTCAGGGATGTTTGAATCTGATAGATGTTGAATGGGATGCTGTTCATGGCGTTTAATTTTTCTCATGAAACCTAATAACATATGTTCATGCGCATGAAGAACATGATCAATCTCTTGGACTAACTCTTCTCGCACATGATCAGGAATCAAGTCCACCCGATTGTCAACGCTTTGGATCGATTTAAGTACTGCAAAACTTTTGTGAGTGACTTTAATTAATTGCCTAAATACAACAAGTTTTCTCGCTCTAATCAGTCGGTTTTTTTGTAAGTAAACACGTTCCTCTTGGAAGAGTGCATAAATCTCATCCATGCGTCTTAAATCACCGCTCAAGCGCTTGATTTCTTTTTTTAATGAAGGGTCATCAGAAAGGTGACGGGTCGTCACTCTTAACCATTGTAATATTTCTTTCGTTACTTGATCGATATGTCGGAATAAAGTTGTTTCGTACTTCGGCGGTAAAAATAATAAATTAACCAAGAATGCCGAAAAGATACCCAGCATCAGTGAAGAAAAACGTAGAAATGCGAATTGGTATATTTCCATATCTGTTGTTTCCATAACGGATATGACTGCAATCAAAGCAATTGAAACAGCACTTTTTTCTAATTTAAAAAAACGACATAGGCTAATGACGATCACAACAGCAATCCCAACGACAAATGGATCATTTCCAATCACGTAAGATGCAATGGTTGCTGTACTGACACCGATAAAATTTGCTTGAAGCTGTTTAATAATCGTTTTAAAAGATTGATAAATGGAGGGTTGCACTGCAAATACCGCCGCAAAGCCAGCAAAAACAGTAGATGGAAAATCTATTAATGTAGCAACATATAATGCGATTGCAACGGCCAAGCCCGTCTTAAACATTCTAGCACCAAATCTCATTTGATCAGTGCTCCCTTCTTAGTTGGAAAAGGATTTTCCGTTTATTTTTCTATTGCCATAATCCCTATTTATTAAACAAAAAAAACCACCCAATATCATTGGATGGCAATGTCTTTCATGCTTTGAAGGGAAGTCATACAAATTGACAAAATAAAGCATGAGATGAAAAAAATAAATTTTTCAAAATTAGCATAGCACATTCCAAATTGATAATCAATTCAAAATTAAATAAATATTCATAATATTGTATAAAAATCAGAAAATAAAGCTAAAAGTATTTATTTGATAAACACTAGCCAAACATTAGGTTTCCATCTCTTTACAAGTATGCTTAACGATTTCGATCGTTTGGTCAAATACTTGTAATTGTTAGGAGCTAAGCTTCGTATTTAGAGGGAGCTAAATCGACGCTGGACTTAACATTAAATGACAAAAGCCCTAAATGATGATCTGTTGTCTGTGCATCTAGATGATTTTCAACTTCTTTATTCGTAAAATATACAGTTGAAGCACCTTGCCATTTTTACGATCGGCCTATGATCGAGCCGGTCAATGCACACGCCAATACTATGTTGCTGTACGTTGATTAATTATGAAATTCCCATCAAATAACCTCCAAGCAAGATACAATATCATTATATCTCATTATATCATTTCTAAATCTGTTTCGGAAACGTGATCGTGTGATAATTGACTACAACTAAACATATGATGACGCAGGGGGGATTCAAGTGAAGCTTAGTGCTATTTTAATCATCAGTGGACTTATTTTCATCAGTTTATATCAATTTATTTTTTTAAAAACATATCGAAAAAGCTATTTCTCCTATGAGTTATTTAATACATTAATTGTTTTATACTTGACTATCTTATTGGCATTTGCCTTGTTGTATGCTTTGTTAGCTGAGGAATCAACACTGTTAATTGCTGAAAGTCAGGTCGAAGCACCATCTTTCTTAGATGAATTGTGGACAAGTATCTATTTTTCTGGTGTAACTTTATTTACAATTGGTTATGGTGATATTATTCCGGTAGGGATCGCCCGTCCTTTAAGTTTAATTGAGGCGATGATAGGGTATTTGATACCTATAGCTTTCTTTATGAAGCTATCGATGTATAAGCATTATGTTAGACGTGATCAAGAATCAAATGATTTGTGAAAAAGTTAAAAGTTCGTTAAGCTAACATTAAGTATTATTGAGGAGGCGTATTATGGCGATTCAAGTAGGCGATCCAGTTCCTAATTTACCATTTATAACAAGTGACGGTGAAAAACTCTCCCTGCCAGATTTTAAAGGTCAATCGGTTGTCTTGTATTTCTATCCGAAAGATAGCACACCGGGTTGTACCACAGAAGCTTGTGAATTCCGTGATCATCATAAAAGCTTTAGCGATTTAAATACGGTTATTTTAGGTGTAAGTCCGGATTCGAAAGAAAGTCATGAACAGTTTAAAGAAAAGCACGACCTGCCATTTACATTAATTGTAGATGAAGCGCATCAACTGGCTGACGAATTTGGTGTTTGGATTTTAAAGAAAAAACCTGGTCGTGAGTATTATGGTAATCAACGTTCTACCTTTATTATTGATCAAGAAGGCATCGTGCAGAAGGTTTATCACGATGTTAAAGTAGATGGACATGTAGAGGATGCCTTGACCTTCATTAAAGAGCATTTGACATAAAAAAATCGCTAGCTCTATTATGAATTGGGCTAGCGATTTTTTTAATGTATACTTAGGGTTAACTTTGACATTTCGATTGTATAGCTTTACATTTAAAAAATAGAATAGAGAGTGAGGGTGTCGATATGCTCGTATTATCAACAACAAAATTAACAGCTGATTTAGAAAGAATGTTAGAGGATCGTTTTGATACACTATCTTTTAAGTTTATGGCTAACATCGAGCAAGCCGAACCATTTTTAGGTGAAGCTGAAATTTTGATCACTTATGGAGAAGATATAAAAGAGGCACATATAAAAAAAGCAACAGCACTAAAGTGGATCATGGTTATTTCAGCAGGTGTTGATCGACTCCCATTTCAGGCAATTAAAGAGCGGAATATTCTAGTAACAAATGCACGTGGAATTCATCAAACACCGATGACGGAATATGCCATTGCCATGCTACTGAATCACTATCGACAGCATCAGGTCTTTGCAGAGCAACAAGCGGAGAAGGTATGGGATGCCACGATAGCGACAAGAGAAATTAGCGGGCGAACACTGACAATTGTTGGTGCGGGTGCGATTGGGGAAGAATTGGCTCGAATTGGACAGGCCTTTCGAATGACGACGATAGCTGTGACCCATTCAGGTGGGGAACGCCGGTATTTTGATCATGTTTATCAAAACCATCAATTGGAGCAGGCGCTGAGTCAAGCGGATTTTGTGGTATCGATTTTACCAAGCACACCAGAGACAAAAGGGTATTATCAGTATAGGCATTTTGAAAAAATGAAGAAAGATGCCATTTTCTTAAATATGGGTCGAGGCGATGCCGTTGATCCAACTGTTTTAATTCAAGCGCTAGATGACCAGCAATTCGAACATGCGATTTTAGACGTGACCCCTGTGGAGCCTTTACCAAAGGATAGCCCGTTATGGGAGCATGAAAAAATCACATTAACGCCACATGTATCAGGTAAATCGGCGCATTATTTACCGAGAGCATTAGAAATATTTTTAGACAATTTGCAAGATTATTTACAAGGTGTGCCACCAGCACTTAATCAAATTAATTTAAGTAGGGGGTATTGACATGCGTATTTATACACGAACCGGTGATCAAGGTGAAACAAGTTTAGTGACAGGTGAACGTGTTCCGAAAAGTGATTTGCGTGTTGAAGCTTATGGAACGAGTGATGAAGCAAATGCAGTAATCGGCATTTCGTGCAGTGTGGTTGACCAAGGTCTAACATGGTCATTGTCGGAACGTAAACAATTCTTGAATTGTATGGAAAAGGTGCAGAGGTTGTTGTTCCACGTCGGCTCAGAATTGTCTACACCAAAGGGAAAAGAAGTTCCATGGCCGATTACGCAAGCTCACGTTGACAGTATAGAAGCTGCCATTGATCAGTGGGATGAAAAACTGCCTAAGCTTGAGCAATTCATTTTACCAACTGGACACTCAACTGTTACACACCTACATCATGCGCGTACGATTGTTAGACGAGCTGAAAGACTGGCGGTAGGACTTAAAGGTGAAATTAACCCATTAACATTAACCTTTTTAAATCGTGTGTCAGATTTATTATTTGTCGCCGCTCGATATGTTAATACGTTTAGTGCCTATGATGAAAAGAACTTTAGTCAAGATCAATGATATAGATCACAAATTACTTTACTTTTCTACGAAATAAAGTGATAATTGCATCGTTTTATTGACAGAATAGCAATAGAGCAGTTAAACTAATTATAAGGATTATAAAATAATAATAGAAGTTATTGAATAACAAGACTTAACTAAATTGTAGAACACTTATTTTGATGAGTGGTTTTGTGTTCAGTCGAACTTTATTTTGTAGAAAGTGAGGTGGATGGCAATGCATGAACATCACACGCATGATGAACTCCAAGAAGCGGTAGAACGACTAAAAAACTCAGGCGTACGAATTACACCACAGCGACATGCGGTATTAGAATACCTTATTCACGCTGAAACACACCCGACTGCTGATGATATCTATAAAGCACTTGAAGGTAAATTTCCTAATATGAGTGTAGCAACAGTCTATAATAATTTACGTGTCTTTAGAGAAATTGGTCTTGTTAAAGAATTAACCTATGGAGATTCATCAAGCCGTTTTGATTACAACACATCTAAGCATTATCATGTGATTTGTGAGTCTTGTGGCAAGATTGTTGATTTCCATTATCCAAGCTTAGACGAAGTGGAATCCTTGGCTGAGAAAGTCACAGGCTTTGAAGTAAGCCATCACCGTATGGAAATTTACGGCACATGCCCGGATTGTAAAACGACGCATTAATGCATTGCGCTCTTTTTTGCCTTATGGTAAAGAGGGCGTTTTTTTGTGGAAGGTAAAAAAGGGTATTATAAAAGTAATAGCAAGTTTAGGTTCTTCTTATATAATAGTTGAGCTTTAATACCAGACTACATTATAATAGTTAAACTGAGCGCTGACATTGAAGGACTTTTGTTTGTTTGTGTCGAATATATTATCTAATGAAGAGAAGTTTATGTATAGGGGTTGGAATTGTGGAAGATGTACTACGATCTATTTATCAAGAACGTGCAAGTGATGATCGAACCTTAGGTATCTTAATGATTGAGAAAAAGCTGAATGAAAGTCCAATTACGGATAACTTTGATGACATTTTATTAGTAGTTGTTAGTGAGGGAGAACAGCCGTGGTATGTTAAGCATTATCAGTTTAAGGATTATACGGCTGCCATGCACGTCGTAGAAGAGAGCCAATTGTTGTTTTGGATAGATACGAGTTCATACCGTCGCATGGTTCAGTGGGTAACAGAGGGTAAAGTGATCTTTGATCGTAATGAATATATTAGTCAGTTGAGATCTGAACTGGCAGACTTTCCAGAAGAAAAGCGTGAATTAAGACTAGCGATTGAATTTGCTAAATTAACACGCAGTTATCGAGAGGCTAAGCAGTTGTTCGAAACAGAAAACTATCTTGATAGCTACAATAAAGTGATCAGTTCATTACACAGCTTAGGACGACTAAGCATTATTGAACAAGGTTATCACCCTGAGCTCATTGTTTGGAATCAGATAAAAAGAATCGATCCATCCATATATAAATTATATGATGAACTACTAACAAGTACTGAACCCTTGCCGGAAAGAATAGAGTTAATGATGATTGCCATTGATTTTTCGATGAGTAGTAAAGTGAAGTTAGGTTCAAAGCACCTCTGTGGTGTTATGGGTTCACAAGAACAAAGCTGGATGTTTGGTGATTTAAAAGTCCATCCTGATTTAACGCACTATCAATTAGATTTAAGTATGATGGTAGATTATTTAGTTGATAAGCAAGTGATAACGGTGGAGCTTGCTGAGACAAAAGGGAAAACAGTGTTCCATCGGTTGTATCGTGTCGTCGACTAGCAGAGTTAGCTTGTCGATGGCACTATCTAATAAGGTAGACAAGAAAAATCGTCAACATTGTTCCGTTTTATCGGGGTTGCATTTAATTTTAAAAAATGGTTGACGACACCTTGTTTGCCATGATATAGTTATACACGTTGCTTTAATAAGGCAAACATTTGATTGACTTTATTTAGTCAACTATGTTATATTTTAAAAGTTGCGCTTTTATATGCGAAACAATATTTTTTCAAAAAAAGTATTGACACCGAATAGGTGGATGTCATATAATATAAAAGCTGTCGCAAAGAGACGATAAGCGAATTGATCTTTGAAAACTGAACAAAA
>NZ_JH976443.1:1846-113915 GCF_000306965.1 Amphibacillus jilinensis Y1 | reverse complement strand
TCGCTAAGCAACTTAGAAAAGAAGCTATCTCATGTTTAGAGATAGCTTCTTTTTAGTTTTCTAATTATTATTAATGATAAAGGTACTAATCAACTATATAAGCCAATTTCAAAGCTAAAACTTAAAGCTTAACTCTAGGTGAAACGTCCACCATAGAATAGAGAGTAGAACAAATCTATCTAGGCGGTAGATAACAGACGCTAATGTCCTGATACACTCAGCTATAATCAGTGGAAGATGAACGAAAACAAAACCACACTGCTTAAAAGTCCGTTTTATATGAGCTAAATAAGGGAATAATATGACAATAATAAACCTGTAATAATTTTTAATAGTGTGTTATAGTTAGTTATTAGTATCTAGTCATAAAGCATAAATTAAAGGAGCTTGTAAAATGAAAAAAATTGCTTGGATTACAGACAGTACATGTGGGTTATCACAGGAATTTATTGATAAGCATAAAATACATGTACTCCCCATGATTGTGAATATCAATAATATCTCATATCGAGAAGATATTGATATCACTAAAGATGAAGTTTATACTTTATTAAAAAAACATGGAGAAGGAGCGAAAACAAGCCAGCCGCCCTATGGAGAATTTGTTCAACTGTATGAGGAGTTAAAAGAAAACTATGATGTTGGAATAGCGATTCATGCCTCTAGTCAATTAACGGGAACGTACCAAAGTTCGATTAGTGCTTCTGAAATGCAGGGGTTTAACGTTGAAGTTATAGATTCGAAAATAGGTTCTTATGCTCTTGGGAAAATGATTGAGAAGGGACTAGAGATGGAAAGTAACGGGAAAAGCTTTGAAGATATCGTTGCTAAGTTAAAACAATACCCTGATCAAACTGAAATGTATTTATTACCTCAAAGTCTTGAGCAATTAAAAAGAAGTGGTCGAGTGAGTACAACACAAACAGTATTTGCAAATTTGTTAAATATTAATTTAATTTTAAAATTTGAAAACGGAAAAGTTATTGTAGACGATAAAATAAGAAGTAAAAAGAAGGCTATTCGTCATTTGTTCCAGAAGATTGAAGATGCTTATAAAAATGGAGACCTAAAAGAATTAGGTGTTATGCATGCAGGAGCTTTGGAACAAGCACAGCAATGGCAACGTGACTTAAAAGAAATATATCAGAACCTGAAGGTTAAAGTAGAGCCGCTTGTTCCGGTCGCAGGTGTCCATACTGGCTACGGAACGATGGCCATTTCCTGGTTAAAAGAATAAAGTCTTAAAATAAATAGATCTCCTCATATGGTGGTCTATTTATTTTTAAAAAATAATAGGAGAGGAGTTTTCGTTGTTTAACGAAATTTAAGCGATGTATGAATTATTCGATCAGTATTTTATTACAATGAGTATAAGATTATTGTTAGCTTTGCTTTTGTCAGGATTGATAGGATTTGAACGTGAAATGAATCGGCATTCTGCTGGTTTTAGAACGCACATTCTTGTGGGGGTGAGCTCTTGTTTAATGATGTTAATGTCGCTATACGGATTTCAAGATTATCTTGAAACATACGCAGATATCGTACGATTTGATCCAGCTAGAATTCCCTCTTATGTGATTAGTGGAATTGGCTTCTTAGGTGCTGGCACTATTATCGTAAACGGAATGACTGTTAGAGGCCTTACAACAGCTGCATCGATCTGGGCTGTTGCCGGATTAGGTTTAGTTGTGGGTATTGGCATGTATAGTATAGCTATATTGACAACGACCATCATTTTACTTAGTCTTGTGTTTCTCAATAATTTTGAACGCTATATCTCTAAAAGAGAACTTAGGGTGAAATTGGAAATTTCAATGTATGATTTCCAGGAACTAGACGCAATATTTACCATCTATAATCATTTTAATGTTATAGTAAAGAACATTAATGTAGATAATGAAAATGAACAAGATACAAAATTGAAAACCGATGTTCAAATAGGTAAGAATACAAATATTAATGATTTATATTATGAGTTACTTCAATTAGAGCAAGTTAAGCAAGTAAAAGAAGTATAAAGTGATATATTATTTGCATATCTGGGAATCACAGTATAGAATATAGTTATGGTCAAATATAGTCAAAGTCAATAAGGGGGAGGAAAATGCGTAATATTTCAGATATTATTGAAGCCCATTTAAAACAAATTATTGAAAATAATCAACATAATAGTATTGAAATCAAGCGCAGTGAGATAGCTGATCAATTTTCCTGTGTTCCTTCTCAGATTAACTATGTTATTAATACCCGCTTCACTCTCGAAAGGGGTTACCTTGTAGAGAGTAAACGAGGTGGCGGTGGTTACATTAGAATACAGCGGATGATTAATAATGATAAAACAGCACTGATTGACGAACTTATTGAACTGATACAACCTCGGACTACCCAACAGGTTGCCATTGCAGTTATTGAACGTCTTTTAGATGATGAGCTAATCACAACCAGAGAGGCAAAATTAATGATTAGCGCCTTAAATAGAGAAGTTATAGCAATAGAAATACCGGTTAGAGATGAGTTGAGAGCACGGATCTTAGTTGCCATGTTAACAACTTTAAAATACGAATAATAAGTATTCGTGAGGAGGGGTAGATATGGAATGTGAAGTCTGTCATGAAAACCCTGCAACGTTACACCTAACAAATTATATAAATGGTCAAAAGACAGAATTACACGTATGTCAGAAATGTGCGATGGAAAAAGGTTACATCGAATCAAAAGATGATGCCTATACTATTCATGATCTTTTAAGTGGATTGTTTAGCTTCAATTCTAACCTATCTAAACAACCTGGTATCAATAAATCAAACCAAAGTGAATTAACGTGTCCACATTGCAAAATGACCTATCATCAATTTGCCAAAGTTGGTAAATTTGGTTGTGCACATTGTTATAAAACTTTTGAGGATCATCTTAACCCGATTTTTAGAAGGGTTCATAGTGGTAATACTGAGCACAGTGGAAAAATACCGAAGCGACAACATGTTTATCTTCAACAAAAGCGTCTAATTCAAGATTATCGTAACCAATTGAAGATTTTAATTGATGAAGAAAACTTTGAAGAGGCCGCTAAGTTAAGAGACCGTATAAAAGCTTTAGAAAGTGGCGAGTCATCTTCTGACAGCAATGAGGAGGAGTGAGCGTATATGTCTTTGCAATCATTTATAGACAATGCAATTAGCCCGTGGATGCAAGAAGAAGGTCCAGATCATGATATTGTTTTAAGTACCCGTATCCGACTGGCAAGAAATTTCACTGATGTACCTTTTCCTATTGTGGCAGAAGAAGAAAAACTAAAGATTGTATCTAATTGGATTAAAGAACATTTTAATCAAAAATCTTTTAATCAATACGATGGGCTTGAGTACTTTGCAATGTCGACATTGCAACCGATTGAGAAGCGAGCACTTGTTGAAAAACATCTGATTAGCCCATACCTTATGGAACAGGAAAAGGAAAGTGGTGTACTGGTTTCAAAGAATGAGCAAGTTTCTTTAATGGTCAATGAAGAAGATCATATTCGTCTGCAACTTTATTTCCCCGGCTTACAATTGGACCGTGGACTTGAAGAAGCCTTTCATTTGGATGATTGGCTAGAAGAAAAGATTGATTATGCTTTTGATGAAAAAAGAGGTTATTTAACAAGTTGTCCAACAAATGTAGGTACAGGTTTAAGAGCATCTGTCATGATGCATTTACCAGCATTAACGCTGACTAGTAAGATTGGTAAAATGGTGCCTGCTATTAATCAATTAGGTTTAGTTGTCAGAGGTATGTATGGTGAAGGAAGTGAGGCAGTAGGTAATATTTATCAAATTTCGAATCAAATCACTCTAGGAAGATCTGAGCAAGATATTATAGAAGACCTACAAAGTGTTGTTGAAAAGTTGATTGAACAAGAACGTTTTGCACGCGAACTGCTTGTTGAACAATCTGAATTACGATTAGAAGATCGAGTGTTTCGTTCATATGGCATTTTAAAATATAGCCGTATTATTGAATCGAAAGAAGCGGCAAAGTGTCTGTCGGACTTGAGATTAGGGATTGATGTTGGCTATTTTAAACATCTGTCGAGATCCATTTTAAATGAATTAATGGTATTAACTCAACCGGCCTTTTTACAACAATACGCCCAAGAGACATTAACACCAAAGCAACGAGATATTAAACGGGCAACGATTATAAGAGAGCGTTTAAGATTAGAGGAATCGTAAAGGAGGAACCCATCATGATGTTTGGAAGATTTACAGAAAGAGCGCAAAAAGTATTAGCGCTCTCACAAGAAGAGGCGATTCGATTAGGCCATAATAATATTGGAACGGAGCACATTCTACTTGGTCTTATTAGCGAAGGTGAGGGTATTGCTGCTAAAGCGTTAACTTCATTAGGTTTAGAAACCAATAAAATTCAAGAAGAAGTTGAGGCCTTAATCGGTGTGGGTAAGAAAGGATCACAAACGATCCATTATACGCCACGAGCGAAAAAAGTGATCGAACTTTCAATGGATGAAGCTCGAAAATTAGGTCATACGTATGTGGGTACAGAACATATCCTTCTAGGTTTAATCCGAGAAGGGGAAGGCGTAGCTGCTCGTGTACTTAATAATTTAGATGTTAGTCTAAATCGTGCCCGTCAACAAGTGCTTCAATTGCTAGGGAGTAATGAGACGGTCAGAAAAGGCCAAGGTCGACATACACAGAGTAATCCGGCTAGTACACCAACGTTAGATTCTCTAGCAAGAGATTTAACGGTTATCGCTAAAGAAGGAAACATTGATCCAGTAATAGGTCGTGAAAAAGAAATTGAGCGGGTTATACAAGTATTAAGTCGTCGCACAAAGAATAATCCGGTTCTTATTGGAGAGCCTGGTGTAGGAAAAACGGCTGTTGCTGAAGGTTTAGCTCAACAAATTGTAAATAATGAAGTGCCAGAAACACTACGAGATAAGCGTGTAATGACGCTAGATATGGGAACTGTTGTAGCAGGTACAAAATATCGAGGAGAATTTGAAGATCGCTTAAAAAAAGTAATGGAAGAGATTCGCCAAGCAGGGAATATCATACTTTTCATTGATGAATTGCATACGTTAATTGGTGCAGGTGGTGCTGAAGGGGCTATTGATGCGTCCAATATATTAAAACCGTCATTGGCACGTGGAGAGTTACAGTGTATCGGAGCAACCACACTGGATGAATATCGTAAATATATTGAAAAAGACGCAGCGCTTGAACGTCGTTTTCAGCCCATTCAAGTTGATGAGCCGACCCTGGAGGAATCTATACAGATTTTACAAGGCTTACGTGATCGGTATGAGGCACATCACCGCGTAACTATTACTGATGAGGCCATTGAAGCAGCAGTTCATTTATCGAGCCGCTACATTACGGACCGATTTTTACCTGATAAGGCGATTGATTTGATTGATGAAGCAGCTTCAAAAGTTCGTTTGCGTTCTTATACTGCGCCGCCTAACTTAAAAGAATTAGAACAAAATTTAGGCGAAGTAAAAAAAGAAAAGGATGCGGCTGTTCAAAGTCAAGAATTTGAAAAAGCTGCTTCATTAAGAGATAAGGAGCAGAAATTAAGAAAAGAATTGGAATCCACAAAAGAGCAATGGAAAGAAAAGCAAGGTCAAGAAGATTCTGAAGTTATTGTAGAAGATATAGCAACTGTTGTCTCGACTTGGACAGGGGTACCCGTTTCTTCCTTAACAAAAGATGAAAGCACACGCTTGCTTAATTTAGAAAATGTATTGCATAATCGTGTGATCGGGCAAGAGGAAGCCGTTGATGCTGTAGCTAAAGCGATACGTCGTGCGCGAGCTGGTTTAAAAGATCCTAAGCGTCCTATCGGATCATTTATCTTTTTAGGTCCGACGGGTGTAGGGAAAACAGAGCTTGCTCGAGCATTGGCTGAATCGATGTTTGGTGATGAAGATGCTATGATTCGTGTCGATATGTCAGAGTATATGGAGAAACATACGACATCACGCTTAGTTGGTTCGCCCCCAGGTTATGTTGGTCATGAAGAAGGTGGGCAATTAACAGAAAAAGTACGCCGAAAACCGTATTCGGTTGTTTTGTTAGATGAAATAGAGAAAGCGCACCCGGAAGTATTTAACATTTTACTTCAAGTGTTAGAAGACGGTCGTCTAACTGATTCTAAAGGAAGACTAGTTGACTTTAGAAATACCGTTTTGATCATGACATCGAATGTCGGTGCAAGTGAGTTAAAGCAAAATAAGTATGTTGGCTTTAGCCTAGAGGATGAGCAAGCAGATTATAAGGATATGAAATTGAAGGTCACAGAAGAATTGAAAAAAGCCTTTAGACCAGAATTTCTCAATCGCATTGATGAGACGATAGTCTTCCATTCTCTAGAGAAAAAGCATATGAAAGACATTGTTACATTGATGCTCGATCATTTACAAAAACGCTTATCTACGCAAGGGCTTGATTTCACTTTGTCCGACAAGGCGGTTGAAAAGATTGCAGAAGAAGGTTTTGATCCTGAGTATGGTGCAAGGCCGTTACGCCGTTCAATCCAGAAAAACATAGAAGACTTGTTATCAGAAGCCTTGCTGCGTGAAGATATCAAAAAAGGTGAAAAAGTTCGAATTGGTTTAAACAGTAAAGGAAAGTTCATTATCCTAGATTAGTGCATACTGTTAGAAAAGCTGAGAGGTCGTTAACCTCTCAGCTTCTTATCTTTATAGACCATTGAGAAGTCCCTTACATCAAAAAGAGTATAGGTTTAAAGTTGCATTTAGAAGATAATATCATTTGATTTTTAATAAATACTAAAGCTTTGGTGCTAAAACTGTTAGAATGAAATTACATTGTTTTTACACAAAGTATTAATTGATATGTAACCTTGTAAAAGTAAATTTAAGGTATAATGAAAGAGAGGAACATAATATTGGCTAAAGCTAAAACGCGTTTTGTGTGTCAAGAATGTGGGTACGAGACACCTAAATGGATGGGAAAATGCCCCAGCTGTAATCAATGGAATACATTGGTTGAAGAGGTTGTTGTTAAATCGAATCCCAAACATACAGGTATTGGACAAGGCAGTAGCCAGTCCCCTGAGAAGATCAGTTCTGTGCAAACAAAAGAAGAATCGAGAATGTTGACCGCAATGCCTGAGTTTAATCGCGTTATGGGTGGTGGAATCGTCCCTGGTTCGCTTGTGTTAATTGGTGGCGATCCAGGTATTGGTAAATCAACATTGCTTCTTCAGATTTCTAACCAACTGGCGCAGAAGGATATATCGGTTCTGTATATTTCTGGTGAAGAGTCTACACGTCAAACCAAGTTGCGAGCTGATCGACTAGGTGTGACTTCTGAACAGCTGTATGTGCTTTCTGAAACGAATTTACAATTGATATCGAATCAAATCGATCAACTTGCTCCCTCTTTCATCGTTATCGATTCCATTCAAACGATTTTTAAGGATGAAGTAACAAGTGCTCCGGGAAGTGTGGCACAGGTTCGTGAGTGTACCAGTGAACTTATGCGCATTGCCAAAACAAAGCATGTACCGGTCTTTATTGTCGGTCATGTAACGAAGGAAGGCGCAATTGCAGGTCCTCGAATGCTAGAGCATATGGTCGATGCAGTGCTTTATTTTGAAGGAGAACGCCACCATACATTTCGTATTTTAAGAGGTGTAAAAAATCGTTTTGGTAGCACAAATGAAATGGGTATCTTTGAAATGAAAGAAAGAGGCTTACAGGAAGTGCTCAACCCTTCAGAAATCTTTTTAGAAGAACGTACTCAAGGAGTGGCGGGGTCTACAGTTGTTGCTTCAATGGAAGGGACGAGGCCCGTTCTAGTTGAAATTCAATCATTAATCTCACCTACTAGCTTCGGTCAGGCCCGTCGAATGGCGACAGGTATTGATCACAATCGTGTGCCATTATTAATGGCGGTGTTAGAAAAAAGAGTAGGCTTATTAATGCAAAATCAGGATGCATATGTTAAAGTAGCCGGTGGTGTTAAGTTAGATGAGCCTGCTATTGACTTAGCTGTGGCTGTTAGTATCGCTTCAAGCTTCAAAGATCAGGCTTGTAGTCCGCATGATGTTTTAATTGGTGAAGTGGGATTAACAGGTGAGATTAGACGCGTGTCACGTATTGAACAACGTGTACAAGAAGCTGCGAAGCTCGGATTTAAACGAGCAATTATACCATCACGAAACCTCGATGGCTGGCAAACGCCGAAGGAAATTGAAGTGATAGGCGTTGATGCGATTCAAGATGCTCTAAAAATAACATTCAATCAATAGTATAAGTAGAGAAGAAAGTTTGTAAGAAAAGCGGTTAAAGAAACATGATATTGGGGAGACTATTTGATAGGAGGTGACTGTGGTGCTAAAAAGAATAGTGCAATTCTTTATTATTGTAGCAGGAGGTACGACTGGTTTTTTATATTTTCCAATCCTTGTTGAAGTAATGGGTTTTACGAGGGATACGTGGCTTGATCATCCTTACGTAGCTCCTTATATAGGTTTAGTACTTGGTGCTATTATTTTATATTTATTATCTTTTTGGTTAGTTGACCACATTGTTCATTTTATTCAATACTTAGAGGAAGTGTTGTTAGGTGCACCATTGGCTAATTTATTTTTTGGAGGATTAGGTTTAGTTTTAGGTTTAATTATTGCCTATATTATTAACCAACCGATTCAAGATCTTCAAATTTTGATTTTGTCACAAGTGGTTCCCCTTTTTACAATGGGTTTATTAGGTTATTTAGGGTTTCAAGTTGGGTTTAAGCGACGAGATGAATTTCTTAGTATTATGACGTTGGCCAAAAGAGATAAAGACAATAAAGACGGTAAATCGGATTCTGAGGATCAGTCAACTAATCCGCAATTACCTAAACCTAAATTACTTGATACGAGCGTGATTATTGATGGTCGAATCGCAGACATATGCCAGACATATTTCTTAGAAGGAACTTTAATTATTCCCCAGTTTGTTCTTGAAGAGTTACAACATATTGCCGATTCGTCTGATGCCCTAAAAAGAAATCGTGGGCGTCGAGGCTTGGATGTACTTAATCGATTACAGAAGGATATACCGATTGAGGTAGAAATGTATGATGGCGATTTTGAGGAGATCCAAGAGGTTGATAGTAAGCTTGTTAAATTAGCTAAAGTGATGGATGGTATTGTGGTGACAAATGATTTTAACTTAAATAAAGTTTGTGAATTTCAAAATGTTCAAGTTTTGAATATTAATGACCTTGCTAATGCTGTTAAACCTGTTGTTTTACCAGGTGAGCAATTAATGGTCCAAGTGATTAAAGATGGAAAAGAGCAAAACCAAGGTGTAGCTTACTTAGATGATGGAACGATGATTGTTGTTGAAGAAGGTCGCAACTATATTGGTGAAACAATCGAGGTCATTATAACGAGTGTTTTACAAACGTCAGCTGGACGGATGATTTTTGCAAAACCGAAAGCACTTGAAAAAGCTCAATAAAAAAGGTATAACAGATAAAGAAGATAAAAGTGATAACAAAGGTTATCACTTTTATTTGTTTTGACATTGATAACGTTAATTTTAAAGTGCTAACTATGAATAGAAAAAGCCAACCATTCATTAAGTGGAAGAGTGCATGCAATTTCTTCTATAATCTTTTTTGCGAGTAACCGTCCGTAAAACACTTACCTCAAAATAGAGAACAGACCTAAATCTATTGAGGTGGGTGTTAACGGTCGCTAGTGTTCTGATTCACTCAACTAACAATCAGTGGGCGAAGAACGAAAACATCTACTAATTGAAGGTTCGTTTTATTTTCATAATTAAGAAGCTGATCATAAATAAAAGTGGTGTAGAAAATGAGAGAATATAATGTCATAATATTGGCAGCGGGTATGGGGAAAAGAATGAAAGCCGGTGGGAATAAACAATTTATTATGCTTAATGAAAAAGCATTGCTAAGTCATACACTTGCTGTTTTTGAGCAAGATCCTTATTGTGTATCGATTTACTTACTCATTCGTGCTGAAGAGCAGATGCAAGTCGAGCGTTTGCTAGCCGAAGAAAAGTGGTCGAAGCCGATTCAACTTGTGTATGGTGGGAAAGAGCGACAAGATTCAGTTTATAACGGTTTAAAAGCTATTCAAAATCCTAATAAATTAGTTTTTATTCATGATGGTGCGCGCCCTTTTGTCAGTCAGTCTGATTTAGATTGTTTAAATGAAGTGGTTACGAATAATGGTGCGGGCTTATTAGTGGTACCAGTCAAAGATACGATTAAGCGAAAGCAAGGAGATCATGTCGAAACACTTGATCGCTCTTTGTTGTATGCTGCTCAGACCCCACAAGGATTTGATTATGAGCTTATCTTAAATGCTCATCAAGCAGCAAAAGCTTCTGGCTACTATGGTACTGATGATGCTTCCTTAGTTGAGCGAATGGGAGAGCGTGTTCAATTTGTTCAGGGCCATTACCACAATATAAAAATTACAACACCGGAAGATCTAGAACACGCACGATTTATCTTAAATCAAAATAATAAAGAATAGAAAAGAGTGATCGTATGATGCGAATTGGGCAAGGATTTGATGTACATCAATTTACAGAGGATCGTCCGTGTATAATCGGCGGAATAGTTATCCCATTCAATAAAGGTCTTTTAGGGCATTCAGACGCAGATGTTTTACTACATACCATTGCAGATGCATTACTAGGAGCAATTGGAGAAGGTGATATCGGAAAGCACTTTCCTGATACCGATCCAACCTATAAAGATGCAGACTCAACAAAATTATTAACACATGTCTGGCATTTGGTACAAGCTAAGGGTTATCATCTCGTTAATTTAGATTGCACAGTTATGGCGCAGTTACCTAAGCTGTCTCCCTATATAGATGCCATTCGTAAAAATATTGGAGGTATATTAGGTGTCACTGTTGACCAAGTTAATGTTAAAGCAACAACGACAGAGAAGCTAGGTTTTGTTGGTAGAGAAGAGGGAATAGCTGCACAAGCCGTTGTATTAATTGAAAAAGAAAGCTAACGGAATGATAATTAAGAATACGATGAATGGCGTCGTGTGGCAACACGCTCGTCTTAGTCAATCTCTATATTTCTTAAATGTTTGTGTCTGGTGTTTGTTAACCTATTATGACATGCACGCACAAGCAAATAAATATTTTGCCGAGCAAAACTTGGCGAAAAATGCTAATATAAGAATAGACGAAGGTAATGATTGAAAGGGGAACAACGAGAAATGACAAATCAAGTTCGTGTGCGTTATGCGCCAAGTCCAACAGGCCATTTACATATTGGCAATGCAAGAACTGCCTTATTTAACTATCTATATGCTAAACATTTAGGTGGTAAATTCATTATACGTACAGAAGATACAGACGATAAGCGAAATGTAGAGGGCGGTGAAGAAAGCCAACTCCAATATTTGAAGTGGTTAGGGTTAGTTTGGGATGAAGGTGCAGATATTGGTGGTGAATATGGGCCGTATCGACAAACGGAGCGTCTTTCTTTGTATCAAACTTATATCGATGATTTGCTTGATCGTGGCTTAGCTTATAAATGTTATATGACAGAAGATGAGTTAGAGAAGGAGCGGGAGCAGCAACGTGCTAATGGCGAAGTGCCTAAGTACTCGGGTGCGCACCGTGATTTGACAAAAGAACAAATAGCGCAATTTGAGGCTGAAGGTCGCCAAGCGAGTATTCGTTTCCGCGTCCCAGAAAATATTAGCTATACATTTGAAGATATCGTAAGAGGAACGATCACATTTGAATCTAGTGATTTTGGTGATTGGGTAATGGTAAAGAAAAATGGGATACCGACGTATAATTTTGCGGTAGCTATTGATGATCACCTGATGGAGATTTCTCACGTGTTACGTGGTGAAGAACATATCTCTAATACACCAAAACAAATGATGATTTTTAATGCTTTTGACTGGGAAGCTCCTCAATACGGTCATATGACACTTATTTTAAATGAAGAGCGGAAAAAATTGAGTAAGCGAGACCAACATATTTTACAATTTATTGAACAATATAAGCGACTAGGTTATATACCAGAAGCGATGTTTAACTTTATTGCCTTGTTAGGGTGGTCTCCAGTCGGAGAAGAGGAAATTTTCTCTCAAGAGCAATTTATTAACATGTTTGATCCGAAACGTTTATCCACATCACCTGCTATTTTTGATCAGCAAAAACTAAAATGGATGAATAATCAATATATCAAGATGCTAGATGACAACGGTGTAGTAGAGCTCGCTCTTCCACACCTTATTGAGGCAAAAAAAATACCGGCTGATATGAAGGAAGAAACAAAAGACTGGGCAAGCCAAGTTATTTTACTTTTCAAAGAGCAACTAAATTATGGAGCAGAAATTGTTGAACTCACTGAACTTTTCTTTCAAACAGAGATCGATTATAATGAAGATGCAAAAGCCGTTTTATCAGGGGAACAAGTTCCTGAGGTTCTACAGTCTTATAAAGCAAAGTTAGAGCAATTAGAGGATTGGAGCCCTGAGGAGATTAAGGCTGCTGTTAAAGCGACTCAAAAAGAGACAAAACAAAAAGGCAAACAGTTATTTATGCCAATACGTGTAGCGACAACAGGGCAGGTTCATGGACCTGAATTACCTCATGCGATTCATCTCTTAGGAAAAGAAGTTGTTGTCACACGATTAGACCATGTTCTTAATGGTTAATCAACACATATTTTAGCTATGCCACATACTTATAAATAAAAACGTTGATGAGGATAGGGATTAAAAAAACTTATCAAGAGAGAATCACCTTAGGCTGAAAGTGATTTTAAGTCATTTTAATTCAATGCCCCTCGGAGTCTTTTGTCGAAAAGGGTTAAGTAGACAAAAGCGGTTTCTCCCGTTATGAGATTTAAAGTCGAGGTAGTGATCATATTACCTAAACAGAGTGGGACCGCGCAAATAAAGGCGTCTCTGTGTATCAATAGCACAGAGGCGCCTTTATTATTGTCTGCGGAATCCTGATCGATGAATGACTAAAGGCAAGTAAGCGAGGGTTTTATAATGGAATAAAAAGGAGCTATTGAGTATTAGGTAATGGAGGTGGTCTGAAAGTGGGTTTTTGGAAGCAACTAAAAGCGGATGTTGAAGTGGTTTTTGATCAAGATCCTGCCGCTCGGTCTTATTTTGAAGTCATTCTAACATATTCTGGTTTGCACGCTATTTGGTCACATCGTGTTGCGCATTTCTTTTATCGGAAAAAATTCTTCTTTATTGCTCGAGCCATATCACAAATCAGCCGTTTTTTTACAGGGATTGAAATTCATCCGGGTGCACAGATCGGTCAACGCTTTTTTATTGATCATGGGATGGGAGTTGTAATTGGGGAGACTTGCGAAATAGGAGATAACGTCACTATTTTTCAAGGCGTAACCTTAGGAGGAACCGGAAAAGAGAAAGGAAAACGTCATCCAACGATTAAAGATCATGCACTGATTGCTTCTGGTGCAAAAGTATTAGGTTCTATTACAATAGGAACCGCTTCAAAGGTTGGTGCAGGCTCAGTGGTATTGGATGATGTGCCAGATTACTCTACTGTTGTAGGTATACCTGGTCATGTCGTTGTACAAAATGGCGAACGGGTACAAAAAGACTTTGACCATAATAAGTTACCGGATCCAATAGATGATTGTATCGTTGAACTTCAAGGTGAAGTAACGAAACTAAAACAAGAAATAGCACATTTAAAAGGGGAGAAGAAGCATGACGATTAAACTGTATAACACATTAACGCGTAAGAAAGAAATCTTTAACCCAATTGAACCAGGTAAGGTAAAGATGTATGTGTGTGGGCCGACAGTTTATAATTATATCCACATTGGTAATGCTCGGCCAGCAGTTGTATTTGACACGGTTCGTCGTTATTTAGAGTATCAAGGTTACCAAGTAGCGTATATTCTTAACTTTACTGACGTTGATGACAAATTAATTGAAGCGGCAAAGCAAATGGAGGAAGATGTGCAGACAATTGCTGAGCGCTTTATAACAGCCTATAAAGAGGATGTGGCTGCTTTAGGTGTTAAGGAAGCAACACTACACCCGCGTGTAACGGAATCAATGGATGATATTATTGGCTTTATTAAAACATTAGTTGATAAAGGCTATGCTTATGAGGCAGAAGGCGATGTCTATTTTAAAACAAGATCATTTGATGACTATGGAAAACTATCTCACCAGTCAATTGATGATTTAAGATCTGGTGCTAGAATACAAGTTGGGGAGAAGAAGGCTGATCCGCTTGACTTTGCATTATGGAAGAAAGCGAAAGCTGGTGAGATCCACTGGTCCTCGCCTTGGGGAGACGGACGACCAGGCTGGCATATTGAATGCTCGGCAATGGCAAAAAAACATTTAGGGGATACCATTGATATACATGCTGGTGGTCAAGATTTAGCATTTCCACATCATGAAAATGAAATTGCACAGTCTGAAGCTTGTAATGATCGGGCTTTTGCAAATTATTGGATTCACAATGGTTACATTACCATTGATCATGAAAAGATGTCGAAGTCAACAGGGAAGTTCATATTAGCGCACGAACTGATTAAAAAGTATCCGCCTGAATTGATTCGATTCTTCATTTTAAGTGTGCATTACCGTAATCCAATCAACTTTAGTGAATCCTTATTAGAACAGGCGAAAAATGGGTTCGATCGGATCACAAATGTATATAGCAATTTAAAGCATCGCAAAGAAACAAGCATGAATTTAGTTGATGATACAGTTGATTATCAAGTGAAATTAGATCAGTTAAAAGCAACCTTTATAGCAGAGATGAATGATGACTTTAACACGGCCAATGCGTTAGCAGTTGTTTTTGATCTTGTTAAAGAAGCAAACTTATATTTGACCGAACAACAAACGAATCGCCAAACGATAGAGGCCTTTATATCGTTATTTGATGAATTGTCATCAATATTAGGTATTGATTTTCAGCAAACATCTGCAGCTCTATTAGACGATGAAATTGACCAGCTACTGAGAGAACGAGAAGAAGCACGAAAGATGAAAGATTTTGCTCGGGCTGATCAAATAAGAGATCAATTAAAAGATCAAAATATTATCCTTGAAGATACAGCCCAAGGTACACGCTGGAAAAGGGGATAGGCATGAATGTTAACGAAGTAAAGCAAATGAAGAGTTTAGCTCTAGCCTATATGGGAGATGCTTTATATGAAGTCCATGTACGGGAGCATTTGATTATGTCTGGTCAAGCTAAAGTTAACGCATTACATCGCCAAGCCGTCCAGTTTGTTTCTGCTAAAGCACAAGCAAGGGTTTTGCGTTTTTGGTTGGAGTCGGCATATTTAGATGAGCAAGAAGAAGGCGTAGTAAGACGGGGACGGAATGCAAAATCAGGTACGGTTCCGAAGAATACTGATGTGATGACCTATCGATACAGTACAGCTTTTGAAGCTTTATTAGGTTTTCACTATTTTTCAGATCAACAGGCACGCTTATACGAGTTAATGAATACAGCAATTGATTTAATAGAGAAAGGAGAGGTATAAGGTGAGCGAGGAATGGATCATTGGAAAAAATCCAGTAACAGAAGCGCTTAGGTCAGGGCGATCAATCAATAAGTTGTTTTTAGCTGATCATTTAACTTATAAAGCAACGCAACGTATTCAACAGCTGGCTAAAGAGAAAGGAATTATCGTTAAGAAAGTACCAAAGAAAAAGATTGATCAAATGGTCTCCGGGCAACATCAAGGTATAGTGGCAGCTGTGGCGGCCTATGATTATGCTACCATAGATGACTTATTTCTTCGTGCCGAAGAAAAAGAAGAGGAACCGTTCTTTATTTTGCTTGACGAAATCGAAGATCCTCACAATTTGGGTTCAATTCTAAGAACTGCGGATGCGGTGGGTGCTCATGGCGTTATTATTCCTAAAAGGCGATCTGTTGGTTTAACAAGTACAGTGGCGAAGACTTCCGCAGGGGCAATCGAGTATGTTCCTGTTGCTAGGGTGACGAATATGGTACAGACGATTGAGCATCTAAAAGAGCGCCGTGTTTGGGTTGTCGGAACAGAAGCGGAAGGAAGCCAAGACTATCGAGAATTAGAAGGGCATCTCCCGTTAGCGTTAGTGATTGGCAATGAAGGTAAGGGGATTAGTCGCCTTGTTCGTGAAAAATGTGATTGGACGATCAGATTAGCAATGAAAGGGCAAGTATCTTCGCTTAATGCATCCGTTGCTGCTAGTTTACTTATGTACGAAGTGTATCGTAAACGCCATGCTATAGGAGAGTAAGCATATGAACATCTTATTAGTAGATGGCTATAATATCATTGGTGACTGGGACGAGCTAAAAGCTTTGCGAGACACAGACTTAGCACAGGCGAGACAACTCTTGATCGAAAAGATGGCTGAATATCAAGCATATCGCGGTTATCGCGTTATCATTGTATTTGATGCTTATGAAGTCAAGGGCATTGAATCCAAGTATAAAGAATATAATGTTGAAGTCGTTTATACGAAAGAAAAAGAAACGGCAGATCAATGCATCGAGCGCTTAATTAAAGAATTGAAAAATATAAAAACAAAGGTCTATGTAGCGACATCTGATTTTGCAGAACAACAAACAATTTTTCAACAAGGTGCCTATCGCAAGTCAGCAAGAGAATTAGCTATAGAAGTTAATCATATCCAAAGTGAAATAGAAGAGGAATTGCACGCTTTTTCGGCACAGAAACAGGCGCGAACCCTCCCGATTAGCAAAGATATTCTAGCTGAATTTGAGAAAATGAGAAGAGGTCGTAAATAAAAGCGGTAGTTGACTATTGTAAAACGCTTACTGTATAATATTTCTATTATATAATTCAGGAGGAGTTCGGCTTGCACAGACAACATCAAGGCAGAGATAATTTTACAATTGACTTTGAAAAGCTTGATGATAGTGAGCTTTCTTCGCTGGTTCATCAAGGTAATAGCCATGCGCTAGATTTTTTAATTCAAAAGTACCGAGGGTTTGTAAGGGCTAAAGCGAGTACTTATTTTCTGATTGGTGCAGACCATGAGGATATTGTGCAAGAGGGGATGATAGGTTTATATAAAGCTATACGTGATTACAAAGGGGATCGGCGCTCTTCGTTTCGATCTTTTGCGGAGCTTTGTGTGACCCGGCAGATTATAACGGCCATTAAAACAGCAACCAGGCAAAAGCACATCCCATTAAATTCTTATGTATCATTGGACAAGCCTATGTTTGATGAGGAATCTGAGCGAACATTATTAGATGTGTTAGTGAATGCCGAAGCAATGGACGATCCTCAAGAGCTGCTCGTTAATCAAGAAAGTCACGGTCAAGTAGAAGGTAAGTTGGTAAAAATGTTAAGTGGACTTGAACGTGATGTATTGATTCTTTACTTAGACGGTCGAACGTATCAGGAGATTTCGGTTGAATTGAATCGGCATATAAAATCGATCGATAATGCGTTACAGCGGGTTAAGAAGAAATTAGAACGCTACTTAAATATTTCTGGTATTAAGCTTTGATGACTGCGTATGAAAAGGTAACGTTGACAGTAGCGGTTAAGCATGCTATCGTATGTAAGATGAATGCATGGTTAGGATGATAACGGTGAAGAAAAAAGTTATACTTGCTTGCACGGAATGTTTAAGTCGAAATTACCAATCTAATAAAAACACAGCAAGCACCGAACGCTTAGAACTTAATAAATTTTGTAAACGATGTAACAAACATACACGGCATCGTGAAACGAAATAAAAAGGTATTATTTTATTTATATATTATTTTAAGACAGTTTGGAGGAACGATCTATGAAAGGTGTTACATTTCTGAAAAATGTCTCCCGTGAAATGAAGAAGGTTTCTTGGCCGAGTAGACACGAACTATTTCGCTATACCGTAACTGTTGTTGCAACGGTAGCTTTTATCGCCTTGTTTTTTACTGTTGTGGATTTAGGTCTTACTCAAATTTTGAATCTTTTGTTTGAATAGAATGATAAATTCTATGCTATAATGGAAACAGACATAGCTATGAAATTAAAAACCCGTTATTGCGGGTTTTTTAAATTGGAAAAAATCAAAGAGTATAAGGAGGGTTTATTTATGGAAAAGCAGTGGTATGTTGTTCATACTTATTCAGGGTATGAAAATAAAGTTAAGACTAATCTTGAAAAGCGATTAGAATCGATGGGGATGGAGGATAAAATCTTTAGAATCCTCGTGCCAGAAGAAGAAGAAACAGAAATGAAAGATGGTAAACGAAAGGTCGCGAAGAAGAAAGTGTTTCCTGGTTATGTATTGGCGGAAATGGTTATGACGGATGATTCGTGGTATGTGGTGCGTAACACACCCGGCGTAACGGGTTTTGTTGGTTCAGCAGGTTCTGGATCTAAGCCAACGCCACTATTACCTGAAGAAGCAGAAATGATCTTAAAACGAATGGGCATGAAAGAGGCCGTGGTGGAGGTTGACTTTGAAGCTGGAGAAACTGTCACTGTAACAGAGGGACCATTTGCTAACTTTACCGGTGCTATCGAACATATTGATTTGGACCGCCAAAAAGTTAAAGTACATGTTAATATGTTTGGCCGTGAAACGCCAGTTGAATTAGATTTTTCACAAATCAGAAAATTATCATAATCGGTTTATATGGAATTATTCAAAGAGATCCCTTGCATTATTATATTGAACATGCTAAAATTTTAATGTTCTTTATGCCTCGAGTATAAGATTATTTTGCATATGAATTGAGTGGGAGGGTGAGACAACCCTATTACCACATCACGGACTTAAGGAGGTGTGTCTCGTGGCTAAAAAAGTAATTAAAGTAGTAAAACTTCAAATCCCAGCAGGGAAAGCTAATCCAGCACCGCCAGTTGGGCCGGCATTAGGTCAAGCAGGTGTTAACATTATGGGCTTCTGTAAAGAATTTAATGCCCGTACGCAAGAGCAAGCTGGTTTGATTATTCCGGTAGAAATTACGGTTTTTGAAGACCGTTCATTTACATTCATCACAAAGACTCCACCGGCTGCTGTATTGCTTAAAAAGGCAGCGGGTATCGAAACGGCATCAGGTGAACCGAATCGCAATAAAGTTGCGACGTTGAAGCGTGACAAAGTAAAAGAGATCGCAGAAACAAAAATGCCTGATTTAAACGCTGCTGACGTAGAAGCGGCTATGCGTATGGTCGAAGGTACTGCGCGTAGTATGGGAATTGTCATCGAAGACTAATTCTCGATTGATCGTTGTTTGGAGTAGAAGGTTGCGGTGATGGCTGGCTAGCCCATTTCGCAACCTTTTTGTAGGCAGATGGACTAGGAGGCATAGTTCAACTAGTTGCTCGCTTATATGCGTTATACGGATAAAGCGAGGTCCGCTTTTTTAAGTGGGAGGTATAACCGTTAAAACCACATTCAAGGAGGAAATAATAATGGCTAAAAAAACAAAGAAACAACAAGAAGCGCTAAAGTTAGTTGATCGTACAAAGCAATACGATGTTGAAGAAGCGTTGAAATTAGTGAAAGAAAATGCGACAGCGAAGTTTGATGAAACTGTAGAAGCTGCTTTCCGTTTAGGTGTTGATCCTAAGAAAGCTGATCAACAAATTCGCGGCGCGATGGTGTTGCCACATGGTACCGGTAAAACACAAACTGTTTTAGTTTTTGCTAAAGGTGATAAAGCTAAAGAAGCAGAAGAAGCAGGCGCTGATTATGTAGGTGAACAAGAGCTTATTAATAAGATCAATCAAGGTTGGTTTGAATTTGATGTGATCGTTGCAACGCCTGATATGATGGCTGAAGTAGGTAAATTAGGACGTGTGCTAGGACCTAAAGGTTTAATGCCGAATCCGAAAACAGGTACGGTAACATTTGATGTAACAAAAGCGGTTCAAGAAATTAAAGCCGGTAAAGTAGAATACCGTGTTGACCGTCAATCTAATGTACATGTTCCGATTGGTAAAGCTTCGTTTGACATTAGTCAACTTGTTGAGAACTTTGAAGCTTTGGCAGGCACATTAGTTAAAGCTAAGCCACAATCTTCAAAAGGTATCTATATGCGTAATGTATCGGTGACGTCTACAATGGGACCTGGTGTTAAAATTGATCCAACCCTTTTTGCTAAATAAAAGCTTGACTTCAAATTGATGCTTCGCTATAATGATGAAGGTCAAATATAATACGTTATACCGTAGACAGCAGGGGCTAATTGAAGCTTAATAGCCTGCCGAGGTGTTGGAATAAAGGTAAGCAACCCGTTTTGCATGCCTTGAATATTCACGCAATCACCCTCATGTCTACACCAAGATGTGAGGGTTTTTATTATTTTACAATAATAACCTAATCTCTCGGTATGATAGCTTAGTTTTGTAGGAGGTGGAACCATGTCAAAAGTGATTGAGAACAAAAAACAAGTGGTCTCTGAAATTGCAACTAAACTTCGTGAAAGTGAATCAACGGTTTTAGTTGATTATCGTGGTTTGGATGTAGCGGAAGTGACAGAACTTCGTAAGCAATTAAGAGAAGCAGGTGTGGAATTCAAGGTATATAAAAATACCATGTCACGCCGCGCTGCAGATCAAGCTGAGCTTTCTGAGCTAAACGAAGCGTTAGTAGGACCGACAGCTATTGCATTTAGTAATGATGATGTTATAGCACCTGCAAAGATTTTAAACAACTTTGCAAAAGAACATGAAGCATTAGAAATAAAAGGCGGCGTTATCCAAGGTAATATTGCAACACTTGAGCAAATCAAGGAACTTGCAGACTTGCCAAACTACGAAGGCTTACTTTCAATGCTGCTTAGCGTACTTCAAGCACCAGTTCGCAACTTTGCATATGCAACGAAAGCTGTTGCTGAACAAAAAGAAGAACAAGGCGCATAAGTATAGCTTAATTTAACCGGAATGTTCGTTATACGATAAAATTATACAATTTATTAGGAGGAAATAAGAATGTCTAAAGAGCAAATTATTGAAGCGATTAAAGAAATGTCTGTTCTTGAATTAAATGATTTAGTTAAAGCAATTGAAGAAGAGTTTGGTGTAACTGCAGCAGCTCCTGTAGCGGCAGCGGGTGGAGCAGCAGGTGGCGATGCAGCTGCTGAAAAAACAGAATTTGATGTTGTATTGGCTGATGCTGGTGCTTCTAAGATTAAAGTTGTTAAAGCAGTTCGTGAAATCACAGGTCTTGGTCTTAAAGACGCAAAAGATCTTGTAGATAACGCTCCTGGTGCGATTAAAGAGGGCATTGCTAAAGAAGAAGCTGAAGAAATGAAAGGCAAGCTTGAAGAAGCTGGCGCAAGTGTAGAATTGAAGTAATAAGACTATTGATAAAAGAGAGCTCGTCTTAGAAAGGCGAGCTCTCATTTATCATTTATCACAGATGACCGTCCGTAAAACACCCACCTCAAAATAGAGAGCAGAGCGAATCTGTTTAGGTGGCTGATGATGATGATCGCTAATGCCCTGATTTACTCAACTGATAATCTGTGGGCAAAGAGCGAAAACGCCCACTAATTGAAGGCTCGTTTTGTTTCTAGAAATCGCTCAGAAAGTCCGGTAAAAAAACGGACTCAATATCTTGTTTTCAACCTTTTTTTTTGAGAGTGTGTTTATAGTGACACACATTGAAATCAATTGATACCCAACTTAAACGTGTTGATTTCTTTAGCTGATCTAAAACTTCTTAAAAGTAGGTGCCGAATTAATGTCTGAACAATATTTTGCACAGAATCCCCAAGCAAAAAGTAAACCGATGACGTGGGCTTTTGATTTGCGTGGTCACACCTTAAAATTTACGAGCGATGTTGGTGTTTTTTCCAAGAATGAAGTCGATTTTGGTTCACGAGCATTAATTGAAGCATTTATCCCCCCTAACATAGATGGTGATTTTGTTGATTTGGGTTGTGGTTATGGCCCGATTGGTCTGTCACTGGCTAAAGCTTTTCCAAACCGTCATGTTCTTTTAGGTGATATTAACGAACGTGCAATCGCCCTTGCCAAAACAAACGCCAAACACAATCACATTGACAATATTTCCTGCTATCTTTCTGATCGCTTTACAGATCTCCCGGAGCAATTGTTTGCCGCTGTTATAACAAATCCACCCATTCGTGCTGGAAAAAAAGTGGTGCACCAAATATTTAGTGACAGCTATCAGCGTTTAATGATAGGTGGGGAGCTATGGGTAGTGATACAGAAGAAACAAGGAGCGCCCTCGGCTATCCAAAAATTAAATGATTTATTCGCTAAAGTTGAAACAGTTAAGAAAAGCAAAGGGTACTTTATCATACGCGCCAGGAAATAATTATTAATGAAAGAATTGACTCGCTTACGGGGTTGTGGTAACATAGAAAAATGCCAATAGAACGTTTTCGTGTCAAGTCTTTTTTTAGATTAGGCATTTTCAGATGCATTGAAAGTGTGCTAATAGCTTGTGTAACAAGGGTTTAACAACAGAAAGAGGACTTTCACTTTATTGTTTCGCGTTATAACGAATAAGCAAATAGTCTTATTTATGGTGAAAGTAAATCTATTTACTTGTACAAAAAAAAGACAAAAAAGACGTATATTTTGTTGGTGAATGGACAAGATGGTTAGAACGTAGATTAGAAAGAGGATTGAAAAACGTTGATGAACATAGTCAAGGGGTGATCCTTTGTTTAATTATGCAGTTTAAACATGCTTGTTTACTAAAGAATCAAGCCATTTATCTTCTGCTATCAACTAGGCTAAAGGTTTGTTAGAATAATGGCAGTTTGTTGTTCAATGTACTTGAGCACGTTATTCTGATTAAATTATACCGATTCCACTTCATAAGTCAATAGTAGATCGTGAATTATTAGTTGAGAAAAGAAGAATGGTTGTTGTAGTATGCCTGTCATACAAGCTTTTGTCATGCCATGATAGAAGTTTTTCTGTGATTATGCTAGACAGAGCTTGCAGCCTATTCAGTAGGTTAAAGACAGTGATGTAGTGAATGGTAAAACTTTAAAGTGATTAAAACAACGGCTTTTGTTATAGATGCTTATCAGATAGCATGGGCCAAGTTTTTATATTTTTTATTCTTGATTTGAGGGGTGAAGCAGTTGACAGGTCAACTAGTTCAGTATGGGCGACACCGCCAGCGCAGAAGCTACGCGCGAATCAGTGAGGTACTTGAATTACCTAATCTGATTGAGATTCAAACAGCTTCATATGACTGGTTCCTTGAGGAAGGTTTGCGAGAAATGTTTAAGGATATTTCTCCAATTGAAGATTTCCAAGGGAACTTATCACTTGAGTTTGTTGATTATAGCTTAGGTGAACCGAAGTATTCTGTTGATGAATCGAAGGAGAGAGATGTGACGTATAATGCGCCACTTCGCGTGAAAGTCCGCTTATTAAACAACGAAACTGGTGAAGTGAAAGAGCAAGAAGTGTTTATGGGGGATTTCCCACTCATGACAGACACAGGTACATTTATTATTAATGGTGCGGAGCGTGTTATTGTTTCACAACTTGTCCGTTCACCAAGTGTTTATTTTAGTGAGAAGATCGACAAGAATGGTAAGCGTGGTTACACCGCAACAGTCATCCCTAATCGAGGGGCATGGTTAGAATTCGAAACAGACGCAAAAGATGTTGTGCATGTTCGAATTGACCGAACTCGAAAACTACCAATTACGGTATTGTTACGTGCATTAGGCTTTGGTACAGACCAAGAAATCATTGATCTAATTGGTGACAATCAATACTTACTTAACACATTAGAAAAAGATAACACAGAAAACAGTGAAAAAGCATTACTTGAAATCTATGAGCGTCTTCGACCAGGAGAGCCGCCTACAGTTGAGAATGCGAAGAGCTTAATGGTTTCTCGCTTCTTTGACCCAAAACGTTATGATTTAGCGCATGTAGGTCGTTATAAAATCAATAAAAAGTTGCATATAAAAAATCGCCTATTCAATCAAGTTTTAGCTGAAACGCTAGTTGATCATGAAACGGGTGAGGTGCTTGCGGAGAAAGGTGCTAAGTTAGACCGTCGTTTACTTGATAAAATCTTGCCTTACTTGGATGAAGCCGAGGAACGCTTAGGTGAGTACTATCTTGAACCGAATGAAGGTGTTTTAGAAGACCAGATTCGTCTACAAGCAATCAAAATTATTGATCCAACTGATCCTGAAGGGGAAAGAACACTAACCGTGATTGGTAACGGTGTGGTTGAATCCTCAATTAAAAACATTACACCAGCTGATATTCTTGCTTCAATCAGCTACTTCTTTAACATTTTGCATCGAGTTGGCGATACAGATGACATTGATCACTTAGGTAATCGTCGTTTGCGTTCAGTCGGTGAACTATTGCAAAATCAATTTCGCATTGGTCTATCAAGAATGGAGCGTGTGGTCCGTGAGCGGATGTCGATTCAAGATACATCAGCGATCACGCCGCAGCAACTGATCAATATCCGACCAGTTATTGCATCAATAAAAGAGTTTTTTGGTAGTTCTCAGTTATCACAATTTATGGATCAAACAAATCCTTTAGCTGAATTAACCCATAAGCGTCGTTTATCTGCATTGGGACCTGGTGGTCTGACGCGTGAGCGTGCTGGCTTTGAAGTGCGTGATGTGCACTATTCACACTATGGCCGTATGTGTCCAATTGAAACGCCAGAGGGACCGAATATTGGTTTGATTAACTCGCTGTCTTCATATGCGAAAGTAAACAAATTTGGCTTTATTGAAACGCCATATCGTCGCGTTGATCCGGAGACAGGAAAAGTAACAGAGCATTATGATTATCTAACAGCAGATGAGGAAGATAATTATGTTGTAGCCCAAGCAAATGCTCGTTTAGCGGAAGATGGTTCATTTATCGATGAAGAAGTTATCGCTCGTTTCCGCGGTGAAAATAAAAGTGTGAGCCGAGAGCGTATTGATTATATGGATGTTTCACCTAAACAGGTCGTGTCAGCAGCTACAGCATGTATCCCATTCTTGGAGAATGATGATTCCAACCGTGCTTTAATGGGAGCGAATATGCAACGTCAAGCTGTTCCGTTGATGCAACCCCGTTCACCTATTGTAGGAACAGGGATGGAGTATGTGTCTGGTAAAGACTCGGGAGCAGCAGTTATTTGTCGCCATCAAGGTGTCGTAGAAGCCGTTGAAGCGAAAGAAGTGCGTGTGCGTCGGATTTCAATGGTTGATGGCAAAGAAGTCCAAGGCGATTTAGATCGTTATAAACTGCAGAAATTTATCCGCTCTAATCAAGGGACTTGCTATAACCAACGTCCGATTGTTCGTGTAGGAGATCGTGTCACTAAAGGTGAAATTTTAGCCGATGGTCCGTCAATGGAAGATGGTGAATTGGCATTAGGACAAAATGTATTAGTAGGTTTCATGACTTGGGATGGTTATAACTATGAAGATGCCATTATTATGAGTGAACGCTTAGTAAAAGATGATGTCTATACGTCGATTCATATTGAAGAATACGAATCTGAAGCACGTGATACTAAGTTAGGTCCAGAAGAGATTACACGTGATATTCCAAATGTCGGCGAGGATGCACTTCGTGATTTGGATGAGCGAGGAATTATTCGTGTTGGGGCTGAAGTTGAAGATGGTGATTTATTAGTTGGTAAAGTCACGCCTAAAGGGGTTACCGAATTATCAGCAGAAGAACGCTTATTACATGCTATCTTTGGTGAGAAAGCGCGTGAAGTTCGAGATACATCGCTACGTGTACCACACGGAGCTGGCGGTATTGTCTTAGATGTGAAGATCTTCAACCGTGAAGATGGTGATGAATTACCACCGGGTGTAAATCAACTCGTACGCGTCTATATTGTACAAAAACGTAAAATCCATGAAGGGGATAAAATGGCTGGTCGTCATGGTAATAAAGGTGTTATCTCGAAGATTTTACCAGAAGAAGATATGCCATTTCTGCCTGATGGAACACCAATTGACATTATGCTTAACCCATTAGGTGTACCTTCGCGTATGAATATTGGGCAAGTATTGGAGTTGCACCTAGGTATGGCGGCTCGAGAATTAGGTATCCATGTCGCTTCACCTGTATTTGACGGTGCCAATGAAGAGGACGTATGGGAGACGATAGAAGAAGCTGGTATGGCAAGAGATGCTAAAACCATTCTCTATGATGGACGTTCTGGCGAACCGTTTGATAATCGTGTCTCTGTCGGTGTTATGTACATGATTAAATTAGCCCACATGGTTGATGATAAGCTACATGCTCGTTCGACAGGCCCGTACTCACTTGTTACACAACAACCACTGGGTGGTAAAGCGCAGTTTGGTGGACAACGTTTTGGTGAGATGGAAGTGTGGGCGCTCGAGGCTTATGGTGCTGCTTACACACTACAAGAGATCCTGACAGTGAAGTCCGATGATGTCGTTGGTCGTGTGAAAACATATGAAGCGATTGTAAAAGGTGAGAATGTACCAGAACCAGGCATTCCAGAATCATTTAAAGTTTTGATTAAAGAACTGCAAAGTTTAGGAATGGATGTAAAGATGTTATCTTCAGATGAAGAAGAAATTGAACTTCGTGATATTGAAGAAGACGATCAACCATCAACAGAACAATTTAACCTCGAGTTTGAAGAGAAGTAGTATATAGACTTTTAAGCATTTAAGACCATAGTTGATTAATACATATTAATCAACTATGGTATAACACATACTAAAAGGGAGGTAGACCCCTTGCTAGATGTAAATAATTTTGAATATATGAAAATTGGTTTGGCATCACCAGACAAAATTCGGTCATGGTCATATGGGGAAGTAAAAAAACCAGAAACAATTAATTATCGGACATTAAAGCCGGAAAAAGATGGTTTATTCTGCGAAAGAATCTTCGGTCCGCAAAAGGACTGGGAATGTCACTGTGGTAAATATAAACGTGTACGGTATAAAGGTGTGGTTTGTGATCGTTGTGGTGTTGAGGTTACAAAATCAAAAGTCCGCCGTGAACGTATGGGGCATATTGAATTAGCGGCACCTGTATCCCACATTTGGTATTTCAAAGGTATTCCAAGTCGTATGGGACTCGTGTTAGACATGTCTCCGCGGGCATTAGAAGAAGTGATTTACTTTGCAGCGTACATTGTTACGGATGCTGGAGAAACTGCTTTGGAGAAAAAGCAGCTACTATCAGAAAAAGAATATCGTGCTTATCGAGATAAATATGGTCAAGGTTTCCAAGCGCAAATGGGAGCTGAAGCCATCAAGAAGATTTTACAAGACATTGATCTTGAAAAAGAAGTGGAAGCATTACGGGAAGAGTTAAAGTCTGCACAAGGCCAAAGACGTACGCGTGCAATTAAACGCCTTGAAGTGATTGAAGCCTTCAGACATTCTGGTAACGAGCCGTCATGGATGATCATGGAAGTTTTGCCGATTATCCCTCCAGAGTTGAGACCAATGGTTCAATTAGATGGTGGCCGTTTTGCTACATCGGATTTAAATGATCTCTATCGTCGTGTGATTAATCGTAATAATCGTTTGAAGCGACTCCTTGATTTAGGTGCACCAAGCATTATTGTTCAAAATGAGAAGCGGATGCTCCAAGAAGCTGTCGACGCATTAATTGATAATGGTCGTCGTGGCCGTCCTGTTACTGGCCCAGGTAATCGACCGCTTAAATCATTATCACATATGCTTAAAGGTAAACAAGGACGTTTCCGTCAAAACTTACTAGGTAAACGTGTTGATTATTCAGGTCGTTCCGTTATTGTTGTTGGTCCGAACCTCAAAATGTATCAATGCGGGTTGCCGAAAGAAATGGCAGTAGAACTATTCAAGCCGTTTATTATGAAAGAACTTGTAGAGCGAGGCTTAGCGCATAATATTAAGTCGGCTAAAAGGAAAATAGAACGTCTGCACACTGAAGTTTGGGAAGTGCTTGAGGATGTTATTAGAGAACATCCAGTCTTACTAAACCGTGCACCTACTTTGCACCGTTTAGGTATTCAAGCTTTCGAACCTACCTTGGTCGAAGGCCGGGCTATTCGACTTCATCCACTGGTTTGTACGGCGTACAATGCTGACTTTGACGGGGATCAGATGGCGGTACACGTACCATTATCAGCAGAGGCTCAGGCAGAAGCTAGAATATTAATGTTGGCGGCTCAAAATATTTTGAATCCAAAAGATGGTAAACCTGTCGTTACACCTTCACAGGATATGGTATTAGGTAACTACTATCTAACCATGGAACGTGAAAATGCTATTGGCGAAGGCATGGTATTTAAAGATTTAAATGAAGCCATGGTCGCTTATCAGAATGGCTATGCACATCTGCATACACGTGTAGCGGTGCAAGTTTCATCGTTAGGAAAAGACAACTTTACAAGTGAACAGCAAGAACAACTATTACTTACCACTATTGGTAAACTGATCTTTAACGATATTTTACCGCCGTCATTTCCATATATGAATGAACCGACGCAAACGAATTTAGAAGTTAAAACACCTGATAAATATTTTGTCCCTAAAGGAAAAAATATTAAAGAAGAACTATCTAAGCGTGATATTATCCCGCCGTTTAAGAAGGGGATTCTCGGTGATATCATTGCAGAAGTGTTTAAGAAGTTCAAAATCAGTGAAACGTCTAAGATGCTTGACCGCATGAAAGACTTAGGATTTAAGTATTCGACAAAAGCCGGGATCACGGTTGGTGTGGCAGATATTGTCGTATTAGCGGAAAAAGAACAAATCCTTGAAGAAGCACAATCCAAAGTAGATAAAGTTCTAAAACAATTCCGTCGAGGATTGATTACAGAAGAAGAGCGTTATGAGCGCGTCATTTCAATTTGGTCGCAAGCCAAAGATGTGATTCAAGAGAAATTAATGAAATCACTAAGTCACCGTAACCCTATCTTTATGATGAGTGATTCAGGAGCCCGTGGTAACGCCTCTAACTTTACCCAGCTTGCCGGTATGCGTGGTTTAATGGCTAACCCTGCTGGTCGAATTATTGAGTTACCAATTAAGTCCAGCTTTAGAGAAGGCTTAACGGTGCTTGAGTACTTTATTTCGACTCACGGTGCCCGTAAAGGTCTTGCTGATACAGCACTTAAGACTGCTGACTCTGGTTACTTAACAAGAAGACTAGTAGATGTGGCACAAGATGTTATCATTCGGGAAGATGATTGCCATACTGATAAAGGGTTAACGGTTCAAGCAATTACGGAAGGTACAGAAGTTATTGAACCATTAACAGACCGCTTAATCGGTCGGACCGCTTTCCAAACACTACGTCATCCAGAAACAAATGAAGTAATTGTTGAGAAGGACGCCTTTATTAATGAGGACTTGGCAAAGCAGATTGTAGAAGCTGGTATTGAAGAAGTGACGATCCGGACGGTATTTACATGTAATACCAAGCACGGCGCTTGTAAGAAGTGTTACGGTCGAAACCTTGCTACTGGCGAAGAGGTTGAAGTCGGCGAAGCTGTTGGAATTATTGCGGCGCAGTCGATTGGTGAACCAGGTACACAGCTGACTATGCGTACATTCCACACAGGTGGGGTTGCTGGAAGTGATATTACCCAAGGTTTACCACGTATCCAAGAGATTTTTGAAGCAAGAAACCCTAAAGGTCAAGCTGTTATTAGTGAGATCAATGGTACGGTTCAAGATATAAGCGAAGTAAAAGAGAAACAAGAAATTGTTGTACAAGGCGTAATAGAGACGCGAACTTATACAGTGCCATATGGGTCTCGCGTTAAGGTAGCTGTAGGTGATACGGTCGTTGCTGGAGAGCCACTAACAGAAGGCTCAATTGATCCGAAAGAACTTCTTAAATTCCAAGGTGTCGACGGTGTACAATCTTATCTTTTAAAAGAAGTGCAGAAAGTATATCGCATGCAAGGTGTAGAAATCGGTGATAAGCACGTTGAAGTTATGGTTAGACAAATGCTTCGTAAAGTACGTATTGCTGATTCTGGTGATACTGAAGTGCTACCAGGATCACTCCTTGAAATTCACCAGTTTAGAGAAGCTAACAAAAAAGCACTGTTAGATAGTAAGGAACCAGCAGTTGGTCGTCCTGTTCTATTGGGTATTACCAAGGCTTCATTGGAAACTGATTCATTCCTATCAGCTGCATCCTTCCAAGAAACAACACGTGTATTAACAGATGCAGCAATTAAAGGGAAGCGTGATGAATTACTCGGTCTGAAGGAAAATGTTATTATTGGAAAACTTGTTCCTGCAGGTACAGGTATGCAACGCTATCGTAAAATTGAAGCACAGACAGAGATGCCTGTTGAAAACATCATTGCAGAAGAGCCAGAAGATGAACAAACCGTGTAATGATTAAACATGAAATGGTAGTAAAACAATAAGCACGATATATAGTACCCCTTAAGTGAAAAAATAAGGATTCTATTGATTTTAAGTTGACATCAACTAGCTTAAGGTGGTACTATATTCAAGGTGCTTCTGTTACCTTAATACTTTGGAGGATATGTGAATGTCTTATGATAAAGTAATTCAAGCAAGGAATCGTTTGATTATCGGAACGAAACAAGCGATTAAAGCCATGAAGAGTGGTGAAGTGAAAGAAGTTGTTATCGCCGAGGATATTGATCCAGATATGATAATGAAAGTTTCACAACTCGCGGATAAAATGGATATTCCTTATCAAATGGTTGATTCTAAGAAAGCGTTAGGAAAAGCATGTGGAATTGAAGTTGGAACAGCAGCCGTAGCGATAAAGCAATAGAGTTTTGGTGAATTGATAGCATTTGATTCATGAAAACTTTGTTTTTTGCTTATAAATGAACCACCTGGATGTGTGGGATTACAAGAAAGTGATGAGAGGAGGAAAAAAAGATGCCAACTATTAATCAACTCGTTCGTAAAGGTCGTGTGAGCAAGGGTAAAAAATCTGACTCACCAGCTTTAAATAAAGGGTATAATAGCTTCAAGAAATCATTGACTGACCAATCATCTCCGCAAAAACGTGGTGTATGTACACGTGTTGGTACATTGACTCCAAAGAAACCGAACTCAGCATTACGTAAATATGCGCGTGTTCGTTTGACAAATGGAATTGAAGTAACAGCTTATATTCCTGGTATTGGTCACAACCTTCAAGAGCACAGTGTTGTGCTTATCCGTGGAGGACGTGTAAAAGACTTACCTGGTGTTCGTTATCACATTGTTCGTGGTGCATTAGACACTGCAGGTGTTGATGGTCGTATGCAAGGTCGTTCAAAATATGGAACAAAACGCCCTAAAAAATAAGAAGTTATGATTGATTTAGTAGAAAGGAGGTTAGACTATGCCACGTAAAGGTCCTGTAACTAAACGTGATGTCTTGCCAGATCCGTTATATAATTCAAAGCTTGTTACACGTTTGATCAATCAAATTATGGTTGATGGAAAAAGAGGTAAGGCACAAAAAATTCTTTATCGTGCGTTTGAACTTGTTCAAGAACGTAGCGGACAGCCAGCTATTGATGTATTTGAACAAGCGATGAAAAACGTTATGCCTGTCCTAGAAGTACGTGCTCGCCGTGTTGGTGGGTCGAACTATCAAGTGCCAGTTGAGGTACGCCCTGAGCGTCGTCAAGCACTAGGACTTCGTTACATCGTAAACTACTCGCGTTTACGCGGAGAGAAAACGATGGAAGAGCGCCTAGCAAATGAGATTTTAGATGCATCTAATAACACAGGTGCTGCTGTAAAAAGACGCGAAGACATGCACAAAATGGCAGAAGCAAACAAAGCTTTCGCTCACTATCGTTGGTAGGGTGCATTTAATGACATATAGGCTAGCTAATACGTGGAGATAATTAAGATGTGTAGGTGACTTTGGTTAATCGATGCTCTCTTATTTGCACAGGGTTAGTGAAGCCTTGTCAGTCATTAAATAGTAATGCGCGTTTGCTGTTTTGCGATCTGCTTAAAGATAACGTAAAATTGAAAAGAAAAAGGAAGGAGAAAGACATATGCCTAGAGAGTTCTCCTTGGAGAAAACACGTAATATTGGTATCATGGCTCACATTGATGCTGGTAAAACAACAGCTACTGAGCGTATCCTTTTCTATACAGGTAAAATCCATAAGATTGGTGAGACACATGAAGGTGCATCACAAATGGACTGGATGGAGCAGGAACAAGAACGTGGGATTACCATCACTTCAGCTGCTACAACTGCTCAATGGAAAGGACATCGTATTAACATCATTGATACACCAGGGCACGTGGATTTCACAGTAGAAGTAGAGCGTTCGCTACGTGTGCTAGATGGTGCAGTTACTGTATTAGACGCACAGTCTGGTGTTGAACCACAAACAGAAACCGTTTGGCGACAAGCGACAACATATGGTGTACCTCGAATTGTTTTTGTAAATAAAATGGACAAAACAGGCGCAGATTTCATGTACTCAGTGGGTACTTTATCCGATCGCTTAGGAGCTAATGCTCATCCTGTTCAATTCCCAATTGGTGCTGAAGATGACTTTGAAGGTATCATTGATTTAGTTTCGATGGAAGCATTTTATTATGAAGATGACCTCGGTACACGAACAGAGTCCAGAGAAATCCCTGAAGACTTAAAAGCTAAGGCTGAAGAACTGCGTACACGCCTTGTAGAAGCCGTTGCAGAATTAGATGAAGATCTAATGATGCGTTACTTAGAAGGTGAAGAAATTTCAAATGAAGAATTACGTCAAGCGGTACGTACAGCAACATTAAGTGTTGAGTTTTATCCGGTATTTTGTGGATCAGCATTTAAAAACAAAGGTGTTCAACTATTAATTGATGGTGTTGTAGATTACTTGCCATCGCCGTTGGATATTCCTCCAATTGAAGGTCATGTACCTGAAACCGAAGAGGAAGTTGTTCGTAAAGCTGATGATAAAGAACCATTCTCTGCATTAGCATTTAAAGTGGCAACAGATCCTTTCGTTGGGAAGTTAACATTCTTCCGAGTTTACTCTGGAACATTGAAGTCTGGTTCATACGTACAGAACTCCACAAAAGGTAAGCGTGAACGTGTTGGACGAATCCTGCAAATGCACGCGAACTCACGTGAAGAGATTTCTGAAGTATATGCGGGTGATATCGCTGGTGCAGTAGGATTGAAAGATACAGGAACAGGGGATACATTATGTGAGGAAAAGAATCTTGTTATTCTTGAATCAATGGAGTTCCCAGATCCAGTTATTTCAGTTGCTATTGAACCGAAATCAAAAGCTGACCAAGACAAGATGTCAATTGCACTAGGTAAATTAGCTGAAGAAGATCCAACGTTCAAAACAGAAACAAATGTTGAAACAGGTCAAACGATCATTTCGGGTATGGGTGAGCTTCACCTTGATATCATTGTTGACCGTATGAGACGTGAGTTCAAAGTAGAAGCAAACGTTGGTGCTCCTCAGGTATCTTATCGTGAGACATTCCGTGGTTCAGCTGAAGTCGAAGGTAAATTCGTTCGTCAATCAGGTGGTCGTGGGCAATATGGTCACGTTTGGGTTAAGTTTGAGCCAAACGAAGAAGGCGCTGGCTTCGAGTTTGTTAACAAAATTGTTGGTGGGGTTGTTCCACGTGAATATATCCCTTCTGTTGAAGCCGGTATTAAAGAATCATTGGAAAATGGAGTTGTCGCAGGCTACCCATTAATCGATGTTAAGGCAACACTTTATGATGGTAGCTATCATGACGTTGACTCGAATGAAACAGCATTTAGAGTAGCTGCATCAATGGCGCTTAAAAATGCGAAAAACAAGTGTAACCCAGTTCTACTTGAACCAATGATGAAAGTAGAAGTTGTTATTCCAGAAGAATATATGGGAGACATTATGGGTGATGTCACTTCACGTCGAGGACGTGTTGAAGGTATGGAAGCAAGAGGGAATGCACAGGTAGTTAAAGCGTTTGTTCCGCTTGCAGAAATGTTTGGCTATGCAACAGCATTGCGTTCTAATACACAAGGTCGTGGTACGTATACTATGTTCTTCGATCATTATGAAGAAGTACCGAAAAGTATTTCTGAAGAAATTATTAAGAAAAATGCTGGTGCATAATTGATTTTTTAGCAAAATTAAAGTATAACTTGTATTGTAAGCTTAGAATCTTTTTAAGCGAACATGCATGTCATATAAAACTAACTTTTATTTATTTAAAGGAGGAACTATATAATGGGTAAAGAAAAATTCGACCGTTCAAAAGACCACGTTAATATTGGTACGATTGGACACGTTGACCACGGTAAAACAACTTTAACTGCAGCAATTTCAACTGTACTTCACAATAAATCTGGTGTTGGTACAGCAATGGCTTACGATCAAATCGATGGTGCGCCAGAAGAGCGTGAGCGTGGGATTACGATCTCAACTGCACACGTTGAGTATGAAACGGAAGCACGTCACTATGCACACGTAGACTGCCCAGGACACGCTGACTATGTTAAAAACATGATCACTGGTGCAGCACAAATGGATGGCGCGATCTTAGTTGTATCTGCAGCTGATGGTCCAATGCCACAAACACGTGAGCATATCTTACTTTCTCGTCAAGTAGGTGTACCTGCTATCGTTGTATTCTTAAACAAATGTGACATGGTAGATGACGAAGAACTTCTTGAATTAGTAGAAATGGAAGTTCGTGACCTTCTTTCTGAGTATGACTTCCCTGGTGATGATGTACCAGTAATCAAAGGTTCTGCTCTTAAAGCACTTGAAGGCGAAGAGCAATATGTAAATGCTATTTATGAATTAATGGATGCGGTTGATGAGTATATTCCTCGTCCAGACCGTGACACTGAAAAACCATTCATGATGCCAGTAGAGGACGTATTCTCAATCACTGGTCGTGGTACTGTTGCTACAGGTCGTGTTGAGCGTGGTGTTGTTAAAGTCGGTGATGAAGTTGATATCATTGGTCTTGCAGATGAGCCAAGCAAAACAACTGTAACTGGTGTGGAAATGTTCCGTAAGCTTCTTGACTATGCAGAAGCTGGTGATAACATTGGTGCATTACTACGTGGTGTATCTCGTGAAGATATTAACCGTGGGCAAGTACTTGCTAAGCCAGGTACAATTACACCACATACTAAATTCAAAGCAGAAGTTTATGTACTATCTAAAGAAGAAGGTGGACGTCATACGCCATTCTTCGATAACTACCGTCCTCAGTTCTACTTCCGTACAACTGACGTAACTGGTATTATCAAACTTCCTGAAGGCGTAGAAATGGTTATGCCTGGTGACAACGTTGAGATGACTGTAGAATTAATCTCACCAATCGCGATTGAAGATGGAACTAAATTCTCAATCCGTGAAGGTGGACGTACAGTAGGCGCTGGCGTTGTAGCTAAAATTGAAGCGTAATTAAACACTAAATCCGATTCCTCTAGGGGAATCGGATTTTTTTGGTTGTATACTATTTGATGTTGGTTATAGAGATGCTCTATTTCACCAGATTTTGAAATAAAGATTTTTATGCCTAATCAACCAGGTCGTTCAGGTTTAAACGAAGGTATAAATAAAAATGTAACGCCTATTTTGAGCGAGTGGTGTTAATACCATCAGAGAAATAGGCGTTACATGTGTTTAGCATGATACTAACATTTATAAATCATCAGCATCGATATGACCATCAGCTATGACGGTTTCTTCAATATTATCAGATGTAATAGTGATTGGATCAAGTAAGATCGATGGTACATCGATGTTGTTATTATTCATTGTTGAATCAGTTTCGATCGTTTCTCTGTTAGCTAATCTCATGGCTGTCTCAGCCGCTGTTTCTGCTATCTGCTCTAGTGACTTATAGACGGTCATGGTTTGTGTACCATCTTGTATACGTCTAATCGCGTCTAACTCAGCATCTTGACCACTTATAGGAACGGTTGAATTTTGTGCAGTTAAGGCTTGTATCACACCTCCAGCAGTCCCGTCGTTAGCCGCGATTACCGCATCAACTTGTTGGTTATTCTCTAAAAATGAACCAAACATAGACTCAGCTTCATCTGGAGACCAACCTGGTGTAAACTCGTCATAGACAAGGTTAATATCACCCGAATCTATATACGGCTGAAGGATATTCATTGTACCTTCTTTAAAAAGGTGGGCATTATTATCGTTATCAGCTCCTCCTACATAGGCGAAATTACCTTCATCAACTTCCTCTAAGATGGCACTTGCTTGAAGTTCACCAACTTTAACGTTATCAAATGATATATAATAATCAAGGTCAGCGTTAAGTACTAGTTTGTCATAAGAAATGACTGGAACATCTGCTTGATGTGCTAAGTCAACAATTTCAGCAGATGCTTCGGAATCTGCTGGTATAATAACCAGTATATCAATACCTTCTTCAATTAATAATTCGACTTGTTCAACTTGCACGTCATGGATACCGTTAGCCGCAAGCGTCTTAACATTTCCCCCTAATGATTGGACTTTTTGTTCAAAGTAGTCCTTATCACGGTACCAGCGTTCATCTTGTAATGTGTCCATTGCAAAGCCTATATAGGGAATATCTTGTTCGCTACGTAATTTGGTTACGGAGGTATCCTCTGATTCATTATTAGTTGATTGATTCAAACAACCTGTTAAAGTGAATAATAAAAATAGACTTATAAAGGAAAGAAAGTGTTTTTTGTTAAGCATATATGAACCTCCTTTTGAATTAAAGTGTAAATTGATCAGTCAGCTTATTCATTGCCTCAATTGAGCCTCTAAGTTGATTGACGTCAGTCGCCACTCTTTGGACGGCTGTTTTTTGTTCATTAGCAGAAGCTGATATTTCTTCAGAACCTGCTGCTGATTCTTCCGAAATTGCAGCAATATTCTCAACAGAACTGTTAATTTCATCGCTTGCTTGTCCAAAGTAACTGATGGTTTTAGATATTTCATTAATACGATCGGAGATTAAATGAACTTTATCTTTAATGTCAGTAAAATATTGACTTGAGGTATCAATTTGTTGCTTACCTGTATTGACTTGATCGAAGCCTTTCTCTAAATCTTCTACCATTAAGCGCATGCTTTTTTGAATACCTGTGACAATGCCACTGATCTTTCCAGAAGAGTCGTGGACTTCTTCAGCCAACTTTCTAACTTCATCTGCAACAACGGCAAAGCCTTTCCCAGACTCACCAGCTCGAGCAGCTTCAATCGATGCATTTAGGGCAAGTAAGTTGGTTTGCTCTGCAATACCAGTTATGACATTTACAAATTCATTAATAGATACGGCATCTTTCTCAAGTTGATTGACGCGCTTAACTGATGATGCGACTGTATCAGTGATAGTGACCATTTGCTTTATAGAATGTTGCATTTGTGTATCCCCATCGTTTGAGACGGTCAATACATCATCTGAAAAAGTAACAAGTTGATTACTGTTTTGCTGCGCCTCTTTAACTCGATGATGAAAGTCTTTCGTTTTTTCCGAGATTGCACTGGCCTCGTCCGCTTGGTCAGTTGCACCAGTGGCTAATTCTTCAATGGTTACAGCGACCTGCTCGCTACCAGACTCTACATCGTTGGCAATGGTGACAAATTGATCAACTTGCGTATTGACGTTTTTAGTCAAGTTAGTAATCTGCGATAAAATATCCTTTAAATTATGTTTCATATTATTAATAGATAGAGCAAGTGCACCAATCTCATTTTCTTCATTAAGTAATAAATCTTCACCACTTAAATCCCCATTCGCAATCGCATTAGAGGTTGTAACCACCTCGCCGAGTTTGCGCTTGATCTTCCTACTCAACAACAGCATGAGAATTAATGATAACGTGACAGATATCACTAAAGAAAGAATTAGCATGGTGATGGTAGAAGTGATGTTTTGCTGAGCGGTTTGAATCGATGACTGATTTTCATTAACTGCTTCCTCAATCAGTAGACTACCGTCTTGCATGGTGTCTTCTTTAAGTTGGTTAGCATCTGCTTGCAAGGATGTAAAGGTATCGGTGTTGATTTGTTGAACATTTGGTACGATTGCACTAAAGAAATATTCATCGAGCTGATGGTTGTTTTCAATGATTTGATCGAAGATGGTCATTTGCTCTCCATCAGATAATAGCGCGCTAACTTGTTTAGCCTTTGCGACAAATTGTCTACTAATTTCAAGGTAATCAAGTAAACGTTGCTCACTTTCATCAATAATATATTCCGGAATAAATAAGTATTTCTCCTGATAGAGTGCCATGAGTTCATTGACTTCAATGACTACCGCATTCTTCTCTTCAGTGTCATCAACTGCTTGGTGTGTTTGGCTTAATAGTAAATAGGTGATAAACACCGAACTAATAAACAGCAAAATGACAATACCATAAATTGTGCCAAATTGACCCCCGATTGATCGTTTAGATAATACATTGAATCGCTTCAATATAGAGTCCTCCTTATTTTATCTTATATATTTATTATCGGTATGAAAACAATCGAATGAAGAGATCAAGATATGGAATTAAATGGGATTAGTTTTATTCTTCATATGTTAAAATATATTAGTGGTAGGTGATTATCAGGATTATACTTGTCCATATCTTAAATAGTCACATTAACAATCAAAACTAAATTGACTAAATAGAATTTTTTTACATAGATAATATTTACTTTTTCTTTTCCTGTGCTATTATAAAGTTACACATGAATCGATTGGTAATAAATGACTCATGAAAAATATGGTATCAGCAATTTTAATGCAATTAGTTAAGAAATTACTGGTCGTTGCTTTATTTTTCACCGTAATTATTTTTAATTACTCACCTATTGTATCTGCATACTGGGAGAACTATTGATTAATAGGAGCGTTATTATGCATACAAAATTATATTTGTTATTAGGAATAGTTTTATTAAGTCTTCTTGCTTGCTCAGAAACAAACGAAGTTGAATTTGACAATTTAACCTACGACCATGTCATTGAAGAGATTGAAAAGCTTCAAGGACAGGAGAACCCTCTATTCGATAAGATCACACTTGAGTTGGAGGAAGATAGTTATTATATTGAGGACGAAGATGACTTTGAGAGAAGATTGGAGTTTGCTTTTCTAATCGAAAATATAACTAATAAGGATATTAATTTTAGATATATTGGCTATTTCCCTGAAGAGCTAGAGCAGTATTATCTAAGTAGTAATATGTTTGAATCTGATGAGAGGATTTTTGAGAAAAACTTTGATTGGGAACACATTTCCTCAATACTCGTCCAGCACCCAGAAAATCTTCAAGATGATGCAAAAGCATATCTGGAATCTGAAGGTGAAAAGATTTATTTTGCGTTTGAAATTGATGATGAAATCTTTTATACAGAATTTGTGCTCAATGATGAAGTGGAGGTAGATGATTAGTATTCAATTATCTATCTATTTATTACTCCAATTCTATTCAAAAAACACGCTCTTGGTATTTAAAATGCCAAGAGCGTGTTTTCAATAAGTTAAATGTCTGTACTTTCTACAACGGCTTTTTTGTCATTGTATTTTCCTTCATCTAAATAACCGAGCACTTTAGAGGTAACCGTTCCAGACACCATGCTGCCGTTAACATTTACAGCTGTCCGTCCCATATCAATTAAGGGTTCAATTGTGATCAGTAAGCCAGCTAATGCAACTGGTAATCCCATTGATGATAGGACAATAATGGCTGCAAATGTTGCTCCACCCCCAACTCCAGCTACTCCGAACGAGCTAATTGCTGTGATTAAGACAAGCTGAATAAGAAATTCCGGTGATAACGGATTAATATCAACTGTTGGGGCGATCATGATGGCTAGCATCGCTGGATAAATACCTGCGCAAGCATTTTGTCCCATTGTCGCACCAAATGACGCTGACATATTTGCGGATCCATCATCAACACCTAGAGCACTTTTCTGTGCTGCAATATTAAGCGGGATCGTTCCTGCACTTGAGCGTGACGTGAAGGCAAATCCTAGCACAGGCAAAATCTTTTTCACAAAAGTAATCGGATTTAGTTTAAATCCACTGATGATCAGCAAGTGGATGATAAACATAACAACCAATGCTACATAGGAGGCAATAACAAATTTTCCAAGCTGTATAATACCATCAAAATCTGTCGATGCGACCATATTAGTCATGAGTGCTAGTACCCCAAATGGTGTTAAGCGTAGAATAAGTGTGACAATCCTCATGACAATTGCAAAGATGGCATTAATCAGATTAGTAAAAGCCTCTGCTTGCTCAGGCTGCTTTCTACTGACCCCCAAAGTAGCCACACCTACCAAGACAGAGAAAATAACAACTGCGATAACAGAGGTGGGACGTTGCCCCGTCATATCTAAAAAGATATTATTAGGAATAAACTCGATTATCCGTTGTGGTGTAGTTTGATCGGCCATTGATTCAAAGCGCTCTTCTAGAGAAGCGCCTCGTTCTGCCTCAGCTTGACCAGCTTCAATTTGTTCTGCACTTAAGTCAAACACAAGCGCAGATCCAATCCCAACAATTGCAGCAATAAGTGTTGTCGTAATCAATACACCAATTACCCACGCAGCAATTTTACCTAGTTGCTTCGTTTCCTTTAAATTGATGATAGCTCGGATAATAGAGAACATAACGAGTGGAATGACAATAAGCATTAGAAAGCGGATATAGCCACTACCGACAATGCTATACCAACTAAGTGTGTCATTTAAGATCTCGGAGCCTTCTCCATAGATGGCTTGCAAGATAATCCCTAATGCTACGCCAATTCCCATACCGGTAAAAACACGCTTGGCATAGGACACATGCTTTTTTTGCATATAAAGTAATATGCCTAATAATCCAATAAAGACAATAACATTTAAAACAATAAACCAATTATCCATTTTTTAATCCCCCTTATATAATAATCCTATCATTATGCCAAAGAAAACATGAATCAAAATCATATAACGAATTCCTTATCAGTTCAAGTGATGTGCTCTTTTCAGCATACTGTCAGCGCGCTTAAGATAGACCTTAATAATAACGTGTTAAGCGTGACTCATAGAGCTAAACCACAAAGGTATATCGTGGCCATTCGCCGGGAGATAGGGTGATAGAGGTTATGCGATCGATGGGGATTATGAGCAGAATAAATGGCTTAGTGTTTGCTCTAACAAGGAGCTCGTTTCTTTCATTTCAAGTGCGTATAAACACCAAAAAAGAATAGGCCACGTTTTTTTAAGCTCATTTCAGCAATGGGAGGTGGAAATTATACGTCGTTTGGTTTATAGGGATGACAAAAAGGAAATAATGGTGCTACCCTCACAGCTGTAGCACAACAACATACGATAATTCAGCACATATTAATTTAGCTAGAAGCCCAAAAGTTCAGGTCGAATGCTTTCTATATATAATAAGGAAAGATAAAGAACTTGATCGATGGCTAATTATTATGTTTAACAGCTGAAAAAAATGGCAAGAAAAAAATCAACTTTTTTTGAATAAACCTTGCATTCCCGTGATGTTTTTAATATAATATGTAATGTTGGTCATAAAGGCGATGATGTGGAAGGTTGTTGGCACGCCCGGACCCTTTGCCATGGGTGGGTAGTCTAAGAAATTTCCGCGGAGAATGTCTATTATAAAATGGGCGAAAAGGAGGGAATATAATGGCAAAAGAAAAAATTAGAATCCGTTTGAAAGCATACGATCACCGTATTTTGGATCAGTCAGCTGAAAAGATTGTGAGCACTGCAAAGCGTTCAGGAGCAGGGGTGTCGGGACCGATCCCGTTACCAACTGAAAAATCAATCTACACTGTTCTACGTGCGGTACACAAATACAAAGACTCTCGTGAGCAATTTGAAATGCGTACACACAAGCGTCTAATTGATATCGTAAGTCCTACACCACAAACTGTAGATGCGTTGATGCGTCTTGACTTACCATCTGGTGTAGATATTGAAATTAAACTATAATTGAATTTTTTAGGAGGTGTAACGGATGACGAAAGGAATCTTAGGTCGTAAAGTCGGCATGACACAGATTTTTACTGAGGAAGGTGAATTGATCCCAGTAACAGTTGTTCAAGCTGAGCCAAACGTCGTTCTTCAAAAAAGAACATTAGAAAATGACGGCTATGAAGCGATTCAAGTAGGTTTTGCTGATCAAAAAGCAGCAAATGCGAACAAGCCAGAAAAAGGACATGCTGCAAAAGCGAGCACTAACCCTAAGCGCTTCATTCGTGAATTCCGTAACGTAAATCTTGATGAGTATGAAGTAGGTCAAGAATTAAACGTAGAGGTTTTCCAAGCTGGAGATAGCATTGATGTAACAGGTACATCTAAAGGTAAAGGATTTCAAGGTGCGATTAAACGTCACAACCAACAACGTGGTCCAATGGGACATGGTTCGCACTTCCATAGAGCGCCTGGTTCAATGGGTGCAGCTGCACAACCAGCTCGCGTTATGAAAGGTAAGAAATTACCAGGTCAAATGGGTAGTGTAGTAACAACTATTCAAAACCTAGAGGTTGTGAAAGTTGATACTGAACGCAATCTATTGTTGATCAAAGGGAATGTGCCAGGATCTAAAAAATCATTCGTAAAAATCACGAGTGCATTAAAGGCTAACTAATTTAAAGTTGAAGGGAGGATATGTCATGCCTAAAGTAGCACTATATAACCAAAGCGGATCGCAAGTAGGGGATGTAGAATTAAACGATACAGTGTTTGGCATTGAGCCAAATGAGCATGTATTACATGACGCAGTCGTTATGCAACAAGCATCACGTCGTCAAGGAACACATGCTGTTAAGAATCGTTCAGCAGTGAGTGGCGGAGGTCGTAAACCATGGCGTCAAAAAGGTACAGGTCGTGCCCGTCAAGGTTCAATTCGCTCACCACAATGGGTTGGCGGCGGTGTTGTATTCGGTCCAACGCCTCGTAGCTATAGCTACAAATTGCCAAAGAAAGTTCGTCGATTAGCACTTCAATCAGCACTTTCTTCTAAAGTAAAAGAAGAAAGCCTTGTTGTATTAGAAGGTTTAGCAATTGAAACACCGAAAACAAAAGAAGTTGTAAATCTGTTAGCGGCTTTAAACGTAAATGAAAAAGCGTTAATTGTTACCGCTGATCAAGATGAAGTGATTGCAAAAAGTGCAAACAACTTACCAAATACTAAGGTATTATCTGTAAGTCAAATCAATGTACTTGATTTACTTGCACATGACAAGCTGATCATCACTAAAGATGCAGCGGAAAAAGCAGGGGAGGTGCTTGCATAATGAAAGACCCACGTGATATTATTAAGCGCCCGATTATTACGGAACACTCTGCCGACCAAATGGTTGATAAAAAATATACGTTTGAAGTAAACACAAATGCGAATAAAACTGAGATCAAAAATGCAGTAGAGCAAATATTTGATGTGAAAGTGGTTAAAATCAACACTTCAAATATTAAAGGAAAGTTCAAGCGTATGGGTCGTCATGGTGGATACCGTCCAAATCGCAAAAAAGCTATTGTTCAATTATCTGAAGACAGCAAAGAACTCGATTTCTTTGAAAGTGTAGAATAAACGTAACTAGAAAAGGAGGGAAACAAGATGGCGATTAAGAAGTATAAACCAACTTCTAATGGTAGACGTAATATGTCAGTTTCAGATTTCGCTGAAATTACAACTGACAAACCCGAGAAGTCACTTCTACAACCACTATCAAAACGTGGTGGACGTAACAACCAAGGTAAGTTAACGGTTCGTCATCAAGGTGGTGGACATAAGCGCCAATACCGTGTGATCGACTTTAAACGCGACAAAGATGGTATACCAGGCCGCGTTGCTACAATTGAGTATGATCCTAACCGTACAGCTAACATTGCATTAATTAACTATGCAGATGGTGAAAAACGTTACATCTTAGCACCAAAAGGTATCCAAGTAGGTCAAGAAATTTTCTCTGGAGCAGATGCAGACATTAAAGTAGGTAATGCACTGCCACTTATGAGTATTCCAGTAGGTACTGTGATCCACAATATCGAGTTAAAGCCAGGTCGTGGAGGACAGCTTGCGCGTTCTGCAGGTTCTCAAGCCCAAATTCTAGGCCGCGAAGATAAGTACGTACTTGTACGTCTAGCTTCAGGTGAAGTTCGTCTCGTATTAGGTACTTGCCGCGCTACTGTTGGTCAAGTGGGGAACTTAGAAAATGAATTGATTCGTGTAGGTAAAGCTGGACGCTCACGTTGGAAAGGTATTCGTCCAACTGTACGTGGTTCTGTAATGAACCCTAACGATCACCCACACGGTGGTGGTGAAGGTCGTGCACCTATCGGGCGTAAATCACCAATGTCTCCATGGGGCAAACCAACACTTGGTAAAATCACACGTAAACGCAACAAGCAATCAGATAAATTTATTGTACGTAAGCGTAAAAAATAACGGGGTTGAACGGCGGGCATTAATACCCGTCCGACAATCACGAAGGGAGGTTTATGTATGGGTCGTAGCTTAAAAAAGGGACCTTTCGTAGATGACCATTTGATGAAGAAAATTGAGAATTTAAATGAAAGTGACAAGAAACAAGTTGTGAAATCTTGGTCACGTCGTTCTACTATATTTCCTAACTTTGTAGGACACACAATCGCTGTTTATGACGGTCGTAAACATGTACCGGTTTATGTAACAGAAGATATGGTTGGACATAAATTAGGTGAATTCGCACCGACACGCACTTTCAAAGGGCATGCGGGCGATGACAAGAAAACAAAACGCTAATAGGAGAGGAGGCACTCTTGATGCAAGCTAAATCTGTTGCAAAAACTGTTAGAATTGCTCCTCGTAAAGTTCGTTTGGTCATTGATTTAATTCGAGGCAAAAATGTTGGAGAAGCAATTGCTATTTTAAAACACACACAACGTGGTGCAAGCCCAGTTGTTGAAAAAGTATTAAACTCTGCGATCGCAAATGCAGAACACAACTATGAAATGGACGTCGACAACTTGTATGTATCAGAAGCATACGTAAACGAAGGGGTAACACTTAAACGTTTTCGCCCTCGTGCACAAGGTCGTGCTAGCCAAATCAATAAAAGAACAAGCCACATCACTGTGGTTGTATCAGAAAAGAAGGAGGGATAATCTGTGGGTCAAAAAGTTAATCCGATAGGACTTCGCGTCGGCGTCATTCGTGATTGGGATTCAAAATGGTACGCTGGCAAAGATTATGCAGACTTATTACATGAAGATATTAAAATTCGTGATTACATTGAGAAACGTTTAAAAGATGCTGCTGTTTCTAAAGTAGAAATCGAACGTGCTGCAAATCGTGTTAATATTTCAATTTCAACGGCTAAGCCAGGTATGGTTATTGGTAAAGGTGGTTCTGAAGTTGAAGCACTTCGTAAATCACTAAATAAACTAACAGGCAAAAAAGTTCACATTAATATTGTTGAAGTTAAAAAGCCTGACATTGATGCTAAATTAGTTGCAGAAAACATTGCACGTCAATTAGAAGGACGTATTTCATTCCGTCGTGCGCAAAAGCAAGTGATTCAACGTGCTATGCGTGCAGGAGCAAAAGGTATTCGTACGCAAGTATCTGGCCGTCTAGGTGGCGCGGATATGGCACGTGCGGAAAGTTACAGTGAAGGAACGGTACCACTACACACACTTCGCGCTGATATCGATTATGGTACTGCAGAAGCAGATACTACTTACGGTAAATTAGGTGTTAAAGTGTGGATCTATCGTGGAGAAGTCCTTCCAACTAAAAACAATAAGTAAGGAAGGGGGCACGCATTATGTTAATGCCTAAACGTGTAAAACATCGTAAGCAACACCGTGCTAATTTGAAAGGTAAAGCGAAAGGCGGAACAGAGGTTGCATTCGGTGAATACGGATTGCAAGCTGTTGAAGCTGCTTGGATTACAAGTCGTCAAATCGAGTCTGCTCGTATTGCTATGACTCGTTATATGAAACGTGGTGGGAAAGTTTGGATTAAAATCTTCCCAGACAAACCATATACTAAGAAACCTTTAGAAGTACGTATGGGTTCTGGTAAAGGTGCTCCTGAAGGTTGGGTAGCAGTTGTTAAACCAGGAAAAATCCTATTTGAAATCGCTGGAGTACCTGAAGAGGTAGCAAGAGAAGCATTACGTCTAGCATCTCATAAACTCCCGATTAAAACTAAGTTTGTAAAACGTGAAGAAATTGGTGGTGAAATCAATGAAGGCTAATGAAATCAGAGAACTAACCACTGCCGAAATTGAACAAAAAGTTAAGTCATTGAAAGAAGAGCTTTTCAATTTGCGTTTTCAGTTAGCTACAGGGCAATTGGAGAACACTGCACGTCTTCGTGAAGTTCGTAAATCGATTGCACGTATGAAAACTGTTGTTCGCGAAAGAGAGCTTAGCGTAAATAACTAGTAAACTCGAGAGGAGGTTAGCCTCAAATGACTGAGCGTAATAATCGTAAGCTTTATACAGGTCGTGTTGTATCTGACAAAATGGATAAGACAATCACGGTATTAGTTGAAACGTATAAATTCCATTCACTTTATGGTAAACGTGTTAAGTATTCAAAGAAATTTAAAGCACATGATGAAAACAACCAAGCTAAAACAGGTGATGTTGTTTCAATCATGGAAACTCGCCCATTATCAGCAACAAAACGTTTCCGTCTTGTTGAAATAGTGGAAGAAGCGGTAATTATCTAAAACAATTTGCAAAGTTCGCTCGGATGAATTCCGAAGGGAGGTAACTACAGTATGATTCAGCAAGAGAGTCGTTTGAAAGTAGCAGATAACTCAGGAGCTCGTGAAGTCCTAACGATTAAAGTATTAGGCGGAAGTGGTCGTAAAACCGCTAATATTGGTGATGTTATTGTATGTACGGTGAAACAAGCAACACCTGGAGGCGTTGTCAAAAAAGGTGAGGTTGTAAAGGCTGTTATCGTACGCACCAAAACAGGTGCTCGTCGAAAAGATGGTTCTTACATTCGCTTTGATGAAAACGCAGCGGTTATTATCCGTGATGACAAGAGCCCTAGAGGAACACGTATCTTTGGTCCAGTAGCACGTGAACTACGTGATGCTAAATTTATGAAGATTGTTTCATTAGCACCAGAGGTACTTTAAGTTTTAAGCAACCGAAACACTTAAAACAAAACAGTTTAAATGAAAAGCCTTGTAAGGAGGTGCGTCTAGCATGCATGTAAAAAAAGGTGATAAAGTACAAGTTTTGTCTGGTAAAGATAAAGGGAAGCAAGGAGTGATTCTTGCCGCATATCCAAAGAAAGACCGTGTACTTGTTGAAGGTATCAATATGGTGAAGAAACATCAAAAACCTTCGCAAGATAATCCACAAGGCGGTATTCTTGAACAAGAAGCGCCAATCCATGTTTCTAATGTTTTACCGATTGATCCAAAATCCGGCGAGCCAACAAGAGTTGGACATGAAGAACGTGACGGAAAGAAAGTTCGTATCGCTAAAAAATCAGGTGAAGCGTTAGATAAGTAATTAGCGACGAAAGGAGGGCTACTCAGATGAACGAACTAAAGAATAAATATCAAAATGACATTGCGTCATCACTCGTAGAAAAATTTAATTATGATTCAGTAATGCAAGTACCGAAAGTAGAAAAAATCGTTATTAATATGGGTATTGGAGATGCTGTTCAAAATTCTAAAGCGCTAGATAGCGCAGTAGAAGAATTGAAATTAATCTCTGGTCAACAACCACTAATAACAAAAGCTAAGAAATCAATTGCAGGATTCCGTTTGCGTGAGGGTATGCCGATCGGTGCAAAAGTAACCCTTCGCGGTGAACGTATGTATGAGTTTCTTCAAAAGCTAATTGATGTGTCACTTCCACGTGTTCGTGACTTCCGTGGTATCTCGAATAAAGCTTTTGACGGTCGTGGAAACTATACATTAGGTGTAAAAGAACAATTGATTTTCCCAGAAGTAGATTATGATCAAGTAAGTAAAGTTCGCGGGATGGATATTGTCATTGTTACAACGGCTAACACTGATGAAGAAGCACGTGAATTATTAACTCAACTTGGCATGCCTTTCCAAAAATAAGCTTAACCGCTAGTACAAGGAGGGAAAATAGTGGCTAAAAAATCAATGGTTGCAAAGCAAAAACGGACGCCTAAGTATAAAGTGCAAGAATATACTCGTTGCGAACGTTGTGGACGTCCACACTCTGTAATACGTAAATTTAAACTTTGCCGTATTTGTTTCCGTGAACTTGCCTACAAAGGTCAAATTCCTGGTGTCAAAAAAGCAAGCTGGTAAACCCCGATTATGGGAAGGAGGTAATATTGAATGGTTATGACAGATCCAATTGCAGATATGTTAACACGTATTCGTAATGCAAACATGGTCCGCCATGAGAAGCTGGAGCTTCCTGCATCAACAGTCAAAAAAGAGATTGCAGATATTCTTAAGCGTGAGGGTTTTGTACGCGATTATGAATTCGTTGAAGATAATAAACAAGGTGTATTGCGAATTTTCTTGAAATATGGTGCGAATGAAGAACGTGTTATTACTGGACTTAAACGTATTAGTAAACCAGGATTGCGTGTTTATGCCAAAGCTGATGAGTTACCACGAGTACTTAATGGTTTAGGTATTGCAATCGTATCAACTTCAAAAGGAATTTTATCAGACAAAGAAGCACGTCAACAAGCTATTGGTGGCGAAGTTCTCGCTTACGTTTGGTAATCATTTTCATTAAGATAGGAGGTGCCATGTAGATGTCACGTATAGGTTTTAAGATTCTTGAAATCCCTGAAGGTGTTGAAGTTAAGAATGAAAACAACTTAGTGACGGTTAAAGGTCCTAAAGGACAATTAACACGTCAACTTCATGAAGATATGATTATTAACATCGATGGTAATGAGCTAACTGTTGCAAGACCGTCTGAAAGCAAAAAACATAAAGCCTTACACGGAACGACTCGAAGCCTAATCGCAAATATGGTTGAAGGTGTACACAAAGGTTATGAAAAAGCTTTAGAAATCCAAGGTGTTGGTTATCGTGCGCAAATGCAAGGAAATAAACTTGTGGTTAGTGCAGGATACTCACATCCAGTTGAAGTCGAGCAACCAGAAGGTATTGAGTTCGATGTTCCAGCAAATACAAAAGTTATCGTTAAAGGTATCGACAAAGAATTGGTAGGTGCAATTGCAGCTAACATTCGTGCGATCCGTAAACCAGAGCCTTACAAAGGTAAAGGTATCCGTTACGAAGGCGAATATGTTCGTCGTAAAGAAGGTAAAACGGCTAAGTAATGTCAGTTAACCTTCTAACTAATTAGTTACGTTAGTTAGGGAACAGAAAGGAGTGACCTAGATGATCACAAAGCCAGATAAAAATTCGGTACGTAAGAAAAGACATTTACGTGTCCGTAAAAACCTATTTGGAACGGCGGAACGTCCACGCTTAAACGTATACCGTTCAAATAAACATATTTACGCGCAACTGATTGATGATGTCAATCATGTAACATTGGCAAGCGCATCAACTGTTGACAACGAATTTAAAGCTGAAGCAACCGGAAACGTTGAAGCTGCTAAGTTAGTTGGAGAATTGGTCGCAAAGCGCGCATTAGATAAAGGCCACAAAAATGTGGTGTTCGACCGTGGAGGCTATCTCTATCACGGACGTGTTAAAGCATTAGCAGAGGCTGCCCGTGAGGCAGGTCTTGAATTTTAATTGTAAAAGGAGGGACAAAGATTGCAAACTCAAATCGATCCAAATAAATTAGATTTAGAAGAACGCGTAGTAACCATTAACCGTGTTGCTAAGGTAGTTAAAGGTGGACGTCGTTTCCGCTTTGCAGCATTAGTGGTTGTGGGAGATAAGAATGGTCACGTTGGTTTCGGTACTGGGAAAGCTCAAGAGGTTCCAGATGCGATTAAGAAAGCCATTGATGACGCTAAGAAAAACTTAATTAAAGTACCACTTGTAGGAACAACGGTTCCACATCAAGTAACTGGCCAATTTGGTGCAGGGAGTATTTTAATTAAACCAGCAGTAGAAGGTACTGGAGTTATCGCTGGTGGACCTGTTCGTGCTGTCCTTGAATTAGCTGGTGTTGGTGATATTAACTCTAAGTCATTAGGTTCAAATACACCAATCAATATGGTACGTGCAACAGTTCAGGGTCTTTCAGAATTGAAGCCTGCTGAAGAAGTAGCAAAATTACGCGGTAAAACAGTTGAAGAACTGTTAGGATAAGGAGGGAAATCGAATGGCTAATCAGTTAGAAATTACCCTCACGCGCAGTGTTATTGGCAGAACTGAAACGCAAAAACAAACGGTTAAAGCATTAGGCTTAAACAAAATAAATCAATCCGTTGTCCGTGAAGATACACCTGCGGTAAGAGGTATTATTAATAAAGTATCACACTTAGTAACGGTTAAAGAATTATAATCACATTAGTGCATAGAGGAGGTGCTCGCATGAAACTTCATGAATTAAAACCATCACAAGCTCGTAAACAACGAAACCGTGTCGGTCGTGGAATGTCCTCTGGAAACGGAAAAACATCTGGCCGTGGTCACAAAGGTCAAAATGCTCGTTCAGGTGGCGGTGTGCGTCCAGGTTTTGAAGGTGGTCAAATGCCTTTATTCCAACGTTTACCAAAACGCGGTTTTACAAATATTCATCGTAAAGAGTTTGCTGTTATTAATCTTGCAGCATTAAATAAATTTGAAGAAGGTACAGAAGTAACACCTGAGCTTTTACTTGAAACAGGTCTTGTTAGCAAGCTAAAAGCCGGCATTAAAGTTCTTGGAAATGGTACGATTGAAAAGAAACTTACTGTAAAAGCTCACAAGTTCTCTGCTTCTGCAAAAGAAGCAATTGAGGCAGCGGGCGGTCAAACTGAGGTGATCTAATGTTCCAAACAATCTCCAATTTCTTTCGTGTAAAAGATATCCGAAACAAAATTGTTTTTACATTACTCATGCTAATTGTTTTTAGAGTCGGTACCTTTATTCCTGTACCGTTCACAGATCGAACAGCAATTGGCTTTATGAATGATCAACAAAATGTGTTTGGATTTCTGAACACATTTGGAGGCGGGGCATTACAAAATTTCTCCATTCTTGCAATGGGGATTATGCCCTATATCACGGCCTCAATCATTATGCAGTTATTACAGATGGATATCGTCCCTAAGTTTGCCGAGTGGAAAAAACAAGGTGAAGTGGGACGCCGTAAGTTGGCTCAGGTCACGCGATATGCAACAATTGTTCTAGCTTTTATTCAGGCCACTGCCATGTCAGTTGGTTTTAACGCAATGGCTGGGGGCGCCCTCATTGCCAACCCGACTATTGATAAATTTATCATTATTGCGCTTGTATTAACTGCTGGAACTGCATTTCTAATGTGGCTTGGTGAACAAATTACTGCAAATGGTGTGGGCAATGGGATTTCAGTTATTATCTTTGCGGGTATTGTTGCTGCTATTCCAAATACAATTAATCAAGTATATGAACAATATTTTGGCGGTAATGTAGGTGATGAACTATTCATCAACACGGTTATTGTATCATTAATTGTGTTGGTCGTATTAGCTGTAACTGTTGGTGTTATCTTTATCCAACAGGCGACGCGAAAAATACCGATTCAGTATGCTAAGCGTTTAGCTAATCGTTCGACAGTTGGTGGACAGTCGACACATCTACCTTTGAAAGTCAACACAGCTGGTGTTATTCCAGTTATTTTCTCTGTTGCTTTCATTATGGCACCAAGAACGATTGCTAGCTTTTTTGACGGTAGTGTAGCGAATACAATCGAAACGATCTTCGATTATACACAGCCAGCTGGGATGGTTATCTATGTTGCGCTAATCATTGCTTTTTCATATTTTTATACCTTTGTGCAGTCAAACCCTGAGCAAATGGCAGAAAACTTGAAGAAACAAGGCGGTTATGTTCCTGGTATTCGACCTGGTAAGAAAACCGAAACGTATTTGACTCGCGTTTTATATCGCTTAACCTTTGTAGGGGCGCTTTTCTTAGCAGCAGTAGCTGTATTACCTATTGCTTTAGGTCGTATCGCAAACCTGCCTCAATCCGTTCAGATTGGTGGAACAAGTATACTGATTGTTGTTGGTGTAGCACTTCAAACCATGAAACAACTTGAAAGTCAACTTGTTAAACGCCACTATAAAGGGTTTATTAAATAAGTCAATGTTGTAAGGATTGACTGAATAAATGAGAGCGAGGGGAATAGCAGTGAACTTAATCTTAATGGGCCTTCCTGGAGCAGGTAAAGGCACACAAGCTGAGAAGATAGTAGAAAAATATCAGATTCCTCATATTTCAACTGGAGATATGTTTCGTTCCGCAATTAAAGAAGGAACAGATCTAGGTAAGAAAGCAAAATCATTTATGGATCAAGGAGCACTTGTACCTGATGAAGTAACCATTGGAATCGTCAGAGAGCGATTAAGCAAAGCCGATTGTGAGAAAGGGTTCTTGTTAGATGGCTTTCCAAGAACCATTGCTCAGGCAGAAGCTTTAGAAAACTTGTTATCTGAATTGAATGCGCCACTTCAATACGTTATACATGTTGATGTTCCTCAGGAAAAGTTGGTCGATCGTTTAACAGGTCGTCGGATTTGTCCGGAATGCGGAGCGACGTATCATGTTATCTTCAACCCACCTAAAGTTGAAGGGAAATGTGATCATGATGGAGCAACATTAATTCAGCGAGAAGATGATCGTGCTGAGACCGTTTCAAAGCGTCTAGAAGTAAATATTGAGCAAACTCAACCGTTACTTGACTTTTATCAAGATAAAGGCTATCTTGTCACCGTAGATGGTGATCGAGACATCGATGTTGTGTTTGAAGCGATTGATAAAAAGCTTCAAACTTTATCATAATATAATATCGTGCAATCTTTGCTACGAAGCAAGATCCGCAATCGAATGGTTTGATTGGATCTGATTGGCAGCATTTGCACCGTGAATTTAGCGATTACTGCCTGTGGTGGTAATCTAGAGAGACTAAATCCAGAATTTAAGTCTCACAGAGCAAAACCAGGTGCCACCCTTTTCAATAGAATGCATAGTTAAGTGAAAGCGCCCTGTCTAACTACGAGAGTTTAGCTTGTGCAGGATGTGTTAACACTTGTAACGGTTGCGAATAATTGGACGGTTGTCACTAAACGTGGTAAAATATAAGCTTGTAGAAAAACATGTTTTACAATGGATAATAAGTTGGTTATGTAGTTGTATAACAAAAACTTAAGTGAAGGTGATCATGTTTGAATGATACGGAGTCGCGTCCTGAGATAGGTCAAGTCGTTCAAATCTTGCAAGGGCGAGAAGCAGGTCAATATGCCATTGTCATCAATATTGTCGATGATCGTTTTGTTCTGCTTGCAGACGGAGAGAAACGGAAGTATGATCGACCGAAGAAGAAGAACTTTAATCACATTATTCCGATGCGTTATATTTCTCCTGAGGTTCAAAAAAGCCTTCTAGAAACAGGTCGCGTTACAAATGGTAAGCTGCGTTTTGCTATATCAAAATTTGTCAATGAAGTAGTGACTGATTTGAAGAAGGGAGATCAACTCGATGGCGAAAGACGATGCAATTGAAGTAGAAGGTACGGTTACTGACACTTTGCCGAATGCAATGTTTAAAGTTGAATTAGAGAATGGACACACCGTTTTAGCACATGTTTCTGGGAAAATTCGTATGCACTTTATTCGAATTCTACCAGGAGATAAAGTGACGGTTGAACTTTCTCCGTACGATTTAACAAGAGGGCGTATTACGTACCGTTATAAATAATGATAAGCTCCGATAATAGAGGAGGTATGGATGATGAAGGTAAGACCATCTGTAAAACCCATTTGCGAAAAATGTAAAGTTATTCGTCGCAACGGAAAAGTTATGGTAATTTGCGAAAATCCGAAGCATAAACAAAAACAAGGTTAATCAATAAGGAGGTGCAAAGCAATAATGGCACGTATTGCAGGTATTGATGTTCCACGTGAGAAGCGTGTAGTCATTTCACTAACATATGTCTATGGTATTGGTAAATCAACTGCTCAAGCGATTCTTAAAGAAGCTGGCGTTTCTGAAGATACACGCGTCCGCGATTTAACTGAAGATGAATTAGGTCGTATTCGTACAGCAGTAGATCAATACAATACTGAAGGAGATCTTCGTCGAGAAGTTTCTCTTAATATTAAACGTTTAATTGAGATTGGTTCATACAGAGGCTTGCGTCACCGTCGCGGATTACCGGTTCGTGGACAAAAGACGAAAAACAACGCACGTACGCGTAAAGGTCCAAGTAAAACAATCGCAAACAAAAAGAAATAAGCATTAAAGGAGGTTTATGATACGAATGGCTCGTAAAACGAATACACGTAAAAAACGTGTCAAAAAGAATATTGACACGGGTGTCGCACACATCCGTTCAACATTTAACAATACAATCGTTACGATTACTGATGTTCAAGGTAATGCAATTAGCTGGAGCAGTGCAGGATCATTAGGCTTTAAAGGTTCAAAGAAGTCTACTCCATTTGCAGCTCAAATGGCAGCAGAAGCAGCAGCTAAAGTTGCTCAAGAGAATGGCATGAAAACTTTAGAAGTAACCGTAAAAGGACCTGGTGCTGGACGTGAGGCAGCAATTCGCTCACTTCAAGCAGCTGGTTTGGAAGTCACTGCCATTGTAGACGTAACACCAGTTCCTCACAATGGCTGTCGCCCACCAAAACGTCGCCGTGTCTAATTTTATCCGTATAGAATTTGTCAGCCTGTCTATAATGGATTATGATTGCTTAAAGCAGAACGTTTGAAGATAGATTTGAATAAGATCTCATTTAACCATTCTCAACCAGCATCGAAACTGACAGACAAAAAATATACGAATAGAAGATAGTGCAGGAGCGGGAACTGCCTACCTGAGGAATTTCGGTTAGACAATGGTCTAACCGGGGTTTCGACGTTCAAAGGAGGGTTTTATAAATGATCGAAATTGAAAAGCCGAAGATAGAAATTGTAGAAATCAATGATGATGCTACTTTTGGAAAGTTCGTCGTAGAACCACTAGAACGTGGATATGGGACTACACTAGGAAACTCCTTACGTCGTATTCTATTATCCTCACTTCCTGGTGCTGCAGTAACATCTGTCCAAATTGATGGCGCCCTTCATGAATTTTCAACAATCGAGGGTGTTGTTGAAGATGTAACAACAATTGTCCTAAACCTTAAAAAGCTAGCCTTGAAAATCTACTCTGATGAAGAGAAGACGTTAGAAATTGACGTACAAGGAGAAGGTGTTGTTACTGCTGCGGATATTACTTACGATAGTGATGTGGAAATCCTTAACCCGGATCTTCATATTGCGACATTGGGAAGCAATGCTAACCTACGCATGAAAATTACTGCTGAACGTGGCCGTGGCTATCGTCCTGCTGACGCTAACAACCATGATGATCAACCGATCGGAGTTGTTCCTGTTGATTCGATTTTCACGCCAGTATCACGTGCAACTTTCCAAGTGGAAAACACACGTGTCGGTCAAATGACAAACTTTGATAAGCTGACTTTAGATGTGTGGACTGATGGAAGTATTCGCCCAGAAGAAGCTGTATCTTTAGGTGCGAAAATTTTCACCGAACATTTAAATATCTTCGTTGGATTGACAGATGAAGCCCAGAATGCTGAAATCATGATTGAAAAAGAAGAAGATCAGAAAGAAAAAGTATTGGAAATGACCATTGAAGAACTAGATTTATCTGTGCGTTCTTACAATTGCTTAAAGCGTGCTGGTATTAATACCGTACAAGAACTTGCAAATAAGTCTGAAGATGACATGATGAAAGTACGAAACTTAGGACGTAAATCACTTGAAGAAGTGAAACATAAGTTGGATGACTTAGGCTTAGGTTTACGTAAAGAAGATTAGTCATAAAAAACCTTTATAGATTCCTAAAAAAGGAGGGATAATCAATGGCTAGAAAACTAGGTAGAACAACAGATGCACGGATGGCATTACTAAGAAACCTTGCAAGTGATTTGATCATTCATGAGCGTTTAGAAACAACAGAAGCAAAAGCAAAAGATTTACGTTCTGTAGTTGAAAAAATGATTACACTTGGTAAGCGTGGTGACTTACATGCTCGCCGTCAAGCAGCATCATTCCTATACAAGAAGGATGCAAGCGAAACAGAAGATGTAATACAGAAGTTATTTGATGATATCGCAACGCGTTATGAAGACCGTCAAGGTGGTTATACACGTGTACTTAAGCTTGGACCACGTCGTGGTGATGGAGCTAAAATGGCGATTATTGAGTTAGTCTAACTGAATAATAGATAGAATCAAGGGCAGGATAGAGTCTCAATATGAGCTTGAATCCAAGCCCTTTTTTGTACGCTAGTAAAGCATAAATTTTCGGTTCTTTGTCAAATGACGTTGGTGAGAATTTTTGCCGGCAATTTTATAGATGAATTTCACAAATATTCAAGTCGGATTATGCTGCTTGAATGTTTGGTTAGGTGCATTTTGGGCTGATTTCGATTCAATAGATCTTAACTTAGTTATCTACACGTAAATTCATACGGGTTCGGTCAGGAAGTGATGAGACTCCTGCAGGAATAGCACGAGCTGAAGATCCACTCATGTGCGCGTTTTGTGCGCACATGAGTTAGCTGAAGCCGTGCCTGCGGAAAGCGAATCACTGGATGATCGAACCCATTTCTATTTCTATAGATAGAAAACAAATGCGTTTCCCTGTAGAATTAAAGTCAACGAAAACCAATCCGGGAGGGAACGCACTTGTCATATTCAAGAAGTTTGCACATGTTGCGGCGTTTAAGAATGAAGATTACACGATATATAAAAATGGCACACAATGCTCACGTATGACACTTCCGATTGGTGGAGTGAAGAAAACCTATCTGAATTTGAGAAAGCAACGCTTTAAGTGTAAGGCGTGTGGGAATACGTTTACGGCGGCTACATCTCTTGTTGGAAAATATTGTTATCTTTCGAAATATACGAAAGCACGTGTTTTAATCAAGGCGGCAGAAGCGCAGTCTTTAAAAGATATCGCAAAGGATACGGCTGTGTCTGCCACGACGGTTCAACGGCTCATGACGAAAGAAAATTGCACCGAACGAAACGATTTATTTTTGTATCGCGTTTACAGTTAAGTTTAGTTCACAAAAAGCGCAGATACTTGATTTGCACTCTTGAATGAAATTTTTCTTTATTTTGACTGATCAAATTCATTTTGGGCTAATAGTAATGCCCCTACAATACCACTTTCTCCTGACAAACCCCAAGGAACAATATATTCCTCTGTTGGTGGAAGAGTAACATACTCATTCAACAATCGGTCAAACTCCTTGTGAATTCTTCCAATCATATGATTTTGTTTCATGACCCCACCTCCTAAAACAATTATCTCGGGAGATAATACCATCGTATAATTCACTAACGCTTGCGCCAGATAGTATGCCTGTTTATCCCAAATCGGATCACGCTTATCAATCATTTCTCCCAGCTTACCAGTTCTACCTATCAAGGATGAACCAGAGGCTAGCCCCTCTAAACAATCTTTGTGATAAGGACAACACCCCCAATAATCATCTGATTCATGCCTCTTCACAAAAATATGCCCCATTTCGGGATGATTAATTCCTTGAAGCAATTGATCCTTGAAAACAGCTCCACCACCGATTCCGGTTCCAACAGTCAAATAAACACAACTCTTTTTTCCTTTCGCAGCTCCCCTTTTTATCTCAGCATAAGCTGCAACGTTCACATCCGTAGTCCATACATAAGGAACTGAATAACGCTTTCTGATTTCTCCAAGAAAATCAAAGTTCGTCCACCCTTTTTTGGGAGTGGACAATAGATAACCATAGTCTGCCTTATTTTTATCGATTCCGATTGGGCCAAACGAACCTATACCCAAACTATTCAACTGATACTTATCAAAAAAATCGAATAAGTGTTTGAATGTTTCGTTCGGTGTAGTTGTAGGAATTTCAACCCTATCAATAATGTTTAATTCGTTATCACAGACAGCACCAATGAATTTTGTTCCGCCAGCTTCAATACCTCCAAGCATTTTTCTTCACCCCTTTTTGTGAAAAATCGCCAAGAGAGAGCCCTTGGCAATTTTCAATAGCTGATTCAGTTCAGTTCATTTCTCCAAGGCCTAACATTTAGATTTCGATATAACTCAGCTTTGTTAATAGAATTAAACAATGTCATTTTTTGTTTTACGACTTTTTTAGCCTCGAGGATACATTCAGGATAAATTGCATTCGGATCCCACAATTCAGTAGTTGATAAAATTTCACGGCATTTTTTATAGAATGCATATTTGTAATCAGAGGAAATATTCACCTTTTGGATGCCGATCTCCACCGCTCTTGCAATTTCTTCATCTGGATTTGCTGAGCCTCCATGAAGAACCAAAGGAATATCCACTGTTTCTTTAATCGCCTTTAATACATCCATTTTCAATTCGGGTTTTACATCTTTTGGATAAATGCCATGTGCTGTTCCGATAGCAACAGCTAAGGTATCAATGCCTGTTTCTTCAATGAATTTTTCTGCATCTTCAGGTTGGGTATAGATTACCTTTGAAACACCACCTTCAATGGAAGTTCCCGTATTGCCGATAGTCCCCAGCTCGCCCTCAACAGAAACGCCAATTTTATGACAAACTTGAACAACTTCTTTAGTCATTTGAATGTTTTCTTCGAATGGCAGTAATGAGCCATCAATCATTACGGAACTGAACCCACTGTGGATCGCCCGCATTATGCTTGCCAAGCTGTCCCCATGATCCATATGGAGAACAAAAGGAACACTGCTATTTTTCAAACGAGAAACAGTATATTGGAAAAATTCATCTTTAGTAAACTCAAGCTCTGTAGGATGAACAGCAATAATTGCTGGGGCATCATTTTCCTCAGCAGCCTCGATAACCACTCTTAGGAAATTACTGTCCGCTACATTAAACGCGCCTACAGCAAATTTATTTTTTTTCGCTAACTCTAACATTTGGTTCATATTGATTAACATTTCATTACCTTCTTCATCTAATTTATAGTATTATTAAAGTGACTTATTTTGAGAGCCCGCAATTTGGATATACCGCTTAACAACTTCTTTACCGGCTGCAACCGTATGATGTATTAAGTCAGGATAACCAATCTGTGGGTTCTCTTTTAATTGTTGATAGATATCGTCCACTTGGCCTCGCATAAAGTCAGAGCCGACATTAATCTTATTGATTCCCAATTCGATAGACTTTTTGATATTTTCTTCACCAGTACCTGATCCACCATGTAACACTAGCGGAAGGTTAGTGTTTTTTTTAATTTTTTCCACGATATCAAACCTAAGTGCTGGAATAGCCCCTTTTGGATAATCTCCATGGGTAGATCCATAAGAAACAGCTAAGCAATCCACGCCAGTTTCTTTAATAAATCTAATCGCATCGTCAGGATCGGTGAACATATCCTCGTCGGTCCAATTACTTCCCATGTCCCCTACCTCAGCCTCAACACTGGCATCATATACTTGCGCAAACTGAACCATCTCTTTTGTGATTCGAATATTTTCTTCCAACGAATACATGGAGGCGTCCATCATCACACTCGAAAATCCTTCGTTTAGACACTGCTTCACATATGCAACATCTTGACCATGATCTAAATTGATCGCTACTTCAACGCTTGCGTTATTAGCCATACGGATGATGGGTTGCGTTAAATAGCGATAATCTAAATGCTGTTTCAAATGCTCCTGAAGCAAATCAATAATGATTGGAGATCTAGACTCTTCAGCAGCCTCAATCACAGCTTTTGCTGTTTCAAGGTTGAAACAGTTGATAGCCATCACTCCATACTTACCTTCATTAGCTCGCTGAAGCATTCCTTTCATAGAAACATACATTCTAAAACCTCCTCAATTGATAGTAATATCAGAGAAATCAACTTCTTCCTCTAAGTCATCCTTTATAGCTATGTTAGTGGTAGGCTTTTTCTTAAGAACGAACAACAACACACCAGTGATTACCGAACCAATTAGCAAAGCAATGGTGAATTTCACAGGATCCGTCATTGCAGGAATAATAAATACTCCGCCAGATGGAACTGGTGAACCAACACCCCATGACATACTCAATCCACCACCAATTGCTGCGCCGACTACACAGGACACAATCACCCGGATTGGATCGACCGCTGCAATTGGTATTACTCCCTCCGTAATCATACATAGGCCCATTGGAAAAGCGATTTTTATATTATCTTCTTCTCCGGTTGTGAATTTTTGTTTGTTGAAGACCTTCGACAATACCCAAGAGATTGTCACACCAAACGGAGGTACCATTGAAGCTAACACTTTAACGGCTTCTGGTTCTTGTACACCTTCAAGGAGCAATCCATCAGCAAATAGTGAAGCTACTTTGTTAACGGGTCCCCCAAAGTCAAATGCCGCCATCCCTCCCATAATTACGCCAAATAGAAATTTGCCTGAACTCTGAAGACCAGCAAGGAAACTGGTCATTGCTTCAGTTGCCCATACAATCGGCACGCCGACAACAAAAAACATCAACAAACCAATGATCAAGGTTGATAACAAAGGTACAATCATCATCGGCATTAAACCTTGTGCCCATTTTGGAACCTTTAAATGCTTAACCAACCATTTGATGAAGAAACCAATTAGATAACCTCCAAGCATACCTCCAAGAAAACCAGCCCCAATACTATTGGCAACCAATCCCATGAATAAACCAGGACCAATTCCAGGACGATCAGCAATCGAATAAGCAATAGCTGCAGAAATCACTGGCGCTAATAATCCCATGCCTAAAACACCAAGTGAAACTAATGCGTCGGGGAGAGAATAAGGAATTTTGTAATTTTCAATTACTTGTCCCCCTGTTAAATTACCAATCGCTATCAAAAGACCGGCCGTTACAACAACTGGAAGCATATAAGAAATCGCAGTCAGTGCATGTTTTTTTAGCTGTAACTTTTTCCACATTTATTTCACCCTCCTGATTTTGAATTATTCACTTTTTCAATTCTTCTTCGATTTTTTTAATAAGTCCCTTTGGTGCCTTGATTACCATACTAGTTGGTACTTCCACTATCTTCTTTCCTTTGAAGCGTTCTCTACCGCCAATTTTGATATCTGCAGCAATGATTACAACATCAGCAGCCTTAATTTCCTCTGGTGTCAACTCATCCTCTGTACCGATAGTGCCTTGGGTTTCAATGTTAGCGGTGTGCCCTAACGCTTGAGCTGCTTTCACTATTTTTCCCTTGGCAATATACGTGTGGGCAATACCAGATGTGCAAGCTGCAACGCCAATTATTTTCATGCAAATCCCTCCTTTCTTTACTCTGTGGGTTCCTTGGATAAGAGTTCTAGCATTTTATCTTTTGATTCCACAGTATGAAGGTGATGGATAAAATCTTCATCTGCCAAAAGCATTGCAACTCTCTGCAATAATTTAATATGCACCGTGTTTGCATCCGTATTTCTTACTGCAAACAAAATGATGATATTCACTGGTTTTTCATCAAGTGATTCCCACTTGATAGGGAGGTTTGTTCGGCCAATAGCTAACGATGTTTTAACCACGCTATCTGATTTTCCATGAGGGATGGCAGTTCCCTGTCCTAATCCGGTCATTCCTTCTTTTTCACGCCCAAAGACATCTTTAGAAAAATCGTCAACACTATTGATTATGCCTTTATCAAACAGCATCTGAGAAAGTTCGATGATGGCATCTTCTTTATTTTGGGCTTTTAAGTCTAAGTTGATCAAATCCTTAGTGATCACGTCAGCAATGCTAAATTGATCAGTTAACTCGTTCATGATTAAATACCTCCTAGAAACTGTTTTACTCGTTCCTCATCTTGCTTAGTAAAAACTGAGTTCACCAAAACAGAAGGAATCGGGATACTTTTGTTTAGGTGGATCGTGGTAAGTATTAGGTCAATGTTTTTGTATTTATCGATATTTTGTTGAAACAATCTTGAAGATAACACATCGACGATTTTAACATTTGAAAACGCTCGTTGGACTTTTACCTTCAGCAATTCTGAGGTACCGATACCCGAACTGCACATGATCAAAATGCGCTTTTGCTTTTGTGAAATTTCCTTATATTTGACAAAGTAAAGTGTTAAAAAACCGATTTCATCATCTGAAATGCACGCAAGCTTGTTTGCTTGTTCTATATGTCTGGCTGCATCCTGAACTGTTTGAAACATTTCAGGATATTCAAGAAGTATATCCTTTAGGATGCCGTTTTTAATAACGATTTCATTTTCGAGACGATAAAGCAGAGGCTCGATATGTCTTAGCAGATTCATAATGTTAGCTTGTTTAATTAACGTTATTTTTAATGTGCTAGATATCTCTTTTAGAAATGCTTCTGCAATTTTTTTTGCTTGCTCCCTATTTTTAGTTCCATTATATGTTTGACTCTCGATTCTCGAAGATACCAAGTATTGAAACAGATAAAATACTTCACTATTTGGCAGATCAACATTAAGGTAGACACTGATTTTTTTTATCACCTGTCTAGAAACCTCATAAAACGCATTATTGCTATTGATCAGCTTTTTTTCTTCATGATCCAACTCATCATTATTCCCTTGAAGAATCTTTCCCTGTCGAACTCTTTGAACCAATATATATATATGAGAAAAAATATTGACATTATAGGGATAGGCAATCGTGGTCTGCATTTTTTTATCGATGAAATCTAGAATCACCGTAATAAAATCAATATCATAGGAATTGACTAATTGAGCGCTAGCAGTAAAAACATCATCGATGAGATTATTTTTGGCTATGATTGATAGAACTGCTTTACGAATACTCCTTTCTGTTCCTTCTATATATAACTTTTTGCGACTACGCTTTAGTTGAATGTGATAAGCAGCTAAATAATCGCCCATTTTTTGCAGATCACCACTGATTGCGGTGTCACTCACATAATAGGGCTCAAATAAATGATTAATTTCCACTTTGTTAGGCGACTTGAAAAGCAGGCTTAACATGATATTGTGCCGTCTTTCAACCGGTTCTGTTATGCGGCCATCTCCCCCCGATTTGGCATTTTCTTTCAGGAAACGGTCATAGTCTAAAATCAATCCTTTACCTGGTTCAGAGTTTATGACTTCACCAGATTCTGATGCTTCATTTATCTTTTTTACAGTTCGATAAATAGTTTTAGTTGATACGTTAGCAAAATCAGCTAATTGGTTTGCAGTAAGAGATAACCCATTTTTTAGCAACAAATCAATAATTATACCTTCTCTTTTACTTAGCTGCATTTCATTAACCTCCTTCTCTTATACTATAATATATTTTTGTAAGCGCAAACACACAGTTGTGTCCTATGTTGTGGACAATTCAAAAATTATATATACAAACGCTAAGACCAAATGATTTCTATTTCGAAATATTTAATATATTTGGGTGCTATTAGGCATACCCAAAAACCATTAAATGCCCCTTATTTAAACGCATTTATGCGAGTAAGATATGAGCGCTCATTATCCTTAAAAAACCTGAATCCAAACAAAAATTCAAAGAAGAGCGTGAACAATGGTTAAAGGAACAGGCTGAAAAAGAAGCCAATCTTACTCTTTATAAAAGGAAAATGGGGGCTCAGTTGGATGTTTCCCTAACGGAACGCCGAGCCGAAGTTCCTACCAATGGGGAATCAAGAAAACAGTAAAGGGAAGAATGTAGGGACTGTCCTTTAGCTAAGGAAGATATGTGCCAAAAGGTTTATAAAGTAAAAATTATGACAGATCTTCGAGAGACCACTGAAAAAATTGTAAGGTTTTCAGTGGCCACGTGAATTTCGGTCCCTTTTTCACATAGATCAGAAATGGGGCTTTCCTTTCACCAACTTCAAATATTATACAAGCGAAGTCTCAATATGAGCTTGAATCCAAGCCCTTTTTTGTATGTTTAGAAAGCATAAAATGTTAATGGAAAACTGAGTAGAGCTCAACATTTAAAGGCTTATATCTTTGTGGCGATTATACATTGCAACCTTATTTCTCAACTATGGAAGGTGTAGTTTATTCAGGCTTAAAAGTAGCTAATTACATCATAAAAAATAGCCGATAGAAGTGTATCGGCTGATGCGCTTCATTACATTGTATTTGGGGGCAACATCGGTAATGTATTGTGGGTATATGGGGGTGCTGGTCTTAAGTTTGGAATTTTCCCAAAAGGTTGGGGCTGATGAAAGTACTTAAATTCACCAAGACCGTCCATGCTTTTTCCTGAAGCCCACCGTCCTTTTTGGCTAGCTGTTCCACCCGATAAATCATAGTAATCATAAGCCACTTCACCTTTTTCAAGTGAACGCGGGAAAGTACTCGGGACGACAATATTTTTTTTTTCTTCTAATTCGCATATTGCTGCATACCACTGATTTTGATGCATCGTGTCGCGGGCAATAAGGAATGAAAGCATATCCTTTACTCCTGGATCTGTTGTCATTTCATATAAACGAACAGCTTGTAAGCGCCCTTGAGATTCATAGGTTAAATTCAGACGGAAATCAGCTAGCAAGTTCCCGCTAGCATTTATATAACTGGCTGTCCAGGGATTGCCAATACTATCGGCAGGCATGGCGCCAATCCACTAACAATGGCGTGTTGAGGATTCATACCACCTAATATAGCTCCAACTACAGGGTTTTGTGAGGCTAACTCTTGATCACCAATAGGGGCATTGTCCAATAAACGCGCAATCATGGTAGCAAGCATTTCAACATGAGCCAACTCTTCGGTACCAGTGGCCATGAGCAGATCTCGATATTTCTCATCTCCTCTTGTATTCCATCCTTGAAATAAATATTGTAATGCAACAGATATTTCCCCGAATTGTCCACCAAGGATTTCTTGTAGTTTATTTGCATAGACAGGGTCTGGCCGAGTTGGTTTTGCATGGTATTGTAGCGCATCAACATGATAAAACATAGATGATCATCTTCAGTTTTATTTTTCATGATTAAGATATTCCTAGAGGTGGAATGTTGATGATAATTTAGACCGGATCCACTTATCACAGCTAACTGTCTGTAAAATCACCCCCAAAATAGTGAACAGAGGTAAGTCTATTTTGATGGCTGATAACGGGCGCTCAACTAACAACACACACTGATTAAAGATTCGATATACTACACATGTTTAAAGGGTAGGATAAAAGGTAGAGAAGTTAGCTAGCTAGGCTTTGAATGCCGGCGTAACGAAATAACATATAAACAAAAATGTGAGGGTTCATTTTTAACGGGAGATTGAATGTTCTCTTATAGAATAATTTTCATAAATACTTAACTATTTCTCAAACGTTTTTGAAAGAATTATGATAAAATATGCAGTTAGAGATATTATTTAGCCAACAGGTGCTATTTCCTTATCTGTTCATTTCCTGGGAAATAATCTGTCGCAATATGGGGGAATACCAATGAATAGTGATCAAGTTGAATTTCGCAATGTTTCATTTCGATATAATGATGAGCAGCCATGGGTATTGAATAATGTAAGTTTCTCGATTAAATCAGATGAGTGGGTTGCCATTATCGGGCACAATGGTTCAGGCAAATCAACTATTGCCAAGCTTATTAACGGCTTAATATTTCCTGATCAAGGCGAGATTTTTGTAAATGGCATCAAGGTTACTGCTGATACGGTTTGGGATGTGCGCAAACAAGTAGGGATGGTTTTTCAAAATCCAGATAACCAGTTTGTGGGGACAACCGTTAAAGATGATGTGGCATTTGGGTTGGAGAATCGTGGTGTCGAAAGATCAGAAATGATTAAACGTATTAATGACAGCTTAGCCGCAGTTCGCATGTCAGATTACATTATGCATGAACCGCACAGACTATCTGGAGGGCAGAAGCAGCGTGTGGCCATAGCCGGTGTACTTGCTGTTCAACCTAATTTGATTATATTAGATGAAGCAACAGCAATGCTTGATCCAAAGGGGCGAACAGAAATATTAACAACTGTCTATGATGTTAAACAAAATCACCAATTAAATCTGATAACGATTACCCATGATTTAAATGAAATTATTCATGCTGATCGCGTGATTGTGATGAACAATGGTGAAGTATGGACAGAAACAAGCCCGAGGGTATTATTCACGCAAGAAGAGGGATTGCGTGAAATTGGCTTAGATATCCCTTTCGTTGCTAAATTAGCCAATGAGCTTAGCAAACAATCAATAACGTTAACTCAGCAACCCATCAATCAAAAGGAGCTATTAGACGAATTATGGACATTTCATTTAAACAAGTAAGTTATATTTATCAACCTAATAGCCCGTTTGAGCATCAAGCATTAAAAGAGATTGATTTTTCAATAAAATCAGGCACATTTGTGGCAATCGTCGGTCATACAGGATCAGGTAAATCAACACTCATCCAACATTTAAACGGTCTTATTCGCCCAACTAAAGGTGAAATTAATATTGGTGACTTTACATTAAAGGCGAGTGAAAAGACGGCTAAGATTAAAGATTTACGCCGCCAAGTTGGTGTTGTTTTTCAGTACCCTGAACATCAATTGTTTGAAGAAACGATTGAGAAAGATATTGCATTTGGACCCAAAAACTTTGGTGTGAGTGATGAAGAGATTAATCGGCGTATCCCACAAGTGCTTGAAGCAGTTAATCTCTCACCAGAATTACTGTCACGATCCCCGTTTGATTTGAGCGGTGGGCAAATGCGACGCGTAGCCATTGCGGGTGTACTAGCTATGGATCCTCGTGTGCTCGTCTTAGATGAGCCAACAGCTGGATTAGATCCCAAAGGTCAACAAGAGATCATGGATATGTTTAAAGAACTTCATACACGTAAGCAGTTAACGACAATTTTGGTGACACATAGTATGGAAGATGCTTTGAAATATGCTGATCATGTTATTATATTAGACCATGGTCAAAAATATATGGAAGGCACACCAGCAGAGGTTTTTGTTCAAAAAGAGGCTTTGCAACGTGTCCAATTGGACATGCCAGAAATCATTCAATTTATCCATTCATTTGAACAGCGTTTTGGTCAGGCTTTACGTTATAATGGACAGTCTATTGAGGCGTTAGCACAAGAGATTAATCAGCTAGTGCATGAGGAGGTGAAAGTTGATGGCTAACTCTTTAATCATTGGACAATATGTGCCAACAGATTCATTGGTTCATCGGCTTGACCCTCGGACGAAGATTATTATTATTTTTCTGTTTGTGATTTTTATTTTCTTTGCAAATAATGCTTTAAGTTATGGTTGGTTAGCGCTATTTGCAGTAGCAAGCGCGGTGGCGACAAAAATAAAGTTAAAGTTTATTGCAAGAGGACTAACGCCTGTCTGGTTTTTAATTATATTTACGTTTATTTTACACCTGTTTGTCACAAGAGAAGGTCCCGTGCTTTTTGAAATCATTGGTTTCCCTATCTATTCAGGGGCTATTATACAAGGTTTTGCGATATCATTACGTTTCTTTCTGTTAATTCTTGTGACGTCATTAATGACATTAACAACGACGCCGATTGAAATAACGGATGCAATTGAGTCATTACTCCATCCGTTGAAAAAGATTAAATTCCCTGTCCATGAACTAGCTTTGATGATGTCCATCTCGCTTCGTTTTATTCCAACACTGATGCAAGAAACTGAGAAGATATCTAAAGCTCAAGCATCGCGTGGTGTTGATTTTAAAACAGGACCTATTAAAGATCGGATCCATGCTGTCGTACCTTTGTTAGTGCCGCTGTTTGTTAGTGCTTTTAAGCGGGCTGAAGAATTAGCGATGGCTATGGAGGCAAGAGGTTATCAGGGCGGTGAAGGGCGAACGAAGCTTCGCGAATTGACTATTGCCAAATTAGATTGGCTAGCTTTTTTATCCTTTTCTTGTGTATTGATTGGTTTATTTTTACTAAGACAATAAGGAGTAGAAGGTATGCGAATGTTGGCGATAGTAAGTTATGACGGCACTAACTATGCGGGTTATCAAGTTCAACCTAATCAGACAACCATTCAATCGACGATTGAAGCAGCGCTAAGGCAGATCCACAAAGGAGAACGCATCAAAATCGTTGCTTCCGGTAGAACTGATGCTGGTGTTCATGCGATTGGACAGACCTTTCATTTTGATAGTCACTTAGCTATAGCGCCTGCAAATTGGAAAAAGGCTTTAAATGCTTTATTGCCTAAAGATATTGTAATTAAAGATGTTACGCCAGTAGCTGATGATTTCCATGCTCGGTATGATGTCCGTCAAAAAACATATCGTTATGTTGTTCTGAATGCAGAAGATTTAGATCCATTTACACGGAATTATAGCTATCATATTAAAAGGCATCTGGACATTGAAGCAATCAATCAAGCGTGTTCGCATTTGCTTGGTGAACATGACTTTACTGCATTTTGTGCAGCTAATCATAATGTGAAGGGCAGTATGGTCCGTAAAATTTATCAAGCACGTTGTGTAAAAGAGGCGAATCGCGTCACATTCACTTTTTCTGGTAATGGCTTTTTGTATAACATGGTTCGGATTATAGTTGGCACCTTGATTGAAGTGGGTTTAGGTGAAAGAACGAGTGATGCTTTTCGCGATATTATTGACAGCCTTGACCGCTCCTATGCAGGTAAAACAGCTCCTGCACAAGGCTTATATTTGCAAGAAGTACAGTATAAAGAAAAAAGATCATAAAAAAACAACGGAACCGGGTGAACAGCTGTTGACATTAGGCTTTAATTGTTATATGATGATCTATGGCATTTTATTTCTATACCACGATTAGCCCCGGAAAGTTAATTGTGTAGAATATAAGAGCAAAACTGATAAAAAAAGATGATTTTTATTCAAATTAGAAGATAAAAGGTATACAGGAGGGTAATGAACATGCGCACAACTTTCATGGCAAATGATGCGAACATTGAACGTAAATGGCTTGTAGTTGATGCTGAAGGCCAGACACTTGGACGTCTAGCAAGTGAAGTGGCAACGATTCTTCGTGGCAAGCATAAACCAACATACACACCACATGTAGATACAGGTGATTATGTCATTATTATCAATGCAGAAAAAATTGAACTAACAGGTAACAAATTGAATGATAAGATGTATTATCGTCATTCTAATCACCCAGGTGGTCTAAAAGGACGTACGGCTGGCGAAATGCGTGAGAAACATCCTGAAAAAATGTTAGAACTAACAATTAAAGGGATGCTTCCAAAAGGTAGCCTTGGTCGTAAAACGGCTAAAAAATTACACGTTTACCGTGGATCAGAACATCAACATCAAGCACAAAAACCAGAAGTTTATGAGCTTCGCGGATAATTAAAAGGAGGTAACGAATAGTGGCACAAGTACAATACTACGGTACCGGACGCCGTAAAAGTTCAACAGCTCGTGTACGTTTAGTTCCAGGAACTGGACGTATCACTGTAAATAATCGTGATGCGGAAGAATACTTCCCATACGAAACATTACGTACAATTATTAAACAACCTTTAGCTTCAACGGAAACAGAAGGTAGCTATGATGTACTCGTTAATGTACATGGTGGTGGATTCACTGGACAAGCTGGTGCAATTCGTCATGGTGTGGCGCGTGCATTGTTAGAAGTAGATCCTGAGTATCGCTTAACTTTAAAGCGTGCTGGCTTCTTAACACGTGATGCAAGAATGAAAGAACGTAAGAAATACGGTCTTAAAGGCGCACGTAGAGCTCCTCAGTTCTCAAAACGTTAATTCGGACAATTTTTCAATCCCTCAAATCACTATGATTTGGGGGGTTTTGCTTTATGTAAATGATTGATGGGAGTAATTTATCGCTTCTAAAAAGCCGCCAGTTTTGACTAATGTTGCAGTTGGGGAACTTGAAAATCACATCTCTCCTCATATTCTTGGGGAATTGAATAGGATAATGGCGTATAGCGCATAGTCCAGTCCTACACAAAAGCCTAGGTAACTCCTACTGGAGAACCCTAGGCTTAACAAGCTTGTATGGTAGATACCAAGTAATACGTCAATCTTAAGGAAACAGTCGTGTACGGAACCGTACGCACGGTGGTGTGAGAGGACGGGAGTTAGTCACCCCTTCTAACCAATTCATATTATGTCTTAATCTCCATTTTATATGAGCTTTCAGGAATGCACAGTTCAAACGCAAGTAGAGTCCGCATTTAATCAATAGCCTAACAAGTAAAATACTATATTCTTTAACAGTATACATTCTAACTATTGACTTACTTACCATATTTGTTACAATTAACGCAACCAAAATATGGAGGTTGTCTTACGAGAGTGAAAAATTGTCTGCTTTTATTATTTTAATTGGATTAGTATCGGCTATACTTCTTTCACCTAATGTCACACGTGTTCAAGAAGCTCCGCCTTTACATATCTTAATATTGCCGCAATGACTTCGGATGGAGATAACTATCAACGGCATTATCCTGAGTCAGAGTTTTTAAATACTGGGTACACTGCGAGTGGAAATGAAGTAGTATTAGCTATTTATGTAGAGGGATTTATTTTGAGAAATTCACTTAGAGTATATGTAGATGATGTTGATATTACAAATGATATTTATGAACCTTTACCTAGAGAAGATATACTCGGACCAGGTAATCTGGTCACAGGTTTCATTTACTATAAAGCCATTCCGTTAAGTTACTTTGAAAACGAAAATATAGGGGTAGTTAGACTCTTTGCCAGGGACATTCATCGTCCAATCGATGTAACACGTTCAATAACTAGAAGTTTTAATATTGATTGGTTTACAAATAATACAAACACAAAAACTGTGCCTATGCAATCGAATATAGATGTTAGTAATAATTTGAAAGGAATTGATATTCATGATTAGAAATTTCAGTTCGGACCAACTAAGTTCTTTCCAAGCATATTCTAGACTAACAGTTGTTGCTCATGTAAAAGGGCAAAGGGAAGGTAATAGAGATTATACCGATAATAAGGTTAGCTTTAAGGATTTCCAAGAAGTCCTTGAAGAAGAGGAAGTCGTTAATAAATCATTGGCAAGAGATGTAGACCAGTGGGTAAAAGAACATAGTAAAACGCAATTAAGAAAACATAATAATTATGGCATGGAGTCAAAAACGATGAGTTATATTGAAAAAGCATATCGACTAGGATTCGTTAATGAAAAGGGTCATTTATATCAATCCAAGCTGTAATATTGATGAATTAAATATAGTCCTCGCCCTAATGGTACTGATCCCCGGATGTAAGAGTGAAATCTAACATCCGGGTTATTTTTGTATGGTAAAGTATAGTAATACAAGCAAAATGAACGCTGTTAAAGAATTTACTGAGGTGATACTGAAGCATGTCAATCAATTCTCTCTATAGCGGCAACACCTATATTATCATATGCTATCCTTTTGTATTAAATATTGCAGATGATATAAAGCTTCCGCTATCTTCTTTAGCAATCATGACCCTCCAAGCGTATGTTAATCACTTAGGACTTTACACCATGCCATCACAAACAGGACACAACACTTTTTCTTTAGCATAAGCGAAATCATCTATGATAAAGTCAGCACATGGATGCCCTTTTTATAGATTAAACTTTAATTGCCTTCCAACAGATCTCAACCGTCTGTTTGATTTTATTTTCATCCAGGCGAAATTTCCCGGTTAAGTCTCCTTTTATTACCGATGTGATAATGCCAATCACAATATGACAACTAAAAATTGGATCCATGTCACGTACAATGCCGTGCTTTTGCCCTTCTACGATAATTTGTAAGATAATTTCATCCGCAGGGACCGGCTGTTTTCTTATCTCTTCTGGTATAAAAGGAGAATCGCAATAATTATCTATCAATAACATTTCTTGAGGGTGACTAAATCCAAATTCGGCCATATTAAACAATATTGCCTTCATTTTTTCGTATGTTGTTAAAGTATCATCATACTCTTTTAGGATGTATTCACCCATATGCGTCCGTGCGTTAACAAAAACCTCACTCACTACGTCCTCCTTATTACTAAAATAATGATAGAACGTGCTTGAACCCACATTTGCTTTCGTGAAGATTTTTGAAAATGTTACTGATTGTAAACCTTCTTCTGTTATTAAATCTAATGTTGCAGTTAATATATCTTCTCGTTTTCCCATTTTGCACCCCTTATCGGAATATATATTCTATATTTTATCACAAAGAAGAGATTAGTCAATTTAAGTTTTTTTATTTCAAAGCTGAAAAATCGCCTGTAATAGCAAATAAATACGATATCGAAAGTTTGTTCTTGCATTATCTTCAAAAGTGTTATACGCTTTATTAGAATAAACATTCCAATAATTGATTATTCAACTTAACTTTGAAAGGAGGCATTCATTTGTTTGATTACAAAGGAAAAGTGGCGCTAGTAACGGGCGCCTCAGGCGGAATTGGAAAACAATACGCAAAGGAATTAGCGTCTAAAGGGAGCGATGTTATTTTAGTGGCACGCTCAAAAGAAAAGTTAGAGGTATTGGCAACGGAGTTATCCAGTGCTTATCGAATTCGCACATATTCCTTACCAACAGATTTATCGAAAGCTGATTCAATAGCATCTTTGGCACAACAAATTGAAGATCTCAATTTAAACGTTGATATTTTAATTAACAATGCTGGATTCGGCACTCATGGGCGTTTTGAAACGATCCCAAATGATCAGGAACAGGAGATGATAAACCTTAATATTTCTACGGTTGTTGGGATGACGCATCAGTTCTTACCATACATGCAGCAACAAAAGGCGGGGATCATTGTTAATGTTGCTTCGCTCAGTTCATTTCAACCGATCCCTTACATGGCTACCTATGCAGCTACAAAAGCATTTGTTCTGTCATTCACCGAATCGCTTTTCGCAGAAAATCGACACCTTGGCGTGAGGGTCTTGGCACTGTGCCCTGGAACAACAAAAACGGAATTTTTCGATGTTATCGGCACACAAAATATGCCAGGCGGAATTAATGGAACGCCTGAATCGGTCGTGAAAGCTGGCTTTAAAGGAATTGATAAAAAACGGAGCTACATCATCGACGGCGTCAAAAATTATTGGATCGCTCAAGCGAGTCGCTTTATGCCACGAAAATTTACTGCAATTATGGGTGAGCGGGTGACTCGTCCTGCAGACATATAAGTACCTGCTTCAATGGTAAAGTAATAAGTCAAAAGAGATACACTAACTTTTATGGAGGTCGAGAGAATGGAGTATGGAAACATTGCAAAAAGAAGTCTTGGAACACAAGGATTAGAGGTATCTGCACTTGGCCTTGGTACGATGCTAATGCCAAATAACGACGAATCGGTACGTGTCATTCATGAAGCGTTGGATATGGGTGTAACCATGTTTGACACAGCAGATCTGTATGGTGACTATGCAGAGCAACGATTTGGCGTAAACGAAAAATTAGTTGGACGTGCGCTAAAGGATAGGCGAGAGAAAGCAATAATCGCTACAAAGTTTGGTATTACACATACTCAGGGCTATAAGGGTGATCGGGCATATATTAAGAAATCAGTGGATGCGAGTTTGTATAACCTTGGATTAGATTATATAGATCTTTATTATCAGCATCGTTTAGATCCTAATACAGCCATTGAGGAAACCGTGGACACTTTATCCGAGCTAGTTAAAGAAGGGAAAATTCGTTATATTGGATTATCTGAAGCTCCTGCAGATATTATTCAACGTGCGCATAAGGTTCATCCACTATCAGCCATAGAAACGGAATATTCGTTATGGAGCCGAGAAGTTGAAGATGAGGTTCTCCCACTATTAAAAGAACTCGGAATAGGTTTAGTGCCTTACAGCCCGTTAGGTCGGGGGTTTTTAACTGGTCAGATTAAAAAATTTGAAGATTTACCAGAGGATGACTATCGACGTCAGTATGAGCGGTTTCAAGGTGATAATTTTATCAAAAACGTAGAAGTCGTCACTAAAATTCAAGAGTTAGCTAGTAAAAAAGGCTACTCCCCTGCTCAACTTGCTTTGGCATGGTTGCTTGGTCAAGGGGATCAAATTGTACCAATCCCTGGTACTAGAAAAGCGGAAAGAATAAGAGAAAACCTAGGGGCTCTGCAAGTTCAACTAACCGAGGAGGATTATCAGGAAATTGAAAACATTTCACCTAAGGGAACGGCAGCTGGTGGAAGAGGTACTTCTCAATCCTAATAGCCCCTCATGAGCCCGAAAACAGCGTTTTATTAAAGAATCTTTTGCTTTCTGCGTCTTTATCGCTAAAGTAATCTGAAACTAACAAAATGCTAACATAAGGTAAATATAATTACCTATTGAAAGTATTAATCCCAAATACGGATTCTTGGAATGTCTGCTGTTCTTAAATAATCTAATAACTGACCAGTATGAACTGCTTCATGATAAGCAACACGTAAAAGCATGTCACCCAATTCTCTTATATAACCTGATTCTGATCGATCAATCTTTATATTTATTAAATCTTCTTCTGAAAATGTCTTAATTGTATCCATGAATTGGTTTCGATAAGGGGCTGCAAATTCTAATTCTGCATTTACAGATGTAAAAGGAAGGTTTTCGAAGGGTGAATCGAAAATGGATAAACTTCCTTTATTTTTAATAGCTAGGTGATAATAATGTTCGCTTTCTAGTACGTGCCTAATCATTTCTATGCAACTAAAAGCTTTATCATCTGGCTTCCAGTGGAGCTTTTCTTCTGGAATAGATGTCCAAACTTTTATGCTTCTTCTTCTAACTTCATTAAAATTTAAAATAATTAAATCAATTGAATTCATATTAACCTCTCCTTTGATTTTAAATACACTTTCTATTATACACGAACTAATATTCGCGTCAATTGATTAAGGGAAGCGTTAGTAAGTGATGGAGAATTAAAAAGACAATTTGAAACATATACCTACTGGTGTAACCATGACGAGTAAAACAAAAATAGATACGTTCATCTACTGGTTAACGGCATACAGGCTCATCGGCTTCCGCTAGCTCAAAGGAAGGTTGGTAATCTGAAATTTACCCTTCAAATTGAATACGCACATCGCTTATCTCAGTCTAGCTTGCTTAATAACCCCTAGCTATCCTTGCCTTTGCTTCTTCTTCGTATTCCTAGTATAATAACGATGGTTTTTAATTGTGCCAGAATGGCTAACGAAATACCATGACTTATGAAATGAGGGTTATTGTAATGATAGATAATTTTTGGGCAACGTTACCGAAGCCTTTTTTTATATTAGCGCCAATGGAAGATGTGACAGATGTCGTTTTTCGTCATGTTGTTAAGGAAGCGGGGGCACCTGATGTCTTTTTTACTGAATTTACGAATTCGGATAGTTATTGTCATCCAGATGGTAAGCAAAGTGTGCGTGGTCGGTTAGTGTTTACGGAAGACGAACAGCCGATCGTTGCTCATATTTGGGGGGATAAGCCGGAGTTTTTTCGGGAAATGAGTGTAGGCTTGGCAGAGATGGGCTTTAAAGGAATCGATATTAATATGGGCTGTCCGGTTCCTAATGTGGCCAATAACGGCAAGGGAAGTGGCCTTATTTTGCGTCCAAACGTGGCAGCAGAATTGATTGAAGCGGCGAAAACAGGAGGGTTACCGGTAAGTGTCAAAACAAGGCTTGGTTATACAAAGCTTGAGGAGCTAGAAGCTTGGCTTACTCACTTACTTAAGCAAGATATTGCGAATCTATCGGTTCACCTGAGAACGCGAGAAGAAATGAGTAAAGTCGCTGCTCATTGGGAAGTGATTCCGCAAATTACCGCGATTCGGGATCGCGTTGCACCTGAAACGCGGATTACGATAAATGGCGATATTCCTGATCGTCAAACAGGGCTACAACTTGCTGAAAAATATGATGTCGATGGTATTATGATAGGCCGTGGTATTTTCAAGAATCCTTATGCGTTTGAAAAAAAACCTAGGGAGCATACCGCTGATGAATTGCTGGGGCTATTGCAGTTACAACTTGATTTGCAGGATCAGTATGCAGAACTGGTACCTCGTCCAATAGCCGGCTTGCATCGCTTCTTTAAAATTTATGTTAAAGGGTTTCCTGGTGCTAGTGATTTGCGTGTTAAATTAATGAATACGAAATCGACGGATGAAGCTCGAGCGCTGTTAGCTGATTTTCATAATAATAAATAAAGTGAGCGAACGTGTTTCAAGTGAAAGCAACGCGTTCGAAATGCTTAGTTATTTGTCGGATAGAGTCACATTTTTTGATCTATCATTGTTTTCATGCTTTCCTACTTGTATAATTTAGAGGGTATAAAAATTTAACAAAAGGTATGGTTATATGAATAAACAACAGAAGAAAGAACTTGCATCACAACAAGCTTTGGCAAAAAAACTAAAAAAAGCTGAAGCTGAAGCAAGGAAAAAAGCAATTAAAAACAGAAAACCATTTAAAGGCTTACAGATTAGACCGACGGTGTCACTTTTTGATGAGGAAGGCAAAGAAGAAGTAGGAGAAAACAATTGGAAAAGATTCGGGTTTGATATTCATCCACACGTTACGATTTACTCATCAATTATTTTGATTGTTTTCATCTCTTTAACGTTATTATTCCCTAATACAGCTGAGCGTTTATTTGATAATGTTTTAAGTAGTATCACTAAAAACACGGGCTGGTTCATGATTTTTGCTGCTAACATTTTTATTGTAGCCTCGCTCTATTTTGCTTTTGGTCGATATGGAAAGATCGTGTTAGGTGGGAAAAATGCTAAGCCAGAATTCTCTAAATTTGCTTGGTATGCTATGCTCCTGAGTGCTGGTATGGGTATTGGACTATTATTTTGGAGTGTTGCCGAACCGATCACCCATTACGGATCACCTTCCCCTATGTTTTCTGGTGTTGAAGCCAATTCATCTTCTGCTGCACAAGCTGCTATGGCGAGTACCTTTTTCCATTGGGGCATCCATCCTTGGGCTATTTATGCCATTGTTGGTTTAGGCCTCGCATTCTTTTCCTATAATAAAGGTTTGCCTTTGACGATAAGGTCACTCTTTTATCCGATTATCGGAAATAAAATTTACGGATTATGGGGAAATCTTATTGATATTCTTTCCGTTTTAGCGACCCTCATGGGGCTAGCCACATCACTCGGTCTCGGCGTTTCGCAAGTAAATGCTGGATTAAATCACTTGTTTGGTATTGATATCAGCATTACTGTTCAAGTTATCCTGATTGTAGTCATCACTGGTTTCGCAACGGTTTCAGTTGTTTTAGGACTAGATGGTGGGGTTAAACGACTTAGTGAAATCAATATGATCTTAGCAGGGGTCTTCTTGTTATTTGTGCTGATAGCTGGACCTACGGTGTACATTTTAAGTGGGTTTACACAAAATATTGGTTACTATTTATCAAACTTTATTGAAATGAGCTTATGGACTGAAACATTTAGAGCGGCCAATTGGCAAGGTGGTTGGACCGTCTTCTATTGGGCCTGGTGGATATCATGGTCGCCGTTTGTTGGTATGTTTATCGCTAGAATATCCAAAGGTAGAACAGTTAGAGAATTTATTATGGGTGTTATTTTCATCCCTACGCTAATCTCCTTTCTATGGATGTCGGTATTCGGTGGTACAGCTATTTTTCAAGAAAGCAATGGGATTGGGGCTATTTCTACATTCGTTGAGCAAAATGAAGCTTTGGCACTTTTTGCGATGGTAGAAAATTTACCATTAGCAAGCATTCTGTCACTGATTGGCATTATATTAGTCACCGTGTTCTTCGTTACTTCTTCCGATTCCGGATCTTTAGTTGTTGATCACCTGACTTCAGGAGGGAAACTCGATTCACCCGTGCCACAGCGTGTATTCTGGGCTGTCATGGAAGGCGTCGTTGCAGCGACACTCCTTATCGGAGGCGGACTTATAGCGCTACAAACCGCGTCAATTATTACGGGGCTTCCGTTTACGATTATTCTTCTCTTGATGATTTATTCGTTGAACTTAGGACTCAAACAAGAATATGAAATAGAAACATCGGTAGATAAAGCGCTAGAGCAAGTGACAACTGACCATGTGATCACTGAAGTTATTACTTCAGCAGTTCATGATGATGCACTAGTTGATATTGTAACAGAGCCGGTAAAAGAGGAAACCGAAACTACAGAAGAGACAAGCCATGTAGATAAAGAAAACGCGTGACTCTTTATTAAATAGACGAAGATGAGCAGTGTAACATCCACGGCAAGTGGATTTGCACTGCTTTTTAATATACTGCGAGCCAGTTTAGGACGTGTTAAGCAGCAGCTATTCGGTGATTTAATCAGTTAGCAACTAATCCTTTGAAAAGGGAGGACACGCTGTTATCAGTAATAAGAACAAAGGAGTGACAACAGAAGGTAAATACCAAGATATTATTGCAGATATTGAACGAATACCTTATTCAATTGAGGGTAAGGGAGCCTGCTCCAACATTTAGGATAACTTCACGAAATGAAAGTGCTTCCAAAAAATATTGACATAGCATTTAATTTAAATTATAATCAATGCATCATCAGTTAATCGATTAACTTGATGGTACAACAAGTGAAATTTGGTGAAGATATGAAAAGAATTAAAAATGTACGTATTAAAGATGTTGCTGAAAAAGCCGAAGTTTCTACTGCAACAGTGTCCCATGTGATTAATGGAAATAAATATGTTTCAGAAAAAATAAAGAATAAAGTAAATACAGTGCTTAGGGAACTGAATTATCAGCCCAATTCTGCGGCAAGAAGTTTAAGAAGTACGAAGACAAATACAATAGGATTAATAATACCTATAAATAGTGAAGATACTTCTAAATCTTTTTTTATGTCTATTGCAGAAGGGATAGAGGAAAAATTAAAAAGCAAGGGATATAATTTAATCTTAAGTAATTCGAAAGAAGATTCAGAACAAGAATTAAATCTTATAAAAATGTTTAAGACTAAAGTTGATGGATTGATATTAGCACCAACAAATGAAAACTTTAAAGCCATAAATGAAACAATAGACCATAACTTCCAAACTGTTATGATTGATCGATTGCCTGTTGGCTATAAAGGCGATTATGTCTTAGTAGATAATTTCCAAGGGACTTATGAAGGGATCAATGAATTAATTAAATCTGGCTTTAAAAAAATTGGTTTTTTAAGTTCTGGGTTAGGAGTGAATACTTCCAGTGATAAATTTGAAGTAAATAAAGAACGATCCAATAATAGAATGTACATTAATCCTAATAATGAAAGATTTCAAGCATATAAAGTTGCGCTATCAGATAATAAACTAAATTTTAATCCTAATTATGTGTTATTTGGTGAATCCTCTTTTCAATCAGGTTACGACCTAGCCAAACAGCTAATCTCAAAAGGAGTCGATGCTATATTTATAGCAAACAATATAATGGCTATGGGCTCCGTTAAGTTTATTCAAGAACAAAAGTTAATCATTCCAGATGGTATTGGAATGATTGGTTACGACAACTATGATTGGACAGAAATTATTTCTCCTCCGTTGTCAGCTATTAAACAACCTGCATTTGAAATCGGTGTGCAAGCTTCAGAATTAATGTTAAATAGAATACAAAACCCTACCGCAGGCTTTCAGCATATTAAATTAAAGACTGAAAACCTAAAAAGATCATCCTATTAATTTTTTCAGACTCAGTTAATCGATTAACTGTTTTCTTAAATCTTTTACTAAGCAAAGGAGGTGAATTTGATGATTTAAACAACAGAGCATTTATATGCAAGGGGGATTCTTAATGAATCGATCAGAATAAAACGGCTTGTTAATGGAGGGCATTTTGTAAGGAGCATGTGTATTAAATTAAAGTCTGAAAACCCAGAAAGCTCATCCTAATATTTTTTTCAACTCTAGTTAATCGATTAACTGGTTTGTTACGCCTTTCATAAACGAAGTGAAAAAGGTTAATTTAATTGCAAGTACTAAAGCATTTAAATGTATGAAGGGTTTTAATAAATGCTTGCAGCGAATAGCCTATTAGCTCAGTTATCCTTTATGAAAAATGCCATAATAATGGAGGTATTTATATGAAAAAAATACTATTAATAATGGGTAGTTCATTGCTTATTGCGTTGGTATCTGCTTGTGGTTCAAATAATGAAGACGATCAGACATTAACCGTTCTTGTCGAAGGTGGTAGTCCAGCCCAAACAGTTGCAGAATTGACAAAAGAAGAATTTGAAGAAAATACAGGCTATGAAGTTATCATCGAGTCCGTACCTTATTCAGGTGTATACGACAGGATGAGAACAGAATTGACGTCAGGTGCGGGTGCTTTTGACGTTGCAACCATTGATACAATTTGGTTACCTGCGCTTTATCAAGGTTTAGAGCCAATTCAAGAAGAAATAACCGAGGAAATGCAAGAAGATTTATTCCCTGGTTTAATTGACGGCGCTTCAATGAATGGAAATGTTTATGGACTCCCTACTTGGACAAACGCTAAAATTCTACTCTACAGGGAAGATTTATTTAATGACTCAAATAATCAAGCTACATTCCTGGAGGAATTCGGGTATGAACTTTCCCCTCCGGAAACTTGGGAGCAATATAAAGATGTAGCGAAATTTTTCGGTAATAATGATACTTACCCTGAACTATATGGTACTAGTGTTTTTGGGGCCAGTTCAGGTGATTCAGTGGCAAGTTGGTTAGATCACGTCGCTCAGGCTGGAGCAGAGGCCTTTGTGATTGATGAAGCTGGTGAAATTATTGTTAATGACGAAGACCATGTATCAGCTTTAGAGTTCCTTAATGATTTAGTGAACGAGGAAGGCACAGTTCCAGAAGGTGTGATGGAGACTGCCTCAGCTGAAACATCAGAACTATTTTATAATGGTAATTTAGCAATGATGTTAGCATGGGGGCATTTCTTTGTTCCTGCAAATGACCCAGATACATCAGATGTGGCTGGGAAAGTAGGTGCGGCAACCATGATTGCAGGAGAGAGTGGAATAGGTGTTGTCCCTGGACCTTGGTATCAGGTAATCCCTTCTTCATCGGAGAATAAGGAGATTGCTAAAGAATATTTACTCTTTTTGTATGAGCGTAATGAATTATATGCAGATGCTCTAGGTGTTGCTGCTAGACAGTCAGTCTTCGAAGCGTATGGTCAACAAGACGCATTTGCCCATTTAAACGAGTTAGCCACTACATTAAATGGAGAGCAGACGCAAAATAGACCGTCAACCGAAAAGTGGGAGGAAATTGAAAGTGAAGCTTTACTGCCAGCAGTTCAAAATGTATTTAGTGGATTGCAAACACCGCAAGAAGCTTTAGATAATGCGAAGGAAATAATAGAATTAATAGTGAACTAGAATTAACTAAATTTAAATGGATAGAGTAAAACATCTCTATCCGTTTAATTAAATATTATTGAAGTGAGTGATATTATGACAAAAGAATCGAGAGTTTCCATTTATTTTTTCGCTCCTGCAGGCATATTTATGTTAATCTTTTTATTTTTTCCTGTAGCTTTGCTTATTAGAGATAGTTTTTTTGAAATCGATATGATTGGTCAAGGGAGAGGTGCGTTTGTCGGTTTAAGCCACTATGTTGATGCTATAAGATCTGAAAGGTTTATAGGGGCAACAACCAATACAATCATTTATGTAGTAGTAGCAGTTGGTTTTGAATTGATACTGGGCTTATTTTTTGCTTTGTTATTGAACACCGCATTTAAAGGGCATGGGATTGTAAGAACAATAATGTTAGCTCCGTTAATGATAGCCCCACTCGTGTCAGGTTTAATTTGGCGGTTCATGTTAAATAACCAATTTGGTATAGTAAACAAATTACTATACGATTTTAATATTACTTCTAGTAGGCATGCTATTCAATGGTTATCAGATGAAAGGTTTTCTTTATTCTCAACAATAATCGCAGATATATGGTTAACAACACCATTTATGATGTTAGTGTTATTAGCTGGCCTTCAAGGTATCTCGCCGACATTATATGAATCGTCACAGATAGATGGTGCGAACAAAATTCAAACATTTTTATATGTAACATTGCCATCACTGTTTCCAGTAATGATTGTAGCTGTGTTAATCCGAACTGTAGATGCTGCTAGAACTTTTGATATTGTTTGGGTGTTAACGCAAGGTGGACCATCGAATTCATCTGAAGTTTTAAGCACATATATGTATAAAACACTTACTAGATATGGACAAGTTGGAGAATCAAGTGCAATGGCAGTGATGTTTATTCTTCTCTTGTTAGCAATAAGCTCGTATTTTTTATTCGTAATGTTCAAGGCTAATAAGAAATAGAAAGGAAGAGTTATGTTGAGTAAACCTAATGTAGAAGTTTCTAATAAAAGTATGCTAGGAAGACTATTTAGGAAAAACAACAAAAATATTATTGGTATATTTACAGTTGTTCTAGCTCTTTTATTTATTAGTCCATATATCTATATCGTATTAACGTCCATTAAGCCATCATCGGATGCTATCAGCTCCTCACCAACATTTTTCCCTAGACAATTGTCATTAGAGAATTATGTAACCATGTTTAATCAGATGCCAATTATAAGATATTTTTTAAATAGTTTTACAACCGCTTCCATTAGTACAATATTGGCTGTTTTTCTTGGAGCTCTAGCTGCATATGGACTGTCTAGATTTTCTTCTAAAACAGGTCATGCATTTTTATTACTCACATTATGTGTACGAATGATTCCGATGATTAGTATAGCAATACCAATGTATATCATTATTAATGTAATGGGTCTAATTGATACTAGGATAGCTTTAATCATTACTTATACAGCCATTAATGTTCCCTTTTCAATATGGCTTATGATAGGATTTTTCAATAATATTCCAAAAGAATTTGATGAAGCGGCAAGAATAGATGGTTGTAATGTATTTAGCGCATTTATTAAAGTGATATTACCTGTATCGCTTCCGGGGTTAGCTACTGCGGCAATATTTTGTTTTATGCTTGCCTGGAATGATTTTTTATTTGCATTATTATTGACTAGCACAAATGCAAAAACTGCAACTGTAGGAATTTCAGAGTTTCTGACAGCTTATAATCTGGATTTAGGGCCAATGACAGCTGCTGCTGTGAGCTTCAGCCTCCCCATAATGGTATTCTCAATCTTAGTTCAGAGATACATTGTGAGTGGTATGACGCTAGGAGCTGTGAAAGAATAATCAGAGCTTTGTATAAGCTAAAGGCTACTGCATTTTAGGTGGATATAGACAATATTTAAAATGATACCGAAAGATTTAATCACAGATAACTGTTCGTAAACGTCCATCTCAAAATAAGAGTAGAGCAAATCTATTTATAGGAGCCACTAGATAGCGAATGGTTTCTTATTGTATATCTAGAAAAAGAGATTATGAAAAAACACTGAAATGATAGGAGAATTTATTTATGGTTAGCAAAAACTATTATGATGTAACAGAGTGGCCTGTCGGTAATCCGTATCAGGATATTGGTGAGGTAATCAATAGTATGATAGCAGACATTAAAAGTAGGCAAAGGGAAACAGATGTAAATAAAGGCGGAAAACCGGGTGCGGTTATCTATATTCCACCGGGAGATTATCATCTTAGCAGTCAAGTGATTATAGACATCAGTTATCTTAAAATTATGGGTTCTGGGCATGGTTTTACATCTTCGAGTATACGTTTTAATGCTTCTGAGAATGAATGGGCAGATTATCATGAGTTGTGGCCGGGAGGAAGTCGCATACTAGTAGATATTCCCCTAGAAGTAGACGTTGAGGAATATAAAGGTGCTGCATTTTATGTTGAACGAAATGGAGATCCGCGAATAAGTTCGGTAGAGTTTGAGGGCTTTTGTATTGATGGTTTGCATTTTATTGAAGATGGTTCAGGAGCCACAAATCCGGAAAACACATACACTAACAGAAAAACAGGAATCTATGTTGCAAGTGCCTGTGACTCATTTCGTATTACAGGCATGGGTTTTGTATATTTAGAACATGGTATTACTATATATCATGCAGATGCACTGACTATACATGATAATTTCATAGCTGAATGTGGCAACTGCATAGAACTACGAGGTTGGGGACAGGCTTCAAAAATAACTGATAACTTGATAGGAGCAGGTTTTAAAGGATACTCTATTTACGCTCAAAACTTTGGTGGTCTATTGATTACAGCCAATAACGTTTTTCCACGAGGGGCGAGCAGTATATATTTTGATGGGGTGACACGCTCTAGTATCACAAATAATAGACTTCATTCATTTTATCCAGGCATGGTGGTGTTTAAGGAGAATTGTTCGGAAAACTTGGTCTCTTCAAATCACTTTTTACGAGATCATGAACCATGGTCTCCTTTTTTGGGAATCGACAATTGTTTAGATGATTTGTATGGCCTTCTCTATATCAATGGCAATAAAAATTCTATAATTGCTAATCACTTTTCTGAAGTAATTAATACTAAGAATATCAAACCAGTAGGTGCAACGCCTGTAATCATACGTCTTGTTTCTGGCAGTGGAAATTTCATTTCTAGCAATCATATTGTTGCCACGGAGGTTGCTGCCCGGATAAGCAATTCTTGTTTCACTGCGCAAGTTGAAGCTTTGTTGGCTACTGAAACATCAGATGCATTACCTGTAACAACGGTATTGGTAGAAGAAGAATCATTTCAAAATACGATTCTTGATTCGGGGACTGAGACACAAGTTGTTATGAACAAGGCAATAAATGCATTCAGAGAAACGCCAATGGCAGGCGTATAAAAAATATATTCAATTCTTTCTTGATAGTTTTTTCAAAAAATGAGTTGGTTGAATATTTGAATTGTTTTGTTTGTCATTTAATTTTCGAGGTACTCCCCAGCAACGGAAGTACCTCTTTATATGGATAGGTTACACTTAGCTAGCCCAATAAATTAAGGTCAGAAGACTTAATATAAACGATCAATTTATAACCCATCCCGTATGGAACTGAAGGGGTTGGGTTGCATTCCTCTCCTGCTGTTGTTGACATTTAAAGCTGTTTTTCTTTACTATAAGTTTTTAAAGTTGGGGCTTCAAAAGCATTAAACTTTTCAAGTAACTGATTAGGTTCATTGTCGACGATTGCCATAGAACGGTACTTTTCAGCTAAAAATTGTTCCTTTGTCATATGATTAAACAATTCAATAAGCGGATTAAAGTAGTTATTGATATTTAGAAGCCCGCAAGGTTTTTGATGAAGTCCTAATTGAGCCCATGTGAAAATCTCAAAGAATTCTTCTAATGTGCCAGGCCCTCCGGGTAAAGCAATAAACCCATCAGCTAACTCTGCCATTTTAGCCTTTCTCTCATGCATTGAATTAGCAATGATTAGCTTAGATAAGCGTTTGTGTGCTATTTCCCTCTCTTCTAAAAAACGTGGCATAACGCCGATAACTTGTCCACCTTCATCTAAAACGGCATCAGCAACCGCCCCCATCATACCTACACTTGCGCCACCGTAAACAAGTGCTATATTATGTTTAGCCAACGCTTTACCGAGTTTTTTTGCCTCATCTATATAAACCTTAGATGCGCCATTACTTGAACCACAAAATACAGCTATACTTTTCACTTTATAATTGCCCCCCCTAATTAAATACAATATTTATATTATACAAAACTCTTAATCATTTGTTAAACTTATAGTAATTGGAGTTAAGGAGCGTGAAAAAATGGATGTAGCTGAATTTCAACAATGGGTCAATGATTACTATCAAAATAGAGGATGGTCCGAACTAGATATTTTTATTCGTATTGGCTTTTTAGCAGAAGAAACGGGAGAAGTAGCACGCGCTATAAGAGCACTTGAAATTGGTAGAGATCGGCCAGACGAATTAACAGAATCGTTTTCAGACAATAGGAAAGCTTTAGTTGAGGAGTTAGGAGATGTATTGGGGAATGTCATTGTAATTGCTAATAAATATAATATTTCTTTAGAAGAAGTGTTTAATTCTCATCAGGAGAAACTGTCAAAGCGTTACGCTCATAAATAATTAGCATTATAATTAAAAATATAGTAAAAAGAGTAGGCGGGCGTTAGCGGACGCCCATGTCCCGATTCACTGACTAACCATCAGTGGGTGAAGAACACTGATTGAAGGCTCGTTTTATGAAACGAATAAAGGTATAAATATGTGAAAGGGTGAGGATGTTGAAATTAGCAATCATTAATAGCATAAGAACAAATAACTTTAATGATGAACGTATCATGAAGAAAATTACAGAAATGTGGAAAGAGGCTTCTCGTTATTTAAGTAAATATGAAGGCGTTACATACGGTGTATATCACAATTATGAAAGTGACTACAAAGGAGATTATTCATTAAGTATTGGTATTGAAGATCATAATGGACAATCTATAATTGAGATACCGGAAAAGGAGAACTATGAAATCTTTAAGGTAAATACAACTGAAGAAGAAGGTATCTTTAATGCGTGGAGTAAAATATGGCATCAAGAAGAGACCGGTGCAATAGAGAGAGTGTACACATTTGACTTTGAAAAATATTACCCTAACGGTGAAATTGAAATCCACATAGCGATCAAATAGTGACAATTTATCACAGATAACCGTCCGTAAAACGCCGTCACAAAATAGAGAGCAGCGATCATCTATATAGGCGGACGCCCGTGACCTGATTCTCCCAACGAACAAGCAGCGGAAGCAGAGCACTTCCTGATTTTTAGCATGAAGGGCTATGTTATGACCTCTTTGGGGCTTACTTAGGTTCTATTACTGTGTAGAAAGAACGTGTTGATGAGTTGAATTCACCAACACGTTCTGTTTTTTTGTCATTAGCCCTTATACTACATTAGGACGCTGCTTCTTGAAGAGCGGAACTGCTTTTCTTTTTTAATGTAAAATAGGTGATGGTAAGTGCCATATGCATGATCGTGTAACCTGTTAGAATAGTCATTGTTTTTGATAGAAAAGTATAATCACCGCTTGAAATTACCGCCTTAAACGCTTGAACGGTGTATGTCATAGGTAACAGATAATTAATCGGCTGGATCGCCTTTGGAATTAACTCTAATGGGAAGGTTCCAGCACTTGTTGTTAGTTGTAGAACGAGAATAATAATCGCAATAAAGCGTCCAATGTTCCCCAGTGTGGTGACAAGCAGTTGGATAAGTGTCATGAACACTAAACTTGTGATGATAGAGACGAGCACAAATAATGGGACACTTTGAACTTCTACCCCTAAGCCCGTTAACAATACTGCGTCAATTAATAAGGCTTGAATACTACCTGCGACTGCAATAACACCGAATTTACCAATAAACCAACTAAAGCCAGTCCGTGGTTCGATGGCAGGTTCTTTTAAGTTAAAGACAATGGTCATCAATAGTGCACCTACGAATAAGCCGAGAGAAATGAAATAGGGTGCAAAACCGGTACCGTAATTCGGAACAGGGTTTACTTCCTGTTTACTGACTTCAACAGGGCTTCCCATCATATCATACGTATCTTCATCAGCTTTTATGGCGTTCACTTCATGTGCAGCTTCATCTAAACTATCATGTAGTTCTGTTGTTCCATCAGCAAGGTCCTCTGTGCCAGCTGAAATCTTGCTCGAACCGTCTGCTAGTTTTTGAGAGCCGTCTGTTAATTTAGCTGAGCCATCAGCTAATTGATCGATTCCTCCACTTAGCTGCTGCGCACCACTTGCTAATTGAGTTGATCCGGTTTGCGCTTCATGAAGTTTTTGGCTGAATAATTCGATATTATTCACGTAAACTATCTGTCCATTATTTAATTGTGAAGCACCATCTTCCAGTATGTTGGTGCCTTCGGCTAATTGATCAAGACCATCTTTCAAGTTTGATTGACCTACATTAATATCTTTAAGTCCGGATGTCAATTGATCAAAGACGGGATCTACAGCTTCTTGAATCTGTTCATCGATATCAGAAATAGAAGTAGACAGCTTATGATTAACTTGATCTTGGTAGTGTTCAAATCCTTGGTCAATTCCCTCAGTTACTTGGTCGAGCCCCTGATTAATGCCTGTGTTTATTGGTGTTTCAAGCTGCGTTTGGATCGATTGCTTGATTTGTTGCTCGGTTGGGGCTTCTTCATTAAGCTGTGAAAGGATACTGGCGACCGTTTGTTCAGGTATGCCATTTTCAATAAGCGAGCTGGCGAGTTGCTCTGTTTGCTGTGTCTGTGTATCGATGATCTGTGTTGCTACAACCTCAGCTACAGTTGTGGAAAGACCTGAAGAAAGTTCGACAGCAAATTGGTCCTGAAGACTATTATTAATCCCTCCGTTCAATTGTGCTAAACCCTGATTCATTTCGGCTCCACTTGTTTCTACTTTATCACCAATCGTCTCCGCCAACTGAGTAGGAAGTTGTGCTTGAAGAGTCTCTAAGCCATCATAAACTTGCTCAGTTCCAGCAAGTAAGTCCGGAACTTTTCCAGTGATTTCCGCTAGACCTTCGCTGACTTGTGACGTGCCATCGCTTAATGTCTCAGTCCCATTCTGCACATCGATTGCTCCTGCGTAAAGTTGGTCGCCTCCCTCGGCCAGTTGCTTTATTCCATCAGCAAGCTCTTGAGAACCACCAGCAAATGCATTTGAGCCTGAACGCACTTTTGTTATCCCCTCTTCAAATTCAATTGAACGGGCTACGAGAACGTCTAAGTTTTCTTTTAGTTCGATTGAACCTCCTGCTAGCTTTTCAGAGCCACTATTTATTTCCGCGCTACCATCACTTGCTTTGACGAGGCCATCACCTAATTGAAAAACTTTGTTGAACATGCTCTCTGCGTAAGTCGATGATAATTCTTTTGAGATGCTTGCTTGTATTTCTTTCACGGCGGTTTCTCCAATTTGCGATGATAAAAAGTTATAGCTTTCATTAGGGATATAGTTTAATACAAGTTTCTCTGGCTTTTCATCCATTAATGTTGTGGCGTTTTCAGAAAAATCGGTAGGGATTTCAATGACCATATAATATTTTCGATTTTCTAAGCCTTGATAACCTTCTTCTTGTGTGACAAAGTCAAATTGAAATGCATCGTTGTCTTTTAACTTATCAACGAGATCTTTCCCTAAATTCATTTCTACCCCTGCATAGTTAGCGCCGTTATCTTGATTAATGATGGCAACAGGTAAATCTTCCATATGATCGTAAGGATCCCAAAAAGACCAAAGGAACATCCCAGAATAGAGTAGTGGAATAAAAGTGACGGCAATAATAGGAATGAATACTTTTTTATTTGTTAAAATCTGCTTCCATTCTAACAAAAAGCTTGATTTTTTCATTTATAAACCCCTCTCTTGAATTAATGACTATTTTAACCACTTGGTCATTTTGTTAATAATAATTGACCGATATTCTCATTCGGTCAATTTTGTTTAAAAACAATGGATTATCGATTGGATAATCCATTAAGTAGGTAAAGTTTAAATAGGTCTGAAATTTCATCTTTTTCTAACGGTTTACGAAGCTGATCCCAATCAAAAATAAGCGCAATGTATAGCTTTAGCATGACAAAGGCTGTCAGCTCAGGATTACAAGGCTTAATTTCTCCTTTTTCAATGCCCTTTTGAATGATAGTCTTTAAATAGTCAATAATCATGTTCTCAATATTTTGAATGACTTCCTTAACAGTTGGTGTCCCTAATTCTTTCTCCTCTTGAATAAGTTTAATCATCAACTGATGGTCCGTTCGAAACTCTAGCAACTTAAAGAGTGCACGATCTGCTTTCTCATAGAATAGTAAGTCTTCTTCTAGAATATCTTCAACCCCATCTTTCATTTCCTTAATTAATGACGAAATAATTTCATGAAAGAGTTCTTCTTTATTTTTATAAAACGTATAAATGGTTCCTTTGCCGACATTGGCTATCTTGGCAATTTGATCAATGGTCGTGGCTTTATAGCCAAATAAAGAAAAAGAGTTTGTTGCAGCATCAACAATTTGTTTTTTTCGATCAATTGTTGCCACTCATAACACCTCCTAAGATCCGTATTGACCAAACGAATAATACGGTCATTAATTCATATTTTAGAATACCATAGGATTTTTAGGATTGCAAATGAAATAGGCCTTTGCGATATGAATGGTGTTTTCATTATAAAGCGATCAATATCAAGTCGAGTCACAGGTGGGTGTTCATCTTTAAAGAACAAAATAATCAAGTGGATGATTTGATAATGAAGAAAAGTTAGTTTTAAGGGCGTATGGTGGGGTAGTATACATATAATGGTGCACTTGTTTGTTCAGGTTTAAGGCTTTTTTGAAGAAGTGCACGTATTTATCAGTAGAGGAAGGGTGAGATCATGGGATTACTAGTAGATGGGCAATGGTATGATGATGAGAAGGATGTGACAAGCAATCAGGACGGTCGTTTTATCCGTAAAGTGTCACAGTTTCGTAACTGGATTACAGCAGATGGCAGTGCAGGGCCGACAGGTGAAGCTGGATTTAAAGCTGAGCCCAACCGTTATCATCTGTATGTCTCTTATGCTTGTCCGTGGGCAAATCGCACGCTTATTATGCGAAGTGTAAAAGGATTAAAGCAAATGATTTCTGTTTCTGTTGTCCATCCGTACCGAGACGAGAAAGGGTGGACATTTGAGCCAGGTCAAGGTGTGATTGCTGATCCGGTTATGGACGCGGATTATTTATATCAAATTTATCAGAAAGCGGATCCGAGCTATAGTGGGCGTGTTTCTGTTCCGGTTTTATATGACCTTAAGCAAAATAAGATTGTCAATAATGAATCGGCTGATATCATTCGGATGTTAAATACTGCATTTGATCATTTAGGTGCAGAAACTGTAGATTTCTTCCCCGAAAGCTTACAACAAGAAATTGAGGTCATTAATGAGGACGTTTATTATGCGATTAATAATGGCGTTTATAAGGCAGGATTTGCCACTGAACAAGGCGTTTATCAAGAAGAGGTAACCAAGTTGTTCGAGGCACTGGATCGATTAGAAGAACGGCTGGCTGACCGCCGCTATTTAGTAGGTGAGCAAATAACTGAAGCCGATTGGCGCTTATTTCCGACTTTAATTCGTTTTGATCCTGTTTATTATGGTCACTTTAAGTGTAATATTAAACGGCTTGTCGACTATCCCAATCTCTGGCGTTATACAAAAGCGTTGTACCATTATCCTGGGGTCTCTGAAACGGTGAACATTGATCATATTAAGGAGCACTATTATCGCAGCCATAAATCGATCAATCCGACGGGCATTGTCCCGGTGGGTCCAAAGTTAGATTTCAGCTTGGATGACTAAAGGGTTAAGTGGCTGGCTCACGTGTAAGTTTTACGTTGTCACAGCTAATCGTCCGTGAAACACTCGCCTATATAGCTGGGTGATAAAGGCCACTAATGTTATGGCTTACTTAACTAACAATCAGTGGGCGAAGAACGAAAACGCCCGCTGATTGAAGTTTCGTTTTATCTGGTCGAAAGCAATCAAATAAGCTTATTGATGATCGATTGGCTTAAATGCTAGCTCCACTTAAATTTTTTGTTGATCAATCCATACGTGTGGGTCTTTAATGACACAATCAATGTGAACACCAGCCTCAGTTATTCCGCCAAAGGACTTGTTGCTACCGAAAGCAATATGTACGGTGCCATAAACTTTTTCATCTTCGAGCACATTTCCGGTTAAACGTGCTTTTTTATTTGTGCCAATACCAAATTCAGCAATAGTACGGCCGTCACCGTCTCCGAGCAGTGATAATAGATCTTGTCCTTGGTGACCTGATGCGTTAACAAGCCGTCCGGATTCGATGGTCAGTAACACCGGTTCACTTAGTACGCCGATATTGCTAATCGAACCGTCAATTAAGATTTGTCCATTAGCAGAGTTTTCAATTGGCGCGATATAACTCTCACCAGAAGGAATGTTGCCGGACTGACCTTTTTCGGTGAACACACCCGTGCTACTTATACTGGGTCTGCCCTTAATAGAAAAAGTCAGTTCGGTATCATCTTTTTTGATCGTAACGGTTGATCCGTGATCGAGTAACTGACAATAATGTTTCGTTAGTGCTTGTACTTCATGGTAATCAGCGGCTATCGCTCCATGCTCTAACATATCCAATGTCATACCTGGCATGGTCGCTACTCTTACGCCGAGCGCTGAAGCGTCTTTGCGTGCTTGCGTATGGGTGAGCGAATGTTCGGTTATACAGAGCACAACGTGAGCTTGTTTCATAAGTATACTAACTAACTCGGTAGGCTCTTCGCCAGATTTGTTCCGCGTCGGCATTCTCATTAAAGCTATATCTCTGGAAATAAGTGATCCTGCTTGATAAAAAAGCTCAGCTATGTTGACCTTTTCATCATCTGTAACGATGAGAAGTGATTCAGTCGGTTTTAATGATAAATTTTGTATAAGTACTGACTTTGCACGATCAACTAAATGCAAATCAATCATCCTCCTTAAATAGCGGATAGCCCAAAGTGGGTGCCGTATCTTTCAAATACAGATTGGATTTCTTGTTTAGCTTCAAACAGCGTTTTAACAAATTGGTCTATCTCGTGATCGGTAATTCGAAAGCGAGGGCCTGATATCGTAAGTGATCCAAATATTGATTCTTTGTAAAAGAGCGGGATCGCAACGGCGACAACATCTTCTGTATATTCACCTTCACTGATGGCATAACCTCGTTTTCTAATTAACTGTAAATCATTTCGTATCTCTTTAGGATCGATAAGTGTTTTTTCTGTATACTTAATGAGATCGTTAGTTAAATAGTTTTCAATAAATTCATCTGACAAATGCGCTAGGATAGAGCGATAAGAGGCACCTGCATATAAAGGCGTACGGCTTCCTGTAGAGACAGAGAAACGTATCGTTGTTTGTGATTCAACGGCATCAAGTGTTAAACCGTCTTCACCGTCGTGAATGGTCAAGAATACGGATTCATTTGTTTGTGTACTTATTCTTTCTAGAATAGGATGGAGGAGCTCATTAATATGAAAGTTCTCTGTTAACGTATGCCCCAGTTCCCACACAGCAAAGCCAAGTGAATATTTCTTAGTTTCCTTATTTTTTAGTAAAAATTTGTGCATTTCCAACGTTTCTAATATTCTATAAATTTTAGTGTGGTTTTGATCGAGCTTGGCAGCTAATTCTCTTCCTCCCCATGTGGGTTTCTCTTTGGTGAACATTTTTAGTATTTCTAGTGATAGGCTCAATGTTTTTAGCATGTAAGCATTCCCCCCTGAAGCAGCATAATTGGTGCATATATGCATTAATGCTAATATATGCACCTGGAAAAATCAACTAACGAACAACTGCTAGTCAAATAGATAGTCAACGACTGCGGCGATATATACCTTACAGCAGCGGATGATATCTTCAACTTGAACCTTCTCGTTATAACCATGAATACTAGGCAAGTATGCAGGTCCGTATTGTAAGACCGGTATGTTGTGTTCACGGAAATGACGAGCATCACTGCTAGCCCATTGCATGACACCGTAAGATTCATGACCTGTTACATAATGGATATTATTAATAATTGACGTACATACCGGATTGTCGGCATGCGTGTAATTCGCATTACTTCGGAAGCCAAACCGGCTTATTTCATAATTAATCCCTAAAGCGTCGAGTTTTTCATGTAGAAATGCAGTGACGTCATCTTGAGTGATGCCAAAAGGTAGGCGGCAGTCAACTTCGACTTCACAACTTTCCGGAATCATATTCGATTTTGTTCCACCTTGGATCTTACCAATATTAACCGTTACATGATCCATTACCGGCTGAAAAGCTTCTCTATCCGTTTCTACTTCACGCATATAACGTTTAGACTTTTCAATTAGAGGTTTTACCCTTTCAGGAATGTCAATGTCTAGTTCCCATAATTTTCGGATCTCATTAATCGCATCGATCATGTCTGTAATGGCATTGTGACCAGCAAGTGGCGATAAGCTGCCGTGTCCGGGTTCACCGAATACCTTTAGTTTAAACCAATAGGATCCTTTTTGACCGATGGTTGGGTTATAACGTGATGACGGTTCCGCAATCAGACAACCATCACCTACAATTAACTGATTATCTAACAGCCAAGGCACACCGTATTCGCCACCGGTTTCTTCATCAGGGACTACCGCAAGCGTTAGTTGCCCAGGCAGCTCAATATTAAGCTTCTTTAACATAGCGAAGGTAAAGATTAATCCACCTAATCCAGCTTTCATATCACTAGCGCCTCGTCCCAATAACCAGCCATCCACGACCTCACCGGAAGTAGGTGAGAAGTCCCATTTACTGTGATCACCAGTTGGAACGACATCAGAATGTCCGCAGAAGATTAAGTGTTTTCCATTAGGATCGGATCCGATGGTAGAAACTAAGTTATACATTTTATCAGCGGATTCATACCATAAATTATGCGTGCCGGCTTCCTTTAAATAGTCGTCAATAAAAGTAGTAATTTTAGTTGAATCACCGGGTGGATTTTCGCTTGGAATTTTAATCAATTGACTACATAGGTCGATTAAGTCTGCTTGATTATCTTCAATTTCTTGAATAAGTCGATCTTTTAATGCTTGTTTTGTTGTCATTTAAAGCCTCCTTAATTGGCTAACGTTTGCAAATGTGTCATTTTTCCATAAAGTGATTCTAAATGCTTGAATTCTTTTTCATTATAAAAGGCGCATTTCGACTGTCCGTAGAGTTTTGCCACTTCAAGACAATAACGAACGACTTCTTCTACATCTGTGACACGGCTTGCCCCTGTGCCGCAACCTGCGACGGCAGTTTCTGTTGTTACGGCGACGCCGACAACCGGCTTATCTGTTGCAACAGACGGTTGAAGTATACTGTTGATATGGTAGACATCATTACCATATGGTGTAATATCTTGAGTGGTAATCGGCATCGTCACGGGTAGTTTTCCAACCGATTGACTATAAACGTGAAGTAAATCTTCACTTACTTTTAAGATATATCCTTCTTTAACAGTAGGTGTGATGGCAAAACCACGGTGATTAATTATTTGATTCCCTTTTGTTGTATCAATGGAAAGAATGGCATCCATTGCTTCATCGACCTCATATTGATTCATCGTCATAATATCGACAGGCGAATCCATAAATGGAACAGGGTCATGTGGCTGCGTTGGTGCGTCTGGACAAATGTGAGTCGTTAAAATTATATCGCCCTCTAATTGATCACCTTTGTTCACCATATCTAATAACTTAGCGGCAGCTGACATGCTTGCTAATGCACCATCGCCATCAGAAACAAATCCATTCATCTCAGGACGAGCACCTATGCCACCTAGTCGTCCAATAATGCCTAGTGTAGGGGCCGTTCCTTGTTTAGACTTGCCATTTTTACCTGGAATAAGTACTTTAATAAAATCTGTTTTCCCTTTATCACCTGAGATGGTTTGTACGTTAATGGTTCCTTGTTGATTAATTGTCGCTAAATATCCTTTAATCGTATCTCCTGTCACATTGATGTCGTCCATCAAATCGTATACTTCCATAACATGTTTTAATGACATATGAATTCCTCCGACTTCTAATCTGCTAAATGGCAAGATGTTTGATGTATTTTTTCTTTAGTAATCATTTTAGGTTCTTTAGTTTTGCAAATATCGATCGCCACCGGGCAACGTTCATGAAAATGACACCCTGATGGTGGATTTAACGGGCTAGGAACCGTTCCTTTTAAAATAATCCGTTCTTTTTCTTCAAACGGACTTTCTTTTGGTATCGCCGAAAATAGTGCCTTCGTGTAAGGGTGTTGAGGATTGGCGTAAATCTCTTCGAATGTACCGATCTCCACAATGCGCCCTAAGTACATAACTGCAATGCGATCACACATATAGCGGACAACATTTAAATCATGTGAAATAAAAATATATGTTAATTTGAAATCCTGCTGCAGTTTGTTTAACAAATTGATGACTTGTGCTTGAACAGAGACATCTAAGGCTGAAACAGGTTCATCACATATAACAAGCTCAGGGTTTAACGTCAGGGCTCTGGCGATATTGATGCGCTGTCGCTGTCCCCCTGAAAACTCATGTGGGTAGCGATCAGCATAGCGTTTATTTAACCCAACGATTTCTAGTAGTTCTTCAACACGCTGTTTTTGACTTGTTCGGTCTCCTATTTGATGAATAACAAGTGGCTCTGCGATGAGCTCGCCAACTTTTAAGCGTGGATCAAGAGAAGCGTAAGGGTCTTGGAAAACCATTTGAATTTTTTGCCGCATTTGTCTTAGCTTCTCGGCAGGCATGTCAATTAAATTCTGTTTTTTAAAAATAACCGATCCGTCTGTTGGTTTAATTAATTGGTTAACGAGTCTAGCCATTGTCGATTTGCCGCAGCCAGATTCCCCAACGATACCTAAAGTCTCGCCTTGATAAACGTCGAAATTAACCCCATCAACCGCTTTTACACTTTGCGTTGATTTTTTAAAGGGGATCGGATTAGAAACAGGAAAGTGCTTTTTCAATCCGTTAACTTCAAGTAGCGTCTCCATCACTGTATTCACGCTCCTTTCGCTCTAGTTGATGCTCACTGGTTTGAAAGTGACAGGCGACCGCATGCCCTTGTATCGTCTCATTGAGTTGGGGTGTTTCTTGGTAACAAATATCTTGTGCATAAGGACAGCGTTCGACAAAAGGACACCCCTTTATTTCATAGCTTAAATCAGGTGGGCTACCAGGAATTGAAGCTAAAGGCTCTGCGCTATTCTGCCCTTCAGAGATTTGAGAATCAAGTAGTCCCCATGTGTATGGGTGCAAAGGCTGTTGGTAAAGATCCTTGACAGATGCAGATTCGACGACTCGACCTGCATACATAACCAACAGTTTGTCGCACGTTTCCCAAACGACGCCAAGGTCGTGGGTAATCATAATAATTGACATACCTAATCTTTCTTGAAGTTCTTTCATTAAATTAAGAATCTGAGCTTGTACCGTTACATCTAAGGCAGTCGTTGGCTCATCAGCGATTAATACTTCCGGATCACAAGCGAGTGCGATGGCAATCATCACCCTTTGTCGCATGCCCCCTGAAAATTCGTGAGGATACATATCAATGCGTTTGTCTGGAGCGGGAATCCCAACAAGATCAAGTAGTGAAATCGCCTTTTGTTTGGCTTGTTTTTTTGATACTTTTTTATGCGCGCGGATCGTCTCAATTAGTTGATTGCCAACGGTAAAAACCGGGTTTAAACTTGTTGATGGATCTTGGAAAATCATTGATATTTCATTGCCACGAATTTTACGCATCTCTTTACTAGAGAGTTTAAGCAAATTTTTCCCTTTAAAATATATAGCTCCATTTGCTACTTTGGCTGGTGGGCTAGGTATTAACTGAAGAATTGAGGTTGCAGTTACACTCTTTCCAGAACCAGATTCACCAACAATGCCAATGTTCTCTTGTTCATTAAGTTCAAATGTTACGCCATTAACAGCGCGTGTGATAATGGATCCGGTCTTAAATTCAACGTGTAAGTTATCAACCTTTAATAATGGATCTGACATACGTTCACCTCCCTTGTTAGTTAGACTTTCATTTTCGGATCTAAGGCGTCTCTTAAACCATCTCCAAATAAGTTAATCCCAAGTACAGTAAATAAAATCGCTAAGCCTGAAACGGTGGCTAGTTGAGGGCTAAGGACAAGAAAGTCTTTTCCTTCTTGAAGCATGCTTCCCCATGAAGCGGTAGGGGGCTCGATCCCCAGTCCTAAGAAACTTAAAGAGGCTTCGGAGATAATTGCTCCAGCGATGCTCATCGTTGCATAGACAATTAATGGCGCTATACTGTTGGGAACAATATGTTTAAATAAAATGCGACCGTGCTTGGCCCCCAATGAGCGAGTTACCTCTATATATTCTGCTTCCTTTACACTTAACACTTGGCCTCTAAATACCCGAGCAAAGCCAGGGATATTAGATACGCCGATGGCAATCACCACATTGACTAATCCTTGCCCTAACACGGTCATGAGTACGATGGCAAGAAGAATAAAAGGGAAGGCCATCATCCCATCGACCATCCGCATAATAATTGAATCTGTCCGACCGCCAACATAACCAGATATGAGTCCGAGCAATGATCCGAATATGGCGCCAAATAAGACGGCAGAAACCCCAACAATCAATGAAATCCTTGAGCCATACACGATTCGACTAAACGTATCACGACCATAACTATCTGTGCCGAGTAAGTGCCCTTGTTGACCAGGACTGAGTAAGCTTTTGGATACATCCATGGCGTTTGGGCTATGTGTCGCAATCCAAGGCGCAAAGATCGCCGTAATAATTAATATGAAGATAATAACTAATCCTAAAGCCGCAAATCTGTTTCGCAACAGTTTTCGCAAAAAGGATTGTTCGCGTTTTGCTTTTAGATATTGAAGTTCTTTGCTTTGCTCAATTTCACTCATCGTTTCCATATTAACTACCACCTCCATGCTGATCATCTAAATTGATCTTTGGATTGACGACTTTATAGAGAATGTCGACAATTAAATTAATGACGACATAAATAATCGCAACAAAGATAACAGAACCTTGGACGACAACGAAATCTCTACGATCAATCGCATTAACGATTAATAATCCCATACCTGGCCAACTAAAAATCGTTTCAGTAAGAACAGCTCCACCGAGTAGTTTAGAAAATTGCAAGCCCATGACGGTTAGTAGTGGGGTCAATGCATTTTTTAGTGCATGTTTATAGATTACAATGGTTTCCTTCAATCCCTTTGATCGTGCAGCTTTAATGTAATCATTTGATAGTGTTTCTAGCATGCTTGACCGAATCACTCTTGCAAATTCAGCCATTGGTATCGTAGCTAAGGCAAGGCTAGGTAAGATAAGATGTCTAAAAAATGGCCATAAACCATCATTAATCGATCCCATACCTGTAGAAGGTAGCCAACCAAGGTTGACGCTAAATAATAGAACTAACATGACACCTAACCAAAAAATCGGCATTGAAACGCCAACGAGTGAAAGGGTAGTGACGATATAATCAATGAAGGTGTTTTGTTTTTTAGCGGCAAGGATGCCAGCCGGAACACCGATAAGTATGGCAAGGGTTAAGGCGCTAACAGCTAGAATAATTGTATTTGGGAAACGCTCCATAATTAAGTCTGCTACGGGTTGGTTATAATTAAGGGAATTACCAAAATCAAAGCGCAACAAATTGACTAAATAGTCAAAAAATTGTTGATACAAAGGATCATTCAAACCTAATCGTTCAGAATAAGCAGCAACATCTTCGGCGCTCGCTTGTGGTCCGAGCATCACCGCGGCAGGATCACCTGGTAACATTCGTGTAATGAAGAAGACAATCACAGCAACGACAAATAAAGTGGGAATGAGCTGTAAGATACGTTTAATTAAAAATTTTTTCAATTGAGCACCTCCTTGATTCATTATATGAACTATTGTTTTATTATATGAATTAGTAAAGATGTTACCATCGAATCTCACTGATGTAAATAGGATGACAAGAAAAAATAATCACTTTTATGATTATTTTAAATTTTCTAAAAATTTATATTTACAACAAGAATGTGATGTGATAAGGTAATATGTATTCATTATATGAACTTTTGTATCACTATATGAACCAAATGACAAAGAGGGGGTATCATGGAATGGAAAGAAGAGCTTATCGGTTTCTGTTTTTAACTTTTTTACTTGTGTCGTTTATGCTCGTGCTAATAGCATGTGGATCAAATGATACGGAAGAGACTAACGAAGGTACATCAGGTGAAGAAGAAGGCGTAACGAGTGGTGGGGTTTTAAATATTGGACTATCTTCCAATGCAGCAACCCTTGATCCTACACTATATACAGGTGTGTATGAGTCACAAATTATGCGCGCGATAGCAGATACGCTCATTGTCTACGATCAAGATTTACAAAGCTTTGTTCCTGGCTTGGCTACGGAATGGGAAGCGGCTGATGACATGATGTCGTATACATTTACAATACGAGAAGATGTTCACTTCCAACCTGGTGAGTATCAAGATGGCCGTTTAATGACTGCGGAAGATGTTCAATATAGCTTGGAACGTTCTGCAGAAACATCTGCACAGAATCGCTTGTCCGGTGTAGAAAGTGTTGAAGTGACAGGAGAATTTGAAGTTGTTATTCATTTAGAAGAACCCAATTCAGCATTACTTGCCATGCTTACTGACCAAGGGAATATTATTGTCCCTGAAGAAGAAGTAGAAGGTTGGGGCGATCAATTTGGTGCCCATTTAGTTGGAACGGGGCCTTTTATATTAGAAAACTGGCAAACCGATCAACAAGTCGATTTAGTCAAACATGATAATTATTGGGGAGAAGAGCCACACCTCGATGGGGTTACTTACACATTTATTACCGATCAAGCGATGATGACCAATGCGTTGCGATCAGGAGATATTGATGTAGCTACTGATATTAGAGGGCAAAATAGAGAAGTCATTGATCAAGATGATGATCTAGAGTTACTATCAACACCAGGTCTTTCAATTACCTATTTAGATATGAATTATCAAGAGGGACCGACAGCAGATCCTCTAGTAAGAGAAGCGATCTTTAAAGCAACAAATATAGAAGAAATTGTTCAAGGTGTTCACCAGTGGGGAGGAGCAGCGGTAGCTAATGGTCCATTGCCACAAGGATCATGGGGCTATGATGATGATTTTGAATCGCTCAAAGCTGACTATGATCCAGAAGAAGCGCAGGCAATATTAGACGAAACCGAGTATGCGGGTGGATTTGAAATTGACCTCTATGTATTAGAAACGCGGACAAATTATGCAACGATTTTTCAAAATCAAATGAAAGAAAACTTAAATATTGATGTTAATATTCAAGTTTCAGAATGGGGCACGTTGACAGATACCATCTCTAGCAACAATGCACCGATGAACATTGGTGGTTGGTCATGGTATCCGGATCCGTACTTCTTCCTTAATCCACGCTTCCACTCTAACCAACATGGTTCGAATGGAAATGGTAAAGGTTATGCCAATGATACAGTAGATGAGTTACTTGATCGAGCGCTTACTGAAACAGTAGATCAAGAAGAGCGCGCTGAGCTTTATCAAGAAGCTGTTTCTGAGATTATGAATGATTATGCGACCATTGAATTTGACAATTTAGATATTGCTATGGGAATTAATCCAAAAGTTGAAGGGTTTCACTTATCAGCAGATGGTTCAATCTATGTTGTTAGTCCAAATGGTGTTAACATATCGCTTAGTAACGAATAATAATGAAGGAAGTAGGTGAGGTAATTTGCCTGCTTCCTTTTTACTAGATGTTAGAACTGTTGGATTTTTAGAAGCGGTCTTTAACATCGTTAACATTTTGAAATGCAAAGTATAGGAAAACTGATATTCGATAGATAGTAAGCGAATTTAAGATTTTTTAGGGGGTAAATCATGCAAAATCAAGTTGGGATTATTACAATTGGTCAATCACCACGACGAGATCTGTTCCCTGAAATTACGCGTTTTTTTAATAATCATGTGGCATTCATTCAGCGTGGGGTACTTGATCAATGTACTGTACAGACCTTAGCGTCTATTAAACCACTTCCAAATGAAAATACACTTGTCTCGAAGTTAAATGATGGCACACAGGTTAAAATGGCGAAAACACGCATTCTCCCAATCATCCAAACATTAATTGATCAGTTTAATCATCACGATAATGTGAGCTTGATTATTTTAGCGTGTACCGGTTATTTTAAACCATTTAACTCCGATCTTCCGATTATTTATCCTGATTATTTATTAAACCATGTGACGAAAGGGTTACTTCGTGACACTGATCATATTGGGGTCATTGTTCCATTAATTGAACAATCCGATGCCATTAAAGAAAAGTGGCAACTTGCCGGTTTTAACGTAACAGCCGTCGCTTGCTCGCCTTATCACTATTCTGAACAACAATTAGTAGAGGCGACTAAACAATTAGATCAGACTGATATAAGTGTGATTGTATTGGATTGTATTGGCTATACGCAAATAATGAAAGAAACGGTGCAACGCTATACGTCTAAACCTGTCGTTTTGTCTCGAAATGTTGTTTTCAGTAATGCTGCTGAACTCCTATAATCGTTGACTAGCAATGGTCATCCTGCTTGCCTCTCTAAAAAACGATACAAATAAACGCGGATAACAACCAATGTTCGGAAATAGACGAAAAAAAGTAATAAAGTGGAATAAAAAACGTAATAATGAGTAATCTATAAGTGAAAAGTTTAACATTGTTAGACTATTTAACATAAAAAATCAGTTTTTAACGTAAAAGTTTTGTAAATTGCATTGACTTGTTAGCCCCTCTAAATAATAATGGATGTGTAGGTCAAATACATATGATTATTTGGAGGGGGAATTATTTTGTTAAAGCGTTTAGGATTTGTCGTATTAGTCTTTTTTGGTTTACTAGCCTTAGTCGCATGTGGTGAAGAAATTGGTGAGAATGCTACACCGGGTGATCAGACAGATAATGGCTCTGAAAATGGTGAAGATGCGGAAGAAATAGATAAATTAGTAATGGGATTTATCCCTTCTCAAGATGCGGCCAACATTGCTACAACTGCTGAACCGTTAGAAGCATTTTTGTCAGAAGAATTAGGCATTCCTGTTCAAGCAGAAGTTATGGTTGATTTTAGTGGGCTTATTGAAGCGATGCGTACACAACAGGTTGATATTGGCTTTTTAAACCCATTTGGTTTTGTTCAAGCTGAAGACCGTGCTGGCGTTGAAGTTATTTTGAAGTCGATTCGTAACGATGAGGATTCGTATGTTGCACAATATACCGTTCCAGCGGACTCTCCAATTGAATCGATCGAAGATATAATAGAAACAGAAGGCCTGGTTTGGGCTTATCCAGATGATTTATCAACATCAGGTTTCTTATTCCCTGCGAAGCAGTTGCTTGACATGGGTATCGAAGATTTAGATGACCATTTCCAACGCTTTAGCGTAGGTGGCCATGATAATGCCATGATGCAATTAATTGATGGACAGGCTGATTTTGCAACGACATTTGACGATGCACGTGACACACTTGCAGACGAGTTTCCAGATGTATATGACGACCTTCGTGTCATCGGTTATACAGATCCAATTCCAAATGATACGATTTCGGTAAGAAGTGAATTACCAGATGAAATAAAGCAGCAAATTACCGAAGCGTTTTTAAGTTTAAATGATAACGAAGAAATGTTAGAAATTATGTATGAAATATACACGTGGGATGGTGTAGCTGAAGCGCAGTCTTCTGACTATGATATCGTTCGTGAAGTGTTTGCTGAATTTGAAGATGATTTAGCTAACTAATGCTGTTTGAGTAAATAAAATGATACAAGAGTGTCTGTTATCATGATGCACTTTTAATGATAACAGACGCTTCTTTTCTGTCTTTCTCATGCAGGAAGTAGATGAGATCAAGAAATCTTGCGACTAGTTCATTCATAGAAAAAATCGATGGTCTATCTGTTGCAGAGACGGAGAAAGTCAATTTTTTTAATGTAAAGCGTCATTTATTTAAGTTATAATAGATAGAAATATGTTGGCATTTGTCTTTAATGCTAATTCCACAGTGGGGAAGGTGAGCAAGTTTGATCGAGATCAAAGATATGTCGTTAGTTTATCCAAATGGGCATCAAGGCTTAAAGGATATTAATTTAACGATCAATGACGGTGAATTTGTCGTCGTGGTCGGAATGTCTGGGGCAGGTAAGTCCTCATTAATCAGAAGTATTAATCGTATGGTAACACCAACTGATGGTGAATTGCTGTTGGATGGTGAGAATGTATTAACTTTTAAAGAAAGAAAGTTACGTCAATTGCGAACAAATGTAGGGATGGTCTTCCAAAGCTATAACCTTGTTAAGCGGATGTCCGTTTTACGAAATGTTATGGCAGGTAGGCTGGGGCATACCGGCACGTTAAGGAGTATGCTCGGGCTGTTCTCACAAGATGACTTGCAATTAGCTATGAATAATTTAAAGCGTGTCGGTATTGAGGAGAAGGCTTACGTTCGAGCTGACCAATTAAGTGGTGGGCAACAACAACGGGTTAGTATTGCACGGGTTTTGACTCAACAGCCGAAAGTCATTTTAGCAGACGAACCAGTAGCAAGTTTAGATCCCCCTACTTCACATAGAGTGATGAAAGATTTAAGACGTATTAGTAAAGAAGATAATTTGACAACGCTTGTTAATTTGCATTTTATTGATATGGCAATGGAATATGCTGACCGTATCATTGGGTTGCGTGATGGCCAGGTCGTTTTTGACGGTCCAATTAGTGAAGTTTCTGAAGCTACATTTGAGGAGATTTATGGTCGCCCAATTAAAGACGATGATCTTCTTGGAGGCGATGAAGAATAATGGCCAATAAAAATACGAACGGTAAAAAAACAATGGAACGCTATCGATTAACACAACCGCGTTTTAAATGGATGCTTGCCTTCACAATTATCGTTGTGTTTAGTTTATATATGTTATCGGTTTTTCAAACCAATGCCTTTCCAAATCGAGTGATCGAAGGTTTACCGATTATTTATCGTTTTATGGTTGAGGACTTATTCCCACCTAACTGGGGATATTTGAACAGGGTGGCTCGAAGTTTATTAGAAACATGGAACATGGCACTTTTTAGTACCACTTTTGCAGCGATCTTTGCACTTCCGCTTAGCTTTATCGCTTCTAGTAATATTAACCGCAATAAGTGGCTGTATCAGGTGGTCCGTAATCTGTTAAATATTTTGCGAACCATCCCTGAAGTTATCTTAGCTGTTTTGTTTGTCGCTTTAGTTGGCATTGGTGCTGTATCAGGTATTCTTGCGCTGACAGTATTTTCTTTAGGTATTCTTGCAAAACTCGTGAGTGAAACCATTGAAGCGGTAGACCCTGGGCCGATCGAGGCGATACGGGCTTCGGGAGGAAATACGCTGCAAGTTATTACTTATGGGATTATGCCGCAAATTTTGCCGCAATTTGCGTCATATGTGTTATATGTATTAGAAATTAACGTCAAGGCATCGGTTATTTTGGGGTTTGTTGGTGCAGGTGGAATTGGGATTATTATGCAACAACAATTAAGGATGTTTAATTATAACAACGTAGCAACAATAGTGTTTATGACATTTTTAACGATTACAATAATTGATACAGTGAGTAATCGCTTGAGGGGGCATTTAGAATAATGAGCGAACAAGCCAAAATATCACTAAGAAAAGCCCAGACAAGACGAGGGAAAATCAAATTTTATATGACACTGATTATCCTCAGTGCCCTTTATATCATCGCTATCTTAAATACATCATTTAGTATTTCCGGTTCGCAAGCCTCGCCGTTAGATACGCTAAGAAGAATATTTATAGTTCCCATTACACAAGTGGATTACATCGTTCAGTTTCCAGAGTACATTGGATATATGTTAGAAACGATCGCGATCGCTTTTGCAGGTGTAGTTGTTGCGACGATCTTGGCTATTCCTGTTGCTTTTTTGGCAGCGCGTAATATATCGAAGAAATTTTCTTATCTAGGTAAGGCGCTGTTAAATGCGATTCGTGCCATTCCAGAATTAATTTTCGCAATTATTTTTGTTGCTGCAGTAGGTATTGGGCCGTATGCAGGTGTGTTAGCAATTAGTATTAATTCGATCGGTATGTTAGGAAAACTATATGCCGAGGTGATTGAATCGATTGATCTTAGCACAGTTGATGCTATTCGTGCGAGTGGTGGTAATCGATTGCAGGCGATATGGTATGGTGTACTTCCCCAAGTATTACCTGAATTCTCTTCTTACTCGATTTATCGATTTGAGATTGATGTTCGTGCATCGACTGTACTTGGGATTGTTGGTGCAGGTGGGATTGGTGCGCCACTTATTTTAGCAACTTACCAAAGAAACTGGGAAGATGTAGGCATGATTTTAATTGTTGTCGTACTATTTGTCAGTTTAATTGACTTTATTAGTGGTAAGATCCGTAAGAAATTAGTCTAATATAGATAGGATTGGTGAGGGTCTGATAATTGATCCTCATCTCTATTTGTTTCGAATAATAATTAAATGTGCTAGAACCAGAAGGGTGATATGATATGCAAACAGAAGAAACAATGTATCAACATGCGAAAGAATGGGCCTATGAAGCGGGGGCTATTTTGCGAGAGGCAATTACACAAGAGATAGATATTGAATATAAGACATCAGCTGCCGATCTTGTGACAGAAAAGGACAAGGAGATTGAACGCTTTTTTGCAAACAAGATTAAGACTTATTATCCTACCCATTATTTATTAGGAGAAGAAGGCGTTGAGGAAAGTGGAGATTATCAACCGGAACATGAAGTCGTTTGGGTTGTAGATCCGATTGATGGCACAACGAATTTTGTTCATACTAAAGCAAACTTCTCAGTATCAGTTGCGATATATATTAAAGGTAACCCGACAGTAGGTGTTATATATGATCCAGTTAAAGACGAAATGTTCCATGTGCTAGAGGGGAAAGGATTATATATTGATCAAAAGCGCGTTGCTCCTGTTGTCGAGAAAAAATCCATTGAAGAAGCGTTATTTTGTGTTAACCATCTTTGGTTGGCTCCAAACGATGACCTTAATGAAAAAAAGCTACAGCAACTTGTTGGTGATAGTCGTGGCTTCCGTTGTATTGGATCTGCTGCTCTAGAACTTGCATATGTAGCAACTGGGCGCATCGATGGCGCAGTTTATAATGGTTTGGGCGCCTGGGATTTTGGAGCTGCTTACGTCATGTTACAGGAGCAAGGATTAACCTGTACAACACTTGCCGGAGCACCTGTTTATTATTTTGGTCACTCATCCATCCTTGTTGCTTCACAAATGCTCCATCAGAAGCTTTTAAATCAATATATTGAATTGAAGTGAGTGGAGATATAGGCACTTGGAGTTAAACGATGCAGAAGAGGGTTACTTATTAACTTATTAATCCGCGACATAACTTAACAAGCGTTTTAGATGCTAGAACAAGACCTCACTCTTTTGTGTGTAACTTTACCACGGATAATCGTCCGTTAAACTCTAGCCTCAAAATAGAAAGTAGTGAAAATTATCTTGGTGGGCGCTAATCTCTGATTCAGTCAACGGCCAATTGGTGGGAGAAGAATGCAAACGCCCCTTGATTGAAGGTTCGTTTTATCAATAACAAAAATGCCCACCACTACTTAAATTACTAGGAAAGGGTGAATCGATGGAAAAATTATATATTTTTGATCTTGATGGAACGTTATATGAGGAAACGGATCACTTTGATTATTATGCTGAGCACTTGATGGAACGTGTTCCTGTCCAAGATCAGGGTAACTATTGGGCTGATTACCAGCAAATCAAGCAAGGAAATCATGTGATTGCAATAGGAAAAGTCTATGACGTTGCGCGTGACTTATCGGTGACCATAGATCCGCTAACATTACAGGCAATCGCTGCTCATAAGTGGGATGGAACGCCAGTACAAGATGTTGCGTCGATTTACGGCAAGGAGGCCTTAAGCTTTGACTTCACTTCACTTGTGGCGATTGGTGATGGTTGGTGGCTCCCCTTTGCTTGTGCTAAACACTATGGTGTGGCGGATACACAGCCAAGTTACCATGCGACTAAAGCCTATATGGTGACCGATCAATTTCAATTGCGGGAAATTGAGGGGCTCCGTTCATTTCTATTATCATTAAAGGCAACGGATAAAATTGTGCTAATGACCAATAGTGATCGTGAAGATGTGTCACGCTTATTAAAGGAATTAAATTTGGTTGGCATTTTTGATCACATCATTTCTTCGGCAAGGAAGCCGGAGAAGACGCGCTATTATTTTGAGCAACTTCAATCGTTTTATCAATTACCATATCAGCAAATGGTCTCAATTGGCGATAATTTTATTAATGAAATAGCCCCTGCACTGATGCTTGGAATGGAGGCCATTTATTTATCTCCACATGATCCAGGCGGGTCGCACGAAAAGTTAGTCCAATACAGTCATATTGCTGACTGGTATAAATAAACCTATTCTATCTTATTATGCATCAATAAGCTGCCTCATTTTCTGGCGGCCTTTGATGTATGGTACATAGGATAGGTTTTTCTTTCGTTCTAATTATTAATTTGTGCCCATATAGTTAAGTAAGTATGAACGGAGGGACAAGCGATGTCGAAAAGTGTAAAGGTAGTGATATGGTTACTAGGGGCCATTGTATTAATTTTACTTATGCAATATCCTACTGAAACTAGTATTAACTCAACGGAATTTTTAAACTTACCTTTAACGAATAAAGTTATTGTCCTTGATCCTGGGCACGGCGGTGTTGATGGTGGTGCTGTTGGAGATGGTGATACATTAGAGAAAGACATTGCATTAATGGTCAGCGAAGATTTAAGAGACTATCTGCAACAGGCGGGTGCGGTTGTATATTTAACGAGGGAAACGGATAAAGACTTGGCTGCTCAGGATACAAAGGGGCTATCGCGACGGAAAGTTGAAGATTTAAGAAATCGAATCGCTTTTGTTGAAGAGAAAGATCCTGATTTATTCATTAGTATTCATTTGAATGCATTACCCTCAAGCCAATGGCGAGGCGCTCAAACCTTTTATCATCCCAATCGCTCGGACTCGAAGGTGTTAGCTGAATCTATTCAAAGTGAAATCGTCACTGGTTTAGGTAATACGAACCGTGATGCTTTAGCTGTGAATAGTATTTATATATTAAAATATGCTCACCGTCCGTCAGCGTTAGTAGAGATCGGCTTTTTATCGAACCCTGAAGAACGTGCGTTATTAAAAACACCTGCATACCAAGATCAAATGGCAGCAAGCATATATCACGGTATTTTAAATTATTTTGCCTCAAGTGAACAGTAAATTTTTTGATTAAAAATGATTGTGATATACTACCCCTACAGACGTTAGTAAAGGAAGGTTGATATAGTCGTGTTAACAAAAGACCAAGTGATCGCTTTATTGAAACCAGTAAAAGATCCATTTATAAATAAAACCCTAGCTGAAACAGGTGGTGTTCGTGAGGTCAAAATAAATGAAGATAAAGGGCTTGTTAGTGTTAAGATCGCAATTGCTGAAATGAACACCGCTGAGCAAATGCAACTACAACAAGAGTTGGTCGCTAAGCTTAAACGAGCAGGTGCGGAGACTGTGGGCTTAAGGTTCGAGCAACTCCCCGATGACCAACTTAAGTCGTTCCAAAACACGACGGATGAAAAGCCTACGCTGTTAAATGGTAAAATGGGCACCCGATTTCTTGCTATTGCTAGTGGTAAGGGTGGGGTAGGCAAATCAACGGTTACGGTGAATGTTGCTGTTGCACTCGCACGTTTAGGGAAAAAAGTTGGGATTATTGATGCTGATATTTATGGCTTTAGTGTACCAGATATGATGGGGATTACGGAGCGGCCAATTTTAAAAGGAAATCGTATTATTCCGGTTGAGGCACACGGTGTACAACTTATGTCAATGGGTTTCTTTGTTGAGGACAATGAGCCGGTTATCTGGAGAGGGCCACGCTTAGGAAAGATGTTACGTAGTTTTTTTGATGAAGTTGAATGGGGGAAGCTAGACTATTTATTACTTGATTTACCACCAGGTACGGGAGACATGGCTTTAGCTGTTCACAATACTATTCCATCGTCAAAAGAGATTATCGTTACGACTCCGCATCCGACCGCGGCGTTTGTAGCCTCTCGCGCTGGTAGAATGGCCATTAACACTCAACATGAAATTATTGGTATTATAGAGAATATGGCTTATTTTGAAAGTAAAGTAACGAAGGAAAAAGAATATGTGTTTGGACAAGGGGGCGGCCAGGCGCTAGCAGAGGAATTACAAGCACCACTAATTGGTCAAATTCCATTAGGTCAACCAAGTGATCAACCGAGTGCAAGAGGCTCAATTTACACCAAAGACGATCCGATTGGACAAATATATCATCAAATTGCGCAGTATGTGATTGATAAAGAATAATATTAATGAGAAAAAGTCACAACGTATAAAAAGACCCATCCTACGTTTTTCAAAGGATAGGTCTTTTTATTGTCTGCTCTAGCAAGGTGCCTAATGAGAGCTAGATATTTTAATCATTGTTGTTAGAAGGGTCCTCTTCAGATTGCTGATCTTCGGTTGCTTGTTCATCTTTAGCTTCCATTATTTTTTTTGCGTGATCAACTACAATTTCTGAAACCTTCGCTTGGAATAAAGGGGATTCCAAAGTTTCTTGTATGCTTTCTTCTAAATGGCTTTTAAATTGTTGACTTTTCATTAGGCTTAGCATTTGTTCGTCAATTTCAGGATTTGCTAAAAGCTCAAGCATTTTTTCTTGAAAAGAAGCATCGTTCATTAGTCGCTTAAATACATCTTCTTGTTGTTTAATCATTGCATCAGAGAATTCTTTTACAAATTCTTGATCACTAAACATATTCGACCAAAATTCTTGTCCTTCTTTAGAGGTTAATGCTTCCTCAATCGCTGACTGGACGATTTGATCATGAATCACGTAAATCTGTTGGGTTGATTCATCGGCAATTACTTCTACAATAGCTTGCTTGCCATCATCCGTTTTGAGAATATCTGTCACCATCTTCTTTGTTGTTTCGTAGTTAGCCTCTTGATTACCTGAATTGTTGTTAGCCGGGCTACAGCCCATTAAAGAGATGACTGCTATTAATATGAAAAACGCTATTTTTTGATAAGACATCGCCACTCTACTCCTTCTGGAATAAAATCATCACAGTCTTAATATGAGAAGAAAGAAGGAGAATTATGTGTAATCACTATTCAACGGGGTCTGTTTCAATGTCAGCTTGAGAAATAAGTTCTGATACGGAGACAAATTTAAAACCTTTCTCTTTTAAAGTAGGGAGTATTAACTCTAAAGCTTTTGCTGTTTGAATAGCAGAATCTGATGCGTGCATGAGAATGATATCTCCATTTTTAGTCTCAGATATGACCTCCTCTACGATATTATCTATTCCTGGTGCTTTCCAATCGTTTGAATTAACCCGCCACTGAATAACGTCATAGCCTTGATTGACTGCTATTGTTAGAACCTCTTCATCCAAATGACCGCTAGGTGTGCGTAATAGGTTTAAATCGGTGTAGCCTAATTTGTTAAATACATCCTTTGCGCGGTGTAAGTCTTTAACAATGTCGCTGTTGTCTAAGTCGAGATAGCTTTTATATCGGTAGCCTAGCATGCCTATTTCATGTCCAGCCTTATCAATAAGTTCGATTAAATGCGGGTGGTGCTCTGCCCACTCCCCGAGTAAAAAGAAGGTTGCTTGAACATCATGTTCGTTAAGTTGGTCTAAAATAGGCTCCAGCATTTGATCTCCCCATGTAACGTTAAAGGTCAAGCTGACATCTTCGTTTTTTTCATTTCCCTTTGCTAACCCAACAGGGCCATCTTGTGAGGAGAATACGGACAAGTGGTTGCCTCCGTTTATAGCAAGAATAGTTATCGCTAGGATGGTGCAGACTATAATGATGAAATATCTTTTGGCATGCTTTAATTTAATGGTATAGAAAAAAGTCATAACATAACTCCTTTTAGAAAAGAATGTACTCCATTATATGCATGTCCATCTACTAAATATGTATATCATGCAAATTAAAACAAGCAGATCTGCAATTATAAATAATGATTGAGTGAAATGGAGTAGGTTACATGTTGGGATTGATGGTCTCAGATACAGAATTGAAAGAAATGGAATATCTAGTAAAAAGAGAGATGGAGGAAATATTGTTAGATATGGAAGATAGTCGAGTCGACCAAGTTGTTAAGGAAGCAATGACAGCTAGATATCGAGTGTTGTTTCAACTATTGCGAAAAATAGCAGATGATCAAGAAGTGATAAAGTATATCCCAAATTATAAATTATAATTTTTAATATTGTATTAAAAAAGTATTGCATACATAGGAAGGGTATGCTATATTATTTTTTGTTGTCAGAAAAAATATGCTATAAAATAATCATCTACTTTTTAAAATTCTTTTCAAAAAAGTGTTGACGCCATTTTTTAAACGTGATATATTATATCTCGTCGCAAAAATAAGACAACTTA
>NZ_JH976442.1:100712-125173 GCF_000306965.1 Amphibacillus jilinensis Y1 | reverse complement strand
CAGTTGTTGATGTCATGGGATCAATGTCACCTATAGCTAATTGATCAGTAATTGCATGTGCCACACGCTGGTCTATTGTCTTAAAGGCGTTGGCGACTTGCCCTACTTGTGTGCCAAATTCTTCTACCTGTGCATTCATACGCTGATAGTTGCTCTCCACGTGTTCAAAATGAGCTTCCAATTCTCCAACAACGACGTCATGAAATTTTTCTTGTCCAGCTTTAAAGATGTCTTCAATTGTATTATAGACTGTATCTTCCACAGCAAGGGCAAATTCATCTAATGTTTCTTCTAATTCTTCAAGGCTGCCTCTGATTTCTGAAACCAAACTTTCTGCATCAATCGGTTTATTTATAATAAATTCGATAAGTGCTGCGGGAGGGGAGTTAAGTAAACCATTTAATACCTGACTGGCTCTTTCGATTGTATCTAAAAGAGCATGTAGTTTTTGAATCATCAGCTTAAATACACTATTTGCAAATCGAATGCCTCTTAATAGTCCATCATCTATGATGTCTTCGAACGCTTCTTGAAATACCTCGCGAACTGTATTCAGACGGCTCTCGTAAGCCTCGCTTTCGTGATTAATGATCTCAACAGTGTGTCCAATATACGTTTGTGCCAAACCTAATCGTTCTAATACAGATGTTTCAATGGACTGACTAAGCAATTGAAGCGTTTCTACATTTAAATCAATCCGCTCTGACCGCCCGCCATATAAAGGCTGGCCAGTCCAAATACTTGATACGTTATGGTTATGGGCATCAACATAGATCTTGCCATAACCGGGTTCACCCTTTCTGCCAATAGTGACATAAGGGGTATGCATTTTATCTTCTCGCCTATATCCGGTATGATTAAAGCCAATACCTGCTATGGAAGGAACCCCGTTATAAATGGTGTACTTGAGACCAGGAACTTGATTCCCCATGCCAATAGCGTCTTGACTAAGGTTTAACATATCGTATTCACTAATATAATTCGTAATGTTGTCATATTGTTTTTCCACATCCAGAGCGCCCCCTGGTAGCATGGCTGGATTTAAGGTGACTGAACGGACATGGCTATATTCAACGCCGACGTAATTGGCTAATGCCCCCCCCAAGCGAGTTTCCACTGACTGATGTAATCGCACCAAAAGCTTTTTCCATATCTTCGAAATACTTTTTTCCATCTTCTAGTTGTTGGGGAGTGGCCTCAGTTAGTAAGTGAACATCTGTTTTAATATCAGCCATGCCATAATCACCATGAGCATTGGTTCCCATATAAACAACATGATACTCACCGGATGCGACATTTTGGACGGTCATCGCATCCATGCCGCTTTTTTCTTTGTTGAAATTGTCGTCCACAATCTTAAAAGTCTTGTCATTAATCTCTATACTAGAATCAACATCAGGTTCTAAGTAAACATGTAAGCCTGCTAATTTAATTAGCTCGGTGTCTGTTGTATTTAGTTGATCTATTTCTGAGTTCACTTTTACCGCCACTTGTTCTACTCCTTTATTCGATGATAATATCTCTTTTTTTCAATGAATTATCCTGACTCCCACTAGCAGATAATTTATTCACATAATTATCATGTAACCAGATCGAATAGTTCGCTCTTGGTATACCTTCTAGTGCTTTAAATTCTTGGACAATGTCGTCTAAAAGGGCTTCGGTTGGAGGGTTGTCTTCTTCATCCATATAAACTTGAATTGATATGGTTAAATAATTGGCGTTGTATGCGTCTTTATCAAACATGCTTTTTAGCTCTTCAACGCTAATATTAGGATTTTCAAGATATAAGTTAGTGAATTTTATTCTTTCCTCTCGTAAAGCCATTGGCTGGACAAAATAATAAGGTGTGGTGTAGGCAGTTGCTTTTACATTATTTATCGCCTCTTGTCGCAGTCCGACAACGGGGTAGTTTTCTACAATTTGTTGTGTAAAAGCATCTAATGTCGCAAATTCTTCATCCATGATCATCGCTAATAAGCCACTAAAAATACCTTGCTCCACTTGACTCTCTTGTGTCCAAATACTATCTGGTATAATTTTCTCTTCTTGCCTATCAATCCCAATCATCGCATAGGTATGGAAGTGAGGCTCACCGACCGATTCGACAAACACGGTTGCACCATCAACGTTACCAACGACGTTATGGACGATCACTTCTGTTTTATATTCTTCAAGAAAAAAGGCCTTCATTGCTTCTTGTATTTCTGCAAATTTCGCGTTAGCGATCACATCCATCTTCTCACCATTGACGAGATCATATCCTTCGCCGGTGTAGTCATTGACGCTGACATATCGGTCATCAAAGGCATCACCTGTGGTGTAATCGCCATTTGTCTCATTATCGTTACGCTCTTGATTCATTGTCATGCATCCTCCTAATACCAAACTTAAACTGATTGTTAAAAAAACTTTTTTGATCATACGTTTCACCCTCATTTATATCGTTCGATTAATTTTAGTCTCTTAAGTTAGTTTAACGATAAGTCATGTGATTGTTAAGTTAAAAATTCCAATAAAATGAAGCAAACTAAAAAACAGGAAAATAGCAGGGTGACTTTAGTTTTGAAGGCAATAAAAAAGAGCTGCTTTTTATAGGTATAAAAGAATAGATCGATTACTAGGTGTAGGTATAATAACTCGGATAAACAACAGAAGGTTTAACGGGTTGGAATAGCAAACGGATTTAATGATGCGTCAGTTTGTTGAAACGTGTTTACCTTTGAACAAAAGTACCTGAGTGTTTTCTAGCATTTTCAAGTGGAGGAAGTTGAGCAGTTTTAAATGAGTCTTGAAAAAAGTTATGTATTAGTGTACTATCTAAATAGAACACTAATACTTTTGGGGGAAAAAAGCATGCAAGCATTTTGGGGATTGTTGAAGAAAGATCATCGATTAGCTAGATTGAATATCATTTTCTTTAGTATTTTATTAGCCTTCCTGTTAGTGATAGGTTATGTTGGCTCCGTTCGACTTGAAGAAGGCGCAGGTGCATTTATGACAGTAACGATGGCTGCATTAGCGATGATGGTGTTTATGCCTGTTATGATGGGTTCACTATTAATTAAAGAGGGAAAGACCCAGCTTTGGCTATATAGTCCGCGTTCAAGCCATACGTTGCTCATTTCAAAAATAGCCGTGTTGTTACTGTATCAAATTTTATTTCAATTGATCATTGTCGGCTATTTAATGCTAAGCATTCATGTATTTGGCCAAGATGTTTTACAGTACACAAATATGAGTACTTTTACACAATTGGTTGTTTTGACTAACATCGGACTTATTTTAATAGGCATCTATTTAACAACATGGGTCTTGTTTGGTTGGACGCTTTATCGCTCAATGGATCATATGCCTAAAATAAAGAGTGTGCGTTGGCTATTGATTCTTTTTCTCTATTTTGGCTATAACTATTTAGAAACACAAGTAGCAAAAATTCCTTTTATTCAAAGGTTGGTAGCCCGTTACCAACTACCGATTATCTCAAATCCATTATTCGTCAATGACACAGGTTCATGGTTTGTAGAGTTCGAGAGTGTTGGTGTCCCGATAATCTATTTGCTGTACTCTCTCGTTTTGACAGTGCTATTGTTTTCTTTAGCATCAATGCTACTTACTAAGAAGGTTGAGGTGTAACCCTTGTCACAAGAGTTTCAAGCTTCAAAACCAATCTATATGCAAATTGTTGATCAGATTATTATTGATATTTTGCAAGGAACACAAAAGGTGGGCGACAAATTATGGTCTGTGCGTGAAATGGCAGTGAAAATGGGGGTCAACCCCAATACCATTCAAAGAGCATATGCCGAGTTGGAAAGGATGGGAGCTGTGGAAACGAGAAGAGGTCAAGGGACATTTGTTATAAATAACCCTGAATTGTTTGCTACGATCAAGCTTGATATGCAAAGAGAAATCATTAATCGCTATGTCATAGATATGAAACAACTTGGTGTTTCAAGTGTTGAGATGATCGATCAACTTAAAGCTTTTGTAGAAGGAGGGGAAGAGCATGACGATTGAGTTAAACGGTGTTTCGAAAAAGTATGGGCGCGACTACGCACTAAATGATGTCAATTTAAGTTTGCAAAAAGGGAAGATATACGGTTTACTTGGTCCGAATGGAAGTGGTAAATCAACAACATTGAAAATGATGGCTGGCCTTGTTTTTCCAAACCGAGGAGAGATTACCTTGCATAATGAAAAGGTCACACGCCGTACCGCTGAACAGGTTGCGTATTTAACAGAGTTAGATATGTTTTATGATAATTTTTCCGTAGCGGAGACGATCAATTATGTCGCTAGCCAATTTGAAAGCTTTGATATTCGCAAGGCAGAACAGTTGTTAGCGGAGCTAAAGCTTGATCCCACAAAAAAAGTCAAACAGTTATCAAAAGGAAATCGGGGGCGTCTCAAGTTGGTTACAGCTTTGGCACGAGATACGGATGTTGTTTTGTTAGATGAGCCTTTTTCAGGTTTAGATCCTATGGTGCGCGAAGTAACAGTGAAAAGTTTATTGCGGTATGTCGATCTTGAGCAACAGGTCATAGTCATTGCTACACACGAAATTAATGAAATTGAATCCCTATTAGACGAAGTGATTGCCTTATACTATGGCGATATTATAGGACAAGAAAATGTTGAGGCGCTACGAGAAGAGCAAGGATTATCAGTATTAGAATGGTTTAAAACGATTGTACAAGAAGTGGAGGAAAGATTCGTATGACAACTGTCTTATCATTAGATCATGTAAGTAAGTCTATTGGCAAAAAGAGAATAATAGATGACTTAAGTTTGTCGGTTCAAGAAGGAGAGGTGTTTGGCTTACTGGGTCCAAATGGAGCTGGTAAGACGACGACCATTCGGATGATGGTTGGCCTGATGCGTTTAGGCGCAGGGGATATTGTTATCTGTGGCGATAGTGTAAAGGATAACTTTGAGCGAGCCATTAAACATGTAGGTGCTATTGTAGAAAATCCGGAAATGTATCAACATTTAACAGGTTATCAAAATCTCGTTCAATATAGCCGGATGTATAAAGGTATAACTAAACAGAAAATCGATGAGATTGTTGAGCTTGTAAAATTAAAGAAAAATATTGATCAAAAGGTTAAAACATATTCGTTAGGAATGAGACAAAGACTAGGGTTAGCTCAATGCCTGCTTCATGATCCCAAGCTTTTGATTTTAGATGAGCCAACAAATGGTTTAGATCCAGCAGGTATTCGAGAGATTCGTGATCACCTTAAATATTTAACAAGAGAAAAAAAATTAAGTGTGATTGTATCAAGTCACTTGCTTTCAGAGATGGAAATGATGTGTGATCGCATTGCAATCATTCAGCAAGGAAAACTCATTGATGTACAAACGATAGCAGACCAACAGCTTGAGGAAAAGTCAACTTATTATTTTGAAACGAGTGATCTAGGTAAAAAGCTACTACAATTGCGAGAAAAATGGATGATTGCCTTAAAGGGAGAAGGCTTTATTATTGATGCTGAAAAAGAAGAGGTAGCGAAGTTAATAAAAGAATTAACCGAAGCAGATATTAGTATTTACCTTGTTCAAAAATTAACAAAAACATTAGAAGAACGTTTCTTGGAAATTACGGGATCGTAAGGAGGGTGTAACATGTTTAACTTGATACGCAATGAATGGGAGAAGATTCTTAAAAAGAAAAGCACATTCGTGATGATAGGCTTGCTCATATTAGCTATTATAGCACTGAGTGGCATATTAAAATATGTTGACAACAATGATGAAAGTACAGGTGATGAGTGGCAAGCGGATATTCAACAACAAATAGAAACAGACCGAGAGAACATGGAAGAATACGGGGGTAGACAGCTGGGTACGTACTATCAACGAAATTTGGCGATTAATGAATATCGCCTTGAACACGAGATTTCCCCGTCTGTCGAATCAAACGTTTGGACACTTGTTGATGAAGCCAAAATGCTAACGAGTTTTATAGGCCTCTTTACTATTGTTGTAGCTGCAGGTATAGTGGCAGGGGAATTTTCTACTGGAACAATTAAGCTATTGCTTATTCGCCCAATGAGTCGCACGAAAATTCTTTTATCGAAGTATTTAACGGTTATTTTATTTAGCTTGTTATTATTAGCTATTGTCTATGGTTTATCAAGTATAATTGGTGTTATTCTATATGGTTTTCCACCTGATGATGCTGTTCATCTTGCCTATCAAAATGGTGAGGTTGTTGAACGTTCACAAGGCTTGCAATTAATCATAACGTATTTACTTTATTCTATTGATATTCTTATGCTAACAACAATGGCGTTTATGATATCAGCAGTATTTCGTAATAGTTCACTTGCCATTGGTTTATCTATGTTCTTGCTGTTTGTAGGTAACACCGTAGCAAACCTTCTAGCCATGCAATTTGACTGGGCAAAGTATTTGTTGTTTCTAAATACCGATTTAACGGTTTATTTTGATGGAATGCCGACAATCGAAGGGATGACTTTAACCTTCTCAATCATCATGTTGACGTTGTATTTTCTTATTTTTCACGCTTTGGCGTTCTTTTTCTTTAAAAGAAGAGATGTTGCAGCTTAAAAGGTGAGTCGTTAGAATAAGAACTTTTAATGCATATAAATATTAAAGGAGCGTGTGTTATGGCCAAATTATTGTTACATTTAGAAGGGTTAGTCGTTGTTTTTATAAGTGTATATTTCTATCACTTAAATGGATTCAGCTGGTGGTTACTTCTTGTTTTAGCGCTTGCTCCTGACCTATCGATGTTGGCATACTTAGTCAATGTGAAAATAGGAGCAGTTGTTTATAATTTTTTCCATACGTACATGATTCCTGTGTTGTTGATATTGGTAGCTATATTCATAGATAGTGCGTCCCTTTTAGCTGTGTCTTTGATCTGGGTGACACATATTGGTGTTGATCGTTTATGTGGATATGGCTTAAAGTATCCAACCACTTTTAAAGACACACATTTAAATCGTGTATAAACCATCAAATAGGGATAATGAAAACTTCAACAAACATAGATTAAGTTGACGAATATGTATAATAAGATGTTAAAAAACGAATCTTTGAACAAATTTGTTCAAAGATTCGTTTTAAGATCCACTTTATTATTTTTTAACGCTATTAAATATTATTGAGTCTAAAACACACTAGGCGCATGCCTTAAAGAGTATAAAATTTTGGATTTATACGTCCTCATTTGAATGCCTTTCAAACCTTCCTAGATGGCTAAGTTTCAATCGAATGACTTACCCCTAATATAACACAAGTAGAAGCGATCATATATTTCTTTCATCCTATCTGTTAAGCAAATCATTTAATGAAAGCATCCCTTTTCTATATTTTTACAAGTGAAGCCGTTTGGTAGTGATCAGCTTGCGTTAGCCCTGTGATATCGCTAGTCTAAAAACCTAAAAATATAGCTGGGAAAATTCCCGCTTCATGGGAAATTTAACTACCGGTGAATAAGCGTCCCTAAGCCCCTCTCAACTATTGTAAGCGCTTTTATTTAATGATTAAATGGGTGTTAATAAAAGAAAGAGGTGATGCAATATGAGAGAGAAGCTTCAAAGGTTTGGAGGTGCGATGTTTACACCAGTCCTTCTATTTGCATTTTCGGGGATTATGGTTGCACTTTCCCTAATGTTAAATAATCCTGATATGGTTGGTGGGATTGCGAACGAAGGTACGGTTTGGCATGCAATTTGGAGTATTGTTGAGGATGGCGCTTGGACTGTATTTAACCAAATGGAAATTCTTTTTGTCATTGGAATTGCGCTTGGTTTAGCGAAAAAAGCTAATGCACGAGCTGTGATGGAAGCACTCGTTATCTATTTTACTTTTAATTATTTTCTCTCAAGCATTTTAGAATTTTTCGGACCGACCTTTGGTGTTGATGTCACAGCTGATGTTGGTGGTACAAGTGGATTGAAGCTTATTGCAGGCATTAAGACACTTGATACAGGTATTATTGGCGCAATATTAATATCTGGACTGGCTGTCTGGCTTCATAATCGCTTCTTTGATACGAAGCTCCCTGAGTGGCTAGGTATCTTTCAAGGCTCATCCTTTGTCGTTATTATAGGCTTTTTTACGATGTTACCGGTAGCAGTGTTAGTTGCTTGGATTTGGCCGGTTATTCAATCTGGAATTGAATCAATGCAGCATCTCATGGTTTCATCTGGCACTCTAGGTGTCTGGCTATATACATTCTTAGAACGCTTACTCATTCCGACAGGTTTGCATCATTTTATCTATACCCCCTTCATATTTGGTCCCGCCGCGGTAGAAGGTGGAATTGTTACAGCATTTATGGAAAATCTTTCGACATTTGCAAATTCAACGCAACCGTTAAAAGAGCTGTTTCCGGCTGGTGGATTTGCTTTGCATGGAAACTCAAAAATGTTTGCAACACCAGGTATTGCACTAGCTTTTTACTTTACCGCTAAAAAGGAAAATCGAAAGAAAGTAGCAGCACTGGTTATCCCAGCAACCTTGACAGCTGTGCTAGCAGGAATAACCGAACCTTTAGAATTTACATTTTTATTTGTCGCACCCGTATTATTTGTCATTCACTCATTATTAGCAGCAACTATGGCAGCGACAATGTACGTTTTCGGTGTTGTTGGTGACATGGGCGGCGGCTTAATCGAAATAGCTTCAAAAAACTGGATTCCATTATTTAATAGTCATGGTAGTGTGTATATTATCCAAATCTTAATTGGTTTAACGTTTACCTGCATCTATTTTTTCTTATTTCGATATTTAATTGTAAAGTTTAACTTTCTAACGCCAGGTCGAAGTGATGATCAGGGACCAAAGCTTTACCGCAAATCAGATTACAAAGCAAAGCAACAAGCAAAAAATGATTCTAGTTCCCAATACAAAGTACAAGCAGAAGTATTTTTAACAGCCCTAGGTGGTAAAGAAAATATTGAAACAATAAACAATTGTGCAACAAGACTTCGGGTGAGTGTTCAAAATCCTACCCTTGTAAAAGATGATACTGCATTTAAGGAGGGTGGTGCCCATGGTGTGGTAAGAAATAAGAACGCAATCCAAGTCATTGTTGGGTTGTCTGTCGCACAAGTTAGGGAACAGTTTGAGAAGTTAACTGAAAATAAAACATAAGGGGAGACCTAATTATGAAAAAATTCTCGATTACAATTGCTGGTGGAGGAAGTACGTTTACGCCAGGGATTATTCTAATGCTTTTAGAAAATATTGATAAGTTTCCAATTAAACAAATTAAGCTCTATGATAATGATAAAGCACGACAGCAACAAATAGCTGATGCCTGTCAAGTCATTATAAAGGAAAAGGCCCCAGAAATTGATTTTCTTGCTACTGTTACACCTGACATAGCATTTAGCGACATTGATTTTGTGATGGCACACATCCGTGTTGGCAAATATGCGATGCGAGAAAAGGATGAGAAGATTCCATTAAAATATGGAGTGGTTGGTCAGGAAACCTGTGGCCCTGGCGGTATCGCATACGGTATGCGCTCAATTGGCGGGGTGCTTGAACTCGTTGATTATATGGAAAAATACTCACCAGATGCATGGATGTTAAACTACTCCAATCCAGCAGCAATTGTGGCTGAAGCGACAAGAAAGCTTAGACCTGATGCTAAAATATTGAATATATGTGATATGCCAATTGCTATTGAGAATCTAATGACGCAAATACTAGGTTTACAATCTAGAAAGGAGATGGTTATCAGTTATTATGGCTTAAATCATTTTGGTTGGTGGACAGCAGTTCGTGATCGCCAAGGGCATGATCTTTTACCAAAATTAAAAGCACATGTGAAAGATCATGGCTATGCTGTAAACTTCTCAGAAGCGGGGCAGCACATTGATGAAAGCTGGCAAGCGACCTTTAAAAAGGTAAAGGATGTTTATGCACTTGATCCAGATACCTTACCTAATACGTATTTAAAGTATTATTTTTATCCGCAGGATGAGGCGCAAAAAGCTGATCCAAACTATACAAGAGCAAATGAAGTGATGGATGGAAGAGAGAAGCATGTGTTCACTGAATGTAACCGAATTGCTCAGTGCGATTCAACGCAAAATTCTACATTAGAAATTGATGAGCACGCCTCATATATTGTTGATCTAGCAAGGGCAATTGCCTATAATACACAAGAACGTATGCTGTTAATTGTTGAAAACAAGGGTGCTATTCATAACTTTGATTCATCGGCAATGGTAGAAGTGCCGTGTATAGTCGGTTCCGAGGGGCCAGAGCCAATTACACAGGGGGCTATTCCTCAATTCCAAAAAGGATTAATGGAGCAACAAGTATCGGTAGAGAAGTTAGTTGTAGAGGCATGGGAAGAAGGCTCCTATCAAAAGCTATGGCAAGCGTTAATCTTATCTCGTACAGTACCGAATGCACGTATCGCTAAGCAAATACTAGATGATTTAATTGAAGCTAATCAAGCCTATTGGCCGGCTTTAAGCTAACATAAAAGACATGGACGACTTTTCGTTCATGTCTTTTTCTTAATAGATTAATAAATATTCGAATCAATTGCTTTAAAAAGCTATACTATAATTACAGAAAGGGAGGAAAGCGATGCTAAAGGATTTAATCAACACACATTATGATCAGTTATCTGATAATGATTTCTACGTTTTAGATTTTGTTCAATCTCACCATGCTCAATGTTCAAGCATGACCATAAATGAGTTATCAAATGCTTGTTCGATCTCAAAGTCTTCAATACTCCGATTATCTCAAAAGCTTGGTTTTAGCGGTTATAGCGAGTTTAAATTTAGTTTGAAAAGAGAAATTCAAAATGTTGATAAAAGCTCTGATTTTTATGCGTTAAGTCACAAAGACATTCAATTTACTGAACAGCTTTATAATAAAATCGACAAAAATCCAATTTTTAATGGAATTGACAAGGCTGATTCCATCTATGGGTTTGCAACAGGGTGGGGACAAAGGAATGCATTAGAAGAATTATCCCGTTATTTAATTTCGTGCGGAAAACCCATGCACATCATTCCTGCCGCAACAGAGCTTAATATTGTTTTGTCAAAAATAAAACCTACTGACTTAGTGATCTTTATTTCATTGAGTGGTGATGTCGAAAATATCATAACAGTTTTAAAATCTCTAGCGATTAGAGCCATTCCAACGTTATCCATAACGAGCTTTAAAAATAATCATCTAGCCGAATTATCGCATTACCATCTTTACTATCAATCAACCGATTTAGGTACATATTATGGCGTGGAACAAAAATCATTCATTGGATTACAGGTTATGATTGACTTATTGTTTCGAGGATTTTTACAATATCGAAAAAATTTAAAGAATGGCGATGGGAAGGATTAAATAGACATTGTCGCTTCTCTCGTAACATAATGTACGCCTTAAGGCTAGTTTTAGGTGTGTCCTACCCGATAGCATCCGGTGAGTCAACCGGTTTCACTTGATCTTTAATTAGTTAATAGGATAAAACATCTTGGATTTGCCCAGATTGCTTGTGAATTGCTAACTGTTCACCTATATTTATAGCGATTTCTTTACCACGTTCAATCGCTTCTTCTTTAACTTGATAGCGGTTTGCTGCTTGTTTTGCATGAGCCGTTTTTACGATCCATTCATCACCATCTGGTAGCACATGTACCGCATGATCAAGCAATTCCGGTCGACTTGATCTTTCACGATCGGTTGCTCGTAATGCTTGATCTGTTTTTTGTTTAGTCGCTTGTCGCTTGTTTTTCTGCATCTGTTGCATGATCAAACCATTCTTTAGCTTGTTCTGTGGCAATTGGGATTGCTTGATTCTCTCGATAGCCTTCTTCAACCATTGCATTCGCAATATCAATTGCTTTTTTACGTATCGCTGGATTTAAATTCTTCAATGAACTTGGATAATCGTGTGTATCCCACGTGATAATATCACCTCCTTATATTCTTTGATATTACCCGGCCTTATCGATGTTAAGCCATATACAAAAACAGGCTGTTCTAAGTAAGAACAACCTGTTTAATAATTAAGCCTTTTCTCCAACAACAGTAAAGCGTTCGTTCTCATGTTTTGGATTTTCTATTTCATCGACGATTGCAATCGCATAATCCGCATAGCTAATATAGCTGTCACCTGCACGATTGGTAATCACATGGTCTTTTCCTAATTGATAGCTTCCTGTTCGCTTTCCTTCAGGATCAAAGTTAATTGCTGGACTTAAATGCGTCCACGTTATATCGGTAGTGGAAGAAAGGATATCAAGTGCTTTTCCCATGTTTGAGGCAGTAGGGTAGACAAAATCAGGAAAGTCAGGTGTATTAAAAAGACGTGTCGTTTTTTCTTCGTCGACAAACAGACTTCCTGCTCCACCAACAACGATAAGCTTGGTATTCGTTCCCTTCAAAGCTTCAATTAATGTATGATGTGAATCAACATGTAAATGTTCTTCGCCTTGAGGGGCGTTAAACGCGTTAACGACAACATTGAAGTCACTCAAATCTTGCTTAGTTAAATCAAAGATATTTTTTTCAATTACATTGACATCTTGATCAGTTAACTTGCCCTTATTTCTAATAATAGCAGTCACATCATGTCCTCTTTGTTTTGCTTCTTTCAAAATGAGTGTTCCAGCCTTTCCTGTTGCTCCAATAATACCAATTTTCATAAAATACCCTCCTCTTTTTATATGTAACTATTTTAGTTACATCTTGACGGAATGTCAACTCACATGTTTTTTAAACAAGTATGTTAACAGTGTAGCTACAAAAAATCCGCTTTAAATAGAAAACTGATCCTTGTGCTAGTGAGTAGCCAGTTGTTCAATAATATTAGCCAATGTCTGCTGGGCAAGCTCTTTTTCTAATGCGCTTTGTGCTTGTTTATATGTTGTGTCCAATACCGATTGAATATTCTTGCCAATCCAACAATTAGGGTTAGGGTCTTGGTGTATTAAAAATAGGTCTTCATTGGTTTGCAGTGCTTGGTATACTGTAAGGATTGTGATTTGACTTGGCGCTTTTAGCAAGGTGAATCCTGGTTTTCCAGCTTGTGACGAAATTAAGCCCGCTTGTTTTAATTGCCCGCTTATTCGACGAATAACAACAGGATTGGTATTAACACTTTTGGCAATAAAATCCGATGTTATACGATCATGCGGATTTGTAGCGATTAGCGTTAGGATATGAATAGCGACAGAAAGTTTAGTATTTATCATAATTTCACCACCATTATAAGTTTATGAAGCTCTTGCTGGAAAGTCAACTGATCTTAACATTATCACAGATAACCGTCTCCTCAACATCTAGAACAGAGGTGAATCTATTTAGGTAGGTGGATAACGGATGTTAATGTCTTAAAGCACTCAACTAACAATGAGTAGACGAAGAACGAAAGCACCTATTGATTGAAGGTTCGTTTTATAGTTGAACACATGCAGTCAGCATTTAATCTAGACATCAAAAAATAAAATCATGGATATAAAAGAAGTCTGCATTTATTTTCATGCAGACCCTCTCCTTATTATTTTGTATTGAAGGCTCCATGCATAACAGGCCCAACAAATTGATTGAGTTTCCAACCGTGAGTAATGGCGGCATGAACAAAATTTTTAGCAGCGATGACAGCTTCTTTTACTGACATACCATGCGCGAGATTAGCAGTAATTGCAGCAGCAAACGTACAACCGGCGCCATGATTATAGTTTGTGGCAACTTTGTCTTTTTCCAGTAAGAGAAAGTCAGATCCATCGTAGAAAAGATCGATGGCTTGGTCATGTTTAAGGGCTTTTCCCCCCTTAATGACAACAGTTTTAGCGCCACGCTCAATAATTTTTTGTGCAGCTTCCTTCATCCCGCTAATATCATGAATGGGGCCAGTTTGTGCTAACTGCCCCGCTTCAAACAAGTTGGGTGTAGTAATGGTTGCAATAGGAAGAAGAAGTTCTCGGATTGCATCTGTATTTTCAGGTTGAAGGACTTCATCTTCCCCTTTACATACCATGACAGGGTCAATCACCACTTTATCAAGCTTATGCTCTTTTATTTTTGAGGCACCAAGTTCAATGATATCTACTGATCCTAACATGCCAGTTTTCATTGCATCGATACCTACGGATAGAATCGTGTTTAATTGTTTTTCAACGGTTTTAACGTCGATCGGTGTGACATCATGACTCCAGTTGTTTGGTGCCATAGCAACGATAGAAGTGAGCGCCGTCATCCCGTATACATCGTGTTCTTGGAATGTTTTTAAATCAGCTTGGATGCCAGCACCACCACTAGAATCGGATCCAGCCAATGTTAATGTTTTTTTCAAGGTCTATACCTCCTCAAGAATGTCTATTTATTTCTATCATATCATTTATGAGGAGAGGATAGAAATGATTTGTTATCAATGTAGGGGGAGGGATAACAATGAGCAAATTGTTTTCTTGTATTTTTAAATAGTGGTACGTTATGAAGTGAAAAAGTAAATTGAAAAAGGAGAGAGGCGAAATGTCAAAATCATTGACTAATGATTTTAATGATATTGTGTTACAACGTCGTTCAATTCGAGAATATGATCCAAATGTAAAGATTAGTAAAGATGAAATGACAGATATATTAGAAAAGACGGTTCGAGCCCCGTCTTCCGTCAATATGCAACCATGGCGGTTTGTTGTGGTCGAGACGCAAGAGATGAAAGAGAAGTTAAAGCCTTTGGTACAATTTAATCAAAAGCAATTAGATACCTCATCAGCAATGATTGCCATATTTGGTGACTTAAATAATTTTGATTATGCTGAAGAGATTTACGGAACAGCAGTGGAGAGAGGGCTTATGCCAGCGGAAGTAAAAGAAAAACAACTCTCTTTTTTGACTGAACATTTTGGTCATGTAGAACCAGAAGTTAATAAACGAACGGTTCTAATAGATGGTGGCCTTGTCTCCATGCAACTTATGCTTATTGCACGGTCACATGGTTATGATACGAATCCAATTGGCGGATTTGACAGGGAAGCTGTTAGCGAACTTTTGAACATGGATAAAGCACGTTATCTTCCAATTATGCTGTTATCTATTGGTAAGGCTGCTGAAGAAGGGTATCAATCAGTCCGACTTCCAGTTGAGCGAATAACTGAATGGGTTTAATAAAAAAGCAGGGGATTTTACTCCCCTGCTTTTTTGTGCGAACGAATGAAAAAAGTAAACTTCGCACGGAAGGGGTTTGCGTTCGCATGAAAAAGTGAAATTTCGCATGAAAGGGGTGTGCGTTCGCACAAAAAAGTGAAACTTCGCATGAAAGGGGTGTGCGGTCGCACGTAAAAGCGAAACTTCGCATGAAAGGATTGTGCGTTCGCACGAAAAAGCGAGATTTCGCATGAAAGGGGTGTGCGTTCGCACGAAAAAGCGAGATTTCGCATGAAAGGGGTGTGCGTTCGCATGAAAAGGCGAAACTTCGACGTTCGCTTTAATAATTAGATAAATAAAGGCAAAATGGTTTAGTATAAAAATGATCCATGCTAATATTGTGACGGATGTCACTCTAGTTAACAAAACTTATTGATAATGATTTTCAGTTAGATTATAATAATATGCGTCCTTGATAAATAGGTACTTAATTTGAATGGAGGGTCATTAATGAATAAAGATCAACAGACGCGCTCTCAAGAAGAGACGGGTGAAAATATAGAGATTTGGGCTGATCTCGTTAGTATTAGAGATTTAACAATTGCTATTGCTATAACAGTGGTAACCACACTGGTGGGATATTTTATCGCGCCAGCCAATGAACCGATGCCTCTGATTTTTGGATTAGTGGGTGCGGTGATTGGTTTTATCATTTCAAGTATAATGATAAAGCCAAAACGACAATTTAAACCATCAGGACAAGGAGGCGATCAATAAATGGATGTCAATTTGATTATCCAAATGCTTTTATCAGCAGCTGCTGGTACAATTCTTTACACATTGATTGGTATAGCACCAGGTACAGATGAAACAGCAGTGTTAGCGCCGGTTACGCTTGTGTTGATCTTAACTGGTCTTGAGCCGATTGTCGTGCTTAGTTTTTTTATTGCATCAATTGTTGCTAAAAAGTTAACTGATTCTATCCCTGTAGCTGTAGCTGGGATCCCTGGGGGGGTCATGGCTGCACCAATGGTTGAGCACGCGATCGTGTTAAAAGAGTATGGGAAACCAGAGTTAGCGATTCGGAAAATGGTATCTGGCTCTGTAATTGGCACACTAGTTGCTATTCCAGTAAGCTTCCTGTTAGCACATTTGCTTGAACCTTTATCAGAAATAATTGGTGCATATTCTAGCCAAATCTTTTTTGTAGGTGCAATTATCTTAGCATTAATGTCAAAACAACGTTGGATAGCACTTGCATCGATTCTGCCATTTGCTATACTTATTCAAGGAATGCGACATTTATATTGGGGGTTAGGGGTTATCCCTGAAGGAACAAATGTATTTGTTTCGTTCTTCTTAGGCATTACTATTGGACCGATTATATTAACTTTATTTGAACTTTTAAATAAGAACTTACGACAATCTATGGATCGCTACGATAGAAAATTAGTAGAGTCTACAACTGAACGTAAATATAAAGGATTACCTAACCCTTTTAAAATATTAACGACACAAGAATTAAGTCTAAGTACAATTGCTTCATTTTTAGGTTGCCTTGTATTTGTAATGAGCCCAGTAGGCATTACAATTCTTTTAGGTGAACTGGTAGCAGCACGTGTTAAGGATCCAATTAAGAAAAGTGCACTGGCGATTTCAAGTATGGATGCATTAACGAATGCGGCTTATTTATCAGGGACTTTAATTCCGCTCATTGCTCTGGGGCGACCATTGTCACCAGTTGCACTGGGACCGGCTCACGCTCTTTTTAATGCACCGCCTGTTTTTACTGAGGACAATAATATGCACCATATACTTTCAATGAGTGATTTTGCTTGGGCTACAATTATTGGGGCGCTTGTAGCGATCATGATTACTTACTTTTTCATTGTAAAATATGCTGAGCGGATTTGTTTATTTGTATTTAAAAAAATACCGCATGAAGCCATGATTGGTTTGTTTTTTGGCCTAGTTATTTTGTTAGCATACATTGATGCCGGGTGGATTAATATTGGTGGTGTGATTTTAATAGGTTTAGTTGCTGGATTTATGCACCGGTTAGGGATTAATTATGGTGTGCAGTTTATGATTCTATATGCTGCTCCATGGATTGTTCAAGTTGTTGCTTTATAATAAACCATGCTTCATTAAAATAATAGGCTTTTAAAAAACTTTAAACGGTGAATGGTAAAAGGGTTACTATGTAAAAAGGAGTCAGCTTTTATGGGGGAACAATTAGAGCGTCATGTGATCGGACAAGCACACAGCAAATTGATATTAATTGGTGAACATGCTGTGGTCTATGGTGAGCCAGCTATCGCCGTTCCATTTGATGCTGCAAATGTGAAAGTAGAGATTACAGATTCTGTTGGGGCTGTGCAGTTCATCAGTACTTTTTATCAAGGAGATATTGATCATATCCCAGAAAAAATGCAAGGATTGGCTGAATGCGTTAAGGCGGTTTGCCACGCAATGATGCAGCCTGTTGCACATTTCAAAATTGAACTTAAATCGACGATACCAATTGGAAGGGGATTAGGTTCAAGTGCTGCGATAGCTGTTGCGCTTGTCAGAGGTTTATATGCTTTTTTTAATCAAAGGCTTAACCGAGAGACGTTAATGCGCTTTGTTGATTTAGCTGAGACTTATGCGCATGGTACACCGAGCGGTATTGATCGTGAAGCTACGAGTCGTCAGCACCCAATTTGGTTTAGAAAGCACCAGCCGGTTGAGTCAGTGGCGATTTCACGACCGCTCCATTTGGTTGTTGCGGATACGGGACGTATTGGTGATACGCATACTGCAGTCACCCATGTTAAAGATTTGTATAAAAAAGATTATTTACAGACGAGTATTCGTATTGAAAAGCTAGGCACACTAACAGCGTACGCGCGTCAAGCTATACAAAAGGGTGATCTTAAACGATTAGGTAAGCAACTGGATCTAGCTCAGATTGAATTAAATGCATTGGGTGTTAGTGATCCAGGCTTAGATTACTATGTTGAAGTCAGCAAGCATGCTGGGGCACTAGGTGCTAAGTTGACTGGTGGTGGCCGAGGGGGTTGTATATTAGCCTTGGCAGAGTCAATTGAATCAGCTTTATACATTGAACGTGTGTTAAATAATGCTGGCGCATCACGAACATGGTATTGCCAAATTTCAAATGAGGTGATTGATTATGAAAGCAACAGTACGCGCACATACTAATATTGCCTTAATTAAATACTGGGGTAAGCGTGATGAAGATCTGTTTTTGCCCACGAACAGTAGTTTGTCAATTACTCTCGATCGTTTTTATACAGAAACGATGGTTCATTATGATCACCGTCTAAGTGAGGATGTTTTCTGGTTAAATCACGTTCAAGCTGATCAAAAAGAAACAAATAAGATACGTTCATTTCTTAATAAAGTTCGCGACTTAACGGGAGAAGTCCGATCCGCCCGTGTTGAATCTGTTAATCATGTACCAACCGCATCGGGTTTTGCTTCTTCCGCATCAGGTTTTGCTGCTTTGGCTGGTGCTGCTGTAAAAGCAACAGGCATGAACTTATCGGAACGCGAACTTTCACAAGTTGCTCGGCAAGGCTCAGGGTCTGCATGTCGATCGATTTTTGGTGGATTTGTTGAATGGCAAAAAGGAACCGAAGTGAATGGCAGTGATAGCTATGCTGTTCAACTTCTTGATCAAAAAGCGTGGGATCTTCGTGTTCTTGCTATTGAAGTGTCAACAGAAGTAAAGAAAGTATTAAGTCGAGAAGGGATGAAACGGACCGTTGCCACCTCTCCCTTTTATCAAGGCTGGCTTCAAGCAGCTGAAGCAGACCTAGTTACTGCTAAAAAGGCGATAGCTCAGCGATCTTTTACGCTATTAGGGGAGACACTTGAATCCAATGCTTTAAAAATGCATGCGACAACACTTGGTGCTGATCCTCCTTTTATGTATTGGCAAAGTACAACATTAAGCGTGATGGAAGCGGTCCAAGATTTAAGGGATAAAGGTTTAGAAGCTTATTTCACCATTGATGCAGGGCCAAATGTGAAAGTTATTTGTAAGCCCGAAGTCGAGCAAAAACTGATTAATGAGCTTTCACGACTTGATGTTGTGAAGGATATTTATTCATGTCAAATCGGCCCTGGGCTTCGTTATTTAGAAGGATGATGATAGGAGAGAACAGCATGAATGCTCTACGCTATACGGTGCGTGCGCCAGGAAAATTATTTGTAGCAGGTGAATATGCGATTACTGAACATCAAAGTGAAGGTATTGTCGTTGCGGTTGATCGTTATTTAACTGTTGATATTCAATCACATCGTAGTAACCGACTTGACTTGCCCCAGCTAGGTTTAACAGACTTAAGTTGGAAAGTGGAGGATGGAGAAGTTAAATTTTCTAAGAAAGATAAACGGCTCGTTTTTATTAAGCAAGTGATCGAGACGATCAATGATTATGTTGGGGAGCTTCCTACCGTTCATATTTTTATTACCAGTGAGCTAGATAAACGTTCAGGGACAAAATACGGACTCGGTTCAAGTGCTGCCTTATCTGTTGCACTCGTATCTGCTTTGTTACTTTATACAGACGAAAAACATGCCGATCGATTAACGATTTTCAAATTAGCTAGTATTGCGCATTTTAAGGCACAAGGAAATGGTTCCTGTGCTGATATAGCGGCGTCAACGTATGGTGGCTGGCTAAATTATCGCACTTTTGATAAAGAATGGTTAAGCGAACGATTTGAACATAAGCAATCGACACGCGATATTGTGCAAATGGAGTGGCCATATTTGCAAATGGCACCATTAACCTTACCAAATGCCTTGCATTTTTTAATTGGTTGGACAGGTGAATCAGCAGCTACTGCACCAATGGTAGCAAAGATTAGTAAGCTAAAAGAGAGTGATCCTGAGCGCTATCACGTGTTCTTGAATCAAAGTCAAGCCGCAGTTTCGCGCATTTTGCAAGGGTTTCAGACAGACGATGTCAAACCTTTATTAGCTGGTATAAAAGCAAACCGTCAAGCGCTGAAGGGGATTGGTATTGATGCAGCCGTCCCGATTGAGTCTTCAACCTTGGAAAAGTTAATTGAGCTTGCTTCCCCTTATGGTGCAGCCAAAACGTCTGGTGCTGGTGGTGGAGATTGCGGCATTGCCTTTATTAAGCAGCTATCGGATGTTGAATTAGTTCGTAATAAATGGAAAGCGAATGGAATTGAACCACTTGATCTAAGTGTTAGTCATCAAGGTGTTACAGTCGACTAACCAAATGATAAAAACAGGCTTGGCTTAGTAAGCCAAGCCTGTTAGGTTAACGCAGTAACGTGGACGCATCATAAAAAATTTAAAGTAAATAACGGTCAAACCAGTTGGTCATTTCATTAAGTCGTTCAATTCTCAAGCTTGGATCCCCGTTACGTGATAATCCATGATTTGACTTGGGGAAGCGCACTAACCGTGTGGTTTTTTTGCGCATTTTTAAGGCGACATAAAGTTGTTCCGCTTGTTCGATTGGACATCGATGATCCTCTTCGCTATGCAAAATCAATAGTGGGGTCTCGATTTGATTGACGTAACGAATAGGTGAATGAAACCATAATTTATCAGGGTCAGTTAATAAATTAGCTTGCAATTCCCAATCCGTAAAAAAATAACCGATGTCGCTTACACCAAAGAAACTGTGCCAATTTGATATTGAACGTTGTGTAACCGCTGCTTTAAAACGCTGACTGTGACTGACAATCCAGTTTGTCATAAAACCACCATAACTTCCACCAGTTACGCCCAATCGCTCTGAATCAATCCAGTCAAAATGTTCAAGCGCATAATCGACCGCTGCCATAATATCTTGATAATCACCACCACCATAATCACCACGGTTAGCATTAACAAAATGTTGTCCATAACCGTGACTCCCACGTGGGTTAATATAGAGTACACCGTAGCCTTTCTCAGCCAAGACCTGAAATTCATGCATAAAGCCAAAACTGTACATCAAATGAGGACCGCCGTGTATTTCAACAATTAAAGGATATTGTTTATCTTTTTGAAATTGAAGTGGCTTCTGAATCCAACCGTGTAAAGGCGTTCCGTCTTTACACGTGCAGTGAAAGGTTTCTGCCTTTGCTAATGCGTGTTGATCAAGCCAAGATTGATTTGCATGTGTTAATCGAGTTGCCTTATTTTCGTTAAGGTTATAGACATGAAGGTCACCAGGTGTGTTAGGATCACTCATCGCTAAAAGACATCGACCTTGTTTTTCATCAAAGGAAAACTGATAGATTTGCACTTTATCCCCAAATACTTTATTTACTTGTTTAGTAAAGTCGACTTGATAAAGGGAAGTTGCGCCATGATCACTTGCTAGAAAATAAAGGTGCTCGCTATCTTTTGACCAAACTGCACCAGCACTTGAGTTTTCTGTCCCCATATCATTAATGGCAACATCTTGACAAGTCACATCGAATTCGCTTGTTAAGGCAATCATTTTCTGTTTGTGTAAGTCATATACCAGTACCCTCGCTAATGTAGCACCTTCATATTCCATATCATTACCGATTATTGAGATTTTTTCGCCGTTTGGTGAGAAAATTGGTTTTTCTAAACGAAAGCCACCGTTTGTGTACTTTGTTAAATGTTGCGAATCTAAGTGGAGTGAATAAAGATCATTGGTTAGTAAATAATCCCCCTCTTCTTCACGGTTTGCCACAAAGACGATATGTTTCCCATTGGGGGAAAAAGAAGGATCAATATGGTTGAAGGCTCCATCAGTTAACTGTTGTGTTGATTGATTGGACAACTGAATATGGATCAGTTGTTTGAAAGTTTCATCCAGTAAACCCATACCATCAGCCTTATATTTAATGCGTTCTGTCGTATAAGCTCTTAGTGCTTCCTCATCCTCTTCGTCTTGTTCACTGTTAATCGATTGGTTCGCTTGAAGTGGGGCTGTTACTACTAAGCTTTGGCTATTAGGTGACCAAACTGGATGACTAGCCCCGTTTGGAAAATCAGTAAGCTGCTGAGCTTCTCCTCCATCGACAGCGATTATCCAGACTTGATTTTTACCAGACCGATTAATCACAAAGGCAATTTGTTTTCCATCAGGAGAGAAACGTGGGGTTTGTAACGTTCCTTCTCTTTGCGTGAATAATCGCTCTTGCTGGGTATTAAGGTCGATCATAACTAAATTCGATTGATATTTTTTTTGCTTGTCAATCATGCGTTTGACATAGACAGCCCATTCCCCATTAGGTGCTATTTGTGGCTCTTGAATAAACGAGAATTTCAACAAATCTTCAGCTGTTAATCCGTTAATAAGATCACTCCCCTAAACTTTTCCTATTATTTTAGCATACTTCATTCGAGAATCGAAATAAAAATAGCTGAAAAGGAATTATATTCTGAATAATATGAGTTGACCTTAATGATTACTGTTATGGCCAAGAGCTTTTAGGAAATAAGCAGTGGGAAGTAAAAGGCCAATTGCTGCTTGGATTAAGGCAAAAAAACGTGCGGATCCAACTGGCACAATATCACCGTAACCAACCGATAGTAAGGTGGTACCGCTGAAATAGAGTAATTCAGAAAATGATTGATCTGCAGCTTCACCACTATGTCCTTCATAAACTAAAATGGTTTCTTGAATAGATAACGCGTAGTAAAGGATGGTAAATCCAAGTGTTACGCCAATCAATACAAAAAATAATTTGAAAAATAACGCCGTACTGAAATAGCTTTGTCGATAGTATTTGTTAGCAAAGAAATAATATAAGTTTGTGAGAATAATAATAGTGGCGATGACTACTAAAGATTGTGTCATTTTGATCACCTCTAATTGTATATCACCCGATTTTCAAGTGGATGAACGGTAATTTTAAAGTTTTTTTGCAAAAAGTGAGAATATGAAGAGGAGAAACAAACAATAAAGTTGACGGAAGGGGAGAGATAATGGTACATTTATCTTGAATTAAAGATAAATATTCGATTTTATCAGATACCTTCCGTAAAACGCCGCCTCAAAATAAAGGGCAGCGCCTAACTATTTAGACGGGAGAAGGCTGACGCTAATGTAAATCAGAGGAACTCCCATGGTTTTGCTCTAAGATCAACGGGTATAGTCAGGAGGTAAGTAAATCTTATCTTCTGACAATAAGTAGATTGAATCTGTTATGTTTATGAAGGAGGATGAAAAATGGTAAGTGAATTAAAAGGAATCCACCATGTGACTGCAATTACGAGTAGTGCTGAAAAAAATTATCAATTCTTCACCTATGTGCTAGGGATGCGTCTTGTTAAGAAAACAGTTAATCAAGATGATATTCAAACGTATCATCTCTTTTTTGCAGATGATCAAGGAAATCCAGGAACAGATATGACTTTCTTCGATTTTTCAGGTATTCCACAAGGGACACATGGTACAAATGAAATTTATCGAACAGCATTTCGTGTACCTGATGATGATGCGATTGATTATTGGGTCAAGCGATTTGATCGATTGGAAGTAAAGCATGAAGGCGTATCAAAGCAATTTGGCAAAAAAGTGATTAATTTTGTCGATTTTGACGATCAAAAATATCAGCTCATCTCGGATCAAGATAACCAAGGGGTGAAGTCAGGGATACCTTGGCAAAACGGTCCAGTTCCACTAGCCTATGCCATCACTGGATTAGGGCCGATTCATATTCGAATAAGTAATATCGATTTCTTTAAAAAGGTGTTAGAACAGGTGCTACAATTCAAGGTGATTGATCAGCAAGAAGATCATTATCTATTTGAAGTGGGTGAAGGTGGCAACGGGGCTCAGATCATTGTTGAACATAATAAGGTATTACCCGATGGCCTGCAAGGATATGGTACGGTTCATCATGTCGCATTTCGTGTGGCGGATCGAGAAGCGTTGCAAGAATGGATTGATTACCTTCCTGAATTTGGACTCCAAACGTCAGGTTATGTTAACCGTCATTTCTTTGAATCATTATATGCGCGTGTGGCACCACAGATTTTATTTGAATGGGCAACTGATGGTCCAGGATTTATGGGTGACGAGCCTTATGAAACATTAGGTGAAAAGTTATCATTGCCCCCATTTTTAGAGCCCAAACGCGAACAAATCGAATCTGTTGTCCGACCAATTGATACAGTAAGAAGTACGATTGATTTTAAAAAAGAATAGGGTAAAATGAGAAAAACTGTTAGCAATTTGTGAACTACCCCAAGGAAATGAGACAAAGAGAGATTGGGACATAACTAAATAATGAAATGGTGTATCCGAACATTCTGAACAGAGCGTAGGAAAAACACGTAGACTCCTGTGGGAATAGCACGGAGACTGCTAAAAAACTAACCCCTGGAGGTATTTTGAA
>NZ_JH976442.1:8414-100702 GCF_000306965.1 Amphibacillus jilinensis Y1 | reverse complement strand
GATACAGATTAAAGCAAATCAAGATAATAAACACTATTTGTTTACGAAAAAATCAAAACTAGGTCATTTATTTAAAGATTAGGGGGAATTTAACATGAAACAACATATTGAAGGGAATTTGGTCGGTACAGATTTAAAAGTTGGTATTGTAGTCGGACGATTTAATGAATTTATTACAAGTAAACTATTAAGTGGGGCGGAAGATACCCTTCGACGTCACGGGGTTCAAGAGCAAAATATTAGCGTAGCTTGGGTACCTGGAGCATTTGAAATACCGTTGATCGCTAAAAAAATGGCCGAATCAGGTGGATATGATGCGGTGATCACATTAGGAACCGTGATTAGGGGGGCTACCCCACATTTTGATTATGTGTGTAATGAGGTGGCAAAAGGGGTTTCACAAGTGGCTATGTCTTCTGGCTTACCCGTTATTTTCGGTGTGTTAACAACAGAAACGATTGAACAGGCGGTTGAACGAGCGGGGACGAAAGCAGGCAACAAAGGGGCAGAAGCAGCAGTTTCAGCCATTGAAATGGCCAATTTAATTAAAACATTAAATTGAAGCTGTCGTATAAATAAAGATTAAAATAAAGACCAGTCTGTGACATAACTAAATAGTGAAATTTAATATCCGACCATTCTCAACTAAGCGTAGGTAAAACACGTAGACTCCTCGAAAATATCGAACGATTTTCTTCGTGCGATGTACGATCGAGGACGCTTTCCTTATCCTGTGAGAACAGCTCGAGCTGACGATCCATCGTGTGAAGTGTCCTTCTTCACACAGTGAAGGAATGTTAGACTAACCCCGTCCCGTCCTGGGACAACGTCTAACTGACCTACATCCTGTAGGCCCGAAGCCGTGCCCACGGCTAGGGAGACACTGCGTTTACCAAGATGTCTCCCTTGTGCTTGGGAGAGTGAAAGCGAAGTGTTTTACCGAAGCGCTATATGTATCAGACATTAATGTTCGGATTTTTCTTATCTTGTTACGCTTTTGTCCCGGCGTCTTTCTTATGGATGAAAAAATTGTATCCTAAAGAGGTTAAACAAGAAGTGATACATTTGAAGTTATCAGGTGTATAAATAAATCGTGAGAAACAAAAAACGGTCTTGCGATTTTTATTGAGTTTGCTATGCTTAAAACAGAATAGTAAAAAGGATGAAAAAGATGTATGCATTTTGGTTTAGTCTGCTTTATTTATTTGCGGTCTACTTTTTAGCGGTTTATCATCAAGGTTCTAATCCTATCATCATTTTATTAAGTGTCGTTTTTTTTACTTTATATTTCTTGTTACCTTTATTGAAAGCAAAGGTCTATTTGTTTAGTTTGTATATGCTTACTGGATTAGTTGTTATCATATTTTGGTTCGCTCATTTTAATGGTTTTGTAATTCTTACTTTATTTATCATTGCTAAACAGGCAATTGACACGCTATCTGGAAAAGAGCTCTATTTATTTCTAAGTGCGCAATACCTATCTGTTATATTGTCTTATCTTTTAGTGAATGATACGCAAAGCGCCATGTATTTTAGTTTGTTAAGTATTTTTATTGGTTTTCTCCTTTATAGTTGGTATACGACGAAACATAACTATCGGTCAATACAAGATGACTATGATCAAATCTATAATGAATATCGTCAACTTAAACGACAAGTTTTTAACAATGAAAAGGTAGCTAGACAGGAGGAGCGTAATCAAATAGCTAGAGAGCTCCATGATTCAGTCGGCCATCGCCTAACCGCTTTGCTTATGCAACTTGAAGTAGCAAGGTTACATGCCAATGAAGATAAAGAAAAGCAGAAAATGGTGCAACTAAAAGAATTGGCTCAATTAAGTTTGGATGAAACAAGAGAAGCGGTTAAAGCTTTAAAGAGTGAAGATATTGTTGGTTTATCGGCTATTATTCAATTGATTCGACAATTAGAATCGGAAAGCCATATTCGCGTATCCTTTACTTTACAGCCAGGGGTGCTATCGCTCGTTTTATCTAATAAACAATCTGTTGCTGTTTACCGGGCGGTCCAAGAAGCGTTAACCAATATGATGCGCCATAGTGGGGCAAGAGAGGCTGTCGTTGAATTTAGTCTTGTTGCTGAACGTTATTTTCGCTTTCAAATTAGTCATCATCATCAAAAGAAAATAGAAATTAAAGAAGGCTTTGGTCTACATGCGATGCGGGAAAGGTTAGAACAACTGAACGGTTCGTTAACGATAGCTCAGGCAGATAGTGTGTTTCGTCTAACGGGTTTATTTCCATTAGAATAGGGGGGGAGCAGTGGTGCTATCGATATTAATAGTAGAAGATCAGGTGCTGGTTCGGCAAGGGTTAAAAATGATGATTGAAACAGATGAAGAACTAAAGGTAATTGGAGAGGCTGATAATGGCAAGGAGGCGGTTACGCTTTGTGAGAAGCACTGTTTTGATTTGGTGATACTTGATATTCGAATGCCAATAATGAATGGACTTGAAGCAACACGGATCATTCGGAAGCGCTGGCCAAACCTAAAAATATTAATCTTGACGACTTTTAATGATGAAGATTATGCGCTGGAAGCTTTGAAGAATGGGGCTAATGGTTATATGTTGAAAAATGCGGATGCAGATCAGTTAATTCGGTCAATTCGTAGTTGTTTACAAGGTGGACTATCTATTGAAGATCAAGTCGCTGCAAAAGTAATGCCTGCGCTTATCCAAGAAAATCAGCAAGTTGATATTGACCCCCAATTGACTAAACGGGAATTAGATATTATTACAGGAATTGGTCAAGGCTTGAGTAACCGTGAAATAGCTGAAGACCTTTTCCTTTCTGTTGGAACCATTAAGAACCATATCTCTGTAATTTTAGATAAATTGGATTTGCGAGATCGAACACAAATCGCGATTTATGCGATTCGTCATCATATTGTTTAGTTAGAATCACAATTATCTGGGAAAGCTAAACATGACGGAGGTCATGATTTTTATTCAATTAAATGACTGTAGACAGTTTTGATGCTGTCTTTTTTTTTATATATTTAGATTATGAATAACAGATAAGAGGGTGACTTAATGTTAGAAGTAGAAGGGTTGAAGAAAACGTACAAAGCGACGAAAGCTGTTGATGGGGTTCAGTTATATTTGAATCATGGTGAATCTGTCGGGTTGTTAGGCCCAAATGGGGCAGGTAAGTCAACGACAATTTCAATGATGTCAACACTGATTACACCGACATCGGGTGATGTCAGATATAACAAAAAAAGTGTTTTAAAGCACCCTGACATTATTCGACCAGTTTTAGGCGTGGTCCCTCAAGAAATTGCATTATACGAAGAATTGTCTGCGTACGAAAACATGAAATTTTTTGGGAAAATCTACGGTTTGTCCGGGAAAAAATTAGAGAAGAAAGTTGACGAAGTTTTAGAATTGGTCGGTCTTAGTGATCGTAAAAAAGAACGGATTAAACGCTATTCAGGAGGTATGAAACGTCGAATTAATATTGCGGTGGCACTTATGCATGAACCAGAAGTGTTGATCATGGATGAGCCTACCGTAGGTATAGATCCACAATCACGGAGCTATATTCTAGATATGGTTCGCCAGCTTAACCGGGAAAAAGGAATGACCGTTCTCTATACGAGCCATTATATGGAAGAGGTTGAGCGCCTTTGTGACCGTGTTTATATTATGGATCACGGCCACATTATTGCTTCAGGTACGAAAGAAGAGTTGAAAAATATTTTGTCAGGTGAAGAAACCGTATTTGTTGAAGTTCAACAAATGGCACCAGGATTAGTTGAAAAGCTGGTTGCACACGAGGCGATACAAAAGGTAACAGAGGTTGAAAAAGGTTATAAAGTTATTGCGACAAAAGGCGAAGATTTGTTAGCAGATATTTTTAAGTTGGCAAGCACTATTGATGTGAAAATTACTGGTATACATGTGCAAACGCCGACATTAGAAGATGTCTTCTTGCATTTAACAGGACGGAAATTAAGAGATTAGGAGTGGGCAAGCGATGTGGAATATGCTAAAAAAAGATTTTTTAACGATCTCTCGTGACCGTTCAGAAGTACTCGTATTACTTGTTATGCCATTTGTATTAATCGCAATTTTAGGCTTTGCTTTGGGTGGCATCAACCAAGAAAATCAAGGGATTGCGGAGATACCGATTGCCTTAGTCATGAGTCAAGAGTTTGATCAGGAATTAGCTGCTTTTGAACAAAGACTTGAACAAGAAGGTTTTCCGATAGAGATGATTAATCAAGTCATTGAAAGTGCTGAAGCAATAGATCCGGCTACAATGCTGAAAGATCTTCTATTGACACCTGAGTTGGAAGGCACGATCAATACTGAGATAGGGTATCAATTAACAGAAGCACAACAGGCATTACAAGACGATGAAATTGCTGCAATCATCACGATTCCAGACCAGTTTTCTTATCAAACGTTATCAGCGATTTATCTAGACGAAGAGCCAAAGGTGTCGATAGAAGTGCTGGTTCAAGATTATGAGCAAATTCGTTCTGACGTGATTGAAAGTGTGGTCACCAATTTTGTTGATCAATATAATTTTGAAACGTCGATCGCTCTAGCCACAGGTGGGGAGGCGATTGAGACAGCTGTAAACACTGAAGGTTTTGGCGAGACAACGTATTTGTCTACGCAAGAGCCAGTGTCTGCTTTTCAATACTACACGATTGGCATGGCTGTGATGTTTGCTTTATATGTGGCTGCAACGGTTTCAAGTAATGCTTTTAAGGAGAAAGAAACACATGTGTTTGCAAGATTAATGGTTACAGGAGAAAAGCCAATCCGTTATTTAATTAGCAAAGCTGTATCTGCTACTGTGCTCACTGCTTTACAGCTCGCTATTTTATTTGTTTTATCAGGAGTATTGTTTCAAACATTTGCTAATCAGAGCTTTTCGTTTTGGTTAGAGATGTCTGTTATTACACTTAGTTTTGCACTAACAGTTGGAAGTGTAGCCACATTGTTAACGGCGATTGCACTACAGTTTAATAATGATGCGATTTCAGCTACATTTTCAGGTGGAGTTGTGACGATATTTGCCTTTTTAGGTGGTAGTTTTACACCTGTTGAACAAATCTCTCCAGTGATTCGTATGTTAGGCAATTGGACGCCAAATGGTGCAGTGATGACGGCTTACTTGCAAACGATTCAAGGCTTATCGTTTGATGCTGTAATGCCAATGATTTATCGTGTATTAGCTATGTCAATTGTGTTTATTAGTGTAGCGGTATTTATCTTTCCAAAAAGGAGGTTAGCATAGTGTGGACAGTATTTCATTTGCAATGGTTACGCTTAAAGCGTGAGCCATTACTTGCACTAACCTTTTTGGTGCTTACAGTTGTATTTGTTTTTTTTCTAGCTGGATCACAAGGTGCTCAGACGATAACGATTCAAACCTATAGTGATGAGTTATCAGAAGCAGAAATAGATCAATGGCTTGAACAGTTGAATCAAAGTGAGATGTTTGAATTTGAATATAATGACCGTTCAGAAGTGGAAAATTTGATTCGGATGAGTGCAATAAGTTTTGCCCTTGAGTTAGGAGAAGATCATTATAACTATTTAGTTGGCCAAGAATCCCATTACCTCGGAGCTGCCAATCAACATGTTGAACGGGTCTATCGATCGCAATTAAGAAAAGAAGAAGTCAAACAGCGATTTCCAGATCTAGTAATTGAAGAACAAGCTTTCATAGAAGTGGATATGCAAGCATTGACAACGAATACTTCCGATAATAATGAAATAGTTACCCATGTTATCACCGGGATGACGTTATATTTTGCTATGTACACCATTTTGCTTAGTATGATTAACCTGGTAACCGAAAAGCGCGCCGGTACCTGGAATCGACTTGTATTCTCTCCATTGAAGAAAACAAGTATTTACTTAGGGCAATTAACGCACTACTTTTGCTTAGGGATGATTCAAATTGGCATAAGCTTTTACTTGTTTAACCATATACTGGACTATAATTTTGGTTCGCAATATGTTGCGATTGCGGTGGTGTTGGTCGCATTTGTGTTTGCTGTTGTTGCATTAGGTATGTTAATCATGGGGCTTGTTCAATCCCCGCAACAACTACAAGCAGTCATTCCGATTGTGACAACGGGGATGGCGATGATAGGCGGTGCATTTTGGCCGTTAGAAATTGTTAGCAATGATATTTTGCTCTTTTTGGCAAGATTAGTACCTATTCAATATGGTATAGAAGCTTTAAAAGGTGCGATATTATATGAACAAAATGTAGTCGAATTGCTTCAGCCAATCTCGATTTTATTGCTAATGGGTGTTTTATTTATGGGAATAGGCGTGAATTTGATCGAGCGAACAAAATAATAAATATTAGTATTGACCACATTGGTCGACTGTGTTATATTTAAGTCGACCGATGTGGTCTATTTCTGTTGAGAGGAGGGTTCTAGTTGAATGATAAATTTTTTAAATTAGATCAAGAAAAGCGTGATCGGATTATTAATGCTGCCATGCAGGAGTTTGCTGAACAAGGCTATGATAAAGCCTCAACGAATCAAATTGTAAAGCAAGCAGGTATTGGTAAGGGAATGCTTTTTTACTATTTCGACAATAAACAGACGTTATATCATTATTTGCTTGATTACGGTCTGGATATGACACTAGATAAATTATTTAATGGAATTGATACAAGTGATCGTGATTTTATTGAACGCATGTATAAAATTACTGAACAAAAACTGGAGATCTTTAAACAATATCCGGATATGATTTCCTTTATCGGTACATTTATGTTGTCTGATCAAAGCGCTGTGCCAGACAGGATCGTTAAAAAGTACGAAGAATTACAAAAAAAGGGACTAGAGAAAGCTTATGAAAATATTGATTATTCACTTTTCAGGGAAGATATTGATGTTGAGAAGGCTTTTAAATTAATTCAATGGACGATTGATGGCTATGCAAATGAGCTTAAAGCACGATTACACAATCATAAATTTAATGAGATTGACTTAGACCCTTACAGGCAGGAATTTTATGATTATTTAGCTATTTTAAAGCGTGTTTATTATCAATGATTTGGAGGGATTAGAATGAAAGTCTTAGAAGTGAAACAATTGACGAAAACCTTTGGTAAGGTGCAAGCACTTGATGGTGTCGATTTAGCTGTGAATAAGGGGGAAGTTTATGGATTTATTGGTCCAAACGGTGCTGGCAAATCGACAACGATACGGATTTTATTAGGGTTATTGAAGCCAACATCAGGTTTTGCACGTCTTTTCGGTAAAGATGCTTGGGAGGATGCAGTCGCTATTCATAAACGTATTGCCTATGTACCAGGAGATGTTAATCTTTGGCCGAATTTAACAGGGGGAGAAGTGATTGATCTGTTTTTAAAAATGCGTGGTGTACGCGTAGATCAATCAAGAAAAGCACGTTTAATGGAGCAGTTTGATTTTGATCCAACGAAGAAATGTCGCACGTATTCAAAAGGGAATCGACAAAAAGTCGCCTTGATTGCAGCTTTTGCAGCTGATGCAGATTTATATATTCTTGATGAGCCCACCTCAGGCCTTGATCCACTAATGGAACGTGTTTTTCAACAATGCGTATATGAAGCAAAGAAAAAGGGCAGCAGTGTGCTACTCTCCAGTCATATATTATCAGAAGTTGAGCGTTTGTGTGATCGTGTGGCTATTATACGGCAAGGGGAAATTATTGAATCGGGTTCACTCGCATCTTTACGCCATTTAACACGGATTCAATTAACAATTGCAACGAAAGAGGTCGTACCTGATTTAGATAGTCAACCAGGTGTTCATGATTTTAAAATAGAAAACCAACATTACGTGTTCCAAGTGGACGCTGATCAGCTTGACGAGATGGTTCGTTATGTTAGTCAGTATGGTGTGGTTAACTTAGAAAGTGCTCCACCAACATTAGAAGATTTATTTATGCGTCATTATCAAGGGAGTACAAGCGGAGGAGGGGGTCAATAATGGCTAACCAACCTAATTATCAAACGGGTCTTATTTTCCGTTTTCTGTTTAAACGTGAAGTGGTAAAACTGCTCGTTTGGATTGTGCCAATTGTAGCGATGACCGTTACTATTGCATTGGCATTTAATGGTTTATACGAGACGCAAGAAGAGCGTCAAGCTTTGGCTGAAACGATGGAAAACCCAGCGATGAAAGCCTTAGTAGGACAGGGATATGGCTTGGACAATTATACAGATGGCGCAATGTTAGCGCATCAAATGTTACTGATGACGGCAGTAGTCGTGGCGATTATGAGTATGTTACTAATTGTAAGACTAACACGTGCTGATGAAGAAGATGGGCAACTCGAAATGCTTAGAGCTTTACCGATGGGGCGTCTCGCTCAAACGAATGCGGCACTGTTCGTTCTCGTGATTACCAATATTGTATTAATGCTAATAACAGCTATCTCACTTACTGCGTTAGGTATGGATTCAATCGACTGGGCAGGTTCATTGCTATATGGATCAGTACTAGGGACAACTGGCTTATTCTTTGGAGCGATTACATTACTAGCTGCACAGCTTTCAGATAATACGAGGGGAACGATGATGCTTGGTTATTTGGTATTAGGTCTCTCTTATATGATACGATCGATTGGAGATTCAGGAAATGAGCTGTTATCATGGTTCTCGCCATTAGGTATTTTGTTAGGCTCTGAAGTTTATGTGAACAATTATTGGTGGCCGATACTTGTTATCGTTCTATTAGCTATCATCATTATCGCACTGGCTCTTTATTTGCAACAGATCCGTGATGTTGGTGCTGGTTTGCTTCCACAACGATCAGGGAGAAAAGCGGCTTCACCAATGCTCCAATCTCAAATTGGCTTGGCGTTACGTCTATTACGCACATCATTGATTGCTTGGATTATTGGGATGATGCTAATTGGTATCAGTTATGGGTCTGTATTAGGTGACTTAGAAGCATTTCTTGGTGAGAGTGAGGCGATAATGGAGATAATTGGTGCGAGCGGTGATATGTCGATAACTGAGCAATTTATTTCAGTTCTATTGAAAATTATGGCTATATTCTCAACCATACCAGCTTTAGTCGTTTTTGTCCGTTTAAAAAGTGAAGAAAAGAAGGGACGGCTTGAGCATCTACTCGCAAAACCAGTTTCAAGAAAAAAAATACTTGGTACGTATCTTGGTTTAAGTTTTTTAACAAGCATTGTCATGATGTTAGCTGGTATTATTGCTTTAGCTGGTATTGGAGTAACGGTAATGGACGTTGATATCTCATTTAACACATTAGTTGAAGCGCAACTTGTTTATTTACCAGCGGTGTGGATATTAATAGGATTCGCGGCTGCGTTATACGGTTGGTGCTATAAATGGTCAAGGTTTATTTGGTTGTATCTACTTTTTTCATTTTTAACGGTGTATTTAGGGGATTTACTTGATTTGCCGGCATTTATTTTAGGGCTTTCTCCGTATTATCATATACCTGAGTTACCTACCGATCAGTTAAGTTGGGTGGTAATGGTTGTGGCAACCGGAATGGCACTGCTCCTTTCATTTCTAGGTTTTCTAGGTTTCCAAAGGAGAGATATCGAAACTTAATATAAAACGAAGGCCAATGGGTGTTTTCGCTCTTCTTCCACTGATCAGTAGTTGAAAGATCAGGACATTAGCGCCCGCCCGTTAGCTCCCGGGTTCTACTCTCTTTTCTGAGGCGAACCTTTTACCGACGGTTATCTGTGATAAATGGGGAGAGGCCGGGACATAACAAAATATGCTCTCCAAATACGAATGATGTTAGAATGTGTAGGTTTATCACATACCCGCAGAGGAAATATACTCCCTTTCTGCGGGCACGGCTTCAGCTAATTCAGTAAAGCCAAAAGCGCTTTACTGAATGGATCTTCAGCTCGTGCTGTTCCCGCTAGAGTGTCGCATATTTCCTCAGCTATTTGATATCATTCGTTTTAATATAATAAAGACGAATAATCCATTCACAAAACAAACGGATCATTCGCAACTGATCTTACGTCTTTTACTTTTGTCCCAACCTCTACTCATCCTTAAAAAGTTTTGGCTAAATTTTGAGCTTGTTGCTCAGCTTCTGCTTTAATGTCTTCTTTTCGATCTGGCATTTGGTCATGGCCTTCTACAAATAGCCCTTGTAAATCTTCAACACCAAAGAAAGTAAGGATGGTTTTGACGTAACGATGTCCCATTTCTTTAGCAGCCCCAGGACCTTGTGAATAAACGCCACCACTAGCCTGAATATGTAGCGCCTTTTTACCTGCTAATAGTCCAACAGCGCCTTGTTCCGTGTGTTTAAATGTTTTACCGGCCACCGCCACTGCATCAAAGTAAGCTTTTAAAATAGGTGGAATGGATAAATTCCACAAAGGTGAAGCAATCACGTATTTGTCTGCTTCAATGAATTGTGAACACAACGCATCTAATCGTTGGACTTTGTTTTGCTCAGCTTCTGTTAATGAAGTGAAATCCGCCCCACTTTGTAATTTGCCCCAGCCCGCGAATACCTCCGAGTCAATGTAAGGGATATAAGAGGCATAAAGATCGACCGTGATAACCTCATGATCAGGATTGTTTTTTTGATAGGCCTTAATAAACGTATCCCCAACTGCTTTACTGTATGACATTGAGGCATCATTAGGGTTCGCTGTAATATATAATACTGTTGTCATATTTTGACCTCCTTAATTATTTGTCTTAATGAATTTTAACACTAATGCGTTGATTTTGTCTGTTTTTTATTAAAATAGCTTGCTAATTATTATGAATAAAAACACAAATATTATTGTGCAAATCATGAAAGCGCTTGTATAATAAGGAGTAATAGATGTTTAGAAAGAATGGAGTTGTTTATATGTATCTTGTATTCGATATTGGCGGGACATTCATCAAATATATGACTATGGAACGATCGGGCGAACCAGTTAATGAAGGAAAATTTCCAACCCCTTATCAAGATCTTGAAACGTTAATTGAAAAAATGGCATCCATATATCAAGGTTTCTCCAAGCGAGTTAAAGGCATCGCAATAAGTTGCCCGGGGACGGTTGATGTTAATCAGGGTATTGTCTATCATGGCGGAGCATTAACTTATCTCCACGAGCAAGCTCTTGCTAACAAGCTTCAAAAAAAATGTAACGTCCCTGTTTCAATAGAAAATGACGGGAAATGTGCAGCGTTAGCTGAGAAGTGGCAAGGTAGTGTGAAAGATTATCAGCAGAGTGTTGTCCTGGTTTTAGGCACCGGTGTTGGCGGTGGTATCATTATTGATGGTAAACTACATCGCGGTGTACATTTACAAGCAGGTGAGCAGAGTTATGTTATGGAATGTTATGACCATGAGACAGGAAAAGCAGCGTTTGCTGGCAAAGCTTGTTCCGCTTCAAGGATGGTAAATGAGATTGCTAAACAAAAGGGGCTCGAAAGAAATGATGGTCAAGGTGTCTTTCAGTATATTAATAATCAAGATCCAGAGGCGGTTACTATTTTTGAACGTTTTTGTAAAAATGTTGCTGTTCAAATTTTAAATTTACAATATATTATTGATCCAGAGATCGTGGCAATTGGGGGAGGAATAAGTGTCCAGCCAGCTTTATTAACGGGAATAAAAGAGGCAATTGAAGTAATTAAAGCCGATAATCCATTGCATATGGCTTCGCCACATGTTGTCACTTGTCATTTTAGAAGTGCTGCTAACCTGTACGGTGCTCTTTATCATTTTTTATTACAACATGAAAACGAACAGTGATTTATTGAAAGCGGTGAAATGACTTAATTGTCCAGTAGCCTTAATATGACATGAAGTAGTCTGGGACAAATGGGATAGAGTAAAGTTAAAGGGTCTTGTTTTGTCCCAGATGACTAAGATTTGGTTATACATTTTTTTGCAGAAATTGATCGAGGCCACGTTGACGGAGCTTGCAAGCAGGACATTCACCACAACCGGAACCCCGTATACCTTCATAGCAGGTTAGTGTTTTGTCACGAACAAAGGTGAAGGCATCAAGGCGGTCAGCTAGTGCCCATGTTTCAGCTTTGTTTAACCACATAAGTGGGGTATGGATAACAAATTGTTGATCCATAGATAAATTTAAAGTTACATTTAAAGATTTAATAAACACATCTCGGCAGTCAGGGTAACCACTAAAATCAGTTTCACATACGCCGGTAATAATATGTTTGGCTCCTATCTGGCTGGCATAGATGGTTGCAAAGGTAATAAATAATAAATTTCTTCCCGGCACAAATGTTGAAGGAAGTTCACCATTATTTCCTTCTGAAATCTCGATGTCATCCCGAGTAAGGGCGTTAGGTGCGAGTTGATTAAGCAGTGCCATATCTAAGATGCGGTGCTTTACGCCCAATTCCTGAGCAATCTCCTTTGCTACTTCTAATTCCTCTTGATGCCTTTGGTTATAATCAAAGGTAACCACTTCAACCTCCTTAAATTTATCTTGTGCCCAAAATAAACATGTGGTACTATCTTGTCCACCACTAAACACAACAACTGCCTTATCATTAATCACGTTTATCATCCTTCTTTTGATTGGTAACCCATATTTTAACACAAATATAGGTTTAATCACAGATAACTGTTCGTAAAACACCTGATTCGAGATAGAACGTAGCGCTACATCTATTTAGGCGGGTGATAACGAAAACTAATGTTCTGATTCTTGCAATTATCAATCAGAAGGAAGAGCGAAAACCTAAGGATTCAAGGTTCGCTTTATTAATATTACAAAACATTTACTTGAAATAGAGAAGGGGATGTGCTATTTTTAAAAACAATATAAAACTGATTCGTGGTTTTGGGAGGTGATGACGTGCGTGCTGTAACACTTGAACAATTGTTTCACCACCATATTGTCCAAAAATATGTTAAGCGTTCAGGGATGGCTCATGCGATTGATGTGGCGGAATGTGCGGTTGATATCGCCGTGAAGTCCTGTGTGAATCCAGACCATGCAGCTAAGGCAGGTTTTCTTCATGATATTGGTCACTATCAGTGGTATCAAAATGGCACGTGGGATTTTGATCAATATAAGGAAAATGATATTCATGCTATTAAAGGAGCAGAGCGTGCACATAAATTGTTAATTCGTCAAGGCGAACAACGAAAAGATGCAAAAGCCATCGCATTAGCTGTATTACTTCATACAGACTCCTATTTACCAGAGGGTTTCTTAAAGCTAACCCCACTTCAACAGGTTGTTGTTCAAGCGGATACAAAAGTAGAAGAAGCAGGAGGCGCCCACCACTATCGGAAAATAACTGATCAACTCGCATTACAACGGATCACCAAATTGGATCAAAGAATTGAGTATTTACTTAACAATGATCGACAACCCCGAACATGAATGTTTAGCTCCTAATTCAGCGGGTAAACAGTTGGTAAATGCTTGTGTTTGTAAAAGGAGATGGATAATATGGATCAAAATAAAGATGTAGAAGTGGAGAAAACCGAGAAAAAAGACAGATCCTAGTAAGGTAGGCGTAGCCTTTATCAAGTATGCTACTTATCTTATTATTTTCTTTGCTATACTATGTTTGTGATTACTTATATTATCTAGTACACATTCATCACAGATAACGGACGCTCATGTTCGAATTTACTCAATGGCCAATCAATGGGAGAAGAATGGAAGTGCCCGCTGATTGGTCGTTTTATATTCAAATGATCATGGAAAACGCGGATTTACTGGTTAATTGAATATCCGCGTTTTTTTGCATAGTAGAATAGCGTAACATGAACAAAATTAAAAATGTTAAGTGCAAAGTATCAGAAAAATACGCAGATTTGTTGATGGATTAACTTTTCTAATAGGTTTTCACCATTAAATACTTTTTTGTTCTGCAAAGAGCTGACTAATTTTCACAATTGTCTGTACGGCTTTTTCCATGTGATCAATTGAAATGTACTCGTATTTCCCGTGAAAGTTCTCTCCACCAGTAAATAGATTAGGTGTTGGTAATCCCTTGAAAGAAAGTTGAGAGCCGTCTGTTCCGCCACGTATAGGTGCAATGATGGGATTAATACCAAGTGCCTTCATTGCGTTGGCAGCAATATCAACAATATGTTTAACAGGCTCAATTTTATCGCGCATATTGTAATATTGATCAGTTAATTCGAGATGAATGGATTGTTGACCATATTTCTGTTTGAACTCCATTTCGAGCTTAGTTAAGCGCTCTTTTTTACTCTGGAATGCCTGATGATCATGGTCACGAATAATATAATATAGCTTAGCCATCTCTGTGGTGCCTGTAAAAGATAAGAGGTGATAAAACCCTTCATATCCCTCTGTAAATTCAGGAGCCTGTTCAGCAGGAAGACGGTCATGAAATGCCATTGCTAACTTCATCGCATTAATCATCTTATTTTTTGCTGTACCTGGGTGGACATTGTTACCTTTAAAGGTTATTTTAGCCGCAGCAGCATTAAAACTCTCATATTGTAGTTCTCCAATTGGTCCGCCATCTACTGTATAAGCATAGTCAGCGCCAAATGCTTCCACATCAAATTTATGAGGTCCACGTCCAATTTCTTCATCTGGTGTGAAGGCAACTCGGATTTTGCCATGTTTGATCTCAGGATGATGCATTAAATATTCCATTGCGGTAATAATTTCTGCAATACCTGCCTTATTATCTGCCCCAAGCAAAGTTGTCCCATCCGTAGTGATCAGTGACTGGCCTTGATAGTTTTTTAGTGCTGGATAATCAGATACGCGCATGACAATTTGATCGGTGCTGTTAAGAACGATATCTTTACCATCATAATCTTCTATGATTTGTGGATTTACATTTTTTCCAGTGAAGTCAGTAGCTGTATCAAGGTGAGCTAAAAAGCCGATCGTTTCAAGTTTCTGATCCGTATTCGCTGGTAAAGTAGCCATGACGTAGCCGTACTCATCTAGCGTCACTTCTGTCATACCAATAGCCTCTAACTCGTTAACGAGTTGCTTGGCTAATTGCCATTGTCCTTCAGTTGAAGGGCAAGTGGATATGTCCTCGTTAGACTGTGTATCGATCTTGACATAAGAAATAAAACGATTCACCATGGTTTGTCTCATCAATTTCAACTCCATTTATATAGATATAATTTTATTTTACCATAGCTTTGTTTTCACCGATAATACTTGAAATTTTGTTGTATAACGAGCTTAATAAAACAAATTTTCAATCAGTAGGGTTTGCGCTCTTCTCTCACTGATTGGTCGTTGAGTGAATCCGAACATGAGCGTCCGTTAGTTCCCGCTAAATGGATGATCTGTTCTCTATTTTGAGGCGGGCGTTTTACGGACGGTTATTAGTAATAAATATTAAATAAACGGGCATAAGGATCGGTTTCCTTAACGATATGATGTTGTGTGTTGGCTTTATCAGCCCATCTTATCGCGGAGCCAGCGAAAAATAAAATAGAAGAACAGAGTAATATAAAGGTTAACAGCCCTACTATCATTATTAAAAACCCCTTTCGATTGATTTGAATTCATCATAATTGATGAAACGCATTTCAGATCAAGAGGTTTTTTAAAAAGAGAGGAAAACTTGAGCAAGCAACGACTTGATTATATTCAAACAACTTATGATACAATGGAAGCATTAGAGGATTATTGCTATCGAGTTGCAGGTTCTGTAGGTGAGATGCTGATTCCAATCTTACATCCAACCCCCGATCGTGCTTTGATTGAATCCGGTATTGCACTAGGTAAAGCCATGCAGATTGTTAATATTATTCGAGACATTGGCGCCGATCAAAAGCTTGGTAGACGATATATCCCGCTTGAAATAATGATAAAGCATCATTATACTGAGTTACAATGGGAACAACAAGTAATTAATCACTTATCGAGAAATTATTAAAGTTGTGAAAGAGAATCAATACCAAGTTTTTCATAAACGTGCGATTGTTACAAATCAGCGAAAAGCTAAATTGCTAATGATGTTAACTAAATAGTTAAAAAGGGAGTTTTATTGATGGGAAGTGAAATTAACAAACGCAAAGCTGAGCATATTACTTTATGTTTAACAGATCAAGTGGCTGGAAAAGGAATTACTTCAGGGATGGAATCGGTCCGCCTTGTTCATAATGCCTTGCCTGAAATTGATTTCAATGATATAGAGTTAAACACTTCTTTTTTGGGAACCCCAATCGCAACGCCTTTTTTAATTAGTTCAATGACAGGTGGTGCGGAACAAGCTGGTGAAATTAACAAACATTTGGCAACTGCCGCAGAAGAGCGAGGCTGGGTTTTTGCCTTAGGTTCAACGCGGGCCTTAATTGAAAAAGAAAGTTTCCGTGAATCTTTTCAAATTCGTAAATATGCACCTACGATCCCGATTGTTGCTAATCTAGGTGCGGTTCAATTGAATTATGGATTTTCTGCTGAACAATGTAAAGACATCGTTAATATGACCGGGTCGACGGCGCTCGTACTGCATTTAAATTCAATTCAAGAAGTTATCCAAACAAATGGTGATACGAACTTTGAGAACTTGTTACCTAAAATAGATCAACTGACAAAAAATCTTGAAATCCCTGTTGGCATTAAGGAAGTGGGTTGGGGTATCGATGGACAAACTGCTAAAAAACTTAAAGATGTCGGTATCCAATTTATTGATGTTGCTGGTGCTGGAGGGACGTCTTGGAGTCAAGTTGAAAAACTACGTTCGAATGATTCAATTCGCAAGGAAGCAGCTGAGGCTTTTGTGGATTGGGGAATCTCTACTATTGAAAGCTTAGTATCGATTAAAGAAAAGGTGAATGATTGCCCACTTATTGCAAGCGGAGGAATGCGTACAGGCGTAGATGCAGCTAAAGCCATGGCTCTAGGCGCAAGTCATGTTGGATTTGCACGCTCTATTCTGAAACAAGCAACGACTTCGACTGAAGCGGTGCTGAATGCAATGGAGACACGTGAACTGGAATTGAAAATGGCCATGTTTGGGCTTGGTATAAAAACAATTCAAGCGTTAAGACAAACGGATCGTGTGCTTTTAACATAAAGCGAATCTTCAATCAGTGGGTACTTTCGTTCTTCTCCCACTGATTGGTAGCGGAGTTGATCAGGACATTAGCTTGTGTTTACGGACGGTTATCTGTGACCAATCATGTCCTCTACATAGGATAATTAAAATCGACTTATTGATCAGTAATCAATAGATATCATTTCAAAAGTAGGAGGGGTGAGGGATGGAGTTTTTAATAAATGTTGATCAGCTCTATGATCAGATATCTGGCGTCGTGATTATCGACACGCGCTTTGAATTGCTTAACCCAGAGAAAGGGTACCAAATGTATAAACAGGGTCATATTCCAGGTGCTCAATACTTTGGTTTGAATCAAGACATGTCTTCTAAACCACTTGAACATGGTGGTCAACATCCGCTACCAGATTCACACGTGTTTTTAGATAAATTAAGTCAGGCAGGTATTAATAAAGATACAACAGTAGTTATTTATGATCAAGGTAATGCGATGTTTGCGGCTCGGTTGTATTGGTTGCTTGACTACTATGGTCATGAAAAGAAATATATTTTGGATGGTGGTTATCAAGCTTGGGCAGACCAAGGTTTCCCAAGTACATCTATCGTTAAGAGACCAGTAAAGCAACATTACCAAGCTGAAGTAAACCAAGCAATGGTCGTTAATATTGATGATGTGAAGCGACAACGCCATGCCGATACGAGTATTCTGATTGATGCGCGCGCTAAAGAGCGTTATTTGGGTTTGACCGAACCGTTATATCATAAGGCAGGTCATATACCAGGGGCTAAATGTTTTGAGTGGACAGCTGTGTTAAATGAGGACGGGAAATGGCGCTCTAAGGAGGAGCTGAGCAACTATTTTGGTGATTTGGATCCGAATAATGAAGTGATTCTATCTTGTGGATCTGGCGTATCTGCATGTATGAATTATTTAGCTTTAACTGCTCTTGGCTATAAAAATATTAAATTATATCCAGGTAGTTATAGTGATTGGATTTCTTATCCTGAATTACCTGTAGAAACAGGTGGCGATTGAATGCAATTAGTGATTTTCTCGTAATAAAATGATATAAAAAAGGATAGAATGCTGTGATTGCAATAGGCATTCTATCCTTCTTTAAATATCCAACATTTTTCTTAGAAATTAACGAATAAAAATGTACCGGGTTGTATCAATATGTGTTATAATAGTCCGCATAAATTCAGAAAATTAAAAAAGAGGAATGCTGAGGGGAGCAAGATCTATGAAGAAAAAGCTATGGTTTATGGTGACGGGTATATGTTTGTTATTAGTAGTGACAGCATGTGCTAGCGACACAGGAGAAGAGGGTGATGAACAAACATTTAAAGTTGGCGTATCACAATTTGTTGAACATCCATCATTAGATGCGGCTTATCAAGGATTTCAGGCTGCTATAGAAGATGCTGGTTTAAATGTTGAATATGATATGCAAAATGCTCAAGCGGATCAAAGTAACACAGCGACAATTGCACAAAACTTTGTTGCTGATAATGTAGACTTAATATTTGCTAATGCAACACCGAGTGCACAGTCGGCTTTACAGGCCACCAATGATATCCCAATTGTTTTTACCTCAGTTACAGATGCTGTAGGATCAGGACTAGTAGAAGCAATGGATCAGCCCGGTGAAAATATTACAGGTGTAATGGATATGCATCCTGATGCTATTATAGAAACAGTTAACTTCATTGACACTTATTTTGAAGGTGCAACGATCGGTGTTATTTATAATGCAGGTGAGCAGAACTCGGTTACACAAATTGAACATGTGGAGGCAGCGGTTGAAGATACTGATTTAAGTATAGTGGATCGTACGGTTTCAACGTCAGCTGATGTGCAACAAGCAGCTACATCACTAGTTGGGGAAGTAGATGTGATCTATATTGTAACAGATAATACGGTGGTATCAGCATTAGAGACCGTTGTTAGTGTTGCCAATGATCAAGATATCCCACTTATTGTTGGAGAGCCGGATTCCTTAGAACGTGGTGGTTTTGCTACATTTGGTATTGACTATTATACGATTGGTTATCGCACAGGTGAGATGGCCGTAGATATTCTGACTGGAGAAAATACACCTAATGAAATTGATGTGGAATACCCACCTGAAATGCAACTTTTTATTAATGAAGAGGCAGTAGAAGAACAAGGTGTCGAATGGCATAGTGATTGGGACGAATTAGCTGAAACAAATTAAAGCTTAAGATTTAACCGACTCATGTACCAATAGACATGGTCGGTTTTCTCATTATTATTAATACTGATGTGATTGGAAACACCATTTTCTAAAAAATAAAAAGAAATTTAAATGGTTTAAATGAGTCAGCTTGCTCTTGCAACCAATCATGCAGAAAGTGAAATGGCTTTTAAATGTTTAAAATGACAGAAGGGGAGTAAGAACGTGTTTATTTCAATTTTTGGTGCCATCGAAGCAGGAGTTATATACGCTATTATGGCACTTGGGGTGTACTTATCATTTCGAGTGCTAGATTTTCCCGACTTAACGGTTGATGGTAGTTTTGTTACGGGAGCAGCTGTGGCTGCTATTGCGATTACTCATGATGTATCAACTGTTTTAGCGACAATGCTAGCTTTAATAACAGGTTTCATTGCTGGAAGTGTGACCGGTTTGTTGAATACAAAGGGGAAAATTAATCCGCTATTATCTGGTATTTTAATGATGACTGCTTTGTACTCAATTAATTTAAGAATTATGGGTCAATCAAATATTCCCTTACTTAATCAATCAACAGTATTCACTAGATTGAGTGATATTTGGAGTGGCTTAGGAATTGATACAACTTTGAATCAAGGATTATCCGCTATCGGGGCCAGTTCACTACCGAGAACGTGGTCTATTCTCATCGTCATGTTAGTGGTAACGTTGGTGATTAAGTTTATAACGGATTATTATCTAAAAACAGAGGTGGGGTTGGCGCTACGTGCAGCAGGTGATAATGAAAAGATGATTCGAAGTTTTTCGGCGAATACAGATCATTTGAAAATTATGGGCTTAGGTTTGTCGAATGGTCTTGTCGCATTGTCGGGCGCTTTGTATGCACAATATGTAGGGTTTGCTGATCTTAATATGGGAGTAGGTATGATTGTCGTTGGTTTAGCTTCTGTTATCATTGGTGAATCGATTATCGGAACAAAAAGCATTATGCGTACGACATTTGCCGTCATCTTAGGTGCTATTCTTTACCGGATTGTTATTGCATTAGCTCTACGGTCAACTTTTTTGGATGCAAATGATACAAAGCTTATTACATCTGTATTAGTTATTCTAGCGCTTGTTATTCCAAAATTAATCTCAACACATAAAGAAAGTAAACGGAAGCGGCGCAAACGTATAGCACTTCAACAACGTGCGAAAGGAGAGGTATAGATGTTAGAAGTAAACGACATTTCCCTAACGTTTAATGAAGGCACTCCAGATGAAAAACAGGCCTTACAAGATATTAATCTGAAATTAAGTAAAGGAGATTTTGTTACGGTAATTGGGAGTAATGGTGCGGGCAAATCAACATTAATGAATATTATATCAGGTGCATTATTACCTGATGTTGGTGATGTGCAAATTAATCAAAAAAAAGTGACGATGATGCCTGAGTATAAACGCTCTCAATATATTGGACGTGTCTTTCAAGATCCAATGGCCGGTACTTCTCCTACCATGACGATTGAGGAAAACCTAGCGTTAGCCTATTCACGGGATAAAAAGCGATCGCTCCGACCAGGTGTAAATAAGAAGCGACGTGATTTCTTCAAGTCAGCCCTAAACAGCTTACATCTTGGACTAGAGGATCGATTAAGTGCTAAAGTCGGTTTGTTATCAGGTGGTGAGCGTCAAGCTTTATCATTGCTGATGGCGACCTTTACTAATCCGGATATACTACTTCTAGATGAACATACAGCTGCACTTGACCCTTCACGTGCAGAACTTATTACCAATTTGACGCGAGAAATTGTTGAAGAAACACAATTGACCACCTTGATGATTACTCACAATATGCAACAAGCATTAGATCTTGGTAATCGTTTGATTATGATGGATAAGGGGCAAATCATTCTCGATATTGCTGGAGAAGAAAAGCTAACATTGACGATTGAAAAGCTACTGCATGAGTTTCAACGGATTCGTGGTGAGCAATTGGGTGATGACCGTGCTATACTGGGATAGCAGTGCAATTAAGTTGAAAGAAGGGAAGTAATCATGGAGTACGGTTTTGCAGATCGCGTCCGTTATTTCGATTCATCAGCGGTACGGGATATTTTGAAGGTTGTTAATAAAGGGAATGTCATTTCTTTTGCAGGCGGTTTGCCTGACGAGGGACTTTTCCCTGTAGAAGCTGTTGAGCAGGCATTCTCTAAAGCAATTAGATCGGGCAATAAAGCTCTCCAATATGCTGAAACAGAAGGTTTATTACCGTTAAGAGAGCAACTATCTGCACGTATGAACAGAAAAGGTATTATACGGAGCGCTGAGGATATTTTAATTACCTCAGGCTCACAACAAGCGATTGATTTGTTTTCACGTGTTATGTTTAATCCAGGTGACGTTATCTTAACAGAAGATCCAACCTACTTAGCAGCGTTACAAGTTTTTTCTTCTTATGAAACAAAGGTGGTTGCGGTAGCATCGGATCATGAAGGAATGATAGAAGAAGATCTTGAAGAGAAGATTAAAAGACTAAAGCCGAAATGCATTTATGTTGTACCAACTTTCTCTAACCCTGATGGGAAAGTTTGGTCGGAAGTGCGCCGTGAAATGTTAGTCAGACTTGCAAAAAAATATCAAGTCGTAATTATGGAAGACGATCCATATGGTGATATTCAATTTGACCCAGCAACGATTCCAGGTAGCTTGGCTGCACTAGATATCGACAATACATGCGTTGTCTATACGAGCACCATTTCTAAAACGGTGGTACCAGCTATGCGTATCGGTTGGATAACAGGTCCAAGTCCAATTATTCGTTTAATCACTCAAGCTAAACAGGCTGCCGATTTGCATACAAATTCGATTAGTCAGCATGCGCTTATGCATCTATTCAATGACTATGACCTCGATCGTCATATTGAAACGATTCGTGCTACTTACTATGAACGAATGTTGATAATGAAACGTTATTTAGATGAAGCTCAAATTCCAGGGTTAAGTTATTTAGAGCCTAAAGGCGGGATGTTCTTCTGGGTTACTTTACCAGATCACATTAATCCCTCAACATTATTAAAGGTGGCTGTTGAACAAGGTGTTGCCTTTGTTCCTGGTAGACCTTTTTATATTAGTGGGGAAGAGCAATCGACGATGCGTTTGAACTTCACTAATGCTTCGCCTGATCAGATAGAAGTAGGAATGGAACGATTAATTAAGGTATTAAAACTTGTCCATGTTTAGGCGTTAGCGCGTTGTAATTTTCAGAAAAGAGAATATGCGTTTTGTGGACAAGGCAAGAAGTATAAATTTCAAGTGTGATCATACGTTTCCGTAAAACCCCTGTCTTATTTAGAGCGTATAGCCCAACTATTTAGGCAGGTGACAACGGACGTTAATGGCTAGGTTAAATGAACCTTCAATCAGTGGGAGAAGAACGAAAAACTTCTCCACGAGTTGAAGGTTCATTTTATTAATCTTCATAACCAAGCAATTTTTTCCATAGCGGCCTCTTGTGATTGACCTGTTCTTTTGTATCATCATCGATAAGTGGTTCTTTATCATTTAGAAAGATCTCATCATGGTTGATAGCATAATCATAACAGAGGACGAGCCCATATGCGGATTGGTTGCTTTTTTCATCGACAAGGGTGTAATCTGTATCGTACTTTAAAGCTAGGCGTCGATAAGGTGTGAGCTTATCAAATAATATTTGCCCATTTAATAATAATTTAGCGTCACGATGTGAATCGAGTTTATCATCCAGTTCTTGAACCCCTACACCTTGTTTAATTTGTTCAACCGTAAGAACAAAAACAGCGCGTTCTCGCAAGCTTCCTAGAAATAGTCTCCGTTCATCGGGCTTTGTTTGTTGAGCTCCATAGATACCTTCATTTAAATAATCGTCTATATTTTTTGGCATATTTATTCACCTCGCCTATAGTATACCAAATGCAAGGATTAAATATAAAATGAAGTTTCAATCAGCGGGCGTTTTCATTCTATGTCACCGATATGTTAATCGAATGCACCAGTACATTAGCGTTTGTTATCACCCGCTTTAATAGATGAGCTCTACGCTCTAAATAAGGTAGGGGTTTTGCGGGCGCTTATCTGTGCTAAATAGGGTTGAAGAGCATATCACTTCACCAATGGTTGTTCACAAAGCACCTAAAAAACGAAGACGTATTAAAGTCTTCGTTTTTATAACAACTATATTGATTGTTATTCACTAACGTCAACAGGGTAAACCCCATTTTCGTCATGAACTTCAAGGCCAGATAGTGCTGGGTTGAATACACAAACCATGCGCATGTCTGTCTTTGCCCGAAGGAGGTGTTCATCGTTTTTATCTAGGGCATAAAGTTGGTTAGCTTGAATTGGCCATACTTTATTATCGCTTAGCGTCACGACTTCGCCTTCACCTTCAATACAGTATACAGATTCCAAATGATTTTGATACCAAATATGTGTTTCCGTGCCGGCTTTAATAATCGTATCATTGACCGAATAGCCCATGTTATCTTTTTTCATAATGAGGCGACGACTAATCCAATTGCCTCCATCAACTTCGTGCTCTGTACCTAATACATCTTCTAAAGATACCACTTTCATTTCAGATTCCCCCTCTTATACTGGTTGTGCTTCTGTCTTTAGCACGTTAGTTACACTTTTTTCAATAATAGCAAGTCCTTGATCCAAGCCTTGATCGTCAATTGTTAAGGCAGGAAAGAGTTTAAAGACTTCGTCATTCGGTCCAGCGGTTTCCATAATCAGTCCGTATTCAAATGCCTTAGCAGCAATTTTTGCTGACAAGCCCTCAACTTCAGATGCGACACCGACCATTAAGCCCCGTCCTCTTACTTCTCCTTTAAGTTCTGGATATTTTTCGACAAGCTGATGTAAGAAGTCATGTGTTTTGCCCGATTTTGCTTTAATATTATTTGTTAATTGATCGTCCTTCCAGTAATCAAGTGCTGCTGTTGCGGTTATAAAGGCATGGTTATTGCCACGGAAAGTTCCGTTATGTTCGCCCGGTGCAAAGATATCTATATCAGGTCGAATTAATGTAGCGGCAAATGGTAAACCGTAACCACTTAAAGATTTGGACATACAAATAATATCCGGTTTAATTCCGGCAGGTTCAAAGCTAAAGAAAGACCCTGTACGACCTACACCTGCCTGTACTTCATCGATGATTAACAAAATACCCCAACGCTTACATAATGCTTTAATTTTCTTAATCCAACTGAAACTAGCAGCATTAATACCGCCTTCTCCTTGAACGGTTTCTAAAATCATAGCAGCCGGTATGGCTACACCACTTCCGTTATCTTCTAAAAATCGCTCGATATAGTCAATGGAATCCTGATCATCTACATAATTGTCATAAGGCATGGTCACTACATTTTGTAATGGTATGCCAGCACCTTTACGTTTCATCGCATTCCCTGTCACGGATAATGAACCAATGGTCATACCGTGGAAACCATTCGTGAAACTAATGACATCTGTACGTCCTGTTACTTTTCTGGCTAATTTCAAAGCACTCTCTACGGTGTTCGTTCCAGTAGGTCCAGGGAACATTATTTTATAATCCATATCTCGGGGTTTCAAAATAATATCATTGAAAGCTTTCAAAAAAGTTGCTTTAGCGGCTGAGGCCATGTCTAAAGAATGGGTAATGCCGTCACTAACAATATAATCAATGAGTTTTTGTTTCATGTGTTCATCATTATGGCCATAATTGAGTGCTCCAGCACCTGAAAAGAAGTCAATATATTCCTGTCCAGATTTATCCCACATTTTATAGCCCTTTGTCTTTGTAAAGATAGTAGGAAAATTTCTAACATAGCTACGCACTTCTGATTCTAAATTTTCAAATACTTTCATATCTTCTGACATTTTCTTTGCCCCCTAAGTCATTGTTATTCTCTCTTATCGGTCCAATTCTAAATTTGAGTTCTTCCTCATATTCACTGTTGTTTGGAAATAAGTCTTCTGTAAAAAAGGATTGAATATTGCAAACGGCTTGGTGGTGAGATGCAAACTTTTTAAATAAAGCTTGTGATGCTTTGTTAGAAGGTGTAATTGTAGCTTCAATATAATTGACACCTTTATCCTTTACTTGATCCATTAAGGTAGTTAATAGAGAAGAACCTATTCCTCTCCCGCTATATTCTGGATCAACTCCAATCTGCCAGACGAATACAGTATCAGGTTGTTTAGGAGAGATAAATCCAGTGATGAAGCCAACGACGTGCTGATCATTTTTAGCCACTACACACGTATCGGTGAAATAATGACTCATCATAATGTATTTGTATGCAGAATTATTATCGAGTGTTGTTTGATTGACAAGCCTCCACAATTGTTTACCGTCATCTTGGTTTGGAGGCGAAAATTCGATCTTTTGATTAATCATGATCTACTCCCTTCTTTGTCAGATATCATAACAAACTCACACGTTAATTATCATAATACGAAACACATATTAGCTCAAACAAGATTAAACTTGATAATGAAGAGTTATTAATGATAAAACATGATGATTACCATTGATTAAGCATATAGTTAGGATTTCGGCTAAATCATTAAAGATTCTCGTATTTATGGAAAATTTGGTTACTTTACCGTTTTCATCTTGTAAAATACTCGAATATTTCAGATAATTAAATGATAATACGACTATAAAGGATTACTGGAGTGATTAATAAGATGATTTATTTAGAGGATGTTGGCTTATTAAGAGAAGGAAAATGGGTGTTAGAGGATATAAACTGGTCGGTAAAAAAAGGTGAGCATTGGGCGGTACTTGGCTTAAATGGTGCGGGTAAAACGGCATTGTTACATATGTTAAGTGCTTATTACTTTCCTACAAAGGGCGTGATAAAAGTACTCGATCGTTGTTTTGGTAAAGATACACTCGGTGAAGCATTAAGGCAAGATATTGGACTTGTCTCGCAGACCCTCCAAGCAAGATTTTATGAGAGCGATAGTGCTTATCAAATTGTATTAAGTGGAGGATTTGCCTCAATTGGTTTATATGAGACACCAACAGATAAGATGCGAGAGCGAGCAAAGCAATTGTTAAAGCAATTAGGGTGTTTTGATTATGCGAACCGATCTTTCTACACGTTGTCTCAGGGCGAGCGCCAACGTGTCATGATTGCCCGAGCGTTAATGGGAGAGCCTAAATTACTTATTTTAGATGAGCCAACCAACGGTTTAGATTTTTTGGCGAAGGAACAATTACTGGAGGCGGTCGAACAAATCACCTCTATGGATTATGCGCCAACTATTCTTTACGTGACGCATCACGTTGATGAAATCATACCCATCTTTACGAACACTTTAATGTTAAGAGAGGGGAAAGTATTTCATAGTGGGCTAACGAAACAATTGTTAACAGCCCCTGTTTTAAGTGGCTTTTTTGATATGGAAGTTGTGGTGTCAGAGCTGAATAATCGTGTGCAAATTTGGAAAAAGTAATCAAACGCTTAATCACATCACCCTTGCCTTGCATAAACTAACTAGAAAGAGGGAAAGAAAGGCAGGTGGGCTAATGTGGTGACAGGGTTTGAGTTCTTCCTAGTCATTATTGCTACCTTTCGCTTGATGCGTTTGCTCCGTTATGACTTTATTTCCAGTAAATTAAGAAACTATTTAATCGAGGAAAGGGAACAACCGCTAGGAGAAGATCAGATAGAGGTCATCATAAAAGGGAGAGGGACCGGAGCTCGTTATTTCTTTGGTGAGCTTTATGCTTGTCATTGGTGTGTTTCAATATGGTCAGCTATCATTTTATTAATGGGGTTGTATTATTTCCCTACTTTTTTTCAATGGTTAATCACCATTTTAAGTATAGCAGGACTAGCGAGCTATCTTCAATTTATCGTTGAATATCTAGATCGTTAATGAGGTATATTCAGCTTAAGGCAATAAAGATTATAGAAACGCATTCGCTAGAAAGATAAGCGAATGCGTTTTGCGTTGAATGCATTAGAGCAAAATCATGTAAATGAAATGCTACCACACAAAGATTTATTTATTTTTTATGACTTTTTTTTTGCCGCAGCCACATCCACCAGATCGTTTGACGGGTGTTGCTTTGATCACTCTTCTTTTTGTCATTTTTTTCCCTCCCTTAAACTTAACATACTATTATAGTACGTTAAGTTCGGCTATTGGTATGGGGAGAGCACATGAGATTGCAGCACTAATCATGTGTAATGCCAAATAAGTCTCTTAGCTTTCTCAATAGAAGATGAATGGGTTTCTCCATCTTTATTTTCTCTTCAGTAAAGAATTCTTGTTCAATGTGAGCCTGAGTGGGTTCATTTTCGGTAGTAGGTTTTATAAGTTCTGACGGTTCAGGCTGAGCTATTTTTTGACTGGTTTCATGACCATTGCTTTGGGTTGAAGATTTTTCGGTAGGGTAATCTTCTAAGATTTTTTTCAATTGTTTTTCTTTTAGTTTTTCTAAGATCTTCTTTTTATCATAGTAAAATCTTGGTGTAGTTATAGGTTGATTTTGATGTTCTTTTTTTATAGGTATTAGGTAGGCGGTTTGATAAGATTGAAGATCTTGAAAATTAAAGGGTCTAGGTATATCTTCGCTATCATTCCCTTCGTTATCAATTCGTTCATGATTAACAGGGTGAGTAGCTTCCTCAGTTGAATCGGTCTTTTTTTCTGTTGTTTCAGACATGATCCACTCCACCTCCTTTAAATGGGATTCTAAATCAGAATGCGACAGGATAGTGATTAATTGATTAAATGCCTTTATATGAAATATTAACGAATCGATAACATGAGATTCAATGATTTCTTTCGATATTAAGGATTCTTTTTCTGTCAATGTATCTTGTAAACTGTTCAGCTTATTTTCCTGCTTATTCAGCTGCTCAACGAGTCGCGTGTTTTTCTCGATTTGTTGATTAAGTGCTTTAACAACCTCATGATATTTGTGTTGGAGTGTACTATATGCATGGCTTAAATCATTTGCTTGATAACTTCTAATTATTTTTTGGTAGCGCTCCTTTAAAGTAGGCCAATCCTCATTTAGCTCTGTCACTTTTATTCACCTCGGGCATTAGCATACATTATAATATATGCATGTTTTTAGCTTAGGTGTTTCGTAAAGGTGAATAATGATGAACAGATGCCCATTTTGAATAAAATGACCTGAAAATAGACTATCGCACAGAGCATAATAAGGTTATACACATATTTTGTTATTGAAATAAAAATAATCAGTAAAGGAGTAGAGCATATGTTAAATCGACCACCGCATCCCGAAGAAGAATTGCTTTGCTTTAATGCGGAGAAGGTTTATGACTGGGTTATTCTTCAAGAAACAGTAAATCAAAATGTACCAGCGGCTGATCTCGGTGCCCTTGCAATTGATCCTTGTGGACCAACCGTTAGCAATTTAGCAGTAAGATGCTATTTAATAGATCCAGCCACCGGAAATCCACTGCCACAAAATGCGGAAATTACTGTCGTTGAAACGGCGGATAGACAAGATCGCGAATTTATAATTGATGGTGTAGAAGTAGAATTGCAACGTGTAAGCTTTGAAAAGACATTATCGTTAGTTGTTGAATTTACTGGTTTTGACGGAACTACCCCATTTTTAGAAATATCTGATCCGATCGAGATTGAGATTCCTGAATCTGTTTTCTTATGTGCGCCAGAAGGTACACGGCTCGTTGTTCGGATTTCAGATGTAACCTGTAGTGCAACTGTAAATTGTGTTGCGACAGCATTAGAAAGTGTAGACATTTCTTTAAATGTATGCCAAAGCGTTCAAGCTGTTGCAGATGTTACATTAGAATTAGAAGCAAGTTTCTGTGAGCCGCGAGATCTGTTAGCTGTTGATGAATGTCCGACCCCGGTTATTCCACGACAATGTCCGGTTGTTTTCCCTGGGACATCAAAACCTTGTCCGCCTAAGAAATAGGTGTATCATTTGAGTTATTTTCATAAAAAGTGAAAATAGCTCTTTTTTTATCACATATAGCCGTCCGTCAAATGCCCGCCTAAAAATAGAGAGTAGATATAATCTATTTAGGCGGGAGCTAACGGATGCTAATGTCCTGATTCACGCAATTAGCAATCAGGAGGAGAACAACGAAATTGCCTCGGATTGAAGGTTCGTTTTTAAGTAAATTAAGAAAGCGGATAGTGAGAATATCAATCCTGATTATATGAATAATGAACAGGTTAACATGAATAACTTCAAAAGAGAAGGACAAGTTGTGCCTCTAAAAAAAATGATTGATCTGAGCAGAGATAAAAGCAATCATAATTAAAGCCATTTAACTATAAAATGTAATGGAGGTGTATAACAGTGACATCATGGTTGGAAGTAAAGACGAAACTAGAAGCTTTGGATCGTAGTTGGCAGGAACTTTATGAAAAAGCATCAAATTATTCTAGTCGAAATGCTAGTTTTAATAAAGTCATTTCTTTTTTGGCTTCGTCAATTGATATATCAAATCAAAGCGATGAATGGTCTTGTATAAATATGAGCTATCATATACTTAATGGGACAGTCAAACCACTAGAAAACCTAATAGTTTGCGTTAGGATAGATGCTTCTGTTCGTTATCAAATATCCGGGAAATACTTATTAGCTAAGGATAGGAGAGATCAGCAAAAAATCAAAGCCAACTGGCAGCTCTTAGAAGATCATCAAAATGGGGGAGAAGAATATTGGTTTAGCTATTTGGGTGAGAAGGTTAATGGAGCAGATCGAGCTGAACCCTTACATTTAACGTTGACTTGGCCAACTAAAGAGCAATATAAATTTAAAATAGATGCTTTCTATTATAGTAATAGGGATGAAGAAGGTTTACCTGTTGATAATCCGTTGTTACTAAATGTGACGAGTTAGGGGGTGAGTGATGTTCACAGAAAATATGCTACAACAGTTAGCAGTCGAGCTAGAGGCTGCTATAGTAGGAGAAGAGCCCCAAAGTAAATGGGTGAGCTATTTATTATGGATGCTGTTGAAAAGTAGTCAAGCAGGATTAGTTTTAACGGAAGATTCACCAATTCCTGGTGATATAGATCAGTTTTTAGATAGCTTGATTAGTCGTAATGTAAACCGATTGCAGCAACTAGAACAAAAAGAGAAGTCCTTCGTCGACTAGAACGAAGGACTTCTTGGTATATAAATATTCAAATAGGGGAGTGAAAGTTAACCTTTAAATGCGTTGCGATAAACCTCAGCTAGTTCAGTTACGAGTGGTAACTTCGGATTAGCTGTTGTACATTGATCTTCAAAAGCACGGTCTGCTAAATAATCAACTTTAGCTTCAAAATCTTTTTTGTCAACGCCATTTTCAGCAATGCTCATTGGTATATTAAGCTCTTTAGCTAGTTTATAAATAGCATTGACTAAGCTTTCAACACCTTCTTCAGTCGTTTTAGCAGGTAAGCCTAACGCTTTTGCGATTTCAGCATAACGCTGATCCGCAATAAAGTGCTCGTATTTAGGGAATGAAACAAATTTACTTGGCTTTTTAGCGTTATAGCGAATAACGTGTGGCATTAGAATCGCATTCGCACGACCGTGAGCGATATGGAATTCTGCACCTAGTTTGTGTGCCAAACTATGATTAATACCTAAGAAAGCATTAGCGAATGCCATCCCTGCAATCGTAGATGCATTATGCATTTTTTCACGGGCCACTTCATCACTACCATTGTGATAAGCTTTTGGTAAATATTCAAATACAAGTTGAATGGCTTTAATAGCTAAACCATCTGTGTAATCGTTAGCCATATTAGAAACATAAGCTTCAATCGCATGTGTCAGCACATCCATCCCAGTGTCTGCTGTAACTACTTTTGGTACGGTCATTACAAATTGTGGATCAATGATGGCTACATCAGGTGTTAACTCATAATCTGCTAATGGATATTTTACATTTTGTTGCTTATCTGTAATAACTGAGAATGAAGTAACTTCAGATCCAGTACCAGATGTTGTTGGGATCGCAACAAATTGTGCTTTTTGTCCTAATTCAGGATATTTGTAAACACGTTTACGAATATCTAAGAACTTCTGTTTTATCCCATTAAAATCTGTCTCTGGATGTTCATGGAATAGCCACATTCCTTTAGCAGCATCCATTGCTGAACCGCCACCAAGAGCAATAATAACATCAGGATTGAACGCATTCATTGCTTCTGCTCCACGCATAACTGTTTCTTTAGATGGATCTGGTTCTACGTCAGAGAAAATTTCGCAGTGTACGTAGTCAGAGCGTTTGCGTAGGTGATAGAGAACTTTATCGACATAGCCGAGTTTAACCATCATCGGGTCGGTAACGATAAAGGCTTTTGTGATATTAGGCATTTTTGCTAAATATTGAACTGAATTTTTTTCGAAATAAACTTTTGGTGGAACTTTAAACCATTGCATATTATTATTCCTTCTCGCCATTTTTTTAACATTAATTAAGTGCATAGCACCAACGTTTGTAGATACTGAGTTACCGCCATAAGAACCACAACCTAATGTTAATGACGGAATATAACCATTGTAAATGTCCCCGATCGCACCTTGAGAAGATGGCGCATTTGTGATCAGACGACCAGCTTTCATTCGTGCACCAAATGCATCAATAACCTCTTGGTCACTTGCATGAATCACAGCTGAGTGCCCTAAACCACCAAATTCAAGCATTTCTTCAGAACGTTGTAAACCTTCTTCAGCATTATTTACTTTAAATGCTGCTAAAACTGGGCTTAATTTTTCACGTGAAAGTGGATGATCTGGTCCAACACCAGTAAGTTCTGCAATTAGAATTTTTGTATCTTCAGGTACTTTAACGCCAGCCATCTCAGCAATTTTCACTGGTTTCATACCAACGATTTTTGGATTTACGGCACAAGTATCTTCATTGATAACAAGCTTTTCAACTTTTGTTTTTTCGGCTGCTGTCAAGAAGTGACAGTTGTTATCAATCATTTCTTGTTTTACTTGATCATAGATTTCTTTATCAACGATCATCGCTTGTTCTGACGCACAAATCATCCCGTTATCAAACGTTTTAGATAAAATGAGGTCATTGACAGCTCGTTTAACATTGGCTGATTTATTGATATAGCAAGGTACGTTACCTGCACCTACACCAAGTGCTGGCTTACCAGAGCTATAAGCTGACTTAACCATTCCTGGTCCGCCTGTAGCCAATATTGTTGCTACCTTAGGGTGTTTCATTAATGCTTGTGTTCCTTCAATTGAAGGTTTTTCAACCCATTGAATACAGTGCTCTGGAGCCCCTGCTTTAACTGCAGCTTCATATAAAATACGCGCTGCTTCAGAGCTACATTTCTGAGCGGATGGGTGGAAAGCAAAGATGATAGGGTTACCTGTTTTAATAGAAATGATAGACTTGAACATGGTCGTAGATGTTGGATTAGTTACAGGGGTTACACCGGCAACAACACCAATCGGCTCGGCAATTTCTACGATACCTTCATGTTCATTTTCACTGATGACACCAATTGTTTTATCATATTTCACGTTGTGATAAACATATTCAGTAGCAAAGATGTTTTTAATAATTTTATCTTCATATACACCTCGTCCGGTTTCTTCAACCGCTAATTTTGCTAGATACATATGTTGATCTAGACCAGCTAATGCCATCTCTTTAACAATGTCATTAACTTGTTCTTGTGTTAATTTTTTCATTTCTTTTAAAGCTTTCTGAGCGTTATTTGCTAACGCATCGATGCTTTCTGCTACAGTAGGTTCTTTTACTTCATTTTTCTTTTCGACTTTTGTGACCATAGGTTTTCCCTCCTAAGAATTTATGTGAAATAATGAGCAAACGAGTTCAAAAAAATAACACTTAAACAAGGACCGACGGGTTACGAGGAACTTTAACAAATGAGACATCGTTAAACATTCTAGTGTTGTTCTTAATGACAACAACATATTGTGTTGTCCAGATATAATTCGGAATGTCTTTTCCCTCTTCAAAATACACACCTTCGAAGTTGTCATTAACTTCTTCTTCAAAGTTTGCTTGCGTATAGAACTCTGCATCTGTCCCAAAATCTTTCCATGTTGTTAATATCATCTGATCCCCCCTCGTTCTTTCTGATTTCATCATAACATCTGTATGCGCTTACAAAATCACATAAATGTGACAGGTTTGTGAAATTATTCACATTAATTAAACAACTAAGTTTTTTTAAGACTTCAACCCTTGATATAATAAGGTTTGTGGTGTCTAAGTAGTATGTTTTTTTTGATTAAAACATACTACTTTTAGGTTGTGGCTGTTGCAGTTAGATTAAAATAGGGGCTATAACAGCACTTGTTTTAATCTGATATCGTTGGTTTATAACGATGGTTTTGATGGTCATTGGTATTTTTAAGATGGAACTCAGAAGGGGTAATTTTCAGTACTAGATAATTAGGATCTTCTGGACCAGAAAACCAATGCTTTAATTTGTCATTCCATAATCGGTCTTTAATCAAGGGTTCATCATGTAATTCACATTGTCCCTCAATCTCTAAATATTGATCGCCAATTCCTTCATATGAATAGCCAATGATAATATGCACATATGGATTTTGACGTAAATCGTCTACTTTATGTGTATCTTTGGATGTAGCGGTGTAAAGAGTGAAGTTATCATGAAAAAAAGTCATATAACGAGAATGGGGGCGTTGGTTAGCGATAGTAGCCATCGTTCCGATTTGATGATCATCTAATATTTTTATGATCGTTTGTTTAAGTTCTTGTTCATTCATTATTTATCACCTACTATAATTAATATTTAGTAGTATGTGCTGATCAAAAATTTTTATACTAAGAACTATTTCTTCTATAATATTTAATGGAAGAAACGCATCGAATCTGAGTTTGTGTTTCCGTATGTAACAGAGGTCTGTCATACGTTTTGACAGATTGGGGTGGGTGTTCGTTCTATGAAAAAGATGATGTGATAAAAAATCACACCATCTTTTTCATAGCTATAGATAGCTGTTGGTAAAACACCCATCTGAAAATAGTGGGAAGAGACCATCTATAATGGGTGTTAGCGGATGCTAATGTCCTTTTTCGCTCAACTACCAATCAATGTGAGAAGCGCGAAAACGGCTGCTGGTTGAAGTTTTTTTATAAACTCGCTTTGTAAATAGCGATTGAATCTTCTCGAGAAAGTGGTTTGAACTTTCCGAAACTAGGGTTGGCAATGACTGTTTTATCTGCCATTACTTCAATCGTTTCTTTTGATGGCCCCAAAATTGTCCATGCCTTAGTGGTGAGCGAAATGCTATTAGGATTATCATCGATGCATTTAACCAATATTGAATTAACGGTAAGGTGTAGGGGGGATTTTAGGTGAGTTGACTATTAAACTAAACGGTTGTTCTAGATTGTTATACTCTCAAAACAAACGCATTAAATACTCATTCCAATGATCCTAGAGAACAATATTATCTAATCGGAACAGTATAGGAAGTGAAAATGAGCTATAAGAATATATGATTGTTAAGATATCGACTGAAAATCAACATGATATATCATTCTTTTTATCGATGGCAGCTAAGGGACTATTTTAAGGATAAAACGGAAATAATCCACTGTGTCTATACCTCAGTGGATTATTTCGTCGCAGTACTTTTCAATTGGGGAAAGCCAACCTTACTTAATAATAATTTGTCACCTTATATAACTATGCTGATTACATAGTCTATACTGAAATATGTTGCAGTCGCAGTTATCCCTATAAAAGGAAGAGATAGTATCACTACTAACGATGCCTTTGGTAGGTGCATGGGTCCGAAGCTTCTGTTATTCAAAAAGTAATAAATGACAGGCATTGCTATTCCTATTCCTACTATAGAACTTATGGGTAATAAAGGGTCAAATTGATAAGGAGAAAAAAAACTACCAACCAAATATATTCCAATACTATAGAGAAGCATTTGCATGAGCAAGGATTTAAAAATGACTACCCTTGTTTCTATCTCTTTATCCGCTTCCATTAAAATTCTCCTCTCTTACTGCATTTGATCAAAATCACCTTAGCAGAGACAGTTATTATAACTTGGGTGAAGGGAAAAGAAGCCATAAAATACTCATAACAAGAACACCCAGTAATATTTTTGAATATCTAATCCCATCTATTTTACATTTATGGTATCATTTTTACATTTAAATGTAAAGTCATTACCATAAATAATTTTGTAAAGGTGTCTTGTTTCTACTGGCTTTAACTAATTATTTAAATTAAGAAAGAGGTTGTGATCGATAGTATTTACAAGCGTTGTTTAATTCTTAGGAAGGACGTTTCCCTTAGTGAGAAAGGTAGTTGGCTTTGCCTGTAGGAAAGATACTGAAAGATTAGAGATATGTATTAATTATAAATCAAAAAAATATGGAGAAAAGGAGTGAGACACTTAATCAATACTTAGTGGGATGGCTAGGTTATTACCAATTAGCAGAACCCCCCCTCTATATTCAAAGCGCTAGATGCCTGGGTGAGTAGAAGGTTGCGAATGATTCGGTGGAAAGAATGGAAGAAAACCACAACGAAAAAGAAAAATCTGATTCGTTGTGGTATTGAACCAGGTAAAGCATGGGAATGGGGGAACACGAGAAAGGCTATTGACGGACGTCACATAGCCCGATATTAGGTCGAGCACTTAATAATCAATACTGGGGGGCAGGTCAAGAACTTAAAAGTCTATTTGGTAGATACGAAACTGCACGTTGGACTTAAATGAAACCGCCGTATACCGAACGGTATGTACGGTGGTGTGAGGGGACGGGGGTTAATCACCCCCCTACTCGATTAGACTTGCTTGATAAATCGCAACAGAGTCCTCGCGTGTTAGCTTTTTAAAATTACCAAAGCTTGCATGCGCTGTGACTGTTTTGTCTGCCATTTCTGCAATGGTTTCTTCATTAATATTATAATCTGCTAATCGACTTGGCGCTCCGATTGACTTCCAGAAATCGCTTAGAGCGTCTATTCCTTTGATAGCAACCTCGCGATCCGAAAGGGCACCTTGTTCAATGTCAAAGACGCGCTCGGCGAATTTTTTGAAACGTGCCACGTTCTCATCTAGCACGTGCTTCATCCAGTTTGGGAATAAAATAGCCAGCCCACCGCCGTGAGGAATGTCGTGAACTGCAGAAACAGCGTGCTCTAAGTTATGTGTTGCCCAATCGCCTTGATAGCCCATATTGACCATCCCATTTAAAGCCATTGTCCCACAGTATAAAATAGTAGCACGATGCTGGTAATTTTCAAGGTCAGCTAGCAGTTTAGGGCTCGTTTCGATTACTGTTTTTAATAAGCCTTCTACCATCCGATCTTGAAATGGCGTATTGGTTTCGTGATGGAAATAATGTTCAAGTGCATGTGACATCATATCAACGATCCCATATACAGTCTGATCGCGTGGGATAGTATATGTATATGTAGGATCTAAAATAGAAAATCTAGGATAAGTGACCGCACTTCCCCATCCATGCTTTTCTTTTGTTTCCCAATTCGTAATCACCGAGCCTGCATTCATTTCCGAACCAGTTGCTGCTAACGTAAGGACAGTTCCGAACGGCAATGCATCCTTAGCTTGATATTTTTTTGTAACAATATCCCAGATGTCATGCTCCGATTTGGCGCCAGCTGCAATAGCTTTGACACAGTCGATTGTGCTTCCACCACCAACAGCTAAGATAAAATCAATTTGCTCATTTTTGCAGATCTCAATCCCCTTACGCGCTGTCGTGACGCGTGGGTTTGGTTCGACACCTGATAACTCAAATATTTCAGCGTTTATTTCATTTAAAAGATCAAGCACTTCCTGGTAGAGTCCATTGCGCTTGATGCTACCTCCACCATAAACGAGTAGCACACGGTTACCATAAGTGGGGATCTCTTCTTTTAAATGGTTTAACATATCCTTACCAAAAATAAGTTTTGTAGGGTTGTTAAAGATAAAGTTATTCACTTTATATCGCCTCCTTATTTATATAATGGTCACAAATAAAAGATAAGTAAAGTAATAAGCACAGTGGTGTTAGTATATGTCTTTGGATAGGAGGTTATGACAAACGGTGAAGCAAGAGGAATTTGTTGATATTTGGAATCCATTCAGATTCACCTGTATTAATATTAATATATAAAATAAGTAATACAGAATGACACAGAATAAATTACGTGTTAAAAAGGACGATGTATAACTTCAATTTCAATTAATTAAAATGCGATAAAAACAGCTAATATAGCGTTATCATAATTTAGATACTATATCATCGCTTTAGTTAACTAAAATTTGAACAAAATATGAACTTTTATTATAACAGTTTTAAAATGTGATCTTTTTCACTTTATTTTTAGCTAGTAAGGGTATATACTTTAAGTAAGATGATATGGTATTAAAAAAGTGTTGAAAAATGAGGAGGTAACGGAAATGAAAGTAGCAGAAGAAGTTACAAAAAATAATCCTTGGAATGGTTTCGTTGATGGTAACTGGCAAAAAGAAATTGATGTCCGTGACTTTATTTTAAAAAATTTCAATTTATATGAGGGTAATGAAGAGTTTTTAGCTGGACCGACAGATGCAACGAAAGCATTGTGGGATCGCGTTATGGATTTAACAAAAGAAGAACGTGAGCGTGGTGGTGTTTATGACTTAGATACAAAGATTGTATCAACCATCACTTCACATGATGCGGGGTATCTTGACAAAGGTAAAGAGAAGGTGGTTGGTGTACAAACAGATGTACCTTTCAAACGTTCTCTACAACCATATGGTGGTATTCGTATGGCGCAGGTATCAGCAGAATCTTATGGATATAAGCTAGATGAAGAAGTAGAGAAGATCTTTACGGATTATCGTAAAACGCATAACCAGGGTGTATTTGATGCTTATACTCCAGAAATTCGAGCGGCGCGTCGTGCAGGTGTGGTAACAGGTTTACCTGATGCTTATGGCCGTGGTCGAATTATTGGTGACTATCGCCGCGTGGCACTTTATGGTACAGACAAATTAGTTGAAGCGAAAAAAGCTGAGTTGGATTTAATTGGTGGAAATGGTGTCATGTCAGAAGATATTATCCGCGATCGTGAAGAGCATATGGAACAAATTCGTGCGCTTCAAGAACTTAAGCAATTAGGGGATATTTATGGTTTTGATATTTCTAAGCCAGCAACTACTGCTCAAGAAGCTTTTCAATGGTTATATCTTGGCTATTTAGCAGCAATTAAAGAACAAAATGGTGCTGCGATGAGTCTTGGTCGTGTCTCAACATTTTTAGATATTTATGTTGAGCGTGATCTTGAAAATGGCGTGCTAACTGAAGAAGAAGTACAAGAACTAGTTGATCACTTTGTTATGAAACTACGTCTAGTTAAGTTTGCTAGAACACCTGAATATAATGAATTATTCAGTGGTGACCCAACATGGGTAACAGAATCATTAGCGGGTATTGCTGAAGATGGGCGTCCGTTAGTAACGAAGAACTCTTATCGTTTCTTGCACACACTAGATAATTTAGGACCAGCACCAGAGCCTAACTTAACGGTATTATGGTCTGAGCAGTTACCAGATAATTATAAAAAATATTGTGCTGCGATGTCGATCAAAACAAGCTCAATCCAATATGAAAATGATGATCTGATGCGTACGCATTATGGCGATGACTATGGTATCGCATGTTGCGTATCGGCAATGCGTATTGGTAAGCAAATGCAATTCTTCGGTGCACGTGTAAACTTGGCAAAAGCTTTACTTTACGCGATTAATGGTGGTGTCGATGAAAAGTCAAAAGCGCAGGTAGCGCCTAACTACGCACCAATCACTTCTGAATATTTAGAGTATGATGAAGTTAAGAAAAAATATGATGTCATGTTAGATTGGTTAGCTGGTGTTTATGTGAATGCACTTAACATTATTCATTTCATGCATGACAAATATAGCTATGAAAGAATTGAAATGGCACTTCACGATCGTGAAGTCTTACGTACAATGGCTTGTGGGATTGCAGGATTATCAGTTGTTGCCGACTCATTAAGTGCAATTAAACATGCAAAAGTTCGTACGATTCGCGATGAAGATGGTATTGCTGTTGACTATGAAATCGAGGGAGATTATCCTAAATACGGTAACAATGATGATCGTGTCGACGAAATTGCTTCTGATTTAGTTAAAGCATTTATGAATAAGATTAAAAAGCATAAAACATACCGTCAATCCGTTCATACGCAATCTATTCTTACCATTACGTCAAATGTTGTCTACGGTAAGAAAACAGGAAATACACCAGATGGCCGAAAAGCGGGAGAACCATTCGCGCCTGGGGCTAATCCATTACATGGTCGTGATACAAATGGTTCGTTAGCATCATTGAATTCTGTTGCTAAAATGCCGTATGACTATTCATTAGATGGTATTTCTAATACATTCTCAATTGTTCCTAAAGCACTTGGTAAAGATATAGACACTCAAAAAGCCAACCTTGCGGCGATGCTTGATGGATATGCTAAGAAAAAAGGTCATCACTTAAATGTTAATGTGTTTGATCGTGAAACATTGTTGGATGCTATGGAGCACCCTGAGGAATATCCGCAATTAACCATTCGTGTGTCTGGCTATGCTGTTAACTTCATTAAGTTAACAAGAGAACAACAGATCGATGTTATTAATCGTACTTTCCATGATAGTTTATAAATAATTCTAGCTGTAGGAGAAGATTTATCTTCTCCTACTTTTATCAAATTTAGGAGGGGAACAACATGAAAGGTCGCATTCATTCAATAGAAACCTTAGGTACAGTAGATGGTCCTGGTTTGCGGTATATCATTTTCACCCAGGGATGCCTGTTACGTTGCCAATTTTGCCATAACCCAGATACATGGAAGATGACCGGTGGTAAAGAGATGACAGTTCAAGAAATTGTTGAAGATGTTAAATCTTATATTCCATTTTTCGAATCTTCTAATGGTGGTGTGACAGTTAGTGGTGGAGAACCATTGATTCAAGCCGAATTTTTACTTGAATTATTTACTGAGCTTAAGAAATTGGGTGTCCATACATGTATTGATACATCTGGTGGCTGTTTCAGTCGTTCACCTCGTTTTATTAAAACTTTAGATGAGCTAATGGAAGTAACTGATTTGATTTTATTTGATTTGAAACAAATTGATAACGATAAGCATAAAGAACTTACCGGTGTGTCTAATGAGCACATTCTTGATATGGCACGTTATTTGGATGAGAAGCAAGTGCCAATTTGGGTACGGCACGTGTTGGTTCCGGGTGGCAGTGATGATGATCAATTGTTACAGCGCTTGTCGGATTTCATTACAACTTTATCTAATGTTGATCGAATCGATGTTTTGCCCTATCATAAGTTAGGTGTTTACAAATGGGAGAATTTAGGTCTGTCTTATCCGTTAGAAGGTATAGAGCCACCTTCTGAAGAACGGGTGAAAAATGCAGAGGCTATTTTAACGCGGAAAAAGAGTATTGCTTTAACATAAATTGAACGTTCAATGTGTAGGGGGGATTCGATTTTCTCCCGGTGATTTTATTTGTCGCTATCTTTTGAGAGTAAACACGCACGATTTTTATCGTGCGTGTTTTTTGCGTTATAAGCAATTGAATTTAACAAAGGAACATACTAAAAAAGGAAAGAATACACGGTTTTGTGCAAAATGAATCTGATCGTCATTTTCCTACATAATAAGTTTCTGGTGGTCCAAGATAGCTAGCTTTTGGCTTATTTGCTTTGGAATAAATAACGAGCTTTTCTAAGACAAATCCTGGACTGATAGCATAGATGCGTAGCAAATTTACACCTTTCTTGACTTTAATTGTACTAACGTGCTTATGGATATTATTTAGCACCCCTTCTGCCCAGGTGTGGCCGTTAACACGGTAGTCATCAGGTAGAATGTTAACTGTTTTCACATCATCATCGTTAATTTGAATGCCGCAAAATAGCTTACTTACTTTGGTTACTGGATTTAGACGGCTGCATGTATAGTTCTAGCTCATAGTTGCCTGCTTCTGTTAACATAAATTGATAGTCGAGATAAGGAGCATCTTTTTTGAGCACAAAATGCTCTGTCGTTGGGAAGGCTTTAACGGCGGATAAGGTTTTACCGTAGCCTTGGATCACTTGGAATTGGTTCAATTCACCTTTTGTGTTGGTGCCATGGTGAACCTTCAGTGTGCTGTTCGGTTCCGTCGACGGTGATGATGAGCCTGGTCTTATTAGCTGGTCACACCTGCATAAGCACTGGGTTTTGGTTTTCATCTTCATTCCAATGCGTAAAGCCTATATGTTCAGATAGTCCAAGTCCATACCATTTCCCATTTTCAATCGTTTGGTACTGTTCAACAAGCTTTTTTTAAACAAGCCCGCACCTGTTCAGCCTGTTTGTTTGCCTTGAGTTTGCCTCGTTTGGCAGCGGCATTATTTTTTTCCTGTAAGGAGCCATAGCTTTTGAAGGTTTAAATTCCCTACCGCTGGATAGTAGACAAGAGCGAAATAAGCAGAAAGGTTGTCGGGATCGACAGCATGATAAAGCTCTTCAGCTATTTGCAATAGTTGATCAATTTTCGAAAGCATCAAGTCTGTTTCCTTGTAGTTAACGGGGTGATAAACATTGACATTCATCGCTTCGGGTCGTCGGTTATGGGCGAGCTTTGTATAACCTATTATTAGGTCAAACAACTTTTCTTGATGTTCCTCAGTGCATTTGTTTGCAAAATTCTGTTCAATCCAATGCTTGGTATAAAAGTCAGTTTGGTTAATTGCGTTTGTACCCCATTTATCAAAGTCGTAAGCTAAGTCCAGGAAATAAGATAATGGGAATTCCTGAGTAGCAATACCACCTACGTTAACAATCCAAAGATCTCGGACACCAAAATCGTATGCCATGGTCATCTGCTCCCAAATTTTAGGTAAGTAAGAGCTGTTGATCCATTCGTATGAAATCGGACCCCCATGATAATCAAAGTGATAATACATGCCATAGCCGCCTTTATGATTAAGCATTTCTCTTGTTGGTAGAGTCCGGAGATTGCCATGGTTATCATCACAAAGCATTAATATGACATCTTCAAGTTCCTCTGAATGTATAAGCCCTGGAGTATTTTCATCACCATAAAAGAAAGGTTCTACTTCTTTATATAAGGCGAGCATCCTAGGTACCTCTGATAGATCAGGGTGTATATGTTTGTGGATGAGTTGATTTTGGTTTTGTAATACATCTTGAAGCATGTTGATATTGTCTGCTAACGTTGCTTCTTTCCCCATGATGGCTGTATCCTGTTCGCCACGCATCCCGACGGTAATCACATTCTCGAATTGGCCACTTCGCTTTAAGCCATCTTCCCAAAACTTGATAATACCTTCTCTGTTTGTGATGAAATTCCAAGCATCGCCTCATTAGATTTCCTAAAGTATTTTTTGGAATGATTAGCTGGTAGTGTATGGTTTAATTGTAGCGTAGTCGTAATGATCTGATTAAAGTAATTACTTTAATAATCACATCTTCTTAGTAACCAACGACCCATTAGTAGGAGCAAAATGCTCAATGATTAAAGGTTTTATGTTTAATAATTGATAAAAAAGGAATAGTTAATCTAGAGGCTAATATATTAAGGAGTGATAAAAGAATGAGTGATGTATTATTTACCTCGCGTGCTGTAGCTCAAGGTGGGCGTGAAGGTCATGTTAAGTCTGATGATGGTGTGATTGACTTAAATTTAGTTGATCCCGCAAGTAAAAGTAGTGAAACGGGCTCGAACCCTGAACAACTATTTGCTGCTGGATATGCCGCTTGTTTTGATGGTGCATTAAATTTAATGGCCTCAAAAGCCAAAAAAAATATTGAATCAACGCTATCATCTGATGTCAGTTTATTAAAGGATAGTGCAGATAATGGTTTTAAAATAGCTGTTGTTCTACACGTGGAAATTAAAGGTGTTTCACAGCAAGAAGCGGAAGATTTGGTTAAACAGGCCCATGACTTCTGTCCGTATTCTAAAGCAACAAGAGGCAATGTTGATGTTGAACTAAAAGTAGATGCTGTCTAAAACTGATAGGAATCGATGGAGTCTAGGCTTCATCGATTTTTATTTCTAGCTAAAAGGATGATCAAAATAAATTATCTTTTAGATAACGTTGTCAAGCTTCGTTCGTAGAGGTATAGTAGAAATGGAGAGCAACTTGCTTCAATCGACTACATAAGGATAAGAGGCATTTAAATGTTTGAAGCGGCTACAAATTGGTGGGGAATTTTAAAAATGGTAAATGCATAGTACTTGAGGAGGGTGAAAAAAGTGTCGGACGAAAAAATATTAATCGTTGGTGCAGGTAGAATGGCGCAGGCGATTATAAAAGGGTTGAAGAAAGCGGACTTTGTTAATATACTCGTTGCTAATAATGGTAATCATGAGCGGTTGAGTGAAGTGGAGAGAAGGTTTTGTGTCGATGCCACAACCCAGTGGCAGGAACATGTATCAGATCAAGATATAGTGATCTTGGCTATGCCTCCAGAAGCACACGAAGATGTATTAGCTAACTTGGCGCAAGTGATGACTGATCAACTCGTTATAACGGTAGCTGCCGGAGTTGATATTTCTTATATGGAAGAACGCCTCCCTGATCAAGCTGCTGTTGCGTGGGTAATGCCGAATACTGCAGCATCAAAAGGGGAATCGATGACGTTGTTTGCGCCCGGTACACATGTAACAGATGAACAAGAATATTTTGTTGAAAAAATATTGTTTAGTATTGGTAAGTTTAAAAAGTTAACGGAGCAACAAGTACATGCCTTAACGCCGATAACAGGGAGTTCGCCAGCTTTTGTATATCGGATGGCAGATGTGTTAATTAGAAAAGCTGAAGATACAGGTGTTTCTGAAGTTGTGGCTAAACAACTTGTAGCCCAAATGGTTAGAGGGGCTGCAGAGATGCTAACGTCAGATTTGAAGTGCCCTAAAGATCTTATTGATGATGTTGCTAGCCCTGGGGGAGTTACAGCAGCTGCGCTAGAGGTATTTGATAAGTATCAATTTGATCAAATGATGGAAGAGGTTCTCGTTGCTTGTTATGATAGAGCGAACAATCCGAAGTCATCGTAGAAAGCAACTCTTGACATTGATAATCATTATCAATTAATATAGTCAAGAGGGAGTGAACAAGTGTGAAAATTGTTTTGGTTTATGCGAGCATGTCAGGTAATACTGAAGAAATGGCTGGGGCTATTGGTGAGCGAATAAAGTCCTTGGGTTTTACGGTTGAGTCATTTCAGATTGATATTGATGATATTGCAGCTTTTGATCTCGTTCATTATGATGCAATTCTGTTTGGTACTTACACATGGGGAGACGGAGAGCTCCCTTATGAAGTAGAAGATTTCCATCAAGACTTAGGTGAAGAAGATTTATCGGGAAAATTAGTCGGACTTTTTGGCTCATGTGATTCCTATTACCCTGCTTATGGGGTGGCATTAGAAATAATGGCTGAGCAATTTAATGCGGTGGGATCAACAGTGGTTGAACCCTTATTGAAAGTCGACTTAACTCCGGACCAAGACGATATTGAAAGATGTCAACAATTTGCTAATAAGTTCATTGAAGAGCTTAAGAATAATCAATAAAAATGAGCGCAATGAGACCATTGCGCTCATTTTTATCACAGATAAGTATCTGTAAAGCGTTAGTCCTAAAATAGAGAAGAGAAAAAATCTGTTTAGGTGGGAGATAACGCATGTTAATCTTCTGATCCGCCCAACGATCAATCGGAGGATGGGTAAGATCGTAGACTAAAAGCTTCACATCTTTAAGAAGGATTACAGAATAAGACCGCCACTTCTTGTAGACCTCGTCCGCTAATTAAGTGGTCCTTTTATATCCGTTACCAAAAGACGAGTCGAGATATGTAAAAATTTTAGTGAATCTGCGCTTACTTAATTGGTAGCTTTTACTGGAATTTAATCGTATAATAAGATTAATATTGATAGAAAATGAGGATGACTTAAATGGTAAAGGAAATCATTTCTTGGTTAAAAGCGATAATTATTGCTTTGGTTATTGTATTTGTCGTTAGAGAATTTGTCATGACGCCTTCAATAGTAAAAGGTGACTCAATGTTGCCTAATCTTCGTGATGGCGATCGCATAATTATTAGTAAAATCAGTTCTATTGATCGCTTTGATGAAATAGCATTTTATGCACCTGATGCAGATGATAACTATGTTAAGCGAGTGATCGGTTTGCCTGGAGATCAAATTAAAATAGAGAATGATGTCCTCTACATCAATGATGTACCTTATGAAGAGGATTACTTAGATGAGTTAAAGGTGCAATTGCATGATAATCAGTTGTTCACTTATAACTATGACTTGGAGGAAGAGCAAGGCTATCATGTTGTTCCAGAAGGCTCATATTTTGTTCTTGGTGATAATCGCCCGATTAGCCGAGATAGTCGGAATTTTGGAGTGATTTCTGAAGACGCTATAATCGGAGAAGTTGTGTTTCGAATTTGGCCATTAAATGCGATGGGTGTTATTAATCATTAATGAATAGTTTGACAGAATAAGAGATAAGTGTTTTAGTGTAAATATAATCATATATCTATCCACTAGGGGCGCGTATTAAACGCTGAGATAAAGTTTTTTCTTTGGTCCCTTTGAACCTGATTTGGCTAGTACCAACGGAGGGAAGTGGGGCGTTGTCATAGACTACCTTTCTTTATCTAAAAAGATAACCGCTCCAATTCGTTGGGGTGGTTTTTTATCGCTCTAAAATATAGGTTGGGATAAAGGGAGCGTTAAGATAAATAAAAGCTACATTATTAAAGGAGGAAAAGAAATAGTGCTAGTGAAAACAGCTCTAACTATTGCGGGAACTGATCCTACTGGAGGGGCAGGTATACAAGCGGACTTGAAAACTTTCCAAGAGCGACAAGTTTTTGGGATGAGTGTATTAACGTCAGCTGTTGCTCAAAATACACTGGGCGTACAAGCTGTTGAGAATATGCCGATCACTTTTATTGAACAACAATTGGCGTGCGTATTTAATGATATTGAACCAGATGCAATAAAAACAGGTATGATTTCTACAATTGATATGATGGAGTTAATTGCGACATATTTAAAGAAGTGCCCTTCCATTCCTTATGTGATGGATCCTGTTATGGTTGCGACTAGTGGCGATGCTTTGATGGAGACTGCGTCGCAAGCTGTTATCCGTGACTTGCTATTACCGCTAGCTTCCATAGTAACGCCTAATTTACCAGAAGCAGAAATATTAATTGGGCAAAAAATTGAAGGTTTAAATGAAATGGAAAGAGCGGCCCGTTACATTGTAAATGATTTGGGGGCATCCTCGGTCGTTATAAAAGGTGGACACTTGGAGGAGCAAGCTATTGATGTATTTTACAATGGTGAACAGATAGAACATTTCGTTGGGGATCGATATCAAACTAAGCATACTCATGGTACGGGGTGTACGTTTGCAGCTGCTATTACTGCAGAATTAGCCAAAGGTCAGGATACCTATCAAGCTGTTTCGTTTGCAAAGCAATTTATTACGGATGCAATTCGATTTCCGTTAGGTATTGGTAAAGGAAACGGTCCGACTAATCATTGGGGGTATCGATTAAAAGGTTTGCCAACTCAGAGAGGAGATGCGTAATTATGATAAATACAAAGGCGATTATAGAAGCGGTTAAGTCGCAGCAACCTTTAGTGCATAATATAACCAACCAAGTCGTGATGAACTTTACTGCAAATGGACTATATGCACTTGGGGCTGCCCCTGTTATGGCGCACGATCATAACGAAGTTGCAGAAATGGCAAATAATGCTGATGCCCTTGTTTTGAATATTGGAACCTTGACATCGGAATTAGTAGAAGCTATGGTTATTGCCGGAAAATCTGCTAATCAAAAAGGCATTCCAGTTGTTTTTGATCCGGTTGGTGTCGGTGCGACCACTTTGCGTAATCAGGCGGCTGAGCGCATTTTGTCGGAAGTAAAGTTAAATTTAATTAGAGGGAATGCAGGTGAAATTAGCCAACTTGCAGGGGTGAAAGCTGATGTGCGCGGTGTTGATGTACGTGGTGATTTGGATCACCTTTACGTTGCTAGACAAGCGGTTAAGAAGCTTGATATTCCTGTAATGGTTACAGGTCAAGAGGATGTTGTTGCCGATGCAGAGGAGAGTATCCTTGTAAAGAATGGTGCGCCTATTTTAACCCAAGTCACGGGGACGGGCTGTTTATTAAGTGCCGTAACAGCCGCATTTTTAGCGGTAGATCTTCAAACCCTTGAAGCTGCAACTGCAGCGGTAGGCTATTATACAGTTGCGGCTGAGTTAGCCAATGAGCAGGCTAAATATCCAGGTCAATTTCAGCTGGCTTTTCTGGATGCGCTGTCTTATACAACGGCTGAACATGTTCAAGGGCGTCTGTCTGTTGAACGTGTAAAAGGAGCGTGATAGCGTGTTTAATAAAGCATGTTTAAATGTTTATTTCATTTTAGGAAGTATGAATACACCTGGGAGAGATCCGTTGGATGTCCTTGAGCAAGCGTTGCTAGGTGGGATTACTTGTTTTCAATTCCGCGAGAAAGGTCCAGGTGCTAGAATTGGGTTGGACAAGTTTCATTTAGCCAAAGAAATGCAAAGGTTGTGTGCGCAATATCAGGTTCCTTTTATTGTTAATGATGATGTTGGTTTAGCGCTAGCTATTGATTCAGACGGTGTCCATGTCGGGCAAGAAGACCAATCGATTCAAGAAATTAAGGCCATTGCACCAAAAGGGATGATTGTTGGTGTGTCGGCAACTTCTGTGGAACAAGCTGTCCAAGCTAAACAAGATGGAGCTGATTATCTTGGTGTGGGCCCAATTTATCGAACAACGACAAAAACTGACGCCAAAGAACCGATTGGTTTAAAAGGCATTTCTCAGATAAGAGCGGCAGTTGGTACTTTACCTATAGTAGCGATTGGTGGTATTCAAGCAGAACATAAAAATGAAATAAAAGAAGCTGGAGCAGACGGTGTCTCGGTTATTTCTGCGATTAGTGCGGCTGAGCATCCTCAAGAAGCTGTGCGTTCATTTTTCGCAGATAATGACGCGTAAAACACCTAGAGTAGCGTTCAATCTTTCGAAGAGGGTGCTAATGGGCTGATTCACTCAACTAAGTAAGGTCGTAGACTAAAAATGCAGAAGGATTACAGACTAGAACCGGCACGTCCTTAAGAAGGGTTACAGACTAAGATCGCCACGTCCTGTGGCAACGTCTGCATGACCTACATCTTGTAGTCTCCCAGCTCACCGATTGAAGGTTGAAGTTTCGTTTTCATCATGTGGTTAATGTTTAAAGCGTTTCGATAAGGGTTAATATATCTGTAATGTAGATTGAAAAGGAGGGGTGATATGCGACTGGAAAATAAAAAGGTGCTTGCGCTTGTCGAAGATGATTTTGAAGACCTGGAGTTATGGTACCCTGTTCTTCGGTTAAGGGAAGAGGGGGCAGCTGTGGTGCTAGTAGGTAAGGAAGCGGGCAAAACGCACACTGGAAAATACGGTGTTCCAGCACAAGCGGATGTGAGTTTCTCACAAGTGAATCCGGATCAATATGATGCATTGCTAGTTCCTGGAGGTTGGGCGCCTGATAAATTGAGGCGATATCAAGAAGTCATTGAATATGTTCGCCACTTCGATCGAGAAAAAAAGGTGATTGGTCAGATATGTCATGCTGGATGGGTGCTTATTTCTGCTAATATTTTAGATGGGGTTAAAGTAACGAGTACGCCCGGAATAAAAGATGATATGACTAATGCTGGTGCGACTTGGTTTGATCAACCGGTGGTGACAGATGGACATATTATTTCAAGCCAAAGGCCACCTGATTTGCCACCTTATGTCAAAGCGATTGCTGATCAGTTGGCAAAGAGCTAGTTTAAGGATCGATAAGGTACTTAAGTGAATAGCTTAAAAAGACGAAGGCTCCCATCAATGATGGAAGCCTTCGTTCTTTATATGATAAAAGGAGAAACTAATATTTATCACAGATAACTGTCCGTAAAGCCTTATCTCAAAATAGAGGGCAGATATTAATCTATTTAGGTGGGACAGTAATGTCTTGGTTCAAATCAGTGGGCGAAGAACGAAAATGCCCACTGAATCGAAGTTTCATTTTATTAGGAAGTTGCTTTGTTATCATTTAAATTATTCAAACGATCGGCCAATCCAAATTCCCCGTTTTTATCCATCGTTTCCTTTCCGGAAAGGGTATCTTTAAATTCGTAAGCGCTAGAACCGTGCTCTGAAATATCAAGACCTATGATTTCTTCTTCTTCAGATACACGAATAGAAGAGAAGCGTGTTAGGATAAAAGTGAATCCGCCAACGGTTGCCATTGTCCATGCGATAACAGCGATGATCCCAATGGCTTGAACGGCTAATTGACCAACTCCAAATCCGTAAAACAATCCAGTGTCTAGTGAGAATAGCCCGACTGCTAAGGTTCCCCAAATTCCACATAAGCCGTGAACACTTGTTGCACCGACAGGATCATCGATTTTTAATTTTGTATCAATGAATGTAACACCTTCAACTAAAATGATACCAGAGATTAAACCAATAATAATTGAACCGACAATAGAAACTTCTGCTGTCCCAGCTGTTATACCGACTAAACCAGCTAACACGCCGTTTAATGCCATCGAAGCATCAATTTGTTTGAAGCGGAATTGTGAATACAATGCTGTTGAAATAAGTCCGCCAGCACTAGACATTAAGGTTGTTGCTATAACCATAGGAACCAATGAAGGATCAGCTTCTAATGTACTACCACCGTTAAAGCCAAACCATCCTAACCATAGAATGAAAACACCTAGTGCACCCATGGGGATATTGTGTCCAGGAATTACATTAATTTTCTTGCCGGCGTATTTACCGAGTCTAGGTCCTAAGAATAATACAACAGTTAGTGCGCCAACTGCACCAGTAAGGTGAACAACAGTTGAACCGGCAAAATCACTAAAGCCCATATTAACTAACCAACCATCGTCTGACCAAATCCAATGTCCTACTACTGGATAAATTACCCCAGTCATGGCAATAACAATTAACACATACATACCTAGTTTCATTCGTTCAGCAACCGCGCCAGAGATGATCGTTGCACAGGTTGCAACAAACATAGCTTGGAAAACGAAGAAGCCAATATCTTCAACGCCACTTAGTAAAAAGCTATCTGAACCGATAAATGATCCAGCGGATGAGCCGAACATGACGCCATATCCGATCAGGTAAAATAAAATAGGTCCAATACTAATGGTTAAAAAGTTCTTCATAATAATATTTAATGAATTTTTAGCCCGAGTAAAACCTGATTCAACCATTGCGAAGCCAGCGTGCATAAAGAATACGAGGAAAGCGGCCAGCATAACCCAAAGCATATCTGCGGTTGCTTGTGAAACAGCTTCACCTGTTTCAGCGTACACAGGGGATGCCAGTAATAAACCAATAAATGATAAAAGTCCAATTTTCTTTAACATAATGTATTTCACTCCTTCTATTTATTAAAGTACGGCCTCTCGTCCGCGCTCGCCTGTACGGATTCGAATTGCATCTTCGACAGGATATACAAAAATTTTCCCGTCACCAATTTGTTCGGTGCTGCATGTCTCGATAATTAAATCGATGACTTCATTAGCTTTTGCTTCAGGAACAACAATTTCAATCTTAATTTTTGGAACAACCTTTATCTCATAAGGCGTCCCTCTAAACACACCGGTTTGGCCTTTTTGTTTCCCGGTACCAGCGACCTCCGATACAGTAATGCCGCCAACACCAACATCTGCTAAAGCATCACGTAAGACTTCAAACTTTTCGGGACGAATGATTGATTCAATCTTTTTCATTTTACCGCTCCTTCCATGTAAGGATAGTTAACATCTTAAGTTATGTAATTTATCATAAACCTATTTTTCAGAAAATTCAAGTCTTTTTTAATGCTTTTTTTGAAAAAAGTTAATTTAAGCGCTTACGAGCGCAACGTCATAATGCTGGTGATTGAACATGTTGTGACAAGGCAAAAATCGAAGAAATAGATAGATGCTTTTTCCGTCTGCATAAACAAACCTTCAATCAGAAAGGTAGCGGTCATAGTTGAGTAAGTCAGATCCTTAGCGCTCGTCTAAATAAATAAGATTTACGCTCTATGTCTAGTCGAACGTGGTTATCTATGATAAGACTTCTGCGAGCGACGTCTTGATATAGGTCTTAAACCCCTTAAAGCATTTAGGCTTAATGAAGCATAGTGAAGCGGCGATCGCATGTGTTAAAATACATAATGGTGTAAGGATTTGAGAGGTGATATATGAAGGATGGTAAATTGGAAAGTGGAGAAGTTTTTAATTGTTCTAGGCAGTATTTTCTATGCCCTTTTTGGGATGTATAGTGTCGCTGGATTAATAGGTCTACTATTTGCAGGGATGATAGGGGAAATGGTTGGCGTCTTTGTTGAGAGTTATAGAGATTCAGTGCTATTAATGATACTTTTATAATACTTCTCGTATTTATTGAAGTCGTAACTATTATAGGCATTGTTGTAGGTGTATTAGCAATTAGCCTATTGAAAGGCAATCGCCGAATTAAGTTAGCTGGTGTGTTACTGTTGATTGTCGGAGGCTTAACAATTTTGTTTCGCATCTGGCTAGCTGTGGTTTGTGGTTTGTTATATGTCATCGCTGGTGCGATGGTATTAATAAAAAAATCAAAAGATCAACCTGATGATTTAGAAATAGAAAAAAATAGTGACGAAATGAACAGTGTGAAATTTTAATTGTGGCATTGAGTCGGAGCAATCAACATATAGCTATTAAACAATCTAGGATGAATTAAATGTAGTGGAAGAACGATTGAACGTGTTAGAATACATAATGAGGTGAGAAAGTGAGAGGAGATACGATATCTATGATAAACAGGAAAGTTGAAATGGCTTTAATTGTTCTAGGCAGTATTATCTTTATCTTTCTAGGGATTGCTGGCATTAATGTGTTGAGGGCATTAAGTGATGAAGAAGTTATGTCGGATGTGCACAGTGGTCTCATTGCAGAGGTGGATGATGCAGAGATACTGAGCTTAACAGAGTTTACTGATGCGCTTCGAGTAAATGGTATATTGATGATTGCTATAGCTGTAATAGTTGTTGTTACAGGACTATTGGCAATTAGGATGTTGAAAGAGAATCGTCGCCCCAAGCCAGCTGGTATTTTATTACTGGTTGTCGGTGGGTTAACAAGCTTCCTTCAAATGGGATTTGCGTTGTTTGGTAGCTTGTTATATGTCATAGCAGGTATAATGGCGTTAGTGAAAAAACCTAAAGACCAATCTAGTCATTGAAAATAGAGTAATCATACAGAGTCTATGAAATGAGGAGAAATATGATGAAGAAAATAACAGTGGGAATCGTATTTGGTGGTAAATCAGCTGAGCATGAAGTATCATTGCAATCGGCAAAAAATATTGTTGAGGCAATCGATCAAGAAAAATATAATGTGGTTTTACTTGGTGTTGATAAAAAAGGAAAATGGCACCTCAATCATCAAGATTCATACTTATTAAATGCTACAGATCCCAAAGCGATCGCATTACATCATAGCAACCAACATGTAGCGGTTATACCAGGTGAATCTGCAGCTCAAGTGATAAATGTTACGACAAATCAACCTCTCGCACAGTTGGACGTTATCTTTCCGGTTGTTCACGGAACACTTGGAGAAGATGGGAGTTTACAAGGGCTATTAAGAATATTGAATTTGCCATTTGTAGGCGTTGATCTTCTTGGTTCTGCTGTAAGTATGGATAAAGATTTTGCTAAGCGGATTCTTAGTGGTGCTGGCCTTTCAGTTGCGAAGGGGCTTGTGTATAAAGAACATCAACAAAGTGAGATTGATTTTAATGAGATTAAGAATAAACTAGGATTACCTGTTTTCATTAAACCTGTTAATCAAGGTTCCTCAGTTGGTGTGACTAAAGCTAACACCAAAGCTGAATTTGATCTAGGTATTAATGAAGCTTTCTTATATGATGATAAAATCTTGATTGAAGAAGCAATTGTTGGTCGTGAAATAGAATGTGCTGTCCTAGGAAATCAAAAACCAATCGCTTCATTACCGGGTGAAGTTTTACCGCAAGATGGTTTCTATTCCTATGAATCGAAGTACATTAATGAAACGGGTGCGATCTTATCTGCACCGGCTCAATTATCCGATCAACAAACGGAAAAAGTCAGAGAGGAAGCTTTGCGGGTGTTTAAGGCGTTGGATTGTGAGGGAATGGCTCGAGTTGATTTCTTTATGAAAGAAGACGATCAACTGATTGTTAATGAAGTGAATACGATCCCTGGGTTTACGAAAATAAGTATGTATCCAAAGCTATGGGGAATTACGGGTATTGATTATCCAGCGTTAATTGATCGTTTAATTGAATTAGCCTTCGAACGTCATCGTCGTAAACAACAGTTAAAAAGCGCTGTATTTGAATAAAGTTGATAAGGGCTGGGACAAAAACATGATGGAAAAGGTGAATGCCGGACCGTTTAGCTAAGTATACAAACACGTCGCTGTTTCTAAGGTGGACCGTGCGTATTTTGCATCGTTTTTTGTCTCAGTCCCAGCTTTCGAATTCTTTATATCAACATAATGTCCATAAAACGTTAAATCTATTAAGGTGGGTGATAACGGACGCTAATGGCCTGATTCACTCAACTAACAATTAATGATTTCTAAATTTTTCGTGTGACTATCCTTTGTTTTTCACATAATATTTGTGGATGAACCAAGCCAGCACTGATAATATCAATAAGATAGGTAAGTTGCCAATAATAAAGATAAAAAAGTTGATCGTGCCCACTACTAAGATATTATAACTTGTCAGCCATTGATCTTTTATTCTGTCCCAAACATTTAAATTTTGATCATGTACAGGATCAGTTCGTTGCTCGGAAATTGATAAGTGAATAGTGGCGAGTTCAGCCCGATTTTCATAGTAATGTATTTGTCCCTTTAATTGTTCAATTTCAAGTTGAACATCCGCTAACTCATTCGATATATTTAATAAATCCTCGGTTGAATCCGCTTCTTCCATAAGTGAAATGAGCCTTTCCTCTACTTTTTCTTTTGATGTTAGGCGTGTTTCTAAATCAACATATGCTTCTGTTACGTCTTCACCACTTATGTTTTGATGATGAATCGTTATGGCTTCTGTTTGAAGTGTATCGATAAAATTGTGTAAAAACGCTGCTGGAATACGCAAGATTAATTCGCCATCGTATAGATGTTCATCTATTCGGCTGGTTTGATTAGACACAATGTAACCGTCGTATTGACTGAGTGTATCTTCAATTGAATTAATCGTATCTAAGTATTGTACCACTTCTAGCTTAAGAAAAGCGTTATAAATAATCTTGCGATTTTCTTCTGTACCCTCGTTCAACTCATTTACTGTATCTTCAGCTATCTCTTGATCGTTATTTAAGTCATATGACTCTAAGGATGCTTCAGATCGTTCGCTAATCATTGTATTATCATGTTGTTCCTGGTTACATCCAGTTATAAAAAATAATGTCAGTAACATAAAAAACAATGTTGTCCTCAATGTTTGTCCCTCCAATCCTTTTGGTACTCAATCAGACGATTTTGCCGAAAGTTTGTTACATATGTATAAATATTAAATGTGTTGAATATGTGAGTTGCAAAGGAATTCAGCTTTAACCTAAACAATAATAACAATTTTTTGCTGTTTTTTTCTTTAATTAAATGCAAATAAGGGTTGAATTATTATTCTTTTTAATGCATAATAATACAAAAGAAAGCTGATCGAAATTAAATGATAAATAACAACCATTAAGGGGAGATTAAATATGACAAAAGACAAAATTGTATTAGCTTACTCAGGTGGATTAGATACTTCTGTTGCGATCAAATGGCTACAAGATCAATATAACTATGATGTCATCGCAGTAGGATTAGATGTAGGAGAAGGAAAAGATTTAGAATTTGTAAAGAAAAAGGCGATTGATGTTGGCGCAATTAAATCTTATTCCGTTGATGCTAAGGCACTATTTGCGGAGGAATATGTTTTACCAGCACTACAAGCTAATTTATTATATGAAGGAAAGTATCCTTTAATTTCAGCACTATCACGTCCGCTAATCGCGAAAGTACTTATTGACATCGCTGAGAAGGAAGGTGCAGTAGCTGTTGCACATGGCTGTACAGGGAAAGGGAATGATCAAGTTCGATTTGATGTTGCTTTTACCGCATTAAACCCTAATATGAAGATTGTCGCACCGGTAAGAGAATGGAAGATGACGCGTGATGAAGAATTAGCGTATGCAGATAAACACGGGATTCCAGTGCCGGTTGGAAAAGAAAGTCCATATAGTATTGATCAAAATTTATGGGGAAGAAGTAATGAATGTGGTATTTTAGAAAACCCATGGGCTGAAGCGCCAAAAGACGCCTTCGATTTGACGACTGACCCGGTTGATGCGCCTGATCAACCAGAAACGATTCAAATTAGCTTTGAAGCAGGAAAGCCCACGGCAGTAAATGGTGAGAAAATGGACTTAGATGAATTAATTTTACACTTAAATCAAATTGCAGGTAAGCACGGTGTCGGTAGAATTGATCATGTAGAGAATCGTTTAGTTGGTATTAAATCAAGAGAGATCTACGAAGCGCCAGCTGCTGTTACACTAATTGCTGCTCACCAAGAGTTAGAAGCTTTAACGTTACCGAGAGAAGTGGCGCAATTTAAGCCGATTATTGAACAGAAATTAGCTCAAACGGTGTATGATGGTTTGTGGTATTCACCACTTACCGATGCTTTGCAGTCCTTTATTGAGCAAACGCAACAATATGTATCAGGTAATGTAAAAGTGAAATTATATAAAGGTACAGCATTTGTCGTTGGTCGTGAATCAGATCACTCGCTTTATGATATCGATCTAGCGACATATTCTGAAGGAGATGCATTTGATCATGAAGCGGCACTAGGTTTTATTAAATTATGGGGATTGCCGACACAAGTGCATGAAACGGTAACAGGTGCTCAACAAAATAAAAAAGCATCCATTACTAAAACAACGATTGATGTAAAGGAAGCGGTCAAACAATGAAATTATGGGGCGGACGATTTACAAAGCCAACCAATCAACTTGTAGATGAATATACGGCATCGATTAGATTTGATCAAAAGCTAGCAATGTTTGATATTCAAGGCAGTCTCGCCCACGTAAACATGCTTGCGGAATGTGCGATCATCACGAATCAAGAAGCACAACTAATCACTGATGGCTTAAAAAAGGTCGCCACACAAATTGAGCGTGGTGAAGCTGAATTAACAGAGGCAAATGAAGACATTCATATGAATGTTGAGAAATTATTGATTGATCAAATTGGAAGTGTTGGTGGGAAACTACACACAGGGCGTAGCCGTAATGACCAAGTTGCACTTGATATGCGTCTCTATTTACGTGATGCACTAATCACGATAGCCACACTATTGCTTGAGCTACAGCAAGCGTTAGTAAAGCAAGCTGAAGCTAATTTAGATACGGTCTTACCTGGATATACGCATTTGCAACGTGCACAACCTGTACTGTTTGCTCACCATCTGATGGCCTATGTTTTTATGTTTCAACGTGATCTTGAACGATTGACGGATAGTTGGAAGCGCGTCAATCGTTCGCCACTTGGAGCAGGGGCGCTTGCAGGAACGTCTTTCCCGATTGATCGGGCATTGGTTGCTGATCAACTAGGCTTTGATGGTGTGACGGAAAATAGTTTAGATGCGGTCAGTGATCGTGATTTTGTTGTTGAATTTTTGGCAGATGCGTCTTTGGTCATTATGCATTTATCGAGATTGTCAGAAGAACTTGTCCAATGGTCAAGTGCTGAGTTTAACTTTATTGAATTAGATGACGCCTTTTGCACAGGAAGTAGTATGATGCCACAGAAAAAAAATCCTGATGTGCCAGAACTCGTTCGTGGTAAGACAGGACGTGTCTTTGGTCATTTAATGGGGATGTTAACCACGCTGAAAGGTTTGCCCCTTGCTTATAACAAAGATATGCAAGAGGACAAAGAAGGTATGTTTGATACGGTTGAGACATTAAAAGGAGCGCTTGCATTATTTGCTCCAATGATTGGAACGATGACTGTTCATAAAGACATCATGTATCAGGCGGTTGTGAAAGATTATTCGAATGCAACCGACTTAGCTGATTATTTAGTTGGCAAAGACATCCCATTTCGTGAAGCGCATGCGATTGTTGGGCAGACCGTTTTATACAGCATTGAACAAAGTAAATATTTACTTGATCTATCATTAGCTGAATTCAAAGATTTTTCTAAAGCGATTGATGAGGATATTTATGAGGTTTTATCAGCAAAAGCCGTCGTTAATGCACGGGATGTAGCAGGTGGTACGGCTAAAAATCGTGTCAATGACCAAATTAAACAAGCTTATCAATTTTTTGAGGACCATGAAGCATGGATCCAAGGAAAAGTAACGTTACTGAAGAAGTTAATAGTTACTTAATGCGCTTTGCTTTAATAGAAATGAGAAAACTTGATTAATGATAAATCAAGTTTTTCTTATACACGTTTATGTATAATTATAAAATTTAAGGTATATTTATTCGTTGTTAGGGGGAACAGTTATGGATCAATTTGAAGGCTATTTGGTTCTTAATACAGGGGATGTATTGTCTGGGAAATGGTTAAGTGAGCCATTTTGTCAAGAAGGTGAGCTTGTTTTTAATACAGCGATGACGGGTTACCAAGAGGTTATAACTGACCCTTCATATGCAGGTCAAATCGTTTCACTTACTTATCCATTGATCGGCAACTATGGCTGTAATGACCAAACAAATGAAAGTGTTCATACCGCATTGTCTGGATTAATTATTTCTACACCATGCTTTGACCCTGAACATTATCAATCGCACTACTCTCTGGTGGATTTTGTTAATCGTGTTGGGATACCAACACTTTATGATATTGATACACGTGCCTTGACAAAAATTATTCGTGAGCACGGCGAAGTTTACGGAAAGATAACGACTGATCCTAATGATCAGCCTGTGCAAATGTCGGTTGATCCAGAGCTGGTAAAGCATGTATCGGTCAAAGAAAGCGTCTATTATTCACCGCAAGCAAATCTATTGGAAAAACATGTTGTTGTGTTCGATTACGGCCATAAACAATCGATTGTAGACGCGTTGCTGAAGGCAGGCTGTGAGGTGACAGTGGTTCCATATGATACTAGCTATTTGACGATTCAAAGTCTAGATCCAGATGCGGTTATCTTTTCTAACGGCCCTGGTGACCCAGCGAGTCTTTCCGCGTTTTTGCCAACAGTTAAAGCCGTCGCTGAAACGTATCCAACGCTTGGTATTTGCTTAGGTCATCAATTAATTGCTTTAGCTTTTGGTGGAAAAACATCGCGTTTACCATATGGTCATCGTGGTAGCAATCATCCTGTAAAGGATTTGGCTACTGGAAAAGTGATGATCACCTCGCAAAATCATGGTTATGTTGTTAAGGAAACAACGATTGATCAGTCGCAATGGTGTATCTCACACCTAAATGTTAATGATCAATCTGTTGAAGGATTAAGGCACAAAACCAAGGCAATTCAAACCGTTCAGTTTCACCCTGAAGCACATCCTGGACCTGTTGATACGCACCATATATTTGCAGATTTTGTTGAGTCATTATGTTTAAAGGGAGCGAAACAACATGCCTAAGTTAACAGAGATAAAAAAAGTGTTAGTGATCGGGTCCGGACCGATTGTAATTGGTCAAGCGGCGGAATTCGATTATGCAGGGACGCAAGCTTGTCTTGCCCTAAAAGAAGAAGGGATTGAAGTCATACTTGTTAATAATAATCCGGCAACCATTATGACTGATGAAAATATTGCAGATCAGATTTATTTAGAACCGCTTACCGTAGAATCGGTTAGTAAGATTATAGCCAAAGAAAAACCGGACGGTCTCCTACCAACTTTGGGCGGGCAAACCGGTTTAAATTTGGCTATGGCACTTACAGATGCAGGGGTGTTAGCCCAACACCAAGTCACTTTGTTAGGGACGCCGTTGGAAACGATCCAAAAAGGTGAAGATCGAGAAATATTCAAGTCAATGATGAAAGAAATTAATGAGCCGATTGCAGAAAGTCAATCGGTTGAAAGTGTAGCAGAAGCTTGTGAATTTGCCAATCAGATTGAATATCCTCTTATTGTCAGACCTGCATACACGTTGGGGGGAGCAGGTGGCGGAATCGCGACTAACCAAGCGGAACTAACGCGGATTGTTAAAAATGGTTTACACCAAAGTCCGATTCACCAAGTATTAATCGAACAAAGCGTTAAAGGTTGGAAAGAAATTGAGTATGAAGTGATGCGGGATGGTAATGATACATGCGTCATTATTTGTAACATGGAGAATTTTGATCCTGTTGGCGTACATACAGGGGATAGTATAGTGGTTGCTCCTACACAAACATTAACTGATCAGCAACATCAAATGTTGCGCTCATCATCGGTTAAAGTGATTCGAGAACTTGGTGTCATTGGCGGGTGTAATATTCAATTTGCCCTTGATCCAACTAGTGATGATTATATTATTATTGAAGTGAATCCAAGGGTCAGTCGATCAAGTGCACTTGCTTCTAAAGCAACCGGCTATCCGATTGCACGGATTGCTGCAAAACTTGCACTGGGTTATCATTTGGATGAAGTGTTAAATCCAATAACGGGTGATACATATGCAAGCTTTGAACCAGCAATTGATTATATCGCTTTGAAAATTCCGCGTTGGCCCTTTGACAAGTTTTATCAGGCGGATCGATCGCTAGGTACACAAATGAAAGCGACCGGTGAAGTCATGGCATTAGCGCGCAATTTCCCAGCTGCATTAAACAAAGCGGTTCGATCACTAGAGTTGGGATTAGATAGTTTAGTATGTCCAGGTATCGAAAAATTAACAAATCAACAATTAGAGGAAGGCATTGTTAGCCCAACTGACCAACGCCTCTTTTTATTAGCCGAGATGTTGCGTCGGGGCTATAATATAAGTCAGTTAAAGGCATTTACCGGTATTACTAAGTATTTTCTTGAAGAACTCAAACGCATGATTGATTTTGAAGTGTCCCTTTCTAAAAAAGGTTGGGAACACGTTGCAGCTAGTGAATTAAAGCAAGCCAAACAGTATAGTATACCAAATTCAAGATTAGCTTCACTTCTCGCTATTGAGGAACAAACCGTTCTTGATATAATAAATCAACTGGATCTATCTGCGAGTTATAAGATGGTTGATACGTGTGCGGCTGAATTTTCGGCAGACACCCCATATTTCTATAGTTCATGGCAAGAATATGATGAAGTTGAAGCACTAGACAAAAAACATCGGGTGGTCGTTTTGGGTTCTGGACCGATTCGAATTGGGCAAGGTGTTGAGTTTGATTATTGCTCTGTTCATGCTGCATTTTCGCTAAAGGATCAAGGCGTGGCTGCCATTGTTATAAATAACAATCCTGAGACGGTAAGTACAGATTATAGTACGGCTGATCACCTCTACTTTGAGCCTTTAACGGTAGAAGATGTTCGTCAGGTTGTAAACAAGGAGCAAGCAGACGGTGTCTTAATTCAATACGGTGGACAAACGGCAATTAATCTAGCCGAAGGTCTAAGCCAGCATGGAATTAATGTGATTGGAACGGATCTTTCTATGATTGAAAAAACAGAAGATCGCGAACAATTCTATCAACTACTCAATGACTTAAGCATTCCGCATATCCCTGGTGCTACGGTTATGTCAGTTGCTGATGCTAAAGCTGTTGCAGCGGAAATTGGTTACCCTGTTCTGATGCGCCCTTCGTATGTCATTGGTGGGCAAGGTATGGTTGTGCTAAAAAATGAACGGGAACTTGATGACTACTTGTCTACGTTAATCGAGCAAACCCCTTCATCACGGCTTTTCCCTCTACTGATTGATCAATTTATTATAGGTGACGAAGTAGAGATTGATGCAGTGTGTGATGGTGAAGATATTATAATTCCTGGCATTTTTGAACATGTTGAACGTGCAGGTGTTCACTCTGGCGACAGTGTAGCCATTTTTCCGGCACCGAATTTAACGTCTGAACATAAAGCAACAATTGAAGATTACACGAGAAAAATATCACAATATCTTAATATAAGAGGCATTATTAATATTCAATTTGTAATGAGTGAGGATCGTCAAACGATTTACGTGTTAGAAGTTAATCCGCGAGCATCGCGGACCGTGCCGATTGCAAGTAAAATAACCGGTGTGGAAATGATTGATCTTGCTACAAAGGTCCAAATGGGAAAAAAATTACGTGATCAAGGTTGGATGCTTGGGTTGCATAAAGAAGTCCCTTTCTATGCTGTCAAAATGCCAATCTTCTCTTCAACAAAGCTTCCAGGTGTTGATCCGATTTTGTCTCCAGAGATGAAGTCAACAGGTGAAGCGATAGGTATTGGCAACACGGTTGAAGCTGCACTAGCTAAAGCTTTTGGTTGGAAAGAAGAACATTTCTTACCAATTAGCGAAGAGAAAGGTCTATTTTTGTCAATAGCAAGTGTATCTGAGGAATTGATAAAGGCATTAAAGACAATAACTGGGAAAGTAGTAGCGACAAAAGATACAGCTCAACTTTTATTAGCCAATGGTTATCAAGTCGATCATGTACTAACCGAGCAAGATGCGCAAATGGCTATTGAGAATGAGCAATTTAATGTTGTCTGTGATCAACAATCGCCAATGATCCGTGCTCAAGGGCTCATGGTTGGAGCGGTCGTGTTAAGTCGTATCGAGACATTAACGGCTTACCTCAATGCTTGGCAACATAAAGAAGTTGAGCCGAACACGTTGAAAGGCTATCAAAACGGTGTAAATGATCTTAATAAGGTGAAAGTAGAGGTGTAAAGATGTTTGTTAATGTAGCGAATCAATTAAAAGGTAATGATTGCTTGACGTTGTTTGATTTCACATCCGAGCAAATCACTTATCTATTACAATTGGCCAAAGATGTTAAAGCGAAGCAAAAGGCTGGTCAAATTTATCAACCATTAAAAGGTAAAGTGTTAGGAATGATCTTTGAAAAATCTTCAACACGTACACGGGTATCATTTGAGTCAGGGATCTATCAACTTGGTGGCATCGGCTTATTTCTGAGTACCAATGACTTGCAATTAGGAAGAGGTGAACCGATCTCAGATACAGCTAAAATACTTTCAGGCTATTTGGACGGTATAATGATTCGGACGTTTCACCAATCAGATGTCGAAGAACTGGCTGAACATGCATCGATCCCAGTCATTAATGGATTAACAGATGATTATCATCCCTGTCAAGTGTTAGCTGATTTACAAACGATTGAAGAAGTGAAAGGGAAATTATCTGGTTTAAAAATGGCCTACATTGGTGATGGCAATAACATGGCCCATTCGTTAATGGTTGGAGCTGTCAAGATGGGAATGGATTTCAGTACTGCAGCGCCAGAGGCCTATTTGCCGAAAAAGGAAATGGTTGAACGGGCGCAAGCAATCGCAAATGAGAATGGTGTAACGATTACAGTGACAACAGATCCGATTGAAGCGATTAAGGATGCAGATGTTGTCTACACTGATGTCTGGGCAAGTATGGGACAAGAAAATGAACAGAAAAAACGTGAAGTATTATTTGCTGATTATCAAGTCAATGGAGCGTTATTAAAGCACGCCAAAGCAGATTATATGTTCATGCATTGTCTGCCTGCGCATCGTGGCGAAGAAGTCACAGCTGAAATTATTGATGGTGATCATTCGGTTGTTTTTCAAGAAGCGGAGAATCGTTTACATGCACAGAAAGCATTAATGATTGCTTTAATGACTGAATAAATGTTTTTAATGAGGCAAGCAAACCTCTGGTCAATATGACTAAGGTTTGCTTGTTTTCTTGTGATAGAAAAGGAACTATTTTAGTAATTATACTTTAAGCGTCCATAAAGCACCTAGCGCAAAATAGAAGCGGGTCGAAGGAACGCTTTATTTATCTTCATCTTCTGTTTCAAAATAGAAAGGATCTATTAGTGTTTTGAGACGATTAGCTAGCTCAAGGAGGGTTGATCCCATTTGATAAGTTTTTTCGATTTGGTCGGCTTGGCTTTCACTTGCTATGATTAATTCTTCTGAACTTGCTAATGTTTCTTGAGATATACTGGATAATTGTTCAGAACTGGCATCTATTTTTGGTAACGTCATTTTCAATGCTTCCATTTCACTACCCACGAGTTCTAGTGATTGACTAACACTTTCTATTTCATTTAATAGGTTGTAAAAAGCTAATTTTGTATTTTCAGCATATGTATGATTATTTTTGCTCTCTTGCGCAACCTGTTTCGTTACACTCACCGCTTGCTCAGTGGCTTGTAACATTTGCTTAATCGTTTCAAAGACTTTATCTGTAGTCGTCTTTGATTGTTCAGCTAAGTGACTCACCTCTTTGGCTACAATTGCAAACCCTTTTCCAGAGTCGCCTGCTCTAGCTGCTTCAATAGAAGCATTTAACGCCAATAATTTTGTTTGATCAGTTATGTTTTCTACTTCCGTTATAAGTTGGTTAACAGATTTAGAGGCTGTTCTTACTTGCTCTACTGATGCTGTTGATTTCGCAATTTCATTATCAAACGTTGTTAAGGTTTGTATAAGACCCTGCATATAGGCTTCGCCTTGAGAGGCTGCCTGATTCATCTCGCTTGATCGGGCGGAGGCTTTTTCTAATTGTTTCTTTACATTTGTGATTAAATGCTGAACCGTTTGAGTGACCTGGTTGTTGTTCTCTGTTTGTGTAGTCGTTATTTCTGCACCACTTTTAACGTGGTCCATTGCTTTTATAACTTCTTGATTAGATGCTAACGTTTGTTCAGAAGCTTGCTGTAAATTTAAGCCTGTTAAGTTAACTTTTCTCGTTGTCTCCTTGATTTGAACAAGCAGGTTTGTCATTTGTTTGACCATTAAGTGGTAACTCTCGGCTAAAGAAGCCAATTCTGGAATTCTTGAAGTAATTTTTCTTGTTTGATCTAAACGTCCTTCTCTCACCTCTTGCATGGTTTTTTGCATCTTTATTATGGGATGGGTTACACCTCTCATGAAAATGATGGTGATTATAATGGACGCAAGTAAACTAATTGATGTTACGATTGTAGTAGAGTGTTTAATTTCGTTAACGTTGGTCATATAGCTTGTTTCCGGAACAATAATAGCATAGATGCCCTCAATTTCAGGCATCGGCTGAAATGCCAGTGTATAAGATTGATTATCAATGCTTGTGTGGATAATACCTTCTTGTTGGTCAAGAATATCCTCGATTAAGTGATTGTCAACATTTGTGATGGTATCATGACTTACTTGAAAAGGTGTAACGGTTTGGTCTGTAATGTAAAAGAAGTCGGATGATAATTCATCATTTATAAGGGTTTCTTGCTGTTCGCGGACATGGGTTTCAAGTTGTTGGAAGAAATAACTGTAATCACTAATATAAACAAAATTTAAATTGCTTGCAATGTGACCCATTAAATTAACTTCCCTTATGAGTCGCTGTTCTACCTGTTTAATCGTGTAGTTTTTAGCGGATATAAATGAAGTCAAACCTATGATTACATTCGATACTAAAAGTAATAGTCCTGTTAATAAGATCAGGCGTTTTGCCATTGTGAAGCCTTTTGACTTTTTCTGATTCTTCATAAAATTCGTCCCTTCTCCATTTCATCTATAAGCAGTATAACGATTGTTTATTAAGTATTCGTAAATTAAATGTAAGGTTTTAGATAAGAAACACAGTGTTGAAAAGGCGTCTCGTTAATGCTCGCTTTTACCACAGCTAACTGTCCATAAACTTCCGCCTCAAAATAGAGAGTAGATTAAAGAGGCGTTTTATTGCATCGGTTTATGTTTCAAGTTAAAATAAGTTAACGAATTTAAAGAGGTGATAAAGGTGAAGCGTGGTTTAATTCATGTCGATTATACGTATGATTTTGTAGCTGAAGATGGAAAGTTGACTTGTGGAAAGCCAGGACAAGAAATTGAGGGCAACGTACTAGCGATAACTAAGCAGTTTGTTGAGGCTGGTGACTTTGTAGCCTTTACCATTGATCGTCACGAGGAAAACGATATTTATCATCCTGAAACGCAACTATTTCCAGCTCACAATATTGCAGGCACGATCGGCCGTCAATTATATGGTCAACTTGAATCCTATTACCAATCTATAAAAAAACAAGAGCATGTCTTTTATTTCGATAAAACGAGATATAGTGCTTTTGTAGGCACAGAGCTTGAAATAAAGTTGCGAGAACGTGGCATAGAGGAGATGCACATTATTGGTGTGTGTACTGATATTTGTGTGCTTCATACAGCGATAGATGCTTATAATAAAGGTTTTAATATTGTTATTTATAAAGATGCGGTAGCTAGCTTTAATCAACAAGGCCATGAATGGGCGCTTGGACATTTTCAATCTACACTCGGTGCAAAGGTCGTCTGACAAAAACAGTGTTGAATTGCTATTGGCGTTAAGAAGGACTACTGCTATAATTGAGATTGTGCAAATTTGCATTTGCAACAATCATTTAAAGGATGATGGAAATGACGAGCGGTCATTCAATTAAACAAGCATTAATTGATATTGTTGGTGAAAATAATCTATTTATTGATGAGCTGATTCGTAATTATACTTATACAAAATTAGGAGGTAAGGCTGATTATTTTGTCATGCCAACTTCTGTTGAGCACGTTCAGGCGATTGTAAAGTTAGCCAATCAAGAAAAAATCCCGTTCACCTTATTAGGCAATGGATCGAACTTGATTGTTCGAGATGGTGGAATTAGAGGAATTGTCATGTCATTAAAACATTTAAATCGCATACAGCATGATGGTGAGGTGGTGATCGCTCAAAGTGGTGCGCGTATAATTGAAACGTCTTATTATGCACTCGAGCAATCGCTGTCCGGCTTGGAATTTGCATGTGGTATTCCAGGGACGGTTGGTGGCGCCTTGTATATGAATGCAGGGGCTTATGGCGGTGAAATTAAAGATTGCTTAAAAGAAGCAGTTGTTGTTGACAAAACAGGTAATAAATTAACGCTAGCATTAAATGAACTTGAACTTGACTACCGGACGAGCAATATCCCTGACCACGGTTATATTGTGATTGAAGCAAGATTTCAGCTGCAACATAAAGAGCAAGCGGTTATTAAGGAAGTAATGGATGATTTAACTGAACGACGTGAATCCAAACAACCGTTAGAGTATCCTTCGTGTGGCAGTGTCTTTAAACGCCCACCAGGCTACTTTGCTGGGAAATTAATTCAAGATAGTGATTTGCAAGGAAAAGGGATTGGCGGTGCTGAAGTATCAACTAAGCATGCTGGATTTATTGTTAATAAAGATAATGCAACCGCTAAAGATTATATTGCAGTTATTGAAATGGTTCAAGCTAAAGTTAAAGAGAACTTTGGTGTGGAACTTGAGCGAGAAGTGCGTATTCTTGGAGAAGAATAGTTAAAAAACGATCCTAAACCGGGGACATTTTTTAACTGATAGGGAACAGCCAAGACATGAAAACTAACAGTTGAAAATGACCGTTGCTTTACTTCATTGGTTAATTTGGTATAATGTAAGGAGATCATCACAAAAATAAAAGTAACCGCTAAGGTGCGGCTAACACCTTAACGGTTTACGACAGATTGCCCAAGAGTGGTAATCCTTATTAATTGGGAGAACCACCCTATTTCAAGCAAAGTTGCTTAGATAGGGTGGTTTTTACTTATGATCATCATGTTTCGTTATCATCACAATCAGTGTAGCAAAACTAATCATAATGACTAAACTTTCATAGATGGTCATAATAGGCATCACCTCCCCTCGGGGAAGGAATGACTACCACCCTATAAGCTTTCTATCGTAATGTGATTATAACACAGATATTGTCACAGATAACAGTTCGTAAAACGCGCCGGATAAGGAACTACTATAATTAGCCTTGAAAGAAACGAGATTAAGTTACCATGCCAAATAATCTAAATGCCTACGTATCTGCTTCCGATCCAACGAACATTTTTGGGCCGTCTATACAGGACCTTATCACCATTTTACAGTAGCGATCGAACTGCCAGGTCAGAAACGTTTTTCGGACGTGGAACAGTTCTCTGTTCGACTGATTAATCCAGACCTTCCATCTGTGACGGTAAAAGGCATCAAAGTTCTTTCATATAATGAAAAGACAGGTATCATGATTCATCTAAATGATAGCTTTCGAAGCCGCTTAACGAGTGAGCAATCTGAACAGCTCATTTGGACAAAAGCAACAGGAGTATGTGCTGATGCAGACACTATTTGAAACGACAGCAACATTGTCACGAGAAAGTACCCAGTCGCATTCAGCATTTACGTTTTTCATGCCGATCGAGATAGATAAACTAGTAATCAGCTTTGACTTTTCACCAGCCTACTTGGATGATGATGTTCAAGCGCAGCACATCATTTCACATGCCCTTGATCGCTATGATGGCTGGAATGGCGGAGACAGGGTCAGTCAAGTTGATAAATATTTACCACTAAAAAATCTTTTAACCCTTTCTATTGATGATCCAAATGGGTTTAGAGGAGCACGTCACTGTCATCTGGCTACACAAAAGCTTGTGTGGAGTGAGGAAGAAGTTTCGCCTGGCATGCTAAAAGGTTTGTTGCCTGCTGGATTGTGGAGCATTACCGTGAGTGCGCATGCGATTGTGACGCCATCGTGTACCTTTAGACTTAAGGTTGAAGGTATGAGAATCAGTCAAGTGCAAGGATCATTAACGTATGCCCCTTGGCATCATCGTTTAACGGTTGATGAGTTGCCTCTTAACCAGGCGGAGCAGCAACCTCTATTTCGTGCTAATGAAGCGAAGAAATGGCTACGTTCAGAATTACATGTGCATACCAATCATAGTGATGGTCGCCAATCTGTAAAAGAAATTGCTGAATGCGCAGAGCAATTGGGATTAGATGTTGTCGCTATTACAGACCACAATACGGTTAGCCCACTTGAAGAATTAAGTACAATAAATGCCGCAGCAGACATTCAGTTTTTATACGGGCTTGAGTGGACGACCTTTTACGGCCATATGCTCACGTTAGGCTACCAAGAGCTCACCTACACGGATTGGCGCTCTGTGGGGCCAACTGATCTCGAGCAGGGGTTAGCGAACATTCATCAAAAAGGCGCGATTGCTGGAATAGCTCACCCATTTCGGGTGGGAAACCCATTAGGAACAGGCTGTCACTGGGAGTTTTGGATGAATCGTATTGATAATATTGATTTTATTGAGGTGTGGAATGGAAGCGATCCAAGCAGTCGTTACTATAATCAGAAGGCGTTTCATTTTTGGACATCATTATTAAATAAGGGCTATAAGATTCCGGCCACATCGGGAAGGGATTGGCATCATAATGAGGAAGAACAACCGGACCTAGCTTTTACATATGTACATGTTGATGAGACAAGCATAGCTAATCAAGCTAGCTTTAGGCAGGCCTTTATCACGGCAATAAAAAAGGGTGCGATGACCATTTCTTATGGACCACCACTATTATTAACAGCTGTAGCAGGCGGTGTAACATATAACATTGGCGATCATATTAAAGCGAGTGATGAAGCAGTTGAAATCAGTGTGACTTCAGAACAATGGTTGCAAGGTGATCAAACGATTCAATGGGTGTTAATGTCGAACAAGTGTGAATTGGCAGCAACTGAAGAGGATCAAAAGCTGACGTTCACTGGTGTGCCCACTGATTTGAAATGGATAAGAGCAGAGTTGTATGATCGAACAAATCAACGGTCAAAATTATTGGCCTTTACCAATCCGATTTATTTCAACCATGCTCTTAATTAAAGCTTTTAGAATCAAACGGAGAAGTTAATTGAATTTTTTATGTGCATTTTGGCTACTAATGTGGTAAAATACTCTCAATTGAATAGGATAATTCTTTTGGGGCAGGGTGTAATTCCCGACCGACGGTAAGAGGTAGCCGCTATACCTTAAGTCCGTGACCCGGATCAGCTTCTGCTGAGAAGGTGGATTTGGTGAAATTCCAAAGCCGACAGTTAAAGTCTGGATGAGAAAAAGAATTAAATAATGTATGCTTTTTGCGTATGTTTATTTAGTAATCGTGTAAAATAAACCGAGCCCCAGTTGTCAATACATCTGGGGCTTTTTTAATTTAGTTAGAAAGGAGGTTATCAATTGAATAAACACGACTATATGGCGTTAGCAATTAGCTTAGCAGAAAGCACGATTGGACAAACAAGTCCTAATCCATCAGTTGGAGCGGTGGTGGTCAAAGCAGGTCGGATCGTTGGTATTGGGAGTCACTTGAAAGCAGGTGAAGGTCATGCAGAAGTGCTAGCATTACAGCAGGCCGGTGACCATGCAGAAGGTGCTGATGTATATGTTACATTAGAGCCGTGCGCACATTATGGTCAAACACCACCTTGTGCGAAGTTGTTGATTGAGAAAAAGGTTAAACGTGTATATATTGCCACTGTCGATCCAAATCCTAAAGTAGCTGGTCAAGGCATCGCTATGCTTAAAGATGCAGGTATTGAAGTTGAGCTTGGAATCGATGAACAACGCGCGCGTCAAATTAATGAACGATTCTTTTATTATATAAAAAATAAGCGGCCATTTGTCACCTTGAAAGCGGCGGTGACATTAGATGGTAAGATTGCAACAAACACAGGAGATAGTCAATGGATTACATCAGAGCAAGCGCGAGAAGATGTGCATAATGAACGTGCTAAACATGATGCGATTCTTGTCGGTAGTCAAACGATAAAAGCCGACAATCCTCACCTGACCGTTCGTCAGCCCCAGAACGGAAAAAATCCCATTCGAATTATTTTATCAACAGATTTATCAATTCCAGCAGACCGACATATTCTAAATGAACAAGCACCGACTTGGGTAGTCTGTGGTCACGACGCAGATGTAGAAGGATTCAAAGCTAAATATCCGCATGTTAAAGTGATTGACATGGCACAAGCGACAATTGAAATTTGTCACTTGTTACAGGTATTAGGCTCACTCGGTATTCAATCATTATATGTCGAAGGTGGAAGTGCAGTTCATGCAAGCTTTATTAAAGCGAAAGCATTTCAAGTGTGTCATTGGTATGTCGCGCCCAAATTACTTGGCGGTCAAGATGCGGTTAATGTTGTCGGTGGTTACTCACCTGAACAAATGGCTGATGCGATTCCGCTACAATTTGAATCGGTTACGCAAATTGGGCAAGATATTAAAATGATTGCCCGATTAAAAAAGGAGGCATAATAGAGAATGTTTACAGGGATTGTTGAAGAAAAAGGGACGATACAAGCAATGACTAAACAGGGAGCAAGTATGGCGTTGACGATCCATGCGAGTGAAGTGCTAGCAGATGTGAAAATTGGCGATAGCATTTCAGTTAATGGGGTATGCTTAACGGTCATTAAATTTGATGAAAAAGGTTTCACAGTGGATGTCATGCCTGAAACCTTCCGTGATACAGCGTTAAGTCGATTAACGATTCGATCAATTGTCAACTTGGAACGTGCAATGGCAGCTAATGGGCGTTTTGGTGGTCATTTTGTTTCAGGGCATGTTGACCGTGTGGGTATCATTGAACGGATCTGGTATGAGTCAAACGCAAAATATATGTTAATTACTGTGGACCCGGTTGATATGCGTTACTTAGTTGAAAAAGGTTCCATTACAGTTGATGGTACGTCGTTAACTGTTTTTGATCTAACCGAGAGCGGTTTTATTATTTCGTTAATTCCAGAAACGCAAGCTGCAACGATTTTAGGTGAAAAGCAACAGGGTGATCATGTTAATTTAGAATTTGATATGTTGGCAAAATATATTGATCGTTTACTGAACAAACGTGAAGAGCCGAAGAACCCCGTTCATTTAACAGAAGAAAAGTTACAACGCTATGGTTTTTTTAGTTAAGGAGGGATGATAAATGCATACAATTGACGAAGCGCTAACCGCGTTAAAACAGGGTGAGATCATTATTGTAGTAGATGATGAGGATCGTGAAAATGAAGGTGATTTTCTGATGTTAGCAGAGCATGCGACACCTGAAGCGATTAATTATATGGCGACAAAAGGAAAAGGGTTGATTTGCACGCCAATCACTAAGCAAACGGCAGATCAATTGGGTTTAGCACAAATGGTTGCAAGTAATACCGACGCACATGGCACGGCATTTACGGTTAGTGTTGATCATATAAGCACACACACTGGAATTAGCGCTTATGAACGTTCTGAGACGATTCAAGCATTAATAAATGTGAAAGCAACAGGTGCAGATTTCAAACGACCAGGTCATGTTTTTCCATTAATTGCAGAAGAATTGGGGGTGCTTTCCCGTCAAGGTCATACCGAAGCAGCGGTTGATTTAGCGAGATTAGCAGGTGCCTTTCCGGCAGGTGTGATATGTGAAATTATGGAGGAAGACGGTACGATGGCCCGACTCCCATCATTACAACGTTTGGCAAAACAAGAGAACATGCCAATTATTACGATTCAAGATTTAATACAGTATCGCAAACGATACGATCAATTGGTTAATAAAGAGGTTGAAGTAAAGCTGCCTACTGAATACGGTCAATTTAAAATGGCTGCATTTACGGAAACAGCAACAGGAAAAGAACATTTAGCCTTAATAAAGGGTGAGATCACTCCAGATGATATCCCACTGGTACGGATTCACTCTGAATGTTTGACTGGTGATGTGTTCGGTTCATATCGTTGTGATTGTGGCCCTCAATTGGAAAAAGCTTTATTAGAGATTGAGGACGCCGGAAAAGGTATTCTTGTTTATATGCGTCAAGAAGGCAGAGGGATTGGATTAATTAATAAATTAAAGGCTTATAAACTTCAAGAGGAAGGCTATGATACCGTTGAAGCAAACCACCAACTCGGTTTTGCCGATGATTTACGAGATTATGCAGTCAGTGCCCAAATCATTAGAAATCTGGGTGCGGAAAAGATTATTCTATTAACGAATAATCCACGTAAAATGAGTAGTATGACTGATTATGGCATAGAAGTCATTGAACGTCGACCGATACAGATTAAAGCAAATCAAGATAATAAACACTATTTGTTTACGAAAAAATCAAAACTAGGTCATTTATTTAAAGATTAGGGGGAATTTAACATGAAACAACATATTGAAGGGAATTTGGTCGGTACAGATTTAAAAGTTGGTATTGTAGTCGGACGATTTAATGAATTTATTACAAGTAAACTATTAAGTGGGGCGGAAGATACCCTTCGACGTCACGGGGTTCAAGAGCAAAATATTAGCGTAGCTTGGGTACCTGGAGCATTTGAAATACCGTTGATCGCTAAAAAAATGGCCGAATCAGGTGGATATGATGCGGTGATCACATTAGGAACCGTGATTAGGGGGGCTACCCCACATTTTGATTATGTGTGTAATGAGGTGGCAAAAGGGGTTTCACAAGTGGCTATGTCTTCTGGCTTACCCGTTATTTTCGGTGTGTTAACAACAGAAACGATTGAACAGGCGGTTGAACGAGCGGGGACGAAAGCAGGCAACAAAGGGGCAGAAGCAGCAGTTTCAGCCATTGAAATGGCCAATTTAATTAAAACATTAAATTGAAGCTGTCGTATAAATAAAGATTAAAATAAAGACCAGTCTGTGACATAACTAAATAGTGAAATTTAATATCCGACCATTCTCAACTAAGCGTAGGTAAAACACGTAGACTCCTCGAAAATATCGAACGATTTTCTTCGTGCGATGTACGATCGAGGACGCTTTCCTTATCCTGTGAGAACAGCTCGAGCTGACGATCCATCGTGTGAAGTGTCCTTCTTCACACAGTGAAGGAATGTTAGACTAACCCCGTCCCGTCCTGGGACAACGTCTAACTGACCTACATCCTGTAGGCCCGAAGCCGTGCCCACGGCTAGGGAGACACTGCGTTTACCAAGATGTCTCCCTTGTGCTAGGGAGAGTGAAAGCGAAGTGTTTTGCCGAAGCGCTATATACATTGAGACATTAATGTTCGGATTTTTTTTATTTAGTTACTCTTTTGTCCCGACCTCGTCTTTTATTAAATTGCTGAACATATTCGCCGGAGATGAATCGGCTCCGATGTGATGGATGACTTGCTTCTAAATCATCGACATGCCTATGCTAAAATACTTAGTTGGATAGTAATAGAAAGAAGTTGTTATAGGATTAAAGTTTTTTGGGTTATGTATAACAGAATTAGCAAACGACTTGCAACCTAACATATGATTTAAAGCGAAGCCGAATAACGATTAGATGCGATGAACTTGAGGTAATAAGATGGGATGTTGCCGCATGCACCTGGATGCCCTATCTAAATGAAAAGCGTCGCTTGGATTGTTTGAAGTGATGGGATAACAGAAAAAGCTATTTTGGAAAATTAATGGATGACCAAGGTGAAAGCATTATAATAATAATTAATTGCAGTAATATTGGAGGACAACAATGAATAATAACGATATATTAATGAGACTAAGGTATGCGATAGATCTAAAGGATATGGAAATGGTTGAGATTTTTAGATTGGGTGATTATGAAATAAGAAAAGAAGACATACAAAAAATGTTGACGAAACAACAAAGTGACCATAAGGATTCGGATCAATTTTCGGAAAGTGAATATCTCAAGCATTGCGACAACAATATGTTGAATGCATTTTTAAATGGTTTTATTGCATTTAAAAGAGCATTCCTGTAATAAGAAAATTTGAAGGATAATCGCCGAATCTGACAAATGCATAAAAAAAGTCCCCCTGGTACGATAGAGAGTGTCATGCATGACCTCGAATTAAGTACCGAAGGAGGACTTCTAATATGGATTTTACACAAAATAAACGAATAGCACAAGTCAACGAGCAAAGCTTGATCATTGGGGTTGATGTAGCCAAACACAAACATGTAGCACGGGCAATAGATGATCGTGGTCGAGATCTGGTGAAACGACTGGTATTCACCAATTCTTATCAAGGGTTCTTAGCGTTGATAGAATGGGCCAAAAACCTGTCCGAGCAACATGACCGACCTAATTTACTAATTGGTATGGAACCTACTGGCCACTATTGGCTTAATCTAGCCTATTATTTGAAGGCGCGAGACATTTCCGTGGTGGTTGTCAATCCGATGAAGGTAAAGCGGTTCAAGGAAATGGACGACGATTCTCCAACGAAGAATGACACAAAAGATGCGAAAGTCATCGCACAGGTCATGCGTGACGGTCGTTACCACGAACCAACGTTACCAGAGGATGTTTATGCGGAATTGCGAGAAGGTATGAAGCTCTATGACATGATTCAAGAGGATATAGCGTCGATTAAAGCGCAAATGCATAATGCATTAGATCGCTATTTCCCAGAGTTTCTGACGGTCTTTAAAGATTGGACAGGAAAAGCTGCCTTCCATTTACTAGATAAGGGTTATTTGCCAGAAGATATTCGAGCGGCATCTGAAGAAACCTTACTGATGGAAGTCAAACAGGCTGCAACACGGGCAGTGGGAATCAAACGTATTCAGGCCTTAAAAGAAGTAGCAGAAAATAGCGTGGGCCTTCAAGTAGGATTACAAATGGGACGCCAAGAGATTCGTTATCTTCTTGATCAGTATCAGGCGTTGGAAGAACGACTAATCGCTCTCGAAGCACAACTAAAAGAACTCGTTCTTCACATCCCTGGTTCTGAAGAGATGATGGCGATCAAAGGTGTCAGCGCCATTACTGTTGCTGGTTTTTTCGCAGAAGTTGGTGATTTATCGAATTATCAAGATCCACGCCAAATCATTAAATTAGCGGGATTAAATTTAAAGTTGAACCAATCAGGTTACTTCAAGGGTCAGACAACTATCACCAAACGAGGACGTAAAAGACTGCGAAACTTATTGTATCAAGTGGCCAGACCCTTATCATTACACAATGATGGTTTTAAACAACTACACCATTATTATCGCTATCGAACGACCAATCCATTGTCAGGAAAGCAATCTTTTATCGCATTAAGCAGGAAATTAATTAAGATCTTTTTCTTAATAGGTACACGAAACTGCACATTCAGTGAAGAACAAATGATTCGGGATATCCCAATGATTTCAGACACACCGGAAGCAGCATAACAAAAAACAGTACCATCGTTTTACAATCAAACTTTTGACAATTGAAGCACGGAGAAGCCGGTCGTTATTACATCCATCAGGGCAACGACCCACTAAAGGAGCATTTCCGGCCTCCACCATGGTCAGGTCGAACGAAGGAATTTACGCGCATTGACGCCGAGAGACGTGGGAGGGTCCACCGCCATGTGAAAGTGGAGATCCATTGTGCGATCATACGTTATTAACCATTTAATGGAAAAAAGTCCGTTACCTTGTCCGACGTATGTCATCTAAATTCCATATTTATTATAATTTAGAAACAATAGTAAGTGCACCTGGCGTGAGCTTCAAGTAATCAAGAGAAATAAGAAGTAAAGCGTTGAAATTCTAAGAATATATTAATTTATTGAGGGAGGAAAACAGGATTCAAGACAGAAAGAACCTCAAAAACATGATTTGAATCAGGGAAATGTCAATAATGTTATGCTTAAAAAAGTTAAAATCGCACTTTCACTAACAAGTGAAGAGATCCTTGCTCTTTTAGCAGAATCAGGCGTTTATCTATCGAACAGTGAACTGAGTGCAGTTCTGCGAAAAGAAGGGCATCGAAATTATAAAGAATGTGGTGATCGATACGCAAGGAACTTCTTGAAGGGATTGGCAATAAAGTATCGTGGCTAATCAAACTCGAAGTTATTCGAGATGATAGCTTAAGACGGACATTTTTTAAGATGGGGTGAAATCGTTACTTTCTTTCCATGAAATAATAAAGATAATGTTCTATGGTGTTGATTGGTAAGACTCAAAGCCTTTTGAAAATGCCAATTAAGAAATTAATCAGAGGTGATAGTGTGAAGATCTTATTAGTGGAGGACGAAAAAACGATTGCTTCGGGTTTGGAGTACTCATTGCAACAGGAGGAATACCAGACAGTGCTTTGTCATGATATGGCGTCAGCGAAAAAAGTAATTGAGCAACAGTTAGCCGAGATTGATCTCTGTTTATTTGATTTGTCGTTGCCAGATGGTAGTGGTTATGATTTGTGTGCGTTGGTGAAGAAGCAAAGTGAGAAGCCGGTGATCTTTTTGACGGCATTTGATGATGAAGTGAATGTGGTGATGGGTCTGGATATGGGAGCGGATGATTATATTTCGAAGCCATTTCGAGTTCGGGAGTTGCTTTCGCGGATTAAGTCGGTGTTACGTCGTTACCATACCCAAACGAACACACAGAGTGAAACGAATATCATTGTGATTGATCATATTCGGATTAATACGTTGGCCGGCAAAGTTTATAAAAATGATGAGGAAGTCTTCGTGACAGCCCTAGAATATCGATTATTGCTGATCTTTGCTAATCATATTGGACAAGTGTTAACGAGAAGTCAACTACTGGAGCGGATTTGGGATGTGACTGGGGACTTTGTTAATGATAACACGTTGACGGTATACGTTAAAAGATTACGAGAGAAGTTAGAAGAGGATCCACAAAATCCAACATTGGTTAGAACGGTTCGTGGCATGGGCTATAAGGTTGGTGATTAATTTGTTACGCAATCGAGAAATCAGATACTACCTCATCATTTTTAGTCTAGTTAGTCTAATTGCCACAGGACTAGCTCGAGTCTTTTTATCTTTTGAAGCAACCGTGTTTGTTTTAATAACTGCTCTTTTGTTAATGAGTTGCAGTCTGTTATTTACCAGCTGGCGGTATCGAGAAATTGAAAGACTATCCGATTATTTGAGGCGAATAACGAATGGCGATCATAGTCTTGATATGCGTGATAATGCAGAGGGCGAACTTAGTATTTTAAAGAATGAAATTTATAAAGTGACGACGATACTTTCTGAGCAGGGATCACTTTTGCGCGAGGATAAAATCAAGCTAATCCATGCTATTTCTGATATTTCACACCAACTAAAAACACCGCTGACATCAATGATGGTAATGGCTGATTTGTTGAGGGATTCAAAGTTGAATGAAGAAAAACGAATTGAATTCACCCGTAATATTAGTGTGCAATTAGAAAGAATGGAGTGGTTAGTGTCCTCATTATTAAAGCTTTCAAAGATAGATGCCGGGACGGTGCTCTTTAAAAAAGAGCAGGTAAAGGTACTTGATTTAATTCGAAAAGCTGTCGGACCAGTTTTGATTTCAATTGATATAAAACAACTAAAGCTCGTGGTCGGAAATGATGAGACAGTATCTTTTTTAGGAGACTTGAATTGGACAGCGGAAGCAATCCTCAATATCTTAAAAAATTGTGTCGAACACAGTAAGAATAAGGGGACGATCAAAATCAACTTTTCGGAAAACGCATTATCCACGGAGATAACAATTGAAGATGATGGTCCTGGTATTCCAAAAGAAGATATCCCTTATATTTTCAAACGGTTTTATAAAGGGAAAAATGCAAATGAGGACAGTGTGGGTATTGGTTTAGCCATGGCGTACAGTATTATTAAAAGTCAAGGTGGGGCGATCGAAGTGATCAGTCAACCAGGGCAAGGCGCGCAATTTCAAATTAAATTTTATAAGCAAGTCATATAGAGATATGCACTTTATTCTAAGAAATGTATGGAAGTCATGCTTTGTTACTTTACTTTTGATCAATTATTTTCCTAATCATCCTAATTCATAAACACACTTAAAACTGTTGAAAAACAGCAGCAAAGTGGTCATTGCATGAGATGATCAAACGAATCAAGTCGTTGAATTTATACCAGCAATCCGCGTTGGCGTATTTGTCTGCTACTGCATTTGAGAGCGCTTTTTTTATAAGTGACTAAAATGTCACTTGTTCAGTCACCTTATCGTCACTTTAGATAGATATACTAGCGGTAATAATAATTTATGGAGGTAACTTAATGAGTATTTTAGAAATAAAAAATCTATCTAAAGTTTATGGTAAAGGGGACATGGCAGTTAAAGCACTGGATAATGTTTCGTTTTCAGTTGAGAAGGGTGAATTTATTGTAATCATTGGTCCGTCTGGATCTGGAAAATCAACCTTATTACACTTGTTAGGTGGTGTTGATCGACCAACAAGTGGTAGTGTCTTTGTTGATCATACGGATATTTATCAGTTGAATGAGACGAAATTAGCAATTTTCAGACGACGTCAAATCGGGTTAATCTATCAATTTTACAATCTTATCCCTATTTTATCTGTTGAAGAAAATATTACGCTACCCATGTTATTAGATCAACATAAAGTTGAAAAAAAACAACTGGATTCGATTGTCGCGCGTTTGGGGTTAGAGAATCGCTTATCCCATTTGCCGAATCAACTCTCTGGCGGACAACAACAGCGGGTGTCGATTGGAAGAGCATTAATTAGTAATCCAGCACTGATGTTAGCTGATGAGCCGACTGGTAACTTAGATAGTAAGAACAGCAGTGAAATTATGGAGTTATTAAAGCTATTTAATAAAACGTACAATCAAACGCTGATTGTGATTAGTCATGATGAGCGCATAGCTGCCCAAGCTGATCGGGTGATTTCCATTGAGGATGGCAGGATCGCTAAAGATGAGGTGATTCGGTCATGAATGTCATCAATAAACTGACAATCAGACATTTAAAGGAGAACAAACGAAGAACGCTCGTTACCATTATCGGTGTAATTATTTCTGTAGCGATGCTGACCGCAGTGGCAACCATTGGTGTTTCATTTGTGGATTTGATGAAAAGGGAAACCATCGCAAGGGGTGGAGAATGGCACGTTGAATACCAGAATATCAATTCCGAACAATTAAGTCTAATTGAACAGGATGATGTAACAAAAGATCTAATCATTTCCAATGATCGTGGCTATGCGGTGCTAGAAAACTCAGAAAATACCGAAAAGCCTTATCTGTTTATTAAGGAATATAGTTCAGAAGGCTTGGAGCGATTTCCAATTGCATTAACGAGTGGTCGTCTACCCAGAGCTGAAAAAGAGATTGTTATCTCGGATACTATTGCAGATAATGCTAACGTAACTTATCAAATTGGTGATCAATTAACCATCGATGTGGGTAAACGCTCTTATGACCTAGAGGATCGTGAATTGTTACAAGATGATTCACTTAGACGGAATGAAGACAATGAGATAAGTGAGCAGTTGGATAATACAGAGACAGAAACATACGAGATTGTGGGTACGATTGCTCGACCAGAATGGGAACCTTATTGGTCACCCGGTTATACAGTCATTAGCTATCTTGATGAGGAACTATTGACGCCAACAGATACGGTCAATGCATCGGTTGTACTTAATAAGATCAATCGATCGCTTTATCAACATGCCGAAAATTTTGCTGACCAACATAATATTGAACACGAAAATATCAGATATAACAGTGAATTACTCCGATATTATGGTGTGACTGGTAATGATGGTTTACAAGCAACTATGTACTCGTTAGTGGGCATTATTATGGCTGTGATTATTGTTGGTGCTGTTTCGCTTATATATAATGCGTTTGCTATTAGTGTTTCGGAACGTTCGCGACATTTAGGAATGCTTTCGAGTGTAGGCGCGACGAAAAAACAGAAGCGAAACTCGGTCTTTTTTGAAGGGGCAGTTATTGGCGCAATGAGTATTCCTGTTGGAATTGTAGCTGGTCTTGTTGGGATGGCGATTACTTTCCATTTTATTAACACCTTGATTGGTGACGCATTATATACGACCCAGAGGCTTGAAGTGGTGGTAACACCAGTTTCCATTTTAGTCGCCTGTAGTGTTTCAATCGTTACCATTTTTATTTCTACCTATCTCCCAGCGCGAAAAGCAGCTAAGATTTCTGCGATCGATGCCATCAGGCAAACACAAGATGTCAAACTGTCTAAGAAAACAGTAAAAACGTCGAAACTTGTTCGAAAGATATTTGGACTTGAAGCGGAAATAGGTTTGAAAAACTTAAAAAGAAATAAACGGAGATATCAAGCCACTGTTTTCTCCTTAATAATCAGCATTGTTTTGTTTTTGACCGTTACCTTTTTCACCTCTAGTTTAGAGAAAGGATTGGAATTAACGCAAGCTAATTATAATTATGACATTCAAATATTCAGTAGTGATGAAATCTCGGAATTAGACGTAGACGTGTTTGCTAATCTAAGTCATGTGACGGAATCTAGTTCGATTGAAGAATATTACTTTTCAACATCGATTGATCAATCAGACATTGCGCAGAGTTTGAAAGAATCTGTTGAGAGCGATGAAGAGGCATTGCAAGACGGCAAATATAATTACAGTATAAATTTAGTCGCGTTGGATGATGAGAGTTTTCAAGCCTATGCAAAAGAGATTAACTTTGATCCCAATGCTCAGGAGAATGCTACAGCAATTGTGATTGATAAGAGCATACATTACAATGGATCAGGCAAGATCATTGAAGAAAAATCTATTTATACTGAGCCTGGAGAACGGCTTAGTCTACATCCCGATAATCATGAAATAGAGGAAGAGCAGGATGTAAGCGAAATAGAGATTGGTACATTAACGGATCACGTTCCAATGGGGATTAATTTAGCGAGTCCGGGCACTCTAATTGCAATTGTTTCCAATAACATGATTGACGATTTAATCACAGAAGACTTAAAATCAGATGGGAATCACTACCTATACATGAACAGTTCAGACCCAATGGTAACGCAAGAGGCAATAGATGATGTGAAAGAGTCATCTATGCATGTCTACAATGTTTACCAAAGGAGGCAAGAGGACCAACAGTTGATTTTATTGTTATCCGTCTTCATCTATGGTTTCATCACCTTGATTTCGTTAATCTCGATTGCGAATATTTTTAATACGATTTCGACGAGTATTTCATTGCGTAAACGTGAATTTGCGATGCTAAGGTCTGTTGGTATGACGCCAAAAGGCTTTAACAAAATGATTAATTATGAAAGTATTTTTTATGGAATAAAGGCCCTAATTTATGGATTACCAATCAGTGTTGGTGTGATGTTCTTGATTTACTGGTCCATGCAAGAAACCTTTGAATACAGCTTTATGCTACCATGGATGGGCATTCTGTTTGTAATCGTAATGATCTTTATTATTGTCAGTGCTGCCATGCTATATTCTAGTGGTAAAATTAAGAAGGAAAATATCATAGATGGTTTAAAACAAGAGAATATCTAACTGAATTTTACTTTAGACGAGGTGAGATCGATACTTTTATGCAAAATAAGCATGGGGTGAATATTGATGGCTAGAAGAAATGAAAGAGAAATGGACGCAAAACGAAAACGATCAAATAATGAAAGAAACGTTTGTTGCAAAGAGTAATTAGAATAAAGTAAGGATGCCAGGGTCTGGAACAAAACATATTTTTGTTTTGTCTCAGACTCAATGCTTTTTTCTAGTTAGTGAAACGCTGATATTGGTACGCATAGCGTCGTAGTAAAGACCACTTTCAAGAGGAATTAAAGGCGAAGGACTAAACATGAACAGCAAATGAATGACTAAATTGAACTAGAATTCCCTAGATGGTGACATGTAGAAAAGTAAAGCTATGCATCATGCTGTGACGATGTGAGAGGACGACTAGTCTATTAATGGCTAGCCTCCTAATCAATGGTTCAATTTATTCGTTTTTTTCTATCAATAAAGCAATCGTTTGATTGCCTTCGGTATAGTTTTTTCCAGAAACATCATCGTAAATTTCTTTTATAGTAAACCCTACAGCAGTTACCTCTTCGATTAATAATTCCCTTGTGAAGAATTGATGCCAAATGTTGTAGGTTTCTATTTTATCATCGGTTACCACTGTTGTTTGCTCTAATGTTACTCTATCAGAATATTTAAGATTTCTACCGATCGCTACATAAGAATGCTTTGACCAAAAACCACCATTTTCATTAAAACTCCAATATTGTTCCTCCTTGAACTGATCAAATTTTTTCTGAGAGAAAACATCTAATAACAACTGTCCACCGTTCTTTAAACTGTTCCAAATATTTAAAAGTAATTTACTTCGATCTTCAGGCGCAAGAGCACCATAATCACAATATATTAATAGGGCTAAGTCATAGATGTTTGAAATATTTAATTGCAAATAATTCTCATAGCGATATTCAATATCAAAATCTAGTTTTTTTGCTTGTTCTTTAGCATAATGAATCGAGTTTTCAGAGAAATCAATTCCTGTTACCTTATAACCAATTTTGGCTAATCGCTCACTATAAAGGCCCGGACCACAACCTAAATCTAATACCTTTTGATAAGCTTTTGGGGGAGCAATTTGTTGAATGAAATCAATGGATTTATCAATAAACGCAAAACTCCTACTAGCGCCTTCAGTATTAGAACTTAAATGAGCTTCTAATAATTGTTTAGAAATATAAGGATTTTGCCAAAAAGCATTATCAGCTTGTTCAAATCGTAAAGGTACATGCAACTGGTTTAATAAATTGTTGATAAAAATTCCTCCTAAAATTTTAAAAGATACAAAGAAACCGCTGTTTGTAGTTTATACCATGATCAATCAAGTAGACTCTCTTCCCAAGAATCTTATGTCTTTAGTCATGAGAGCTTTAAAACAAAACTTGTATATCTTCAACCATCTCTTCCGGTTCTGTGGTAGGAGCAAATCGTTTAACAACGTCACCGTTGCGATTAATAAGGAATTTAGTAAAGTTCCATTTGATTGCCCCACCTAACACCCCTGATGTTTGATTGGTTAAATATTGATAAAGGGGGTGTGCATCTTTTCCATTCACCTTAATCTTACTAAATATCGGAAAATTAACACCGAAGTTCAATTGACAAGTTTGTTGAATGTGTTGGTTGCTTCCAGGCTCTTGATGTAAAAATTGATTGCATGGAAAACCCAACACAATAAATCCTTGATCTTTGAAATCATCATAGAGTTGTTGTAAGCCATTAAATTGATTTTTTAAACCGCACTTTGTAGCCGTATTAACGATTAATAGTACACTGCCACGATAATCAGCGAGTGATTTTTCTGCGCCATCTATTGTTGTAATGGTAAAATCATAAACGGTCATGCGAAGCACCTCCTTAATTCAAAGATAGCAAGCTCTAATAACAATGTCAAAAAATAGAGAGCAGAGTTCATCTATTTTAAGCCGGAGCTAGGACGCTAATGTTTTGATTCCCTCAACGACCCATCAGTGGGAGATGAATGAAATGGCCCATTGATTAAAGTGAAAGTTTATTATGGTATCGTTAAAAGGAATGAATCAAAACTATTGGTTAATATCAGAAAAGAGGCCTCGCGTTTTCCTTCACTTCACGCTACCATAAATAGTGGGTAAGATCATCTGCTGATAACCTTACCCACTGTTTTTTGTATATTCTCTTAGGAAATCTCCTCGTCTTAACTTTTAAATGGCGTTATGTTGTTCTTCTTTAGCGATCGCACTTAAGCGAGCTTCAACTTCATCGTTTGTTAACTGATTTTGGTCAATATATCGATTGCGTGGGTGTGTACGACATGCATGAGTACAACCACCTAAATATTTATGCTCGTTTTCTTCTGAACAAATAATTTGCTTGTTGCATTCAGGATTCCCGCAATTGATATAGCGTTCGCAAGGTGTACCATCAAAGTAATCTTTACCAACAATGACGTGTTCAACCTGATTAATCGGAACGCTAATGCGTTCATCGAAAACATACATCTTACCATCCCAAAGCTGTCCTTTGGTTTCCGTATCTTTAGCATAAGTTGCAATACCTCCATGAAGTTGATTGACATTTTCAAAGCCTTGTTCAAGCAACCAACCAGAGAATTTCTCACAACGAATACCGCCGGTACAATAAGTTAAGATACGTTTGTCCTTAAATTTTTCTTTATGCTCTTTAATCCATTGTGGTAATTCACGAAAAGTACGAATTTCTGGACGTATTGCACCACGAAAATGTCCGAGATCATATTCGTAATCATTACGCGCATCGATCACAATCGTATTGTCATCTTTCATCGCTTGGTAAAATGCTTTGGGTTCTAGATAATTGCCAGTCACTTCACGAGGGTTAATATCCTCTTCTCCTAACCGTAGCGTGACAAGTTCCGGTCGAGGCTTAACTTTCATCTTTTTAAAAGCGTGTCCATCGGCTGTGTCAATTTTAAAGGGCATCTCACTAAAGCGAGGGTCAGCATGCATAGCATCCATATAGGCCTGTGTGGCATTAATCGTTCCGGAGACCGTTCCGTTGATCCCTTCTTTAGCAACAAGGATGCGCCCTTTAAGTCCTAGGGAGTCACAAAATGTTTTATGCTCTTCAGCGTATCTCTCAGGGTCATCAATATTGACATAGTTGTAGTATAATAATACTTGATAATTTTCCATTTTTCTAACCACCTATTTATCGTATTTGCAAGATACGGATGTAGGGGTAATCATGAGTCTCTTGCAATCTCTAATTATAAGTAATTCAAATTACTTTTTCAACCTTTTAGTTGTTTAAGTTAAAAAGTCTCAATAGTTGATGAAATTTGCAATTCACTGTTGTAGACGTTATATTTTTGACAGATGAGGTGATTCACTATGAATGAAAAAGAACGTGAGCAATATATTATCGAGCAATACCAAGCGGGGGAAGATCAGATGATTCTCTTGTTTGCGCAATGGTGCATTAATCATCAATTAGATCCATACGTCGTTTATCAACAGGCATATCCGCATCAAAAGGGATTAGACAAGTTGGTTGAAAGTATCGATCATACGGTAGCTTCGGAGCAAGCAGATGAGATTGATACACCACTTTTAATCGAAGTTTTACAGGTGTATGGTAATGATGATTTGGCATGGGTAGTTGCTCAGTATCAAAACAGTCTTCGAAAACAATAATGTTTGACATAACTTAAAAAGCCTATCATGAATGCCTTTGGAACATCTGCATTCGTGATAGGCTTTTTATATAAGCGATTGATTAACAAATGACAAACATGGACGAACCTTAGTTGAAAAGTTTGATTAAGGCTTGTGTTCCACTGTCTTGCTCGCCCGCTTCCGCCAATTGTTGATAAAGTTGATAGGCAAGTTGTAATCCAGGAGTAGAAAGCTCCATTTCTTCTGCGGTCTCGAGGGCGATACACATATCCTTAATAAAGTGTTTGACATAAAATCCTGGGCTGAAATCTTCATTAATCATTCTTGGTGCTAAATGAGAGAGCGACCAACTTCCTGCTGCACCTGAGGTAATGCTCTTTAATACTTGATCCGGATTTAGTCCCGCTTTTCTCGCATAAGCCATTGCTTCTGAAACGCCAATCATATTAGAAGCGATGGTTATTTGATTACACATCTTCGTATGCTGTCCAGCTCCAGCGGGTCCTTGATGGATAATATTCTCACCGATGATCTCAAATAAAGGTCGCGCATGTATAAAACCAGTTTGATCACCGCCGACCATAATAGAAAGCGTTCCGTTTTGTGCACCGATATCCCCGCCTGATACGGGTGCATCCAAAGCGATTAATTGCTGATGTTGCGCTTCTATAGCAATTTTTTCTGCAAGTGCAGGTTTTGAAGTGGTCATATCAATTAGAAGACTGCCTGGTTTTGCATTTGCAATAATGCCTGTCGAACCGAAATAAATGTCTTCTACATCACTTGGATAGCCAACAATGGTTAGGATCACTTGACAATTTTCCGCAACGGTTGGGATTCGATCATGCCAAGTGGCACCTTGCTCTATTAACGTTTTAGCTTTCTCCTTTGTTCGTGTATAAAGGTGGAGTTCATGACCTGCGCGGATAAGATTTAAACCGATACCCTTTCCCATTACACCTGTTCCAATCAAACCAATTCTAGTCATTTCCATACCACAATCCTTTCAAATTTGTTATGATCATTTTATCACAGTTAACCGTCCGTAAAACGCCTGTCTCAAAAAAGACAGAGTTGGTCAATTAAGCGAGTGGCGTTAACGGTCGCTAATGTCCTGATTCACTCAGCTACCAATCAGTGCGAGGAGAACACTCTCACTGATTGAAGGTTCGTTTTATCACAGTTAACCGTCCGTAAAACGGTCCGCCTCAAAATAGAGCATAGTCATCTATTTAGGCGGGAGCTAATGTCCTGATTTATTCAACTAACAATCAGTAGGAGAAAAACGAAAACCCCACTGATTGTTAGTTCATTTAATCGCAAATAAGTGGACAAGCATATATTTTATTGTGCTCGTTTACTAATAGAGAGAATTTAAGGGGTGATGTCTTGTTAAACTGGAGGCTTAAAAGCTTTAATGAATTAGACAATAGGGAGTGGTATGAAATAGCCAAATTGCGTACAGATACTTTTATCGTTGAACAAAACTGCCACTACCAAGACTTTGATAATTACGATCAAATGTCCAATCATTTATTTTTAAAGAAGGGTAATGAAATTGTCGCTTATATGCGCTTAATCCCAAGTGGACATTTTTATCCTGAGGCTTCTTTTGGTCGTGTGATTGTAAAAGCAACAGAAAGAGGCTACGGTTATGGTAAGATGATGTTAGAAAAAGGCTTGAGGCATTTATTAATTAACATGGGGGAACCGGTGATTAAAATTCAAGCTGAAGCCTATTTAGAAAAGTTATATCGTTCCTTTGGCTTCCGTGTTATATCAGAACCGTATCTAGATTATGATATTTGGCATGTTGATATGTTATTGGAGGCGGATTTAAATGTATTGGGAAGCTAAAACATTTGAGCAATTAGCTTTAGATGAACTTTATCACATTTTGCAAAGTCGAGTGGCTGTTTTTGTTGTTGAACAAAACTGTGCTTATCCAGAAGTAGATGGGATTGATCAAACATGTGTCCACCTATTTGCAAAAGAAGGGGATGAAGTGGTTGCTTATGCACGCTTAATTCCTAAAGGTGTTCTTGACAGCTATGCTTCGATTGGTCGAATTATGGTTAATCCAACTTATCGAGCACAAGGCTATGGTCGTAAGCTAGTCGATCAAGCAATAAGGACCATTACTGAAGATTGGAAAGAAAATCAAATTAAAATTCATGCGCAAGTCTATTTGCTTAAATTTTATCAATCGTTTGGTTTTAAGCCGATTTCTGATCATTATTTAGAAGATGACATTATGCATGTTGATATGTTATTTGAAAAATCGAAAAATCTCAACTAACTCTCCATGTTGAGTAAATGTGAGGCAATTGATTAAAAGTTAAGTCCGCTCACCATTGATAAGATGAGCGGATTTATGTTAAATTCATAAAAGATAATGGGGAATCTTTTATGAATGAATCGTTTATCACAGATACCCGTTATAAAATGCCTGCCTCAAAATAAAGAGCAGATCCCTTCTGTTTAGGCGATAAATAACGGGCGTTAATATGTTGTTTCAATCAGTGGGGAAAGAGCAAAAATGCCCACTGATTGGTTGTTTTATTCGCCTTGTAAAGTAACTGTTGTTTCTTCAGCTACACCGTCACGATAGTAAGTAATCGTTATCGTGTCGCCAACTTCTGTTTCCGAATACAAATACTGTCTTAGATCCATCATATCGTCGATAGGTTCCCCGTTTATGGTAGTGACAACATCATAAACATTGAGTCCGGCTTGATCCGCTGCAGATCCAGGGTGAACTTCGGCAATGACAATCCCGCTTTCAATTTCATTAGGATCCAAATTCAATGTTTGTTGAATATGCTGTTGGGGTACACTCGAGAAGTCAATGGCGCTAATACCCATAAATGGACGCGTTATCGAGCCATTTGTTTCAAGTTGTTCAATTACGGGTTGGGCTTCATCTATTGGAATCGCGAATCCAATACCTTCTACCGTGCTTAATGCTATCTTCATTGAGTTGATGCCGATCACTTCACCAGCACGATTAACGAGTGCTCCACCACTGTTCCCAGGGTTAATCGCTGCATCCGTTTGAATAACATCAACGTTCCAATCAGCGGTACCGTCATTATTCAAATCAACATCAAGTGAACGATCTAAGCCACTAATAATTCCTTTTGTCACTGTTCCGGCAAAATCAGTCCCTAATGGATTTCCAATAGCAATTGCTGATTCTCCAACGACTAAGTCAGAAGAGCTACCAAAAGTGGCGACTGTATCTACATGCTCGGCATCAATGGATAGAACAGCTAAGTCTGTGAGTTCATCTGAACCATGTAACTCTGCATTCACATGTTCATCGTCTGATAAAATAACTTCTATTTCATTTGCTCCATCGATAACATGATGATTCGTCACGATATAGGCACGATCATCTTCGATTTTATAGACAACACCTGAGCCTGAACCTGACTCTGCATTATCCGACCACAAGTCAAGCGATTGAACATTGGCAATGCCAACGACTGCCCCCGCTACATTACTTAATACCTCTGATGAAACGCCATCATCTGCTGTCGACGTTTGAATGACATTTTGCGAAGTGGTTTCTTGGCTAACAATATCTTCACTTTGCTCAGTTATATTTAATGGAATAAGCCCAGTAAATAATAAGAGAAAACCGATGATCGCAACGGTTAGTCCACCTGTAAGCCCGCTAAGCCAAATCATCCAAGCATTCGGCGTTGTTTTTTTATCCTCTTGATTAACTTCTGCATTTGAATGGATCTGATGATCGATCACCTGTGATGGTTGATCGTTAGATATTGACTGCTGCTCTTCATCATTTGGTTGATGTTGATCATGGAATTCACTCATACTTTCCACTCCTTCCTTTTGATAAAAAATTGTCTGAATTTCTGCTACACTTTATAGTATAACGATCACATTTGGCAATAATTCGGTATAATTGTGAAAAAAGTATGGAAGATTTTTAACTGGTCAGATTGGGTATAAGTGTGGGAAAATAAAGCTAGATAAAGGAGGCTGGAGAGATGCCCTATCATATATTTATTGTTGAAGATGACCCGAACATAAGAGACATTGTTTCGGCTTACTTAAAAAAAGATGGTTACAAGGTATCAATGGTAGATAATGCAGAGGATGCTTGGGAAATGACTCGCGAGCAACAACCCGACATGTGGATTCTTGATATTATGCTACCAGGTATGGATGGCTATGAACTTTGTAAGAAAATTCGCCAGCAAAGTGAAGTGCCAATTGTGATTATTTCAGCTAAAGATGAAGAAGTCGATAAAATATTAGGTCTTGAATTAGGTAGCGATGATTACTTAACGAAACCATTTAGTCCACGAGAGCTTGTCGCCCGTGTCAAACGTTTATTTAAGAGGACTTCAGCTGTGCAAGAGAAGTCGGATAACTTAGCAACAACAGAGTATAAGGCTGGAGAGCTTGTTGTTCGAGCAACAGATAGACGTGTGTTCTGGTACGGTAAGGAGATAGAGGTGACAGCAAAGGAATACGAGCTTTTATCCAACCTTATTCAAAGTCAAAATCGCGCTTTTTCACGTGAAGAACTGCTATCATTGATTTGGGGTGACGACTATTTTGGTAGTGATCGTGCGGTTGATGATCTTGTCAAACGTTTGCGTAAAAAAATTGATGGTTTGCCTATTGAAACCGTTTGGGGTTATGGTTACCGATTGAGTTGTGAAAACGAGGATGAGCAATGAGATTACAAACACAATTAACGCTAGCTTTTACTACATTACTGGTCATTACCATGGCTATCGTTGCTGTAACTATTCATTCGTTGTTGTTAAATGTATTAATTCAAAATGAACAAGATCAGTTGCAGGAAAAAGGAGAAATATTAACGCAATTTCTTTTTAGTGAAGTATCTCCACGTAACTTTGCTAATTGGCTGAGTGATGAAGAACTCCATTTATTTGTCTATGATCGCTCAATGGATCAAGTCATGCTTTATTCCACTTCACTTGATATTGGCGTCATAGAACAATGGGTTGCACACTATGACTTAACAAGAGGAGATCAACCCCTATGGATTGACGGTGATACAAACTATGTTGTTTCCATTTTACCGATGTATCCAGACTTGCTAGAACGGGATCTTGTTTTAATTACTCCCTTGGATGATATACAAGAAATTCAGCAAACATTTTTTAATCGGTTAATGATTGTTTTTCTTGTTGGTATTCTGATCATCATCTTGCTTACGCATTATCTGACACATCGGTTGGTTACACCACTCACACAATTGAGATATCAATTAAAGAAAATAGAAAAGCGTCATTTTGATGATATTGAAAGAATTAAAGCAACGGGTGAAATTAAAGAAGTAGAAGAAAGTGTGATTGATATGGCCACGGAACTACAACGCTATATGAAATCACAACAACAATTCTTCCAAAATGCAAGTCACGAATTGAAAACACCATTAATGACCATCCAAGGATATGCAGAAGGGATTAAAGATGGGGTCTTTCAAGGAAAAGAATCAGAACGTGGTCTTGAAGTGATGGTCGCTGAAATTGCACGCTTGAAAAAAATAATTAATGAGATGATTTTATTAGCCAAGCTCGATAGTGATGAAAATGTTTATCAAGAAACCACGCTTTATACAAGTGAATTGGTTCAAGCTACAGTAGATAGGGCCTTACCGTTGGCTACCGATCAACAAATCGCCCTCTATCATAAAGTGATTGATGACATGACCATTCATGTTGACGAGGAAAAAATGCTACAAGCGATGATGAATATTGTAACCAATGCGATCCGACATGCGAAGTCACAGGTCTATATTGAAGTAACCCAACAGTCGGGACGGATTTCAATTATTATTGATGATGATGGTACTGGGATTGAAGATGCATTAATGCCGCACCTGTTTGAACGTTTTATAAAAGGAAAAGGTGGAGAGACCGGTTTAGGCCTTGCGATTTCCAGGGCAATTGTTCAACGCTCCAATGGTACCATTACAGTTGAGCATTCTCCAATGGGTGGTGCACGTTTTATTATCATGCTGTAGTTAGCAATAGAGCAAGGAGATCTATGTATCTTCTTGCTTATTTTTTGTGTCTGGCATGAGTGTCAACTGCTGTGAAACCTAAGTGCTGTTGACTTGACGTATCGCAGGATAGAATCTGAACAAGAGAAGTGGCAATCCTTTCGTCTGAGGAATATAAACTTTATACAAGGGTATTTAGTATTAAGTGCAACACATTGCATCATTAAACAGAAAAAAGCTTGCTAAATTGATACATGTGAAAAATGTAAAAAAAGGAATAAATGTGGATTTATATATTTTTGTTATTGAAAATAATTGGAATAAGTGGTAGCCTTGAAGCATAATACATAAATTGTAATATAACTTCTAAAATATAACGCATTCGCTATCTGATCACATACATTTTTAATAAAAAACCTATACACAATAGATGAATACGGTTAAACATATTGACATATGTTTTCCTTAAAGAATGCTACTTAAGATTTACAAAATCCCTGTTTTATTTAAGTAACGTGCAAACAATTAATGGTGTTTCAATAGCCTTTTTAATTGAAGTTATTTTTATGTTATATAGAAATGTAATAACAATATAAAAGAAAAGAATGGAGAGAATCGATATGAAAAAAGAGCAACGAAGAGTGTTTCTAACCGTCATAGTTATTGGAGGAATTACGATAACTGTGGGGATAGTAAATATTGTCTATGTTTTGTTTTTTAGGTAGTAGAAATGATTATAGAATAAATAACTTCTTATCTGAATGAATTTCATAATTGCTTATACGAGTTCCAAACACGAATATTAAATCGTTCTGTCAGCCAATGGACTCGCTTTCACCCACCGGCACAAAAGCGTCATCTATTTTCACTCCTTACGTCGTAAAATAGTGACGCTCTAGCCTGAGGCATCACCTCAGCTAACTTGAGTAGAAAAAGCGCTATTCAAGTGGATCTTCGGCTGGCTATTCCTCAAGGAGTCTCATCCATTGGCTTC
>NZ_JH976442.1:375-8404 GCF_000306965.1 Amphibacillus jilinensis Y1 | reverse complement strand
TATTTTCATGTGTTTAGTCAGATTAAAACGCTAATAAAACGGAAGTGAAAGACGACGACTCCTGCGGGATCAGCACGCGTCCGAAGATCGACTAAGTGAAGTGTACTTCTTCACACAGTGGAGGAATGTTAGACTAACCCCGTCCCGTCCTGGGACAACGTCTAACTGACCTACATCCTGTAGGCCCGAAGCCGTGCCCATGGAAAGCAAAGGGACTGCTGGGTGCGCTACGCTAATGATTATATTGTTTATTAATCATCATCTAACACGTACAAATAAATGATGCAGGATCTAGGCGTGATGCGCTAATCAATTGACTAGTAAAAAAATAAGGGCGATATTGAGCCCTCATTTTATGTTACTATAATCGGTTCCTCTTCCGTAATAATAATGGTCTCTTCTTTTTGCGCAACATAGCCACCTTGTTTACCGACGAATGTCCATTCATCATCTAACTCAATGATTTCTTCATCAATGATCGAGACAAACGGTTCAAAGGCTACGACTAACCCATTATCCATTAAAGCGTTGTCCCACGGGAGGTAGAAGTTGTAAATATGCTCTGGTGCGTCACGTAAAGATGAACCTACGCCATGACCAGTAAGATTTTTAATAACTTTGTAGCCTAATTTGCTAGCAGTGTCATGAACTGCATGACCGACACGATTCATTTTGGCTCCAGCCTTAAACTGGTTGAGGCCGGCATCGAAGACTTGGTCCGTTGCGACTAACAGATCAATTAATTTCTGTTCGCCTTTACCGACGACAATGGAACGCCCTGTATCAGCATAATAACCTTTGTACGCTCCTGATACATCAATGTTAACGAGGTCGCCTTCTTGAATAACGCGGTCACCAGGAATGCCATGGGCAACTTCTTCATTGACAGAAATACAGGTATAGCCGGGAAAGTTATACGTCAGGATTGGGGCGGATTCCGCACCGTGCTTTTTAAATAAACGCTCTGCGACTTGGTCTAATTCTTTTGTTGTGATACCAGGTTTAGTATAAGCAATCATATGGTCACGAATATCAGAAATGACTTTTCCAGCTTCCTTTAGTCCATGAATATCTTTATCCGAGGATATAATCATATCGTTCTCCTTCATTTATTATTCGAAATATATTGTAAGTAGTTGTTAACGATAAATCAACGCCGGTAAGGGAGAGATGCTGGGTTTGCTAAGGCCAACATATTGTCTGGCAAAAGGCAAGGTTACGCATTCGCTTTTTCCTTCCACTTTTTCATCTTCTTGCCAATCAAGCCTTTTAGTTCTTCCTCAGACTGTGATAAGGTAAAAAACAAGGCGAAAGCAATTAACATGACATCAACACATTCCTCTTTCACTTCGTCTAGTCCAAGCTCTTTATAGGCATTGCCACTCGCCTTGACGTGAGATAGAATTGCTTGCGAGACCTCACCAGCTTCTTCAGAAAGCTTCAGTCCCATTTGCTCTAATGTTTTTTTCTCTAGAGCACTCATCTGTTTAATTTGCTGTATAAGTTCTTCCATTTAAAGTCTCCCCCTCTTAATAATGTTCCTGTAAATAAGCCTTGCGGTTGGTATAGAATCGGTCTCTAGCCTGATCTACCCGCAAGCTATTTTTGTTAGACTATAATTAGAATAGCAGACTTTAGTACAATGAGTAAAATCATTGGAGGTGATAGGTTGAGCGATAAGGTTAAAACAGCAATTGCACATGGAAATACTGCAGACATATATGTTTATGATAATAAGGTTATTAAGTTATTCAAATCCCATTTCCCTAGGGAGATTGCTACATATGAAAGAGATAAATTAATGTTTGTCTATCAAAAGGGACTTCCTGTGCCAAAGCCGTTAAGTGTTGATCAGATAGATGGTAAAGACGCATTAGTGATGGCATTCATTAAAGGATACACACTTGGTCAGCTTATCGAGTCCGATCAGAATCAGCTTGATCACTATTTAGCGCTGTCAATTGATGTCCAACAGAAGATGCATCAGGTTGATGCTGAAGGCTTAGAACGAATGACAGACAAGCTCGTGAGGCAAATTAAGGCTGCAGAGCTATTAACAGCTGCTGAAAAGAAAGAGCTGTGCGTGTTATTAGCTAATCAGCCAATGGTTAGTAAGCTTTGTCATGGTGACTTTCATTGCTACAACCTCATTCAAAGCAAAACTGATATCACGATTATTGACTGGCTTGACGCAAGTGCCGGCCATCCCCTTGCTGATGTTTGTCGCACCTATCTCCTGTATAGCGGCTTTTCCTCTCAGATAGCTGAAAAGTATTTAACACTTTATTTAGAAAAATCAACCTGTGCTCGTGTAGATGCTTTAGCTTGGCTACCAATTATCGCAGGTGCGAGGTTAGAGGAACACTTGCCAGAACAAGAGAAAGACCGCTTAGCAATGATTGTGCGGACACACCTGTAGGAATGCACAAAACCCCGCAATTAAGGATAAGTTTTCACACGTTAACGTGGTAAAGTGAGTCTAACTATATTTTTGAAAAAGGGGACTTATACATGCGCCAGATCATTTATGCACAGATGGTATCACTAGATGGCTTTATTGAAGGACCAGGTGGTGAAATTGATTGGGGTGTTCCAGATGATCAATTATTTGCCTTTATTAACGAGCAAGAGCAGAGCGTTGATACTCATTTATATGGAAGGCGCACCTATCAAAATATGGCTAGCTATTGGCCGAAGCAAGAGCACAATCCTAAGGCATCCGACTTTGAACAGGCTTTTTCTCGACAATGGAAGCAAATGAAAAAGCTGGTCTTCTCGACAACGTTAACCGAGGTGAGTTGGAATAGTAAGCTCATTAATCATCCCATTGAAGAAGCTGTCGAGCAAGAAAAGTTAAGTACTGGTAAAGACCTACTTTTAGGAGGGGCAGGACTGGCCTGTTCATTTATTGAAAGGGATTTAATTGACCGCTATCATTTGTATATTCATCCCGTTATACTAGGGAGTGGAAAGCGTTTCTTTCCAAGCTTACCTGAGAAAAAACAGCTTAAACTCGTCGATCACAAGGTCTTTCACTCTGGGGTTGTATTTTTGGCTTACCAACGAGGTGAAGGAAATGGCTAAATTAATTGCACAGTTAGTGCTTTCACTTGATGGTTATTATGGTGGGATGAATGGTGAGGTTGATTGGCATCTTATTGATGATGACTATAATCGTTATGCAACAAAACTGCTTCAAGGTGCTCAAGGTTTAATGATGGGGCGGCGCACCTTTGAATTGATGGAACAATTTTGGCCAACACATGAAGCAATGGAGTCTTCCCCAGAGGTTGCCAAAGAAATGAATCGCTTGCCTAAATATATTTTTAGTCAAACATTAACAGAGACAAGTTGGGCGCAGACACAGCTGATCGCTGATCCAATTGTGGTGAGCGTTGAGCAATTAAAGCAACAACTTGATGGGGATCTTGTCATACTAGGCAGTGGTCAACTGGTTCACCTATTAACCAAGCATCGGCTTATTGATGAGTACCAGATCATGATTAACCCAGTCTTGATTGGGGCAGGAAAATCCGCTTTTCAGGGCATGTTAACAACTGTTTCACTAAACTTATTAGAATCAAATACTTTTTCATCGGGTAATGTCTTACTACGATACCAACTAAATAAACAATAAGGGAGTGTCATCTTATGAAAGAACCCAAGCAAGAGCAATGGGCAATTGAAACAACGGGCTTAAAGAAATATTTTGGCAATAACCGTGCCGTTGATGGTGTTGAATTAAAGGTGAAGAAAGGGACGATATACGGTGTACTTGGTCCCAATGGGGCGGGTAAAACGACAACGATCCGAATGTTGACAACCTTATTAAAGCCTGATGGTGGTTCCGCCAAAGTGCTTGGCTATGATATTATCGATGATGCTCATCAGGTGCGTCAGCGAATTAGCTTAACAGGCCAGTTTGCTTCGCTAGATGAAGATTTATCGGGTATGGAGAACATGGTGATGATTGGTCGTTTATTTGGGTTTTCGCGAAGGGACGCCAAGAAACGGGCTGAAGAGCTGTTAACGGCATTTGATCTTTTCGATGCAGCAAAACGGCAAGTGAAGAATTACTCAGGGGGGATGAGAAGGCGCCTTGATATTGCGGCGAGTATTATCGTTTCACCAGAGCTCTTATTCCTTGATGAGCCAACAACTGGACTCGATCCACGAAGTCGAAATCAGGTGTGGGACATCATCCGCTTACTTGTTAAAGCGGGAACAACCGTTCTTTTGACCACACAGTATTTAGATGAAGCCGATCAATTGGCTGATCGGATCGCTGTTATTGATCACGGAAAGGTTATTGCAGAAGGAACGAGTGGCGAATTAAAGGCTTCGATTGGAACAGGTAAGCTTCATGTTCGTGTCCTTGATCCTGAGATGCGAGGGCAGGCAGCTGAGGTACTTGAACAAACGATTCAAACAGAGGTACAGCTTGGTACTGATCCACTGGTGTTAACCGCACAGGTTTCTGATACGACGCTCGTTTCAAAAGCTCTACTTGCCTTTGAGGATGCAAACATTCCGATCACTGATTTTTCGCTGGGGCAGCCTAGTCTTGATGAAGTCTTCTTAACGTTAACAGGTAGACCAACAGACGATCAAGCAACAGAGGAGGTGGCAAAATGAGTAACTTAACTCAATCAAGTGCAATTGAAAAGGCATTATCCAACCAGGTTCGTCCGAAAAAGGCGAGTCCATTATCGGCATGTTTGACCTTTAGTGGTCGGATGTTGCTAAAAATAAAATATGTCCCAGAGCAATTATTTGATATTACAGCTTTCCCAGTCATTTATTTACTAATGTTTACTTATCTCTTTGGCGGTGCAATTGCCGGATCAACGGCTGCTTATCTACAATTCGTTTTGCCGGGCATTCTAGTATTGACTGTCGTGATGATCACAATGTATACCGGTATCGAATTAAATAATGATATCAAAAAAGGGATCTTTGATCGGTTTCGTACACTACCGATCTGGAATCCAGCTGTCTTAGTTGGTGCTCTATTGGTTGATTTAGTTCGTTACTTGATTGCGTCAACGATCATGCTTGTGCTTGGCTATACATTAGGCTTTCGTGCTGATGGTGGCTTTAGTGGGCTTGTCTTAGGGATTGCGATTCTGTTGCTATTCGCCTTTAGTGTCTCTTGGATCTGGACGACCTTAAGCATGATTATGCGGTCGGAGAAATCACTCCTAGGGGTCAGCATGATGATTCTGTTTCCGACGACCTTTGTCAGTAATGTGTTCGTTGCGCCTGAAACGATGCCAAGTTGGTTGGAAGCATTTGTTGAGGTTAATCCTATCACATTATTGGTGCGTGCAGTTCGTGGTTTTATGGAAGGCGCACCAGATTATCAGGCTGTTATGTGGGTCTGTTTAATCTCGCTAGGGCTAATTATTATTTTCGGTCCATTGACGATGTATCTCTATAAAAGAAAATAACAAGTGAAGCACTGACTAAAATGCGTCAGTGCTTCTTCGTTGTGTACCTAGAGTTCAGTCATTTGAATGGGAAAGTACAATCCTTCAGTTCAACGGCTCGACCACTATGACTATTATGCTGATAGCTTTTAAGTTTGGCTGATCTCCATTTATCACAGATAATCATCCGGCTATTTAGATGGCAGCTAACTCAACTCATCTTCCATGCTTTCAAGCTTGTGTAAAGAATGTAATGATGTATTTTGTAAATAATAAAAATATCGTTATTTAAATACGCCTGCATTACTTTAAATCAAGACAGCGTACATGACAAGCGCCATCAAAGCTAAATTTTTAATGCTAAATGTGTGTTATTTAGTCAAATGATGAATAATCATGCAGTTTTTCGCCGAAAAATATATACTTTAATTGACTAAATGTGATATAATTGCCCAGTTACAGTGTTATTTGGACGTTTGCTATAAAAGAGGAGATGTAGAAGGATGCAATTAAGAGAAGATATTCGTAACATTGCTATTATTGCCCACGTTGATCATGGGAAAACAACCTTAGTCGATCAGTTGCTTCGTTACTCAGGGACATTTCGTGATAATGAACAAGTCGATGATCGTGCAATGGACTCAAATGATATTGAAAGAGAACGTGGGATTACTATTTTAGCGAAAAATACTGCGATTAATTATAACGATACACGTATTAATATTCTTGATACACCAGGCCATGCTGATTTCGGTGGAGAGGTTGAACGTATTCTTCGAATGGTTGATGGGGTATTGTTGGTTGTTGATGCATACGAAGGATGTATGCCACAAACGCGTTTTGTGTTAAAAAAGGCGCTTGAACAAAAATTGACACCAGTGGTTGTATTAAATAAAATTGATCGCCCAAATGCTCGACCTGAACATGTTGTGGATGAAGTGTTAGATTTGTTTATTGAGTTGGGTGCTGATGACGAACAGCTAGAGTTTCCTGTTGTTTATGCTTCGGCGTTGAATGGAACATCTGGAGAAGAACCAGATCAACAAGTTGAATCAATGGAAGCTGTGTTCCAAACGATAATGAGTCATATTCCTGCCCCAGCTAATAATCAAGCAGATCCTTTACAATTTCAAATTACTTTACTCGATTATAACGACTATTTAGGTCGGATAGGGATTGGTCGTGTCTCACGAGGTAGCATTAAAGTTGGACAGCAAGTGACTTTAATGAAAAAAGACGGTCAAACAAAGAACTTCCGTGTCAGTAAGATGTTTGGTTTCTTAGGATTAAAGCGAATTGAAATTGAAGAGGCGAATGCTGGAGATATTATTGCTTTAGCGGGTCTTGAAGATATCAATGTTGGTGAAACAGTCTGCCCAGTTGATCATTTAGAAGCACTTCCTATTTTGCATATTGATGAACCGACTTTACAGATGACATTTGTTGTCAATAACAGTCCGTTTGCAGGTAAAGAAGGTAAATATATTACGTCACGAAGAATCGAAGAGCGTTTAATGATGCAACTTGAAACAGATGTCAGTTTACGTGTTGATCCAACCGATTCACCAGATGCTTGGATTGTTTCAGGGCGTGGTGAACTGCACTTGTCTATTTTAGTTGAAAATATGCGCCGTGAAGGTTATGAATTACAGTTGTCCAAACCCCAAGTCATTATAAAAGAAATTGACGGTGTGAGATGTGAGCCAATGGAACGCGTTCAAGTTGATGTGCCCGAAGATTATACGGGATCGGTAATGGAATCATTAGGTTCACGTAAAGGTGAAATGCTCGATATGATTAACCAAGGTAATGGGCAAGTTCGTTTAGAATTTAAGGTCCCTTCTCGTGGATTAATTGGTTATTCTACCGAATTTATGACACAGACACGTGGTTATGGGATTATTAATCACACCTTTGATAGCTACGAACCTGTTGTTGAGGGTCAAGTTGGTGGTCGCCGTCAAGGTGTACTTGTTGCCTTGGAAAATGGTAAAGCATCGACCTATGGTATTATGAACCTTGAAGATCGTGGGATCATTTTTATTGAGCCAGGTACAGAGGTTTATGCCGGAATGATTGTAGGTGAACACAATCGTGATAATGACTTAACGGTTAACATTACAAAAGAAAAGCATTTAACAAATGTGCGTTCAGCGACGAAAGACCAAACGTCAACGATTCGTAAAACACGTCAAATGTCATTAGAAGAGGCAATTGAGTATTTGAACGACGATGAATATTGTGAAGTTACACCAGAATCAATTCGATTACGGAAGAAGATTTTAAACAAGAATGAACGAGAAAAAGCAGCTAAAAAGAAATAGTAAATAAAGAAAAGACTGATTTTAGTAAAACCCCTTGCCGAGGGAGGGATTACAATAGGATCAGTCTTTTCTTTACTCACAAAACAAAACTTTAATTAGTGGGGTGGGGGTTGGTTATCGTCCGTTTTTTGCATTGTCTTTACGTGAATCAGGACAGCTTCGCGGCTAAATAAATTTATTCTACGCTCTATTTTGAGTTGGGCGTTTTATGGGCTATTAGCCATGAATTTTTACCACGTTGCGGCTCGCGACGTCTGGTCCTCAATAATACTCATA
>NZ_JH976442.1:0-365 GCF_000306965.1 Amphibacillus jilinensis Y1 | reverse complement strand
TGTTATAAATATGTATATTATAATAGCCGGTGTTGTTAAATAGTGCAGAATCTATGTATGGTCGTAAATTATCAATGACAGTAGGATAGTTTTCCATAAATTTTTGTAGGCCTGTCCGAATGCCTTCGACCGTTTCGTTCATTTCTTCAACAGGATGAAGGAATGCATTTACTTGTTCCTTAACTTGATCATCATAGTCTGTAAACAGACTGCGTACGAGGTTGATGGGATTACCATATAAAGAAAGGTAAGTGCCCCCCTTAACTAAACCAACTAATGCTTTACCTGCAATCTCTATAAGCGCCACTTTATTTATTAAAGTCATGGCGATCGCGAACAAAATGGCAGAGCTTGTTACTTTAAAA
>NZ_JH976441.1:5187-150624 GCF_000306965.1 Amphibacillus jilinensis Y1 | reverse complement strand
AGCGCCGATGGTAGTTGGGGATTTCCCCTGCGAGAGTAGGACGTCGCTAAGCGTGAAAAAAACTCAAGACTATTAATTTTGAGTTTTTTTGTTTTGGTTTTTTATTGGGTGCTGTGGTGTTGTTATCCTTAGTTAATTGAGGCCACTATACTAATGAAAAAACGAGAGGTCAAGATCTCATATTGGACTTTGTGAGGTCTCGTTCGTTAATCCGTGCAAATCGTGTGTATATCTATCTTTCACAGTATTGACGATAAAAACTGCATCCCTATTAGATTTTTAACTAATAGGGATGCAGTTCATAAATTGGTGATTTTAATTTAAAGACATTTGTTTGATTAACGATCCTGATAAGAACGTCATATAAAGTTGGTTAGTTAACTTTTATGTGATATTTGATCTACTATACTTGCCTTTTGAACAGTTAATCCAAATAATAACACGACAATAGCAATCAGAGGAAGAAATGCAAAAGGAGTATAATCATAATGGAATATCCCAAAATACGGCATGATTTCTCCAACTATATCTGCTATAGGACGAATAAACAGACTTAATGGTAAAATAAAAATCATTAACATACCATATTTCATACCAAACCGAAACAGTATAGCGCCGATTAGTAGGAACAACATAAACAGCGTAAAATGAAGCAACCACTCAAATATTAAAATATCAAAGGAACTTACATCTGTCAATTCGCCCATATTTAATCCGGTAAATGTAAAATTTTCAATTTTAAAAATATCTATAATCCAATTAATGAAATGTAAAAATATAAGATTTAGAAAAATCATAAATGTCGCTAACAAAACTGAAAAAATGAATGTAGAAACAATATAAAACTTTCTTGAAATGCCTAGTTTTATAATATAAGGAAACACATCTTTAAAGAAAATCATTGCAAAGATCACCATAAAGATAAAACTAGGTAATGCATTAACGCCCATAAATTCAACAGAACCATCAGTTACAATTGCTAATATCATAAATAGCGAAATAAACCCTAAATAAATTAACCAAAAGTGGATAACCGTTTTAATAGAAAATCTATAAAAATAATAGAGACAATTTTTAATTTGATTATTCAATGCTTTGCAACCTCCTCTTTTGTCAAGTAAACAAATAAATCTTGTAGACTCGCTTTTGAATAATGAAGATTTGTCTGTTCTTCCTTAGGCTCATTGTAAACAACCGCAGTCATCTTACCAAGAATTTCAGATTTATGAATCACGTTTTTATCTTTTAAAAATAGCTCAACCTCTTGTTTTGTACCCGAAATAATATCATGCTTATTAACTAAATCTTCAGTAGTTTCATGAAGGAGTAGTTCTCCTTCATGTAGGATGGCCACCTCTTCAAATAATTGACTCACCTCATCAATTAAATGCGTTGATAAAATGATTAACCTTGGATCGTCTTGATAGGAGGCTAATAGAAGGTCGTAAAAATTTGAGCGAAATGATGCGTCAAGACCGATATAAGGTTCATCAAATATAGTGATCGGACAATGACTAGCTAGCCCGACAATAATTCCAACGGCTGATAGCATCCCCTTTGACAAGGTATTGATTTTACTTTTTCGTTTTAATTTGAAAATGTCTAATAAATGATCAGCTTCTTTTTGATTCCAATTCGGATAAAAGGCTGAAGAAATCTTTAATACGTCATCTATTTTAAACTTTTCATAAAAATTATAGTTTTCCTGAATTAAACAAATGTTCTTGGTCGTCGGATAATGATTAAACGGAACTTTATTATTTACCGTTAGTTCTCCCTTAGTTTGTTGGAAATGACCTGCTAATAATCGCATAAAAGTCGTTTTACCGGCTCCGTTTTTTCCGAGTAAACCAATAATCTTTGTTCCCTCAAACGTAACGGTAAGATTCTTCAATGCTTGCTCTTTCTTATATTTTTTGTTCAAATCCTTTGCTTCAATTTTCATCAATAAACCCCTCCTCAATCCAGTTGTATAATTGCGCTTTGCTTAAATGAATGCGTCTAGCCTCACTTATTAAAGGCTTCATATAGTGATCATAAAAGCTATTTTTCCTTTTTTCTAAAATAATTTGCTTTGCTTGGTCTGTGACAAACATACCTACCCCTCGCTTTTTAAAAAGGATGCCCTGATCGACCAATAAATTAATGCCTTTAGCTGCAGTTGCAGGATTAATTCGATAAAATTTGGCAAATTCATTGGTAGAAGGGACTTGGTCATGAGCATTTCGCTGGCCTTCAACAATACTTGTTTCAATTACCTCAGCAATTTGTAGAAAGATCGGTTGATCGTCTTTTAATTGATTAGTCAAAACTTCACCACCTAACTGGTTAATTACTCATGTAACTAACCTACACTATATTTAAATGTTTTGCAAGTATATTTTAAAAAAACTTCTTTTAATGAGTGTGTTATCTTTTCTTAATGTACAAAAAAATAGATACTGCATTCATGCAGTATCTATAAACTCTTCCATGCGGCGTTTTGCCCAGCTAATCTGCCAGTAACAAGAGCAGCTGTAATATTGTAACCACCAGTATAACCATGGATATCCAAAATTTCTCCACAAAAGAATAGCCCTTCCATTAATTTAGAAGCTAATGTAGTTGGAACCACTTCTTTTATTGAGACGCCTCCACCTGTTACAAAGGCTTTATCGATCGACAAACTATCATGGATTAAAAGTTCAAAACCTTTTAGTTCATCAACGAATTTCCGCAGTTTTTCCCGGGAAATATTAGCAGCATTTAAATCTTGATCAATCTGATTCTGACTGAATAGAAAAAGTAAGTAGCGCTCCGGAACAAGTCCTTTAAAAACATTTTTTATAGCTTTTTTTGGTGTTTGATCGATGCGTTCGATAAGTTGCTGATAAAGTTGCTCAGGATTTTGATCAGGTAAAGCGTCAATGCATAAACTGACTTGCTTTTGTCCAGCACGTAACAGCTTAACGACATATTGTGAGCACCGTAAGACAGCAGGACCTGATACGCCAAAGTGAGTAATCAACATGTCCATACGATGGGTAACGAGCTGTTTAGCATGTTGATCTTTAACAGTTAGCGCAACATCTCTTAATGCTAATCCTTGTAAAGTTCTTTCCCTAATAAAAGTTTGCTTAGACACCAAGGGTACTTCAGTGGGATACAGATCAGTGATTGTATGGCCAGCTTTTTTCGCCCAAGGATAGCCATCTCCATTGCTTCCAGTGTGAGGAACGGCTTTGCCACCGACAGCAATTACAGTAGTTTTCGTTGCTACAGTTTGTTGGTTTGGCAACAAGATAGTATGTTGGTCGCTGCCGAAATTAATGTCTTGGACAGCTGTGTTTAGCTTAACCTCAACATTTAACTCGGATAATTTATTGAGTAAGGCGCCGACTACATCCTTAGCGGAATTGCTGACAGGGAACATGCGCCCATGATCTTCTTCTTTTAATTTAACCCCTAATTCCTCAAAGAAATTAATAATATCTTCGTTATCAAAAACAGAAAAAGCACTGTATAAAAATCGACCGTTTCCAGGGATGTGTTTAATGATTTCATCTTTTGGTAACCTACTTGTTACATTGCAACGGCCACCTCCAGAAATTTCGAGCTTTTTACCTAGTTTTTTTCCTTTTTCTATTAAAATTGTTCTGGCACCTTGCTCGGCAGCAGCAATTGCAGCCATTAAACCCGAAGGGCCACCCCCAATTATTGCTACGTCATAAGTCACAATCTCATCCTTTCACTTGTTTTTCTTCTTGTTAAAGTATACTATAATGAAGTGAATTTTGCTTCATCTTCATACCTGTTGATAAAATATGATAGAATGAATAGAGCAAAAGCTAGAACGCTTTTGAGATAAAAGATAGCACGTCTACAAGCAGTTTATTCAGTAGAAGTGGCCTCTTTTTTTCAGTCATGCACTTGCTATAAATCGACTGAATTTGAGCGTTCTAAAGATTAATAAGGAATTAAGGTGAAGATATGTCGAAAAATTCGATTGTACGCGGAACAGTCTTGTTGACATCTGCTACATTTATTTCTAAGTTTATAGGAATGATTTATACAATTCCTTTTGAAAGTTTAGTAGGTGCCACTGGCGGGACTTTATATGGCTTAGCTTACGGCCCCTATACTATTTTTATTAGTTTATCCACCATTGGCATTCCACTTGCAGTATCCAAATTTGTTGCTAAATATAATTCAATGGGTGACTATCAGACAAGTTATCGTATGTATCAATTAGCATTACGGCTTATGTTTATAACCGGTTTGGTGACGTTCGCTATTTTATTTGGAGGTGCCAATGCATTGGCAAGCATCTATATTCCTGATAACTCTGAAGGCATAGCTGTTGAAGATGTCGCTATGGTGATTAGGATGATTAGTTTTGCTTTAATTATTATTCCACCAATGAGTATTACCAGAGGGTTCTTTCAAGGCTATCAATCGATGGGACCAACTGCCGTTTCACAAGTGATTGAGCAATTTGTCCGAATAGGGTTTTTGTTGGCTGCTGTATATGCTGTTATACACATCTTTGGTGGAACGATTACAACGGCTGTAGGTTTTGCTACCTTTTCGGCTTTTATTGGTGCAATTGCCGCTGCAATCGTGTTGTTCTGGTATTGGAAAAAGCGTAAGCGTCACATCAATCTCTACATTCAACAACAAACAGTCGATCGAACGAATATTTCATCGCGTGCTCTATTTAAGGAGTTATTTAGTTATGCTGGACCATTTGTGTTTATTGGACTAGCGATTCCTTTGTATCAACAAATTGATGCAATTACTTTCTCGAGAACACTGATTAACATGGGCGAGGCCCAAGCAGTTATTGATCATGCTTTTTCAAATATTAATTTGTATGGTCATAAGTTAATTATGATTCCAATTACATTGGCTACGGGTACATCATTAGCAACCTTACCAACCCTGACCAAGTCGTTTGTTGATCGTAATAAGCCCTTACTTTTTCAACAGATTAATCAGTCTTTACAGCTTATTGTGTTATTCGTTTTACCGGCAGTTGTTGGGATGTCTATTCTTTCACATGAAATTTGGGGTGCTTTTTACGGTGTCAATGATTTTATTGACTTGAATGGATATTTGTTAGGATGGTATGCACCTGTCGCTTTATTTTTTGCCTTGTTTACTGTGACTTCTTCAATTTTACAAGCGATAAGTCAACAGCGCTTTGCTATTTACAGTTTATTTATTGGTCTTGTATTAAAAAGCATTCTAACGATTCCATTTTTACAATGGTTTGGTCCACAAGGTGCTGTAATAGCGACATGGATAGCTACTTTTATTACGGTGGTAGCAAATTTATGGAAAATAAAACAAGCCATTGCTTTTTCATTGCGTCAGTTTCTAAAACGCTCTATGTTAATGGGGATTTTCACTATCTTTATGGCACTTGCAGTCGCAGTTGTAAGATATTTATTGCACTTTGTCGTAACATATCAAGATGGACGCTTGGCTAATGTTATTATTCTAGCGATTACGGTTACAATAGGAGCATTCGTTTATTTATGGTTTAGCTATCACTCAACCTTATTAGAGCGTATTGCGGGTGGACGTGTGCGTATACTCGACCGAATTATGAAAAGATAGGATGATCAAAATGCGTTTAGATAAATTATTAGCTAATACAGGATATGGTAGCAGGAAAGAAGTTAAAAAATTATTAAAGTCAGGTCAAATTACGGTTAATGATGAGCTTGTAAAAGAACCGCAAAAAAAGATTAATCTGCAAGAAGATAAGGTTTGTGTTAATCAAGAACAGGTACACTATGAAGAATTTGTCTACTTTATCCTTAATAAGCCCGCTGGTGTTGTAAGTGCAACAGAAGATTCAAGAGACCAAACTGTCATTGATTTATTAGCTGATGAGGACAGACGAACTGATCCTTTTCCAGTTGGGCGATTAGACAAAGATACGGAAGGGCTACTTTTAATAACAAATGATGGAAAATTAGCGCATCGTTTATTATCACCTAAAAAAAATGTAGGAAAAACATATTATGCTAAGGTTGAGGGTAACGTTACTGTAGAAGATCAAGCTATTTTTCAAAAAGGTGTGGTACTTGACGATGGTTATCAAACAAAGCAGTCCGAGTTAACGATCTTACAAAATGGTCAAATATCGGAGATTGAGTTAACGATTTATGAGGGGAAATATCACCAAGTGAAGCGAATGTTTGAAGCTGTTCATAAACGTGTGATTTATTTGAAGCGAATAGCTATGGGAGAGTGGCTGTTAGATCCAGAATTAAAATTAGGAGAATATCGACGTCTAACTGAGGATGAGATCATGTATTTGAAAGCGTTAAATTAAAAACACACAAAAAAATAAGCTGACTAAGAACAAACGTCAGCATGGTACTAAGTTTGGCGACGTTACGAAATCTTAACTTTCTTTTTCGTAATGTCCCATTTCCCTCTAGTAGGGCTCCTCACCAGGCCGTTATATGATAATACGTTTAAATCCCGTTGAACCGTTCGATCAGTTATATCGAACTCTTCAGCAATTTCTGTCGTTGTAACTGGACCGTTTTCTCTAATAAATAAATAGACAGCCTTTACGCGAGTAAGCATCCGGGTTGTTGATTGACTCAAAAAACCACTCCTTAATGTAAGCATTAGTTTTGTGGTGTTGCTGAATCTCTTAAAAACATTCTACACCTTTTGATTATAAAATGCTAGTTTTCAATATCAAGTTTTACATTTTCTTAAATAAAACCGATATAGAGAATAACTGAAAGAAGATGAGGAAATGGGAGAACAAATAACCAGACATTACTTTTTAGCTTTGGAGCTAAGCGATGAATTAAAAAAATGGCTCAGACAAAAACAACGTGTGTTACAATCAATTATTGGGGAAAAGACATATAGAACGTGGACTGATCAAGCTGATTTCCACATAACATTAGCTTTTTTTGGTAAGCTTACTGATGTTGAAAAAACAACACTGATAGATAAAATAAATCAGCTCTCTCCATTAAAGTCGTTTATCATTAAAATTGGAGACATCGGCTATTTTGGTAATGATCATGAGCCACGTGTGTTATGGATGCGAGCAGCCAAAAATCAAGATATCGAGCGATTGCTAAAACAAATTAACCAGCAAATGGGGGCGTTAAATCTTCCAATCGATCAGCGTGCCTTTTGTCCTCATGTCACACTAGCTAAAAAAGCAACTAATAAATGGTTAACTGATGATGGTTGGAGTGAACTAGCCGCTAACTTTGTAGATAGCTTTCATGAAAAAATCTCTGCTATGGTATTATATAGAGTACAAATGCTACATATACCAAGATACCAATGTGTTGAGCGTTTTAAATTAGAATGAGGTGTGAATAATGGGACAATTAATTAAACTTGAAAATTATATATCGCGCTATCAGCGTGATATTCTCCATTATCCAAGACAGTTTATTAGGCTTAAACAAGATAATTGGAAAAGGTTACTTGATCTATGGCATAATCAACCGAAACAAAACCGTATTGAAGCGCCATTGGAAGATACAAATCGGGCAGCTCTATTCGATAAATTTTTTGGGATATTTAACAAAAAAGAAGTCATAGAAGATCAACCTATTGAACCCTTGCTTCCACAAAATGAAGAGCAATTGAAGCAATATTTTTTAGATTCTTTATATCATTTTCAATTGAATTGGTCCTCAACGACTTTACATGAGATGTCGTTTTTAGATCGAAGTTATCAAGAAGATTTAACTTTAAAATATTTTTTGCAACGCTTCCCTGATAGTTTTTTATTTATGTATCAACCTGTATTTAAATTGAAAAATGCAACTGTTGATGCTGATATTATTATGATTACCCCTTTTGAAGTTAACATTATAAAGCTGGTTGAGTATCCTTCTAACCGTACGGTAATCCCGGGTGATGATCGGACGTGGTTTATTGAAGAGAATAATGTGCGCTCAAAAATGTTAAGTCCAATGTTATCCCTTAAGCGGTCAGATAAGATTGTGAAGAGTATTCTTAATCATGAGGGGTTAGACATACCTATTCATAAAATTATTTTGTCACGAACAAATGCTATTGACTTTGATCTTGAACCGTTTCAAACGACTTATATAGATAAGGATGCACACGAAGAGTGGTTGCAAAAGCAGCGTGCTTATACGTCACCATTAAAGCATCAGCAACTAAAAGTTGCTGACGCTTTACTCGCTTATTCGGATACAGTAGCTGTCAATCGTCCTGAGTGGGAACAAGGTGAAGATGATGAATTTTATCACAGCTAACCACCATTAAAATTCCCATCTCAAAATAGAAAGTAGTACGCCTCTATTAAGACGGGCGTAATCGATGCTAATGTTCTGGATACATGCAACGACCCATCCGTGAAAGAAGACAAAAATGCCGACTTTTAAGGTTCGTTTTATTCGAAATAAAATTTATACTTGATCTTTCTACCGTTTATGAGTTAATCTTTAATTAAGATAAAAAATTATAGTGGTGAATTTTCGCTATTTTTACCATTTTGTTGGTCTATTTGCTATCTGTTTTTGTCAAAGAATTGTTTATTAGCAACAATAAAATGGAACGGAAAGGGGGATGCTTTGTGCAACATATGCTTGGAGATGAATGGACGATTGAATCAGCTGGTGGTTCTACTGGCGAAGCTTATTACGCTCAATCAGAACATAAACGGTTATTTTTAAAACGGAATTCGTCGCCATTCTTAGCTGTGCTATCTGCACAAGGTATTGTACCCAAGTTAGTCTGGACTAAAAGGTTAGAAAACGGTGATGTTATAACGGCGCAAGAGTGGTTGGATGGTAAGGAGTTAAATCCCGAAGTTCTTCAACATCCTAAAGTTGCTGAACTATTAGGACGTATCCACCATTCTGCAGAGTTGCTAGATATGTTAACCCGTATGGGAAAAACACCACTTAATCCTATTATGCTGTTTCAAGATTTAAAGCAGATGATTCAATATAAATATAAATTTATCTATCCAACAGTTATTCACCAAAGTTTGCAGTTTATGGAGAAACATTTAGTTTCTGTTACTGGCATTAAGCCCGTTGTTTGCCATTGTGATCTTAATCATAATAATTGGTTAATAACAGATGAAGGAAAGTTGTACTTAATTGATTGGGATAATGCCGAAATCGGTGATCCTGCCATTGATTTAGGTATGCTATTCAATCGTTATATTCCTGAAGCCGAGTGGGAAAATTGGTTAGCGGATTATGGTTTGAAAAGTACAGATTCACTTTATTTAAGGATGCATTGGTACATGTTATATGAAATGATGATTGACCTATATCATTTAAATCCAATGAAGCCAGTAGAAGAGAAGTTAAAGAAATTGCAACGCACACTTCAACGTGCTAACCAATTTTGTCATATGAAATGAACATGAAGGAGTAATGAATGTGCGCGCACGACATAAGCCATGGGCAGATGATTATTTAAAGGAACAAACGACTTATGTTGAATTAAACCCTCCATTGTATAAAGGTAAATGGCAGTCGAGGTTTAATGAAAATCAACCGATTCATATAGAAATTGGTGCTGGGAAGGGCCAGTTTATTACGGGGATGGCAAAACAATCCCCTAACGTTAACTTTATTGCTATTGAGGTTGTGAAGAGTATTATAGTCAGTGCTGTTCAAAAAGTTGTTGAACAAGAACCTGACAATGTTAAATTGATTAACTTTGATGCAAAAGATTTACGTGATATATTTTCTGAAAATGAAGTAGACTGTATTTATTTAAATTTTTCTGATCCGTGGCCAAAAAATAAACATGAGAAAAGACGTTTAACTTATGCTGCATTTTTAGAACAATATCAACATGTTTTAAAACCTGGTGGCGAATTGGTGCTAAAAACCGATAATAAAGGGTTATTTGAATATAGTTTGGTTAGTTTTTCTAAATTTGGTTTAGTTTTAGATGAAGTTACGTTAGACCTTCATGCACTTAATGAGTCAACGAATGTTATGACAGAATATGAAGAGAAATTTGCAGCAAAGGGGCAACCGATTTATCGTTGCCGAGCAAAATTTCCGAATGAATAAAGAAGAGGATTCGTTTGCGAATCCTCTTTTCTTTATTCATTAACGATTGGGGGGGATCACAGAAAAGCATCCGTAAAACACCCACCTCAAAATAGAAAACAGCATTAAACCTATTGAGGTGGGTGATAACGGATGCTCATGTCTTGATTCACTCAACCTTCAATCAGTGGGCGTGTTCGTTCTTCGCCCACTGATTGAAGGTTCGCTTTATAGCACATTATTTGTTTGTTCAGTAGAAATAATAGAGCCTGTGTTTGCATCAACGTAAAATTCATATTGGTTGTTATGGTCATTAATGGTACGCGTGATGCCCCCACGATATACTTTATATGTTAAACCGTGTAAGTTCATATCTTCGGTTTTCATGTATATCCAAGAACCGCTAACTGCTCCTTGTTTTTTGAATTGTTCTTTAGCATGCTTTAATGCCTGTTCAGGTCGAATCGGCATTTGCGCTAATTGTGTTTTAATGGTATAGCCCAACGCAACACCTAGTCCTAGAACAGCTAATGTCTTCTTCAAACGCATTCATCTCACCCCAATTTTTTATACTATGGCTAGTATACCTTATTTTATATAAATTAGAAAATAGTATCAACCTATTCTCAGTCCTCTTTTATTGAATAGTGCGTTATAGGTGATCTGATAAGCTTTGTTTTTTCTATTAATTCACTAAAAACACATAGTGAATTTTTTTATTGGTCTTTTGTGGGTAGCTGTACGTCTTCGAAAATTGACCTGAATAATTTTATTTTGCTGTTCTATATAGGTATGTGCTAGATTCATAAATTATAAAGGAAAGTATGGTTAGATAGGTGGGATTTTAATATTGAATAAATTAAGAGCGTTCGTTATAGACTTTACAGGTTTATTTTTGCTTGGATTAGCGATGTGTTTATTTTCGTTTAAAGAGAGTATCTAGCTAATATTTAATTACCTGCATCAATTTACAAAATGAATACTATTTTCTTTAGTATTTTAATAGAGGCATTACCCTTTGTTTTGCTCGGTGCTCGGTGTCATTATTTCAGGCTTGATTCAATTATTTATAACAGAAGACCATATTAAACAATGGATTCCTAAGAATAAATATTTGGCGATAATCATGGGGGGCTTACTAGGCGCGATATTTCCTGGTTGTGAATGTGGAATTGTGCCCATTGTTCGTCGCTTATTAAATAAGGGTGTGCCGACTTACGCTGCGATAGGATTTATGTTGACTGGACCACTCATTAACCCTTTAGTTATACTCTCCACTTACATTGCGTTTGGTAATGACTTAAAGATCGCGTTTTTACGGATGGGCCTGGGTTTTATAATAGCCTTGACTATAGTAGTCGTGATGAGCTTATTCATTTAAGATCTTCAACGCATAAAAAAATCAAACATGACCATCATGACTTTAAAGCTTCATTATTAACTAAGATAAGTGGCGCAATGATTCATGCAACAGATGAGTTTTTTTATATGGCTAAGTATTTAATTTCAGGCATTTTATTTGACGCTTTTGTCCAAACCTATCTTTCTTATGAAATCGTATTTTCTTTTGGTGAAGGCGAAGGCGTTGCAACGGGTCTAATGATGGTACTGGCTTACTTGTTATCTGTGTGTTCGGAAGCTGATGCCTTTATTGCCGCTTCATTTAGCAATGTATTTCCTGTCTCAGCTTTATTAGGCTTTTTAATTTATGGTCCGATGATTGATTTGAAAAATACACTAATGTTACTGAGTGTATTTAAAACCAAATTTGTTATTGTCTTTTTTATTATGGTAACCGTTATTGTTTTTAGTGTCCTTTTACTGTTTCAAGGTTTTTATCACAGCTAACCGTCCGTAAAAATGCCTGCCACAAAATAGAGTGTAAAGCTTATCTATTTAGACGGGAGTTAACGGGTGCTAATAACGATCAATCAGTGGGAGAAGAACGCATACCTCACTGATTGAAGCTTCGTTTTATTAAAGGGAGGTTATCGTATGAGATTTTCTTTTATACACGCTTTTCGGTCAATGATTTTGTTGCTATTTGTCTTGCTAATGGGAAACTTACATTATAGTGGTGATATATTTATGTTGATTAATCCAGATTATCAAAATCTAAATGGATTAGCGGTTTTTATACTTGTCATACTCTTCCTTGTCCAGTTACAAAGGGTTTGGTTTCAAATCGAAGTTTGCGGATATGCTTGTGAACACGATCATGTGCATGATAAAGGGAGCTTAAATATAAAGACGTGTCTTGCTTACTTGATTATTGTTTTTCCGATTTTCATGGGTTTTATCTTACCTTTCACTTGGATGCATCAATCGCTGCAAATCGAGGGGTGATGTTATCATTAACAAGTCATGCTTTAAGTTTACAAAATGAAGAACCTTTTTACTATCCAAACGCAAGCATGGACGAAACGCATCAATACGATACACCGGCAGATCTTAATTTATACAGTAGTATGGTAACAAAAGATGAATATCAGAATGTATTAACTCAGTTAGTTGGACAAGATTCGCTTAATATGACAGACCAAGTCTATTCTGCCTATTATGAAGCAATCAATAAAGATATCCAGAGCTTTTCGGGAAAAAAGATTACATTAAACGGCTTTGTGTATAAAAACCGATCCCTTGATTACAATCAAGTGGTTATAGGAAGATTCTTAATTACGCATTGTATAGCGGATGCAAGTTATATAGGGTTTCTCACTGAACTTAATCAAGCACCGCCGTGGCCAGAGAATACATGGGTAGCGGTCACAGGAACAATTAAAACAACAGCGTATGAAGGTGTGAAATTACCAACGATACAGGTGGAGGAGTGGGAAATGATCAATGAACCAGACCAGCCATATGTATACCCCATGCATATTAAAATTCGCTAATAACTTCGTTGAAGAAAAATTTAAAAGATAGAAGGAATTAAGATTTGGTTAACGAGGTAATTAGTAGTAGAAAAAACTTCAGATCGCTTTTATTTATTAGTAACTGGAAATAATCACATATCTTCGCTACAATAATGATATTGGATTAATAAATGGAGGTTTTACATAATGAATCAAGAGACAAAAGCAATGTTCAAGACGTTGACAGAATTGCAAGGCGCACCAGGAAATGAGCACCTAGTTCGTCAATTTATGCGTAACGAATTAAACAAATACGCTGATGATGTGATTCAAGATCATCTAGGTGGTGTATTTGGTGTGAAAGATGGCGATGGACCTAGAGTGATGGTCGCAGGTCATATGGATGAAGTTGGATTTATGGTTACTCAAATTACCAAAAATGGAATGTTACGATTTCAACCATTAGGTGGCTGGTGGAATCAGGTGATGCTTGCACAACGTGTACAAATTATGACTGATCATGGACCTGTTATTGGTGTGATCGGTTCAATACCACCACATAATTTAACTGCAGAGCAGCGAGCTAAACCTATGGAAATCAAGAATATGCTTATTGACATCGGTGCAGATGATCAAGAGGATGCAAAAGCCATAGGCATAAGACCAGGTCAAGCGATCGTACCCGTTACCCCTTTCACGCCAATGGCAAATGAGAAAAAAATCTTAGCTAAAGCATGGGATAATCGTTATGGCTGCGGATTATCTATTGAATTGTTAAAGCTATTAAAAGATGAGACATTACCTAATAAACTTTATTCTGGAGCGACTGTTCAAGAGGAAGTTGGCCTTCGTGGTGCTCAAGTTGCTGCAAATATGATTAAACCAGATATTTTTTATGCATTGGATGCTTCTCCAGCTAATGATATGTCCGGGGATGATAAAGAATTTGGGCAACTGGGTAAAGGGGCGTTGTTACGTATATATGATCGTTCCATGATTACGCACAGAGGTATGCGTGAATTTATACTTGATACAGCAGAGTCCAATAAAATACCATATCAATACTTTATTTCACAAGGCGGTACTGATGCAGGGCGTGTCCATTTAGCACATGAAGGTGTACCATCGGCAGTGGTCGGTATTGCGTCGCGCTACATTCATACACATGCTTCAATTATTCATATTGATGATTATGCTGCTGCACGTGAGTTAATTGTAAAACTTGTCCAACAAACAGATGCTAACACTTTGGAACAGATTCGATTAAATAGTTAATAAAATTCAATCTTTCGATCAATATAGCCAGAAGTGAAGGAGTTGTACAGCATCGATGGAAATTATAGTAGGTTCTGAAAATAAAGCTAAGTTAAATGCCGTAAAGGCGGTTTTTCAAACGGAAGCGGTAAGAGCAGCTTTAGCTCCCTCTAAAGTATCAGATCAGCCTTTTAGTGACGAGGAAACATTAACAGGTGCGATTAATCGAGCAAAATATGTTCAAAGTGTACAAGCAGATACCGTGGGAATAGGTTTGGAAGGTGGTGTAATGGAGCTTTGTAATCAACTGTATTTGTGTAATTGGGGTGCTTTAATCGCGCCTGATCATCGTATTTTCAAGGCTAGTGGGGCTCGCATCCCCTTACCTGATGTCATAGCAAAACCATTATATGACGGTGTGGAATTAGGTGTAATTATTGATGAATATGCTGATAAAGTGGGGGTAAGCCAGCAAGAGGGAGCTATCGGTATCTTAACGAATAATCAGCTATCAAGAGAGACTATGTTTATTCATATTGTCCAACAACTAAAAGGACAATGGTTATTTGCAACAAAGAAATGAAAATAAAACCATAAATATATCATTTACATTGCAATTGATTAAATTATTGTAATATTGCTGATCTCCTCTTGTAATTGTTTGAATTCATAGTATTATATAATATGGATTTACTACGCTGGTCATTGTCATTGATAGCGGTAATGATTAATCTTTAAACGGCTAGGGGAGTTTTAGATGAGAAGCAAAATAATTAGACTATTTATATTTGGTTTATTCGTTTTCATTCTTAGTGGGTGTGGTCCTTCAGAGGAAGAGACGCTAGCAACGATTGAAACCATGATCGACTCTACTTTTGATAATCAACGTTCTCAACCAAATCATGAATTTGCGTCTTTCGATATATATTTGCCAGACCAAATTTCAGTTATTGAGGAGACGGAAAGCAACTTGATTTTTACAGATCAAGATCAAACGTATATTTTGTTTTATAATACGCTAGAAGAACAAGATAGTAGATTTTTCTATCAATCAGCGAAAGCAACAGAAAATTATGCTTTGCTTGAAGCGTATGAAGATGATAATCGTTTCGGATATGTTAAAGTAGCTGAAGTCGAAGATAATTACGAATTACAGGTGGGTGTTGGTGGTGTTCGTTTAACGACACATACATCATTAGATGAAATGGATCAGGATTTAACAAAGATGGTTACTATGGTAAATTCTATTGATTTCCACCAATAATAAAAAACTGTCTATCCAGTTTTAAAAGTGTTAAAGCTTTTAGAGAGGTGATAGGCAGTTTTTTATTATAATTTTTTTTAGAGCAGGTTTATTTTAGGAAATAGGTTCTTCATCATTAATTCTCGCTCTCTGTCTTGTCACATGTAAAAACATAAGGTAAGATAAATAGGAAGCAAAAAAGGGGGAGTATGTGATGAGAGATTTTTTAAAAAGAAAAGATATTCAGTTATCACCACAAGTCTATTTAATTACAGCGCTAAGTTACATGGCGCTTGGGCTATTTTCGTCTCTAATTATCGGACTTATTGTTAATACTTTAGGTGAGCAAATCGCACAATCTTTTGGTGACTCAATCATCAGTGAATCTTTATTAGAAATTGGCGCATTTGCAATGGATGGTAACGTTGTAGGTGGTGCGATCGGTGTTGCAATAGCCTATAGTTTAAAGGCGCCACCGCTTGTCTTATTTTCATCTTTATTTGCAGGTGCATTTGGTTATAGTCTCGCCGGCCCGGTTGGTGCATATATCAGTGCGTTATTCGCTACAGAGACTGGTAAAATAATCTATAAAGAGACGAAAATAGATATAATATTAACACCTTTTCTAACCATTGTGGTAGGATATGTAGTAGGTAAATTTATTGGTCCTCCAATTGATACCTTTATGACGGGGCTTGGAGAAGTGATTAATTGGTCAACAGCACAACAGCCTTTTATTATGGGAATCATTGTAGCTTTATTAATGGGTTGGGCATTGACAGCACCTATTTCGAGTGTGGCGATTGCGTTAATGTTGTCACTAGATGGTTTAGCAGCAGGGGCAGCCGTTATTGGCTGTTCAGCTCAAATGATAGGCTTTGCTGTAGGAAGCTATCGAGAAAATGGGATTGGCGGCTTATTAGCTCAGGGTGTTGGTACGTCGATGCTACAAATTGCTAATATATTAAAGAAACCACTTATTATTATTCCGCCTTCAATAGCGGCTATCATCATGGCACCATTCGGAACCGTATGGTTTGGTATGATTAATAATGCTTCTGGTGCAGGTATGGGTACTTCTGGATTAGTCGGCCAAATTATGACTTTCCAAACAATGGGTTTCACATTTAATATACTTGGTATGATTTTAATTGTGCATATTGTTGGTCCCGCTCTAATTAGCCTCATTATATCTGAATGGATGAGACATAAAGGTTGGATTCAATTTGGGGATATGAAAATCAATTATGATTAAACAATGGGGGCAATATAATGGAGAATTTACAAACAGAAGAACAATTTAATGAGCAAATCAAGCAAGGTAAAACAGTGTTTTTATTTTCGGCGAATTGGTGTCCTGATTGTCGAGTAATAGAGCCTTTCTTACCTGAATTAGAAGAACAATATCATGATCTGACATTTATTCATGTTGATCGTGATCAATTTATTGATTTATGTGTAGCGAATGATATCTTTGGGATCCCTAGTTTGTTAGCTTATCACAATGGACAAGAGGTTGCTCGTTTTGTCAGTAAAGATAGAAAAACACGAGACGAGATCGAAACCTTTTTGAATAAAGTATCAAAGGCATAACATAGTATGCACTTAATGCTGATGAAAATAAAAGTACCTCGTGGTACTTTTATTTTCATGTCTCGTCTAAGTCATGATACAATAACATACAGTACATACTAATCCTCAAGGAGGAAGTAACAATGACTTTAACGAGCTTTAAATTAAAAAAAATATTAGACGATAAATTTAATGGAGAACAGTGGAATACGTCTTTCAATAGAGAAGAAGATCGCTATCGTGTAGAGTTAACGGATACTAAAAAAGGAGTTACAATCACTCTCCCTAGTGTTATCGCCAAATACGAAAAACGTGGGAATATTGCCATTGAAGAACTTGTTGATCATATTAAAGCTTCATTAAATGTAATGAACAAGCAACATCGCCTATTAAATAATGAAAAAAATATTTATCCAGTTATTCGGAGTACGTCATTTCCAACTGAAACGAAATCGGGCTTACCGTTGATTTGTCATGAACACACAGCGGAAACAAGAATTTATTATGCATTAGACTTGGGGAATACATACCAACTTATTGATAAGCAAATGCTCAATGAGGCAAATTGGGAGATCGAACATTTGCGAGAAATGGCATTATTTAATATGAAGTCATTATCGATTGCATTAAAAAAAGATCATGTTGCTGGTAATGATTTTTACTTTGTTGCAGCTAACGATGGTTATGATGCAAGTAGAGTATTGAATGAATCTTGGTTAGCGGAAATGGCTGAACATGCGCATGGAACGTTAGCATTAGCTGTGCCCCATCAAGATACGTTAATCGTAGCTGATATTCAAAATGATATGGGTTATGACATTTTAGCACAAATGGCTATGCAATTTTTTGCCGAAGGACGTGTTCCTATTACAGCGTTATCTTTTATCTATGAAGATAAAAAGCTAGAGCCGATATTTATTCTTGCGAAAAAAAAACCCGTTCATAAAAACAATAAAAAGGATGATTAATATGGAAATTTTTTTAAATAAAAAGGGAATTGGTGATGTGTTAGTTATACCCTTTAAACAAGGTAATCGTTATCAGGTAGCATATCATCGCTATGGTGATGTAACAGAAATATATGATCAGGAAACAAATCAAGTGTTAGGTTATAATCTTTTTAACGCCTCAACTTATATTGATTTAGAAGATGGGCAGCACTCTCTCAACCAATCACTACTTGATGAGATCAATAAAGCATTTGAAAATAATCATGTGCCCAATCGATTAGAAGTCGATCTGTCCCCTAAATTTGTCGTGGGCTTTGTAAAAGAAAAGCAAAAGCATGAAAATGCGGACAAATTAAATGTATGCCAAGTTGATTTAGGTGAAGAGGTTGTACAAATTGTTTGTGGTGCACCTAACGTCGAGGCTGGTCAACATGTTGTTGTTGCAAAAGTAGGCGCAATTATGCCTAGTGGTATGGAAATTAAGGAAGCGAACCTAAGAGGTGTTGATTCATTTGGTATGATTTGTTCACAACAAGAGTTAGGATTACCAAATGCACCAAAAGAAAAAGGGATATATGTATTAGAAGGCAACCAAAAACCAGGGACAGCTTTTCAGTTTTAAAACAGTAGAAAAATGCGTAGAAGAGTTTTACTCTTTTGCGCATTTTTAACACGCTATGAAAGCATAAAAAAACCTTCAATTAGTAGGTGGAGAGCTACAGGACGTGGCGGTCTTAGTCTGTAATCCTTCTTAATGATTTGGTGGTTTTAGTCTGTGATCTTACTCATCAATTGAGGAACACAAGCTAACGTCTTCGCGTCCTGCGAAAACGTTAGCTTTAATCAAATTGTAATAGCGGAATAGGTAGTAGCGGAGTGAAAATTGCAAGGTATCGAGTATTAGAAACGCTAATAAGATCGTTAAAGGTCGAGTGAATGAAAGTTTTTCTGGAAATATCGATACCCCATCATTTTATCAAACAACGGCTTCTATTCTATACAAAGCTAAAAAGTAAGTAGTTAACAAATGAGAAAACTGATAAAATGTAAATTAAATAGCTTAAATGGAAGAGTGAGCGATAAAAATGTGGAGACGAATAAAGAAAAAAATCAAACAATTATTTCATGAAGATCACCAATCAGTAAATAGCACATCACAATATACTGCTGAACAAACAGATCATCGTTTAGATGCTAAGGTGTCTTATCGATATCCAAAAACAAATTCATACCGGTTCCCGATGCCAATTGATCCGCCTGAAAGTCGTTATTATGATGAGAAACGTCCTCAACGCACATTACATACGATTAACGAGGCAAGTGAAGTTGAAAAAAACCGTTTAAAACGGAAACCCTTTCGAGTGTCTGATGTTCCTTCACCTGTCTATGGTTTTAACGATAGTAAAGCTATGAAGGCGCCTATTGAAAAACCAGCGTATTTAAGACGTGAACGAAATAAGCCATTAATAACAGAGGAACAACATGAGCAAATTGATGAAGAATTGATTAACGAGGACTTACAAAATAATCATCAAACGTTTGAGCGCGATGATATAACCATTAGTGATGAGCAAGGTACAGAACGTTTAACCGAACCTGAAAAAAGAGAGAACGTTGAGCATGCAATTGATATGCAATCAAAGGAAGAACCGATCGAGAAAGATAGACGGAATCAGAAGGTTCAACGTAACCATCCTTTTAACGTTAGAATGACACCGAGTGATAAACGCCGACGCGACCAAAAAAGAAAAACAGTTGTTTCATCTGAAAATCAGCGTCCTCCATTACATTTACTGGACGATATTCCATCAGCAAAAGGTATGGACCAACGATGGGTTAATAGTCAGTCAGAAAGATTGACAACGACATTAGCTCAGTTTAATGTTAATGCTGATGTGGTTAATGTCATGCAAGGACCGTCAGTAACACGTTTTGAAATACAGCTTGAATCAGGGACAAAAGTAAGTAAAGTGAAGAATTTAAGTGATGATATAAAATTAAATATGGCAGCTGAAGATATTCGGATAGAAGCACCGATACCCGGAAAAAATGCAATTGGTATTGAGATTCCAAATCCGACAGCTCAACCTGTTGGTCTACTAGATATTTTTAAATCAGAGACGTTTTATAATGCTCAGTCTCCTCTGACTATTGGGCTAGGTCTTGATATCTCTGGCCAGTCTATTGTATCAGACATAAGAAAAATGCCCCATGGCTTAATCGCAGGTGCAACAGGTTCTGGGAAAAGTGTTTGTATCAATGCAATCTTACTTTCTCTTTTATTTAAAGCGTCACCGAAAGATGTACGTTTAATGCTTGTTGATCCGAAAATGGTAGAACTTGCTCCGTACAATGAAATCCCACATCTTGTCTCACCCGTCATAACCGATGTGAAAGCAGCTACTCAGGCTTTGAAGTGGGCGGTTGAAGAGATGGAGCTGCGTTATCAGAAATTTGTTGATTCAGGAACGCGTGATATAGAACGTTATAATCAAAAAATTGAAAAACAAAACAATTCAGAAGAGAAGCTCCCGTATCTCATCATTGTTATTGATGAATTGGCTGATTTGATGATGGCTGCGCCTCAAGATGTAGAGGATGCCATCTGTCGAATTGCTCAAAAAGCACGTGCATGTGGAATCCATCTTTTATTGGCAACACAACGACCATCAGTTGATGTCATTACTGGGTTAATTAAAGCGAATATACCAACAAGAATTGCTTTTAGTGTCGCTTCACAGGTTGATTCGAGAACAATGATTGATACGAATGGAGCTGAACGATTACTTGGTAAAGGTGACATGCTTTTTGTCGAAAATGGTGCCAGAACGCCATTACGTATTCAAGGTGCATTCGTTTCAGACGAAGAAATTGAGCGTATTACGAGCCATGTACGGCAACAAGGTGAAGTCAATTATTTATTTGAGCAAGAGCAATTAATCCAACGCAATGAACAGTTGGAAACAGAGGACGAACTCTATCAAGAAGCGTTAACATTTGTTCTGGAGAATAATAGTATTAGCACCTCATTGTTACAACGTCGTTTTAAAATAGGTTATAATAGAGCTGCACGACTGATTGATGCTCTGGAAGAACAGGGTGTTATCTCGGGTCAAAATGGTAGTAAACCGAGGAGCCTATTGGTATCCAAGGAAGAATATAATCAACTATGAGTCAATAAGTTGACGTGTCAGTAGTCATTTACAATAATAATCTTATACAAGCTAACGAGGAGTTTAAACCAATGGAAAAAGAAATTGCAATGAAGTTAAATGGAAAGATTGATCGTTTGACCAATAAAACATTTAAGTTTGATGAGCGTATTAAGGAAGGTTGGTTTTCAGCTGTTTATTTTTTAAAGACAAAAGAGATTGCTGAGAAGAAGCGACCAAATAATGAGGTCATTATGCAGTTTTTTCAAAAGGAAAATGCCGTTCTATGTGGTACAGATGAGGCTATCGCGCTCATACACACTTTTGCTGACCACCCTGAGCAATTAGACATCCATTCGTTGAAGGATGGAGATAAAATTAGTCCGTATGAAACAGTGCTTACGATAAAAGGCCCCTACCAATCATTTGGTTACCTGGAGGGGATTATTGATGGTATATTATCTCGACGCACTTCTGTTGCAACAAATGTATACAATGTAGTTAAAGCGGGAAGAACTTCTGGTAAACAAAAGCCCGTCATTTTTATGGGAGATAGAGACGATCATTATACTCAGCAAGCAGGAGATGGCTATGCCGCTTTTATAGGAGGCTCTACGGCGCAAGCCACCCATGCAATGAATGAGTGGTGGGGAAAGACGGGGATGGGAACCATGCCGCATGCACTAATTCAATTATTTGAAGGCGATGTAGTAGAGGCAGCAAAGGCTTATCATGAAGTATATCCGCAAGATGAGCTAATGGTACTAGTGGATTATAATAACGATGTCATAACAGATGCGCTGAAAGTTGCCCGAGAATTTGGTGAAACCTTAAAAGGGGTTCGTTTAGATACGTCAAACAATATGGTTGACAAATACTTTCTTAGAAATCAACATGTCATGGGGGCGTTTGATCCTAGAGGAGTCAATCCAGAACTTATTTTTGCGTTAAGACAGGCTTTAGATGATGAAGGTTTTGATCATGTAAAGATTATTGCAAGTGGTGGGTTTACAGAATCCAAAATCCGTATGTTTGAGAAACGGAACGTTCCTGTTGATTTATATGGTGTAGGGCGTAGCCTCCTTGATATCAAAATAGGATTTACTGGAGACAGTGTTGTACTAAATGGCAAACCTGAATCAAAATTTGGTCGCCAGTACCGGCCTAATCCTAGATTAGAAAAAGTATTTTTTCAGAATTAACCACATATCTACCTGTGAAAAACATTTTTTTATGATATAATATAAAATTGTGCGATTGAGGTACTTTTATTATGTAATGAATACTTATGTTATAGTAAAACGACAGATAGCTTAATCAATAAGTATCATCTGTGTTTTCTAATATTTTAAAAGAGTCGATCACTCTTTTGGAGGTACAAATTTATGACGATTTATCATTTTGTTGGCATTAAAGGAACAGGTATGAGTGGATTAGCTCAAATACTTCATGATGCTGGTGAAACGGTTCAAGGCTCTGATGTTGAAAAGACATTTTTTACAGAAGAGGCATTAAAACAGAAAAGCATACCTATCTATCCATTTTCTAAATCTAATATTAAACCGGGTCTAACGGTTATTGCTGGTAATGCTTTTAAAGATGACCATGAAGAAATTGTCGAAGCAAAAACACTGGGGCTGCCGATTTATCGCTACCACGAATTTTTAGGTGAGTGGCTTAGTCAATATACGAGCATTGCTGTTACAGGAGCCCATGGGAAAACATCAACGACAGGTTTACTCGCTCACGTTCTTGATCAAACGTATTCTATATCGTATTTAATTGGAGATGGAACAGGGTTAGGTCATGCAAATAGTGAATATTTTGTCTTTGAAGCTTGTGAATATCGTCGACATTTTTTAGCTTATAAGCCTGATTATGCCATTATGACAAATATTGATTTTGATCATCCTGATTACTTTACAAGTGTTGATGATGTTTTTAATGCTTTTCAAGAAATGGCTGATCAAGTCAAAAAAGGGATTGTAGCTTGTGGTGATGATGAATATTTGCAAAAAATCCAAGCCAAAGTTCCCGTTCTATATTATGGATTTGAAGAAAGTAATGATTTTCAAGCAAAACATATTTCTGAAGTAGCTTCAGGTACACAATTTGATGTGTTTGTGCGCAACAATTTTTATGAGACATTTACCATACCTACATATGGTAAACATAGTGTGTTAAATGCATTAGCGGTTATTGCATTGTGTCATTACGAAGGGATGCAAGCAGAAGATATTAGGCATTTAGCTACATTTGGTGGTGTTAAAAGAAGATTCTCAGAGAAGAAGAAAAGTAACCAAATTATCATTGATGATTATGCCCACCACCCTAAAGAAATTGAGGCAACGATTGATGCTATTCGTAAGAAATATCCAAATCGACAGGTTACGGCAATTTTTCAGCCCCATACTTACACTCGAACGAAAATGTTCTTGCAAGAGTTTGCTAATGCCTTAAAGTTAGCCGATTTTGTTTATTTGTGTGATATCTTTGGCTCAGCACGTGAACTTGCTGGGAAATTATCGATTGAAGATCTACAAGCTTTAGTTCCGAATAGTAAATTACTTACGTTAGATACTACTGATGAACTTAAGGATAATAAAAGCGGTGTCCTCGTTTTTATGGGGGCGGGAGATATACAGAAGTATCAAATCGCCTATGAAGAAATCGGATAAAATGAGATCAATAAGCAGGAAAATAGCCGCTCAATAGCGAATTTTATTGAAGCGGCTTTTCTATCTATAGGTGAAAAGTTTTCTACTTCATTCACTTACTGAGTACCAAGTTTGTCACGAATAAATTTTATAAATTTGCTAAGTTTATAAAAAGAGTATGTTTAAATGTACCTGTAACGGGTAAATACCACTATGCTGGCTTTATCGGTTAACTACATAGAAAAGGAGTGTGCAGAACAGTATGGTAAACCTTCTGTATTTCGCAGCAATAATATTCGCTATTGCTTTTGCAGCTTTGGTTGTATACATTATTAAGGTGCTAAAAGAAACAGAGCGGACCATGGCCAATGTGGCTAATACATTAGAGGGATTAGAAACGCAGATGGAAGGTATAACAACAGAGACTACACTTTTATTAAACCGTACGAATGCATTAGCAGAAGACATCAATGAGAAGTCAAAGCGACTAAATGGTGTTGTTGATAGTATTAGTGGTTTAGGTGATACGGTTTCTGGTTTTAATCAATCGATTAAACAAGTGTCTGATGCTATTTCAAAAGTAGCAGTAGAAAACAAAGAAGAGACAGCTCAAGCTGTTAAATGGGGAACAGTGGTTATGGAGTTGTTTAAAAGAAGAAAAAAGAATAATGAGCAATCATTATAGAATATTTTAGGGAGGAATTAAATTATGTCGAAACAAAAAGATCATTCAAGTGACAATATTAACGCTAAGGATTTTTTAATTGGATCATTAGTCGGTACAGCAATTGGTGCTTCATTAGCTCTATTGTTTGCTCCGAAGGCGGGAAAAGAATTAAGACAAGATATTAATAAAGGTGCACACGAGTTAAAGGATAAGGCCAGTGAATGGAAAGATGTTGCCTACGAGAAAACAGATGAATTTAAAGATTACGCTAGAGAGCAAAAGGCTCATCTTCAAAAAGCAGTAACAGAAAAATCTCAAGAATTTCATGATAAATTTAATGAAACAAAGCGGTCGTTACAGGAAAAAATCAATCGTGCTTATGATGAAGTAGAAGAAACGAAAGCAGATGTACTTGAAAAGGCAGATGAACTTAAAGAAACAGCAAAGGAAAAAGCAGAAGTAACAGAAGATGCTGCAAAGGACGTAAAGAAGACAGTTGAAAAAGCAGCTAAAGATGTAAAAGATAAGTAAAACAAATGCCGAGTGTTGAAAAAGACACTCGGCATTTGTTTTATTTGAGCTGTATTTTTAAAATTTAATATTTAATTTCAATCACATCATTTTCAGATAGAGGGTCAAGGAAAGTCGCAGGTTGACTATTTTTTAGAATTGAAACATTACCTTTTATTTCACTTATATCTATTGATACAAATCTAAATAAGTCTTGGAAGATAAAAGCCTGATCATCAGCTTGTTTAAGTGTTAATTTAGATTCAGGTGCAACTAAATCTGATAAACTAAGCTGTTGTTCACCGAGATAAACAGAAATAATATGTTTTTCTAACTCAACTTTTTGATCGTTAAAGATAACATTTAGTTTTTTGGTTGCTTTAATATCTAAAAGATTCAGTAGATCAGAAACCGCAGCTTTTTTGGCTGGTTTGAATGTAATTGTATCGTTAGCTTTTAAGGCTTGATTTGGCGTAGCCTTTTTGTTATTAACCTTTAACTGAGCAGAAAAACTAGATAGTTCAATTTTTTGATTATCTAAATACACAATATAGCTTGATAGTTCAGCAAGTAGCGACTGTTTTCCCACACTTTGTAGCCATGCTGCTAATGTTTTTGTTTCCTCTATAGTGATATCGTCATGATCTTTAAGGATATAATCTGGACTTGTCACATAGCCATTAACTTTCAATGTCGGCTTAATGGTATACGTCTCATTATTGAAAGTAATAGAAAAACTATTGTATGTATCGACCATCTCTTCAATGGTAACGTGTGGCTCAACCCCATCCTGTCCTTTCTCAACATATAACTGATCCCCATGTTTTATCGGGTGGTCCACATTTATTAGCTCATTGTTTAATAGCACACGGGGAGGTTTACCGTGACTACCAGGTAGCGTAATGTTTTGCTTATTAAAGGTTACCATATAAGCCATACCCGGCTTTCCATACATTTTTTCGATGTAAACGCCGGCAGCAAGTAAACAATCACCAACAGTTAATTGCTTCATATCAAATAAACGAACTGCACGATCATTAACAGTCACACTGATATAGTGAACGGGATTCTGCTTGGCCGCAATTGCGATGCCAATTGGTGTGATAAAAGCAGGCCCCTCTGGTATGTCTACTTGGGCTTCTAAATTAGGTATCGCTTCTGTACCTCGGGTTGCTACACGGTTAATCGGTAGACTTAACTTCTTAGCTAATACATGTGTTAAATTTGGGGTTAGACTACCACCACCTACTAACATAACTGCTTTAGGAGATCTGTTATTCAGTGTAATCATTTCTTCTGCAATATGTTGAGCTAATTGTTCTATTGAAGGTGCAATCGCTTTAGTTACATCTTCTAATGAGACGCTTTGTTCAAAACCGAGAATATCAGTAATGGTAGCTTCTCCAAATTCAGTAATCTGACGTTTAACGCGTTCTGCTTCATTGAAATCAAGGAGGTAATAGTCACTTATTGCTTCAGTAATTTCATCGCCTGCTTTTGCGACCATACCATATGCTGTAATGGTCCCTTCGTCAGTAAGCGCAATATCGCTTGTACCGGCGCCAATGTCAACTAAAGCAACATTTAAACGACGCATGGACTCAGGAATAAGTACATTTATGGCGGCGATCGGTTCTAGTGTTAAAGCTGCCATTTCTAAGTTAGCGCGTTGAAGGGCTGCAAGCAAAGACTCTACAACAACTTTAGGTAAAAAAGTGGCAATAATCTCTACCTCAGCTCGTTGTCCTTGTTGATCAATAAGGGAGCCAATAATGTCATCGTCAAGTTTATATTGTAGAACAGAGTATCCGACACAATAATAATGAGTTTGGCTGTTTGTATCTTTTTCTTCATGCGCCAAATGATGTTGTGCTTGTTGAACAGCACTTAGCTCGAGAAAGCGTACATCTTCTTTATTAATAAGAGGATGTTGATCAATCTCTTTAGTTATAGTTGTTCGTTTCGTTTTTAAAGCACGTCCTGCAGCGGCGACACAAACCTTATCCAAAGTTAAGTTATGTCTTTCTTCTAACTCTTTTTTGACATCGTTAATGACTTGGGAAACGAGTACAACATCATGAATCTGTCCATCGAGCATAGATCTTTCTTTATGTTCGGCAATCACATAATCTACTAATTTATATGACTGATCATTGACTTCTAACAACAAACCTATAACTGATCTTGTACCAATGTCTAGTGCAAAAATTGTATTATCCATTCTTTGTATCCTTTCTATTCACGTGCTATATAAATTAAAGTGTAACAAAAAAATTTCAATTCGCATAAACCATTTTTATTATTAAAGGAAAAAGTATAAAAAGCTTATATTCAATATTAAATCGAATCAATTTCATAATTCATCTTTTTAAAAATTTAAAGACCTACAGAATTTTAGTGATATCGTTTTAAAAAGTTTTTTTAAGCAACTTGTTGCTGATTTAACACTAAATTCACACGATCACTTGCTAATTTTGATGCATTATAAACAAGCGTGACGATGTCAAAATGAACTTTTGCTCGTTTTCCAGTTCGATAACGCACATTGTCCAGTTGAAAATATTCCTTTAGATAACCATTGACGCGTTCTACTGCTGAGCGGCGCTTTGATATATGTTTCCACGCTTTTGACCCACGAGCTGGGGCTGTATATTTTCGGAGATCTGTCGTGATTTTTACTTTATAAACCTTTTGGCAAATACTTTCGTTAGCTAAAGGACAGTCGCTACATTCTTTTGGTCTTGTGTATTTCAACGTTTCATACTTGGCATAAAAACTATCATAACGATAGGAATGTTCCCTAAAACAGGTTGGGGCAAAGTGTTTATCAAACCCAATGGGTTCTGCTTCATTTTTCTTATTATAAGCAATGACAGATTGGTTTCCCATTCGATGAACTTGAACATAAATAGGGGCGTAGTCATATCCTGCATCCATTGTCTGGTAGGTCAAAAAAGGCAAGGATAGGCATTCATCCACTCCCTTTAATAAAGGAATAGCTGCTTTTCCATCATTGAGACTGCCAGAAGAAAAAAGAGACTGTAAAATGTACTGACTGGATGTTCCAACAGCTAAGTGACCTTTGTAGCCGTACCAAAAGACATTTTTTCCTTCGCTGTTCTTTTTCACACCCCATTTAGGGTCTTGAGGAACTTCCGAACGTAACTCATGTAAAGGAACATCCAACTGAGCTTCTATTTTCTTTTCGTAAAGGGGAAGTTTTGCTTCCTTTTCTGCTTGTTCCATCAGCCATTGTTCTCGCTCGTCTTTTGGTTTGCGCCCGCGCTTGTTAGGCTCTGCTTTTGGCTTTTCTTCTTTTGGTGGTGCTTGATCACGTGCTTCAAAATGGGTGGCGTCAATAGCGACGGTGTCATCCATAATAAAGCCTTCAGCAATGGCTTGAAGAACAACTTTCTCTTGTGACTTCTCTAACACATCAGAGGCACTCAGTTTCGTTATAAGTCGTGAATAGGCAGCTTCAGAGGGAGTGTTGTCAGACACAAGAAACCCACAATTCAACTTAAATAGAACGTCATCATTCAGACGTTTGATCAGGTCCTTCATCGTCGGAATGCGCTCAACGATTCGTACAAACATAGAAATAATCATCGCCGCATAATTCAACGCTACGGGTGCACCAAGTCGGGATTTTTTGTTTATTTCATGGTAGATAGCATCCAAATCTATTGCTGAAATAATGGCTTCATAACGTTGGGTAGGTTCCATCTCGTATAATTCTTGGATGCCAAATAAGTTTTGTTGTCGTATAATGGTCATAAGGGGTACTCCTCCAGTCTTTTTTTGGTTGTCTCTCAACTACCATTATACAAGATTTGGGGAGGTACTTCCTTTTTTATCTCTCAAACTCGTTGGGGCTCAAGGACTCTGAATTATGAAATTCACTCAATCACTAAAATTAAAAGAAAATACTAAATATTTTAACATTGTAGTGACAAGTGAGAAATAATTAGCTATAATAATCCCTAATTATTCATTATATCTTTTTATTATACTACAATTAATGGTTTAGGTTAATTGTCGTTGAGTTGTTTTTAAAAGTAAAGAAAAAAGCTGTCTTTTTGGATAAGCTAACATTAACAGGGGGTAATCAGATTGAGTAATCAACAATTGGATCAATTAAGAGAACAACTTGATCAAGTTAACTTAGAAATACTAAACTTGATTAACAAGCGTGCTGAATTGGTAAAAGAAACGGCTCATGCAAAGGAAAATCATGGAGCAGATAAAAAATATGATCCAGTACGAGAACGTGACATGCTAGAGTTGATTAAAAAATATAACAATGGACCGTTCCAAGATGCTACTATTATTCATTTGTTCAAAGAAATTTTCAAGGCGGGCTTAGAATTACAAGAGAAGGACCACAGCAAGGAATTACTTGTCTCAAGAAAGCGTAAAGCTGAAGATACCATTATTAATATTAATGGAGCAGCTTTTGGAGGTGGAGACCCACACTTTATTTTTGGACCTTGTGCGGTAGAAAGTTACCAGCAAGTTGCTCAAGTCGCTGAACAAATAAAAAATAAAGGATTGAAAATTATTCGTGGGGGAGCCTTTAAGCCTAGAACTTCTCCATATGATTTTCAAGGGCTCGGTTTTGAAGGATTACAAATTCTCAAGCAAGTGGCTGAAGAATATGGTTTAGCTGTAGTAAGTGAAATTGTAAACCCAGCAGATATAGAAAAAGCAGCAGAATATCTAGATGTTATTCAAATTGGTGCAAGAAACATGCAAAATTTCGAGTTGTTAAAAGCGGCTGGAGAAGTGAATAAGCCAATTGTACTGAAGCGTGGGATGTCTGCTACGGTATCAGATTTTATTAATGCAGCAGAGTACATTAATTCTAGAGGTAATGGTCAAATCATTCTTTGTGAACGTGGTATTCGCACATATGAAACATCAACACGAAACACACTAGATATTACTGCAGTTCCCATTTTGAAACAAGAAACGCACTTACCTGTTATTGTAGATGTAACCCATTCAACAGGGCGAAGAGATTTATTAATTCCCGCTGCAAAGGCAGCTCTAGCAATTGGAGCAGATGGTGTTATGGCTGAGGTACATCCAGATCCGGCCGTTGCTTTATCAGATGCGCAACAACAAATGGATTTTGAACAATTTGATCAATTTATGAATCAAGTCGTTGTTCAGAAATAAGTAGTATAGCCCTAAAAATTGCCTATAAATGTAATTTTTAGGGCCTTTTGATTTTTTCAATTCAAAATAAGCTAGAAACCACAGACTTGTTTTGCGAAATTTGTTATACTATTGTATGTATTTTAAATCATAAGATGTCGATATAGTATGGGAAATAGCTTACTATGCTATACTGTACATAACTAGGAAAACGATTATTTTATTTACTATTGGAGGTTGAAATGATGAATGTAACGATATATGACGTTGCACGTGAAGCAAATGTATCAATGGCTACTGTTTCAAGAGTGGTGAATGGAAATCCGAATGTAAAGCCTGCGACAAGAAAGAAAGTTTTACAAACCATTGAAAGATTAGGCTATCGCCCTAATGCGGTGGCACGAGGATTGGCCAGCAAAAAGACAACAACAGTTGGTGTGATTATTCCGGATATCTCGAGCATTTTCTTCTCAGAATTGGCTCGTGGTATCGACGATATTGCTAATATGTATAAATATAATATTATATTGAGTAACTCGGACCAGAACATTGATAAAGAAGTGAAATTAATTAATACGATGCTTGAAAAACAAGTAGATGGAATTGTATTTATGGGGGGACGTATTACAGATGAGCATATACAGCAGTTCAAAACGTCACCAGTACCAGTTGCTTTAGCAGCTACAGTAGATCCTACTCAAACGATTCCATCAGTTAATATTGACTACGAAGTTGCTGGTTATGAGGCGACTAAACTATTAATTGATAATGGACATGCACATCCTGCATTTGTAACAGGTGTAGAAGAAACAGCAGCTAACGAATTAAAATATCGTGGTTACTTACGTGCACTAGAAGAAACGGGTCAAAGCTTAAATGAAGCTTATATTATCCGTGGTGATTTCACTTATGGTTCAGGTATAGAAGCAGCTGATCAGTTGCTAGGCTTAGACAGACGACCTTCTGCTATTTTCGTAGCTTCAGATGAAATGGCGTTAGGTGTGATTCATGCCATTCAAGATAAAGGCTTAAGTGTACCTGATGATATTGAAGTGTTCGGCTTTGATAATACAAGATTAGCAACAATGGTTCGACCAACGCTTTCCACTATTGTACAGCCAATGTATGATATCGGTGCGGTTGCTATGCGTTTACTAACAAAGTATATGAACAAAGAAGAAGTGACAAACTCGAATGTCATTTTACCACACCAAATTATTGAAAGAAGCTCAACAAAATAAAATTATTGCCGATATACGAAATATCGAACTTGCAAATCCTTGGCATGATCACTTTCATCCAAAGATTTTATGTTAGTTAAGGAGAGAGCATATGAAAAAAACAGATATTTTAACACCAATCGGCATTACATTAGGTATTATTATGATTTCTTTTGGAATCATATCAAGTAGTGGAGGTTTTGATGGATTTCTAGCTTTTATTCAAATCTCTTCCATGGTTATTGTAATTGGGGGATTATCAGCAGCGCTACTTATTAACTTTAACCTTGATCAAGTTAAGATGATGGGACGTGTAGTCAAGGAGTCATTTAACAAGAATGATCATAATTTAGAAGAGCTTATTAGCTTGTTTGAACGACTTTCAGAACGTGCTAGACGTGAAGGTCTACTGGCGCTAGAAGGTGAATTAGAAGATGTAGATGATCCATTTATTAAAAAAGGCGTCTTATTAGCCATTGATGGTATCGAGCCTGAAGTTATTCAGGACATCATGAGTGCAGAAGTAACAGCAATGGAAGATCGACATTCCAAAGGACGTATGATAATTGAGAAAGCTGGTGATTACGCACCTGCATGGGGAATGATTGGTACATTAATTGGGCTTGTTCTGATGCTAAATGATCTTAATGACCCGACAACATTAGGTCCTCAAATGGCTGTTGCTTTATTAACAACGTTTTATGGCGCAGTTATGGCTAACTTAGTGTTTATGCCAATGGCTGGTAAGTTAGAAGCCAAGACAGATGAAGAAGTATTTACGAAACAGATTATTATTGAAGGTGTAATTGGTGTGCAATCCGGTCAAAACCCACGAATTCTTAAAGAGAAACTAAGTGCTTTTCTATCTGATGATATGCGTAAGCGCCGTTCTGTTGAAAGCGAAGATGCAGTGGAGGGTATAGCAAATGAAGCGTCCTAATAAAAAGCCACCTAAGGGTAGCCCAAAATGGATGACCACCTTCTCAGATATGATGACACTTATATTAGTATTTTTTATTTTACTATTTTCAATGTCGCAAATTGATGCAGCTCGGTTTGAAGCTGTGGCAGAATCTTTTCGTAATCGAATGATTTTTGATGGTTTTCCTTCTACGGTGGAAATGGACAATCCGTCAGATAGTGCTGATTTGAATCAACAACAAGAAGAATTTGATAATTTTAAACAGAATTTATTTGAAGAAGACGGCTTAGATGAAGATGAATTAGAGTCTGATCAAGAGTCATTGGAAGAATTGTTAGAAGAAATTGAGGATTTTTTAGAAGTGAATCAATTGCAAGAAGTTATTTCAGCTAATCGCACGGATCAAGGTGTTGTTCTTATTTTACAGGAACGTATTCTGTTTGATACCGGTGAAGCTGTCATAAAATCAGAAGGTGAGCCATTTTTAGATAAGGTGGCATTATTACTCTCTAATATACCGAACAGTGTTCGGGTAGAAGGGCATACAGATAATCGTCCTATTTCTACACCGGCATTTCCTTCGAATTGGGAGTTGTCTGGAGCGAGAGCAAGTAGTGTGATTCGTCATATTATTGACGCAAATGATTTTGATGAAGAGCGTTTCATTGCGGTAGGTTTTGGTGATACTCGGCCAGTAGCACCGAATGATTCACCAGATAATTGGCAACGTAATCGAAGAGTTGAAATTGTCATCTTAGAATTAGCACAATCATTGAATTAAGCTTATAGTAAACAGCACATTGTTTTAAAACAATGTGCTGTTTTTTGTTAAATAAAAATAACGCTAGGGAATTACCCAAGCGTTACTCGTTTTGAAGATTCGTTTTATTAACCATCGTCTTCTTCTCTGTTATCATCAGAACCATCGTTCTCATTGTCTTCATCGTTATCTGCATCATCACTGCCATCATCACCATCTTGACTATCCTCATCTTCTTCCTCTTCATCACGATATGAGGGATGATCATTATTTCTATTGCCACGGCTTCTATTGCTGTCTTCATTATTGTCATCATCGGTATCATTATCCTCATCTTCATCTTCATCGTCTTGATCAAACTCACCATCAACATAAGAAGATGAAGGTTCCGATTCACGACCAAAGTAATTGACAGCTACGACATGGTAAACAGCTGAGTTACTACCGACATTTATATCTGTATCAATCGTTGAATCATAAAGAGAGAAATCATCATCTGGATCATCTGCACGATAAATACGATAACCAACAACATACCGACTTGATGATGCACTCCAAGTCAAGTTATTACCTGACTTGGAGAGGGAAGTAGGTGAATTTGGATTATTTCCGTTATCTTCAATGTCAACTAATTCTGGAATTTCAACCGCATCCCATGCAGAATTATTGTCTGGAATTAACTGACTAATATCATCGAGCTGATCATAGCCCATCTCACTCAACCAATCTGGGTTAAACATGACCCCATCATCTTGTGTGAATTCTTCTGGTGTATTACTTCCTGCAACGACAGCTTCACCATCCATAATCACATAGCTTCCATCAATTAAGCTGTCATCGTCATTTGACGGTGTATAGGCTGCATTAAAAATGTCACTGCCCACTAATCCGAGCGATTGACTTATCTTAGAAGGAGCTTTGCCTGAAACAAGACTAAATGAACGTGAAACAATATTATCAGGCTGAGAAAACCTTGATGATGGCGCCATTAAATCAGGATCGACTTCAGTGGCGGCATTTACTAATGCGGCCCACAATGATTGTGTTCTTCCGCTATATCCATCATCAAGTGGTTGATTATAGTTATAGCCAATCCATGTCCCTAAAGTGACATTAGGATTAGTTGCGACAAACCAGTTATCAGCAGCATTATTAGATGTACCAGTTTTACCAGCCCAGTCCACGCTAGCATTTCTCAACTGACTTCGAGCTGTTCTACCGGTGCCTTGTGTTAATACATCACGCATCATATCGAGCATCAAATAATTTGTTTGGGTACTAAAAACATCAACAGATTCACTTTCATGTTCAAAGATAATGTCTCCATCTAACGATTCAATGGTTTCAATCATATAACTTTCAAGATATTCCCCCTCATTACCAAACGCTGCATAAGCATTTGTGTTTTCTTCAATCGTTGAACTATAAGTCCCAATGGCAAAAGAAGGAAGCGTAACATTCTTGTTATGAGAAAGTCCCATTTTTTCACCGTACTCAGTAAACGCATCAGTCTCTTGTTGCAAATCTTGAAAAATAGAAGCGGCGGAAACGTTATATGAATTGGCAAGTGCTGTTCGAGCGGTCACTAAACCATAATAGCGACCTACTGTAAAGTTATTAGGCCAACCTTTTCCTTCGCCATAGTCTAAATTGACATCAGCAATGATTGATCCTGGTTGGATAACACCTAACTCCATTGCAGGCGCATAAACGAGTAATGGTTTTGCTGTACTACCAACTGAACGACTTACCCGAGTGGCGTAGTTTTGATTATCTTGTTCAAAATCACGACCACCGACAAAAGCAATAATCGCACCTGTGCTATTATCAATTAGTATACTTCCGGCTTGCTCAGGCGTAACTAAGGGGACATCTTCACCTGTTTCTGGATCTTGTGTCATAATAACAGCACCAGACTGCTCATTTCGTGCGGTCTTATCTTGACCAAAGTTATTAAAATTCTCAGCAACGTCCTGAAAAGTATCATACATTTCCTTATTGATGGTGGTATGAATTTTATAACCACCTTGAGATAACTCTCTTGAGGCATAGATTTGATACTGTTCTTTTAATTCGTCATTACCATCTAAATCTTCCATTGTATAGCCATCTTCTTCAGCTAGATACTCAATAAAGATCTCTTCTGTTCGTCTCCGTACTTCTTCTGTTAAATACGGATATTCTTCAAAGGCTGAAGGAGAACGATTAGCAAAACTATCAACAATATCAAATGCCAATGCTTCTTCACGTTCCGCTTCAGTTATATAACCAGCTTGTTCCATTCTTGCTAGAACGGTTTGCATCCGATTAAGTCCGGCTTCAAGTCCATCTTCATCCTTTAATGTACCATTATTGTTAAAAGGACTATAAGTGATCGGACTCTGAGGAAGTCCAGCTAAAAAAGCGGCTTGCGCTAAGTTAACATCATCAGCGTCAACACCAAAAATCCCTTGTGTTGCCGTTTGGACACCTGCAATGTTTCGACCATTAGCATTTCGTCCAAATGGGACAATGTTAAGATAAGCCTCAAGAATCTCATCCTTTTCCATGAAATGTTCAAGTCGTAATGCTAATATAATTTCTTTCGCTTTTCGGTCAAATGATACTTCATTTGTTAACAATTGATTTTTAATAATTTGTTGTGTTAACGTACTACCACCTGTTTGCGTAGCTGAACCTGAAACCTCTTGAAACATGGCACGCATAATCGCTTTAGGGACAATACCATCGTGTGTCTGAAAATACTCATCTTCAGTAGCGATAATGCCATTAATAATATAATCAGAAACATTATCTAAGCTCACTTCTTCTCGATGAATATCAGAGCTCACTTCTCCCATATAAACTTCATCGGCAAAATATATTTCTGACGTTTCTTCGTAATTGTGGATAGCACTAACCATCGATTCTTGTGAGCGGAGGGGCTCATCTTTGACTAATGATGCAAAATATCCAGCTCCTAATCCTCCAATAAAGAAGACAGCGATGATACCAATTACGATGAAAAATAATATTATATTCCAAACCACATCATAACTAATTCTTGCAACTTTTTGAATAACACCTTTATCGATCAAAGATTTAGTTTTCTTCCAGATGTTGTTTAGTCGTTCTTGAAAAGTCATATCAATACCTCCTAAAATTCCATCTCATATTATAGCATATTTCAGCAATTAAGAAGTATCTGAGCCGACATTTTTTAAAAAAAGCTTGCGATTGTCATGAAATTATGATAATAATGTAACACAACAGTAAATATTTTAGTGATGATAGATTGAAGTAATGTTAATATTCCCTGGTTTAAGAGAGCTGACGGATGGTGCAAGTCAGAGCATAGTATTAGCGTGAATTACGTTCTTGAGCTTCCTATACACAACTTAAGGTGTAGGCGGTGCAACATAGTGCATCGATATCAATTCAAGTGGCAATGATAGATTGCAACGAGGGTGGTACCGCGAGAGTAAAACTCGTCCCTTTTGGGATGTGTTTTGCTCTTTTTTTGTTTGTTAAGAAAGGATGATACAACAAAAAGTAGGAAGTAACAAGCTCAAAAATTTTAAAGGGCTAACATTAAGAAAAGTTAACATATTCACTAGAAAGCGAGCGAGTGTGCCTTTTCTAAAAGATTCAATCGTCAATTTCCTGTCGCAAGGTTGTATGGAAGAATGTTTTGATATTAAAGGAGATGGTAAACATGAACATTATTCAAGATTTAGAAATGCGAGGACTTATTCAGCAAATGACTGATGAAGAGGGGTTGAAAAAGCATTTACAGGACGATATCGTTACGCTGTATTGCGGCTTTGACCCGACAGCAGATAGTTTGCATATTGGCCATTTAGTTCCAGCGCTAATGCTAAAAAGGTTTCAACAAGCAGGTCATCGCCCCATTGCATTAATTGGTGGGGGAACAGGGATGATAGGTGACCCAAGTGGACGTTCCAGTGAGCGCCAATTAAATGATAGCGAAACGGTTGAATACTTTAGTGATAGGATCAAGCAACAATTGGCTAAAATTCTAGACTTTGAAAAAGAAGCCAACGGCGCTGTTGCTCGAAATAATGCAGAGTGGTTAGGGTCATTAACCCTCATTGAATTTTTGCGTGATACAGGTAAACACTTTGGTGTGAACTATATGTTAGCCAAAGATTCTGTTCAGTCACGTTTAGAAAATGGAATAAGCTTTACCGAATTCACTTATATGATTTTACAGTCCTATGATTTCATGAATCTATTTCAAAAAGAAAATTGCTCATTGCAAATTGGGGGCAGTGATCAATGGGGAAATATTACAGCAGGTATGGAATTAATTCGTCGAACAAGCGAAGATGAGGTTAAAGTGTTTGGTCTGACTGTCCCGCTTATTACCAAAGCAGATGGAACGAAATTTGGTAAAACAGCAGGAGGAGCAGTTTGGTTAGACCCAGAAAAAACAACACCTTATCAGTTCTATCAATTCTGGATCAATACAGATGATCGTGATGTCATAAAATTTTTGAAATACTTTACGTTTTTATCAATTGAAGAAATTGATCAATTGGCAGTGCAGTTAGAAGAAGCTCCAGAAAAACGGATTCCACATATTCGATTAGCCGAAGAGCTGACAAAATTAGTCCATAGCGAAGAAGCATTGGCACAAGCACAACGTATATCACAAGCATTATTTAGTGGGGAAATTAAGCAATTAAATGGCGCCGAGCTTAAACAAGGCTTTAATGATGTTCCCACTGTGCAGTTGGCGAAGGAGACAAAGCCATTAGTTGATCTGTTAGTTGAGGGGAATATCTCTTCATCTAAACGGCAAGCACGTGAAGATATTCAAAATGGTGCGATTTATATTAATGGTGAACGTCAACAAGACTTGAATTATCAAATTCAAGAGGATGATCGAATCGATAATCAATATACGATCGTTAGACGCGGTAAAAAGAAATACTTCTTACTCGACTTTCAATAACATGTAAAATAAGTAAGAGAGCACAGGAGATATACTATAAGGCGCACTAAACACCTGAGTGTTTAGTGCGCCTAACCTTGTGACAGTATTTTGTTGTTTTTTTAAAAAATAATCATGGGTTACTGGCTTGTTTTTTTACAATGCCCATTTCCGATCTTTTGTAAAGGAGACCGTTAACCATTTTTGATAAGGATATTGATCTAAGTAGCGGTCTATAGCTTCTCTAATTTGGTCTTGATCAGTTAAAGACGCTAATTCCTCTTTTTTAATGACAAAATCAATTTCAACCCACAAAGTTTTACCTACTTTAGTAATTCTCACAATGGTTTCATCAAAATCACGTTCTCTGGCAAGCACCTTGATAAATTGTTTAATTTGATCTGGCATTTTTCCCTTCGGTGGCATGTCTAAGATTTCACGTAATGCAGTCGACATTTCCTCAATGGGTACTTTAATAAAATAAATCGATACAGCTATGACCATAATTGGATCAATAAATGGTACGATAAATTGAGTTGTTATAAAAAGATTAAGTAAATATGAGATTACAAAACCTATTAACACAGCAACACTAACTAATGTATCCATATACCACTGATTAGCTTCTGCTTGTAAAAGGGCAGAACGTACTTTATTAGCCTCTTTTTTTAAATAATAGGTGATGCCAATACATAAAACTGTTGCTAGGGTTGAATAGATTAAAGCAATACCTACGGCTACTTCTCTACCACCAGAGGCTAAAGCCATTAAAGCTGAAATAAGGGAGGCGATAACAAGTACGAGTATAACAAAGTATTTGATTAGCACGACTAACGGCTCAATTTTATCTTTACCAAATGGATAATTGTTAATATCATGCTTACTAATAAACCTCGCTGCGATTAAAGATAATATCGAAAGCCCCAAACTCACGAGTGAATATAGCCCGTCAAATAAAATCATTTGAGCGCCAACAAGCAAGCCAATGACGATTCCAGTCACAGAAAAAATAATAGCGCCATATACTGAGATTTTCAATAGCGCATGTTCACGACTGTTATTTTGTTGCATTATATCTGCTCCTATCTTAAAAGTCAAAGCTCATTATATCATATTTGTTCAATGTTAAGCTAGTTGTTATCATCTTGAACATTGCGTTCTTTTACTTCATTATAGCGCCGGTTTTGCCGATAACCATAGGCGATATTACGAATTAATTCTGTGCTTTCAGCGCTGGCGCCTATCGATCCTGCTAACGTTGCAATTGAAGTTGCTAACCAGCTTAAACGTAAAAAACTAGTTAGTGTTACATCTTTTTCTATCTCTGTCAAGGATTCAAATAAGTCGGGCGGAACAAAAAAGACGATTGCAATTGAAAATATAGCAAAGAGGACGATGTAATAGGCTAACACTGCAACAGTTAAGGTTATTAACGTCGTTGTATTATAAAGTTTTTTCATTTTGGCTTTTCCTTCTTTAGTACGTTTCTCCCACAAATGATGGGAAACGATCATCCAAATAATCATACTAGTAATAGCTACAAAGGTAATGGCGACGAGTCTTAACAGATTATAATGTATACTTAATTCCCATAACGTAGGAAAAATTAACGTGTAAGCACCTGTAGCAAACGCGACAGCAATAATGGGTTTAAAAGAGGCAATCACTGCCCAAGGTCTATTGGCATAAGTCATTCCAAAAATTGCCCTAACTTTACCATTTATTTTGGGCACGACAGAATAGCGGATCACGTTTGTTTCTTCGGATATGCTAGCTTTCCTCCGTTTAATAGGCGATAATCTCAATTTTTGCTTCATTTGATGTGTAGCGGTTTCCTTTATTCTTGCAGCACTTAGGTCTTGATTATGCAGTTCATAAACAATTTGTTTGATCATTTTAAATGTTCTGTTTTTCATTGGTGGCGCACCAAAAGCTGGCAAAGAGAGGAGTGCGATATCAAGATCTTTGTTTAGATCTGCTAAGATGATCTTCTTCTTATCAAACAGAAGAAGATCAGTTACGCATATCGTATAATCCCAATTTTGTTGGTCTGCTATTTTACTCGCTTCATTAAATATTTCCTTTGAATCTTCTACAGCTCCTGTTAATGGGTCAACCATAATATCTAATGTCCACTCGTATTTATCATCGACATGATTTTGACAATACCTACTTAATGGTTCAATCAATTCTCTACATATGGTTTCAGGTAGTTCTGGAGCGCAAATTAAACCTACATTCAATTCCAAGTTATCACCCCTTGCTTTATAAATCCCTATATACAATTACCCGATCGTAATAAAATTAATCTTTTTCTTAAAATAGAGTGCATAGGCAAAAAGCAATACTATAATATTTGCTGATTTACAAGGGGGATATGTAACAGTCGTTGTTGGTCGAAGTGTAAATTTAATTATCAAGTAGTACATCGTGTGTGAGTTAATGTTAGTTGGGGGAGAGGTTGCTGTTAATACCGCAACAGGTGCTACATCTGGAGCTATTGCGGCAATGGTGGAATGAGCATGACTAACGATGCCATACTCAACATGTAAATAACGCACCCTTTAACAGTACAATTCCTCGAAAAAAGAATAAAAATGAGAAGGGAACGGCAGAATGTCGCTGTTCCCTTCTAAATATTAGATGTTTCATTTGAAAGGCTATTTAGGTTGTATGATGCAACTTATGCTCCACTCACTTGACGCGGAATCTCGGTGACAAGCTTTTATCATCAACGGTTCGCCGTGAAAAGTTGTATGGGCTCAGAACTGATCCGGCATATCCAATATCGTTTTCACAATCGTAAGTGCTTGTTCCTGAAGTGATGAAACGCGTGCACGCTCATTCGATGAATGCGGGTCAACGCCGATCACACCTACTCCACATAATGTCGGAATGCCTTTAGCGGTTAAATAAGCACTATCTGAGCAGCCCCCGACATACAACGGTTTAGGTTTATGAAAGCCCAAATCACTTCGTGCATCGTGGTAAAGCTGGAATAGGTCGGGCGTTTTTTCGGTTTCCTCCATTGCCAAAAAGGCGGCTTCTTTTGTCAACGTTGAAACCGTGTTGTCGATAAACGCTTGATCATTAATGGCTTGCAGTAACTGCTCTGCTTGATCTAAGTCGGCATTTGTTTTAAAACGAACGCCTACCTTGAAGGTACATGTATCTGGAATGACATTTGTTCCAGTACCGCCTTCAATCACACCGCAATTATAGGTCGTACCCTCAGGGTTAGTATGCTTTTCAATCGCTATCATTTTATGGGCTGCTTCTTGGATCGCACTTGCTCCACCAAGTGGATGATTGCCAGCGTGGGCAGAAATCCCTTTTATGTCGAATCGATAAAAAGCACCGCCCTTTCGCTTTGTAATGACATCACCACTTAATCGGGCGCTTTCACAAGTGAATGCAGTGGCGGTAAAGGACGTTTCTAGATCAAAAACCTTAGCACCTTGCCCCTGTGAAAGCTGATGGGCAACCTCTTCATCACCTGACAAAATGAGCTTAAGCTGTCGTTTGTCGTAACCCATTTGTTGTAAAGCTTGAATAACAAACAATGCAATGACAATACCACCCTTACAGTCATAAGCTCCTGGACCATGGAGGAAGCCATCTTGATAAGTAATTGGATCAGCTCCGAATGAGCCAACCGGTTGCACCGTATCCATATGGGCGACAAGAGCGATATTAGGTAGATGTCTAGCAGGGGTATAGGCTATTAAACTGCTACCCGCTTGATTGAAAGGATAAGTCTTTGTCTCAAGATTCACTTTGCGACAATAATCTGTTAAGTAGCTTGCAACGGCATTGACACCTGCAACATCATTTGAGGGGCTTTCGATACGAATAATGTTTTCCCATAAATCAATCATTTCCTGCTGCTTTGCTGCTAAAAATGCTTCTGCTTGCGCTAATTTGGTCATTCAGCTCACACCATCCTTTTTAAAATTTTTCGATCATTAGTTATCGGGTAGGTATTCAAGAATATCACCGGGCTGGCAATTTAGCTCCTGACAAATTGCTTCCAAGGTTGAAAAGCGTATGGCTTTTACTTTTCCAGTTTTTAAATTTGACAGATTCACATTGGAAATATCAATGGCTTCCGCCAGATCGTTTAGTTTCATTTTTTTATCCGCTAGTATGCGGTCTAGTCTTATAATAATCGCCATCTTGGTCCTCCACTATACAGTTGTGTCGTATTCGTGCTGTAGAAAAGATCCGTATTGGAAAACATGTGCGAGTATGAGTAAAACTGCGCCAATGATTAAAGCTGTAAAATTAATGACTTCATAAGATATGGAGAAGGTATGCGTCGAAAATACGAGCATAGCTAACAGAACAATGAGATCACTAAGCAGAGCATAACCGACAATTAGCCAGCCTAATCGCTTTAACCTTATTGTATTCTCCATTGTAAATGGTCCATCTTCTTCGTACATGGTTAGTAAAATTTGTTTTAATTGATAAATTGCATAGATGAATAGTGATAAATAAATAAGTAGGTTGAAAAATAACTGGACCAAAAAAGCAGCTTTAACATTAATCCTGTGCTCTGGAAGGCTGGGGAGATGACGAAAAGACACAGTTGAAAAGAAGCTTGTGCCATTTTCTGTTAAGTTAGCATTTAGTGCCCATTGCTCTATTCCTTGTTCGATTGAAAAGGAATCACCTGGTAAAAAGCTTGCCCACACTAACATAACGAATACAATAAGAAAGAATAGACACCCACCTGCTAACACAAAATTCAAAACTTGTAATACTCTATTTGTTGTCTGTTGCATCGAACGCAAAGATTGTTCCATACTGAATCACACCCTTCAATCAAGATATGTTTTCATTATATGGTAATATCCTTGCAAAAACAATTAAAAATTAATAAATATCATTAGATATTTAATGTTAAACATTAAATTGAATGGTTATTTAAGGAATTGTTTTGACCGCTTCACTAGCTGACGAATTGATTGATTCGCTTGTTGTAAAACATCCGCCTTATCAATCGTAAGCATGTGACGATTTTCCATCACGATCTTACCATTGATAATCGTTGTCTCAACGTCAGCCCTCGTGGCACTGTAAACAACCCGTGAAATCGGGTCAACCTCCACCGAAGGGTAAGTGTGAAAATTATTCAGATCAAGAATGGCTAAGTCTGCTTTCTTGCCAACCTCTAAACTTCCAATATCATGGTCTTGCCCAATTGCTTTTGCTCCACCAATGGTTGCCATCTTAAAGACGGCTTTGGCAGGCATTGCTGTTGGGCCATGGACGGGCTTTTGAATCAGGGCAGCCAGACGCATGTCGTTAAACATATCTAAATTGTTGTTGCAGGGAGCGCCGTCTGCGCCAAGACTGAGACAGGTGCCGTGGCCGTGCATCTCAGGGATATCAGCAATACCCGAGGCTAGCTTTAGATTAGAAGCGGGACAGTGACTAACATGGACGCCTTTTTCGCGTATGATTTGTTTTTCAAGCTGATCAAGCCAAATGCAATGTGCTAAAATGAGACGCTTGTTAGCTAAGCCTAAGTGATCCAAGTAGACGACATTGCGCATTCCTGTTTCCCGCTGGACAATATCAATCTCGCCTTTATTTTCCGAGGCATGGGTATGAACCATCACATCGTAATGATCAGAAAGTCGCTTAACTTCAGTTAATAAGGCTTCAGTACAGGATACGACAAATCGTGGTGAAAAAGCATATTGTAATCTACCGTGGTCATAGTTATGCCATTTTTCTAATAAATCAACACTTTGTTGAATCGAATCGCTTGTTTTTTCTTGCAAGGGGAGTGGAACTTGGTTGCCTTTGTCCATCATTACTTTACCAGAAAGCGCGCGAATACCACTCTTAGCTAGTGCTTGAAAGGCAAAATCGGTATGATGGACAGTCTCCATATCGACAATGGTAGTCGTACCGCTTTGGATCAGCTCACCTAAGCCCAGCATAGCAGAGTAGTAAATCGATTCTTGATCATGTGCGGCCTCAAGCGGCCAGATTTTTTGTTTGAGCCAATCCATTAGTTCAAGATCATCAGCTTGGCCACGAAAAACGGTCTGACAAAGATGGATATGGGTTTGCACAAAACCCGGGATAATCGTTTTGCCACTAGCATCTATCCATTTATCATAATCAGTATTTTCCAAATCAGAGCCAAGTCCAACAATTCGATCATCCTCAATCAAGAGGTCACCATAAATAATGTCTTCTTCAAAATTCATCGTGATAATTTCAGCATTTTTTATTAAAATTCGCATTTTATTCCTCCTTTGATACTAGTTTTAAGATACAAAAAAAGCCACGAAAATATGCTGTTATACATATTTTCGTAGCTAGAAATTTGCGGTTTCTTAGTAGAGACCCTTAAACCAATCTTTAAGGTTATACGAAAGTGTTAGTATGTATGCTAAACTAGTTACAGAAGCAATGCAATCTTCTTGTTTGGTTATCTAACAAAGTTACTTGAGAGGATGAAAGAATCGTGGCAAAGGAAATTTTACATAATGACTGGTCGAATGTTCTTGGACAGGAGTTCGAGCAGTCCTACTACAAGCAATTACGCCAATTTTTAAAGCAAGAGTACCAAACACATATTATTTATCCGCATATGAATAACATCTTTAATGCCTTACATTACACGTCTTTTGAACATGTCAAGGTGGTCATTCTTGGTCAAGATCCTTATCATGGACCAAACCAAGCGCATGGATTAAGTTTCTCTGTTAAGCCTCAGGTAGCTATCCCACCATCGTTACAAAATATGTATAAGGAGCTACAAACTGATTTAGGTTACGCAATTCCTTCACACGGTTACTTAGTGAAGTGGGCGGAGCAGGGCGTCTTACTTTTGAACAATGTGCTGACTGTTAGACAAGGACAGGCTCATTCGCATAAAGGAAAAGGATGGGAGCGATTTACCGATCGTGTCATTGAGGTATTAAACGAAAAGCAGGAGCCAGTCGTTTATTTACTATGGGGGGCAGCGGCTCAAAAAAAGCTAGCGCTAATCGATACGAGCAAGCATTACATCGTTAAGTCGCCACACCCAAGCCCGCTCTCGGCACATCGTGGCTTCTTTGGCAGCCGTCCATTTTCAAAAGCGAATGCGTACCTAGAACAGGCTGGTCGTGAGCCGATTGATTGGCAGATCACAGAGGAAGACAAGCATCGTTAACTTATGATGCTTGTTCTTTGCTTTATTACTTGTACGTAAAATAATGCATTAAAGACATCTGAACAGAAAATGAAAGCGTCTTAGTGATTTTCGCTGACGCTGTCGGGATTGATTATTCCTCTATCCGTTAAATACCGAAGTTGGTAAGCGCGCTTGGCGGTCTCACCTAATTTTTCAAGTAAGTTATGATTGGCATAAGCACCGACAACTGCGCCAAAGCCTGGGATCATTTGAAACAGTTTCGCTACATCCATATAGTCTCGATACTCTTGTTGGAATGTGTACCAATCAACATCAGTAACAAACTTCTTTTTTTCATTCCAATTGCAAACGAAGTCGTAAGTTTGACGTTTTTTGGTATCGCTTGAAAAGGCAAGTTGGAAAACATAAAGAATAAACATGCGTTCCTCGTACGCCTCAACATGATAGCCATAAATGGTCGCCACTTCGAACAAAAATCTAATTTTTATTGATAGTAACAATGGGAAATCAGTCAATGCTAACAAAAATCCACCAACACCAGTGCCAGCACCCTCGATGACAGCGGCTTTCTGAAACGATTTAAATTTTTCAAAAAACAATTGGTCCATCTCATACAAGTTATCGCCTAGCGGCTGTTTTTTATTTGTCGTGACGTATGATCCGACTAAGGTAGCTTTAACCATATGCTTAATACTGTCGGTAATTATATCATGCGCCTTTTGTGGGATTAAGGTATTTAATTTCGTCTGTGCTTGCTTGGTCATTTGACCGAATATGCTGGGCCGTTTGACCAATTGCTTGCGCCACTGCTCAATTTCATTTAAGACAAGCTGTTCGTATTCCGTCATGTTGATCACCTCAATTCTTAAGCCTCTTTTAACTCCATTATAACAGATTGAGAAAATCGCTAAATGTTCACACGGATAACCGCCCATAAAATGGCCACCACGAAATAGAGAATAGAGCTAATGGATGCTAGTGTCTTGATTCACCTCCCGACCCATTAGTGGGAGGAGAACGCAAATTGTATTTAATAGACAAGGATTATTTGTTTTGATTTTTAAATACTTGTTTAGAAGAAAGTTTTGCGATACTGTATCTTTCGATTTTGCAAAGTTTAGCTCGTAAGGAAAGCGTTTTAAAATATCATATGCAAATAAAATTATAGGGAGGTATTTTGATTTATTTGGATAATATGTACATTAAAGCGTTTTCGGAGGCTCAACTGTATAAGCAACAGATGTTGTAGGTAATATTTCTACATCTGGAAGAAGAAATTTCTCCTATCGTTCAGGATATGGTGGAGTCAGACAATCATATAGTCTATCTGGATATCCGACAAACTGGGATTTTACGCGCTATACTGTTGCGGGGACTTGGGCGCCCTAATTTCTTGAAAATGCAGGATTACTCGCATCCTGCTTCAATTTATTAAGGATGTGTTTTCATGTGGAAAAATGTATGGGTTGTATTTATTATATTTTTGTTAAGTGCCTGCCAATCAAATGAAGACTCAAATTCCAGTGGTGTCTTACCAGAGCAAGTTCAGGTAGGTTTTGATTTGGAATCAGTTGTCGAGTATGCTGAGGCAGCCGAATACAAAGCTGATTTTATTGATCTCGATATAGATATAGTTGCCGCCCAATTGTTAGACGGAAAGATAGTTGAACAATTGATTTATGCAATGGGTCCACAATACATAGCTGAAGGGGATGGGGTTATTGAATATTTGATAACCTATGATGGAGGTGATGCATTCGGCGAATATGGCGGACTTGATGGTGGGCTATCCTATTCAAGGAGTGAGAAAGATCGTTTTCCTAATTATGACGCTGTTGTATTTAGTGATCCAGGTCCACCTAATCAAACTGCACAGCTTAGCTCTTATTATAATAATGAAGACTTCCAAACATTTACTGATCTCGATTTTTCACCTTATCTTGATGTCGAGCAGATTATAGTTGAACAATTGGCTGACTTAGGTTTAAAGGATTTACAAATGGATATGGTCTATGCATTAGATCTTGATACGATGCAAGAGCATTACACGCATTATCTTCTAGGAGAGCAGAGAGAAGAAGAATGGTTTGAGTGGAATAAAAGTGAAGAAGCTTATTTAATGCATTTTAGGCAAGTCATCGATGATATTCCTCTTATGAATGCGATTTGGCAAGACCTACCGATAGAAGAAGGAGAGGCTACGCAAACGGAGATTACAGCTATTTATAATGATGGTGGATTTAATAGTCTGGAAGTTAGGAGATATTACAAGACTATAGAAAAAAGTTCAATGAAACCACTGATTAGTCGTCAGGATGCGATGGATAAATTAATAGAGTTGTATCAATTTTCTATTGTTGAAAAGGAGACCATTATTAGTGATTTAACCTTAAATTATGTCGCTGTAGTCGATGATGAGCAGTATCGCTTAATACCGGCATGGGTTTTTGAAGTTAAAACGAAAGAGACGTTTAGCTCGATGGAATCTTATTATGATTACAGGTTTTATGTGTTTAATGCAATGACAGGTGAACGAATAAAGAGAGCGGGGGAAGTATCATGAAGGGCATCATCATTAATTTACAACGTATACAGATTTTGCGTTCAATCTTATCAGCGCGGTTATTGCTGTGCAGTATCCTCATTAGCTTAATTGTGATTGCTACCATTAGCTCATTTTTATCTAGTACCTACGGTTCAATAGATTTACTAGGTATGGGGTTAACTGGGGCGCATGGTAATCTTATGCTTGTCTTAGGGACGCTACCTTTAATACCCTTTACTCTGTCATTTGCAAGTGAATGGCAGGAGCGAGCAGTTTTTCCGTGGGTGATGCGAACGGGTGTTACACTATATACTTTAAGTAAGTTTTTATTTAGTGCAATTTCAGCTTTCTTAACCACTGTCGTGGGGTTAGTCTTGGTTGTGGTTCTTTTAACGCTTTGGTTCCCACTTAATCAAGGTGTGTATATTGAAGATGCTTATTCAGTTTATGTAGAAAATAATGAACTGATTCGATATCTAGTCATCTATATTTCACATGTTGCACTTAGTTCAAGCATATTTGCAATGATTGCTTTTTTTGTATCGACAGTCATCCCGCAGCCTATTGTTGTGCTAGCTTCACCGGCTGTATTTTATTTTGTCTGGCACCGGATAACATCAACTTTGAGCATTCCAGGATACTTAAGGGCACTTTATATTTTTGAAAGTATTTATGATGCCGGATCACCACTGCGGACGTTTGGATTAAAATTAATGATTGCTTTGATAATAGCTCTACCATTAAGTTATTTGTCTGTGTATTGTGTGAAAAGGAGGGTCGCGCATGGCTAATTTATCCCTTATTATACGCTGTAGTATTTTGAATATAAAAAAATGGATTGTCAATCCACGTATTTATCTTGTTTTAATAATTACCTTTACCTTTTTACTTTACAATGCCCATGAGCTTGCCAGATTTACTGCATATGTTGGCGAAGGGATATCTCCTTGGGTCTTCGCGCATCTCTTCACTCCACCAGTGCTACAAGTGTTTGCATTTTTAGCAATCTTATTGTTTTGTGATGCGCCCTTTAATGATCATCATATGCCATTTGTGATAATGCGGATAGGGCGGCTAAAATGGTTTGTAGGACAGCTTATATATATTGTTTTATCATCGATTCTCTTTACAATAATTACTTTTTTAATTTCTGTAGCTGTCTTTATCCCTCATTTAAAATTTACAATGGACTGGGGGATCATCATTCGATCGCTTGCCAATGACCCAATGCTTGCATCGGATAGAGTCACAATCTTTTTTAATCCGGAATTGGTTGAATTAATGACTCCGATCAAAGCTACTGTGTTAAGCTTATTGTTTTTCTGTTTGGTGACTATTTTTATTGGATTGACAATTTTGTGTTTTAATGTACTGATTAAACAGACCAGTGGTGTCGTGGTAGCTGGATCGTTTGTTGCGTTCTCGTTATTTTCTTACTATCTTGGTTTCTTAAGTTTCGGACATATAATCTTTTTTATGTCGCCGATTAATTGGTTAAGCATTTCTTCTGTAGGTTGGAATAATCAGTCGCTTCCTTCCCCTACGTATACAATTGTCTTTCTTGTCTTGGCAATTGTAATTATGGGTATAATCGCAGCTAAAGCATTTGTTCATAAGGATTTGTCATTAAGAGAAAGGAGTTTTTGAGATGACAGGATATATGGTTGAGATCGAACAAGCGGTTAAGTCTTTCAAAGCAGTCAATGCACTAAATAATGTATCAATCAAATTTGAAACAGGTAAGATTCACGGGGTGATTGGTCGCAATGGGTCAGGTAAGACGGTGTTATTTAAATCAATCTGTGGATTTATGAAATTAACAAGCGGTCAAATTCGTATTAAAGGAAAACAAGTAAAACCAGCAACAGCACAAGATATTGGCTTGATCATCGAAGAACCAGGTTTTATTGGAGGATTAAGCGGTTTTAAAAATTTAAAGTTGCTAGCCTCGATTAAACGGAAAATCTCAGATCAACACATTAAACAATCAATTAAACAAGTAGGACTTGACCCAGAGAGCAAAAAGCATGTCAGCAAATATTCGCTCGGCATGAGGCATCGCCTTGCTATTGCTCAAGCGATTATGGAAAAACCAGAACTACTTATTCTAGATGAGCCGATGAATGGGTTAGATAAGCAAGGTGTTGTCGAAATGCGGGAGTTGTTTCAGCGCCTTAATACACATGGGTTAACGATTATTCTGTCATCGCATTATGCAGAGGATATCAATGCCTTGTGCGATACGGTTTGTGAAATGGATAATGGTAATTTAACAGTTTTAGAAAATCATACGCAATCAAGCCTTGCATAAAAGAGGAAGGTAAGCAGATTCTTCGCGAAGAAGTAGATATTTTAAGTAGTTTTTTTATAATAAGGCGATCATTGACTAATAAAAAGTAATTAAATTGAATGGTGGAAGTTTCTATTGAAGATTTGAATTACTTTTATCACAGATTACTTTACGTAAAATATCCCCACGAAATAGAGAATAGAGCTAATGGATGCTAGTGTCTTGATTCACCTAACGACCCATTAGTGGGAGAAGAACCCTCTCACTGATTGAAGGTTTGTTTTATTAAAAACCACCAGAAAGCTAGCTCCTCATTTTGTAATCATAGATTCATCGTAGATCGGATTTTTGACAATGATTTATTCAATTGAGGGAAAAATAAATTTTTTCCATTTATGTTGTAACATTTTATAGTCGTTTCCGTCATATTTAATAATGAAAGTGTGATCTTTCAGTTCACTATCTTATGAGAGCATGCTTTAAGTTTAACAGGAGGTAATTATATGAAAAAAGCAATAGTTACTTACTCAATAATAGTCATTATCCTATTCCCTACTATGTTATCCGCCTCAGAAGACGATTTAGATGAACGGTTCGATTCCATTGAATATGACTTTACTATTGATGATCCAAATCAAGAAAAATTGGAAGACATTCAATCCTATATTGACAGCCATCTCGCTGAAGCTTTTGAAACAATGTATCTTGATTGGACTGAAGACGATCAAAATATTTACACCTTTTTATTCTCAAAACCTTTAAGTGAAAATGACTTGGATGAATTATCTAATTTATCTGGTGATGCGTTAGCTCAATTTTTAGAAATAGATTATACGCAAAAAGATTTGGATGAAAAACAAGCAGAAATTGAAGCGGCAGGTTTTGAGTACAGCGACTTTTCAATTAATTTCGTTGGAACAGATATTAGGAATGGTGTGGTGAACGTTGGGATTGTTCCATACACTGAAGAGCATGCTGCCCAACTTTATCAGCAATTTGGAGAAGAATTTGTTCATGTGGAGCAAGGTGATGCGTTTTCAATCTTACCTATGGTCGATGATCAAGAGGGGGAGGATGTTGAAACTACCACGAGCTCAGTAGAAGAACCGGCTGAGCAACAATTAAATTGGTTTCAAAGAATTTGGCAGACCGTTTCAAGTTGGTGGCCATGGTAGGCCGCTTATTTGATAATAGGGCTGATACACCCTGAAGGTCTTTATAAAGGTAGAAAATCTAATTAAGTCGTTTATTAATATTAAGTGCTCAGGGAGAACATTAAAGTTACAAACGCGATCTCAATATATGTTTAAGCTATTCTGTCTTTATAGCTTTGTATTGCTAGGCTTCATATCTTTGGTTAGTCTTCGATCGGAGATTTTTTAAGTATTGAAAGCAGATTACCCAACCCATTGAATAGAGCTTGTTTTGTCATAGCCTAGGATTTTCTAATCATAAAATCCTAGGCTAAAACATTTAGTTAGTTAAAATATAGTTAAATATTAATTAGATTTATAACTTTTGCCTTATTTTTATTAGAAAGAAATTTCGATAAAATAAAGTGGATATTGTTTATAAACGAAAAGGTTTAATATATAGAGGGAAGATGAGACATATGCATATCTTGAAAAACTTCGGAAATAAATATCCACTTGCTGCTAAGATAATTGATTGGTTTGTTGATCCGTATAAACGGATCAGACAAGAGCTAAAACATTTGAATGAAATCAAGAAAACAACAACTAACTTAAGTCATCACTTAAAAATTTATCATCTCATGCTATTTAATTTAGCTTTGGGTCTAGGCTTTTCAATTCTTATATATCACATCTTTTATGTCTTAGTTTGGTCTTTGTTTCAATGGTATGTTATATTTTTGAACATTGTTATTATTGGTTTTATGTTCGTATTAAAGAAATTCCATCTTCTTATTTCTTCGTTATTTAGAGATTATTACCTTGAAAAAGCTGGTGTGCATGGAAAAATGGATAAAGACATTCATTAGCGCTTGATGTCGGTAAACAATTATTACCGATAGGTTCGGTTGTTTTAACAAGTATAGTAGGGCATGCTTTAATGATTTACGGAAGAAAGCAATAACAAGAAAATAACGAAACAGTCTGGGATTATGTCGCTTGTCCTTATCCTCAAGGTCATATTTTCTCAGAGATTAATGTTTTCTTTAATCACAATCAAATCAAGCAATTAATTTCTAAAGGGTTGGAGACTAAGGAAGAAAATTTTTCAAGTAATAAGTTAGCTGAACTAGATAAATTATGATTCATGTCTTCTAGTTAAGGATATTGAAGAAAAACTTGAATTAAGACAATGATTAATTGAATAAATCAAATAGGTAGGTACATAAATGAATTTCATAATTCATCTTTTTAAAAATTTAAAGACCTACAGAATTTTAGTGATATCGTTTTAAAAAGTTTTTTTAAGCAACTTGTTGCTGATTTAACACTAAATTCACACGATCACTTGCTAATTTTGATGCATTATAAACAAGCGTGACGATGTCAAAATGAACTTTTGCTCGTTTTCCAGTTCGATAACGCACATTGTCCAGTTGAAAATATTCCTTTAGATAACCATTGACGCGTTCTACTGCTGAGCGGCGCTTTGATATATGTTTCCACGCTTTTGACCCACGAGCTGGGGCTGTATATTTTCGGAGATCTGTCGTGATTTTTACTTTATAAACCTTTTGGCAAATACTTTCGTTAGCTAAAGGACAGTCGCTACATTCTTTTGGTCTTGTGTATTTCAACGTTTCATACTTGGCATAAAAACTATCATAACGATAGGAATGTTCCCTAAAACAGGTTGGGGCAAAGTGTTTATCAAACCCAATGGGTTCTGCTTCATTTTTCTTATTATAAGCAATGACAGATTGGTTTCCCATTCGATGAACTTGAACATAAATAGGGGCGTAGTCATATCCTGCATCCATTGTCTGGTAGGTCAAAAAAGGCAAGGATAGGCATTCATCCACTCCCTTTAATAAAGGAATAGCTGCTTTTCCATCATTGAGACTGCCAGAAGAAAAAAGAGACTGTAAAATGTACTGACTGGATGTTCCAACAGCTAAGTGACCTTTGTAGCCGTACCAAAAGACATTTTTTCCTTCGCTGTTCTTTTTCACACCCCATTTAGGGTCTTGAGGAACTTCCGAACGTAACTCATGTAAAGGAACATCCAACTGAGCTTCTATTTTCTTTTCGTAAAGGGGAAGTTTTGCTTCCTTTTCTGCTTGTTCCATCAGCCATTGTTCTCGCTCGTCTTTTGGTTTGCGCCCGCGCTTGTTAGGCTCTGCTTTTGGCTTTTCTTCTTTTGGTGGTGCTTGATCACGTGCTTCAAAATGGGTGGCGTCAATAGCGACGGTGTCATCCATAATAAAGCCTTCAGCAATGGCTTGAAGAACAACTTTCTCTTGTGACTTCTCTAACACATCAGAGGCACTCAGTTTCGTTATAAGTCGTGAATAGGCAGCTTCAGAGGGAGTGTTGTCAGACACAAGAAACCCACAATTCAACTTAAATAGAACGTCATCATTCAGACGTTTGATCAGGTCCTTCATCGTCGGAATGCGCTCAACGATTCGTACAAACATAGAAATAATCATCGCCGCATAATTCAACGCTACGGGTGCACCAAGTCGGGATTTTTTGTTTATTTCATGGTAGATAGCATCCAAATCTATTGCTGAAATAATGGCTTCATAACGTTGGGTAGGTTCCATCTCGTATAATTCTTGGATGCCAAATAAGTTTTGTTGTCGTATAATGGTCATAAGGGGTACTCCTCCAGTCTTTTTTTGGTTGTCTCTCAACTACCATTATACAAGATTTGGGGAGGTACTTCCTTTTTTATCTCTCAAACTCGTTGGGGCTCAAGGACTCTGAATTATGAAATTCACTCACATAAATGAATAAAAAAATTAAAATTATTTTGGCCATTGCTTCAGGGATGGTCATTATTGGAATCTTATTTTCTGTGCTATTTTTAGTTATTCTTCCGCGTACGATAGAGGGTATTTATGACGACGAGGATCGAATTGCTTCACAAAGTGAAAGTCAAATATATCGTAATAGGCGAGAAAGCGTAAGAAATGGAGACTATCATTTAAGTTTCTTCTTTTCGGGAATAGATACGCTATGGACATTTGAATCTGAAAATAATAATGGGGCAATATTAACTGTTAATTATGAAAGTGAGATAACTGAGGGTAGATTTAAAGCGGTATTGGTGAGCCCTGATGATACAATTGATGTTATTTTTGAAGGAACTGACCAAGGGACGATACAAATTCCTTTAGAACAAGGAAAGTCTCGTTTTAGAATCGTTGGTGAGGAAGCTGAGGGTGAAATTAATCTTTCGATAACAAGCGTAGACTCAGTTGAGATTCATAAGGATGCATAGTCCGAAATTTTATTAACTTATTTTCATGCGCTCAAGCAGCTTCAACTGCTTGAGCGTGTACTTAATTTGAGGCTTTATCACTTATCGGTTTAAATCTTAAATTTTTTTCTATATAAAGTAGCTTTCAAAAAAACAGACTCCAAAGAATGTTTGTTTTATCTCACGAAGATAGATACTATGAAAAAAATTACTATTATTAGAATAATTAACAGTAAAGTGCCTTTCCAACCCATGGCACCAACCAGATCAGAAAGTACACTTCCGTGAACACTACTTGAAGGCCTTTTCAGCTCCTCTTGTCTCAACTTTTCTCTTCTTCTTTCAGGATTTTCCTTGTTCTCGTTCATTTATTTCAACCTCTCCTAATTTCTATTAATTTAGAAAAAATTAGTTGATTATTTGAAAATTATAATAATACTCCTTTTTCTATTTGTCAATCAACAAGGAATTTTGCCCCACTTATTTTTTCAGATTTAAGCCATAGGGTATGACGTTTGATGGGTGATAATTAAATAGAAGCTATGTACCAAAATTATGTGGCATCCATGAAAAGGCATGTACCCACTTCTGGACGAGCATGTTTACAGAATCGATCTTTAATTTTTTTTATAAGTATACATGGACTTCCTCCTAAGACTTTTTGGTCTAAGATTTTGTCCGCATGCCCAATTGATTATTTTCGTTTAGCAGTTACATAAAGGGATCAAAAGTTCCTTTTTTCTGTTTAATCAATCTGCTGTGCCCTTAGTAAAGGTAATAAGTTGAGGGTTGCTGGAATCGGCAACCCCTCAACACTATTTATTAAACAATTTATAACTATTGAATAGTGATAAGAATTGTTTAAAGTTAATATTGCTTAAGTCATTTATCTTTGCATGTTTTAATGCCTTATTAAACTGGTTTTTAGTAAATATTTTGTCGTATTCTTTATTGACCCATCTATTTGCAAAGTATTCATATTGAAACCTTTCTTTTGATGTATTTTTGATGGGTGTCTTTTTAAAATGATTAATGAGCTATCAACCCTTGGTTTTGGATGGAAATAGTCTTTAGGAATTGTATTCAATATAGAAATATCAACTTCCGGCATTAACAGTAGCGCTAATAAACGTTTTGTATTTAATAGCCTTTTAGCAAATCCGTACTCCACGATTAAATAACTAACGCTCGCTTCACTTTCAAAAACAATTTTCCGTATTATATTTGAACTTATATTATAAGGAATACTGCCGAATATTTTGTATGCCTTATTTTTAGGGAACTTAAATTGCAATATATCCTTGTTGATCACTTGAAAATTAACTTGATCTGCAAGTTTGACTTGCGTTCTTTTGCATAATTGAGGGTCTATCTCAATAGCTGTTACATAGCTACATCTTTGAGCGAGTTCTAATGTGAAATGACCTTTTCCTGAACCTATCTCGAAAACGTTGTCGTCCGTGTTTAAATCCACATTCATCATTATCTTATTTATATGGAATTTTGAAGTAATGAAGTTTTGACTATTTTTTATATCTTTTTTGTTCATTATTACACTTCCTTTTTATGGGATTCGAAGGGGTGTAATCATAAAAAAACCACAGACAGGCTGCTGTCCGTGGTGAAGAGTAAACGAGGTATGGTAAATAGACATTTTTTCTTTGTATTAGTGAAAAAAGACATACGAAAGAAAGACAGATGGATATCTGCCTTTCTTCACAAAAAAAGTATATACTTCCCCGTCGAAGATTATTAAAAATGTGCAGACTACTCCCGTTTACTCTGGTTTATGAAAACAGAGCCTTTGAACATATTAAGTTACTTATTGTTCAAAGTTTGCTGGCGTAATCTTCCTGATGGTGTCATTTTTAATAATCCTCCTTTCCTGTATGTAAGATCCACTATACAATCACTGCAAAGGATTGTCAATAACAAGTACTGCTAGCATAGTGTTTTTTCGATTATGAATGAGGAGTCTTGAGATAAGGCTCTTTGTTGTTTGTAAAACAAGTGATTTTCTTAAACATTTTACCATATCCTCCGATATGATTAGAAAAGGGGGTGTCTTAATGACTAGAGATTTTTATAATGAAAAAAATATTTTTAAATTTTTAGAGAATAAATACTGGAAGTTAAATTTTAAGTCCCAAAGTAGTGTAGATCATTTTAAAAAAGCTATCTGTCAAGATTATACCAAAGAGGAAATAAAAAAAATTAAATCTAAAATGCAAATGAAGATAATTTGGCTAGACTCTAGTGTTGACGTGAGTTTATTAAATTCAATTTTTTCCGGTTTCATTGCCTTTGCATTTAGTTCCATTATAGCACTGCTTACTTTGGGGATATCAGTAAGTATTCTTTCTAGTGAACAACTTTTAAATCTTAAGTTACCTACGATGGAATCGGAAGAAGATCAGTTTAATTTAATTAATGAGTTCACAGAACATATTATTCAAGTAATAGGTGATATCTTTAACTTTGTTCTCTTAAGGGGGATTTTTTTTACTTTACTTATAATCATATCTGCGTGGTTTATTACATTCATGACTTTAAGGAACAAAGCTAGAAGGGGGTTATACAAGTTTGTTATTGACGAATTAATTGAGGAACTGTTTTAGTATGCAATGTTTTAAAATTTAGTGCGTATGTAATAAATTTAACCAATTTTAAAAATTAATAGGAGTTTAATATGGGAAACATTTTTGATGGTGTCGATAATTCAGTTATAAATCAAATGGCTTGGGATTTAGCTAAGGTACTTTTTCTTCCTTTTGTGGTAGTGTTAGTTATTGGCCACATTCTTATTTTTTTCAAAATACCGAGAGCAGTAGTTAAGCCGGCTATGAGCTTATTGTATTTGTTTTTAGTTTATCATTCATTTTTATATTTTATTGATTAAGTCACTTTTTAAAGGTGATTTTCAAAAGAAATTTTTCAATAATTTCTTTTGTCGTATTTGATTTAAAGAGGACTATGGAAGCCTTGAGTTAATTGACTAATCTAAACCGGTTGAAAATTTTTCCTTTACATACATATGCCCACATTATATATTACTAGCCCCAATTTAGTTCTTTTTCACACATTATCTTGCGTATAGCAAATCAAACAAAAAACCCTAGAACACTTGATTTAACAAGGTTTCTAGGTTTTTTAATCTTAAGGTATGCGTACTATCTTCCTTAACGTGAGTACCACTCAACAATAAGTGCTTCGTTGATTTCTGCTGGTAACTCAGTACGTTCTGGGTAACGTGAGTAAGTACCTTCAAGCTTATCAGCATCGAAAGTTAAGTACTCAGGTACGAACGTGTTAGCTTCAATAGCTTCAGCAATGATATCAAGTTTTTGTGATTTCTCACGTACACCAATTGATTGACCAGGTTTCACACTGTATGATGGAATATCGACACGACCACCATCAACAGTAATATGACCATGGTTTACTAATTGACGTGCTTGACGACGCGTACGAGCAAGACCAAGGCGGTAAACAAGATTATCCAAACGTGATTCTAAAAGAACCATGAAGTTTTCACCGTGTACACCTTTCATTTTGCCAGCACTTTCGAAAAGGTTGCTAAATTGACGTTCGTTTACCCCATACATGAAGCGAAGTTTTTGCTTCTCTTGTAATTGTAAACCATATTCTGAAAGCTTTCTGCGTTGATTTGGACCATGTTGTCCAGGGGCGTAAGGACGCTTATCTAATTCCTTACCTGTACCCGTTAATGAAATACCGAGACGACGAGACTTTTTCCATACAGGACCTGTATAGCGAGCCATAGTGCAATCTCTCCTTTTATATTAGATTTTGCATAAAACAAGATATTGTGCCCGATAATCGCTTGTCATTTTGTTTTCATGTACCATCGCTCCAGCAGCAGAGAGTTACACGATACACCTTACATTATCAATAGATAAGGAACAAAATGAACAACCGGCGGTTCACAGAGGCTACCTTTTTTACACAAAGTCTATTATATGTTTTTTAGTCATCTGAGTCAACCTTTACTTATCAAGCAGTCTAGATATGTGAAAAATAGGGTAAAAAGACCTTGTTTCTACACTGGGTTGTTATGCGCTTGTTTTTTGTGGTAAATAGCGATAAAACGCTGTTATTGAAAGGATTTGTCAAAAAAACAAGTCTTTACTTTATAAGTATAATTTACTATCTTTTTGGTAGGCATTTAGAAATATTTGCGTTATAATATGAGTTGAATGGCTTATTTTGATTATTTTTTAGATGGGTGGAACCTGTAAATGAAGTCATATACCTTAACCGAAAACCATGCCACTTTTCTTCATGAGCAAAAGAATCCTTATCAAAGTAGGGAATCAATACATATTATACTTAAACAGGTTGAATTATTGATCCAAGCAGATGCAGTAGCACTTTACCTATATAATACCTGGACAGATTGTTACATGTTATCAGGGACAACAAGTAGTAAAACCATTCAATTCGTGGAAAAGATGACTTCAGATAGTGTTAAGGCAGTCAATTCTCAACATCGTTTTGCTGTAGTGCCGGGGACTGAGGTGATGCATGTAGAAACAGAGCAGCAGGTTTGTATCATTGGTTTGGGCAATCACATTCATCTTAATGGTTATTTAGTTCTATTTGTTGAAGAAGATAACAATCACTTGGAAAACCAACGAGAGCAATTTATTCAAATTGCTGAGGATATGAATACGTTACTAATTGAACTGACTAATACATATAATGCTCAAGCACAGGCTAATAAATACGAATTAATGTACAACGTGACGCAAAAATTCCATTCAACAATGAATCCCAAAGATGTTCTTAGTGAAATCATTGAAACGATTCGATCGATTTATCCACAGTTTAACTGTAACTTATTTTTGTCCAAAAATTATCAAGGTGATCAAGATTTACCTGTTAAAGAGTTAATTTATAATGAAGAATATGCTGATAAAGCAAGTGTTCAAGCTTTTTTAACAGGTGAAATTAAACTTGATCAAAAACCTAATCAAAATAAAATCAACTTATATGCACCGTTAAATGGAAAACAAGGTATTTATGGGGTTATGCAACTAACTGCTGTAGAAATCGACCATGTTCCGAATGAAGATATTGAGTTCGTTCGATTATTAGCCAATACTGCCGGCAATGCATTAGAGAATGCACAATTGTACCAACAATCGAACCAATTGATTCAAGACTTACAACTGATTAATACCTTTGTGCATGAGTTGAATAAATTAAATGGTCTATTGGATATTACAGCATTCATTAAAAAACAGTTTAAAGAATCCTTTAAAACAGATGAAATTGGTTTTCTTTTAGCCAATCCTTCAGTAGGGTATAAGATAGAATCTGCTTCAACTCAACTGTTTCATCGTGATGATAGTCGCGATTTTGTTGATAAATTATACAGCCTCGTTCAAAAAGAACAAGATGCTGTGTTTATTGGTGATTATGGAACAAGATATGGCGAACACCATTATTATAGCTCAGTCATTTTATTGCCAATGATTCAAACGGACAAGCTAATTGGTTTGATTGTCGTTTTACATCCAAAACCTTATTTTTTTTCTTTTGATCAGTTTAAGTTGATGAAATCATTAACTTATCATGCTACATTAGCTTTTGAAAATACATTATTACGTGAGCAATTAGAACTTGCCGTTATAACAGATTATTTGACAAAGTTGTATTCAAGAAAATATTTAGATGAGCGATGCATGACACATCTTAATCATGATCAGCAAGGCGTATTTATTTTAATCGATCTTGATGATTTTAAACAGATTAATGATTTACATGGTCATGATGTCGGGGACCATATTTTAATACAAGTATCTGATATTATCCGTGACAGAATCGAAGATAGCGGTTTTGCGGCACGTTGGGGAGGAGAAGAGTTAGCAATATATTTGCCCCATAAAAGCGCTAGAGAGGGCCAAGCTTTTGTGACTCAATTACTTGATTTAATCAAACGATTAACGGAACCGAGGATCACAGCTTCAATAGGGATGGCTTTTTGGAACAGAGAATGTAAAGTGGATTTCATTACATTATTTGATATGGCGGATCAAGCTTTATATCGAGCAAAACGAAGTGGAAAAAACCAGTTTCAAATTGAACCAAATTTGTAAGAGCGGTCCTGATTCATTCAACTAACAATCACTGGGAGAAGCACGAAAACGCCCAGTGATTGTTAGTTTGTTTTATGTAAATGCTAAAAATTAAATTGTATCGATAATCTTTTGGCTATTACGGTAGAAGAAATAAGTAGGCTAACTTTACTCTTACAAATATTTTTGCAAGATTTCAACGAATTTCTCCAAATACTTTTGATCGAGTTCATCAAAGCGATCTACTATCGGACTATCGATGTCTAAAACACCAATAACCTCATTATTTTTGATAATAGGAATAACGATTTCAGATTGGCTAGCTGCGTCGCAAGCAATGTGCCCGAGAAATTGATGGACATTAGCAATGCGTTGTGTCGCCCTTTCACTGACAGCTGTACCACAAACCCCTTTACCGATTTGGATATGAACACAAGCAGGTAAACCTTGGAAAGGCCCCAATATTAATTCATCATCCTTCATTAAATAAAAGCCAACCCAATTCACTTGATCTAGAAATTGATTGAGTAATGCTGAACTATTTGATAAATTGGCAATCTGATCTTGCTCATCTTCAATAAGTGCTTCCAATTGTTTTAGTAATAACTGATAATTTTTTTCTCTTGACTCATCATAAGATTTTTCCTCAAACATTGAAATCTCCTCCGCCTTTAGACTCTCTTTTTAATAGCAAATTATACCCTTGAATAAAACAAGATGCAATTTTTAAATATTTTTAAAATCATGCCGATATATAAAATGACAAAAAACGAATTAATTTGATTTTTTTTAGCAAAAAGTCTAATGTTCATGATATGATAATGATAATACATCCTAATCATAAATCAAGCGAACGAACTTAGGTTCTCGTGTAAAATGGTCGATAGGTTCAAGGAGGATTAACATGGTCACCTATATTATAGGGTTTATTCTCGTTATTATAACATTAATTGTTGTGGGTTTAATTTTAAGAAAAAGAGTGTATGATCGCGTCGATCAACTTGAAGCATGGAAAATGGATATTATGAATCGGAACGTCACAGCAGAGTTGCAACGCGTCAAGGCATTACGGCTCTCTGGGGAAACACAAGAGAAGTTCGAATCTTGGAAAGAGACATGGGATCGAATTTTAACACGTGATTTACCGGATATCGAAGAGTACCTCTTTGATGCTGAGGCGGCAGCTGATAGCTTTAAAATCCCGACAGCTAAGAAAAATTTAGCTGCTGTGGAGAAAACACTTAATGAAATTGAACAGACAATAAAAAATATGTATAGCGAATTAGATGATTTACTGGATTCAGAAAAGCAAAGCAGAAAAGAAGTAGAGAAGGTTATTCCACAAATTAAGTCCTTGCGTCAGACGCTACTTGAAGGGCGACATTTGTTCGGGGAAGCTGAACAACGATTTGAAAAAGAAATCGATGAACACCAACAGTTGCTTGATCAATTTTATGCAGCGAGTGATGAGGGGAATTATTATGAAGCCCGTCAAATTATTCAGACCATTCAAGAACAATTAGCTGATCTGACCATTCGAATGGAAGATTTTCCTGTCATTTATAAAAAATGTAAGCAAGAGCTACCTGATCAAATTAATCAACTTAAAAATGGTATTAAAGAAATGAAGGAAGAAGGATATCGTATCGAACATCATAATTTCCTTAAGGAATTAGCTAGTTTCGAACAGGAAATTGCCAAATATTTAAAGCGTATAGAAGAAACAGATGATGGATCTGTTTATGATTTTGTAACAAGTTTAGAAGAGCGTATTCAAGAGATATATAGCTTATTGGAAAAAGAAGCAAATGCAAAACAGTATATAGATAAACACTTAGATAATTTCAAAACCTTGATTGTCGATGTGGTTGAAGCTTTTCAAGAAACAGATGAAGAGGTAAAAGAATTACAGAAAACTTATTATATGGAAGGTAGTGATCTGGAACTATACGCTAACCTCCAGAAATGGATTCATCAATTAGAACGTCAACATGAACAGATGATGACAGAAATGACAGAAGAAAAGCAAACCTATGTTTCACTTCGTGATCAATTAGAGACAAGCTATCAAGATTTACAAAAACTAAAAGAATCTCATGAAGAGTTTAAAGAGCAAGTTAAAACGATTCGAAAAGATGAAGTGGAAGCAAAAGAAAAGATTCAAGTGCTACAACGTCAATTGTACGATACCAATCGTCGCTTGCAAAAAAGTAATTTACCTGGTATTCCGTCATTCATTTGGAATCAATTAGATGAAGCCACAGAAAAATGCAATGCAGTGATGGAACATTTAAATGAACAACCTTTGGATATGGGGAAGGTTAACCATACAGTAAATGAAGCTTCTACATCGGTAAGTTTATTGTTAGAGCAAACCGATTTAATTATTGAACAAGCTTACCTTGTTGAGCGTGTTATTCAATATGCCAATCGTTACCGTAGTCAATATCCAGTGTTGGCTGCAAAATTATTAGAAGCTGAACAAATGTTTAGGGAGTTTCGTTATCAAGAAGCATTAGAGATTGCTTCACAGGCATTAGAAGATATAGAACCAGGAGCACTAGCTCGCCTTGAAACGCGTATTAAAGTGCCAAGTTAATCGAGGGGGGGATGGCAGATGAAATTTGTATCAATATTCAGTATGTCAATATTAACACTTAGTATTTGGGGACTATTTTTCACATTGTTTTTTGTTGAATTAGACCCTATCTACCAAGCTCAGCCTAACGTAGATGAGCAACGCGAATTAGGTGCAGAAGTTTCGGGGAAATTATCGAGATTTGAACAAGTTGAGCAGGATGAAGAAGCATCCCGTTTAGAGGCTGAACAAGACGAAACGGAGCAACTTGAAACAGTATCAAACACAAACACAGAAGAGGAGCCGCCTTCTTCGCTCGTGGAAAGGGCTAGCAGTCCTTACAATGATATTCTTTATGAGTTTGAAAAAGATAGTCCTGTATCTGTTGATGCATTACTCGGTGCGCTTGATCTGAATTAAAATCCCTAGCTTATGCTTGGGATTTTTACTTGTTCGACGTTAGAATTTCATCACAGATATCCTTCTACTGATTGAAGGTTGGTTTTATGCATTTTTAACAAAGACGGGAAAAGCAACAGGTTAGAGATTTTAAGGGTCTCTTCACCAAAAGATGAGTGTTTCTTAATATATAGAAGTGGAAAGTTATTTGTATTTTTGATTATCCTATAATCAAAGGGACATTGATCATAGCTTAAAAGTACAAATTTCCGTCTTAAGCAAAGGTTCATCTAGGGACGGAATTATGTTAGAATAATGCAGTGCAATAGATAGACGAAGGGGTATTCTAATGATTTACTTTGATAATAGCGCAACGACAAAGCCATCACAAGAAGTGCTAGATAGCTTCCTTACTGTATCAGAAACTTATTATGGAAATGCGTCCTCAGCCCATCAGTTCGGATTAGATGCAGATAAATTATTGAGAAAATCACATCAACAAGCTGGTCAGATCATGAATGTTGAACCAACTGAAATCATTTTCACTTCTGGTGGGACAGAAGGGAATAATTTAGCGATTAAAGGGGTAGCTTTAGCGTATCAAAAGCGTGGTAAACATATTATTACGACTACTATTGAGCATCCTTCTGTGCTTTCAGCATGTCAAGCGTTAGAAGAGTTAGGGTTTAATGTAACTTATCTACCTGTTAATCAATCAGGCGTTGTTGAAGTTGAATCTGTTAAAGAAGCATTGCAAGCAGATACAATATTAGTAAGTATTATGCATGTTAATAATGAGTTAGGTACGATTCAACCAATTAAAGAGATTGGAGAACTTCTTAAGAATCGACCAACAACCTATTTTCACGTTGATGATATCCAAGGTTTTGGGAAAATTAGCTTAGATTTAAAACGTTCCTATGTCGATTTGTGTTCAATATCCGGTCATAAAATACATGGTTTAAAAGGCACGGGATTGTTGTATGTTAAAGAGGGTATTCGACTTTTCCCACTATTTCACGGTGGTGGCCAACAAACAGATAAGCGCTCTGGGACCGAGAATCTTGCTGGCATTGTCTCGCTAGTGAGAGCAATGCGCTTAATAACCGAACAAAAATTGCATCACCCTGAGTATTTAGACCATTTAAATCAGCAATTGCGTCAACGCCTTCAAGAAATTCCTGAGGTTGTCATTAATACCCCTGAAGGTCAGGCACCACACATTTTAAATTTTTCTATTCCAGCATATAAACCGGAAGTTGTTTTACATGCCTTAGAAGAAAATCATATTTTTGTTTCAACAAAATCTGCCTGTTCATCGAAACGAACAGATGAAAGTGCGGTATTACGTGCGATACAGCTTCCTCGCGAAAGAACAACTTCCGCTTTAAGGGTGAGTTTCTCGTTTCAAAATACAGACGGTGAAATTGAATTGTTTGTACGTGTTTTAAAAAGAATAATTAAAGAATTAAGTAAAGTAATGGGGTAATGACAATGTTGTATGATCATATATTAATTCGCTATGGTGAATTATCGTTAAAAGGAAAAAATAGAAAAGTATTTATTAACCAACTGCACGAAAATGTTCGTCATCAACTCAGAGCTTTTCCTACTGTGAAAATTAAAAGCGGACGTGATCGAATGAGCATCTTATTAAACGGTGCCGATCCTCAAGCTATTATTGATATTTGCCGCTTTATATTTGGGATTCAGAGTTTAAGTTTGGCTATTAAAACAGAGAATAATGAAGACGCGATTAAAGAGGCTGCATTATATGCATTAAAGGAAGTTGAGCGTGTTCGGACGTTTAAGGTGACTACCAAGCGTGGTGATAAAGATTTTCCAATCGACTCACAAACATTTAATCATGTGATTGGTTCACATTTACTTAAGAATACAGAGAATATTACAGTTAACGTCCATCAGCCTGATGTTGAAATTCACATCGATATTAGGAAAGGTGCTACATTTATTACATCTGCTCGATTTCCAGGTGCTGGTGGGTTGCCGGTTGGAACATCAGGTAAGAGTTTATTATTACTCTCTGGTGGAATAGATAGTCCAGTCGCTGGCTATTTGTCGATGCGACGTGGTGTGAAAATTGAAGCGATCCATTTTCATTCTCCGCCGTACACAAGCGAAGCCTCAAAACAGAAAGTATTAGATCTAGCTGATAAGCTTGCTGAATTCGGTCATGAGGTTAATGTTCATATTGTTCCGTTTACGGCAATGCAACAAAAGATTCATCGTGAAATTCCTCACGGTTATTCAATGACGGTTATGCGTCGAATGATGTTAAAGATAAGTGAGATCGTAGCGAAACAAAGAAATATCTTATCTATTACGACTGGAGAAAGCTTGGGCCAGGTTGCAAGTCAGACGATGGAGAGTATGCATGCCATTAATGCTGTAACCTCGTTTCCGATTATCCGTCCACTGATAGCTGTTGATAAAAGCGCAATCATTCAAACCGCTAAGGAAATAGGTACATATCCTATTTCAATTCGTCCTTTTGAAGATTGTTGTACGGTATTTGTCCCTAATTCTCCTAAAACAAAACCAAAATTAGATAAGGTCACATATTTTGAAAACCAACTTGATTTATCTCTTGAACTGGATGAACTTTTAGAAGGTATTAATGTTGTCACGCTTTATGGGAACAAGAGGGATGAGGATTTGTTGCAAGATCTATTTTAAATGATTTTCCTAATAGTTAGGTTTATCACAGATAACCGTTCGTAAAACACTCAGATCAAAATAGACAACCAAGGTAGAACGATTGAGGTGCGTGATAATAACGGATGCTCTCGTTTAACTAAAAGAGCAGCCTTACCGTGTTGTTCACTTAATATGTAACAACTACCAGTTTTTTTTCTGTATGAGAACCTCCAATCTGCACATTCTAGAAATGTATTAAGGAGGAGGTGAAAACAGACATGGCAAATAACAATAGTAGCAATCAATTAGTTGTACCAGGTGTAAGCCAAGCGCTTGATCAAATGAAATACGAAATTGCTCAAGAATTTGGTGTTAACCTTGGTCCTGATACAACTTCACGTGCTAACGGATCTGTTGGTGGTGAAATTACAAAACGTTTAGTACAAATGGCTGAACAACAATTAAGTGGACAATCACACTAATCAAATGATAAAAGAGGAGTAGTGCTAATAAGCGCTACTCTTTTCAATTGTCTATTTTTTTGATATCTTTTAATTTAACAATGGAATGGGCGATATGATTGAAAGGGAGCAGTGAGTGATGGGGATATTATGGTTTGGTGGTACCTTTTATACGATGTGTGAAGTCAACGATACAGTAGAAGCTGTATACACACAGGCGGGGCGAATAGTAAAGGTTGGAACATATCAACGGTTAAAGACACAATTTAAGTCTGATATAGAAAGAGAAATCGATTTAACAGGAAGATATATATTTCCTGGTTTTGTGGATAGTCATTTACATATTATTGGGCAAGGGGAAAAATTGGCGCACTTAGATTTATCAACATGTATGAGCGCAGAAGAAGTCTTGGCATGTGTACGTGAACGGGTTGAAAGCATACCTTCAGGTCAATGGTTATTTGGTGAAGGTTGGAATGATAATCAATGGGATGAACAACGCATCATTGACCGTAAGGAATTGGATGACATTTCAAATCATCATCCAATAATATTAACACGTGTATGTCGTCATGCGTTGATAGCTAATACAAAGGCAATTGAGTCAGCGCAAATTACAGAAGGTGTGAAAGATCCTCAAGGCGGAAAAATCATGCGTGATCGTAATAACAGAATAACAGGATACTTTTTAGATACTGCTCAAGATTTAATTAAACAGGCTGTTCCAGATCGATCAACAGAAGAATTAAAACAATTGATTGATTTGTCCATAGATTATTTGCTTAGCTTGGGTTTAGTTGGTGGACATAGTGAAGATTTAGCCTATTATGGAAAAGGGAGTTTTAATAAAGTTTCGCAAGCATATAAACAAAGTATAAATGGAGATGACAGGAAATTCAGGGCTCATCTGTTGGTTCATCATGAGGTTATTGATGACTTTGCTAAACAATCTCTTCGTTACAAAGAAGGGACCCCCTTTGTTGAGTATGGTGCGATGAAAATATTTGCTGATGGTGCTTTGGGTGGTCGGACGGCATGGTTAGAAGCTTCTTATCATGATGATCCATCTAATACAGGACTAGCGATACATACCAAGGAGGAATTAGCAGCCCTTATTGCAAAGGCACGTTCATTACAACTCCCTGTTGCGGTTCATGCGATCGGCGATGCTGCGATTAACACCGTGGCGCAATTACTTGAAGCGTATCCTTTGACAGCACGATATCGTGATCGTATTATTCATGCCATGATTGTTAACCAACCCTTGATTAATAAACTGGCAAAGCTTAATGCTGTTTTAGATATTCAACCTACTTTTGTTTCATCTGATTTTCCGTGGGTTATCCAACGTCTTGGAAGTGACCGGATAAAAACAGCTTATCCGTGGCGGACTTTCCTAGACCATGGGATTGCCTGTGCTGCTGGTTCTGATGCACCAATTGAGGACGTTAATCCGCTTTATGGTATTGAAGCATTTGTTGAGAGACGTTCAACGATTGATCAGCAAATTTATAATGCCGAACAACAATTAACGGTATATGAGGCGATCTCTTTATATACAAAAGGTAGTGCTTATGTGATTGGTAAAGAACAAGAAACAGGTCTAATTAAAGAGGGCTATTTAGCTGATTTTACAGTATTAGAGCAAGATCCCTTTCAAGTTGAAAAGCATATGATTCACAAAATCAATGTTGGCATGACCGTAGTAGATGGCACCATTGTTTATCACAGATAACCTCGTAAAGCGCCCGCTGATTGAAAGTTCGTTTTATAGTAATGAATGAATAAGTGACGTTCAGTTCTAAAAAGCAAGAAAGACATTAAACCGATCATAGATAAAAATCGCAGGTGCCTTAATGACAGGAAACTGCGATTTTTGCGTGATTATAACATTTTATTATGGATAAACATATCGGATATTTGATTAATGTAGTCTAATCCAGATGGTCTGAAATAATGTAATTGCCGATCAGATATCTTTACGTTTACCTCTCGAATTAATGATATGGGATAAGCTTCATTATCAAGTCCAATAATAGGATAGTCATTCCCATCTTGAATAACCTCTAATTTAACGGTTCGCTTTTCAGACAAGATCGTAGGACTGTGCAATAGATTAAAGTTAGCGTTGGTTAGTGGAGCAATTTTTGTCAATTGCATACAGGTTAAAGCTGGCTCAACAATTGCACCACCAACAGATTTGTTGTAAGCTGTACTCCCTGTCGGTGTGGAAATAATTAATCCGTCCCCGTGGTAATGCTCAAATAATTTTTGATCGATAAAAACATCAATAGCGATTGTTTTAATAATACTCGAGCGCATACTAAATTCATTTAAGCAGAAATGAGGTTTGCCATTGTCTATGCTAACTTCTAACAAGTCGAATGTATGATGCATTTCTTTATTTAAAATATTAGGCCATTGCTTACCTAAATCAGCATAATGAATCGTTGCGTACAGACCAAAATTAAGGTCTTGTGTTGCCCCGATGTATAGGGCGGATTTGGAAAAACCCGTCTCTCTTATTGTATGAAGAAACTGTCCGTCGTTACCTAAACTTATAATAATATCAGCTCGGTTTGCTTGGTCAACAAATTGAACCGGATGATTAGATGCTTGTTGTTTTATTTCATTCGCTTGGAATGTACCTTGCATCGTTTGGGGATAATGTATGTATACATGTGTTGTCACTATCTTACCTCCTTCGTCTAGTTAAATGATTCTAATAGTATTCTATAGCCTTTAAAGACATAAATTAAACGATGTGTAGAGCGAAATGAGTCAACAGAGGAGTATAACTATGTTTATCTTATTAATATCTTTAGCGTTATTAATTATTTTTTTATTTATCATCATTTACGCCCCTTTTTATGTGGATATCTCAATTGATATCGCAGATAAAGTCATCATCAAGAAAACATATAAATGCTTAGCGATTTCTCTATATTCAAAATCTGATGTTTACATGCCAGAACAATTGTTAGATAAACTGCTACAATTTTCTAATACAAAAAAAGAAATAAACATATTTCCTCGATTATCACAAATGCGACAGATTAAGTGTCAAACATTGAATTGGATGACCACAATAGGCCTCCATCAAGCTGATCATACAGCCATATTCGTAGGACTCCTCATAAGTTGTAAAAGTCTTATTATTACAGGGTTTTCTGAATACTTTGATGCAGTAAATGGTGTAAATTATGTTGTCAAACCTATCTATAATCATGCGATGTTTCATAGTCATTGTCAATGCATGTTTTCAATGAGACTGGGACATGCTATTCATATGTATTTCAGAAGATCTAATTCTAATTAAAGGAGATTAGGTAACGATGCAAGAACATCCAATAGAAGGTTTAATGTCGACGGCTATGGAACAATTGAAAAAAATAGTTGATGTCAACACGGTTATAGGGGATCCGATCCAAACATCTGATGGAAGTACCATTATTACCGTATCGAAAGTAGGCTTTGGCTTTGCTGCTGGGGGAAGTGAGTTTTCAGGACACCATAGTAAGAGTCAAGACCAGTCTGATGAAGAACTCCTCCCATTTGGTGGGGGAAGTGGCGGTGGTGTATCGATTACGCCAATTGCTTTTCTTGTCATGCACAAGCAAGGCAATGAGCTTATACATCTGCATGAGCATACCCATCTATACGAAAAGCTTGTCGATGTGGCCCCTCAAGCTTTTGAAAAGATTAAAGACATGCTTGATCAACGTAAAAGAGAGCATCACTAAAAAAGTAGCACAGCAAATCAAAGCTGTGCTACTTTTTTCCTTCATGTGGTCCAGCATATGAAGGAAAAGTTTTTTACTAAACGAGACGGTTTAGCCCCTGTATGTTATACTGCATATTGTAAAAGGGAGGAATGCTTATTATGAATAGCGTTGAAGCGTGTTTTCAACAAATTGATAATGTGATTGAACAACATGTTAAAGCAAATGATTTAACATATATGGATGGCTTACTTGATTTATTAAATATTTTTCTAATGGATGACGAAGATAAGCAAAGCTTTCCAGAAGACAATCTGATGTTTATTAAAAAAGTTCAAGCGATTGATTTTGATCGACTGCAGAAAGAGCAGATCCGTAAAACGATTGAATTGGCAACACTTAAAAGTATGAAAGGTGCTATGCAAATCCAGCATCTTATTACACCAGATACGGTAGCTTCGTATATGAATTATCTTATTGAAAAGTTATATCCTCGCACTGACAAATTAACTATATTTGATCCTGTTGTAGGATCTGCAAATTTATTGAATGCATTAATGAACCAAAACGCAAAGCTAGTCAAAGCTTTTGGAAGTGAAATTGATCCAACTTTTATTCAACTCGCTTCTCTTAGTGCTAATTTACAAGAAAATGAGGTCGAATTTTTTCATCAAGATACGATTCAACCGTTGTTATTAGACCCTGTAGATCTGGTTGTTGCAGATTTACCTGTAGGCTATTATCCTGATGACGATAGAGCTCGTGCATTTAAAGTTTTCATGTCAGGTGAGCATACTTATGCCCATCATCTTCTTATTGAACAAAGTTTAAATTATACAAAAGCTGGAGGATTCTTAATTTTCGTTATTCCAAATACACTGTTTAATAGTGACCAGGCTACAAAATTACACCAGCTTATTCAAGAATCTGCTCATGTGATTGCATTGCTTCAATTACCGAATAATATCTTCCGAGCAGAGGAGCAAGCCAAGAGCATTTTTGTATTACAAAAGAAATCAGAGCAGACGCAATCGCCTAAAGAGGTTTTAATGGCGCAATTACCTTCATTTAAAGATGTAAAAGCGACGGAAAATATCGTGTTAAAGATGAATCAATGGTTTAACAAAGAAGGGTATTAATTGCTGAAAAATTAAAAATATTAACTGGTATCGTTTTCATATAACTTTCAAGTTGCATTTTATGTCGATTGTTCGTTAAAATATAAGTGGTATATAAATAGACTAAATAGGGAACCCGAAAGGATTGAAGGATTTTGAGTAAAGTTATATCTATTAATGCTGGTAGTTCATCACTAAAATTCCAATTGATTGAAATGCCAGATGAAACTGTTTTAGCCAAAGGTTTGGTTGAGCGTATTGGTATTGAAAATTCTGTATTTAAATTAGAATACGGAGAACAAGAAGACGTGGTTACCACAGATATTCCAAATCATGAGAAGGCTGTTCAATTATTATTAGAAAAATTACAAGCCTCTGGTGTAATTAAGTCATTGGAAGAAATTGATGGTGTAGGTCATCGTGTTGTACATGGTGGCGAACGCTTTAGTGACTCTGTACTTGTCACTGATGAAGTAATAGCTGAAATTGACAAAGTATCAGAGTTGGCGCCATTACATAATCCTGCTAACTTAACAGGTATTAAGGCATTTAAAGACATTTTGCCTAATGTACCTGCTGTTGCTGTGTTTGATACTGCTTTTCATCAATCGATGCCACCTGAATCTTATTTATACAGTTTACCATATGAGTATTATCAAGATTTTGGTATTCGTAAATATGGTTTTCATGGGACAAGTCATAAATATGTTTCAGAGCGAGCTGCAGAAATGCTGGATGCACCACTAGAAAAATTACGTCTTATTACATGTCATATTGGTAATGGAGCAAGTGTTGCAGCCGTTAAAAATGGTGAGTCTATTGATACAACAATGGGCTTTACGCCACTTGAAGGGGTTACGATGGGGACGCGTTCTGGTAGTTTGGATCCAGCCCTAGTACCTTATATTATGGATAAGACAGGTAAAGATGTTAATGAAGTGCTTCATGTATTAAATAAAGAAAGTGGTATGTTAGCACTTTCTGGTTTCTCTAGTGACTTAAGAGATATTGAAGAAAAAGCAGGCCAAGGTAATGAACGTGCTGAATTAGCTTTAAAGATCTTTGCCGGACGTATTCACCAATACATTGGTTCATATGCTTCTAAGATGCACGGCGTTGATGCGATTATCTTTACAGCAGGGATCGGAGAAAATAGTAAAGCAGTTCGAGAGCGTGTGTTAGAAGGCTTAGAATTTATGGGGGTATATTGGGACCCTGCTAGAAATGATGTTCGTGGTAAAGAAACATTTATTAATTATCCACATTCCCCAGTTAAAGTATTAGTTGTTCCAACAAATGAAGAAGTTATGATTGCGCGAGATGTAGCACGATTAGCATTATAAATAGGAAAAGGGACACTCCGTTTTTTATGGAGTGTCCCTTTTTAATTAAGACTTATCACAGCTAATCGTCCGTAAAACCCCTACCTAAAATTAAAGAATATTTAAATCTATATAGGTAGGTGATAACGGTCGCTAATGTTCTGATTCACTCAACTAACAATCAAGTGAGCGAAGAATAAAACGCTCACTGATTGAAGATTTGTATTATTTAGATGATCGTTCAAAGCACTGATAGTTACGCGATGCTTCGGTTACCAAAAAATATTAAATCGTTTGCTCTAAGTTTTGTTCTTCAACTTCATCGTCTGAGCGAACGACAAGGACATCGCATGGAGCATAGCGTGTTATATTTTCTGAAACACTGCCAATTAGAAAGCGCTCTACTGCATTTAAGCCTGTTGCACCGCACATGATTAAATCTGCATTAAAAGCTTTTGCTACATATTTTGGGATGCGAACCTTAGGTGACCCGTAATCAATATGGGTTTCAACCTTTCTTACATCCGCACTTTCCGCTTGAATTTTATAGTCATTTAATAGCTGGCTTGCATATGTTTCAGAACGATTTATCATGGATTGATCATAGGTTTCAGCAGTTGAGATTGTTTTAGTATCAACAACATGGGCAATAATAAGATCAGCATCATTACGCTTAGCAACATGAACAGCTTTTTTAAAAGCTTTTAAAGAAGCTTGTGAACCGTCCACTGCAACGACAATGCGTTTATATTCTTCTGCTGGCATCGCTATCACTCCTCTAACGTTTTATATATTCCTATACCCGATTATAGCATTTGTAAACCTTTACGTTCAATTTTGATACCCTTTTCATTCATTGTATTGAATGAAATGCTTAAACATGTGTCTAGTTGAAAATCTTTTAAATCGTATGACCAAAATTGATACTTCAAGTAAAGAACTGTATAATAACACTTATAGATAAGAAATATAGTACAGTTAAGAAAGTTAGGTGAAGTACCTTGGCGACTAAGCATGAACAAATATTACATCATATTGAGTCATTAAAAGTTGGTAATAAAATTTCGGTTAGACAAATCGCTAAAAATTTAAGTGTTAGTGAAGGTACCGCATATCGAGCGATCAAAGAAGCTGAAAATCAAGGATTAGTTAGTACCATCGAACGTGTAGGAACAATTCGAATTGAACAGAAAAAGAAGGAAAACTTCGAACATTTAACCTTTGCTGAGATTATCGGAATTGTAGATGGCCAAGTGTTGGGTGGACGCGAAGGATTACATAAAACCTTACATAAATTTGTTATTGGTGCAATGAAAACAGATGCCATGATGCGCTATTTAGAAAAAGACTCTTTGTTGATTATCGGTAATAGAGTAGAGGCACATCAATTAGCGCTGGAAGAAGGAGCAGCTGTCCTTATTACAGGCGGATTTGATACAGATGATCACATTAAACGCTTAGCAGATGAACAACAACTACCGATTATATCAACGAGTTATGATACGTTTACGGTGGCAGCCATGATTAATAGAGCTATTTACGATCAATTGATTAAGAAAGAGATCGTTCTTGTTGGGGATATTTACACCCCTTACGAAAAAACGCACTATTTAAAAAGAACAGATCAATTAGAACGGTGGTATTATCTAAAAGATCATACAACACATTCGCGTTATCCAGTGGTTGATGAACAGATGCGTGTGGTCGGTATTATTACGTCTAAAGATGTAATTGGAAAATCACCGGATATAACTGTTGAGAAAGTGATGACAAAAAATCCGATTACTGTCTTCAATCAAACCTCGCTGGCTTATGCCGCTCACATGATGGTTTGGGAAGGTATTGAAATCGTACCTGTTGTTAGTTCAAATCATCGACTGATTGGTTTGATTTCTAGGCAAGATGTGTTAAAAGCCCTTCAACATGTACAGAGACAACCTCAAGTTGGAGAAACGATTGATGATATTGTAACGAGTGGGCTTACAATGAGACAAGAAGGGGCACAATATATATTTAAGTCTCAAGTGACACCGCAAATGACCAATGCACTTGGCACCTTATCTAATGGGGTGTTGGTTTCCTTTATTACTGAAGTAAGTAGCCGTCTTATGGCTTACACTAAAAAAGGAGACCTTGTTGTTGAAAATATTTCTGTTTATTTTATAAAGCCTGTTCAACTTGAAAGTGCGATCGACATCATTCCACGTATTTTAGAAATTGGAAGAAAATCGGTAAAAGTAGATATCGAATTATTTCATGAAAAGGATATCGTTGGTAAAGCGGTGTTGATAGGCCAATTGATTGACCGATATTAAAGATAGGAGTTGTCACTTATGAATGACATTACTGAGCGGATTATCGATAGAATTAAAGTATACAATCGAATTATTATTCATCGCCATGTTAGACCAGATCCAGATGCTTTTGGTGCTCAAGTGGGTTTAGCGAAAGCCATTCAAACGAGCTTTCCTGCAAAAGAGGTCTATTGCGTTGGAGAAGATGAAGCATCATTGGGTTATTTAGCCACAATGGATCAAATAGCAGACAATCTTTATGAAGATGCACTTGTTATCATTTGTGATACAGCCAATCGCCCACGAATCGATGACCAGCGTTTTATGAAGGCGCGCGAATTAATAAAGATTGACCATCACCCTGAAGTAGATCCTTACGGTGATCTGAGTTGGGTCGATACGGATGCCAGTTCTACTTCTGAAATGATTTATACGCTAATTTCCGGGGCGCAGCAAGAATTGAAAATGAATACCGAAGTAGCACGTTTGCTTTATGCCGGTATGGTTGGAGATACGGGGAGATTTCTATTTCCGAGCACGACGCCTTATACGTTTAAAGTAGCGGCAGATTTAGTTCATTATCCGTTTGATCGCAGCGCCTTATATAACCAAATGTACGAAATGGAGCTCCCGATTGCGCAATTAAAAGGATATTTACTGGACCAACTGGATCATAGCCAAACCGGTGTTTGTACAGTAAAGCTAACCAAAGAAATTCTAGAACGTTATCAAGTCACAGCAGCTCAAACGAGTTCACTAGTAGGCGTATTTGGTGATATCAAAGGAATAAAATGTTGGGCAATCTTTGTAGAAGAAGAACAATTAATTCGTGTTCGCCTTCGTTCAAAAGGTGTTGCTATTAATGAAATTGCAGCACAATTTAATGGAGGGGGGCATCCGTTGGCTGCGGGTGCTACCGTATATAATTGGCAAGAGGCGGATCAATTGAAATTAGCACTTGAACAAGCTTGTCAATGACAGTAAGACAGATCTTGTTTCTAAATACTGGTAAAAGAGATTTGATCTCTTTTACCTTTGGACATCAAGCTCAATATGAATTTCGCTTTGTTCATTGATAAATAAATGTTTAATGTGCGCTTGGTAAATAAAACCGTCTATCTCGTAATTTTTATTTTCGACCATCTTAATTAATAAAGGGTAGTTATCATTTATGGTAGCTACTTCTGATCCTAAGATATCGCTTACTTCTTCCTTAATCAACTCTTCTAATTCGTGTAAAATAAAACGATCTAATTTAAAATGATCAGCATTAATAATAATGATATCAATCGCATTAATCACTAATTTCTGTTGATATTTCTCATTAAGCTCTGTAAGATTTTCTTCAAGGGTTTCATAGGCAAGTTGTAATTCTTGTCTCTCAGTTCTTAATCGCAAATTTTCTTCAATGCGTTTTTCCATTAATTCACCGTACATGTAGATAAAAACGAGGTAACCGATTAAAGCACCTATAAACATACCAACAAATAAAAGTTGCCAATCTTTAAATTTAAAGTAAGGAGGGATATGCATTAAGTCAGCTCCTCTTGGATTAACCATTCTATAATTAATAAAGCAACTTGAACGCCACCCATTGCTGTAATAATGATGATAATTTGTTTAACGATATCCATCGTAGAGCCTTCCATAATACCACGTTCAAAATTCGAAATAACATCAAATGTTCCGCCAATTGCAGCTACTATTGCCCATATCCTGAGACTTTTGGCAATCCGACCCATTAATGTTAAAGGGGGTTCACCGCTGGCAAAGGCGCCAATACTACCAATGAACGCCCCGCCAATAACAACACCTAAAGCAATAAAAAAACATTGGATGATCGTGGCAAAAAAACGTTCTTCCATATGATAAACTCCTTTTTAGGCAAACATATAGGTTAGTGCTAGTCTATGTTTGGATAAGGTTGTCTATGTTTTTATTTTTCAATTGGCTAACCGATCAGCTATAATAGACTATAACAAAGAACTTATGTAGGAGGTTAATCCATTGTCATTTGTACATTTACAAGTAAAAAGTGCCTATACATTTATGCAGAGTACAGTAAAGATTAACGACCTTGTGCAAATGGCGAAGCAGCATCAAATGTCGGCTGTTGCCTTAACTGACCACAATGTATTACACGGAGCGGTGTCTTTTTATCAGACTTGTGTAAGAGAGGGCGTTACACCGATTATCGGCATGGAGACATCAGTATACATAAATAATCAGTCTGAAGATATAATCTTATTGGCGAAAAGTAATGAAGGCTACCAGTCATTAGTGCAAATAAGTTCAATCATTCAAGCAAGCGAGGAGAAGTGGATTGATTACCAACAATGCTTGACGTTACTGAAAGATTGTCTGATTATTATTCCATTTCAACACAGTGTTTTAAATCAATATTTAAATAGATCAGATCAAGAAGCAGTGCGTCAATTTCTTGATATTTGGCCTGAGGGAACGTCGATCGGCTTAACACGGTTTGACCTTGATCAAGTTGATCAACTTCAACAGTTTCAGTTGCCATTAGTTGCACTCGGTGATGTGCGTTACTTAAGAGGTGAGGATCAGCAAGCTTTTCAGTGCCTTCGTGCCATTGATAAGAAAAACGGCTTAGATCCGTTTGACGTCGTAAATAGCTATCACTTTTTTAATCAAACCGAGGCGTATCATTTTTTTGAAGGTTATCCTGAACTTATCGACCAAGCCAAAAGAATGGCAATGGCTTGTAAGGTTGAGTTAACATTTAATCAGCACATGCTACCGAGGTATCCGCTCGAAGATGATCAAGATGCTTCTACTTATTTACGTGCGCTTTGTGAACAGGCTGCAGATCAAAAACATTCGGACATGAGCCAAGTCAAAGGCCGATTGGACTATGAGCTATCAGTTATTCAAGAAATGGGTTTTAGCGATTATTTCTTAATTGTTTGGGATTTCATACGTTTTGCTAAAGCTCAAGATATTTTAGTTGGACCTGGTCGGGGCTCAGTAGCTGGTTCTGTCGTTGCTTATTTATTAGGTATTACAACGGTAGATCCATTAAAATATAATCTTTTGTTCGAACGTTTCCTTAACCCTGAACGTGTGTCGATGCCTGATATTGATGTCGATTTTTCAGACCATCGCAGACAAGAAGTTATTGATTATGTTAAGGATAAGTATGGTTATGAATCTGTCGCGCAGATTGGGACATTTGGGACCTTTAAAGCGCGTTCGATTATTCGTGAATTGGCTAAAGTGTTCAAACTCAAGGATGCTGACTTAAAATTTATTTTAAAAGAAATTCCTGCTCAAGGCGATGCTTCCATTGTTAAGGTGGTTAAGTCATCTAATCGGTTACTTGATTTTATTAAAGAGGATGAGGAGCTTCAACGTTTTTTCAAAGTTGCCCGAGTATTGGAAGGCTTACCGCGTAATATGTCAACACATGCTGCTGGGGTTATTATTCATGATCAGCCGTTGCTGAAAACCGTTCCGCTCATTCATGACCAAGCGGGTAATCTATTAACCCAGTTTCCTATGGGTGACTTAGAAGCAATTGGATTATTGAAAATGGATTTCTTAGGTTTGCGTAATTTGACGACAATTGAACGAATTATCAACTTGATTAGTCGATATCAAAAGGAATCGTTGAAATTAAGTGAGATTCCTTTTGATGATCAACGTACATTTGATTTGCTTAAAAGAGGCGAAACAACTGGTGTTTTTCAACTTGAGTCCGCAGGCATGCAACGTGTTTTAAAAACATTAAAACCAACTACTTTTGAAGAGGTCGTTGCAGTAAATGCTTTATATCGACCAGGCCCAATGGATTTCATTGATACTTATATTAAACGTAAGCATCAAGAGGAAAAGGTTAGCTATATCCATCCAGATTTAAAGCCAATTTTAGATGCTACTTATGGGGTGTTAATATATCAGGAACAGATCATCCAATTAGCCCATCAATTCGCAGGGTTAAGCTATGGTGAGGCGGATATTTTACGTCGAGCTATTAGCAAAAAGAAGCAAGAAGATATTGAATCAGTTAAGCAACAATTTATAACGGGGTGTTTGAATAAAGGCTATGCCCAGCATGTAGCTGAAGAGATTTTTTCTTGGATCTATCGCTTTGCTAACTATGGGTTTAATCGAAGTCATGCTGTTGCCTATAGCATTATTGCTTATCAATTGGCATACTTGAAAGCTCATTACCCAGTCTATTTTTTCACCGAATTATTAAATGCAATCACAGGTCAGCAAGACAAAGTTCAGCAGTTTATTAGGGAAGCAAAGAAAGCTTCACTTTCTTTATTGCCCCCTTCAATTAACAAAAGCTATTATCACTATCGTCCAGATCACGGTTCAATAAGAATGGGTTTGTCATCAATTAAAGGCTTAAGTTATCCGGTTATTAATGAAATCGTGAAAGTGAGGCAAGCAGGTCTCTTCAAGGATCTATTTGATTTTTGTATGCGTATTTCTTTAGAAGTTGTTAATCGTTCAGCAGTTGAGACATTGATTCTTGCCGGTACCTTTGATGAATGGGGTGCAGACCGTGCTACATTATTAGCCACCGTTGATGGTGCCATGGAACAAGGGGAACTTTTTGGTGGTTTGGGTGACCAAGCGGATCTCTTTGTCGATGGTTTGCAACTAGAAGGCCAGTATCAGCAAGTTGAACCATTCTCTGTCATGCAGAAATTAGCTTATGAAAAAGAATTATTAGGTATGTTTGTTACCGATCATCCGCTAGCATTGAAACGGCGTGTGCTTCGTAGCCATGGTTTGATAGATATTTCTCACATTTATTCGAAGCAAGATCAAAAAATACCAGCATGTGTTGCGATTGTTCAATCGATTAGAATTATTCGTACGAAAAGAGGCGAATCAATGGCTTTTCTTCAGTTAGCTGATGAGAAGGAAGAGATTGAAGCTGTTATTTTTCCTGACCTTTATCGAGACATAAAGCCAATGATAGAGGAACAAATGATTGTTGTAGTTAAAGGGAAAAAAGATTGGCGTCATGGCAAGGTACAGGTTATTATTCAAAGCTTAGACCAGCTAACATTAGATAAACTGCCTTCTGAACCAACCATTGATAAACAGTTATTTATTAAGGTCAATCAAGAAGATGAGTTAGAAGCGTATCTGCCATTAATTAATGATGTAAGCCAGCAATATCCAGGCCAAATACCGATCATTATTTATCAGTCCAACCATAAGAAGACCTTTCGTTTGTCAGAAGACTATTTTATTGATCCACAGTATCATGCCATTAAGCAACTCGAGGCACACTTCGGGCAAGAAAATGTTGTGTTAAAAGCGTAAAATGAAGAAAGACGCTGAGACTATTGTGCTAGATTGCGCTATTTGTATAGAAATTTGAAGCGGTAATATTTACACGAGGGGCTTATTTGATATAATAGAGAAGTTCATTGGTCAGGCCAATTGCTACCATATAATGGTTTCATACTATCTAAATAGAAGGGCGCGAGTTGCATTGACAACGTTAAAAGCAAAGGCATTAAATATGCATAAAGAGAACAAAGGTAAGCTTTCTGTAAAATCCAAAGTATCAGTTACTAATCAAGAAGAGTTGAGCTTAGCCTATTCACCTGGAGTTGCTGTACCTTGTCTTGAAATTAAAGATGACCCGAATTCTGCCTACTTGTATACAATGAAAAGCAATATGGTGGGGGTAGTGACAGATGGTTCAGCGGTACTAGGCTTAGGTAACATTGGTGGGCAAGCGGCATTGCCTGTGATGGAAGGAAAAGCTGTTCTTTTTAAAAATTTTGCTGATGTTGATGCCTTTCCAATTTGCTTAAATACACAAGATAACGAAGCAATTATAGAAGCAGTTAAACAAATTGCACCGACATTTGGAGGGATTAACCTCGAAGATATTGCTGCACCTGATTGTTTCATCATTGAGGAGCGGTTAAAACGTGAATTAGATATCCCTGTGTTTCATGATGATCAACATGGAACAGCCATTGTTACACTTGCTGGCTTAGTCAACGCTTTAAAGCTAGTGGGGAAAGAGTTTTCATCCACTAAAGTGGTCATAAACGGAGCAGGAGCAGCAGGTATTGCAATCGTTAAATTGCTTGCACATTTTGGTGTGAAAGATATGGTATTGTGTGACTCTAAAGGAGCCATTTATGCAGGACGACCATTTGGAATGAATCCGATTAAAGACGAAGTGGCTAAGATCACAAATAAAGAAAAGCAGGAAGGTGATTTGGCTACAGTTATTAAAGGTGCTGATGTCTTTATTGGTGTATCTTTAGCTGGGCTAGTAAGTAAAGCGATGGTTGCATCAATGAATCAAGATCCAATCTTATTTGCGATGGCTAACCCGGATCCTGAAATATTACCAGAAGATGCAATCGAAGCTGGTGCACGCGTTGTTGGCACGGGGAGATCTGATTATCCAAACCAAGTAAATAACGTTCTTGCCTTTCCAGGGATTTTTAAGGGAGCACTTGCAGTGAGAGCTTCGGATATCAATGAAGAAATGAAAGTTGCAGCTGTTCATGCGATTGCCAACCTTGTTAGTAACGCAGATCTAACTGATCGCTATGTCATTCCTAATCCTTTTGATCAAAGAGTTGCTGATTCGGTTTCCAAAGCTGTCGCTAAAGCGGCACAAGAATCAGGTGTTGCACGACTGTGATTTTGGCGTTTGCTAGCAAGCGTAGATATAAAACATCTGCTGATTGCAGGTTCGCTTTATAACGTATAGGGTATTTTTAGAAAATCGGTTATTTTAATATCAAACATGTTTGTCGCTTCATTATCATTTTATCCTTTTCTATAGTAAAATTAAGGGGTTGTAAAATGACAAACCGTAATGAGACCAAAGCATACGAAAATGTTTTAGAAAAAATCAAATCATATATTAAATTGGAACAATTAAAAGCAGGAGATCGTCTACCCTCAGAACGGGAATTAGCTGAACAATTACAAGTGAGCCGTTCGACCATTCGTGAAGGATTACGAGCAATAGAGTTATTAGGTTTGATTGAAACACGTCAAGGCGAAGGGACGTATTTAAAAGCTTATCAATCTTATCAAACACTATCGTTACTCTCTACTTTTATTTTTCAGGATGCACGTGTAAAAGGTGAAATAACAGATGTACTTGTTTCACTTGAAGAAGCGATTATTAGAAATGGTTATACTTACCATCGTGAGGCCGTTTTAGATGAATGGTCGCATCATAGTATGAGCAAATGGATTGAGTTAGGTCATGAAAAATTTTTTCGAGTGATATTAAAGCAGATAAGAAATGAGTTATTTACCAAGATATGGGCACTTCTATATGGCTTTAATTGCTCATTTGACAATGACTATCAACCTCCAGATATGGTAAGACTGATGGAAGCTTTTAAGTTAAAAAAACTTGAGCAGTTTTTTTCAAATGAATAATGGTTTAAATGATGCAAGGGGGAAGATCGATGCAAATTAAAAGTATTTTTGCAAAAAAAAAGAAATACGCAGCGATACCAACAGAAAAAGCAAAACAAGAAATTCCTGAGGGCTTAGTTGAAAAGTGTCATAATTGCTCAAAGATTTTCTATGAGAAGGAATGGAAAAATAACCTTCATGTCTGTCCTGCTTGTGGTACACATCATAAAATGACAGCACAACAAAGAATTAATAGTATGGCAGATGAGCATACCTTTGAAGAATGGGATGCTGATATAGAAACAAATAATCCCCTTGATTTCCCAGAATATGAACAAAAGTTAAAAAAAGATCAAGAGAAGACGGGCCTTAAAGATGCTGTTGTCACGGGAAAAGCAAAAGTAAATGGTTTACCAACAGCACTTGTTGTGATGGACCCACACTTTCGTATGGCGAGTATGGGAGCGGTTGTTGGTGAAAAGATAGCGAGAGCTTTAGAGACAGCACGTGAACAGGAGTTGCCCATCATTTTTTTTACAGCGTCAGGTGGCGCACGTATGCAAGAAGGCATGATTAGTCTCATGCAAATGGGTAAAACTTCAATGGCAGTTGAACGTTTTAATCGAGCAGGGGGCTGTATGATTGTTGTGATGACAAATCCTACTACTGGGGGCGTGACTGCAAGCTTCGCCTCAATTGGGGACTATCATTTTGCTGAGCCGGGAGCACTTATTGGGTTTGCTGGTAGACGTATTATTGAACAAACAATTCGTGAGAAGTTACCAGATACATTTCAGACGGCTGAATTCCAATTAGAGCATGGTCAGATTGATCGTGTGGTTAAACGTTCAGATTTAAAAAAACTTTTAACAACTATCCTTGACTTACATCAGCAAAAGGGGGACAAACAATGAAGTATGTCCTTGATTTTGAAAAACCAATCTTCGAACTTAGAGAAAAAATAAATGAACTAAAAACAATGACAGCAGCAAGTGAAATGGATTTGTCATCTGAGATTAAGACATTAGAAGCAAGACTAGAAAAATTGGAAAAAGATATTTATGGACATCTAAACCCATGGGACCGTGTACAAATTGCAAGACATCCTGAGCGACCGACTGCTTTAGATTATATTGAGCATTTATTTACTGATTTTATTGAATTGCACGGCGATCGTTTGTATCGGGATGATCCTGCCATCATTACAGGAATAGCTAAGTACAAGGATGAACCGGTAACTATAATTGGACAACAACGTGGTAAAAACACGAAAGAAAATTTATATCGTAACTTTGCTAGCCCTCATCCTGAAGGTTATCGCAAAGCTTTACGTCAAATGAAATTAGCTGAGAAATTTAATCGTCCAATTATTTCTTTTATTGATACAAAAGGTGCTCATCCAGGTAAAGGAGCAGAAGAGCGTGGCCAAGGCGAGGCAATTGCTCGAAACTTAATGGAGATGTCCCATTTATCAGTTCCAAGTATTTCTATCGTTATTGGAGAAGGGGGAAGTGGAGGTGCATTAGGTATTGGTTTATCTGATCACATCCATATGCTTGAAAATTCAACCTACTCCGTCATTTCCCCTGAAGGTGCAGCCAGTATATTGTGGAAAGATGCTACCAAAGCTAAAGAAGCGGCTTTGTCATTAAAAATTACCTCACACGATTTGAGAAGATTAAATATTATTGATGAGATTATTCCTGAACCACGAGGTGGGGCACATCGAGATCTGCCAATGCAAGCTGCTTATTTAGATGTTTATATTGAGAAATCACTTAACTACTTAATGAAATTATCATCGGATCAATTACTTAATAATAGATGGAAAAAATATAAAAACATTGGAAGTTTTTAAGTATTATTTTTCGGAAAATATACAGATTATTACGGTAAAGAATAAAAATAGTGAATTATCTTTATTTTCACCCCTAAAATGACATATTTAGGGGTGTGATTTTTTGCGCTTTCATGTATAATCTTAAGTGGAATTCATTTAGGATATATTTATGTTATAATGGCAAAGTTAGATAATGAAACATTTTGATTGAGGTGAAAGAGATGAGAAAAATAGGTGTATTAACAAGTGGTGGAGATGCCCCTGGTATGAATGCTGCCATTCGTGCAGTTGTTCGTAAAGGGATTTATCATGATATTGAAGTTTATGGTATTTACAATGGATACCAAGGTTTAATGGAAGGCAAAATCGAAAAAATGGAGCTTGGATCTGTTGGTGATATTATTCAACGCGGAGGAACGAAGCTATTCTCGGCCCGCTCAGAGAAGTTTAAAACAGAAGAAGGACAACACCAAGCTATTGAGCAGTTGAAAAAAGTAGGTATTGAAGGCTTAATCGTTATCGGTGGAGATGGTTCATTTCAAGGGGCTGCTAAATTGACAGCTAAAGGGTACCCTTGTATTGGTGTGCCAGGAACAATAGATAATGACATTCCGGGAACAGATTTTACAATCGGCTTTGATACCGCTCTAAACACAATTATTGAAGCGGTAGATAAAATTAGAGATACAGCCACTTCTCATGAACGTACATATGTAATTGAAGTAATGGGGCGCGATGCTGGCGATCTTGCTTTATGGGCTGGGTTGGCCAATGGAGCTGAGAGTGTGATTATTCCGGAAAAAGATGAACCTTTTGAAGATGTTGTCGAACGCTTAAAGCGAGGCAGTGCTAGAGGTAAGAAACACAGTATCATTATTTTGGCAGAAGGTGTTGGTAGTGGTATTGATTTTGGAAAGCAAATTGAAGAGGCAACAAATTTTGAAACACGTGTGACCGTACTAGGCCATATCCAACGTGGCGGACGTCCAACCGGTTTTGATCGTGTCCTAGCCAGTCGATTGGCTGGAAAAGCTGTTGATTTATTGCTTGAAGGTGAAGCAGGAAAAATGGTTGGTATTCAAAATAATCAACTGGTACATCATGATATTATTGACATTTTAAAATCACCACACCATTTAGATATGAGTTTATATCAACTTATGAGTGAACTATCTATCTAATTTATTAACATAGATATACTTAGATGTGAATTTAAGAAGGAGGAAGATATTAAATGAGAAGAACGAAAATTGTTTGTACAATTGGTCCGGCATCAGAATCGGTTGAGAAGTTAACGCAATTAGTTGAGGCTGGAATGAATGTAGCGCGACTTAATTTCTCACATGGTGATTATGAGGAGCATGGTGAGCGTATTAAAAATATTCGTGAGGCTGCAGCGAAGTTAGGTAAAACAGTCGCCATTCTTTTAGATACAAAAGGACCTGAGATTCGTACAGGTACAATGAAGGATGGGCAAGTAGATATTGTTAAAGGTCAATACATTAATATTACCATGGACGAGACCGTATTAGGAACAACTGAGAAGTTTGCAGTAACATACCCTCAATTGATTGAAGACGTACATGTAGGCTCTAAAATTCTTTTAGACGATGGTTTAATCGAATTAGAAGTTGTTGACATCTTAAATGACCAAAAAGAATTAAAAACAAAAGCCCTTAATTCAGGTTTGCTTAAAAATAAGAAGGGTGTTAACGTACCAAATGTTAGTGTGAATTTACCTGGTATGACAGATAAAGATGCTGCGGATATCTTATTTGGAATTGAGCAAGGTGTTGATTTTGTAGCGGCTTCATTTATTCGTCGTGCAGCTGATGTGCTAACGATTCGTGAGCATTTAGATAACAACGGTGGTAAAGAAATTAATATTATTCCTAAGATTGAGAACCAAGAAGGGGTTGACAATCTTGACGCTATTTTGCAAGTTTCAGATGGATTAATGGTAGCGCGTGGGGATTTGGGTGTAGAAATTCCACCTGAAGATGTTCCAGTCGTACAAAAAGAAATGATTCATAAATGTAATACAGCTGGAAAACCTGTTATTACAGCGACACAGATGTTAGATTCAATGCAACGCAATCCGCGTCCTACTCGAGCAGAAGCATCAGACGTTGCGAATGCGATTTTTGATGGAACAGATGCAATTATGCTATCAGGTGAAACGGCGGCAGGTGATTATCCTGTTGAATCTGTTCAAACGATGCATAATATTGCATTAAAAACAGAGACTGTACTTGATCATAAGTCTATTCTAGACTTACGCTCTAAAACAAGTGAAATGACGATGACAGATGCGATTAGTCAATCCGTTAACCATACAGCGATGAATTTAGAAGTTGATGCGATCTTAACGCCTACCGTAAGTGGACATACAGCTCGAATGATTTCTAAATATCGCCCTAAAGCACCGATTGTGGCTGTAACGTTTGAAGAAAAAATAAGTCGACGTTTGGCGTTAAGCTGGGGTGTACATGCTATTGTTGGAGAATTTGCTTATACGACTGACGAAGTTCTTGATTTAGCTATTGATCGTGGACTTGAAACAAATTACTTTAAACGTGGTGATCGTGTGATCATTACAGCTGGTGTACCTGTTGGAGAGCGTGGTACAACGAATATGATGAAAGTACACATTATTGGTGATGTGCTAACTAACGGACAAGGCGTTGGCAAAGGAAGTACCATCGGTCATGTCGTCTTTGCCAAAAATGCAGCTGAAGCTAATGAAAAAGTGAAAGCTGGAGATATTTTAGTTACTCAAGGCACAGATAAAGAGATGATGACTGCATTAGAAAAAGTAAGTGGTATTATTACAGTGGAAGGTGGATTAACTTCACATGCTGCTGTTGTTGGATTAGACCTTGCTATCCCTGTTATTGTAGGTGTGAATGATGCCATGTCTGTCATTGAAGAAGGAAAAGAAGTAACAATGGATGCCAAGAAAGGTGATATTTACGAAGGTCGAGCGAGCATTTTGTAGTTTAATCACCCTTTTAAAGTGTAACTAACTTGATCGTGTAAAATAAATAACCACATTTTAATGTTCTGTTATAGTAAAGAAGGGGGGAGCGATCCTCCTTCTTTTTTAACTCAATAAATGGATGTGACTTTCAGAAACGATTAGCTAAAACTGATAAGAAAGATATGATCCACATAGCTTTCTTAATAAACGTAAAACCATATGGTGTATATTTAACTACCTTTTAAATAGTGCCATGAGGCTTTTCATGATATGATAGAAAGATAAAATGCATATCAAGGATGTGTTTATATGTTTAAATGGCTATTTTTACTACTACTGATTATGCCTGCTTTAGAAATTGGTGTCTTTATTTGGGCTGGAGCGCAAGTAGGTATATGGTCTGTCATTGGCCTTATTGTGTTTACAGGTTTAGTCGGGGCGACGCTTGCTCGACAACAAGGAATGGATGCGTTAAGACGTGCGCAAGAAAGTATGCAAGCCGGACAAGTCCCGGCTGATGCTATATTTGATGGTATATGTATTCTAATCGGTGGTGTCGTGCTACTAACACCCGGTTTTATTACCGATTTTTTTGGATTTATATTGTTAATGCCATTGACGCGTTCTCCGCTTAAAGGCTGGCTCAAAGCAGTTGTTCAAAAAATGATGAATAATGGCAATGTCATTATTCATAAACGTTTTTAGTCAATTGTGGAATTCGCCACATTTTACGTAGTTAATCACCATTGCAATAAGATTACTCGCTCTAAGTGCCTGAAGAGAGATAAGAATAACTGGTGTCATTAAAATTCCCCACAAGCCTAGTAACGTGTAGGCTAGATAAGCTAAACAAATGACTAATAGTGGATTTGTACCTAATTGCTTAGAGACTAAACGCGGTTCAGTCACTTGCCTGATGAGAAGAAGAAAACTATAAATAACGGCAAGTTGGATGGTTAAAGAAAAAGTCCCACTAAATAAGCTATAGATTAACCAAGGCCACATCAATAAACCAACCCCGACAAAAGGAAAGAGATCAATGATTCCAAAAATAAATGCTAAAACAATGGGATTGTTTAATCTTAAAATGTGGAACCCTACAATCAATATAGCGGTTGTAATACAGGATAGAGCAACCTGCGCGCGTAAATACCCCCAAGCCGTTTTAATGAATTGCATTTTTATCTCTAAAAGTAAACTGCGACCCCTTTTTGGTATAATATTACGCGCGTTTTCTTGATAGTAACACCAATCTTTGCTTAACAAAAAAGTACCAATTAAAATAATAATCGTTGTTGAAGTGAGCTGAGCAGTTTGGACAATAGTCTGTCCAATAATGGGGATTAATTGATTGGTTAACTGTTGGCTGAACTCAATAATCGTTTGATAAAGTGTGTCTATCGTCTCATTCAAATAGTCGACTATACTAAAATGAAATGAGCTAAAGAAATGATCAAGATGTACCAACGTATGGCTAATCATATAATTAAAGCTTTGTTTAAATATATCAATGGTATTCTCGAGGTATAGGGGTAATTGGTTAAATAAATGGTTGACACTATTAAAAAAATAGATAAAGATCATGGCTAGGTTTAACCCAATCAATAAAAAGGTAATGAGAAATGTTAGTGACGTTGCTAATAATCTGTTTATTTTTAATGTTTTTTGCAATTGACGAATGGGTTTTTGTAATAACCAGCTAAGTAAAATGATAATGATAAATGGGAACATATATTTAAAGATGAAATAAATGAGGGCAATAATAATAGCACTTATTAAGACTGCATTAATTAATCGCAATAGCTTCTGTTTTGATTGTGGAGACAGTTCAATCACCTCACTAGCTTGTCTTATTAAACGTTATTTTATTGCAGATAACCGGCCCGTAAAACACCGACCGCAAAATTAACAGGGTTAAAATCCATAAAGGTGGGTTAAATGATAACGGCCACTAATGTCCTGTCTTATTCAACTAACAATCAGTGGACAATGAATGAAACGCACACTGGTTGAATGTTCTTTTATAATATTAAGATTATGATGCAGCTGACCTATTCATGTCACCATCTTTTCTATATGTTACATTTTATGATAAGATGTTCATTAACCAATTAATATATTATCAAGTAGGAGACTCACTATGCTTAACCTGTCGACAATTTTTTTGTTTTTACTTTTTATTTTGGGCTATATTGGAAAGAACCAACCGATCATGATAGCTGTCTATGTTTTATTAGGTATACAATTATTGAGATTAGATCATAAACTTTTTCCTTTCATCCAAGAAAGAGGGATGACGATCGGTGTGACCATTATTACGATTACTGTTCTTATACCGATTGCAACAGGAGAGATTGGTTTTAAAGAACTAGCAGAAAGTGTTAAAACCTATTATGGTTGGATTGCTTTAGGATCTGGTATTTTTGTTGCTGTAGTCGCAAGGGGTGGGCTTGACTTACTAGCAAACGATCCTCACCTTACAACTGCATTAGTTATGGGGACAATTATTGCGGTCGTTTTTCTACAAGGTGTGGCGGTTGGTCCATTGATTGGTGCAGGAATTGCTTATATGATGATGCGGATGGTTGATTTTTTTATACATTAATAAACGTTCCAAATATAAGAATGAGAAAAGCTAATACAGTTGCTGATGGCGAGTGAATGTGGATTTTAATTTAAAAAGTATGAATACTTCTTAAATTAACAAGTAAAGGGGGAGAAGGCGATATGTCAACATCAAAAGGTTTAGAGGGTGTTATTGTTGCAGAAACAGACATTACTTCAATTGTTGATGATCAGCTCGCATATGTGGGATATTCAATAGATGATCTAGCAAATCATGCTCTTTTTGAAGAAGTTATTTATTTATTATGGAATAAAAAATTACCAAACCAAACAGAGTTGAAAGAATTCACCCACCAATTAACTAAAGAAATGACTTTACCAGAAGAATTGTTAAACCATTTTCAAACCATGAATTTGGAAAAGACACACCCCATGTCAATCTTACGGACAGCCGTCTCACTATTGGGTGTCTATGATCCGGAAGTTGATATCATGAGTGAAGAAGCCAATAGACGAAAAGCGATTCGTATACAGGCTCGAATAGCTACTGCGATTGCAGTATTTTCACGGCTACGTCAAGGTAAAGCCCCGATTATGCCAAATCCTAACTATAGTTACGCGGAAAATTTCCTGCATATGTTAAAAGGTGAAGCTATTGACCCTTTAGAGGTAGAGGCTTTTAATAAAGCACTGGTGCTCCATGCTGATCATGAGCTCAATGCTTCTACTTTTACTGCCCGTGTATGTGTGGCAACATTATCCGATCTTTACTCAGGGATAACTGCAGCAATTGGCGCTTTAAAAGGTCCACTCCATGGTGGTGCTAATGAACAAGTCATTCGTATGCTAACAGAAATTGGAGAAGTCGACCGTGCGATTCCATATATTGAAGAAAAGATAGCTAATAAAGAGAAGATAATGGGTATGGGGCATCGCGTATATAAAACAGGTGATCCAAGAGCTAAACACCTCAAAGAAATGTCACGTAAACTAACGGCTAAAATAGGTCAAGAAAAATGGTACCTCATGTCTGAAAAAATTGAAAATTATATCAAAGAAGAAAAAGGTTTGCCTGCAAATGTTGATTTTTATTCAGCATCTGCTTATCATAGTATGGGGATTGATCATGATTTATTCACACCGATTTTTGCGATGAGTCGAACATCAGGTTGGATCGCTCATATGTTAGAGCAATATCAGAATAACAGATTAATCCGACCAAGAGCAGAGTATGTAGGACCAGTTAAACACGTTTATCAACCTATTTCTAAACGCTAAATACATAGCGATTAAGATTATTTAGTTTAATTACAGGAGGAATGAACAATGTCAAATGGTGAGAAAATTACAGTAGAAAATGGAGTCGTTAAAACACCAGATCACGCAATTATTCCATTTATTGAAGGTGATGGGACTGGACCGGACATATGGGCAGCTGCAAGTCGCGTTCTAGAAGGTGCTGTAGAAAAAGCTTATAATGGCGCTAAAGGGATCGTTTGGAAAGAAGTGTTAGCTGGTGAAAAAGCATTTAATCAAACGGGAGAATGGCTACCGGAAGCTACACTTGACGCAATTCGTGAATATAAAATAGCGATAAAAGGGCCGCTTACTACACCTATTGGTGGTGGGATTCGTTCTTTAAATGTTGCTTTACGTCAAAAGCTTGATTTATTTACATGTCTGCGTCCCGTTCGTTACTTTGATGGTGTTCCCTCTCCGGTTAAACGCCCACAGGATACTGATATGGTGATTTTCCGAGAGAATACTGAAGATATTTATGCAGGTATTGAGTGGGAAAATGGCTCTGAAGATGTAAAAAAAGTCATTGATTTCTTTGAAAAAGAAATGGGCGTAACGAATATTCGTTTCCCAGAAACTTCAGGTATTGGGGTCAAACCAGTGTCAGAAGAAGGAACCAAACGAATCGTACGTGCTGCGATTGATTACGCCATCAAAGAAGGGCGTAAAAGCGTTACATTAGTTCATAAAGGTAATATTATGAAGTTTACTGAAGGAGCTTTTAAAAACTGGGGTTATGAACTTGCAGAGCAAGAGTATGGTGAGCAAGTATTTACATGGGCTGAGTATGACAAAATTGTTGAACGAGATGGTCGTCAAGCAGCTGATCAAGCTCAACAAGCGGCTGAAGAAGCCGGTAAGATTATTATTAAAGATGCGATAGCTGATATCTTCCTGCAACAAATTTTAACACGTCCTAAAGAGTTTGATGTTGTAGCAACAATGAACTTAAACGGGGATTATATTTCTGATGCCCTTGCTGCTCAAGTTGGTGGAATTGGTATTGCCCCTGGTGCTAATATTAATTATGTGACTGGACATGCCATTTTTGAAGCAACGCATGGTACAGCCCCTAAGTATGCTGGTTTAGATAAAGTAAACCCATCATCTGTTATTTTATCAGGTGTGCTTATGCTTGAGCATTTAGGTTGGAAAGAAGCGGCCGATCTAATTACCAAGGCAATGGACAAGACGATTGGATCAAAAGTAGTCACTTATGATTTTGCTCGTCTGATGGACGGTGCGACAGAGGTTAAAGCATCAGAATTTGCTGATGCGTTGATTAAAAATATGAATTAATTCAAATGAAGCGCCGACTAAACTTTGTAGTGAGTCGGCGCTTCTCATTATTAGAACCTTAGTTCAAGCTAATCTTATCTAGATTGAATATTTTTAGTTATTTGAAGATTATTTTTAAATGACTTTACATAAAATTAACATTGTAAATAAAAATTAACACGTTAATTTGTAATTTCTGTTCACAATCCATTTATAGCAATGTATCATTGAGAGTAGAAGGATGAGGGGGATCAGAGATGAATCAAAAAATATTAATTGTCGATGATGAAGAATCGATTGTCACGTTACTACAATATAATATTGAAAAAGCGGGTTTTAAAACAACAGTGGCTTATACAGGTGCAGACGGTTTATCGTTAGCTACAAGCGATAGTTTTGACCTCATTGTACTTGATTTAATGTTGCCGGGAATGGAAGGAACAGAAGTGTGTAAACAATTGCGTCAGCAAAAGGTCGATACGCCTATCCTTATGTTAACTGCTAAGGATGATGAATTTGATAAGATATTAGGTTTAGAATTAGGTGCTGACGATTACTTGACTAAACCTTTCAGTCCTAAAGAAGTTATTGCCCGAATTAAAGCCATCTTACGTCGAACGAATAAAGAAGTGGAGACAGCCCCACCTCACCTTACGATTGGAGAATTATCAATATATCCAGAGCAGTATGAGGCAATGATGAACGATGACATCCTTACTTTCACGCGAAAAGAATTTGAATTATTATTATATTTAGCGCGACATAAAGGTAAAGTGTTATCTCGTGATCAATTGTTAAGTGCGGTCTGGAACTACGATTTTTCCGGAGATACAAGAATCGTAGATGTTCACGTTAGTCACCTTCGTGAAAAAATTGAACCTGACACGAAACAACCTATTTATATTAAAACCATTCGTGGACTTGGTTATAAAATGGAGGATCCATATAAATGAAGCAGAAACAAACCCCTATTCGTTTGTTTTTCAGCTATGCTGTGATCGCAAGTTTACTCTTTTTAGCTTTATTAGCTTTAATTGTGCCATTAACGAGTGGAGGGGATCGGGCGATTGCCGCAATGATTTTAATAGGATCCTATGCTGTTATCATTGTTTTGTTTTATCAAATTTACCTTAATTATGTGAAACCAGTTAAAGGTATAACAGCTATTCTAAATGAATTAATAAAAGGGAATTATAAAGTAAGAGCGCAAGAGAGTTTTCATCATGATACGGGGCGCCTTGCTTATTCAGTCAACCGGCTTGCTCGTAATTTGCAAGATTTAAATCGCCAAGAGAAGATGCATGATAGGCAATTGCGAACAGTGATTGATAATATGGAAAGTGGTATTATGCTGATCGATGAACAAGGTTATGTCCATCTCGTTAATCGAAAATTTACTGAACAATTCGGTAAAAGCGTTGCTGATTATCATGACAAACTTTATTATGAAGTGATAGATAGACGCAAGATTCATCAAACGGTTCAAGAAGCTTTTTTATATGAACAGACGGTAAAGGAATCGATTACTTTAGAACATGATTCGAAAAAAAGCTATATTGAAATTGTTGGAGCGCCTTTCTTTAATGAGAAACATGACTTAAGAGGTGTTGTCCTTGTCTTTCATGATATTACCGATTTAAAAAGAGTTGAGCAAATGCGCAAAGATTTTGTTGCTAATGTCTCTCACGAACTTAAAACACCTATTACCTCAATTAAGGGATTTGCAGAAACAATTTTGGATGATGATGCAACGGATGCAGCTGTACAACGTAAGTTTTTAACGATTATATACAACGAGAGCGATCGCCTTCAAGCATTGATTCATGATTTATTGGAATTATCTAAGCTAGAAAAAGAAGAAATGAAGTTGAAGCTATCGAAAGTTAATATAGCCAATTTGATTGAAGACAGTATCGATATCGTTCGCGGTCAAGCCGAGAAAAAGGCAATTACGTTAAATTTTAAGTTTGATGAGGATTTAGTCTTGACAGGAGATGCAGCCCGATTAAAACAAGTGATTTTAAATCTCTTATATAATGCCATTAATTATACACCCAATGATGGAGCGATCTACATTGAAGCAAAGAAAATTAATCACGCTTTTGAAATAGCGATAAAAGATAATGGTATTGGTATTCCGCGCAGCATGCTTAGTCGTATTTTTGAGCGTTTTTATCGCGTTGATAAAGCGCGAAGTCGAAACACTGGTGGAACAGGTTTGGGATTAGCGATTGTTAAGCACATTGTCGAGGCACATCACGGTTCCATTCATGTGAAAAGTGAGTTAAATAAGGGTTCAAGATTTAGCGTCCGCTTACCCATTAACTAAAGGTTATAGTAAACAGGTAGTGACAATACAAAACTATCTTCTATAAACTTGCATCATAAACATAATAAAGTGAATGCTCCATTTTAAAATTAAATGGAGCATTCACTTTTAATTTTGGCTCTAAAATAGTTGTTGGATTAACGGTCAACTTCACATTTTGCTCTAAGCCACACGCTATAAAAGGCTGATACTTCAGCTTAACCTATATGAATCGTGAGTTGGACAAAATAAAGCTTCTTCTGAATCTCTGACAATCGAAAAGTGATCAACATTGTAATGACCATGAAGTGTAGCATTATGATGTGCTATCATTTGTTCCGCACTCAAAACATCATTACCTAGCGTTGAATGTCCATCTCCAACTAATGTGACATCAAACCCATTAATAGTTGCTGTTCTGACAGCACTATCTATACAATGCTGTGTCTCGCACCCCATTATGACAATATGCTCAATGTCCTGTGATTTTAAATGTTCTAACAGCCCTGTTCCATAAAAACAATTTGTGGCGGCTTTATCAAAAAATCTTGCTTCAGTGGGTACATGAATGTCACTATGAATGTGAAATCCATTACCTTTTCCTTCAGCGACATCGAGATCTCTTACAAATACAACTGCAACATCTGATTGTTTTGATTTTTTAATCACTTTGTTTGCGTTCTTAATAAGTTGTTCTTTTTTGTAAATTGGACTTACTTGCTGATTTCCATCAAGTAATGCTTGTTGTGCATCAATAATTAATAAAATTTGTTTCAAATCATTATCCCCTTCCAAAGATTGGGGACACGCTAAAGGGTTTAATTAATTAGTCGCAATCCCCTTGTCGTTTTTTAAGTTAACATTGCATTTATTTATCATAATATCTACCTCCAAAATTAAAAATTATCTAAAAACACTGAAAATGATTAGACCATTAAATGATAACACACTTACTTCAGTTATTTTCAAAAAATGAAAATAAAATTTACGTATTGAATAGCTATTGCATAAAGAAAGCTTTTCTTATCACAGATAACCGCCGTAAACCGTCGTTTCAAAATAGAGAATAGAGCTCAGCTATAGGCAGGAGATAACGAACGCCCACTGACTGAAGGTTCGTTTTATAAAAGGAAACGTGGTAATATATATAGTAAGTATTTGAATAAAAGGAGATTTAACATGACGTCTAAACAAAAGCTAGTTCTTATTGATGGAAATAGCATTTTATATCGTGCTTTTTTCGCTTTACCCTTGCTAAGTAATGATAAAGGTGTTTACACAAATGCGGTTTTTGGCTTTACTAAAATGTTATTAAAAGTATTAGAAGATGAAGCACCTACCCATATTTTAGTTGCATTTGATGCGGGGAAAACAACTTTCCGTCATCAAACCTATAAGGATTATAAAGGTGGAAGACAAAAAACCCCACCTGAGTTATCCGAACAATTTAACTTAGTGAAGGAACTACTTAATGCAAGTTCGATTAAACATTATCAACTGGATCAGTATGAAGCTGATGATATTATTGGGACATTAGCACAGAAAGCCGCTGTTGATGGTTATGATGTCCGAGTCATTACGGGTGATAAAGATATGCTTCAATTAGTATCTGATCACGTTCATGTCCAAATTACAAGAAAAGGGTTAAGTGAAGTTGATGTCTATACACCAGACTTTATGAAAGAAAAGATCGAGCTTAATCCTGACCAGATCATTGATATGAAAGCATTAATGGGGGACAGCTCTGATAATATTCCCGGTGTACCTGGTGTAGGTGAGAAAACAGCGATTAAATTACTCAAGCAATTCCAAACACTTGAGCACTTATATGATCACCTTGATGAAGTGAGTGGTAAGAAATTGAAAGAGAAATTAGACGAGCATAAAGCCTCAGCTTTTATGAGTAAAGACCTTGTCACGATTAATGTATCCTCACCTATTGAAGTTGGCTTAGATGACATCGATTATCAGGGTTACGATGTGATGCAGTTACGTGCGTTGTTTAAAGATTTAGGTTTTCAATCATTATTAAATACAATCAGTGGAGATGATGATCAAACCGAAGCGAGTATGTCTGAAGCTTTGGCTCCGATCGATGTTAAAATTGTTGAGGATGTAGACCAAATAAATTGGTACAACAAAGAAGCGTTAGTGGTCGAAATGGTTGAAGACAATTATCATCATGCTGAGATTATTGGTTTCGGTATTGCTAATAAAGAAAGTACTTATTTTATTCCTACTGATATTGCATTAAATTCGACATCTTTTAAGGCTTGGTTAGAAGATCCTGAGCAAATTAAATTTGCCTTTGATTCAAAACAGGTGACAGTAGCTTTACTTCAACATGGTATTAAAGTAAAAGGAATAAGATTTGACCTTTTATTAGCTTCATATTTGATCAATCCTTCAGAAAATAATCATGATATACCGGCGATTAGTCATCGCTTGGGCTATGATGAGATTTTGTATGATGAGGAAGTCTACGGAAAAGGGGCAAAGTTAAAAATACCTGAACAAGCTCACTTGGCTGATCATATTGGTCGCAAGGCAACCGCCCTATATCAATTGACAAATACGGCAGAGCAATCGTTGGAGAAAAATCAACAGCAAGCTTTATTAAAAGAGTTAGAACTACCGCTAGCACTTATTTTAGGCGAAATGGAAGCAACAGGTGTAGCCGTAGATCGCAAGCAGTTGGAAAACATGCAAGTAGCACTGAAAGAACGTTTGGATAAGATTGAACAAGAGGTACACGAGTTAGCTGGAGAAACCTTTAATTTGAATTCACCAAAACAACTGGGTCCGATTCTATTTGAAAAACTAGGGTTACCTGTCATTAAAAAGACAAAAACCGGTTATTCAACTTCAGCAGATGTGTTAGAGCAACTTGAAAACAAGCATCCGATTATTGGTAAGCTTTTACTGTATCGACAATTGGGTAAACTACAATCGACTTACATTGAAGGTTTATTAAAAGTGATCCATGACGATCAGAAGATTCACACCCGATTTAATCAAGCATTAACACAAACAGGTCGGTTAAGTTCAATAGAGCCTAATTTACAAAATATACCGATAAGGTTGGAAGAGGGACGTAAGATTAGACAAGCTTTTATTCCAAGTGAAACCGAGTGGGTGATGTTTGCTGCTGATTATTCACAAATTGAATTGCGTGTGTTAGCGCATATTGCAAATGATGAGAAACTCATTGAAGCTTTTAAAGCCGGACGTGATATCCATACACAGACAGCGATGGACGTTTTTCATGTTAGTGCAGAAGAAGTTAATGATCTCATGCGCCGACAAGCTAAAGCAGTAAACTTTGGTATCGTCTATGGAATTAGCGATTATGGTCTGTCTCAAAACTTAGGTATTACGCGTAAAGAAGCCAAGGCATTTATAGATCGTTACCTTGAAAGTTACCCAGGGGTGAAGGCGTATATGAATGATGTTGTTCTTCAGGCAAAACAAGATGGGTTTGTCACGACATTAATGCGTAGACGTCGCTATTTACCGGAAATTACAAGTCGAAATTTTAATCAAAGAAGTTTTGCTGAACGAACAGCTATGAATACACCGATCCAAGGAAGTGCAGCTGACATTATCAAGAAGGCAATGATTGATCTTGATCATACATTAAAATCAAAAGGGTTGGAAGCTCGTATGTTGTTGCAAGTTCATGATGAATTAATCTTAGAAGCACCAAAAGCGGAAATCGAAATATTAAAGGAAATGGTTCCAAAAGTGATGGAAGAGACTGTTGAATTAGCGGTACCGCTTAAAGTTGACTATGCTTATGGTTCTACATGGTATGATGCGAAATAGAAGGGAGCGAGGGGATGCCTGAATTACCAGAAGTAGAAACGGTGAGAAAGACCTTATTAGCCCTCGTGCTCAATGAGCGGATTAAACATGTTGACGTTCAGTGGCCAAACATGATAAAAATGCCGGCTGAGCCAAGTGACTTTCAACACTTACTTGAAGGGCAATCAATACTAAATATTAAGCGGAAGGGCAAGTTCCTAATATTTGAATTAGATAGTTATAGTTTAGTTTCTCATTTGCGAATGGAAGGTAAATACGGTGTTTATGCTAAAGATGAACCGATCGATAAGCATACGCACGTTATTTTTTATTTGGAAAGCGGAAAAACGTTACGGTATCATGACGTGCGTAAATTTGGAACGATGCACTTATTTGCTAAGGGAGAAGCTTATCATGACTTACCGCTTAAGCAATTAGGACCTGATCCATTCGATCAAGATTATACAGTAGATCACCTTTTACCTAAAATAAATAAAAGTACGCGTGCAATCAAGAATATTTTGCTTGATCAAACGGTTATTGCTGGCCTTGGAAACATCTATGTGGATGAGACGTTATTTCGGGCACGCATTCATCCGCTTCGGTCAGGTGATTCACTGGATCGTAAAGAAGTGCAAGCAATAATAGTTGAAGCGAAAGCAACAATTGAGGAAGCTGTTAAGCAAGGGGGGACAACGATTCGTAGCTATGTTAACAGTCAAGGTGAAATCGGGATGTTTCAACAACAACTCTATGCTTACGGACAAGAAGGGCAACCTTGTGTAAGATGTGGAACTGAAGTATTGAAGATTAAGGTCTCCAATCGAGGAACGCATCTATGCCCATCCTGTCAACAAATTAGTTAATGGGCGTTTTACTCACATTTTTTACAGCCATCCATATACTATTCCAAGTTAATCTATTTGAACTTGGAGAGGGTGGATGTGGAGATGGTCAATATACTCTCCTTATTTGTGTTGGCAATTGCAGTAAGTGTCGATAGTTTTATGGTTGCTTTTGGGTATGGCTTAAGACAAGTGAAGTTGGCACCACATGTTATTATATTAATTGGTTTGTGCTCTGGGCTAGTATTTGGAATGGCGATGGGCGCGGGCCAACTTGTTGCTCTGTTGCTAACGGAACGGTTTACCAGTTACTTAGGTGCTGCCTTACTCATTGGTTTAGGATGTTACAGTTTAATTAACTTTGATCAGTCGCAATCTCAAACGACGCCAAAGCATTTTCGTTTTGAATTAAAGAAGGTTGGTTTGGTGATTGATATTCTAAAAAAACCTGCGATCGCTGACTTTGATCACTCTGGCCATATCTCTGGTATGGAAACTGTATGGTTAGCATTGGCGTTATCAATTGATGCTAGCGCTGCTGGGATGGGTGCTGCATTGACAGGTGTTTCGTATATGGCGGTTGGTCTAATTGCCGTCATGACTATGGTGTTTCTTGCCATGGGGCTCCATTTAGGTGTAGTATTTTCCAATAAAGGATTACCTGATAAAATTCGGTATCTTCCTGGTCTGCTCCTTGTACTACTAGGGATAAGTCGCTTGGTTATTTGAAAAGAAATGTGGTGGGACATTTGACTATTGTTATTGGTTTAACTGGCTGTATTGCTACAGGGAAAAGCACAGTCGCTAAGATGTTTAAACAAGAGGGGATTCCAATTGTTGATGCGGATCAGTTATCGCGTACTATCGTGGAACCCGAACAACCTGCATACCGACAAATTGTGGAAGTGTTTGGGCGTGATATTTTATTGCCAGATCAGACGCTTGATCGAAAAAAACTTGCCCAACTGATTTTTAATGACGCGGTAAAAAGGCAAACGTTGAATCAAATTGTTCATCCTGCTATAACAGATCGTTTATTATATGAACGTGATCAGTTAATCGCAGCTAAACATCAGTATATCGTGTTAGATATACCGTTGTTATATGAGAATGATTTGACGCACTTAATTGATGTAGTAGTGGTTGTCTTCACAACCCCTGAGCAGCAATTGCAACGGTTAATGGCTCGTGACCAATTATCAGAGCAAGAAGCAAGTAAAAGAATTCAGTCACAAATATCAATTGAGCAAAAAGTACAATGGGCCGATTATGTTATTGACAATAGTAAGACACTGGCGCACACGGAGGCATCGTTTAAACAACTGCTTCAACAATTTAAGCATTAGCATATGGCGCGACAGCCTATAAGTTGCTAGTAATAGCTATTTGGTGGAATCAGTTATTTTAATTTGGAAGATAGCTAAAGCGGTCTCCATAGAAAGGGAAGCGATCGATATTTTTGTTTAAAAATAAATATTCAACTGCTTGTTCTTAGCTTTACGGTTTATATTGTAAAATTTACACTTTTTAATTACTTTTTGAACAGATAATTTTTTTCTATAAAAGCTATAAAATATCTTGCCATCTCCCTCATTTCGATATATACTTTTTCTGCATGTGCATAATAGAGATAAACGATGCGCAACTTAAAGATAAATATCAAAAATGTGCTTATGATTGCTTAAAGGGTTAGGACCTCTTAGGACTAACTTCCCCCGTAGCAAATCAGGCAACTATTTTTAAATTTAGTCGAATTGGGGGAGTGCCAAAATGGATACAATGGGTAGACACGTTATTGCAGAAATGTGGGATTGTAATATTGAGATATTGAATGATATGGGAAAGATTGAGCAGATTTTTGTTGATGCGGCATTAAAGGCTGGTGCTGAAATTAGGGAAGTTGCTTTTCATAAATTTGCGCCACAGGGTGTTAGTGGTGTCGTAATCATATCAGAATCACATTTGACCATCCATAGTTTTCCTGAACATGGATATGCAAGTATAGATGTTTATACATGTGGTGATATTATTGATCCAAACGTCGCATGTCATTTTATTTCAGAAAGCCTAGAATCAAAAAAGTGTGAAAAAGTAGAGGTTCCAAGAGGAATTGGGCCTGTTCAAATACCAACCTCACAAATACTATAAAAGGGCACGTTTGGCACTCTTTTTCTTTTATTTTAAAAGGGAAAGGGTGCTTTTAATCGTAACGCAAATCGCTTTTGCTTAAAAAGGCTCTATACTGAATGTGGTGGTGTCCTCTATCGTGATAGCGTGCAAAAAAATACACTCCTTCGCCCTCTCTTTGTTACCCTAAAGTTGTCGAGACAATAGAAAAAGAGAGGGGATATGAGTGCAACGTCATTTTACCATAGAATTATTGGGGATTAAAGACAAGCATGTAGACGTATGGGATGTAACCGAAGAATCTAGTAGCTTGATTGTGGAACTCTATACAAAGCAAAAACAAGAAAAATGTCCTTTCTGTAAGGAGAAAACAAACCGAGTGCATAGTTATAGAAGACAGGAGATTCAAGGTCCAGTCCTTTCTAATAAAGATGTGAAGATATCATTAAAAAAGCGAAGATATTTGTGTCCTAATTGTAGTCGTCCTTTTTATGAACGATTACAAATGGCGGATTATTATCAACGTTGTACAAATGCTCTCCTGCGGAAAAACGGTGAAAACAACAGCATTAGCATACACGGCCTTCCATTCTTTTCTTACTGCAGCTCGCTTGGTAGGGATGACAAGGAACAGTCTTTCGATTATTTGACCATCAGAAGTCAAAAAGGCTCTCGGTTGAAATAGTACATAGCAGAGGAAATATGCGAGACTCCTGCGGAAAAACGGGCGACCGAGACCCCACAGCGGTCTTTGCGAGGAGGCTTGGGCGTTCGTCCGCGGAAAGCGAGTATATTTCCCTCTGCGGCTTAGCAATAGCACTACTTTATGGAAAAAGAGCTTTTAACAAAGATGAATGGTGGAGTGAACATTACACCACCACATTTGACAGAGAACCCTTAAAAATGGATTTAATTTGGTTGCAAAGAGGAATGATCTAGCATGTTGTTATCGTTTTCTTGGACAAAACATGTTAAACTATAAAATAGAGTATATGACTTGTTTATGTTTAAGACAAGAAAACATTTTGATGAACGAGGTGTAACGATGGGGTTTAAAGAAACTTGGAATAAGTACTTTAATAATCACTCTGAATCAACAGAAAAACATTGGGATCCAAAGCTACGAACACATTATTTTAAAACGACAAAAGATAAAGGAATGGACACGGTTGCCCAGTACTTTAAAGGAAAGTCAGGCTGTGAAGTGGTTGCCACATCGTCTGAACATGGAGAAGTAACGATTAACTATAAAGGGAAGAGAAGAGCCTTTGTTATTGCAACGGTTATTATGGTTAGACCTTATAAGACGGCAATTGATTTCTCTGTAACGACTGAAGGAAGTTTATTCGATTTAGGATTTAGTCATAATCTTATCCCAAAACTTTATGATGATTTAAAAAAAGAAATGACCTTACTCGATATGAAAAACAATGCCTAAACAAAATGATTAAAAAGGAATGAAAGAAATGCGCTGTCCAAACTGTCAAGACAAGCATACCCGCGTATTAGATTCGCGTCCAATAGAAGAAGGTGACGCGATAAGAAGGCGTCGTGAATGTGAGGCTTGCCATTATCGATTTACAACATTTGAACGTTTAGAAGAAATGCCACTTATTGTTGTTAAGAAAGAGGGCATTCGAGAAGCATTTAGTCGAGAAAAGCTTATCCGCGGGCTTATTAAAGCATGTGAAAAAAGACCTGTACCACTTGAACAATTAGAGCAATTAGCTTTAGACGTGGAACGTGAGCTAAGAAGTCAAGGGATTCCAGAGGTCGAAAGCAAAGATGTAGGCGAACTTGTAATGGACCGATTAGCACATATTGATGATGTCGCTTATGTTCGTTTTGCCTCTGTTTATCGGCAATTCAAAGATATTAATGTCTTCCTTGATGAATTAAAAGATTTAATAAATCATTCCGATAAAGAAGACAGATAAGTGAGCCAACTGCGGCTCTTTTTTTCTTTTCATGTTAATGAAAGGCATGAAGCTACAACGATTGATTTAAAGTTGTTAAAATAAAATTCTTATGTGTTCGGTTATAAAATCGTATGAGTGAAAGGAAATAGCCGATATTACATTGTTGTGATAGTTTGTGTTATACCTTTCAGCTGAGCAACCAATGGGGGGATAAATGTGCATCAATCAATTGGTAAAATATTACCTTCAGATGGGTTTACAACAAATAAACATGCGCAATTATTAAGCGATCATTACCAAGCGCTTTTTCAATTGTATCAACCGATAATTGGCGTGACGGCGACATCACTATATGTCACTTTGTCTACCCAGTTTCAAGATGAGCAGTTATTATCACATCATCATTTAATGCAAACATTAGACCAACCGCTAGATAAAATTTATCAAGCACGTTTAAGATGTGAGGCAATTGGACTGTTGACAACATATCAACTTGATAATGGACAGCATACGATTTATCGTTACCAGTTAAATTTACCTTGTAATGTGCGTCGCTTTTTTAATGATGATCTGTTAAGTCAATTGCTGTACCATCAGATTGGTAAAGATAAATACGAGTTATTAGTACAACAGTTAATAACATCTGATCAACAACAAGACATTAAGGGCGAAGATATTACTGCACATTTCACTGATGTTTTTCACAGTAAAAGGTATGAGAGTGACATCACTGAAAATGATGCTATTATTGAACCAGGGAAACCGGGACTAGATAACTTGGAAATTGATTGGTCATGGCTAAAGAAAATGCTTGATGACCGTATGCTTCCTGCAAAAAAAATATTAAATGAAAATAATTGCCAATTAATTAGACAGATGACAGCACTTTATCACTTAACAACAACACAATTAGAAAAAGCACTTCAATGGTCTATTTCAACTGATCATGAGTTAAATCGTGAAGAATTTAAAACCGCGTGTCTAGATTTGGTTGAAACGATTTCAGATACAACTGATGGGGTTGAGCAACGTGAAAAACTAACAACGACTAACTCAGACCAATCACAAAAATCGAAGCAAGTGTTGTTTATTGAACGGATGGAAACGATTAGCCCCAAAGAATTGCTAGAAGACTTATCCAACGGCTCTCGAGCATCGAGTCAAGACTTGAAAATGATCGCTGGGGTTATGGATGCCCAAGGGTTAAATCCAGGTGTGATGAATGTATTAATCCATTATGTTATGCTGAAAACAGATATGAAGTTAACCAAATCTTACTTAGAAAAAATAGCGAGTCATTGGTCAAGAAAAAATGTAAAAACGGCTCAACAAGCCATGACGTTAGCGAAGTCAGAACATAATAAATACCAGCAATGGGGACAAAATTATCAGCGTAAATATACTAAACCATCTAATCGAAAAGAAGTGGTTCCAGATTGGTTCAAACAGCAAAAGCAAGCAAGAGCTAAAAAAGTAACCGATCGATCTTCTGAAGCAACAGAAGATGTTAGTGAACTATTAAAGGCATTCCAAGATAAGAAAACGAATCAATAGAGGTGATGATAATGGAATCGATTCAGGCATCATTAAAGAAGTGGATGAAGGATAAGCAATCTTTTCAAGATGTGTATCGGGAAATGCGTTCAGAAATATTACAGGATCCGGAGATTCAACAAATTATTAAAAACCACCCTGACCTTGATCAAGAGGCAGTTGACCGCCAATTAATAAAATTATATGAATACTACTCACAGAACAAGGATTGTGCAAATTGTCCTGATCATGGTTGTAAGAATAATATTTTACCAGGTTATAAACCGAAGCTTGAGATCGAAGGCGCTAATATTCATTTGACTTACAAAAAATGCAAATACACGATTATACAAGAAGAGCAAGCTAAGCGAGCCGCATTGATTAAAAGCCTTTATATGCCTAAAGATATTCTTGAAGCTTCTGTTGCCAAGATTGATAGTCAGAACCCTGATCGTCACCCTGCGATCCGCGAAGTGGTTAATTACTTAGCAAATATCGAAGATCAGCCACCTAAAAAGGGCCTCTACTTGTATGGTCCATTTGGGGTTGGAAAAACATATTTTCTCGGGGCAATTGCTAATGAATTGGCCGATAAGAAAATTGCTTCAATGCTTATTTATATGCCGGAATTTGTAAGAGAAATCAAATCTTCATTTAAGGATGATTCGGTAGGTGAGAAAGTTGATCAATTCAAGAAAGTTCCAGTACTCATGATTGATGATATTGGAGCTGAATCATTATCCAGCTGGTTTCGTGATGAAGTATTGGGTTCGATCTTACAATATCGCATGATGGAAGGCTTGCCTGTTTTCTTTAGCTCAAATTACGCGCTTGATCAGTTAGAAAAACATCTCTCACTCACCTCTAAAGGGGACATCGAAGAACTTAAAGCGGGTCGGATTGTTGAACGAATCAGACAAGTAAGCAAGCCAATCGAAATCAATGCTGAAAACCGAAGGGATTAATGTTCGGTTAACGTCTAAAACGAAAGGTTCATCATAAACCGAAAATTCACCTTATATTTAATATACGGTTTACCCGTATGCTTTCTTGGCTGAACTTGAAAATTTAGCTGAGAAAGTTGAGTCATTTTTTTGATCTTTCTCCCATACAATATAACAGTGTTAGAAGAGATGGGTGATAGATAATGGTAAAAGTTAAGTTCAACGATAAGATCGATCAACATGTGCTCAGAAATCGTCTTTATCATCAACAAGTTTTATGGAGATCGATTAGTGATGATGAGGTTGAAATATTTGAGCATGATTGTGAGCGCGTTAGCACTTGGTTAGCGGAATTATTTTTTTACTTCGATTTGAAGCCGATTTTAAAAGAGCGTTTAATTCAAGATTATCACTACTATGATTTTAACGAAATAGATGCTATATTAACGATTGCAGCACAATTATTGTTGACCGATCACTACCAAAATGTTAGTTTCTTAAAAGATTTAAGAGAGACGATGCTACATTATTTTACTTTAACACCTGAGCAGCAGTGTTATCATTACTTTGATCAAAGCCAGTTGTTTTTTAAGCAAGCGGATTGGCTTATTGATGAAGTGCTTGGTCGGGCTATTGATGAAAAGAAACAAGATGAGCAATATCAAATTTTTTTACAGTCATTGCGTGAATATGTCCAAAAACAGCCATTAGGTGACAGTTGTTTTGTTAAGTGGGATGACGATCGTATTCGTTTTTTTGAAAAATCAGGAAACTGCTACTCGAATGAAACATTGAATAACCTAATCAAGGACACGCCGATACATATTTACCAATTTGCTAAAAATGAGTATCAAATTAGTCCACTGTTAGCGTTAAATCCGCGGAAGATTTATATCTACACGAACAAAGTGGACGATCCGATTTTAGAAACGTTACAAAATATTTTTGATGAGCGTGTCAAAATTTTTGAAAAAAATACATTTCCGTTTTCATTTCAACAATAGCCTCTTGATTTTTGGTTAAACAGGATATATAATACAAGGCATATTAAAAAATAAAAGTATTGATGAGGACAAGATTACGGATGTGATGATCATAAGAGAGGGAAGGCTAGCTGAAATCTTCCTGTTCAATTACCCAGTAATTACCACCTCTGAACTCCATTGCTGAACCTTCTGGCTAGGCTGTGGCGTCTCTCTACGTTACAGAGCTAATGAAGCCAAATATTGACTTGATATTTGGGAATCTAGGGTGGAACCACGAGCTAACGCTTGTCCCTTTGCTATACATGCAGAGGGATGGGCGTTTTTTATGTACACATATTATCATTTTAACTTAAAATGAATCGATGTTCATACATCTAAACCACTTTCCTACTGCAAAATTTATCTAAAAGGAGCGATTCAATATGGCAGAACAATTAGTAGTGACTTTTCCAGATGGTGCAAAGAAAACCTTCCCTAGTGGAACGACAGGAGAGGATATTGCACAATCGATATCTCCCGGTTTACGTAAACAAGCGCTAGCGATTAAGCTTGATGATGTTTATTTTGATTTGAAAACGCCATTACCTAGGGATGGTGCAATTGCGATTATCACCAATAAGCAGCCAGAAGGTATCGAAATCATGCGCCATTCAACAGCACACGTGATGGCACAGGCTATTAAACGTCTATATGGTTCAGATGTTAAGTTAGGGGTAGGACCAACCATTGAAGATGGCTTCTACTATGATATCGATATGGAGCATGCTTTAACACCAGAAGACTTACCTAAAATTGAAAAAGAGATGAAACGTATTATTGATGAAAACTTAGAAATTGTTCGACTTGAAGTGACACGAGAGGAAGCAAAGGCACGTTATCAAGAAATCGGTGATCATTTGAAGCTCGAATTACTTGATGCCATTCCTGAAGATGAAAAGGTAACACTATATCAACAAGGTGAATTTTTTGATCTTTGCCGTGGTGTTCATGTTCCAACAACAAGCAAGATTAAAGTATTTAAATTACTAAGTATCTCAGGTGCCTATTGGCGAGGTGATAGTAATAATAAAATGCTTCAACGTATTTACGGTACGACTTTTGCAAAAAAAGAAGATTTAGAAGAATATTTGCGTTTGCGCGAAGAGGCTAAAGAACGAGATCATCGTAAATTAGGCAAGGAACTAAGTTTGTTTACCGTGTCTCAGAAAGTTGGGCAAGGTTTACCACTCTGGTTACCAAAAGGGGCAACCATTCGTCGTACAATTGAACGTTACATCGTCGATCTTGAAGAGCGTCTCGGCTACGATCATGTTTATACCCCTATATTAGGGAGTGTCGAACTTTATAAAACAAGTGGACACTGGGACCATTATAAAGATGATATGTTCCCAACCCTTGAAATGGATAATGAAGATTTAGTGTTACGCCCGATGAATTGCCCACATCATATGATGGTTTATAAAAATGATCTATATAGTTATCGTCACTTGCCTGTACGTATTGCAGAGTTAGGCATGATGCATCGTCATGAAATGTCAGGGGCACTAGCTGGACTGCAACGGGTTCGTGCGATGACATTAAATGATGCTCATATTTTTGCTCGCCCCGATCAACTAAAAGAAGAATTTATTCGGGTTGTTGAATTGGTAGAAAATGTATATAGCGATTTTGGCATTAAGGATTATTACTTCCGCTTGTCTTATCGTGATCCAGAAAATAAAACGAAGTATATTGACAATGATCAAATGTGGGAAACAGCACAAGCTTTATTAAAAGAAACAATGGAAGAGATGAATCTTGAGTACATTGAAGCAGAGGGTGAAGCTGCCTTCTATGGTCCAAAGTTAGATGTTCAAGTTAAGACCGCTTTAGGAAAAGATGAAACGCTATCCACGGTTCAACTAGATTTTAATTCTGCTGAAAAATTTGATCTAACCTACGTTGGAGAAGATGGTAAAGATCATCGACCAGTCGTGATACACCGTGGTGTTGTTTCAACGATGGAACGCTTTGTTGCTTTCTTAATTGAAGAGTATAAAGGAGCATTTCCAACGTGGTTAGCACCTATTCAAGCAAGAATTATTCCAGTATCATTAGAGGCACATGCTGATTACGCTAAAAAAGTCGAGGATGCACTACGCCTTGAAGGGATTCGTGTCGAACTCGATCAACGTGATGAGAAGATCGGATATAAAATTCGTGAAGCGCAAACAGAAAAAATCCCATTTGCTTTAGTGGTTGGTGATAAAGAAGTTGAAGATCAGGCTGTTAATGTTCGTCGCTATGGTGAACAGAACTCAGAAACCGTCCGACTTGATGATTATATTACTGCCATTAAGAAAGAAATTGCTGAAAAACAACTAAGACAATCGTGATCCATATTAGCTCCCGCCTTAAAATAGAGAGGAGACGGGAGCTAACGGATGTTAATGTCCTGGCTCACTTAATGGTTAGGAACACAAACGTCTACTGATTAAAGGCATATTTTATTGTTTTTTGTCAACTAACGTGATGTAGCATGATCATAATGGCGCTCCACAGCAAATGAGCTAATGTGGAGCGTGTTTTATTTCAAAATAAACTTTTATTTTGGATTTCAATATACATTGATTAAGGGTTTAAATCGAATCACTCGTTAACGAAGCATGGTTTGTTATATGAATGGCGGGCTAAATTACTTTGAAAATGGTTGACACAACTGATCGCACATGCTATGATTATTTGAGTGAAATTGAATATGATCTTTCGACAAGTAGAGGCACCCGCTTCTCGCCTGTCCGACACACATGTTGTAGTTGCCAGGTTTTAATGATTCTGATTAAATGACAGGATACGTGTGGGTGCAATAGTGCCGACACTTTTTTTATGCTATCAACTAGGCATTAATTAACAGCGATAGTATAAGAAAAGCTACGGCTTTCATCATTAACACTTTGGTGCTAAGCTAAGTTTTTCTAAGTTGCACATGTGCAACCAGGGTTGATACCATGAGCTTAAAAATTGGTATACCCTAAGGAGAATACAACAAGCTTGTCAATTGGCCATTGGAAGAGGTCACGTTGCTTCTTAAATGAAGTAGCCGGTCATAGTTCATGCCGCTTTTAAAAAATCACGGAGGTGGATGATTATTAGCAAAGATATGAATGTCAATGAGAGTATTCGCGCACGCGAGGTGCGTCTTATTGATTCTAATGGAGATCAACTTGGTGTCAAGTCTCGTCAAGAAGCGTTGGATATTGCAGGAAATCGCAATCTTGATTTAGTGCTTGTTGCTCCAAATGCAAAGCCGCCCGTATGTCGTATTATGGACTACGGTAAGTTTCGCTTTGAACAACAAAAGAAAGATAAAGAAGCGCGTAAAAAGCAAAAGATTATCAATGTCAAAGAGGTGCGCTTAAGCCCAGGTATTGAAGAACATGACTTTAATACCAAACTTCGTAATGCACGCAAGTTCTTAGATAAGGGCGATAAGGTGAAAGTATCGATCCGTTTTAGAGGGCGTGCTATTACACACAAAGACCTTGGTCGTAAAGTGCTAGAACGCATGGCAGAAGAATGTAAAGATCTTTCTACGATTGAACAAAAGCCAAAGATGGAAGGTCGTAGTATGTTCTTGATGCTAGCGCCAGTCAATGAAAAATAAGCTTTAATTTATTTGTTTTAAGGAGGAACTACTCATGCCAAAAATGAAAACACATAAAGGCACACAAAAACGTTTTAAAAGAACAGGTTCTGGGAAGCTTAAACGCTCTCATGCATACACAAGCCACATGTTTGCCAACAAATCACAAAAACAAAAACGTAAGTTACGTAAAAGTGCTCTTGTTTCTGCAGGCGATCAAAAACGTATTGATCAAATGTTACCAAGATAATAAAATGCACCAGATATTCGGTTAGATATATAGGAGGGAATTATTATGGCACGTGTTAAAGGTGGAACAGTTACACGTAAGCGTCGTAAACGCATATTAAAATTAGCTAAAGGTTATTATGGTTCAAAACACGCCCTATTTAAAGTGGCAAAACAACAAGTATGGAAATCAGGTCAATATGCATACCGTGACCGCAAACAGAAAAAGCGTGACTTCCGTAAGTTATGGATTTCTCGTATTAATGCTGCGGCACGTATGAATGATCTCTCATATAGTCGTTTAATGCATGGCTTAAAATTAGCTGGTATTGAAGTGAACCGTAAAATGCTTTCAGAACTAGCAATTTCTGATCAACAAGCATTTTCACAACTAGCTGATCAAGCTAAAACCGCATTAAATAAATAATATTTATAACATTCAAGAGTTGTTTCTTCCTATAAGAAACAGCTCTTTTCCGTATTTAAATGGTTAATTACATGTTTACACGACGTTCGGGACGCTTTATCTCGTGACTGGCGTCTGTTATAATGAACAAGCAGTTTAAAAAAAGAGAGGTTAGGCAATGAAAGTGATCATTGGCTATTTAATTGGCATAAACATAATAGGTCTAATCATAATGAAGATAGACAAAAAACGAGCTAAACAAAATAAGTGGCGTATCCCTGAACAACGCATATGGTTGATCAGTTTACTAGGTGGCTCGTTAGGGACGATTTTCGGCATGAATTATTATCGACACAAAACGAACCATATTCAGTTCAGGATTGGTCTTCCTTTAATTTTTGTTGTGCAAATGATTGGATTAATGTGGATATATCGCTAAGAAGCTTGACATAATGAACTGTCTCTTATCATAAATTGAAGAGACACTGAAGGGAGGCTAAATTGTAATGGATGAAATAGAACACTATATTGCTATACTGAGAGATACACATCTCCTTATCGCTCCATTGCTATTTATTCTATTACATGTTATTCGCCCTATATTATTTATACCTGTCGTACTAATTTTTATTGCGGGTGGTTTAATCTTTGGTATTATACCTGGGATTATCTTATCAATCATCGGAGTTGTCCTTTCAAGTGCATTATTTTATAAATTGGCACAAATTATGCCATCGATTACGAAACGCTTAATCCGTATGAAAACTAAATTGATTGGTCAGGATACACATATGACGACTGGGCAAATCGCTATTTTAAGGTTAATTCCATTTATTCATTATCATCTGTTATCCTTTTTATTATATGAATCAACCAAGAATTTTCGTTCTTATATGGAAGCATCATTTTATACTGTCATTCCAATGGCGATTATTTATACAGCAATTGGTCAGTCAATTACTAATTTTTCACCGATGATTATGACCGGAATGATCATTGCCTTACTTCCACTATTTTTCTTGTTTAGAAAGAAGGAGAATGGTGTGAGTGTTAGACAATTTCTAAGATAACAGTGAGTAGAAGGGATGTTTATTTGTGAATTGGAATGAATTATTTGAGATGCAACAACAGCTAGATCAATACATTGAATCAAATCACAACGTCACTGATCAACAATTATTTGATCGCAAAATATTGGCTTTATTTGTTGAATTAGGCGAACTAGCAAATGAAACCAGATGTTTTAAGTTTTGGAGTCTAAAGGAACCTAGTCCACGTGACGTTATATTGGAAGAATACGTTGATGGTATTCATTTTATTTTGTCTTTGGGGTTAGATAAAGGCTTTCAGATAAAGCATGTTGATGCTTTACCATTTAGTGGAGAGCTTACTGACCTATTTAATCAACTCTATCGTGCCATTGATTATTTCAGAGATGATCAGACACAAGCCAGTTATTTAACTGTATTCGGTTTATTCTTAACATTAGGCGAGCAACTAACCTTTACGCCTGAAGACATAAAAGCAGCGTATTTAAGTAAAAATGAAGTTAATTTCAAGCGTCAAGACGAGCAGTATTAATTTACTAAGCTCGTCTTTTTATTTTGGTTCTGTTAAAGTTTGTTGTTGATAAGTTGCAACTAAATAAGAACAATTACCTTGCTTGGTTTCAAGTTATTGAATCAATTCAACATAAAAAAATGCGTTCATTATGAATGACTTGATGGTTAAAGGGAATTTAATACAAAATATAGAAACATATGATACACTTAGGTTAACTCGGTTCGCGATATAAACATTTCTTCTTGTTCAACTAACGCTCTGTTTGTTTAATGAAAAGTAAGAAAGTAATGGTAAAGTTATAAAAATATCTAATTTGAACTTAGGGGGGGGGAATGGCGTATGAAGTCAATTACTGTTTATCATTATGATGCGTTTTGTAAAGAACCGAATAAGGGGAATCCTGCGGGAGTTGTTTTAAATGGTGATGGATTAACAGATAGAGAGATGCAGAAAATTGCTTTCAAAGTCGGATTTAATGAGACTGCTTTTTCAATGAAATCAGGTGTAGCTGACTTTAGAATACGGTTTTTCACACCAGGGCATGAAATGAACTTATGTGGTCATGCAACAATGGCAACTGTTTATGCTTTAAAAAGCAAAGGGCTATTGGAAGATAAAGCAGAGCTAACCATTGAAACTAACGCTGGCATTCTACCGATTAAAATTGCGTCATCTGATAATAGTGAAATTGATATAACAATGAAACAGGCTTCTCCTCAATTCAAGGAATTTACGGGGTCAAAAGAAGATTTAGCAAACGCAGTAGGATTAAATGAGTCAGACCTTCATGCTAATTTACCAATACTTTATGGAACTACAGGTACTTGGACGCTGCTATTACCGATAAAACAACTTGATGCTTTTCAAAACATGCAACCCAATAATAAGCAGTTTCCTGATATTTTAAAGGAAATCCCTAAATCATCCGTCCATCCTTTTTGTCTGGAAACGTATGATGCTAAAGCTGATATGCACGCTCGACACTTCTCCTCACCATATTCAGGAACAATTGAAGATGCGGTCACTGGTACTGCTTCAGGGGTGATGGGAGCTTTCTATGCGAAATACATTAAAAACAATTTTACAGAACCTCCTGAACCTCTCACCCTTACAGTTGAGCAAGGCCATGAAATGGGAAAAGATGGTCGGGTTGTAGTACAGGTTTCTAAAAAAAGTGAATCATTTGATGTTCAGATTACTGGAAATGCTGTCTTTGTTAAAGATTTTCAAGTTTTGTTAAAAGATTAGCGTTTGTGAATTTACTCCCTTAAAGTGACAGCTGTGTTAGTTTAATAAGTCAATATTACAGAAATGAAACGCCCGAATTTATTAGATTCCTATTTTTTTACTAATATCAACATTAAACTTTAACAGTGCCCGTATTTACATAATGTGTGAGACTTTAGTTCTTGATTTAATTACGCTATAATGAAATGGATATTAAAGGAGGCCGTCCATAGATGAATGATAAATTAACCATGTTTAAGGAATTAACAGAAGCAAATGGAATTTCAGGCAATGAGCGTGAAGCGCGAGAAGTGATGAAAAAGCATATTGAGCCTTATGCAACAGAGGTTTATACTGATCATTTAGGCAGTTTAATTGCTAAAAAGATAGGTCAAAGAACGGGTCCTAAAGTAATGGTTGCAGGCCATTTGGATGAAATTGGTTTAATGGTGACACGGATTGATGATAATGGCTTTTTATATTTTCAAACGATTGGTGGCTGGTGGAATCAAGTCATGTTGGCTCAGCGTGTCACGGTTACAACAACGTCTGGGAATATTGTCGGGGTGATCGGTTCTAAGCCTCCTCATATTATGCCAGCTGAAGCACGGAAGAAACCCTATGATATAAAAGACATGTTTATTGATATTGGTGCAACAAGCAAAGAAGAAGCGGAATCATTTGGCGTTCGACCAGGTGATGCGGTCGTTCCTTATTTTGAATTTCAACCGATGAAAAATGAAAAACTATTACTCGCTAAAGCTTGGGATAATCGAATAGGATGTGCGGTTGCGATTGAAGTATTAAAGCAATTAAAGGAAGTCGAGCATCCCAATGTGGTGTATGGTGTTGGAACCGTTCAAGAAGAAGTGGGTTTGCGTGGGGCAAAGACCTCAGCTTATGCGATTCAACCTGATATTGCTTTTGCTATAGATACGGGGATAGCAGGGGACACACCTGGTATTTCGGCTAAAGATGCCGATAGTAAACTAGGTTATGGTCCGCAAGTTATTATTTATGATGCATCAATGATTTCTCATAAAGGCTTACGTGATTTTGTAATAGAAACGGCAGATCGTGCAGAGATTCCTTATCAATATGCAACGATTGCAGCAGGTGGAACCGATAGTGGTTCAATTCACTTAACCGCAAATGGCGTCCCTGCGTTATCAATTGGTATTGCGACGCGTTATATCCATTCACATGCAGGTATTTTACATCAAGACGACTTTGATCATGCGGTTAAATTGATTGTTGAAGTTATCAAAGGATTGGATGCAGACACGGTCAAACAAATTACGTTCAATTAAATTAAGCCTTAAATATCGATAACACCTATTAGAGATTTCTGATCTTTTTAATAGGTGTTTTTTATCACAGATAACCGCCCACCATAAAAATAAAGCTGATCTATTTAGGTGGGAGCTAAACGGACGGTAATGTCCTGATTCACTCAGCTAGTAATCAGCGGGAGAAAAACGCCCCCCGATTGATTGGAGATGCATTTTGTTTTCACTAAGTAAAGACAAAGTTCTCATGATATAATATAGAAGCGACCGTGTGTTCGTAAGTGTTTTAAAAGGATGTTCAAGATTGGAGAGTAATAATGAAATTATTTGTTGCAGAGAAACCATCTGTTGCTAAAAATATTGCTGACGCATTAGATGTAAGACATAAAAGAGACGGCTATTATGAAGGGGATAACTATCTTGTTACATGGGCATTTGGTCATCTGCTAGAGTTATATGATGCTAAAGACTATGATGAAACGATGGCGCGTTGGAAGATTGATAACTTCCCATTTATTCCACCGGCATTTCAATATAAAGTGAAAACCAATCCTCGCAATCGCCAACGCCGTGATTCTGGTGCAGCTAAGCAGTTGAAAACGATCCATTCACTTATTCGGAGACGTGATGTCGAATCGATCATATCAGCTTGTGATTATGATCGGGAGGGTCAGCTGATTGGCGATAGCATTATCTACAATAGTAAAACCAAGAAACCTGTCTATCGCTTGTTATTAAATGAATGGACACCAAAGGAAATTGAGCGAGGTATGGAAAATCTTAGACCAAATACAGAATTGAAGCCATTGCTTGATGCTGGTCTGAGTCGACAATGGACCGATTGGGTGATTGGTATCAACTTAACCTCAGTGTCAACTTTAAAATTCCAAAAGGGAAGGGGCAAAGTACTCAATATCGGTAGAGTTCTATTGCCAACGTTAAAGATCATTTACGATCGTGATCTTGACATTGAACAATTTAAACCTGAGGCTTATTTTAAACTAGTTGCCACATTTGAAACGCAAGATAAACAAACGTATCAAGGCGTATATACCGAGGAGAGTGATAAATTTCCGGAACAGTCGGTGCTTGAAGCGATTGAAAACAAAGTGAAAAATGGACAAGCTCTTGTCATTGATAAACAAGTAGAACGAAAAAAAGAATTACCGCCATTTTTATTTAACCTTTCCCATTTACAAGGGTATATCACCAATAAATTCAAAGGCTGGACCTCTGATAAGGTATTAAAAATAGCACAATCTTTATACGAAAAAAAATATATTACATATCCGAGAACGTCAAGCACAGCACTTGAAGAAAGTCTTGTAGCTAAGACTGCTAAAGTCGTAGAAGTTCATAGTAAAGACCTCCCCTATAAGGAAGAGATTCATTATCGTAAAAGTAAGCGTGTGTTTAATAATGCTAAAGTTGATAGTCATAGCGCAATTATTCCTACTTATCTTGTGCCAAGTCGCTTATCAGCTGATGAACGACTTGTCTATACGGCGATAAAAAATCGTTTAATCATGCAATTTATGCCGATTGCTGAGTACGAGGAAACCGAAGTGAAGACAAAGCTTGTTGGCGAGCCATTAAAAGGCATTTTTTATTCGAAAGGCAAGGTGCAAATCAATGAAGGTTGGAAGAAAGTTGAACATATGCAATCAAAGGAAATCCGTCTTCCACAGATTGAATTAAATGATACGGTACATGTTGTTGAAACCGTGTTATCTTCTCATATGACAAAACCACCGAAGAAGCATACAGAGCGAACATTGCTACGGGTAATGGAAAGCTGTGGCAAGCGTGTTAAAGAGATTGAAAATCAAATTGACGCCCCTTATTCTGGAGAGGTTTTACAAGGATATAGCATCGGCACACCTGCAACCCGTGCTGAAACAATAAAAAAATTAATTGATGTTGACTATATTAAAAGAGAGCAAAAAACACTAACATGTACTTCATTAGGAAGGAAGTTGGTAGAATCTTTCCCGATCAAACAATTATTTGATCTCAACTTCACAGGTCGTTTGGAAAAATCATTATTTGATATTGAGAGGAGCAGTATTTCAAAACAAACGTATTTAGCTGAAGTGTATGCATTTACCAAGCAAGCAGTCGAAACACTTAAACAGACGAAGGGATTAACAATTAGAGAAATGTCTGGTTCAGCCAAGTCAAGTGTGACTAAAGAAGTTATTGGTAAATGCCCAGTCTGTGGTCATCCTGTGGTAGAAGGGGACAAGGGCTTTGGCTGTAGCAATTGGAAGAATGGTTGCTCATTTGTATTATGGAAGTATGATAAATTTCTCGCAACAATGAAAAAACGTGTGACCAAGACAATGGCGAAAACGCTGCTTGCTAATGGTAGTGTCTACGTCAAAGATTTAACAAATAAGCAAGGGAAAAAGTTCAATGCTTACTTAGCTTACCTTAAAAAGCCCGATAGTAAATATTTCAGTTGGGACATGCGGTTTGATAAAGATGATAGATTTTAGAATGATACCTGTGGTTAGGACACTTGGAAAAAGTGATTTCACTACAGGTAATTTTTAATATCCACAGCTTTTTCTTAATCATTTCAATTACTACTATAATATTATTTGATTATAAGTATAGTTAAAAGAATGTATAAGTAATGTAATTTTATGTAGATGTTTGTCTAACGAATCCTGTTGATATTTTTAAAAATACATTTATACTAGATATAATAGTGGAAATATATGTATTGAACAGGGAGGACAATAAGGTGAAGAAATACTTGATTATCTCTTGCATGGTCATTGCTGGATTGTCTATATTATTAATGATTCGTTACTTAGAGACAAGTAAAACGGAAACGGTTAATCAAGATGAAGATGTCACTTATCAGACAGCGCCGATTGAAGAACAAACCCTTGTTTATATTGGGGAGGAAGATGCGGATAATGAACTTTTATTTGTATTTGATTATTCTTGTCCTTGGTGTAAAGTATGGTTAGAAGAAGTCTATCCAGCATTAGAAACAGATTACATTCAAGAAGGAACACTTAAATTTCGCGCGCAATCAATGGTTTACTTAAATGAGGCGTCACTGTTACTATCAAATATTGATCAAAATTTAAAAAGTTATTTGCCTGACCAATATGAGTCCGTGTTTAAGCAAGTGGTGGCTGATGCTGATTTTGAACAAGAGGTACCAAGCGATTGGGGGACCACATCATATATTGAAGCATTAATTGATGACTATCAATTAGATCGAGAATTACTCTTGCAAGAACCTGAGATTGATGCGATCTCAGTGACTAGAAAATACACACGTGAACTTGAAATTGATTCCGTTCCAACGGTGTTTGTGAATGGCGTTAGAATCGACGATTTATTTGACATCGATGCGATTATAGCTGAGATAAAATAATAATGTTCAAACATAAGGACTTCACCTGTTTTTTATAGATAACCGTTCGTAAAATGTCCGTTGAAAAGTTATATTTTAGTGATTATTTAGCTAACGGATGCTAATGTCCTCATTTATTCAACTTTCAATCAGTGGGAGGAGAACGTCCCTTCACGAATTGAAAGTTTGTTTTATATGTTAGTGCCAAGATAAAGCCTGCCTAAACCGAAGATGGAGTCTTTGGTTTAGGCAGGCCAACACGCTATTTCAATTATACGATTTGTTGATTGAGAACTTTTTTTACGTAATTTTGGGTTTCAGTAAATGGTGGGATACCATTATATTTATCGACATTACCTGGTCCTGCATTGTATGCAGCTAAAGCTAGCGTTGTATTGCCATTATAACGGTTAAGCATTTGGCGTAAATATTTCGTTCCGCCGAAAATGTTCTGTTTTGCATCAAATGCATCTGTTACCCCGAGGCCTCTTGCCGTCTGTGGCATCAATTGCATATAACCTTGGGCACCAGCGTGACTAACCGCATGCTGATTGAAATTAGATTCGGTTTTAATCACTGATCGAATTAAGCTTTCGTCAACTTGATAAGTTGAAGCGGCTTCTTTTATAATTGCATCAATATCTTTGGAAATATTAGCTTGAACGGGTGAGCTTACAGCGCTCGTTTGTTCCAATAATGAAGGTTTACCATCTAAGATTTCACGTATTGACATCGTATTCGTTTGATTTACACCGATATTGCCAGTGTCCTGTAATGCATATTGAAACATATTTTGGAAAAGATCGGATGACTGATTTTGATCAGTCGTTCTAAAGTTACTGATGGCTTGTGTCTGCATCATCGTTTGCAAAAGTCGAATGTCCATTTTTCTGCCCCTTACCCAACGTCTTTATTAGTTTAAGTTTAATGCAAACTTCTACAAATAGCAACATGAAAAAAGACACTTTTCTCACAGATAAGCATCTGGAAAATGCCTGTCTCAAAAAAGAGCGTCGTGTCCATCTCGTTAGGGGGGGCGATAACGGTCGTTCATGTCCTTATTCACTTAACGAACAATCAGTGGGAGAAGAGCAAAAAACACCCACTGATTGAAGGTTCGTATGATTAGTTAAAGTGTCTTTGGTATAGAGTATTAGGCACCGACGTGTTGTACACCACGTTCAAGCAGTTCTAACATCTCACTTTTCTCACTTTCATCAGATTGTTGCCAAATCATTTCAAACAGTACGCCTAGACCGGGTAACATCTTTTCTTCACCGCTTTGTATCGCATCAACAATGGTCGCTTCTAACTCTTCTTGACTGTTATCGGAAACATTAGCTAAAATCGCTTTTCTAAGATTAAGATCCATGCAATCACCTCTTTTCACTTACATACTCTGAAAAATAGTTTGACCCAGTTATCTATAAATATGTATGATTGAACAAGAATATCTAGCTAAAGGATGAAGATGATGATTACATCGGTTAAAAATGAAACGATAAAAAATTGGGCAAAATTACATCAAAAGAAATATCGTGAACAAGAGCAATCTTTTATAGTAGAAGGAATGCACCTTGTTGAGGAGGCAATTAAAAGTGATTGGATAGTAGAACGGCTTATTGTGCAAGAAGGCGTTACTTTTCCATTTGAAACGGAAGAAATACCTGTGACCGTTGTTGCAAATAACGTATTGAGTTATTTGGCACAAACAAAGTCACCTCAAGGTATTTTAGCAATTGTAAAAATGAATCCATTCAATCCGAAAGTCATTGATCGTATTTTAATGCTTGATGCGGTACAAGATCCAGGTAATTTGGGTACGATGATTCGAACCGCAGATGCAGCCGGTTTTGATCAAGTGATCTTAGGAGAAGGGACGGTTGATTTATATAATGATAAAGTGGTACGGGCTTCACAAGGTTCGCTTTTCCATTTGCCCATTGTTAAGAGAAACTTAACAGAAGAAATTGAAGGCCTTCAGCAACAAGGCGTTGTGGTCTGTGCTTCTACTTTACAACAAGCTGAGCCGATTCAATCCCTTGATTTAGCTGAGAAAATGGCACTGATTGTTGGGAATGAAGGAAGTGGGATAGCATCATCGTTGTTAGAATTAGCGGATAAACGTGTTCATATCCCAATCTATGGTCAAGCTGAATCACTTAATGTCAGTATTGCTGCTGCTATTATGATGTACCAATTCGTCTTAGGTAAATAAAAATCTAAAAAAATCAAACAAAGAGTTGCATCTTAACGGTTAGTTTTCTATAATAAGACAAAGATGAATAAGAAAAAGCAACGAAAGAGTCAGTAGGCTTTTTATCAGCAATGTTTAGGGACGTCCTGTCACGACTGAGAGCAGGCGCATTGTAAAAGGCTGAACCTTCACTCTGGAGCAGACGTTCGGGACCTTGATCTCATCAAGTAAGAGCGTACCGGATTAATCATCCGTTATAACAATCAAGTGGGCAAAGTCAACTTTGTCAACAAGGGTGGTACCGCGATATCAAAGCCTCGTCCCTTTTTATAGGGATAGAGGCTTTTTATAATGAAAAAAATTGATTATTAAGGAGGCAGTTCAATGCAAGAGAAATTACAAGCATTACAAACAGAAGCGCTAGAACACGTGGAACAGGCAAAGACGTTAGCTGATTTACAAAACGTTCGTGTCTCTTACCTTGGAAAAAAAGGCCCGATTACAGAGGTGCTAAGAGGGATGGGGAAACTATCACCTGAAGAACGTCCAGTTATTGGTGAGTTGGCTAATAAAGTTCGTGAAGCGATCACTGAAGCACTTGATACAAAAAAACAAAACTTAGAAGAGGCAGCGTTAAATGAGCAACTAAAATCTGAAACCATTGATGTAACATTGCCTGGACGCCCTGTTCAAGTTGGAGGATCCCATCTCCTGACAGACATTGTTACCGAGATCGAAGATTTATTTATCGGCATGGGCTTTGAAGTTAGAGAAGGTCCAGAGGTAGAAACGGATTATTACAATTTTGAAGCCTTAAATCTACCAAAAGATCATCCCGCTCGTGATATGCAGGATTCATTTTATATTACTGAAGAGCTGTTATTACGAACACACACCTCACCCGTACAAGCACGAACAATGGGTGAATACAAGGGCAATAAACCAGTAAAAATGATTTGTCCGGGTAAAGTATACCGCCGTGATACTGATGATGCAACACACTCACATCAATTTACTCAGGTAGAAGGTTTATATGTTGATAAGGATGTGCGCATGAGTGATTTGAAAGGTGTCCTTAATCAATTTGCTAAACAATTTTTTGGAGAAGAGCGAGAAATTCGGCTACGCCCAAGCTTTTTCCCATTTACAGAACCTTCTGTGGAAATGGATATTTCATGTAAAGTTTGTCATGGAGAAGGTTGTTCCGTTTGTAAAAAAACAGGATGGATTGAAATCTTGGGTGGGGGTATGGTTCACCCTGATGTTTTAGAAATGGCGGGGTATGATCCTGAAGTATATAGTGGTTTTGCTTTTGGGATGGGCCCTGAACGGATTGCGATGCTAAAATACGGTGTTGATGATATTCGCCATTTTTATACAAACGATGTCCGATTCTTAAAACAATATCATCAAGTTTAATTAAGGAGGAAGAAACGTGCTTGTATCGTTAAATTGGTTAAAACAATATGTTGATTTAGGTGGTCACACACCAGAAGCATTAGCAGATAAAATAACAAAAACAGGTATTGAAGTAGAAGATATAACTTATATTGCTGAAAAGAGCAATCATGTCGTGGTTGGCTATGTGGAAACGTGTGAGCAACATCCAAATGCAGATAAGCTCAATTTATGTCAAGTTAATATTGGTAACGAGACGTTACAAATTATTTGTGGAGCAGCTAATATAGCAGCTGGACAAAAGGTTGCAGTTGCTAAGCCAGGAGCTGTCTTGCCAGGCAATTTTAAAATAAAAAAAGCTAAGCTTCGTGGCATCGAATCAAACGGTATGATTTGTTCGCTACAGGAATTAGGAATAGCCGAACAATATGTACCGAAAGAGTTTGCAGAAGGTATTTTCGTATTTCCTAATGATACTGAAGTAGGGCGTGACGTAACTGACTATTTGAATTTAGATGATGTCATTTTGGAACTTGGTTTAACACCAAACCGCTCTGACGCATTAAGTATGCTAGGCGTAGCTTATGAGGTCGCGGCGATTTTAAATGAGAAAGTAACGTTGCCAGATGAAACACTACAAACGATTGAGGAAAAAGCATCGGATCATGTATCAATTAAAGTTGAGGCAACGGATGACAATCCTTATTACGGTGCTTTTTTAATTAAAGATATTAAAGTCGGTCCTTCGCCATTATGGATGCGCAATTTTTTAATCGCTGCTGGAATTCGTCCAATTAATAACGTCGTTGATATTACCAATTATGTGTTGCTGGAGTATGGCCAGCCACTTCATGCTTTTGATTTTGATCAATTTGGATCAAATCAAGTGGTAGTTCGTCGCGCCAAAGATCAAGAAGAAATCAAGACCTTAGATGATCAAAGCCGTGAATTAACGACTGAACACTTAGTAATTACGAATGGTTCTCAGCCAACCGCTCTTGCGGGTGTGATGGGAGGCGCTGACTCTGAAGTGACAGAGCAAACGACAACCGTTTTATTAGAAGCAGCCTATTTTGATGGAAAACGTGTTCGGATCGCAGCCAAAGATCATCAATTACGTAGTGAGTCAAGCATCCGCTTTGAAAAAGGTGTAGATCCGAATCGTGTCAGACGAGCGGGTGTAAGAGCCGCCCAGTTATTGGCTAAATATGCGGGTGGTCAAGTTTTATCTGGTGTAGCGGCTTACGATCAGCTTGATTGCACAGAGAAACAAGTAGTTATTACTACCGATCGGATTAATGCACGGTTAGGTACGGAAATTAATGATGATGAAATAGCGATTATTTTAGAAAAGCTAGCCTTTGACTATGAGCAGTCAGGAGCTACGTTTACTGTAACGATTCCTACGCGTCGCCAAGACATTACCATCTTTGAAGATATGTTAGAAGAAATCGCTCGTATTTATGGCTATGATAACCTCGCTTATACCTTACCACAAGGTAGTCAGCAAGCTGGTCGTTTAACAAACCAACAACGACTCAAACGCGCTGTTAAGCAATATCTTGAAAGCACCGGACTTAATGAAGCGATCACGTATTCTTTAACAACGACGGAACGTTCACAAATGTTAGTGAGTCCTGAAGTTGCACAATTTGCGGTTTCACCGGTGAGGTTATCGATGCCAATGAGTGAAGAACACAGTACGTTACGTTTAAGCTTATTACCGGAAATGCTAGCTGCAATCGCTTATAACAATGCTAGAAAACAGGACGATATCGGTTACTATGAAGTAGGAAGTATCTTTGCTTCACAAGAAGAGCAAATCTCTGTTCAACCTAAGGAAAAATGGCGAGTTAGTGGTGCGGTTACTGGGAAATGGTTACACCATCCATGGCAACAAGAAGCGAAGAACGTTGACTTCTATGTTGTAAAAGGGATAGTGGAAGGATTATTTGCACGGTTAGCGATTCGCCCAACTTTTCGACAAGTAGAGCTAACAGATATGCATCCAGGACGTACCGCACAAATCTTTATTGATGATGCACCTGTCGGATTTATTGGTCAAATACATCCACGTGTGCAAAAAACATTTGATATTAAGGAAACCTATGTTTTTGATCTCGATTTAGATCATATATTTGCGATTCATGACCAAGAGCCTAATTTTGAGAAGATTCCACGTTATCCATCGATTTCACGCGATATTGCGCTTGTGGTGGATGAACGCATCTCTGCTGGGGAAGTGGAAGCAACGATTGCAGGGGCAGCTGGTGATTTGCTAAAGCAGGTCAATGTCTTCGATGTTTATCAAGGCGAGCACTTAGAAGCTGGAATGAAATCACTTGCATTTAACTTGCTTTATCTTGATCCAGAACGCACGTTAACAGATGATGAGGTTGAAGCCTCCTATCAAACGATATTAGCTGCGGTTAAAGAAAGTCATAATGCGCAGTTAAGAGCATAAAAAGCTATTTGTTATATGTCGTTCATTTTGAGGGAATTACCTTGAAATGAACGACATTTTTTATCACAGATAATCGTTCGAAAAAAGGCCCGCCTCCAAATAAATGAGCTCAGCTCTTTATTTGAAGGCGGGTCTAACGGATGACACTCATGTTCTGATTCACTCAACGCCCCATCAGTGAGCGAGTGAGATCGCAGACTAAAAACCGCCAAAGGATTACAGACTAAGACCGCCACGTCCTGTGGCAACGTCTGCATGACCTACATCCTGTAGGCCCACGTCTGCATGCTTTTACGTCCTATAGCCTTACGCCCACTGATTGAAGGGTCGTTTTATTAATAATTTTGTGCTTTTTTAGTGTTCGCAAAGTGAACCTTGGCGACCTGATCCAAGTATGCTTTGCCTTTTTTACTAATAATGTGGCTAGCCACTTGATCAACTTTGGCAGAGGCGCCTTTTGGCAATGTTAAGCCTGCCTGTTTACTCAGTAAATCAATTTTTTTAACAAAGCTTGCACGTGCAATAATCGATGCCGCTGCAACAGCAATGGAGTGACTTTCTGCTTTAGTGACAAAGTAAGTGGATCTCGGCAATGTTTTCTGTTCTTTTTGTAGATGTTTAATATATACATCTGGTTGTGAAAATTGATCAATTAAGATACCGTCCGGTTTTGTTGGTGCGATCTTGCTTAAGACATTTTCGATGGCTGTATGGTGAAGCATTGTTTTCATCTTCCCTTGTGTCCAGCCTTTGTTTTGAAGTTGGTTGTATTTAGGATTATCCAAGATGACCAGTGAATAGGGTGTATCGATTAATAAAAGCTGTTGAGCGATGTGTTGAATCGATTGATCGGTTAAGTGCTTTGAATCCCGTACACCTAATTCTTTTAATAGCTCAATTTGATCTGCTCTTACATAGGCAGCAGCCACTGTTATAGGTCCGAAATAATCACCGGTACCGGCTTCATCTGATCCAATTAATGATTGATGAAATAAGGATGGATCAGGGTGATAGGCATGGGTGTTTTTTTTCTTCGTTGCTTTTGACGTGGAGGGTGTTTCCGTTCCTGCCCATTTTTCAGCTTCGATCTCTGGTTGACTTCCTTGAAAGAGGACCTTCCCTGATTTATAGGCTGTTATCGTTGTAGAAGCGGTTTTTGCAGAAAAAACGGCTCCCGGAGGTGTTGCTTTTTCAACAGATTGGTATGCTTGCTTCATTTCTAATAAGGTCTGTTCCGACACATTAAGTACAATTTGCCCCATAAGAACTCCTTTGAAAATATAATATCTTTTATTATAGCAAAGAAACTATTAAGAGAATAGTTTCCTAAATCAACATGTTCATGTTAAGATAAATATTAGGATTTGATAGAAGGGGGAATTTGTGTGTCCCAAGCAAAAAAAACACGGACGACCGTTGATATATATGGTAGAACGTATACGATATTAGGTGAAGAAAATGTCCATCATATGCGCGTCGTTGCCAGCATGGTTGATGATAAAATGCGAGATATTTATCAAGCAAACAAAAGCTTAGATACTACGCGATTGGCAGTGTTAACGGCTGTTAACACCGTTAATGATTATTTGAAATTAAAACAAGAACATGAAGATTTGTTAAAAAAAATAGAAGAGAAAGAGGATTTGTAGACACATGTTAGATATTATCATATTTGCATTACTCGTTTTCGGTATTTTCAGGGGATTAAAACGGGGTTTAATCTTACAAGTATTTCATTTTATTAGTTTTTTTGTAGCGTTCACAGTTGCTGTGATCTTTTATGGTCGTTTAGCCGGCCATCTAGAAATGTTAATTCCATATCCACGAATTGCTGCTGAGGAATGGGCCTTCTTTCAAGATGTCCTATCGTTAGAAAATGCTTACTATAATATGATTGCCTTTGCGATTTTATTTTTCGGTACAAAGATTATTTTAAGTATAATCGCCTCAATGCTAGATTCAATTGCTTCGCTACCTATATTAAGTGCATTTAATAATCTTTTAGGTGCTGTGTTTGGTTTTGTTGAACAATATTTAGTACTTTTTGTACTGCTATATATTGCTTCTTTGTTACCGGTCTCGCAGATTCAATCATTACTGGAAGGGTCGCGATTAGCTAGCTTGATGATTAATCATACGCCAATTTTATCAGAACAAATTCAATCATTATGGTTTGAGCATATTGTTAATGGATAACCCTTGTCATATAAGATGCAAGGGTTTTTCTTCCATTTAATAGGTTTCAGATAATCATTATCAACCGATTGATGATCGAAGCAGGAGGTAGAATGATGACATTAAATAAAAAGGATATTATTAAATTATTAGAGGAAATTGCTGTTTACCTTGAGCTGAAGGGAGAAAATCCATTTAAAATCTCAGCCTATCGTAAAGCAGCACAAGCCCTCGAAACAGATCAGCGTTCTTTAAATGAAATTGATGATTTTACCAAGATGAATGGCATCGGTAAAGGAACGGCGGCTGTCATTAATGAATATATGCAAACAGGGGTTTCAGATACATTAACACAATTGAAACAAGAGGTTCCTAGTGGTTTAATACCATTACTTGATCTCCCGGGATTGGGTGGTAAAAAATTAGCCCGTTTATACCAAGAGCTTGGTGTTGACGATCAAGATAGCTTGAAGCAAGCATGTCAATCAGGTCAAGTTGCTGATTTAAAAGGATTCGGACAAAAAACAGCAGAAAAAATATTAAAAGCAATTGAAGACGTTGGCAAACGTCCGGATCGCTTGCCATTTGATGTGATGTTACCATTTGCTAATGCAATCGAACGTTATTTAGAGACGATTACAGCGATTACACGCTTTTCATTGGCTGGTAGTATGCGTCGTATGTCTGAAACGATAAAAGATTTAGATTTTATTATCGCAACAGACCAACCTGATGTTGTAAAAGCAACTTTACTTGATATAGACGGCATTAAAGAAATAATAGCAGCAGGGGATACTAAAGTATCTGTTGTCATTGCTGGTAAATATGATATCTCTGTGGACTTTCGTTTAGTGACAGACCAACAGTTTGCGACAACCTTGCACCATTTTACCGGATCTAAGGATCATAATGTGGCGATGCGCCAACGGGCAAAAGAACAAGGTGAGAAAATTAGTGAATATGGTGTTGAATCTTTAGAAACGGGAGAAGTGACAACCTTTGCTACAGAGGAGGCTTTTTTCAATCACTTTGGCTTAAATTACATTCCTCCAGAAGTAAGAGCATTTAACGGAGAAATTGAGGCATTTGAACATACTGTTGATTTAATTGATATTGCAGATATTAAGGGCGATCTTCATATGCACACGACATGGAGTGACGGTGCGCAGTCGATTGAAGAGATGGTTCAATTGGCAGAAAAGCGTGGTTATCAATATATCGCTATTACTGATCACTCTAAATTTCTTCGCGTCGCCAATGGTCTAAATGAACAGCGACTTCGTGAACAGCGCCAAGAGATTGAACGGCTAAGACGGGCATATCCCAACATTGAAATCTTGTGCGGTGTAGAAATGGACATTTTGCCGGATGGCAACTTAGATTTTAGTGAGAACTTTTTGAAAGAGATGGACTTTGTTATCGGTGCGATTCATTCAAGTTTTAATCAAAGTGAAGCTGAAATCATGAATCGCCTATTTCGAGCGATGGACAGTCCTTATGTTAAACTGATTGCTCACCCGACAGGGCGTTTGATTGGAAAGCGGGAAGGTTATCGGGTAAATGTGGATCAATTGATTGATAAAGCTAAACAAACAGGAACGATTTTAGAATTAAATGCAAATCCAAAACGTTTTGATTTATCTGCTGAATGGGTAGGTAAAGCACAAGAAAAAGGGGTTCCGATTGCCATCAATACCGATGCCCATAGTGAAGCGACGTTAAGCTATATGGAAGAAGGGGTACGAGTAGCACGCCGAGGATGGCTAAAACCAGATACGGTTGTCAATACATGGTCAATTGAGCAGTTGCAAGCATTTTGGAAAAGAAAAGAGACAGGTGATTAAAATGAATAAACGCATTTTTCGCGTTTTAGAATTTAACAAGATTATCGATCAGTTAGTTGATCAAGCCGCTTCTTCATTAGGGAAGGAACAGGCAAGGCAATTGAAACCAGCCTATGATTTAGAACATGTACAACAATTACAAGAAGAAACCGATCAAGCCGTTCAAGTGGTGAGACTGCATGGCGATGTGCCATTTGGTGGGATTACTGACATCCGTCCAAGTTTGAAACGTGCCGAAATCGGAGGAATGTTAAATCCCCAAGAGTGCCTGCAGGTTGCCAGTACACTTTATGGTGGAAAAAAGCTCAAGCGCTTTATTGAACAAATGGAGGATCCAGATATCCCGGTGATCCGAGAGATGGTTGCCCAAATTGAGCCGTTAAGTGAACTAGAACAAGAGATTAAAAGCTGTATCGATGATCATGGCTATGTCATGGATGGGGCATCCGATCAGTTACGCTCGATTCGAACAAAAATTAGGACAAGTGAGAGCCGAATACGTGAGCGCTTAGACAACTATACACGCTCTAAAAGTCAAATGTTGTCTGACGCGATTGTCACCATTCGAAATGATCGTTATGTGCTACCGGTGAAGCAAGAATATCGAGGTGCAGTTGGTGGAATTGTCCATGATCAATCAGCCTCGGGTCAGACACTTTTTATGGAGCCGCAAGCAGTGGTCGAATTAAACAATGCTTTATCAGAAGCAAAAGTAAAGGAAAAGTCAGAAATTGAACGTATTCTAAGCGACTTGTCGGTTCGAATCGCTGCAGACCAAGCAGATTTACGTCAAAATATTGATCTACTTGCTATGCTTGATTTTATTTTTGCCCGTGCGAAGTTAGCGCAATCGATGCGTGCAGCAATGCCTGCTATTAATGATCAAGGTATCATTGACATGAAGCAAGCCCGCCACCCTTTATTAGCGGACAAAGAGGTGGTCGCAAATGATATTTTATTAGGAGAAGATTATCACGCGATTGTGATTACCGGTCCGAATACTGGTGGGAAAACGGTTACCCTTAAACTCGTTGGATTATGTACGTTAATGGCACAGTCAGGCTTGCAAGTTCCAGCCTTAGATGGCTGTCGCTTATCAATTTTTGACGATGTGTTTGCTGATATTGGAGATGAGCAGTCCATTGAGCAAAGCTTAAGTACGTTCTCTTCACATATGACAAATATTGTTGAGATATTAAAGCAAGTAACAAGCAAAACCCTTGTGCTCTTCGATGAACTCGGAGCAGGAACGGATCCACAAGAAGGTGCAGCATTGGCGATGGCGATCTTAGACGATGTCGTTAAGAAAGGCGCTCGGATTATTGCTACCACCCATTACCCAGAGCTCAAGGCTTATGGTTATAATCGGGACGGGGTGATTAATGCCTCAGTTGAGTTTGATGTTGAAACATTAAAGCCGACTTATCGCCTTTTAATTGGGGTACCTGGTCGCAGTAATGCCTTTGACATTTCACGGCGTTTAGGCCTAACTAATGATATCATTAGTTCTGCAAAACAATTGATTGGTACCGATTCAACAAGTGTCGAGAATATGATTGAGTCATTAGACACAGCACGCCGAAAAGCAGAAGCAGATTATCATCATGCAGAAAAGGTTTTACAAGACGCTGAACAACTGAAACAAGATCTTGAAAAGCAATGGAAGCAATTTGACCACGAGCGTGAAAATTTATATAAAAAAGCAGAACAAAAAGCAGAAAAAGCAGTTGAAAAAGCTCGACAAGAGGCAGAAGATATTGTCGCAACTATTCGTCAAATGAAAGATCAATCTGCTCTGAAAGAACATGAATGGATTGAAGCAAGAAAATTATTTGATGATGCCCAACCTGAATTATCCAAAAAAGATAACCAAGCTGAGTACGCTCGATCGACGACTAAAACTGAACAGCTTAAGGTTGGTGATGAAGTTAAGCTGTTAACGATAAATCAAAACGGGACAGTTATTGAAGTGATTGGTGATAAGGAATGTCAAGTTCAGGTTGGCATGATGAAAATGAAAGCAAAGAAAAAAGACCTTCAGTTAATCAAGCGTGATAGCCCAGTGGTGGAACAACCCCTTGCAACGGTTAAAGGATCTAATTACCATGTCAAAACAGAGTTGGACTTAAGAGGTGAACGTTACGAAGATGCAATACAGCAATTAGAGAAATATATAGACGATGCCTTGTTAGCGGGATACCCACGTGTTTCTATTATCCATGGCAAAGGGACAGGAGCGTTGAGAAAAGGGGTACAAGACTTTGCAAAGAAGCATCGCCATATTGCTTCAGCAACTGCTGGTGGTATGAACGAAGGCGGAAGCGGTGTGACTATCTTCGAGCTTAAATAAAACAGCGGTATGAATTGTTAAAGTCAGGATATAATACGGGTGAGCAGACTGCTAGCCAATAAATGCCCCTAGGTGGTATACTATCCCTTGAAGATGATAAGCTTTATTTTTTAGGAGGAATATAGAATGGCAATTGTAAATGCAAGCGATGCAAACTTCGCAACTGAAACAGGATCAGGACTTGTTTTAGCAGACTTCTGGGCACCTTGGTGTGGTCCTTGTAAAATGATTGGACCGGTTCTTGAAGAACTTTCTGAAGAAATGAATGACAAAGTAAAAATTGTGAAGCTTAATGTTGATGATAATCAAGAAACCGCTAGTAAATTTGGTGTGATGAGTATCCCGACTTTATTGCTTTTCAAAGACGGTGAAGTTGTTGATCAGGTTGTCGGCTTCCAACCTAAAGAAGCGTTAGAAGCGCGTATTAATCAACACGCATAGTTTATGGTTTCCCTCAATGCGTCATCACGACGCATTGATATTGGTTATATAAATGCGTAAAAAAATCACCTTGCATACATGGCTTGGTGATTTTTTGCTTTTAGTAAGGCGAATATACGACAAAGAAATCGCATATATAGAACGATGGGTGTTTGATTAATAAATGATATGGAATATATTTTCTTCTAACATTAAAAAATAGATAAGTTTTTTTAATTTTTTCAGTACTAAATCTCATATTCCGCTAGTCAAAAAGTAGTGCGAGGTAAGGATTTAAGTTGTTTTTGAGCAAATATAATCATAAATCGACAGATAAAAAAGCTTAATTACTAAGCTTTTTTAACTAGAATGTTTTATTAAGTAGTACTAAAATATTGTTTTATTCAGAAGATATTGTAAATCACCTTTTGCTATGCTAATATTTCCTACAGATCAGATAATTTCTGTAACTTTATTTTATTGTTGCAATCTTGTCTTAGAATAAGGAGGAAAGAGAAATGGAAGAAGCAAAAGCTGTCGATCAAAATGATGTACAACAAAATAAAAACATTGCAATGATTGCTTATTTAATCTTTTTTATTCCGTTACTAGCGGCAAAAGAATCTAAATTTGCACGTTATCATGCCAATCAAGGCCTAAACTTGTTTATTTTTTCAGCTGCTATTAACATCTTAGGTAGCCTTATCCCTGTAATTGGTGGCTTTTTCATTATACCTGTAGGAATGTTTATTGCTCTTGCTTTAATGATTGTAGGTATGCTTAATGCGAATAAAGGCCTACAACAACCATTGCCGGTAATCGGTAGTTTTGAAATAATTAAGTAGAAACTTTGGCTTGATTTAAAATCAATAGACCGTCGACAAAGACTTATGTTGATAGACTTCCGTCTACTAACATAAGTCTTTGGTGTTTAGATAAGAAGTCTATTTAAATTTTATATATTAAAAATCAAAATTAAATTGGCAAAAGCAAGTGTGTGTTATAATAACGGGTAAGAACTAGATATTAAGATGGAGTGTAGCGCGTATGTCAACATCAATCCAAGAAAAATTAGCTGTCCTACCGGCTCAACCGGGTTGCTACTTGATGAAGGATAAGCACGGGACGGTTATTTATGTTGGGAAATCTAAGAAATTAAAAAATCGTGTGCGATCTTATTTTGCCGGTGCAAATGATCAAAAAACACAACGGCTTGTTCAAGAAATTACTGATTTTGAATATATTGTGACATCTTCAGAGATAGAAGCATTAATCTTAGAAATGAATCTTATTAAAAAGTATGATCCTAAATACAATGTTTTGCTTAAAGATGATAAAAGTTACCCATACTTAAAAGTGACCAATGAACGCCATCCACGTCTAATTATTACGAGAAAAGTTTTAAAAGACAAAGGAAAGTACTTTGGTCCATACCCCAATGTGTTAGCAGCGAGGGAAACAAAGAAGCTATTAGATCGAATTTATCCTTTAAGGAAATGTAACAATCCTCCGGGTAAACCCTGTTTGTATTATCATTTAGGGCAATGCTTAGCCTGTGCAGAGGTGCCTCCGTCTAAAGATGAATATCAAACGATTGTCCAAAATGTGGTGACTTTCTTAAATGGTGGGCATCAAGAGATAAAAAAGGAATTGAAAACTAAAATGGAGCTAGCAAGTGAGGCACTGAATTTCGAACGCGCAAAGGAATTACGTGACCAAATGCAACATATTGATGCGGTAATGGAACAACAAAAAATGACCTTAAATGATCGAGTGAATCGTGATGTATTTCATTACGCTTATGATAAAGGTTGGATGTGTGTGCAAGTCTTCTTTATCCGCCAAGGAAAATTAATTGAGCGCGATGTTTCAATTTTTCCGTTCTTTGACGATGCAGAAGAGACATTCACCACGTTTGTGGGACGTTTTTATTTACATCATAATCATATTAAGCCGAAACAGGTGCTTGTACCCGCACCGATTGATTATCAATTGCTTACTGAATTATTAGATGTTGATGTCATGATCCCGTACCGTGGTCGCAAAAAAGAGCTGATTGAGTTAGCAGGAAAAAACGCTGAAATTGCTTTAGCTGAAAAGTTTTCACTAATTGAGCGGAATGAAGAACGTACGATAAAGGCTGTTGAACGGCTTGGTGAAAAGCTGAATATTGAAATCCCTCATCGCATTGAAGCATTTGATAATTCGAATATTCAAGGGACAGACCCTGTGTCAGCTATGGTGGTATTCATTGATGGTAAACCAGATAAAAAAGAATATCGAAAATACAAAGTTCGAGATGTTAAAGGGCCAGATGATTATGACACAATGCGCGAAGTGATACGCCGTCGCTATTCACGTGTGCTAAAAGAAAATCTACCTTTACCCGATCTGATTTTAGTTGACGGTAGCAAAGGACAAATAACAGCAGCTACTGAAGTGTTGGAAGATGAATTGGGGCTTGATATTCCTTTAGCTGGTTTGGCTAAAGATGATAAGCATAAGACAAGTGAACTTCTATATGGTGTCCCTCCTGTTGTTGTTGATTTGGGTCGCCAGTCTCAAGAGTTTTACTTAATTCAAAGAATTCAAGATGAAGTCCATCGTTTTGCCATTACATTTCACCGTCAACTTAGAGGGAAAAGTGCGTTTAAATCAGAACTCGATGCTATTCCAGGCGTTGGTGAAAAGCGACGTAAGTTATTATTAACACATTTTAAATCGATTACAGATATTAAACAAGCACCGATAGAAACATTGAAAAGGTTAGGTATCCCTGAACCGACGGCACAGATTATTTTAAACCACTTAAATGAAGAAAAAGACCTTAGCCAAGAGTAATTTAGCTAAGGTCTTTACATATTTACCGATAGTGCTGCACCCGCAACTCCACATAGTTTTTCTTAGGTTTTTCTTCTTCAACACACTCACAATTATATTGATATAATGTCTCCATTGCAGCTGCTAAAAAACCCGATTCTAAACGGTAATCAGTCTCAATTCCCAATTCATAACGTTTCGAGATCACCCGCGTCTGTAATTTGAAAATATGTTCTGAACGTTTTTCTTTCATCATTTCCAGTGTTCCCCAACCGGTTTTATAGAAAAAATCAATAATTTCATCAATCGATTTCCATTCCATTGCCCGCGCTAAGTTTTTTCCTAATACGTATAAAATCGTTGCTGCATCTGTTCCCAAGAGGTCAGGTAAAGCTACATACCTTAGTAAATCATAACCAGAACCACTGGTATCTAATTGCTCAACAACGCTCTTTATTTGTTTCATGTTACTGTGCATAAGTTATGCTCCCTCCAAACATTGACCCTATCTTCTATTATCGCTTTTGAGGACAACGATTGCAATGTTTAAAGCAGAAAAAACGTTAAAAAATATGTTCAATTCTTCATTACAATTGGTGTATGGCGTTAAGTTCCAAGAGTGTTAACTGCAATAAAGATGAGTCTTTCTTTTATTTAATCACGCAGAAGTTATTTGCTAATTGTAGATGAGACGGTGACAGGCGTTGGTTTTTAAAAGAATATGCAAAAGTAAAAGCACAGAAACCGGCATAAATCATAAAATACCATGACTAAATGAATTAATACCCTTCAAATTGCAGCTTTAAGGACAGCAAGGAGGGGTCTAAATTTGAAAGATCACGACTACAAACCGAAGCAATTATTGACCAAACGTGAAAGAGAAGTATTTGAATTACTGGTGCAAGATAAAACAACGAAAGATATCGCAGATGAACTATTTATTTCACAAAAAACGGTAAGAAATCACATATCAAATGTGATTCATGGTGATTGCAAACAAACTGTAAGTGCCTTTCTTTCTAAAGAAAATATTATTCTGTGGGTATTAATCACAAAATTTATGAGGGAGTTAATTTTGAATAACATCCTACTAATTCATTACACAAATCTTCCTTAAATCAAATTTTAAGGAAGATTATTTAAGATAATTGATAAAAATTTTAATTCGACAAAAAAAGACAGCAATTATATAGGTATTTTGATATACTTTGTAAAAATACATTTGGAAAAAGGGGTTTCTGTATGATCGAAAATCTTGATGAAGAAGTAAAATTGATTAAAAAAGGAACATTAACAAAATTCTCAAAGGAACACTCGAAAATTGAAGGAACTAGGATCAAAGATGAAGCAAAAGAATTATTCGGTGATCAGTTGGAACAGTTAGCAATAGTAATGTTTAGAAGAGCAGAGGAAATTACTAGATGTAAAAGTAGGAAAACTATTTTTCCTGAAGACTTCGAGGAAGCATATGAAGAGTTGATGCAACCACATGTTTTTATAGAAGAAATAGTAAATAAACTTGAAGAGCAAAAAAGTGAACTAAAAGAGATAGCTGAAAACTCGATGTTGAGGCACATGGAGGTATATTGATGAAGGAGGATACATTTTTTTTTAGGGATAAATACACTATTAAAGAAATGGTTCGTAGGATATATTCTGAACAATTTATAGAACATTTTAAAAGTTATGCGATAAATAAAGAATTAAATAAAGAAAGTTGTTATAGGGGGCTACTTAAACGGTTTCGAGATAATTCTAATGGTTTAAGGAATGAGATAGAATCTTGCTTTGAAAAATACGGTAGGCAAGGAGATCGATTAAATGTTAAATTGTATGTTTTAAAAAAATTTGAATATAAATACTCTGAAGAGATAGAAGAAAGACTTAAGGATCTTCAGACTCATAAACGTAATATTCGTTTGATAGATTCAATATCTCCCGGATTAAAGGATGATACGTATATTACTAAAGTTAAATTTGATAGAAACAAATTAGATTTAAAAATTACCATAGAACAAGCTGTGATTAATCAAGATGAAGAAATTCCAGTTGAAGTTATAGATGAAATTTCTATTGAGACAAGACTTTACTTTAATTCCGGAATTATTGCAGTTTATAATCCTAAAGGAAATGAGAGTCATGTGAAAAATATTATAAAAGTGATTTATCTTATTATTAAAGGGCATACGCCGGATTATTATCCTGTTATTTTGGATGAAGCTCAGTTAATCATGTGTAATCTTCGCTTAAATGGAGATGTCTCATCTCCAAAATTTTCTTCTGGAGAAGATTTAAAAATTGATATGTACGGTATACATGCGGGTAATACAGAAAATCCTATTGTGAAGTTTGTGGGTGATTCTCAACTTGAAATTTATGAACTTTCCACAAGATCGATAATTCAAGGACATAATTGCAGTATGAAAATTAATAATAATGGAAAAGTACAAATTGAGACATATGTTACATCAGATGTACTAGATGTTATTGTTTTACATTTAACTTGGATAATATTTTCTGAGAAATACTACAAAGATTATAATGCCCAGTTAAACCTCTATCTAAAACAGATGTATAAAGCAAGTTTAGGTGTTCATAGAGATAGAAAAGTAGGCGAGATTAAATCACAATTAGAAGGATTGATAAAAGAAAATACTAACAAGGAATTTAAAATGAAAGAATTAAAGTTGCTTGTTACCATAATTTATAATTTATCGACTATGATTGCAGAATCTGACTCTGTTTATTCATTAAGTCCTGAGTTAACATCTGACCATAGTCTAAAAGTAGGTGAATGTGATACGATTAAAGATTTTTTATCAAAATACATGGTCTTGAATAAAAATAAAAATAAATCGGAAAGTGATGAATTAAGTAATTTAATATTATCATTTTTAAAGAGTTTAATTTATGATTCAAATGGTGATGGAGTGATTATTATAGAAAAATACGAGGAATGGTTAAAATGTCAGAATACAGTCTTTCAATAGAAGAAATTAGCTGTTTAGATCTTATTATTAGTCAAGTTATTTCAAATACAATTGCAGATATAAAAGTTAATTTCAAAAAAATTGAGAGTCATCAACTTTTTGATCGAGAAGGTTACGAGAGCCTAAGGTTAAAAGGTATTATAGAATTAAATGAAAAGGAAATACCCAAAATATCTTCTGAGGATGATCTCGAGATTTTGGAATTAATAAAGCAATCTTATCTAAGTATAAATGAAAAGGAACTAATAAAGTATTGGTTTAGAACGGTTCTAGCTAATGCAGGGTTAGACCCTTCAATGGATGTTCCAATCAGAGAAGATAAGAATTGCTATTTTGTTAACACAGATGATTTTCTGGATTTTAAATCTAGAGTGAATTTTGTAGTAGATAATGATGTGAAATTTTCTAAAGGAATTCATGTTACATTCATAAACGATGTTAAGGAGAGTCTTTTTGATGATTTAATTTTTTGGGACATTCCATTATCAAATGAACCTTCTTCGAATCAATTTCTAAATAAACTAAAAGAAGGGAGTAGAAAAGAAGCGAGCAATATATTTAATTATATCAATACTCCTAGTGGTTTAGAAGATATAGAGATAGATGAGTATAGGCATGTAATAAGTGAATATCTAAAATTGATAGGCTATAGATCGATAATTAATTCGGATGATTTTCTACCAGAAAGCTCTGATTACTATATCCCTATAGAAGATATTAGAGAAGGCTATACAAATAATGAATTTAAAATACTTATCCAATATTCAAAAGATAGAATCACATTTTATACTTTTAAAAATGGATTTAAAAATAATTGTTCCGAAGTAGAAAATCACATTGAAAATATTTCAAATTTTCTTTTGCGAAAATCAAGAGCATACATGAAGTTTAAGAGAAAAAAAGAATTAAATTTTATGAGTGACATTAGACAGATGTTTGTAGTAATAACTTCTATAGCTGTAAGTTTGTTCTCATCTGTGAAAATATTATTCTTTTCTGATCCAACTATAACTAGTGCATTAGCAAATACATTTAATTCATTAGCAGGTATAGTAACAATTTCATTGCTGTTATGGCTAGGATTTTATCCTCAAATAAAATTATATTTTTTTAAATGGGATAAAGGATTAAAAGAATTAAAATCTAATAGTCCTCCCAGATAATAGAACGTTTTCCACGCTATTATTTTGGATTTGGTTGAGACGATTAAAACACAAATTAGTAGGCACTTTAAAATCCTGTGATAATTGATTGATAATATATTTAGAATTAAGATCATACTTCATAAGCATAAAATGTGGGAGACAAGCATATCTGCTAAATCTTGTACTATCAAATTCTTGCCATTCTAAAAATGCTTTTGGCATTTTTACTTGAGAACCACGATGCCTTAGAATATGACCAAGTTCGTGGAAAAACCGTTCCCTTTGTTGGGGAGCGGATATTCCATTAAATATATTTATTGCCTTGTAACCTCTACGCTCATAACTGTATGATCGACTTTTTGTATACGTTAGATTTACGTTTAATTCATATGCGATCCTTGTTTCCTTGATTTGGTACGGCTCATTAATTCCAATACTCTTATATAGATTCATAATATAAATTTCTGCATCAAAAGGTCTATAGTTCTGGTACAAAATTATCACCCCACGACCATTATAAGAACAAACGTTCTCATTTTCAATACTAAAAAGCTAATATCTTTCAAAGATATTAGCTAATCTTCTTTGCTTGTTCTTTTCTCCAGGTGTCTACTTTGCTTCTAACCCACTCAATACCATGTGTTTCAATTTTATATTTGTCGGCTTGCAACATAGCATCTTTAGTGTATGTAGTTGTTGTAATAAACCGTGCAATTACACAGTCATGATTGAGTTTAGCAGAGTTTAGCTCCCGAATTTCTTTCACGGTAATTTGGTTTCCAGAGTTAAGATAATGCTTAATTTGTACAGCTTCATATGTTTTATGCTGTCTTTGATATATGAGTAGATCGACACCGCCATCAGCACCTTTTCCAGTTTCTTTAGGCTTGTAACCCTTAGCTTTGTAATATAAAAAGCACAGGCGTTCAAATTCATGACCAGACATTTTCTCTAATGGCATCTTTAATATTTGCTTGTCTGGAAGAAGTCTTGTTGTAGGCACTTTGTTTTTAGTAGCAGAAGGCTTCTTTTTAATAGCTTTTTTTGATGTTGTTTTTCGTTTTGTTTTCTTATTCTTTGGTAATATTGCAATAAGAATTTGTGCTAAGATGTTTGGTGCGATTAAAACTGCTATAAGGAAGTAGAAGCTTAATCCTTGCGTAAAGTAAAAAAATACACCAGCGAACATGATCGAAATTCTTAACAATTCAATAAATCCTTTTGCTTGCGTTCTATTCAAATTATTCTTCCTTCCCTTGCTTAGACTTCCATTTAACATACTCAATGTGTTCTTTTATGTCTGCGATCTCATCCTCATTGAGTCCTTCCATATCAAAGAAGAATAAATTTTCATCTTCTTCAAATTGTTTCTTTTCCGTTCTGCCAAGAAGATAATCAGCTGATACACCATAAAATTCAGCAATTTTATTTAAGGTATCGTAATCTGGTTGTCGTGTTCCTTGCTCGTAATTTGCCAGCTTTCCTCTTGAAAAGCCAAGACGGTCAGCCACTTCATACTGACTTAAACCTTTTTCCTTTCTAAGGGAAACCAATCTATCTTTAAGCATGTACAACACTCCTTTCCACTTATTATAAGAAACATATAGTTTCTATTCTATAAAAGACACGAAAAGTTTCTTAAAATCATTGACAGAAACGAAATGTTTCTGTATATTTAAGTTTGTAAGACACAAATTGTTTCGTTGGAGGTGAAGAATTTGAGACAATTATTAATTGAAGCAAGAGGTAAAGAATCGCGTCCACATATAGCTGAACAGTTAAAAATAACCCCGCAGATGTTAGGGGCAATTGAGCGAGGGGATCGCACACCTTCTTTACTTCTTGCTAAAAAAATTGCTGATCTTTATGGACACAGTATTGAAGATCTTTTTTTTAATCAAAACAGAAACGAATCGTTTCTGTTGGCGAAAACAATATAAGGGGTGAAACTATGTCAAATAAAACTATCTACAAAGGTACAACCTTTGATTTAACAAGAATTGCTCAACTAACAACAAGTGAAATTGCTGAAATCGTTAGTCAAGTAAAGGAAGATCATTCATACAGCTTAAGTCCATTTACTGGATATATCGTTTCCAAAACAGAACGAGCTGTTAGTGATGTCATTGGGGTGTCCATTGTTACATTAGCATGCACCTTTCATTTCGCTTTTCAATCTGATCGACAGCAAGGTTATCGGCTTGAAGAAAAACATTTCCTAATCAATTATGACATTGAGCAATTAGCTGAGCATATTAAGATGTTCAGGGCTGCTTATTACTCAACTGAAAAATATGGTTAGTCCTTCTCACTGTACTGCATAAGTTAGAAACAAAGGAGGGATTACATGCCAGAAAAAAAGAAAAAACGGAAATCAGTCATTTACATTGGTACAAAAACGTATGGGACTATACCAAAGGAAGAAGCCTTTAATAAGGCTGTAGAACCATATTTTAAAGAAGAGAAAAAGGAACTTATTGTATCCTAATTGTACCATTTTATTGAAAGGTTGGTTAGATGGAAAAGATAGAGAAGCAAAAAGTTTTAGCCACTGTTATAAAGTCGCTAAGAGCAAAAGGATTACTAATTGATTATGCAAGCTCTTTTTATACAAAAGCAGGACAAGTTAACCGTATAAAAAAACAGCAAGTGCGCCAACACTTACTGCATAAATAAACTTACAAATTTACTTTATCATGATTATTTTATTTTTCAAGTGTTATCAGGAAGGAGCAACTCTATGAATTTAGCACTATTAGAAACTGAGCCTATCGATCTAACAAGGTTGTTTCCCTCAGCAAATAAACCTTTAAAAATTATCAAATTAATTGGTTATTCCAATATTAATAAAGAACATGACTATAGTGTTGCCAAACGTCCATTTATGAAGAGGTGGCAGGATCTAAATGAACCTGGTTTAGATCAAAAGCAAGAAATAGCTTGGCTTAATCAAAAAGGTTGGACAGGATTAGTCATTCCAGATGGCTACGATGTAATTGACATTGACGAGATGCAGGAAGGAGAAGCCATTTTTCAAGCTTTGTTAACTGCTGAATTTAAATTTCATGCGATCAGAACAGTTAGAGGCTATCAGTTTTTCTTTAAATCGACTGGCAAAATAACAGGGCAAGATGCCAAAGTTTTAATGGCAGGTGGTTTTGTTGGAGATTATCGTCTTGCAGGACGTGGACAAGTTGTTATGCCCAGTCAGAACACAGAAGGTCGTGAATGGGTTCATATATGTGATTCAGAACTTGATCTTATGCCAATTTTTTTTGAAAGGCTAAAAAAGATAGAAGGAAAGTCAAGACCTTTTGAAGTGCCTGTTTATGAAGGCGGAAGAAATAACACATTATACAGTCACTGTTGTAGACTAATTGAATTTGGGTATTCACAGAAGGATGTATTATATATTGTTCGTTTCTTAAATCGATTCTTTTTTATACCATCAATTGATGATCGAGAATTTCAAGCTACGTTAACGAGTGCTTTTCAACATGAAGCAAGTGGAACGAACTATAGTTTGATAGATGAAGAAGAAGAGACTAAACCCACTTTTAATATGACCGAAATGGGAAATGCTGAAAGACTAGTGTACCGAAATGGCTATAATTTACGTTATTGCATTGAATTTGAAGAATGGTTGCTTTGGGATGGAGCGACTTGGATTGAGGATAGAAAGCGAAAAATAGAGCGTATCGCTATTAAAACATTTCGAGAAATGTATAGTGAAATAGCCAAAGAAGAAGGTACTGATCAACGTAAAAAAATATACCAATGGGCACAATCAAGTGAGCGAAGTTCTGTCTTTTTAAATAGTATTAGTCGCGCACAAGCCATGTTGCCTGTGACGCAAAATGAACTGAACAAAGATCCCTATAAATTAAATTGTTTAAATGGTGTTGTTGACTTAAAGACAGGTTCCTTTCTTGAACACAGAAGAGAATACTTAATGACTAAAAATACACATATTAATTATGACCGTGAAGCCACATGCCCGAATTGGATTCATTTCTTAAATAGTATTTTCAAAAATAATAAAGGTGAAGTTAACAAAGAACTCATTGAATTTATTCAAAAAGCTGTTGGTTATGCGTTGACAGGTGATACAAGTGAGCAAGTGGCTTTCTTTCTGTGGGGAACAGGGCGTAATGGTAAAAGTACGCTAATTAACACAATTAAAGACTTATTGGGTGATTATAGCAAACAGACAAATGCAGATACATTTACCAATAAGATAAACGAGGGTGGCATTAACAATGATATTGCTAGATTACATGGTTCAAGATTCGTTTCAGCTGTGGAATCAGAGGACGGTCAAAAATTATCGGAAGCGTTAATTAAACAATTAACAGGAGGAGAGCCAATTACTGCACGTTTTTTAAGAAAAGAGTTTTTTGAGTTTATGCCAGAATTTAAAATCTTCTTTACTACAAACCACAAGCCGATTGTAAAAGGTGATGATGAGGGGATTTGGAGAAGAATACGGTTAATTCCCTTTGATTTTAAAATACCTAAAGAAGAAGTAGATAAGCACTTGCCAGAAAAACTTCAAAAGGAATTACCAGGTATATTAAATTGGGCGATTGAGGGTTGTCTTAAATGGCAACAGGAAGGATTAAAAGAGCCTGAGGATGTTAAAAACGCTACGGATGAATATAAAGAGGAAATGGATCTACTGTCAAGCTTTTTAGATGAATGTTGTGTCATTAGATCAGAAGCAAAGGTTCAAGTAGGGGAGCTACATAAAAAGTATCTTGCTTGGGCAGAGGAAAACGGAGAATATCCATTAAAGAAAAGGGCATTTAACAACCGTATTTCTATGAAAGGTTTTCAAAAAAGGAAGTCTACTGGAAATAAAACGTTCTTTTTTGGTTTAGGTTTATCTTCTGAATTTGAAAATGAGTTACCTAATAGTTACTCAGTTACCCAAAGTTACACAAAATCAGCAAACCTTCCTATAGACAGTGGAAATCAGAGTAAACAAGAAAATAAGTCACTTAAGGTAACTAAAGTAACTGAAAGTAACTCTGAAATGATCGAGGAGGAGATTTGAAATGATCAGTAAACTCTTAGACCATTTAAATGACCAAAACATCCAGATTGTTGTGCTAAACAATCAAAAGATAAAGCTATTATACCAGAAAAATCAAATAACAAAAGAGTTAAAAAATCAGATAACAAAGTATAAGAACAAAATAATAGCAAGACATAAGCAAAATGAGCAAGCCAGATCAAAAGGGTTTAATGTATATGGTCATGGTGATTTATACGAGTATCGCTATGGATTTGGATCTTATTTGTTCATAGAACGTTATTCAAATGATTTAGTCACCGCCTGGAGAGCCAATTATCCTAAGGGTGGTGACAAACCTTATAAGATCAAGACAATCCGTAAAAACAGCAATTTTGAACGAGCATTTGAAGATGCCGTTGGTTTTATCGATTGGTTAAATAAACGAAAGGGATGATTTAATTGTATTTAGAGCGTGTAAAAGCAAAAGGGAAGACATATTTATATTTGCGCAAATATGCAGTTAGAGATAATTATTGTAATAATTCAATGACGGTGTATAGATTTGGCAGGATAGATAACGCATTAAGACAAATGTATAAGTGGCAAAAAGATTTTAGTGAATTTCCCGAAGAATTAAAGAAGGAGGGTTGTAAAAAAAAAGATTTAAGCAGTTGGATAAATACATTAGAGTCAGGTTTACACCCTACAGGTCGTTCTTTCACTACACAATATAATATATACAATGTTTTGAATGGTTAATACCATGTTTTTTGAAAAGATACGCTTTTTTTTGTATTATAAAGTTAACTAGAAGATTGGAGTGAAGATATGTTAGAAAATGAAGTAAGGGAACTTTTTCTTGATCTCATAAAGAGGTACGTAAAAAAACATGAGAATTTTGATAATTATAAGAAATTCCAAAGAAAACATAACCAAATTTATGTGTGTAGTTCTATATTGTCTGTCGTGTTACTTGCTCTTGCTATTATATTTAATTTGGAACTTTTAGGCTTTTTATTTTTCCTATTAATTCTTTTAATTATACACTTACACGTAAGAAAGCACAAAAAAATATATGATTCCTATTTTTTTTCATTCAAAGATAAAAAGGAAATCTATCACCAATTTAGATGTTTAATTAAACAAAAAAAATTAACAATTGAACAAATTAATGAGCTTTACAGTATTTTTGAGAAAGAAGCAAATAAGATTCGAAAAAAACATGCTCAGACAAGAATTTTATTAGGTGGATTACTTTTTGTAGTTTGGAATGAATTTGTTAAATTTATATTTGTAAAACCTGAACTTAGACTTTTTGATCTTATTATGTTAATTTCTTTTGCACTTGTAATTGCTTTTATAGTGATGAATATCCAAAAATACTTAGACTATATTTTTAAGAATACAAATCTTAAATTTGATACCAATAAGAAATTACTATATTATTTTACTGAATATAGAATTGAAGAATTAGGAAATTAAACATGTACACCGTGCAGCTTTTAAATATAATTTATATATTTAATTCTGCACGGCTTTTTTTTGCTTTTTAAATGACTGACTGCATATGAATCTTGATATACCTAAAATAGTATACCTTTAATGGATTTACGAGTAAGTTTAACTTTGTTAGACGAAAATTAAAAAGAATAGTTTTGGCATACATACGTTCGGTTTTGGGATACACAAATGTTTTTTGACTCGTTACACTAGAGTTAATCAAGCAAGTGCAGGGGTGATTTGATGAATGAGGCAACGGTTGTTGTACCAGTTGATCCAAGGGAAATGACGAGAATGGTTACAGATAATGGGGAGATCCACATCATTCATGAAATTACACTAGGAGATCTTTTAGTAACAAGCGTATTGTTTACGATTATAATCTTTATGCTGATTAGCAGAGTGGCTAGGAGGTAAAGTAAATGTTTGAAATGGTAGACTTTACGATACTTGAAATAGTTCTAGTCTATATTGTCGTTGGTTCAGCCGGATTATTAACCTTTCCACTTGCACTATTAATATTTACAGCTATTGAGAGGGGTACTAAAAGATGGAGATAGGCGGTCTAATGGCTGATGCCTTTAAAGCGTTTTTGGGAAACCCTGATATCATGGCTGTATTACTTAGTTGGACGGTGTTTATCACT
>NZ_JH976441.1:4299-5177 GCF_000306965.1 Amphibacillus jilinensis Y1 | reverse complement strand
ACTGTAAGGGGTGATGTAATGGACGTATCGAACGTGTGGGATTGGTCGTTTTTTTGGGATAGTTTTGGCTTTATTTTAAGGTTAGTCGCATCATTTTTAATGATCGTTGTCGCTATTATAGCTGTCGGCATGCTACTTAAAGTCGTCATTAATGCTATTCGAGAAAGCAGGTCATGACATGGAAATTAACTTTTGGAGTCAAGATAACATGTTAGAATTTTGGCGATACGTCAGATTTTTACTATCAGAAGTAAGTCCGGGTGTCATGCTAGCGTTTGCGGTTACAGCGGTCAGTTTCTTAATCCCAGTTGTATTTAGAGCTTTTAAAAAGTCAGATGACGATTTAGCTTCTAGGGATTATGAACTGCGAGAGTATTAATAATAGGCATTGCCTATATTATAAATTAAAAATTAAAACAAGGAGGAATTATATCATGTTTGATGGTTTATCATTACCGTTTGATGTAGGAGAATTAGTTTCAGCAGGTGGCGATTTGTTAGGTTTGGTTTCAGGGTTTGCGCTTTTAGGTCTGGGAGCGTTTATGTTCGCCCCTAAAATTATTGGTCTTATCCGCCAAGCTTTTGCTAATCGAGGGAAAGCATAATTTATTTAGAGAAAACGGGAAGGAAGGGTAAAGCTACCCACCCGATTTTTCAGTTAGTGAGGGATTTATATGCGAAAGATCGTTTTTCTTGCGCTGTTTGTGCTTTTGCTACGGACAAGCACCACACTTGCTTATGGGGTAACATCAACAAACTACAATGCCAGCGGGGAGGATATCTATTATATTTACTTTCCCGATTCATCGCAAGTATCAAGCTTTACTTTTTCAGCAAATGATTTTGATTATTCAGTGTCATATGACTATGTGGGTCAG
>NZ_JH976441.1:0-4289 GCF_000306965.1 Amphibacillus jilinensis Y1 | reverse complement strand
TACAATGCAAGTGAGGATATCTATTATATTTACTTTGATTCATCGCAAGTATCAAGCTTTACTTTTTCAGCCAATGATTTTGATTATGCAGTGTCACATGACTATGTGGGTCAAAATTATTTCACTGTTACTTGCAATGGTAGTTATAGCGTTAGTTTTTATGATTCAAGTAATAATTTGCTAAGTTCAGACACTGTCAACCTTACCAATATCAATAACCAGAATTCAGCTTGTCAGCAACCGCCTAGTGATGGTGGAGGAAATGGTTCAGGAGGGGATTGTGGTTGTATTTTTAACACGCCTGGTTGGTCTGATTATATGGGGAAAATTGATGATGTTATCAACGCTATACCATCACCACCTAATTGGCAACAGGTTGCAAATACGTTTAACAATACGATTGTACCTAATCTCATAAGCGAAACAGAGAGTATGCTAGGTTATGCGCCAAGTGCACCGTCAGCGCCTAATTATAGCGATACAATAACTGGATATATAGATGAGCCAACAGGTCAAAATGCTGAAGGATTAGAGGATTCAAGCTTTACAGCAGACGACATAAAAGACGGTGCAGAAGATATTGAGGTAAGAGACGACCCGAGTGGTGGATTTGACATATTAGACCCCGTTGAAAGTCTGCCAAGTGAAGAAGAATTTCGAGAAAATATACCCGATGAGGGGGAAGTTGATATTCCCGAAGTGCCAGAGCCAAAGGCCGAAATCCCAGAGGAACCAGAGCTTGAAGCTGATAGACCTGAATCGCCAGAAATAGAAGCCGAACCGCCAGACCCTGGTGGTGTAGATGGTGAAGCACCACAACCAGGGAATGAAGGGGGTACAGCACCTATTCCAGGCGACAGAGAAAACACAGCACCCACACCTGGGGATAATGGATTTAATGCACCTATACCAGGCGGTAGTGGAAATAATGCTCCATTACCAGGAAGCGATATGGGCGACGTGCCATTACCTGGCGAAAGTGGTACAGCTCCATTACCTTGATTTTAGAAAGAAGGTGATTGAATGAAACGAAAAATACTTGCTTTATTAGTGCCGATATTCTTCGTCATACCACTAAGCGCTTTCGCAGATGAGTTTGATTTTCGAGATGGAATATTTGATAACTATGATGTGATCGATCGTAGTGCGTCAGAAAACTATCAATATGTTATTGATAACGACCTTGAAACATATTCTACCGGTTCATACGATTTTTTAACCATAAAGTTAAAACAATCGGTAAACGTTGAAGGTTTTTATCTTAATTCGGATTCTACTAATAATCATCGTCGTGTCATATTGCACTTTTCGAATGGCGCTGAACAAGAATTAATTTTGGAAAATCGAAATAGAACAGATGAATATATAGCCATTGAAAGAGATGATTTAATAGAAATACAAATAAGTTCGTCTTCTGGCGGAACGGTGCGTGTGTATCAATTTGAACTTTTTGGAGAGGTTTTAGGCGAGGAAATAAATGTGGAAGAAATCAAAAACATAAACGTGGAATCTGAACATGATCGAGTTAATCTATCGTGGGAATTACCCGACACAGAGCATTTTGAACACGTCAATATCTACCGGATGGATTTAGGTGAAGTTAAACAAGAAACGTCCATGTTTGATTTTTTAAAGCCTATGACGGTTAACGCAAGTGAGGATTATCAACCTTTATTTGAGACAAACGGGACCTATTTCAATGATCTATCCGTAGAAGAAAACAGCTCTTATGAATACAAATTGACCACAGAATATCAAGGTGTTGAATCGCAAGGGGTAACGGTACAAGCAACCACAGGATTTGCCCCTGCGCCACCGATCGGTGGTGACGATTATCAAGAACAGCCGAACGGTGATTACTTGGTCACTTGGGAAAGTCCTACTGATGGAGATGTAAGGGTGCTTTTGGACGGTGAAATTTATGTGACTGTGCCAGCAAGTGATGGACAGTTCACCGTGCCAGCTAACGATATGGTTTATAACAATTTTGGCGACCCTTTAATCGCTATACAGCCGGTGGCTCGAAATGGGCAAGAGGGGAGCATATCACAACCAGGTGGTGCGGAATTACCTTTTAGTCCAACTGAGCTATTTGAGACGAGTAACAGTTTATTGTTACTTATTAGTTCGTTTTTATTATTGGCACTATCCTTTATCTTTGCACCCAAGTTAATAAACTTAATCAAAAAAGCCTTTGCTAACAAAAATGATTATACAAACGTTAGGTATCAAGGAAGGGCGGACGAAAAAATGCAAAGAGCACAACGATTACCAAGACAGCCAAGACAGCCACGAATAAGTACCAGGAAACCGAGAGTAGGGAGGTCGTAAAGCATGAGTAATGATCTTTTAAGTGCAGTGATTGAAGTTATATTTGGGGGTTATATGCTTTATGTAGCTCCTTTCCTCTTTTTAATGATGATCGTGTTGTTTTCTGATCGCTTAATTGATCTTATTTATTCGGCATTAGAGCAAAAAAAGGATAGGTATTAGATGGGAATTTTAACAGATGCATTCGGCAAATTGTTTGGCTTGTTGTGGGACGTTGCCGAATGGATATATACAGGATTTTTAAATATATTTCAACACATATTAGATATCTTGATAGGTTTCTTCGAGGTCATATTCGATGTGATTAGAGGATTACTATATTTAGTTTATATGATCGGTGTATTAGCTGTTCGTTTGTTTCAAGTTTTGCTTGAAGCAGCGCAAATATTATGGTCGTTGATTGTTGGTTTTGGCAATACGTTAGCAAGCTTGACTTATACACCACAATCGAGTGGCGGACATGGTTATAGCGATATGATTGGAAGAATATTCAATGCATTAGAACCCATGCAACTTGCCCCAATTGCTTATATTCTATCATTCGCATTATGGTTTATAACGGCTATATCAGCTATGAAATTAATATCCTCTATTCGAGTAGGAGGGAGCTAATGCTTAATGTTTACGATACAATTAAAAACTTTATAGACAGCATTTTTCAACCGCCTATCTCATTTTTAGATTTGGCGATTGAACGATTGCAAAGTGTGCGGATGGTTATAGCACAAGGTTTAGATATAGGGCAGTATTTTAGAGTGTTTGGTGACTTACCGACGGAATGGCAGATGGTAGTCACCAGTATTTTAGCATCAACGGTGCTGTTAGGTACACTATTGACGTTTAGATCGGTTATGCGCATGTATTATGCAATAAAGGAAGGTGTTCACTGGTGGTAATTAAAAATTTAAATTTAGATTTAATATATCTATTGATAACTATATTTTTTATATCGTCTTGTCTATCGTTTTCATTTTTAGTTTGTGAGTGGCTGAGAACAAATAAAGAAAGGAAGTTTAATGATGGTTGATGCGTTTGTTTATATGTTTGTAGTTGGAGCAGGAACAAGCTTAGGGGTTGCAGTGATAGCTTTTTTATCATGGAAGATTGTGCAAAAATCAAATGCTAAACACACGAAAAAAAGAGGGGGTAAATTAAATGGGATTGTTAAATAAAAAAAATAAAGAAGATGATTATCAAATAGAAACAACAGACTTACTCATTGTATTTGATGATGAAAATAAAACGTCAGATATCAATGTGATTACACATATTGAGGATAATACGGTTACTGTTAATGGCATGTATAAAGTACCATTGCAAGATTGCGAGATTACTGTTGGTAAAGAGGGGCGTAATTTTTTCTATCGTGCACCTGCTAAATCCGTAGAAGAAACAGAGCTATTTGCTCAATTAGAACACAACATTGTTCTATCTCAAATAACCGCCTATAAGCAACCTGAATTTCCAAATGGTATGGATATCATGAAAGGTCTGCTAATAGGGATTATATTCTTTGCTTTTATAGCAATCATGGTTATTGCTTAACATTTAGAAACATATGTAAGCTGTCAGACGTAATTATCTTTTAGAGGAAAGGGGAATGTTCATTCAATGCAAAGTACAATACAAACAGATCAGCAAAATAACGCAGATAAGTTGCAGAGTGTTATCTCAGATGATCTGTTTCCACAGGTTCAGCATATATCAGATGTAAAACAGGTAATAGAAGAAATGACGAACAAATCACAAGAATTAAGAGAAGATCAAATTAAAGCGTTGCTCTATTTAAAACGCTTAGGTGAAAACGTTTATCTTCATGGTGATAAAAACCCTTATAAAGCAATCTATGATTATATAACAAAACAAGGTAAAACAGATGTAGCCAATCCAGAGTATTATTTAGACACAATAGAAGCACTTATACCTAAACCACCTAAGCCGATCGTTATGGCTCCAGG
>NZ_JH976440.1:23652-183188 GCF_000306965.1 Amphibacillus jilinensis Y1 | reverse complement strand
AGCGCCGATGGTAGTTGGGGATTTCCCCTGCAAGAGTAGGACGTCGCTAAGCCTGTACCATTATTTATATCGTCGCGGGGTGGAGCAGTCTGGTAGCTCGTCGGGCTCATAACCCGAAGGTCGTAGGTTCAAATCCTACCCCCGCAACCAAATTATTTTTTAACAACATCAAATAACGAGAATGAAGCAAATTATTTTCTACTGCCAAAGTGAAACTAAATGACGTTTGATGCTGCTACTACATTTTGAACAATACGGTCCGGTAGTTCAGTTGGTTAGAATGCCTGCCTGTCACGCAGGAGGTCGCGGGTTCGAGTCCCGTCCGGACCGCCATTATACTATTAGTTAGCTAAACTATATTGTATTTCCAACAATGGAAATAAAGTATAGTTTTTTTATTGTTTTATCATAAATAACGGACGATTACGTTCAGTTTTACCTTAATGATTTTTCACCTTATATACATCTGAATTTTAAGTTCAGCTACGATACGATAACATAAGGGTAAACTTCATATTAAATATAAGCGACTTTGAATATAGACGCACAGGTGAGAAAGTTGAATAATTAATTAATGCTTAATAATAGCTCAAGACCTGTTTAACTGTATTCTTTTAAAAGGACAATTTGTTTCGATTTATTTTTAAATCTTTGCTATGATAGGATTAGTATGATAAGGGGAGTTTAAGCAGATGGATGAGTTTAAATTTATACAATCAATTAAACAACCAGTTTACCGAAATCGACAAATTATTAAAGGTGTAGGTGATGATGCTGCGGTATTTCGTGAGGCCTATCGTGATGTTGTTGTCGCCGTCGATACGTTTGTTGAAAATGTTCATTTTACTCGAGAAACTATGGAGCCATTTCATATTGGTTATCGATTATTAGCAGCTAATCTCAGTGACATGGCCGCTATGGGAGCCGAGCCTATCTCTTATTTAATTTCGATTGTAGTACCAACTGGTTGGAGTGATGAGGATTTAAAAGAGGTCTATCGCGGTTTGGATACGATTGCTAAAGTGTTTAAGGTTGATCTTATTGGTGGTGACACTGTTTCTGGTCAGCAATTTGTTTTAACTGTTACTATAAATGGTGCTGTTGAACAAGGTAAGGCACGCTATCGTCACAATATGCGAGATAAGGATGTTCTATTTGTAACAGGCACACTTGGTGATTCAGCAGCAGGTTTATCGATTTTACAAGGAGAAAACAAAGCAATAGGAGAAACAGAATATTTAATTAAAAGACATCGTATGCCAACACCACGTGTAGACTTTGCACGAGGTTTGCTTAATTTACCGCGTGTGGCACTTAATGATGTTAGCGACGGAATAGCAAGTGAGGCAAATGAACTTGCAGAGGCTTCCAAGCTTACCGTATACATTGAAGCGCATGCTATTCCACTTTCTGACCCAATTAAACAATTGCCGAAAAATGCACAAATGAACTATATGTTGAATGGTGGAGAAGATTTTGAATTGATCGGGGCAGTCGCACCTGAATATTGGCAAGTGGTGAAGCAGATAGCTAAAGAAACCAACACGTCAGTTACACAAATAGGTACAGTCAAAGATGAAGCAAATCACAAGGGTCAGGTGTACATAAAAAGACAAAATGGATATCAACAACTGCATTCAAGTGGTTACGTCCATCGAAATTAGGTGATATGATGAAAAGTAAAACATACCGAACATATACAGCATTAGAAACACAGCAATTAGCTAAAAAGCTAGCACTGCTTTTGCGTCCAAACGATGTGCTCACGCTCACAGGGGATTTAGGCGCAGGTAAAACAACTTTCACAAAAGGAATAGGGATTGGACTTGGTGTCAAACGGACAATAAATAGCCCGACGTTTACTATTGTCAAGAGTTATCAAGGAGAAATGCCACTGTATCATATGGATGCCTATCGATTGGAAGAAACAGCTGAAGATATTGGATTTGATGAATATTTTAATGGTGAAGGTCTTTCAGTAGTAGAATGGCCTCAATTTATTGAAGATTATTTACCCGAAGAGCGACTAGATATTATGATAAAAACGGAGGGGGATAATGAGCGAGTGCTTATTTTTGAACCCAAGGGAGCATATTTTGAATATGTATGTGAGGAGTTAGCCAGATGACCATTTTAGCGATTGACACGTCAAATGATGCAATGGGCATTGCTTTGTATCAGGATGATCAGGTGATTGCAGAATATGTATCAATTAATAAGAATAAACATTCTACTCGTTTAATGCCGGCAATAGCTCAACTGATGAAAGATGCTAATGTTGAGCCGAAGACATTAACTAAAATTGTTGTAGCAAAGGGCCCTGGTTCTTATACCGGCGTAAGAATTGGCTTATCTGTTGCTAAAACAATGGCTTGGAGTTTGAGCATTCCGATTGTGGGTATCTCCAGTTTAGAGGCTTTATCATTATCAACTAAGCCATTGCAACAGCTGGTTTGTCCGTTTTTTGATGCCCGCAGAGGTTTAGTTTACACCGGCTTGTTTAATGCTGATGGCGAAGCGGTTATCGAAGAACAGAATATATTAATGGAAGACTGGCTAAATCAGCTAAAAACCATTGAAAAACCCATTATTTTTGTAAGCCCAGATTTGTCAAAGTACCAAATGTTAATTGAAAGTGCCCTTACACAACCACAATGGTTACCAGATGGTTTCCACATATCAAGACCTGGGTTATTGGCGATTGCCGGTAAAGACCGACAAGGTGATCAGGTTCATCAACTTACACCAAACTATTTAAGGCTAGTTGAAGCAGAGGCTAAATGGCTAGCTGCTCAAGAAGGAGAGTAAGATGAAGGATGTTAATATTCGACCGATGGAACTTGATGATTTAGATCAAGTTACACAGATAGAAAAGAAGTCGTTTCAAACCCCATGGTCAAAAGTTTTATATCGTAAAGAATTATTTGAGAATCATTTTGCTCATTATTTTGTGATTGAAAATTGTTATCAGATTATTGGCTTTTGTGGGGTCTGGCTCGTATTAGATGAAGCGCAAGTAACGAATATAGCGATTGACCCTATTTATCGTGGGCAAGGTTATGGGAAAATGTTGTTTCAATACATGTTGAGTAAGGCGATGCTCAATGGAGCAAAGAGCCTATCGCTCGAAGTTAGGAAAACAAATAAAGCCGCACAAGCCTTATATGAAAGGTTTGGCTTAGAAAAAGCTGGTATACGGAAGAATTATTATACCGATAATAATGAAGATGCGATTGTGATGTGGGTGAAATTATGAGTGAAGAGAGAGGAACATATATTTTAGCAATTGAAACAAGCTGTGATGAAACAGCAGCCGCAATTATTAAAGATGGAAAGCAAGTTGTTGCGAACGTAGTGGCTTCGCAAATTGAAAGTCATAAACGCTTTGGTGGGGTTGTCCCAGAAGTTGCGTCAAGACACCATGTTGAACAAATCACCATTGTGTTAGAAGATGTTTTTAAAGAAGCTGGCCTTTCAATTGAAGAGGTCGATGCAATTGCAGTTACAGAAGGCCCTGGTTTAGTAGGTGCTTTACTCGTAGGTGTTAGTACAGCTAAAGCACTAGCCTTTGCAAATCAAAAGCCATTAATAGGCGTTCATCATATTGCAGGACATGTTTATGCCAATCGCCTTCAAGACGAATTTGAGTTTCCATTATTAGCATTAGTCGTATCTGGAGGACATACTGAACTGATTTTAATGCGAGAACACGGTGATTTTGAGGTCATTGGAGAAACAAGAGATGATGCAGCTGGTGAAGCTTATGATAAAGTTGCACGTACGATGAAGCTTCCTTATCCTGGGGGGCCGGAAATCGATCGATTAGCACAGCAAGGTGACGATATACTTGATTTTCCAAGAGCATGGTTAGAGGAAGGGTCCTTTGATTTTAGTTTTAGTGGACTAAAATCAGCTGTGATTAATACATTGCATAATGCTAAACAAAAAGGTGTGACCTTAAATAAAGAGGATATCGCTGCTAGCTTTCAAGCAAGTGTTGTTGATGTGTTAGTAGAAAAGACATATCGAGCAGCAAAAGTACACCAAGTTAAACAAGTGATTGTTGCAGGTGGGGTAGCTGCTAATAGGGGATTAAGAGATGCATTAACCAATAAGTTTGCAGATCAACCGATGCGTTTATCGGTGCCCCCATTATCATTTTGTACAGATAATGCAGCCATGATTGGTGCAGCGGCCATGATTGCTTATCAAAAAGGGCAACGTGCAGGTTGGGATTTAAATGCTAATCCAGGTTTGGACTTAGAAATGTATAGTCAACGATAAGAAAGTTACCCACAGAACTGTTGATAAATGTGGGTAACTTTTTCATTTGTTGTGATTAAAACCTTTTACTTGTGTACAAAAACTGTGCATAACTCCACTTTTTGTTGTGGATAATGTGTATAAGTCGGTTGATAACTGAAAAAAGGCTGTTTTTCCTGTGTATAACTTATGGGTTTGAAAAACGGTGCAGTAAGAGAAAATATCCCCTCTTACTTACACCGTTTAATGAATAGGATAAGTTATCAATAGCTTCAACCTTGTTTAAAAGCAATCTGCTTACAACTGACTATAAGCAAACGAATCTCAAGAGTTACGCTTGTAATGACTCCCACTCCTCTAGTAATTTATCAATCTTTTTACTTAATTGTTGATTCGCTTCAGTTAACTCAAGTGCTTTTTCATGATCCTGAAACACATCTGGTTGGCAGAGTAACGCTTCATTTTCCACTACCTTTTCCTCTAATGTTTCAATGACTTGTTCAATTTCTTCAATCCTTCTGATCCGTTTACGCTCAAGCTGTTTCTTTTGTTTATCCTCTTGAAAGCTTAATCTAGCTCGTGTTTCACTAACTTCAACCTTTGTTTCTTGTTCAAGTGCCTGTAATTCCTTCATTTCCTGTTTCTTTTCAATATAATAATCATAATCACCTAAGTAAATCATGGCGTCTTGATGCTGTTGTTCAATCACTTGTGTAGCAATTTCATTGATAAAATAGCGATCATGTGAAACAAATATAATGGTACCAGGATAATCAATCAAGGCTGCTTCTAAAATTTCTTTACTATCAAGATCTAAATGGTTTGTTGGTTCATCAAGGATTAACAGATTTGCATTTAAAAGCATCAGCTTAGCGAGTGCTAATCGTGCTTTCTCGCCACCACTCAAGGTGGAGACGGTCTTTAAAACATCTTCACCAGAAAAAAGGAAATTCCCTAGAATCGTTCGAATATCTTTTTCATTCATGTGTGGATAATCATCCCATAATTCCATTAAGACCGATTTATTCGAGGTAAGCTTTGCTTGTTCTTGGTCGTAGTAACCTATTTCCACATTTGAGCCGATTTCAATGGTGCCATCGGTTACTTGATAATCACCAATAATCGTTTTTAATAATGTCGTTTTTCCTACACCATTTTGTCCCACAAGCGCAATGCGATCACCACGATTTACATTAAAGTTAAGGTTTGAGAAGACAAAATCCTTCTCATTAGGGTAACGATAAGCTAACTGCTTTATTTTAAGAACGTCATTACCACTACGGCGATTAATCGTAAAGGAAAAAGAAGCAGAGGCCTCATCACCTTTTGGTTTATCAATACGCTCGATTTTCTCAAGTTGTTTCCGTCGACTTTGTGCACGTTTTGTTGTTGAGGCTCTAACCAAATTACGTTGAACAAAATCTTCAAGTTTTTTGATTTCTGTTTGTTGCTTCTCAAAAGCCTTAAGCTCACGTTCGTAATCCAATGCTTTTTGTTCTAGAAACTTTGAATAGTTACCAAGATATTTCTTTGACTGTTGTCTTGAAATTTCATAGATAATATTAACCGTTTTATCTAAGAAATAGCGATCATGTGAGACGATCACGACGGCACCGCTATAATTATTTAAGAAATTTTCAAGCCATGTTAGGGTTTCTATATCTAGGTGGTTTGTCGGCTCGTCTAATATTAACAGATCGGGTTTAGCGAGTAGCAGTTTACCAAGTGCAAGTCTGGTTTTTTGCCCGCCACTCAATTCATTAATCGTCGTGTTTAAATCGAAGTTAGAGAAATTTAATCCATTTAAGACGCTGCGAATATCTGATTCATATTGGTAACCACCCTTGGCTTTAAATGTGATTTGGCGTTGATCGTATTGATTGAGCAGCTGATTATAACGTTCCGTATTTGCAAGTAAATCTGGATCCCCCATTTGTGCTTCCATTTTCCGTAATACTTTTTCTTCTTCAATGAGATCAGTAAATACAGTTAACATCTCTTGCCAAATGGAGTTGTCAGACTCTAATCCAGTATGTTGATCCAAATATCCAAGAGAAGTTTCTTTAGGACGATGAATTTCCCCTTCATCGTAAGAAAGGGTGCCAGAAATGATTTTTAATAAAGTCGATTTTCCCGCACCATTTCTTCCAACAATCGCAATGCGATCTTGATTTTTTATTTCAAGTTTTATATTTTCTAAGATCGTTTGCGAGCCAAAACGTTTAACTAATTGATTAACTTGCATGACTATCATCTTCTTTTCACCTCATCTTTATCAGTGTATCTTATTCGTAAAGAGACAAGCAAGCAAATCAGTATAGGTTTATGGTAAAATTGTTTATACTAAGTAAAGAAATTTTAAATTAAATTGGGAACTTAGCCCGCGATCACCGTTCGGTTTATACCTGCATACAAAAGTGATAAATTCTAATCGGATAAAAAAGACAGAAAACAGTTAATTTGGTACACTAGTATTAATAACCAAACAGCACCCTACATACGTAAGCGTTGATAAAGATATAATTTTATGAAAAGAGGAGAATAAAGAATGGCAGGACAAAATAAAATTCCACAAGCTACAGCAAAACGACTACCGTTATATTATCGGTTTTTAAACAATTTACATTTGCAAGGGAAGAGTCGCGTGTCCTCAAAAGAATTAAGTGATGCCGTCAAGGTTGATTCAGCGACGATTCGTCGTGATTTTTCATATTTCGGGGCACTGGGAAAAAAAGGATATGGTTATAATGTTGAATATCTTTTAGGATTTTTCCGTAAAACATTAGATCAAGATGAAACGACAAGTGTCGCCTTAATCGGTGTTGGAAATTTAGGAACAGCTTTCTTACATTATAATTTCACTAAAAATAATAATACAAAAATTGAAATGGCATTTGAGGCAGATCAAAGTAAGGTAGGTGAGACGATCGGAGGTGTAGAGGTTTTTCATATCGATGAGCTAGAAGCGCGCTTAAAAGATGTGCAAGCAGCCATTTTAACTGTACCGGGCTCAGTCGCTCAACCGATTGCCGAGCAACTTGTAAAATCAGGGGTAACAGGGATTTTAAACTTTACACCTGCCCGTATCACTGTGCCTGAACAAGTGCGTGTCCATCACATTGATTTAGCTGTCGAGTTACAATCACTTGTGTACTTTATGAAGCATTATCCAATGGAAGAAGGATAAAAGAGCGCTAGGACATAACTAGCCGCAAATAGAAAAGAAAGAAGTTCCAAGCAAATGCATATTGCATGGAACTTCTTTTTATTAATAACTTTGTTAAGCTGTATTTTTCTATTTGAGGAGTGAAACCTAAATTAGCCTTCAGATATCCAAAGGCTAGTTTCACATCAATTTTATGATCAGCGTAATTTCGCCCGTTTTCTCGTCCGAAGCCTTTGTTCATATATATTCTTTTACCTTCCCCCTTTGCGTTTATCAGGATAAGAAAAAGGAATCCAGTATTAACTGAATTCCTTTTTCTTATTTCTTATTTTGTTTCTGTTTTCGCTTAATTCGTATATGTAAATGTATTAGGCGAATAGCGACACCAAACTGCAATGCTGCAACAGCAGTTAACAGAATGGTAATCGGATTCAAGACATCATCATCTATCGATTGATAAGCGAAATAAATAAATATCGCGCCAACAATGCCATATACAACGGCATTTAATAACGGTGAAATACGCATAAGTTGCTCTTAGCCTCCAATAACAATCATTTGAACTTGTTCAATTATTTGCTCCATTTCTACAGGATTAAATAGCTGCACGATGACTACGAAAGTATTCATAAGTACATGGGCAGCAATCGGAACGATAATACGTTTTGATTGTACATAAACAAATGCAAACACAAAGCTCATAACGAAATAGACGAGTAAATGAGTAAAGTCATTATGGATCACTGCAAAGATCAAACCGGAAATAACCCCGGCGATCCAAAAGTTACTACGCTTATAAAGTTCCCCAAAAATAATTTTTCGAAAAATTATTTCCTCTAAAACAGGTCCAACCACAGCAATAATTAAAATGAAAAGTGGGAAAGCTCGTGCAACTTCCATTATCTCTACTGTATTTTGTGATTGTTGATCGACACCAAACAATGTTATTTGAATGATATTTGCAATAAATTGTCCAAATAGGGCCATGGCAAGACCAAGGATAGACCAAACAACCGTCATGACAGGACTTGCCTGCTCAGGATCGCGTGGTAAATCTTTTTCTTTTCTTAATAAAAGCAAGGTGAAAATTAGTGCTAAAATAAAGCCAGTGATCTGCCACCCTAATAAAATATTGTTAAACTCATTAGGAGATAAATCAAATCTGTTTAGCCAACGAGCTACGGGAAAGATAGATAGTTGAGCGAAAACATAGATCAGAATAATCCCAATATAACGCTTCAGCATAGAAGCTTACCCCCTTTTCAATAAAAAACACCAATAAACGTATTTTACCACAAACCTAGAATAGAATTAAATATTGACATTTGACGTTGATATTTTTTCAAAAAAAATAATCACAAGACTTGCAAAATAACAATGAATTCATTATTATAATAATTGTGTTAGCACTCTTCGCAAACGAGTGCTAATAAAGTCACTTACTAAAAATTTTATAATAAATGGAGGAGGTTTTATAATGCTAAAGCCATTAGGTGATCGTATCATTATTGAACTCGTTGAACAAGAAGAAAAAACAACAAGTGGGATTGTACTCCCGGACTCTGCAAAGGAAAAGCCACAACAAGGTAAGGTGGTAGCAGTAGGTTCTGGACGTGTTGCTGACAATGGAGCAAAAATCACTCCAGAAGTAGAAGAAGGAAATACCGTTGTATTTGCTAAATATGCAGGTACTGAATTGAAATATGAAGGTAAAGAATACTTAATTCTTCGTGAAGATGACATTTTAGCTGTTATTGGTTAATGAAGAATCGATTGACAAAACATACTTAGTTTTAAGGAGGAATTATTAATGGCAAAAGAACTAAAATTTAGTGAAGATGCACGTCGCGCAATGTTACGTGGTGTGGATACGTTAGCAAATGCTGTAAAAGTAACATTAGGACCAAAAGGACGTAATGTCGTTTTAGATAAAAAATTTGGTTCACCACTGATTACAAATGATGGGGTAACCATTGCAAAAGAAATCGAACTTGAAGATAAATTCGAAAACATGGGTGCTCAACTTGTATCAGAGGTTGCTTCTCAAACAAATGATGTAGCTGGTGATGGAACAACAACGGCGACGGTTTTAGCGCAAGCAATGATTCAAGAGGGACTTAAAAACGTTGCATCAGGTGCTAACCCTGTAGGTGTACGTCGCGGTATTGAAAAAGCCGTTGACATTGCAACAAAAGAATTAGCTAAAATCTCTAAGCCAATCGAAGGCAAAGACTCAATTGCACAAGTTGCTGCAATCTCTGCAGCTGACGAAGAAGTTGGTCAATTAATTGCAGAAGCTATGGAACGTGTGGGTAACGATGGGGTTATCACCATTGAAGAATCTAAAGGATTTTCAACTGAATTAGAAGTAGTAGAAGGTATGCAATTTGATCGTGGTTACGCATCGCCTTACATGGTGACAGACCAAGATAAGATGGAAGCAGAATTAGAAGATCCATATATTTTAATTACTGACAAAAAGATCAACAACATTCAAGAAGTATTACCTGTACTTGAACAAGTTGTTCAACAAGGTAAACCATTACTTCTTATTGCCGAAGATGTTGAAGGTGAAGCCCTTGCTACACTAGTAGTCAATAAACTTCGTGGTACATTCAATGCCGTAGCGGTCAAAGCACCAGGATTTGGTGACCGTCGTAAAGCAATGCTAGAAGATATTGCTACCTTAACAGGTGCTGAGGTTATTACAGAAGATCTTGGACTAGATCTTAAAGCAACTTCTATTGAGCAATTAGGTCGCGCATCTAAAGTTGTTGTCACTAAAGAAAATACGACTATTGTAGAAGGGTCTGGTAATCCAGAAACGATTTCTTCTCGTGTCCAACAAATTCGCGCGCAAATTGAAGAAACAACTTCAGATTTCGATAAAGAAAAATTACAAGAACGCCTCGCTAAATTGGCTGGTGGTGTAGCGGTTGTTAAAGTAGGTGCAGCAACTGAAACAGAATTAAAAGAGCGTAAGCTACGTATCGAAGATGCCCTTAACTCTACTCGTGCCGCAGTAGAAGAAGGTATTGTTTCTGGTGGGGGTACAGCATTAATGAACGTCTACCAACAAGTATCAGCTCTAGATTTAGAGGGAGATGAAGCAACAGGCGCAAGCATCGTTCTTCGTGCTTTAGAAGAGCCTGTACGTCAAATTGTAGAAAATGCTGGACTAGAAGGTTCAGTTATTGTAGAAAAATTAAAAGGTGAACAAGTTGGTGTTGGTTATAATGCCGCAACAGGCGAATGGGTAAATATGATTGATTCAGGTATCGTTGACCCAACGAAAGTAACACGTTCAGCCCTACAAAATGCAGCATCAGTCGCAGCAATGTTCTTAACTACTGAAGCGGTTGTTGCAGACATTCCAGAAGAATCTGGTGGCGGTGCCCCAGATATGAGCGGAATGGGTGGCATGGGCGGAATGGGCGGCATGATGTAATCTGTCCCCCAAAACCTTTTCATCATAGGGTTGAGAACAATTTGACTGGTTTTTATAATTGACCAGTAAAATCTATAAGCCTCTCAAGAGTTTATAAACTCTTGAGAGGCTTTTCTTATATTCTTAAGTTTGTAAGGGTCCATGTGGTAAAGAGGATATGTAGAGATGCAAAATCACTGGCAGCTTAAATAAGGATCCTCTAATAATACTTGTTCATAAGTTTTAAAACCTATCTACTTTGCAACAAAACTCCCCCTTAAGCCGGCTTAAGGGGGGAGTTATCAATTTCAGTAAAAACGGTGTTAGTGACTGATGTTGCCTCTATATATAGCTCCAGTTATCACAGCGCCCAATTAAATAGGGTCAATGATAGGCATTATAATGATAATCAGTAGTTCATACGCTAACAGCTGTCACTCAAAATAATGCTTGCCTTAAAGTGTACTTTAAGGTTTAAGATAAGGAAGAACCAGCTGATTATGTCTGAAAATAACTGACAAGGAGGGATCTGGCCAATGGCATTCACGATCAAAGAAGCTTCAGAGCGGCTTGGTTGCCCGGCTCATACGATTCGTTTTTATGAGAAGGAGGGATTGCTACCTTACATTAAAAGAGATAAGAACGGGAATCGACTGTTCGAACAAGATCACCTAGATTGGCTCCGGGTGATGACATGTTTCCGGGCGACAGGGATGAAGCTTTCGTTGCTGAAGGAGATGGTGCATCTTGCGCTCGATGGTGATTCCACGATTCCACAGCGCAAAGCGATCTTGAATCAGTACAAGGAAGACTTATTTCGCCGCCAGAATGAATTGACCACAGCGCTCGACGCCGTCAATAACAAACTGTCGATATACGAAGAAATCGCGAAAGGGAAAACCCCTTCCGAGAGCCAGTTGTTAGTCAAGATGGAGGAGTCAGAGCGACAACAAACACGGAATGAGGGATTAACAAATGAAGCAAAGAATTTTAGGCAATAGCAATATCCGCGTCTCTTCGATCGGACTAGGAATTATGGGGATGTCTCCAGGCATTTACGGGGAGACTAACGACGAGCAGTCGATCCAAACGATACATCACGCTTTGGACATTGGCGTCACGATGTTCGATACCGCGGACGTGTACGGGAACGGACATAACGAAAAGCTGCTCGGCCGTGCTCTTCAAGGCCGCCGTGAGCAAGCCATAATCGCCACCAAGTTCTCGTACACCCCAAATTACGAGAGCATCAGTGGCCATCCTGATTACGTTAAGAAAGTAGTGGAGGATAGCCTTCGCCGTTTGAATACGGATTACATCGACCTATACTACCAACACCGCGTCGATCCGCAAATCCCGATAGAGGAGACGGTCGGAGCGATGGCAGAATTGGTCAAGGCAGGCAAAGTTCGGGCGCTCGGCCTGTCCGAGGCTTCCGCTTCCACCATTCGCCGCGCTCATGCCGTGTATCCTATCTCCGTGCTAGAGAGTGAGTATTCGCTCTGGAGCCGTGACATCGAAGAGGAGATACTCCCTACCGTAAGAGAGCTGGGGATTACCCATGTGGCCTACAGTCCACTGAGTAGGGGCTTTATCTCCGGCGAGCTTCGCACTTTCGAGGATCTGGCCGCTGACGATCTTCGCAGATGGATGCTGCGGTTCCAAGGAGACAACTTCCGGAAGAACATTAAGGTTGTCGACAAGATTAAGGAGATCGCGGTGGAGAAGAACTGTACACCATCCCAATTGGCCATTGCCTGGACGATTGCCAACGGGGCGCTACCGATCCCGGGTACGAAGCGTATCAAGTATCTGGAGGAAAATGCTGCTGCGGCTGATATCCTTCTCATGAAGGAGGACCTCGAACGAATCGATCAGGTCAGCCCAAAGAATGTCGTTCACGGCATGCGTTATATGAAAGAACAGATGACGCTTCTCGACGGCTAGACTATAATCAGAAGAAGCAATGGTTCACGGGCTCCGTGGACCATTTGCAATTGGATATTGTCTCAGGAGGTCGACAAGCCATGAACGCTCGTTTTTGTAAATTGCCTTTATACGATGATACGTAATTACTACGAAACAAAGAAATACGCTGTTTATACCATGTTAGGCTATACCATGGAAGGAAAGAAAGACATTCTTGGTCTGTGGTGGTATGGGTATTAAGGAGAATGCAACCACTGTTTGTCTTTTCCTTAGCGATCCTTTGTACTGGGTATGGGTTACTAAGCACAGATAATGGTTGGGAAGGGATGACCTATGGCATTATTGGTTTTGGTATCGTGCTTTCTTCTATTATAGGTGTGGCATTAATACCTGTTTTGTACAATATAAGATTGATTCACTCGATAAAAAGATAAAAAGGTGTACGATGATCATTTTAGGTTTATGTTTCATTTTGTGTTTTATATTTATGTGGTTCCCTGGGTTAATTAATTTTTCGGAAAATAATGAAGATAATTAATGTATCATTATATAGTGTATCTTTTTTTAGCGAAGGTGGTTGTATTAAGTTTTTTGAGAATAATGTAAGTTTAGGGTTTGCCTATAAAAAGATGTGAGCAAAAGGAAAGTATTCTCGTAAAAGAATGCTTTTATATATGTGACTAAACAATAATAAGATGTCAAAAAGCAGAATCAACATATAACCTAATCCGTTGTTGATTAGGCAACACTTATTATATTAGACAAAGTTTTACCGTATCTTACAAAAATGTAATATCTATTTAATAAAATTCGATGGTTACGACCTCCATTATTTTTTACAGTAAAATCAATAGTTGTTAGAAATAAAGGATCGATGATATATGATAAAGGTTTTCAATATAATTATTTGCATTATTGGGGTACTTGTAGATGGTAAGCAATGACCAAATGAGTTAAAATGCAATAAACTATTAGTTTTGAGGGGAGTCTTACTTCTCTCCCATTACATAAATAAGCTGAGAAGGGATAATATCCATGAAAAAAATCATGATAGTTGAGGATAATGATAAACTCCGTATACCTTTAGCTAAACAGATAGAAAAATTCGGGTACGAAGTAATTACTTTAGAACAATTCAATGATATCTTAGGCAAATTTCTTGAGAAAGAACCTGATTTAGTATTACTAGATATAAATTTACCATCATTTGACGGCTTTTATTGGTGCAGACAGATTCGCCAACGTTCAACATGCCCGATTATCTTTATATCTGCACGAGAGGGCACAATGGATCAAATTATGGCCCTAGAAAACGGAGGGGATGACTACATTACAAAACCTTTTGAATATGATGTGGTAATTGCTAAAGTCAAGAGTCATCTAAGACGAGCATATGGCGAATATGCACCCAGTCAAGGTGAGCGGATGATTAATTTTCATGGTTTAACATTTTTACCAGAGCGAATGGAACTTCGATTTCAATTGAAGTCAACAGAGGTTTCAAAAAAGGAATCATTATTATTAGAAGTATTATTAGAACGTGGAGAAAAGATAACAAGTAGAGATCGTTTAATTGAAAAAATGTGGAATACGGATATGTTTATTGATGAAAATACGTTAAACGTTTATATCACACGGGTAAGGAAAAGACTTTCTGATATTGGAATCAAAGATGCTATTGAAACAGTTCGTGGGGCAGGTTATAGGATGAGATGTACATGGGAGGAAGTAGAATGAAGTTATTTCTTCGTTCACATTTGTCCCTTGTTTTTGTTACCACCATACAGGGAATATTTGTGTTTGTTTACTACTGGTTTCTAGGATTTCAAGAATTGGATCATTTGTTTTATGTCTTTATGATTCAAGTAATAACTATAGGAATTTATCTAATATATCGATGGATACAGGATATAAAACTTTACCGATGGTTACAAAAGTCTAATGATGACGAATTATATGTAACACAATTGGGAAAAAGCGTACTAGCTGAATCCATTTATGAAAGGCAATCTGTACTCACCGAACTATATGAAAATAATCTGCAACAGGTTAAGAAAGATTTAAATGAAAGAGTAACATTTACAAATCAATGGGTACATCAAATGAAAACGCCCTTATCTGTCATCCATTTAATGATTCAAGATAATGATGAAGCGTTATTTCAGGCAATTCGAAAAGAGTTATATCGATTAGAAGATGGATTAAAAACTGTGCTATATTCATCACGACTATCTATGTTTGAAAAAGACTATTCTATTGAAAAGATCCCTCTTCAAAACTTTATGAATGAAATTATAATGGAAAATAAAAGATTGTTTATTCAATACAAAATTTTCCCTAGAAAGTACTTCCCAAAAGATAAATTGTGCGTGTATTCTGATAAGAAGTGGCTGCAATTTGTTATAGGTCAAATTATCTCAAACGCCGTTAAATATTCCGCTAACAAAAGTGATACATTAAATATCAAAATTGAGAAACAAGAAGAGTGCATCTTATTAGAAATTAAAGACTTCGGTGTTGGAATTCCTTCACAAGATATCAGAAGGGTTTTTGAACCTTATTTTACAGGAGTAAATGGTAGATTGTATCACGAGTCAACGGGAATGGGGCTTTATTTAGTAAAAGAAATTATGGGTAAGCTCCAGCATGAAATAGAACTACAATCAGAAATAGGACAAAGTACAACCTTTAAAATATATTTTAAGGAATATGTTTCATCGAATAAACACTAGCATAAAGGGAAATGAAAGAGTCGTTTTTAAAATGGACAATATAGCCGGAAAAACATACAAAATCGTCGCCATAAATTTCGACAAACTTCATAATTAGTTTGAATCCTAAGAGGAGGAGATTTGATTTATAAAGTTGGAGGAAGAGCGACGAAGAGTGAAAGAATTCTTGGAACGAGGTATGGCACATACTGATATCGCAGAGATGTTGGGAATGCATAGACATACTGTGAAAGCGTTAAGTGAACGAGAGAAAAACCATGTACAGAAGCGTGTGAAAAGGGATCGAAGCTAGATCCCTACAAAGAATACTTTATTAAGCGCGTAAAAGAAGATCACGTGTTTAATTGTGAGAAGCTTATCCTGGAGATTAAACAACGTGGCTATACAGGCGCGGTAGTACGATATTAAAGAGTTTGTACAACCCTATCGTAAGGCCTTTAAAGAAAGTCATACCTTACCCAACTAATGAAGGGGTAAGGTTCTTTTATGTCTTTTCCTTACTAAAGTGTAAGGTTGATTTAAGGTAATTCTATTTTTGTATTTTATATTCCTTATATAATAAATATACAGTCAAATATGTAGGAGGCAATATAATGGCAGATCTATTACAAGTACAAGATTTAAATAAAATTTATGATGGAAAATCGACCTTCCAAGCTTTAACAAATATTACGTTTAATGTTGAAAAGGGAGAATTTATTGGTGTAATGGGGCCGTCTGGATCGGGGAAGACAACACTATTAAATCTAATCTCCACAATTGATAGACCGACATCGGGACAGGTCATTGTTAACGGGCAAGAGCCTCATAAATTAAAAAAAGGGAAACTTGCAGAATTTCGAAGGAAAGAACTAGGATTTGTTTTTCAGGACTTTAACTTATTAGACACATTAATATTGGAAGAAAATATTATGCTGCCTTTGACACTAGAAAGTGTAGATTCAGGTGAAATTGACAAGAAAGTACAGGCTATCACTCAAAAGCTAGGTATTGATTTAATCTTAAATAAACGAACATATGAAGTATCAGGCGGTCAGAAACAACGTACTGCAATCGCTAGAGCAATCATTCATCAGCCTTCCTTGTTGTTAGCTGACGAACCAACGGGAAACTTAGATTCTAAATCATCGAAAGATGTGATGCAGACTTTACAAATGATTAACGAAAAAGATAAAACAACGATGTTAATGGTTACCCATGATCCATCTGCTGCTAGCTATTGTGATCGAGTTATTTTCATTAAAGATGGTAAATTGTACAACGAAGTATATAAAGGAACGAATCAAAAGGTATTTTTCCAACAGATTTTAGATGTTCTATCAATGCTAGGGGGAGATTCGGATGACCTTTCCACAGTTCGCTTATAAAAATATAACGCGTAATTTGCGGGCATATCTAGCTTTTTATTTAAGCAGTTCGTTCGCTGTTATGATTTTCTTTATGTTTGCGATGTTCATCTTTCATCCTGCATTAGAAACAGGTTATATGAATAACATTGCCAAAAAAGGCATGGTATTTGCAGAATGGGTCATTTTTGTCTTTTCAATCTTATTTGTCCTTTATTCTGTAAGTGCCTTTTTAAAAACACGGAAAAGTGAATTTGGAATCCTTACAATTCAAGGGGCATCACCTAAACAACTTCGCCTACTAATCACACTGGAGAATGTATTCATCGGTCTTGCTTCTATCATTACAGGAATCATTGGTGGAACAGTGCTTGCTAAACTGTTCTTTACTGCAGGGTCATATATAGTCGAAATGGAACCACTTGAACTATATTTCCCCTTGAAAGCACTAGGAATAACAATTGGGGTATTTCTACCTCTGTTTGTACTTATTTCTCAATTTACACTCTTTATTATCCATTCAGAAGAAGTAGTTTCTTTACTAAAGGGGTCGGTCAAACCAAAAAGAGAACCAAAGCCTTCTATACCTTTTTCTATACTAGGAATGATGTTCTTAGGTGGAGGGTTTGGCATGGCTTTATTTGCAGGTATTGATATTGGTAGTGCAGTTATTATTACTGTTTGTACAGTAATAGGGACCTACTTGTTTTATAGCCAGTTAAGTGTCTGGGTACTGAAACTGTTGAAACGAAATAAGAAATTTTATAGAAAAGGTACAAACCTACTTTGGATTTCTGATTTAATGTATCGAGTCAAAGATAATGCTCGTTTATTTTTCATCGTAAGTATTGTTTCTGCTGTAGCCTTTACGGCAACAGGGACTTTAGCCACTTATAAATCAATGTTTACCACTGAAGATTCATTATATGAAATGGAGTTTCTATCCTATTCTAGTAACAAGGATGAAAATGAACAACTGACATATATTCAACAACAGTTTGAACAAAAAAATATAGATTACGAGCAATCTAAATTTAAAGTGATTGAAACTGGTCAAGGATCATCGAATTATCCTGTTTTAGTTCTTTCATACAAAGATGGGATTAAGATATTACCTGAATTAAAAACTTCTAAACTTGAGGAAGGAAAAGGGGTTTACTTTGGGCAAACAGAACGAGAAGGATATACAGTACTCCAAGATAATACGACAGACTTACAATTAAATAACCAACAAATGTCGATAAAGTTGCAATCAATTGAACAGCCACTCCTTTCTCTTCATGATGTGTTAGTTGTTGATGAAAATACCTTTAATCTATTGAAGCAAGGTAATGAGTTAGTAACCTTTTATGCTTTTCAATTTGCTAATTCAAAAGAGAACTTAGATATAAGTCAAAAGATACATGATCATATCGTTGGTGAAACATATAACCCAGATGCTAGGTACTCTTCAAAGGCCATCGAATATTATCAGACTGTTCAATTACCAAGTTTAAGTCTGTTTATTGGTTTATTTATTGGCATCATCTTTTTTTTGGCTGCTGGGAGTTTCTTGTATTTCAGGTTGTTTACGGATTTATATGAGGAAAGAAAAAAATATAAATCACTAGCTAAAATCGGATTGAGTGAAAAGGAAATGGTTAAAAACGCAAACATTCAAATGGCAATCCTCTTTTTCCTACCATTTTTGTTGGCTATTGTTGAAACAGGTTTCGCCTTACAGGTGTTACAAAGGGAGGGAGGATTTTCTAACGTATTTCAATCAGGAGTTATTACCATTTTAGGATTCTTGGGATTACAGCTTCTATACTTTATTGTCATTCGTTCTAGTTACATCAAAAATTTAAAAGAATATGTATATCGCTAATTATAAATTAAGGGAGAGATAAATATTGAAAAAAGTAGTGAAAATAACTGTAGGAATTGTACTTGCTTTAGTTGTCATATTAGTTGGTTTTTTTACGCTTGTTCCAGAAGTAGAAAGAGATCTTATCAACCCTTTTGTACCTAAAGAAGAGATATATGTACAAATCAATGAAGAACCCATTGATGTTCGCAGATATGAATATACTTTAATTGGCTATACTGAAGACGGTGATAAAAAGGAAGTAACATTTAGTTCAGCAAGAGTATTAAAAGAAAATGCCTTTTTAATAGTTACTACAAAAGGGACTTATGTAGAAAAGTGGGAAGAAATACAGGTTGAAGAACTACCAGATAGAGTAAAAGAACAGTTAAACAGTGATTGACCAAATAGATTTGCCACCATCTGTTTAAAGTTCGAAATTATAAGTTTGAGTATCTGAAATGAGTAAAAGAATATTTTGTAACTATATTAAGAGAAAATAACCATCCCAATAATTAAGATGATGGAGAGGTTATATGTTTAAATTAGAATAAACAAAATAGAAATCCAAAATACGAGCAGTTAACCGAAAAAATAAAAGTGCAAATTTTAAGTAATATGATTAGCCCGAATACTGTACAAAGATCATACTATGAACTTGAAAATCAAGGATAGTTATATTCTATAAAAGGAAAAGGTTATTATGTCGCATCTATTAATATTTTTCAAATAGGAAAGAAAATAGAACATGAGTTAAAACCACAGTTTTTAAGAGTATTAGGAGATCAATTGCAAAAACATAAGCACGATGAATACCGGGTATGCATCATTAGGCGTGATTGATTTATAGCTCATGTGGGCGAGCAACGCAAATAGTAAAAGCAAGCAGAACTTTAATAAGATTCGAAATGGCCACAAAAAGTCGTTGCCCCTGTGAATTTCATAGCCGAGATTCCTGATACAGTATCCTATGCTCAAGCTGCCACTCTGCCAGTGGCAGGCTTATCTGCTCTTTATACACTTAGAAAAGGGGGAATGCTTCTAGGTAAACGAATACTTATAACCGGTTCGACTGGTGTACTTGGACATTTCGCTCATCAACTTGCTTCTCTGAGTGAGGCATTCAATGTTGGTATAGCTCGTAATGATGAGAAAGCAAAAAAAGTAATAGAAGCAGGTGCCAACGAGGTAATTATAGGTGAATACATTTCGAAATCAGTAGAAAAATTTGATCCATTTTACCTCATTGTATTTGTCAATTGAAAAGTGAACCATATGTTAATTTAATTTTGCACCACTTGTTCACTTTCTGATCTCAGCCATTCTGCTGTTTCACGCATCCGATAAGAATTGCCATTCATGTTTAAAACATAAGATCTATGTGTTAAACGATCCGTTAAAGCTGCGGTTAAAACAGAATCGTGAAAGATATCTTGCCAATTTATAAAAGACAAATTACTCGTTATTATCGTTGACTTTCTTCCAGCTCTTAAAGATAAATGGGAGAAGAGTAATTCTGCGCCTTCTTTATCAAATGAAATATAGCCTAATTCGTCGAGAATGACGAGGTCATATTTCTCGAATTTCAATTCAAAGCTACGTAACGTTCGTTCTGAACGATGTTCTTTTAATTGATTAATAAAGGAAGGTACTGTTGCGAGAAACACACGATATCCTGCCAAACAAGCCTCCATCCCTAATCCAATGGCCATGTGGGATTTCCCTGTCCCTGGTGGTCCAGTTAAAATGATATTCTGGCCTTTTTTTATGAATGCTAATGATGTTAATTCTTTCAGCTTTGCTCTTGCTTGTTCCGGTAATGCTTCGGTGACAAGTTCATCTAACAATTTCTTTTGTGGGAAATTCGCTGCACGTATACGATTTTGTTTTGCGCGTATGGATCGATCGGCCTTCTCTTGCGTAAACACTTGGTATAAAATATCATAAGCCTCTTCTTCGTTTTCAAATGCATCTTTACATTTACAAGCGATAGCAGCAACTTTAAAGTTTTGCCTTTTCAATTAATGAACTTCCACAGTCACTTTTAATTGTAATACCATCCTGATCACCTGATCCATCAAACTCCAGTAATTTTTATACTCTCTAAATAAATGATCCGATGTAATTTGAGTAGAAAATGTTCAATTTTAGTTTAGCAGTTACCCGAGATTAATCACTTTAAAAAATGGTATAGATATAACAAATGAAACGTGCAAAAGAGAACAACGAAAATAATTTGACATTGTGAAAACAATTAGCAAAGGATAAATACTATGATACTTTTGGTTTAGGAATCTAGAATATCAAGAACTGATATTAATAAATTTAATTCATAAATATGGAATTTTATTTACATTTTAATGGTTTAAGCTTGCTATTTTTATAAAAAATGGTATTATATCACTTATAATATTAATACTATTTAAGGAACTCGTATTAGTTTATATAATTAAGAGGGTGCCATCTAAATTGAAAATAATAAAATTCTTATCAGCGTTGTCTATTGTAATTTTCATAGCATTATCATATGTATTCAGAATAAACGATGTCATTTTTAATAATGTGATTACTTATTTAATTGTGGTATTAATAGTTATTTATAGTATTCAATTAATAAAAAAAGGGGATAGGGAAATTGGATTTATCTTACTTTTTATGGCCATATTTTCTGCATTAGTGCCCATACTTAAACTATTGATTTAATATAAATTATTTAATTCTATTAATATAGTTTAAAAAAGTAATACTATATTACTTTTTTTAATAGCATCAACTACTATTTATCTCGGTTTATTAGAGACTAGTAGAATCTATGGTGAGGGGGGAGTAATTTAGAAAGTAATGGTCAACGTGGTCTGGAAAAATTAAATAAGGGAGGTTTTAAAATTGAAGGTTCGTTTTATTAAAACAATCGTAGGCAGGGATTTATGATAAGATAAATCCCTGCCTGCTCGTTAATATAGAATGTGAATTTTCTATTAATAAATGATTGCTAAGCTTCAAGTCGCTATGTAACTATCCTTTTGGGGGTGCTCTTTTATAATCATCTGATGGATAATACATGATTTTTCAAAAATAACAGAAGATTATCAAGGTATGTGCTTCTTCAGGTTAAAGCTTTAAACTAAAAAAGAGCACGTTGACTAGCGCAAGTGCTCTGATGGGCATATTTAAATTAATGTTCAAGAATCACTTAGCAATTGAACCGCTTTGATGTTTAGCACATTGTACATATTTATCATAATTGCATCGTGTATTTGATCGCCTTTCCAATAATTTTAGCGGGGTTGTTCTCGTTCACGACAATCGGATCATAGCTAGGGTTATCTGGAACGAGAATCAATGTATCACCTTGCTTTTTCACACGCTTTAGTGTGGCTTCTGTTGCGCCGTTAACGAGTACTGCAGCAACTTCCCCACTTTCAACCTCAGGTTGTTCTCGGATCAAAACCACAGATCCATGCGGAATGGTAGGTGACATCGATTCGCCAGCTGCTTCCAAGCAGATTAAATGACCGCTGGGCAACGTGTCGGGGGACTCATAATAATAACCTTTTATATTCTCTTCAGCTGTGATTGGGTCACCACATGCAATTGTACCAAGAATCGGAATTGCTACACTTTGTGATGCAATCGGTGTAAGGTTGTGTGGTAGCTCCTCTGTTAACTCACTTCTCGTAATTCCGAAATAGTCTGCTAAGCGCTGTAATTTATCAGGTCTTGGATACGTCTTTCCCTTCATCCAATTAGAAACGGTCATTTCAGGTATATTTAAAGCTCTAGCCATCATCGTTTGTGTGATTCCTTTTCGTGCTAATTGTTGCTTAAGCTGCTGGGCTAAGGTTTGTTTTAAGTCACTCATTTTTATCCCTCCTACTTCTTTTATAGTACCTTTTTAAGTTAGTTTTGTAAAGCTATTATACCTTTAAAAAGTATTTAAGTAATAAAATGAGTTGACAGTACCTTTTTTAGGTATTATATTATAGAATATATTGAAAATATTATAACCAATTTTTTTTTATCATAGATAAGCGTTCATAAATTGTCACAATATATAGAGGGGATGGACGCTAATATCTTGATTTATGCAACTGAAAATTAGTGGAGAAAGAATGAGAATGCCAACAGATTGAAGGTTCGTTTTATCTTATAGTACCTTTTAAAGGTACTAAATAAACCAGTAAGGAGATTGTTATCATGTATGACATTAAAGTAACGAAAGAAACTTTTAAAAAAGTAGAAGCTGAATGGCGAAATTACCAGCAGACGCTAAAGGAAATTAAGCGTTTAGAGGAAACCATTATTAATCCCTATCAAGAAACGTGGCAACGCGATGATAATATTGGAGGTGGACATGCTAATATTATTCGCGATCCAACACAGGCAACGGCCCTGCAATTAGCCAAGCACAAACAGTTAGATTATTTAAAGCAAATTGTTCAAGCAATTGACACGGTTTATGAAAAGCTATCAGATGAGTATCAAGCCTTAGTTAAAGTGAGATACTGGTCAAATCGCAAATATACGTGGGATGCGATTGCTGATCAATGTTTTATTAGTAAACGACAAGCGATGCGTTGGCGAGATGAAATTATTCATGTCACGATTGAAGTGTTAGGTTGGAGATAGTCAATGTCACTCCCATGTCATTTTTTTAATCAAAAACCGTGCTATTATGGTAGTGTAGAAAATTAGAGCAAAGCAGCTGAAGGATGAGCAGTTGCTTTGTTTTATTTTTATCACCGATAAGCGTCCATAAAACCCTTACTAATGTCCTGGTGCACGCAACGATCCATCAGTGGGAGAAAAACGAAAGCATTGACGGATTGAAGGTTCGTTTTATAAGTCATTATGGATAAAAGGCGTCAGCAAATTAGGTGCTGAGACTAACAACGCATTGAGCAATTTAAAAAGAATACATAAGTTTAGCTAAGAAGCAACGATGATAAGTCTACTGTAATAAGCTAAGTCAATTTAATAAAACTTTGCGTTAAAACGGAGATAGCATGCAGCTGAATCTTCGTTTTTTTGATGGAGGTAAATGGATACCTTGACCTCAACACGTCAATAAAAGGTTGCACCAACAAATAAGGAGGTAGAGCTATGAATAATTCTCGATCCCCAACGTATTGACAGGTTAAAGACGAACGAAATCAATCATTTTAAAAAATATTAGGAGGAAATTAAAATGTCAGAAACAGCTATTCAATCAGTATTGGAAGGAAAAAATAAAATTTTATTATTTAGAAAGTTAGCGGATCAGGAGAATCAAGCGGCAAAGCTTGTTTTTCAAACAAGCCACACCTTTAGTTATAGTCGTGAGCTTGAGACGATTATTACCAAAGATGGCACGATTGTTAAACCAGGAGAACTAGAGTCTGAAGTTAGTATTGAAGCGATCCAAACGAAAAAAGATCCCCTTGCAGCGATGTTACGAGAAGCTGTAATTAAAGGAGAGAAGCTAGAAGTTTGGGAAGTCACTGTTGATCAAGAACTGAAAAATGATCAAGGGAAGTATCCGGCTATTTATGCACAAGGTTATCTTGGTTCATGGGAAGATGTCTCTAGTGCGGAAGAAGATGCAACGATTTCAAGTACATTTACCGTTGAGATGGAGCCTCAATTCGGCTTTGCAACCTTAACAGAGGAACAGGAAGAAGCGATTCAATACTTGTTTAAAGATACGGTTGCAGAAGGAGAGGAAGGAAACGAGGGGGCATAATTGCCTTCTTCATTTTCTTTACACTATTAATACCGTAAGCGTACGAGGATGGAAAACGACAAAGTTGTTGGTTTATCATAGATAACCGTCCGTATAACCCCCGCCTCAAAATCTATTTAGGCGGGAGCTAATGGACGCTAATATCCTGATTCACTCGGGCCAACAGGATGTTGGTCACACAAGCGTTTTCGCAGGACGCGAAGACGTTAGCTTGTGTTCCTCAGTGGGTGGGTAAGATCGTAGACATCTTTAAGAAGGATTACAGACTAAGCCCGCCACGTCCTGTGGCAACGTCTGCATGACCTACGTCCTGTAGCGCTCCATCCACTGATTAAACGTTCGATTTATTAAATCATAGGAGGTTATGAAATGAAGTTTTATATTAAGGATAGTGAAGTTGAATTAAAGTTTGGATTGAAATTTTGCCGTGAGCTTGATCAAGTATATAAAGTTGATTATCAAGGTCTTGAGTTTGGTATGGGTGTTAACTTAGCTTATATGAATTTGCAACAGGCTAATCCAGTAGCGTTAACAGAGGTGATTAAGGCAGCTACTGCCCACCTTGGTTTTTCAATACATGAGATTGATCAGGCTATTGAAACGTATGCAGAAAAAGAAGGCGATTTAAGTACACTATTTGAACAGATCGAAACTGAAATGGGAAAGTCAGCAACGGTCATTCACACGATCAAAACGTTCAGTCAACAGGCAAAAGCGAGCGAAAGTTAAACCAAGCGGTTGCAACCTATGAATCTATTATTCTCAATTGCTTTCGCTACTTGAATTGTCAATCGTTACGTGAGATTGAGTTAATGACTTTATATGAGTATAAGATGAGAATGCGTGCCTTACGATTGCAACGTATTGATGATGAATATGATATGCATCTTCAAGCATGGCTTCATCAACAAGTAAAAGCAACGAAGGAAAAAGGAAAACGACAAGTACCAGTTTTCCAAAGTTTTAAGCAATTCTTTGACTATGACAAGCGGGTGAAGGAAATAGAAAGGCCAATTCAAAAGAAAGTTAGTCTCTCAACTAAACAAAAAAACATGGCAAAGGCAGCTTATGTTGCTAACTTAAGAAAGGAGGTTTAAATATGTCAGAAGCTAATGATATTACAAATTTTTTACAAAATACAGCTGGTGAAGTAACGAGTATTATTGGTGTAATTGAAAAACAATTGTCGAATAATCCGTTGACCGCATTAGCAGAATCAGTCAATGAATTTGCCAAGAGCTTTGATAAAGCAGCTGAACGGATTAACGGTTTTGCTGATCAAACCACCGGATCTTTCCAAAGCGTTTGGGAATCTGTTCAGGAGCTAAGCAAAGTTTTTAGCACTTTGGATAAATTGATTGGCGCCAATAAATTTGTTATTTTTGCAACAGTCTTGGCTACATTAGCGATGCTTTTCGTTGAGCTATATCAAAATTCAGAGACCTTTCAAAATATTGTTAATCGTGTTTTTGAAGCTGTTCGAGATTTCGTTGTGCCAATTGTAGAGGAAATTGCTGATGTGGTTACAAAAGTGTGGACATTTATTACCGATTGGTGGGAAGAACATGGTCAAGTGCTTATTGAGAAAGCGCAAACCATCTTTGAATCAGTCTGGGAAACGATTCAAGAGGCCATGGAACATGTCTGGGAGATTATTGAATCTGTTTTAGGTAAGGTAATCACGTTTATACAAGACCAATTAGAAAAAATTCAAACGTTCTGGTCAGAACATGGTGAGACGATTATGGATGCCGTAGAAAACATCTTTAGTTTTATCTATGGGATTATAGAGGCCGTTATGGATAAGGTGCAGGATATTATTGCATATGTCTTACCGATTATCCAAAACATCTTTGAACGCGTCATGCCAATTGTTAAACATATTATCGAAAAAACATGGGAGAGAATTCAGATCGTTATTGAAACGGTCATTAATGTTATTTTAGGGATTATTGAATTTTTTGCTTCCATGTTCACTGGTGATTTTGAAGGGATGAAAGAAGCGGTATTGAAGATTTGGGATTCCATTTGGGATGGTATTAAAGGTTTAGTAGACAACGCTTGGCAGACGGTCAAACCAGCTTTTACAGCGCTTTGGGATTCGATTAGTGGTTGGTTTACTGATCTATTTAACGATGCACTGGATTGGGGCGGCGACTTAATAAAAGGGTTCTGGGAAGGTATTAAAGGAATGGGAAACTGGCTTTCGAGTAAGGTAGGAAATCTCATCTCTAAAGTGGTACCGGGACCGATTAAATCAGTATTAGGTATTGCCAGCCCATCGAAGTTGATGAAAGAGTATGGTAGATATACAGGGCAAGGATTAGAAATCGGTTTAAATCATTCACGAACCAAATTACGCCGTGCCTCTGAGGCAATGGCTCGTGTAATCGAACGCCCTATTTCAGATCTCGATGTAGCCGGTCAAGTAAATCATATTCATCGTGATTCCCAACTTTTTAGAAATCAAAGGCATCAGCATCAATTATCTAGTCAGAAACAATCTGCATTTATTAATGTCTCAATTGGAAATCAAGAATTTCGTCGCTTTGTTGAAGATATTAATCATGAACAAGATCGTATCCATCGGACAGAAAAATCATTTGCTTAGGAGGTGAGCGATATGTATCAATTTGTGGATACAACAGCAGGGAGCACATCGAGTGCTTCCTTATCATTAAATACGATATTTAATGGTCATAATTTAGATCAATTATTAACAGACGATCAAGGTAGTTTTGCAACATTAACCGTAACGGGGCGAAGTCATAGTGAGCAACTAATTGAAACCATAGACATCATGGGGATGGATGGTTTACTAGAACAAGATAATCCTGATTTGACACATCGTCAAATTGAAGTGAAGTACAAAATAACGGATAAAAGTAGTGCTGGACTTAGACAGCGATTATCTCGTTTAAATCATTTATTGGAAGGATCAAAAAAGCAGCTGCAGTTTACTGATGAGGATTTTCTATTTTATGCAACCATGCAAAGTCATATCTTACCGGAAGAAGAGAGCAATACGCTTATCGCAAGTATTGTTTTCCTATGTTCCGATCCGTATAAATATGGTGAGGAAAAAGAATCGGTCTTTGCGTCTAATACGCTCAAGGTAAACAATGAGGGAACGGCAACTGCTTATCCCATTTTTGAATTCGAGGTGCTAGCACCGATTACTTTTGCGATGGTACAGAATCATTTAAATGAATATTTATTACTTGGTTATCCTGTCGATGAGGATGTTAAGGTCGTAGAACAAAATGTACTTGTCTATGATTCAAATGGTGAAGACATAAATGAGTGGAGTACATCACCGGTAAATATCGATGATATAAATAATCAAATTGTTTCAGGGGAAATAGGGTTTGATGGTACAGGGTTTATTGCAACCGACTACGGAACAGGTGATTATGGTCATGGTCCTGCAATCATTAGAGAGATACCCTCAGCTCTATCAGATTTTGAAGTAGAGGTTATTTTTGATACGCGTGATGAGGACGTAATTGAAAATTTTAGAACTGAGCTTTATCTTTTTAGTGAAGGAATGGATATGATAGGTAAGCTAGGAATTAACGACAATACTGCTAGCCTATCTCGACGTAGAGCACATGGAAGAGTAGGAGAACATACGAACTTATTTGATCCCAAATACGCAATCAGTCCAAACAACTATCAGTATGATGATATGGGTTTAGCTACATTTTCTATGCGGATGATAAGGATGCAAGGATGCTTCACTTTTTACATTGCTAGAATTGATAGTCGAGGTCGACACGTACAGAGTATGACAAGATCATACGCAACTACAGAAAACGATTCTAATGTTTTAGGAAATTTAAAGTTTATCCAATTATATATTAGGACATACGACAACAGACCTGTATCGCTAGCTAGGATAAATCGAGTAAGAGTGTATCAAAAAAATATTGTACAAGAAGATCAAACGCCTTATATAGCAACGACAGGCGATGTTATCACATTCGACGCGCAAAACGAGGAAATGCTGTTAAATGGCGAAGATGCAACACCACTTAAAGACTTCGGTGGCCATTACTTTACTCTTAAAACAGGAGAAAATGAACTTACCCTGCATCCAGAAGAGAATTTTAACGCAACTGTACGCTATCAAGAGCGGTTTAAATAGGAGGTGATAAAATGATACATGTTTTGAATGGACAGACAAATGTTATTTTAGACACAATTGATCAAGGAAGTGTTTTACAGAATGAGCATAGACGTTCGCTCAAAGATTATCTAGAAACGTTTGAAATTACTGCTTTAGCTGATAAAAAGTTTGCTGAATATTTAACTGAGCGAAACCGGATGGTCATTCCTGCTGAAGAACAAGGGTACACTGAATTTATTATTGATGAAGTCGTTAAAAAACGGGGTCCGAACGGTTTGGAAGTGCGCGTCTTAGCACTAGCTAGTTATTTGGAATTAAGAAAAGCTGCTGTTGTCGAACCACAGACATTAACAGGTTATACGCCGACAACGGCGGTGAGCTTTGCTACTAATGGTACAGAATGGCGTCCCGGAAGAATGGACAGTAATGCTACCATGACGTTCAATATTGACAGCTATACCAATCCGTTTGCGTTCCTAAAACGTGTCGCTAATGGATTTGATCTTGAATTAAGCTTTAGAACAGAAACAGAAGGCGGTCGTGTTGTTGGTCGTTATGTTGACTTATTAGAGCGCGTCGGTGACTGGAAGGGCCGAGAAATCACATTCGGTAAAGATTTAGAGGGGATTGTGCGTAAGGAAGATGTTAGTCAAATTTACACCGCATTATTATGCTTAGGTCCAGAGAATGAAGATGGTGAACGCCTTGAAACGTTAGTGGAGGATGCTGACGCCTTACAAAGATGGGGGAGACCAGATCCAGCGACAGGTGAATTAAAACATTTAGTTGATGTGTTTGAGCCACAGTCAAATCAATCAGAGTTTTCGCTAGAACAATTGGCGCAATACGGTCGTACAGAACTTAATAAACGCATTCAGGCGTTTATTACTTATGAATGCGATATTATTGATCTTGAAAATGTCCCCGACATGCACAACAAGCAAATCCGTTTTGGGGATACCATTCGCATCAAGGACCAGAAATTTAGTCCACCATTGTACATTGAAGCACGTGTTTTTGAACAGCGCCGTGATATTTTTAATAAGTCAAACAAACATATTGAGTTAGGAGATTTTATTGAGTTTACTGAGGAAGAGGTAACTAATATCTGGCGACAGCTACAGGCACAAATTAAAGCCAGAATTAGCTTTAATGAGTTGAAGGAATATACGTATAACAAAGAAGAAATTGAACAACGAGATTTAACTGTATACAGCAACTCGAAAGATTACGCAGATACAGCCGTAGAAAGCGTTGAGATTGATGATAATAACTTTAGAGATGATCAGCCATCGACACCACAAAACGTGGTAGCGGAAGGCTTTTTTAAGGTTATATCGGTTAAATGGGATTATAAGAGCTCATCTACCATTGCGTCATACGAAGTTTATGCTTCACAGACACCCGGCTTTACCCCTGCTGTTAGTAATATAGTGTGGAGTGGTAAGGCAGGTAGCATCATGTTTGAAGCCGAGACGAACGAAATCTGGTTTTTCAGAGTTAGGGCGGTAAACACGAGAGGTACAGCGTCTGGTTATTCATCAGAAGTTAGCGCAGAGACGGTCAGAGTACAAGATATTGACGTTGAAATGGGCGCTATTAATGCCGAAAAGTTAGCTGACCTTGCAGTTACAGCGGAAAAACTAGCGGACGGTGCTGTCACTGAAGATAAAATTGAAGAAGAATCTATTGTCGAAACTAAAATTAAAGATGATAGTATAAGTACACCTAAATTACAATCACAGGCGATTACATCTGAAAAGATAGCAGCTAACTCAATTACAGCTGAAAACGGTGCAATCGCTGAATTAGCAGTCGGAAATGCAGCTATACAAAACAGCGCTATAACTAACGCTAAAATTGCTGAGGCTGCAATCACAGAAGCTAAGATAGATGATTTAGCGGTTACTGATGCCAAGATTGCCAGTATTACAGCAGATAAAATAGATGCGGCTAATCTTTCGGCAATTAGCGCTAACTTAGGTACGATAACAGCTGGAGATATAACTGGTGTTAATATAACCGGATCTCTGTTTTCATCAAAAGACGATTCGCACCCTGACTACAATAAAGAGATGAGCTTAGGTGATTCTCGATTTAGTTTATCTAAAGGCACGAAAGATGACGCAGTGATTTCTTATGTAGAGATAACGTCTGAAAAATTCTCAGGAATAAATTTGTCGTTTGAATTGAGAGGTGCAGGCATTGACTTTTATAGTGAAATCGGTAACCATCATAGAGGTGCTATTAGGACGGGGAGTGATTTGTATGGACAGAGCTTCATCGAGTTAACGTCAACGCAGAAGACTAAAGTTTCAGGATCAATAATAGAAATTTTTTCTACGGCTATAAATATGTCAGGTGCCATTGATTTAAACGGTAATTTAGTTCTACAAGGAGGGAGTTACGTATATACAAACGCAATTGATCACAACGGTGCTGGTTCTCACATGTATGTTAGACCGATGGCGAACGGATCAGTTAGAATAACAGAGACAGGATCTACAACTAGTTATAGACCTATTCAGGCAAGCTCTTTCGATACATCTTCGCTATCTGATTATAAAACAGATATTAAGCATATTACTTTATCAGCACTAGATACTATCAATCAATCTGATTTATGCCAATACAAACTTAAATCGGATGTAGAAAACGGTGTTTATAAAAATAAATACGGTTTGGTGATCGGAGAGGGCTATAAAACACCAGAAGAAGTAATTAATTATGATGGAGATGCAATTTCACAGTATGATATGAATACTTTGTCGTGGAAAGCCATACAAGAGTTATCGACTTTAGTTATGACACAAAAAAAAGAATTATCCGAACTAAAACAAAAATTGGAGGAATTGAAATGAATCAAGACGTAAATGAAATAATCAACAATCTGAGTACAGAGTACGCACAGCAATTAGCTCAGGCTAACCGTAAAGTTGCTATATTGTTGGAGGAAAACGAACGACTTAAACGAGACGCAGAAACGCTTAAAAGCGAGTTAGAATCACTTGAAAACAATGAAGCCGAATAGGCTTATTTTTTTTTCATTAGGAACAGATAAAACTTTAGCAAAGCGACAGGAAGTAATAAAGTCAAACTATGCTGGTCCCAAGTTTAAGAAAAAACTAACTTATTTGCTATAGAATTCGAAAATAGGGATTTTTTTAATGACGTTGATTGCATGTTATCACAGGCAGCTGTCCATAAGACGTCCGCCTCAAAATAGAGAGTAAAGCTCATCTATTTAGAGGAAAGCTAATGTCCTGATCCACGCAAAACCATCAGTGAGCGGGTAAGATCGTAGACTAAGAACGCCACGTCCTGTGGCAACGTCTGCATGACCTACATCCTGTAGGCCCACGCTCGCTGATTGAAGGGTTGTTTTAGTACAAATCTATTAAAGAAATAATCTCTAAGTGTTGAATGATACGGGGTGTTTGGGTGCATCGGTATCATTTTCTTACTTTAAAGGAGGGGAGGTATAGATGGGTGAACGTGGTCAATGGTATACCAATAAGGAGTTGTTTGAACAACTTAACCAGGTTCAAGTAGATTTTAGTGAATTACGCTTAGAAATGCGTGAAACGCGTAAGATGATTAACAAGTATAATGGCTTGCGTGAGAAGCTAGGCTTTGTAGAAGAGAAGATTAATAAAATCGAAGCGAAGCGTGAGGGTAAGCAACTATTAGGTCAAACGATTCGTGAGTGGGGTGGTTGGCTGTTTGCTTTAATTACGTTAATTATTTTGATTTATCGGGGGTGAATGGGTGTTAAATATAAAAGGTGTCAATAAACAAACGTGGGGGCGGATCATCGCCCTTTTTTTAATTTTGTTAAATCAGATAGGTCTTGCTTTTTTTGACTTTAAGCTTTTGCCTTTTACGGATGATGATATTTATCAAGGGGCATCTGTGTTGATTTCAATTATTGTGACCGTTTGGGCAAGTTGGAAGAATAATAGTTTTACTTTAGAAGCGCAACACGCAGACCAACACTTACAAGGAGGTAAACAAGATGATAAAAATATATCTTGATCCAGGTCATGGCGGGACCGATCCAGGGGCGGTTGCTAATGGTTTGCAAGAGAAAGATCTTGTATTAGATATTGCTCAGGAAATAAATCGGTTATTGCGTCGCTGTCAAGGGGTAGACGTCCGAATGAGCCGGACCACTGATCAAACAGTTCGTTTGCAGCAACGGACGGATGACGCTAATCAGTGGGGAGCTGACTATTTTTTGAGTATCCATATTAACGCTGGTGGGGGAACAGGCTATGAAGATTTTATTTATAACCAACTCTCCTCTGGATCTGATACCGTAACAATGCGTGATGTGATGCATCAAAACATCGTTGAGCGGATTGGTATGCGGAATCGTGGCAAAAAGACAGCTGGATTTCATGTGTTAAGGGCGTCGCGTATGCCGGCGCTTTTAACGGAAAATGGCTTTATTGATCATGCAGATGATGCGGTTAAGATGCGTGATCAAACGTGGATTAGGCAAGTTGCTCAAGGACACGTCAATGGATTGGTTGATCTATTTCAACTAGAGCAACAGCAGCAAACAGGAGTTCGTGAAGATGAAAAAACACGAACTTATCAAGGTAATAGTATTGTTGATTACTTGAATGCGATGGGTAAAAATAGTTCATATCAAAATCGTAAAAAGCTGGCGGAAACGCATGGAATAACCAATTATCAAGGAACGGCAGAGCAAAATTTATCACTATTGAATAAGTTGCGTGCTAATAATCAATCCCAACAACGTTTTGTATCATCAGCTGCCACTGGTGATCTCAATACAACAAGTGTCGTTGATTATTTAAAAAGTGTGGGTGAAGATGCTAGTTTTGCTCATCGAAGTGATTTGGCGCAACAATTAGGGATTGCAAATTATCGTGGGACGGCTAGTCAAAATACGGAATTGTTAATGAAGCTAAGACGTTCACAATGAAGCATAAGAGTGGGACCATTCTTTACCTATACAAAGAGTGGTTCCTTCCATTATAATTGATAATGATATTCAATATCAATTATAATGGAAGGAAAAGAAGGAAAGGAACATAATAATGATCAATAGTAAACAGTTTCCAAAACACGATTTTAATTGGGGTGGCGTCGGTTTTGTATTACATGATATTGAACAAAAGCAAGCAGGTACTCTCGCCCACCGGTTAGCGACACAATATCAATTTATAATGATTAGAAGTGGAAAGGCATTGGTTCAAATTGACAACCAGGAGGTCCATTTAACTACTGAGGGTATTTGCTTTATTCATCCGAGCCAAGTTTATCAATTGACGTCAGTTGACGATGATGCGTTTAATTATACAAAAATAAGTTTTCAGATCATTAATCTCGATCAATCAGAGCATTTCCTTTCATATCAAGACTTTCCACTACAAGGTAGTTATTATTTAGCCGATCCACAGAAAGTATTAAAACGGATCGATCAGCTAGTCACACTTTCTAATCACGAGCGTTCAGTTGATCAATTTAAAAAGCGATTAGCGTTTGAACAAATCATCGTATTGTGTATTGATCAAGAGCAGTCATTAGAAAATCAACGAACCGAGCAATTGCTAGCCGATACTAAGCATTACATTGATTCGTATTTTGATCAACCGCTTTCTATGGCCTATTTAGCAAAAAAGACTGGATTAAGTCAAGTCTATTTTGCCGAGATGTTTAAAAAGGTTTATGGACAGAATGTGAGTGACTATATAGCAAGGAAAAAGACCAATAAAACGAAACAATTGTTAATTCAGACAGAAGACAAATTACGCTCAATTGCTAACCAAGTCGGCTACTCCGATGAGTTTTATTTGAGTAAAAAATTCAAGCAAATCGTTGGGGTGTCTCCTTCTTTATATCGCAAGCAAAGAAAACGAAAAATTGCTGCTTATGACTTATCTTCAACGGGACACTTGTTGGCGTTAAATATTTTTCCATATGCAGCTCCGATTCATCCAAAGTGGACAGCATACTATTATCAAAAATACCGTTACGATATTCCCGTCCATTTAAGTGCATTTCAGATTAATAAAGATAGGTGGCATAACCTACAACTGTTAAAAGCGAGTAAACCAGACTTGATCATATGTAAAAGTGGACAAGCACAAGAAGAAGTTGATCAATTATTAGCTATTGCCCCTGTATTCTTTTATGATCAATCGCTATCCTGTATAGACCAAGTAAGGGTAATTGCACAATACTTAGGTGAAGAACAAGAATATAGTGATTGGTTAATTCGCTATCAAGACGACCTTTGCCATAGCCAAAAGGTATTGTCTAATGATGTGAAACGAAGTCGCTTTTTGCCCTTGCGATTTTATAAAGGCACCTTGTATTTAGATTATTCGACAACTATGCGTGAGCTTATCTTTGATCAACTATCATGTCAAACGGTTATGGCGTTACCAATTGCAAATCAACAACCGCTTTCTTTAGAAAAGCTATCAAACTTAAATCCAGATTGGATCTTATTAAATATTTGTCAAGAAACAGAAACACTTACACAGTGGACAGCTATGGAAGGGACAATAGTGTGGCAGGGTCTCAAAGCTGTGCGCTATCAACAAATTTTTCATATTGCTTCCGATCCTTGGCGTGAGTGTTCAGCTTATGCCTATCAACGTGTTTTAGCAAAATTTACAGAAAAATTCGGGGGTTTGTCAAAATAAAAACCTCAAATTCTACATGGACGTGATGTCGGATGATCTTTATCATTGAAAATGAGAATCAATATCAATTATAAGTGGAAAGGAAGTAAATCATGATGAAAAAAAGGGTAATTAAATTTAGCCTATGGGCTTTTATTTTTGCAATATTGGTTGCATGTGGAGACCAAGACCAAGTAGAGGATGTGGAGGTTACAGCTGATCCGGAGCAAGCGGCTATAGCAGAAGATGATGATCAAGTTGAAGAAACATTAACGGAAGTGACTTATTTAGGAGAAAGATACCCTGTTGATGGTTTGGCGGAGAACCTGATTATTACAGGAAGTATGGAGGCAATGGAAGATGCCTTATTACTTGGTATCGAGCCGACAGGTGCGATTACGGTAGGTGGAGAATTTCCTGACTTGTACCAGTCAATCACGACAAATGCTGAAGCTATCGGGGAAAAACAACAACCAAATGTTGAGACCATTTTACAACTTGATCCTGATTTAATTCTAAGTACTGCTAAATTCCCAGAAGATGTAGCAACAGACTTAGACAAAGTGACAACAACGATTCCAGTTTCTCATATTGCTTCAAATTGGCAAGAAAACTTAAAATTACTGGCAGAGATAACGGGTAAAACAAGCGAAGCAGACTCTATATTAGAAAATTATGATCAAGATTTAGAAAATGTCAAAGCCAATATAGTTGATAAATTGAATGAAGAAGTCATTGTAATGGTGCGGATTCGTAATGGAAATATTATGATTTATCCAGAGGATGTTTATTTTAACGATCTATTATATGGTGATCTTGGTCTTGAAGCGCCTGAAGTCGTACAAGCTGCGGAAGCCCAAGAAGTGATCTCACTAGAGATGTTTAGTGATCTTAACCCTGATTACTTATTTGTGCAAATGGAAGAAAGTGAAAATCAAGATCAGCCAGATGTGATTGAAGAGTTAGAAAACAACCCGATTTGGCAAAGTATTGAAGCAGTAAAAAATGATCGGGTTTATTTAAATACTGTTGATCCACTTCTCGAAGGTGGAACAGCTTATAGTCGAATAACGTTTCTAGATGTTATTAATGAAAAAATAATTGGAAATTAAATGAGACAAGATCTATAGTATGATGTTAAGAGATAATGAATGATAGTCAAGATTTCATTTGTTTTAAAGCAAAACGGAACTATTCTAAAGAAAGAGTTTGAGAAGCTACTTAGCGAGATTACCGTCCATAAGTCGCTCACCTCAAAATAGGGAGCTAATGGGCACCAATGTTCTGATTCACTAAAAGCCCAATCAGTAGGAGGGTAAGATCGCAGACTAAAACCGCCACGTCCTGTGGCAATGTCTGCATGACCTACGTCCTCTACTGATTGAAGGTTCGTTTATACTTCATTGACCTATGCTATTTTTTATGGCAGTGTCCAATAAATGGGGGACAGTTCAAAATAGCCATGCTTTAAATTGAGACCTCACAGTGAGATGGACTTGCCAGCGAGGAAGCTCAAGCCCTGCCTGTGGAAAGCGCTTGACAAAAGGGGAAGGTCACGGTTTTAGCAAGGCTGTCATTCAGAAAAATGAGTAAAAATTGATGGGCTGAAAACAAGCCTAAACAGACTATACGAGGTTGAGTAGTATGAAAAAAAAACGTACCATTCCTATGCTAATTCTTATGATCTCACCAATAATTATGATCATGGTAACCCTTTTATCTATTATCTATGGTGCGAAAGACATCAGTTTAACCACGGTCGAACAAGCATTTTTTGCATTTGATGCAGAAAATGTTGATCATCAGATTATTTGGCATTCGCGGATGCCTAGAGCAATAGGATCATTGTTGATCGGTGGATTTTTAGCTATATCTGGTGCTATTATGCAGGGGGTGACAAGAAATTACCTTGCCTCCCCTTCGATTATGGCGGTCTCAGATGGGTCAGTGTTTGCAATTACTTTAGCAATGATCTTCGTTCCACAAGCCTCCTCGCTTCAGATGATCGGTTACTCATTAGTTGGCTCAGCGTTATCTGTCTTACTTGTTATTGGGATGGCTTCACGCCTGCTTAATGGCTTTTCTCCGGTTCAATTAGCGATTATGGGGACAGTTGTAGGGACATTTTTAAGTAGCATCTCTGCAGGACTTGCTACTTACTCTCATATTTCACAAGATATTAGTTTTTGGTATAATGCGCGGTTGCATCAACTGGATCCCTCCTTAATAAAATGGGCTATTCCTTTTGGGGTGATTGGGATTGGTTTAACTCTGGTGCTTTCCAATGGAATTACCATTCTATCATTAGGAGAAGAGGTTGCTGTTGGCTTAGGGCAAAAGACAAAGTATATAAAATGGCTTGCTATGGTAGCTGTTATTATATTAACAGGTATTTCTGTTGCGTTAGTTGGTCACATTGCATTTATTGGCTTAATTATTCCGCATCTAACCCGTTTTTTAGTTGGTAGCGATTATCGCTGGATTATCCCTTGTGCCGGTATGATTGGAGCAATATTCTTGACCCTATCTGATCTGTTAAGCCGTTTTATAAATTACCCGTTTGAAACCCCAATTAGTGTCGTCACATCATTAATCGGTGTGCCTTTTTTCCTCTACTTAATTCGAACACGGGGAGGAAAAGCAAGTGTCTAGTCGAAAGCATAACAGATTTTGGTTAACATGTTTAATAAGTTTTTTGTTGTTGATAATGATCGTATTTATCAGTTTAACACAAGGTAGTTTTCAAATCTCGGTAAAAGAAGTGGTCACTACCCTTTTGGGGTTGGAAGATGATCCAGCCTTTCAATTGGTTGTCTTTGACTTTCGTTTGCCTCGAATCGTCGTAGCGATCCTTGTAGGTTTTGGTCTGGGTATTAGTGGTAACGTCCTTCAAGGCATTACAAGAAATGAAATAGCAGATCCGGGCATTTTAGGGATTAATACAGGAGCAAGCGCAGCAATCATTCTATTTATGTTTTTCTTTCAGGGCCAATTAACAGATATCGGTTGGTCTGGAGCTATCATGATGCCACTATTCGGATGGGTGGGTGGTTTGTTTACAGCACTGTTTATTTACTTTTTTTCTAGAAAGCAAGGTCAACTTGATCCGCAACGGTTAATTTTAGTTGGTATTGCAATTAGCGCTGGGCTCAGTGCGCTGATCTTGTTTGTGTCATTAAAAATGGCGCCACAAGATTTTGAAATGGCCACTATTTGGATTCGTGGAAGTGTGTCCAATGCCAATTGGCTCAATATTGTAATGATCCTGCCATGGCTTATTTGCTTTGTTCCGCTTATTTTTTTAAAGGCCACTGTACTGGATTTGCTTCAGTTAGGTGAAGAAAAGGCAATTGGATTAGGTGTCGCAGTGGAAAAAGAAAAAATCATCTTACTGTTAAGTAGTATTGGTGTCATTAGTGCTTCAGTTTCGATTTCTGGTAGTTTAGTATTTGTTGGCTTAATTGCACCACATATTAGTCGCCAATTAATAGGTCGCCATCATCGATACAGTTTGCCAGCCAGTGGATTAATTGGCATGCTGTTAGTTGTATCAGCAGATTTAATCGCTAAAGTTATTTTTGCTCCGGTTGAGCTTCCTGTTGGTACTGTTATATCAATTATTGGCGTCCCATTTTTTATGTATTTATTATTGACAAGCTTTAACAAAGCTTAGATCGTGGAGGTGAGGTTCATGGAAGATAGTTATACGATACCACATACAAAGCAGTTTACTTTAAGATCACAAACGAAGGAAAACTATCAAGTATTTATCTCGGTTCCCACGAGTGAACCACCTGAAGACGGGTATCCGGTCTTGTATGTATTAGACGGTAATGCATTTTTTGGCACCGTCGTGGAGGCTGTAAACGTTCAATCAAGAAAACCTGATAAGACAGGTGTCTGCCCGATCGTAGTTGTAGGGATTGGTTATCAAACTGATCAACCGTTCTCAGACCAAAGGTTTTATGATTACACATTAACTGAGCATAATCAGTTTATGGCTAATCGTCCTGATGGATCACCGTGGCCGAAACAAGGAGGAGCACGCTTATTCTTAGAATTTATTGAACAGGAGTTAAAACCAACTATTCAAGAAAGATGCTTTATTAATTTAAAACGTCAAACGCTCTTCGGGCACTCTTTAGGTGGATTATTTACATTATACGCCTTGCTGTCGATGTCAAGTACCTTCAGTTATTTTGCCGCTGGGAGCCCGTCGATTCATTGGAATCAAACATTACTAGCAGACTATCAGCAACGATTTCAAGGGCGAGGTGAGCGACTTTTAATAACAGTGGGCGAACGGGAGCGAGAGCATCCAAGTGGGATGGTGGATCACGCTGTTGCATTGGCTGAACGATTACAAGACAAAATAGGTATAAAAAGCTTTTTTAAACAATTTGCAGGTGAAGGGCACGCTTCTGTAGTACTTCCTCTTGTTAACGATATGTTACGTTTAGCATCATCTTAGCTAGATTAATTTGTCACAACTCTGTCAAAAAGCTATACAATCATAGTTGAAAATAGTATGGTAAAGACATCTATATTCTGGAGGCGGATGTCAGTGACACAACATCAAAAAGTACTGTTCAATCAATTAGAGTCTTATCGGCATGATCTATTAGCAGTTGTGGAAGGCTTATCGAATCAACAGGCAAATATAATACCGCAAGGCTTTCATAATAATGTACGGTGGAACTTAGGTCATGTGTATTTAGATCAGTTTCTTTGGATTGAAGCATTAACAAAAGAAAGAACGGCAGTACCTGAACGTTTCACTCAATGGTTTGGCTTTGGTACATCTCCAAAGGATTTTACTGAAGAAACACCAAGCTTTGAAGAATTAAAGCATTTATTAAAAACACAATCTTCATTTATCAAGCATAGCTATCAAGCGCGTTTAGATGAAGTATTTGAACCAATTGAGATGGGGATGCGAACGATTGAAGAAGTGTTGGTGCGGACGATCTTCCATGAAGGCATGCATGTCCAAGCGATTATGGATTTGAGAAAATTCATCACAGAATAACCGTCTGTAAAAAACCTACCTCAAAATAGATAACAGAGGTAAATCTATTGAAGTGGGAACTAACGAACGCTAATGCCTTCGTAGACTAAAACTGCCAAATCTTTAAGATGGGTTACAGACTAAGGACGCCACGTCCTGTGCCCACGTCTACATGGTCTACTTCCAGTAGCTCTCCGCCCACTGACTGAAGTTTCATTTTATAAAGAAAAATAAGTAAATTCTGAGGAATTTCAGGCTGTTTGTGACAATTTGTTTACAATTAGATGATTAGCACATGTCAATTGGTGGCATGTGCTTTTCTATTTTAACCAATCAGAGTTATACTGGGGAAAATATGCAGGGGAGGCTGAATCATGGATATTGAAACCTATCTTCAATATGATGCAGTAGGATTAGCTGAATTAGTCCGAGATAATCAAGTGACACCGAAGGAATTGCTTGATCTGGCTTTTGCGCGACTTGAACAAACCAATCCTACTTTAAATGCTGTTACACGGACACGCCAAGAAAAAGTTTATCAAGAGGCGAGTTCACTAGAAAATAGAGGACAAGCTCTGTATGGCGTACCAATGTTATTAAAAGACATTTCACAAACGATTGAGGGTGAGGTCCTAAGTTCGGGATCAAAGCTATTCATTCAAAATATAGCCAAGCAGGATTCGCATTTCGTTGCAAAACTGCGCAAGGAAGGCTGTTTATTTTTAGGTCATACCAACACACCAGAATTCGGTTTGAAAAATATAACGGAACCTGCTTACTATGGAGCTACAAGGAATCCATGGCATTCGGATTATTCACCTGGTGGCTCGAGTGGAGGTGCAGCCGCCATGGTTGCTGCAGGTGTTGTTCCTGTTGCTGGAGCAAGTGATGGAGGGGGATCGATTCGAATACCAGCTGGTTTTACTGGATTAATGGGTCTTAAACCAACACGTGGTCGAACACCAGTTGGGCCAGGTGTCGGCCGACAGTGGCAAGGCGCATCGATTGACTTTGTCCTTAGTCGTTCTGTTCGTGATAGTGCCACGTTTCTTGACCTGCTACAAACCGTTCAGCCAGAAGCTGCTTTTCAAACGCCTCTATATCCGGGACGTTATCATGACATTGTCGAAAAACCTTATGATCAAAAATATCGAATTGCTTATACCACAGCATCACCTGTTCGAACAACGGTAAGTGATGACGCTAAACAAGCTGTTCACCGTATGGTTAACTGGTTAGAAGAACAAGGTCACTTGGTCGAAGAAATGGAAGCGCCGGTTAATGGCATTGATTTAATGAAGCAATATTACGTCATGAATAGTGGGGAGATCAATCGCGTGATTGAGCAGCTGGAACGCCAATCAGGAAGGTTACTAACACCAGATGATGTTGATATTTTTACGTGGGTGCTACATGTAGCTGGGAAAAATATCTCTGCTGCAGCATATAGTGAAAGCTTAAATGGTTGGGATCAGGCCGCAGCTCAAATGGTAGACTTTCATGATCAGTATGACTTTTACTTAACGCCAACCAATGCCAGTGAACCACCGAAAATAGGGGAGTTGACGCCATCTGAATCTGAAGTAAAAGAGTTGCTAAAGGTTGATCATTTGTCATCAACTGAACAGCAACAGCTCGTTTATGATATGTTTTTGCCAAGCTTAACTTATACACCTTTTACTCAATTAGCCAATCTCACCGGTCAGCCGGCAATGAGTGTACCGACCCATCTCAGTCGTCAAGGCTTACCGATTGGTGTTCAATTTGTTGCATCAAAGGGAAGAGAAGATTTGTTGTTAAGTCTTGCGAGCTTAATTGAGCGCTCAAATCTCTGGGTAGATCATAAAGTTGTCAGCAAAGCGATGCGAACATAAACAATTAAAGTCGAGCGTATGCCTATGTAAATTTATCATTGGGAATACGTTTGTTTTTTAACCGACTAGGTATACATAAAATTTTAAAACTAGAAGTTTATGTTCATCACAGGTAACCGCTCGTAAAACGCCGATCTCAAATGAGCGAGTAGAGCTCATTTGAGATCGGCGCTAACGGACGGTAATGCTCTGACTCATTCACCGGCCAATCAATGCGAGAGGAATGAGAACGCCACTGATTGAAGGTATGTTTTATCCTAAAAAAAGGTTGTTAAAACACTTTACAAGCAATAGGATAAATGTTTTAATATATGTGATGTTTGTCTCGCTATATTTTTTTAACATAAAATGAAAACGCTTGCACTAAAAAGAGAGAGCAGGACAGTGTTGTGTAAAGGATGAAAATTAATCATTCAACAAGGGTTAATTTTGACAACACTTTACTTTAATGGATGGAGGTGAAATTAAAGCGCAAGCGTATTGCGAAAAACAAATAAATGCTACAGTCAAAACAAATAAAAAAGTTGTAATGTTCTCATATTTTTTAAAAAAAGGAGTGCAACTGATGAGGAAAAATTTAAAGTTACTGTTTTGTCTTGGTGTTATCTTTGTTTTTTTAGGTCTTGGATGGCGTATGTCTGCACCCGTTCTTGCCCAATCTGAAACAAGTGTTGAAACGAATCAATTGATAGATACAGATGATAGTGCAATTTTCCATGCGTGGAATTGGTCTTTTGATACCATTAGAACCCACTTAGCGGATATTGCAGATGCTGGGTTTAATCGAATCCAAACGTCACCAATCCAAGCTAATAAGGAACCGTTGATGGCAGGTAGCCAATGGTGGATTCTTTATCAACCGATTAATTTTGAGATTGGTAATACACAATTAGGTGACAGAGAAGCATTTAAACAGCTCTGTGAAGCTGCGGAATCATATGGTATTGATATTATTGTCGACGTTATTCCCAACCACATGGCTAACGCTGGTGGTGGATCTCTGCAGTATACACCAAGTCCAAATGTCGATCCGATTATTTTAAATAACCCTGATTTTTGGAGAGAGCCAAGGGGAGTCCAAGATTGGAATAATCGTTATCAAGTGACACATTGGGGGATTGGATTACCTGATCTCAATACAGCCAATCAAGAATTACAAGACAAGGTGATTGACTTCTTAAATGATGCAATTGAATTAGGAGCAGCTGGTTTTCGTTTTGATGCAGCTAAGCATATTGAATTGCCGGATGATCAAGTAGGATCGAACTTCTGGCCTCGTGTACTAGGGGCACTAAATAATAAGGAAGCGCTTTTTATTTATGGAGAAGTTCTTCAAGGTGGGGCTGACCGATTCTCAAGCTATGCCGAATATATGGGTGTTACCCCTTCCCACTATGGTGATCGGGTGAGACATGCAGTTGGTTTTAATAGTAATCCAAATGTTCGTGACATGCAGGATTACGGTGTGAATGTTGATCCGGATAAACTGGTGACGTGGGTTGAATCTCACGATACCTATGCCAATGATTCAGAGGAATCCACGGCGATGAGTGAGTGGCAACTGAGAATGGGATGGGCACTGATTGCAAGTCGCGCTGAATCAACGCCACTTTATTTTAATCGTCCAGCAGGAAGTGGTAAGTTTTCCAATCAACTAGGTCAAGCGGGAAATGATTGGTGGAAGCATCCGGATGTTGTCGCTGTTAATCATTTTCGCCAGGCGATGGCCGACACAAGTGAATATTTAAGACCGATGAGTAATGACATCATGTTTATTGAACGTGGACAAGATGGTATGACTATTGTCAATCTTGGTAGTCGCACGGAATTAAATGCTACGACTAATTTATCAGATGGCACTTATATCAATCAAGCGAGTGGTAATGAAAGCTTTACGGTCTCGAACGGCAGAATCACTGGAACGATAGGTAGCGGAAGTGTTGCCGTTTTATATGATGGTCAAGATAATGGAGGGAGTGACCCAGGCAATGAACTTGTCCCCGTTACTTTTCATATCAATCAAGCAACAACGAATTGGGGGCAAAATGTTTATATTGCCGGTAATATTGCTGAGCTTGGTAGTTGGGAGCCGACTGCGGCGCTACTAGCCAATATTACCACCTATCCAAGTTGGCAAGCTACTGTTCAGTTGCCTATTGGGACAACATTTGAGTATAAAGCAATCAAAAGAAACGGTAATAATGTTGTTTGGGAGAGCGGTGCTAATCGGACCTACACTGTAGAAGATAGGGATAATGATATCCATTTTAATTTTAATAACTAAAACCGAAACAAAGCGTTTATGTCTGTTGTCGAGCATAAACGCTTTGTCTAATGTATTGGTTAGGAGAGGAACAATTAGAGCCAAATGCGTGGTAAGAAAAGTGTGTAAAGTTAACTTCTTCGCTGAAGGACAAAGTAGCGGTTTGATGACCTGGAGTGAAAAAGGAGACAACTAAGCTAACAGACACTCGAACGGAAGCTTAACTTGAATAAAATCATCCTAGTATTTGGTTTAATTAAATGAGAATTGAGGAAGATACATATAATAAGTAAATAAAACGAAAGGAGTGAAAAGCGATGATGGATACGTTCAAAAAAGGGTTAGCATTAGGGTTAGGATTAGCCGCAACGAGCATTGAACATGCGGAACGTGTAATTGATGATCTTGTTAAAAAAGGAGAAATGACGAAGGAGGAATCAAAGGCGTTTTTTAATGAGTTTTACAAAAAAGGTCAAGACACCCATCGCAATATCCTAAGTGAATTAAATGTAGCAACCAAAGATGATATCAATCGGTTAGAGGCACGTTTAGCCAAATTAGAAGCTCAAATCAATCAAGAACAGTAATGTTGTTGTATTAAGGGGGAGATATGATGTTCGAAAAAAGAATGCGCCATTTGCAACGCTATAAAGATATTATTGTTGCTTTTTCCCGTAACGGTCTAGGTTTTTTACTAAAAGAATTAGGCTTAAGCGATTTACATCTGATTCCGAAACGGTTATATAAAGAACGAAATCCTAAAGCAGAGCAGAAAACATTAGGTGAACGCATCCGCTTAATTCTTGAAGAGCTAGGGCCAACATTTATTAAATTTGGTCAAATTGCTAGTACACGGCGTGATCTTTTCCCGGAAAATATTATTCAAGAGTTAGAGAAATTACAAAATCATGTCCCCCCTTTTTCCTATCAACAGGTCTATGCCATCCTTGAGCAAGAGCTTGGCTCCTCCCCAGAGCAACATTTTCTAGACATAGATAAAACCCCGTTAGCAGCTGCTTCAATCGGACAAGTGCATCTGGCTACATTGAAGACAGGTGAACGTGTGGCGGTGAAAGTACAACGTCCAGACATTGAAAATAAAATCGAAACTGATTTTGAAATTATGAAAGAAATGGCAACTTTAGCAGAGTTAAGGATAGAGTGGGCGGTACGCTATCGTGCCCGTGAAGTGGTTGAGGAATTTGCTAAAACAATTAGGGCAGAACTTGATTATATTAATGAGGCAAGGAACACCAACCGTATAGCTATGCAGTTTAGTGATAATGAATCTGTCTATATTCCAAGTGTAAATAGCGAATTAACGACGTCTAAGGTATTGGTAATGGAATATATAGATGGAATTAAACTAAAAGATTTAACCGAAGGCAAAGTAACAGGATATGACAAGAAGAAAATAGCTGAGCAATTAACACGAGCGACTTTCCAGCAAGTATTAATAGATGGATTTTTCCATGCTGATCCACACCCTGGTAATATTCTCGTTTTACCAGATGAAAAGATCGCTTTGTTAGACTTCGGAATGGTCGGGCGATTAACAGAAGAGATGAAACAGCAATTTGGGACGTTATTGATTGCCCTGATGCAAGAGGACACAGGGAAAATGGTTGATGTGATGTTGGAAATGGGTGTAGCACCAGAAGCAATTGATAAAGTGGCGTTAAAAGAAGATGTTGATTTGTTAATGGATAAATATTATCGTGTCGCTTTAAGTGAAATTAGTTTAGCTGATGCAATTCGTGAGCTATTTGAGGTTGCTTATAAACATAAAATTGAGTTGTCAGCGGACTTTACCTTACTCGGTAAAACACTACTTACTTTAGAAGGGACGATTGAACAATTAGATCCCGAACTTAGTATTGTTGAAATAGCTGAACCATTTGGGCGTAAAATGTTGCGTGAGCGATATCATCCGAAACGGATCATTCAAAATGCAGTCGATCAAGTATGGGCGTTTAGTGAACTTTTTACTTCCTTACCAAAGCAATTAAAGCACTTATCCTCTGTGATCAAGAACGACAAGATCCGCATTGAAATTGTACTCCCGGATTTAAAACTGTTATTAAAAAAGATGGATCGAATCAGTAATCAACTCTCTTTCGCCATCGTTCTATTGGCTTTTAGTATTATTATGGTAGGATTAATTATTGGATCAGCGTTATCAGGGCAAGGCTCATTAATTTGGAGTCTGCCTGCGATTGAAATTGGTTTTTTTGTAGCCGTATCGATGTTTATTTGGTTATTATACTCTATCTTTAAATCGGGGAGGTTTTAGTTTCAGGCAATCAAGTAAATCATTCAAAGCAATGTGATCATAGGTACGCGTTCGTCAAATGCCTCGCTCAAAATAGATAACAGAGCTTATCTATTTTGGCGAGAGATAACGGACGTTGAGATCCTGATTCACACATGAACGAATCGGCGGGCTAGAACGAAAATGTCGCCTGATTGAATGATCGTTATGTTTTTGAAGTTTCGCTTAGGAAGCGAGCGAGAACTTTTTAATGTAATTGAAAACAAGTAAAACCAAATGGTGCAAGTTTAACTGTTGCATTTGCTCCAAAAGTCATTTCATTTCCGGAAAAGCATTCTTTTACACGTTTCCCATTCAACGCCGCTACAGCTATCGTTTTAGCTTTTGAATCATTGTTTAAAACAATAATAACTTTTTCTTGCTTTTTTTGCTTCTCATAAGCAATGACTTTTTCTTGATCGTTTATTTGTAGAAAACGAAAAGTGCTTAAATTACCAAACGCTGCTATTTCTTTTCGCATGGTTATTAACTGTTGAATAAACTGAAATAGTTGTTGATCTTGTTTGGTCTCATCCCATTCCATGCACTTCCGGCAATCGGGTTCTTCGCCACCACTTAACCCTATTTCATCACCGTAATAGATGCATGGTGTGCCAATAAAAGAGAAGAGAAAAACATATATTAAGCGCATCCGTTCTTCATCTTCGTTTGCCAATGTTAGGATACGTGCGGTGTCATGACTATCTAACAAGTTAAAAGCTACTTCACTTACAGGCTCTGGATACATGTGCAATAGATCTGTGATCTGGTTAGCGAATTGAGTGGTCGTTATCTTGTCTTTAGCAAAAAAATCAATCACACTTGTTGTAAATGGGTAATTCATTACTGCGTCAAATTGATCTCCCTCTAGCCATGGCAGGGCGTCATGCCAAACTTCCCCTAATATATAAGCATCTGGTTTGACTGATTTAACCACGCTTCGGAAGTCGCGCCAGAAGTTATGATCAACTTCATTGGCTACATCTAAACGCCAACCATCAATATCAAATGCTTCAATCCAATAGCGTGCAACCTCAAGTAAATAGTTTTTTACTTCGGGATTTTCAGTGTTCAATTTTGGCATGTTTGATACAAAACCAAAACAATCATAATTAGGCGAGGGCTTTGTTTGCACGGGGAAGTCCCATATGTGAAACCATTCCTTATATGGCGACGCTTCCCCATTTTTCAGAACATCTTGAAAAGGTTCAAAATAATAGCCGCTATGATTGAATACCGCATCAAGCATGACGCGAATACCTCGTTGGTGACATTGCTTAACGAGCTCTCGAAAAGTGGATTTATCACCAAATTGTGGATCAATCTCCATGTAATCAATCGTATCATACTTATGATTAGAAGCTGCTTTGAAAATTGGACATAAATATATGCCTGTAATACCGAGTTTTTGTAAATAGTCGAGGTGATTGATAATCCCTTGAAAATCTCCCCCAAAGTAACTATCTTGTTTAGGCGTGATTGAACCCCATGGTAACGTATGCTCCGGATTTGTTGAAGCATCACCATTTGCAAATCGTTCAGGGAATATTTGATACCATACTGTTTCCTTTACCCATTCTGGCGCTTGAAATATATCTTTTTTGTGTAAATAAGGGAAGCAGAAATAGCTCTGTATATTATTCGTTATTTCAGTATGATAGCCTTTTTCTGTCACAATCACGACTTGGTTATGTTGATCGATGCATCGAAAACCATAGCGAAGCCTTCGATGTTTTGGTGTAAGGGTTAGTTTCCAATAGTCTTTTATTTTTGATTTACCTGTTTTAAGCAAGGGTAACGTATGATATTGCCATTTATCTTCTACAAAGTCATAAGGGTCACCAAATATCAATTCAACTGTTTTCATATCATCTCGACTTGTTTCTAGCATGATTTGAATTTCATTTTCATTTTTGCCATAAACATATGGCTGAATAGCTCTATGTTTAATACCTTCCATTAACAAATTACATTCTCCTTTTCTCCATTAAACAACCCCATTAATAGTTAATGGGGTTGTTTAGTTATTCAAACATTGCCTCTAGATTAGATTTAATTTCTCCATGTTGAAGTTAACGTATCTGTCCCATCAGTTGGCGTATCGTAGGAGCGATTAGTCCCACTCTCCCAAACTACATTTCCAAGCGCATCTTTCTTAATAAATTTGTATTCCAGTGTATAATCAGCCGGAACACTTATATCGTAGTACCATGTTGGATATTGCGCTATTATTTGATTGAAAAATGGCCCAATTGCTTTATCTGTATCCCAGTTCCCTAGCTCTTGTGTATTACCAACAAGATATACAGACGTACCGTAATCAGTTACGGCCTCTTCAACGATAAACCGAACAGGTATTAATTTATTTGTTAAGATCTCAAAGTCTGAGTAAGGGTTACTTTCCTTATTACCATTTGTTACGACTTCAATGTTATAGTGATTACCTGGTATATCAGGAACATTGACTACTATTTCTGAATCTCCCCAAGATACAATACTAGCTTGATCACTGCCGAACAGTACTGTGCCTTGTCCTTCGCCAAAGCCTTCGCCGCTTATCGTAATTTCATTTCCAGCTTGCCCCACCATTGGGCCGACATGACCAATTAATGGTGCGTTTGATTCGGCGGTTACTTCCCAAACTGCTACTTCATTTGCTTTTAATTCAAACGTGCTGGCTTGCCCTTTTTCATCTATCTGAAGAGCATCCCCACCCATTAAACCTTCTAATACATCGGGATGGGTACCTTCTAATAATGATGTCTGAAGATTATTAATGGTGTAACTTTGCTCACCACTATTTACAGCAGTAACCACGACATTGTCACCAAATTTTCTCTCAAATATATAGACGTCTTCATTAAGCCAACGTTCTGTTGTTGTACCATAACCTAAAGCTGGGTTTGATTGACGCAAATGTGCTAAGTTACTTATTATTTGATAAGCTGTTGTTGTTCGATCAAAACTGGGCATTGGCTTCCTGTTTTCTGGATCAGATTCACCTGTTAAATAGTGTTCTGTGCCATAATAAATCGTTGGCACCCCGCGAGAGGTAAGTAGGACAGCCAAGGCTATATCTGTATTGGTCTTCGCACGATCTTCTTTATGGAATCTGCTCATATCATGATTATCAATAAATGTGACTTGATCAATGACTTCGTTATAGCTATTGGATGTATCTTCAATCATCGTATGAAAATCGGTCCAATCATCTTCTTTAGACATAAGTACGCCTCTAATTTGTTGGCCAAATTGAAAGTCTAGCAAACTCATACCACTCTCATTGGCAAAATAGTGATTTCTTGGATCGATTTCATTTTCACCTAAAAACCATTCACCGAATGTAAAGACAGGTTGATAGGAATAAATGTGATTGGTTAGGGTTTCTTGCCAGCCCTGTGACATATGCTTTACGGCATCCACTCTTATGCCATCAATACCTTTGTCTAGCCACAACTCTATCGATTCTTTAAGGTATTGATCGATGGTTTGATTTTGTAAATCATAATCAGCTAGATCATATAGATTTCGATAAATACCATCTTCATAAGATGAAAAATCCGTACCACCGTTATGATGGAATAAATCCATATCATTTGAGTAATTACCAATTAATGATCCATTGTCATAAATAGCTCCGTTTTCTACATAATCACTATCCGTTTTCAAGGCTGGTGAAGAGTGATTGGGTGTAAAATCCATGATTATTTTAATGCCATGGCTGTGCGCCGTAGATATTAACTCATCAAAGTCATTAAAGCTTCCATAGAATGGATTGGTTTTTTTATAGTCTCTAGCCCAATAACCATGGTAAGAGGTATAGCCTTCAGGGTGAACAGCATAAACATTCTCAACAGGCTGGGAAATCCATAATGCAGTAATCCCTAGATCAGTAAAGTAATGATCTTCTATCTTTTCTGTTATCCCTTTCCAATCACCTCCCATGTATTTATGCAAATCTGTTTCGCTATACAATGCGCCATCAGGGTTATTAGAAGGATCACCGTCAAGGAATCGATCTGTCACAATTTGATAAATGGTATCTTTGGAATAATTCACTTTATTTAGTTGGCTAGCGGCATACACATCATTTGCTAACGCTAAAAAAACCACAAATACAATACCGACAAACGCAATCGCTTTCATTTTTAGAAAAAATTTATTAAGCATATTGTTCACAACCCTTCAATTTTTGAAATATGTTGAACGACAAACGATCCTCCTTTCTCAAAAAAAACAACCCCGACTTTTTATAAAAAAAGCCGGGGTTGTTTGCAATAATCGCAAAAGCAGCGCCCTCAATTTGCAAATTAAGTTATCACAAGGTTGTTACTCTCATTATTACAAGATCAATTGACAATGTCAATAACTATTAAAGATTAATTTAAAAGAGCAGTGGTATATTTTGACGAAATCGATTGCAATCCAAAAAATTGGGCGAGGGGGATTTTTGCTTTTGTTATCACAGATCACTGTCCATAAGATACCCACTTCAAAATCGAGAACGGAGGTAAATCCTATCGGTAGGTGATAACGGACGTTAAGGTCCTGACCCACGCAACAATCAGTAAGACCATAGACTAAAACCGCACGTCCTGTGGCAACGTCTGCATGACTTACATCCTGTAGCTCTTCGCACATGAAGGTTCGTTTTATTAGCTTTGGTATTAGGAAGCAGTAGCAAAGCTAAGCCTATTCACTATTGATTATGAATTAATCCATGATGAATGATGGCTCGATACATAATTTCGTCACGCTTTTAATATAATCTGACTAAATGAAGTATGAGGTTTAATTTAGCGCAGAGTACCATCCGTAAAACGTCCTTCACAAAATGGAGAGTAGAGTAAATCTAATTAGGTGGGAGCTAATGTTCTGATCCACTCAGCTACCAATCAGTGGGCGAATAACGAAACCGCCGACGGATTGAAGATGTGTTTCATGTTTTAAAATTTTATTTCGAAAAAACGCTTGCATAAATTAATTTTATTATATAAAATGATGGCACAACCTAGTTATTACTCAATTCTCAAATTGAGGGCGCTGCTTTTGCGATTATTGCAAACAACCCCGGCTTTTTTTATAAAAAGTCGGGGTTGTTTTTTTGGGGAAGGAGGGTTGTTTTACTTTAGACTAAAGATTTAAATGGTAGCGCTTGCGCAAAAATAAAAAGGAGTGGTTATTATGAGAAATAAAAGTATGCTTATTTTTTTGATCACATTATTAGTGGCACTATTGACATTAGGTGCATGTTCTCCTGACAGAGATGATCCTACCAATGTCGATTCTAATTCAGAAAATACAGATGGTGAGGAAGTGAACAAACCTGAAGAGTTAACGGTCTGGGCCAATGATGAAGAAGAACAATTAGAAGCTATAGAAAAAATTGCTTTAGATTATGAAGAAGAGCAAGGCATTAAAGTTAATGTCGTGGCAAAATCAATGTTAGAACAGTTGTCTGAATTAGCTTTAGCTGGGCCTGAAGGTCATGGACCCGATTTATTCTTTCAACCTCATAATCAGACAGGGGATATTGTCGCTCAAGGATTATCTCACCCCCTAGATTTAACAGATGAGCAATTAGATAAATATAGCTCGGCGTCTATTGAGTCGGTTCAATATGAATTTAATGGTGTTAACGATATTTATGGTATTCCGGCTGTTATTGAAACCTATGGAATCTTTTATAACAAAGATATCATTGATGAACCCCAAACCATTGATGATTTATTAGTAGCGCTAGATGAACATACTGACCCGTCGCAAGATCAATTTGGATTTCTGATGAAACCAGATGATATATACTTTGCTTACCCTTTCTTCAGAACACATGGGTCCTATATCTTTGGGGGAGAACCAGGTGATTATGATACGACAGATATTGGTCTTAATAATGAAGGAGCCATTGAGGGCGGGGAATTATTCCAATCCTTTTTTGAGAGAGGTAGAATACCGTCATCTACTACTATCGATGTTATTGATGGGTTGTTTACTGAAGGTAAAGTTGGCGCTGTAATTAATGGGCCATGGAGTATTCCGAGTTATACAGCAGCATTAGGTGATAGCCTTGGTTTTGCGCCATTTCCAGACATTAATGGTCAACCTGCCCAAACATTAGTAGGGACAAAAGCGTGGATGGTATCCTATTATTCTGAAAATGTAGCATGGGCCACTGATCTTGCATTGTTTATGACTAATCAAGAAAATCAAGAATACTATTCTGAAATAGCTGGAGAATTACCGACTAATAGAAATGCGCTAGAAGCCATTGAAGATCCGATTTTCGCTGCATTTAGTGAGCAGATTGCTAACGGTGTGCCTATGCCTAGTACGCCACAAATGTCTCAAGTATGGGAACCTATGAATAATGCGTTACAATTTTTAGCTGAAGGCGAGGATGTTTCCTCTGTTTTAGATGAAGCAGTAGAACACATTCATAATAACATAGAAGCAAGTGGTGCCCAGTAAAATGCCCTATACCGCACTGAAAACTTATCAAAGATAAGTGTCCGTAAAACGCCCGCCTCAACATAGAGAACAGAGAATCTATTTAGGCGGGCGCTAACGGATGCTAGTATCCTGATTCACTCAATGCCCAATCAGTGGGAAAAGAATGAAAACGCCCACTGATTGATGGTTGGTTTCATCGGTCTCAGAAGTTAGACGGATGATAAATTACTAAACAGGGAGTCATCAAAATGGATAATACATTAACAAATAAAAGGGCGGACAGACATAATCCAAACATTGCGACTGTACTGTCTATTGTATTTGCAGGGTTAGGTCAGCTTTACAATCGAAGATTTCTGAAAGGGATCATTTTTATTTTATTAGAAGTGGTTATTTTAATCACACTCATTGATTCGCTTAACTATGGACTTTGGGGATTACGAACGTTAGGTACAATTCCTGGCGAAGATCATTCGATAAGATTACTCGTTTTTGGTGTTTTGTCGCTAATTGGGAGTGTTATGTTGATAACGCTGTATGTCTTTAATGTAATAGACGCAAGAAATCAAGCGAGACAAATTAAAGCGGGTTGCCTTCCAAAAGGATTTAAAGCGTCAATTATCAGCTTTTATGATCATTCATTTCCTTATTTAATGACATTTCCAGGGTTGTTACTGATGATTTTTGTCGTCATCTTCCCATTGCTTTTTTCTGTGCTGTTAGCATTCACTAACTACAGTCTTTATACTTCGCCACCAAGAAGTCTAGTAGATTGGATAGGGATTGGAAATTTTAAAGAATTAGTTACTGTTCCCATTTGGCAGGATACGTTTGTGAGTGTTTTATCATGGACGGTTGTATGGACAATCGTAGCAACCACATTACAGATCGCCTTAGGAATGACTTTGGCATTAATGGTTAATGACCCGAGAATAAAATTCAAAAAACTTATTCGCACAATTTTAATTCTGCCTTGGGCTGTCCCTGCGTTTGTTACGATTTTAATCTTTTCAGCCATGTTTAATGATGATTTCGGTGCTATTAACAGAGATATTATCATTCCGCTGTTCGGTGGAGATGGGATACCTTGGTTAAGTGATCCACTCTATGCAAGAACAGCAGTTATTTTAATTCAAACATGGTTAGGTTTTCCCTTTATTTTTGCTCTATTTACAGGGGTGCTCCAAAGCATTTCTAAAGATTGGTACGAAGCGGCTGATGTCGATGGTGGATCGCGTTTTCAGAAATTCCGATTCATTACTCTTCCACATGTTTTGTTTGCTACGGCGCCATTACTCATAATGCAATATGCGCAAAACTTTAATAACTTTAACATAATCTACTTGTTTAATGAAGGTGGACCTCCGGTGAGAGGGCAAAATGCAGGGGGAACCGATATTTTAATTTCATGGGTTTATAAGTTGACCTTTGATACGAATAATTATGCTATGGCTGCGGCCATCTCCCTGATTATGGGGATGATCATCTCATGCTTTGCTTTTTATCAATTTAGACAAACCAAATCCTTTAAAGAAGAAGGTGAATTATAGTGAATCCCAAAAAGACCTCAATAGTAGAAGTGTCAATTATGTATCTGTTTATAACCATTACTTCTATTGCTATTTTTTATCCGCTTATTTGGACGATCGGGATGTCCTTTAATCAGGGTACGAGCTTATATTCATCTTCTATCATTCCAGAAAATTTTTCTTTGGATCATTATAGATGGTTATTTAGTATAAATAGTGATTATTTGCTATGGTACAAAAATTCTTTAATTGTTTCGGTGTCAGTAACGGTTGGCAGTGTGATTATAACATCGTTAGTTGCGTATGCTTTTTCTAGATATCAATTTGTAGGTAAAAAGAACGCACTTTATATCTTTCTATTGCTGCAGATGTTCCCAGTTATGATGGCTATGGTTGCATTGTATGTATTCTTAAATATGATAGGAATGCTAGATACGCTAACTGGATTGATATTTGTTTATCTTGGTGGACAGATTCCTTTTAATGCTTGGTTAGTCAAGGGCTACATTGATACGATCCCGCGCGAACTTGATGAGGCTGCACGCATTGATGGCGCTGGGCATCTTAGAGTTTTTTGGAGTATCGTTCTTCCGCTTGCTAAACCGATATTAGCGGTTGTTGCACTCTTTAATTTTATGATGCCACTTTTTGATTTTTTGTTGCCATCTATTGTTCTATCAAGCAAGGAAAATTATACACTTGCAGTTGGATTATTCAATTTTATTAACGATCAGTTTGCTAATAACTTTACAAGATTTGCTGCTGGATCAATCTTAGTTGCTATTCCTGTAGCGGCTGTCTATTTGTATTTACAAAGGTATTTAATATCAGGCTTAACTGCTGGTGGAACGAAAGGTTAAAAGGCAAGCACCTCAGTGACTGCTAATCAGTTGCTAGGCTATTTGTTTACACAGGTAACCGTCCGTAAACCACACGCCTTAAAATAGAGAGCGGAGCTCAGCTCAGCTATTTAGGCGGGAGCTAACGGACGTTAATGTTCCGATTCACTCAAACTTCAAACAATGGGAGAAGGGAGCCCCACTGATTGAAGGTTCGTTTTTTTAAAAAAATCATAATGAACGAAGTATTTAGAGGATGACTTGTTTATGGCTGTAACGATTAAAGATGTTGCGAAGAAAGCAAATGTTTCTCCGTCTACTGTTTCTCATGTCATTGCTGATCGTTCAAGGATTAGTTTAGACACTAAAAAGCGTGTCCAAAAAGCGATGAAACAGTTAGGCTACCATCCAAATATCAATGCAAGAAGCTTAGTTGTCCGCGCTACACAAGCAATTGGTGTGGTCATGCCTACAATTACTGAAACTATTTTTCAGCATCCTTTTTTCAGTGAATTATTACGTGGCGTAGGTTCTTTAATGCATCAAGCAGGGTATTCACTTTATTTATCTATTGGTGGGGATGTGCAACAATCATGCAAAGAAGTTAAACGAATGGTTTATGGTCATCAGGTCGATGGCATCATATTACTTTCTTCCTGTGAAGCTGATCCGGTGATCGATTTTCTGATGACTGCAAATTTTCCTTTTGTCTTAGTCGGAAAACCATCTATAGATGAGTGCAAAATGACTTATGTTGATAATGATAATATAACGGCAAGCAAAGATATCACTAACCATCTCATTGATTTAGGACATCAATATATTGCTTTTATTGGTAGTTCCATTGACATAGCTGTTACTGGTGATCGACTTCACGGATACAAACAAGCGTTAAAACTTGCGACTTTACCAACATCACCCGAATACATCGTTCATGTAGAATGTTTGAACTCAGGGGAGCGAAAAGCGGTGAAACAATTGTTTTCATTAAGAAATCCTCCTACTGCTATGGTGATTGCCGATGACATCTTGAGCTTTGGTGTGATTAACATGCTAGATGAAATAGGGATATCTTGTCCAGAGAACATTTCCATTACCGGTTTTAATAATTTATATCTATCTGAAATGACTAGACCACGCCTTACCACTGTAGATATTCATATATTTAACCTTGGTGTTCAAGCTGCAAAATGTGTCATTGAGAAAGTTAAAGACCAGGATGAACCGGCGAAACGGATTATCGTTCCCCACAAAATTATTTGTCGAAGCTCAACGAAACGCCTCGACAAACGTGTGTGAAATAACGATGACTTCGGGTGGTATAATACAAAAAGCACCCGCACCATCCTGAATAAAGAATGGTACGGGTTTTATTATTATAGTTAATTATTTGAGTCTAACGCATCGGTAGCGGCATGTTCTCCACCTAATCGTCCAGATGTAAACGCATAGCCAACACCAACACCATTCCCAACATACGTATCATTGAACATGACACCTTCAGATTCTAAACCGACAGCATACAAACCTTTGATAGGAATGCGGTTGTCGTCTAGTACTTGAAAATTTTTGTTGATTACTAAGCCGCCTACAGAACCTAAATTATTGACTTCTGCAGTAATCGCATAGTAAGGGCCTTCATCATATGAAAGTAAATAATCTTCAGATTTACCAAATTCAGTGTCTAGTCCTGTTTGGGTTGCTTCTTCATAAAGCGTAAATGTATCGGTAAATAGTTTAACATCCATTCCAGCATTTTTTGCTAACGCTTCAATGGTGTCCCCTTTAAATCCATCCCCATTTTCGACCATCTTATCAAAAACTTCTTGTGCGTCATTCCATGGGGTTTCCAATGTGAACTGATCAGCAAAATCAGCATAGAACTCTGGAGGCATACCTGGCAGTTTAGGTGCTTGCACACCGCTCATTCCATCGGCTGTTAATTTATCGATTTGTGTTTTGGATAAAATAACATAATGATAAGCACCTTGGAAAGCACTTGTATTGGCAGCGGCCACTGCAGTTAATGTCGCTTCTTCATCTCTAAATCTTGCGCCAGATGGGCCAACATTCATAAAGTTTGGTAGATAAGTTAGCATTAATGGGTAGCTTGCTTGAAAAGACTCATAATCTGTTTTTAAATCATGTGTTGCTCTTGCTAGTGTTTGATGGAGCATTTGTCCACCTAAATTAATCGGTACCTTAGCTCCAGCATCCCAGGCCATGTGTAACCCTTCGCCAACGTTTTGACTTAAACCGCCATTTGGACCCTCAAATTCAAAGTGTTCTTTAACCATTTCAGGATTACCTGCGTATCCTCCTGTAGCCATCACTACACTGTTGGCATTAATTTCTAGTGTTGTCCCGTCTTTTTTTTCAGCTATCACACCAACAACATTTCCATCTTTATCTGTAATTAGTTCTTTAGCTGTTGTTTCAGTTATAATCTGACCCTCATTCTTTTCAACGGAGTTAGCCAACATGGTTCTTAACAAGCCTTCACGTTCTTCATATGGAGGTAAGACATGAAGGGGTTCATCACTATAATTAAGGAAGCTTGTTTCATAGCCTTTTTCCTTTAACCAATCATAGGTTTCACCAGATTTAGTTACATATTCTCTAATGACAGAAGCGTCTACTCGCCAATGATTATTTTCTATCCAATCAGAAATTTCTGCTTCAACGTCAATTTCTAAGTCATTCTCTAGTGAAATAGAAGAATTATAGAATTTTCCTGCCCAAGAATAGTTACTTGCGCCACCAATGACGCCTGTTTTTTCAATTAAAATGACTTTTGCACCTTGATCTGCTGCAGAAATAGCTGCTGAAGTGCCAGAAGTACCCGCGCCGATAACGACTACATCAGCTTCTAACGCTTCCGTTTCTTTCTCTGACTGATCATTTTTTAATGCTAATATATTACCATTGGCTTGAGTAACTGCGTCTTCTACAGCCTGTAATACAGCGTCACTGGCAACTGTTGCTCCGGTTACTGTATCGACATCAAGTGATTGCTCATCAACTATTAAACTTGCGATGGTTTCCATAGCTTCATCGCCTAACCCTTCAGTTTCGAAGTGCTCAACAATGTTTACTTGCTCTATTTTGTCGGCAGAAAAAGTAACTTCCACTGTAATAGGTCCGTTATTTCCATCTATTTCAGCTGTATAGGTGCCAGGCTCAAATGAAAGTTTTGCCTCATCATTAGTTGTCTCTTTGTCTGAACACCCTGTTATGACCAACATGGTAAAGCATAGGAGTAGGATAAGTACGTGTTTGAGTGAACTTCTTTTCTTCATAAAAAATCCCCATTCTAGTTTGTCTGTTGGAATTGCTGTAATGACTTTACCTCTTTAAATATGTGATATAATTCACAAGTATTTAGATACGTATCTGATTAATAAGTAAAATGATTAGAGGTCATTTGTCATTTTAGAGATAAAAAGTAGCTACCTTTTTCTACTTCATCCTAAACCATCAAGCTATTGTATGGTCAATATGTTTTTTTAAATGAGTGGGTGCCAAATTTCAAAATAATATTGGTCTCCAATTTTTATGATACCCATCGATAATATTTCATTACTCGTTTGCAACCCGTGTTCTTTCTCATGCTGAAGAACCTTATTAATCCAGGTTTCATCAATGTATTGGTCAAAAGCTAGGTTACTAGTCATTACAGTATGAACGGCTCTACAAGACGGGAACTCCTTAATATATCCGTTATGCTCCAATTTGGCCTTTTCGGCATCTTTTGATGAGATGCAAAATCCAGGGATACTGGTAATTTCACCTTTGTTTAACACATAACGAGCGGATATTCTTGCGCTTGGCATTTGTTTTGACCAGCTGTACGCTGTATTTTTGTATAAAATATCTTTTTTGTCTTCATGGTTATATGACAACCATAAAGTTGATGGCTTTGTTTTAATTTGATACTTTCCAAGTTGATGATCTAATTGCTGTAACATGTGCTTTTGTTGGTGAATGATGTCAACTTGTTGCTTTAACTGTTCTATTTCTGTCTTAAGTATTTCTTCTTTGCTATTCAATTCGTTCAACATCGCCTCTTTTTCTTGCGAGTTAATCAAGCCAATAATTTCATCCAGAGAGAAGTTAAGCGAGCGATAGGATCTTACGACTCTCAGTGTGTTAACTGCTTCTTCATCGTAAAAACGATAATTATTATGAGGATTTCTATTAGACTTTATAATATGTAGCCTTTCATAATGCCTAATCGCTTCTTTACTCAATCCAAACAACTCAGCAATCTCTCCAATGCTATACGCCATGTCTCTCCCTCCTTTCTTGTAAGTAGCTGTTATATGCATGTAAACAAATAAAAAATATGCCTTCTAACTTATCAAACGCAAACCAAGAACTGAAAGCGATCGCATATTCATTATTGAATCATATTCAAGGTAATAATGGAAGTCGATAGCTGGCTTTTATCACAGTTAACCGTCTGTAAAACGCCCCTTGGAAATAGAGAGTAGAAAGAGTGAAGCTTTATCTAGTACGGATCGTGAGATGGGTAATGGAGGAATCAATCATTCTTGTAATCTGAATCAAGTCTTGCGCAAACAAATATTTGATACACTGTCACAATGATGCCTATTAATACCAAGAGAAACAGCACAGTTAACAAAAAATTTAATCTTTGTTGATTAACTAGTAAACTGATAATCGCAAATAAAAGGTTAGTCAGACCCATAAGCAAAAGGTTACGTCCGGCAATTCGACTCACTTTTGCTTTGTCATGTTTTTTAGGGTTAAAAAAATTTATCATATCACCTGCTTTGTAATAATAAATCACACTACCAAGGCTAATGAAAAACAATCCTGCTAGCGTTAATAAAATAAAGGTATCAATCATGTTCACAACCTTTCAAAAAATGGATTTAACACAGTATACCACTTCTTTCATTATATGGTATAATCATAAAAAAAGGTTTTGGAAATATTATGGAAGGGGCGGTATGTTCATGAAGAATGCTATATTTATAATATTGTTATTAGTATTGCTTTTTATTTTTTTTGGCATGAGATATATATTAAATTGGATTAGTGATTCTAGCCTTCAAATAATATTGTTATCAATGATAATTCTTACTGTAATTGTTAAAGAAAAATTAAATATAACTTTTTTCAAATAATTCTATCTATGGTTAAATCATCTATCCTCTAAAACCCTTTGTGTCTAAATGCACAAAGGGTTTTAGAATTGATTCACACTTTTACTTTCGTTAATTATACTTGGCTTTTAAATAGACCTATGAAAATTGAGATGATAAGAATAATGTAATCGTTAATGTTTTCGCTTTTTATAGTTTAATCAAAAAAATGTGCTCATTGTACTAATTATAATTAAACAGATGATCACCTTAAAAAATTACAGAACAAACTAAAAAACAGCTATTGAATGCGCTTACAATGAGGCTAAATCCCTAATATACTTAAAGAGCAAGTAAAACAAAGTTATTGAGAGGGGTAAACACATGTTTAAAAAGGGGAAAGCATTATGGTTTTTACTAGTCGCAGTATTGTTTGCATTTTTGTTAGTGGGTTGTACAGATGGTGCTTCTGGTGAGGCAGATGCATCAGATCCAGATGGGGCAGAAGATGTTGAAACGAATGGCGACGATACATCAAGTGATGCAATTAATGTTGGGATTGTGTTGCCAACACGTGATGAGCCTCGTTGGGTACAAGATGAACAGCGATTTCAAGATGCTTTAGCTGATTCTGATTACACTACAGAAATTTTATTTAGTCAAGGTTCATCAGCTAACGAATTACAAAATGTAGAAACACTAATTAGTAGAGGGATCGATGTCTTAATTATTAGTCCACATGATGGTGATGCGGCAGGTGCAGCAGCACAAGCAGCAGCTGCTGAGGGTGTAACGGTTATTTCTTACGATCGTTTGATTACGAATACCGATGCAGTAGATTATTATGTTACGTTTGATAGCTTTGCTGTAGGGGCTGCTCAAGGACAGTATTTAGTTGACCATGCGGAAGGAACAGAGGTGCCGCTTTATTTATATGCTGGTGCATCGTCTGATAACAATGCTTTCTTATTCTTTGAAGGGGCTTGGTCAGTGTTACAACCGAAAATCGCTGATGGTACTTTTGTCATTGCAAATTCAAGTGAGGCCGAGGCGTTAGCGGATCAGTCTGAATTGTCACGGGATGAAATGGGAAGCATTTTAGGGCAAGTGACCACAAATTGGGATCCGAATGAAGCGATTAATAAAGCCCAAACCCATTTAACGTCAGCTGGTGATGACCTTAAAGGAGACGTCGCCATTCTAGCACCAAATGATGGTACGGCTCGTTCGATTGCTGATACATTTGCAGCTGATAGTGATATAACTGCGTATGTTGTGACTGGTCAGGATGCAGAAATGGCTTCTATTCAGTATATTATCGACGGTAAACAATCAATGACCGTGTTTAAAGATGTACGTCGTTTGGTCGAGGATGCAATGGGTATGGCCATTAACGTTTTGGACGGTGAGACACCAGAAACAACTGGAGCATACGATAATGGTGCAAAAGATGTTGAAGCCATGCAATCAGAAGTTATTGTTGTAGATCAAGACAACGTTCAATCTGAATTAATTGATTCAGGTTATTATGAAGCAAGTGAGTTTACCGGACTAGAGTAAACGCATTTTAAATTAATTCGAAATAGTGATAGCATGCTATCACTATTTCGTACTTTAAATGGATGCGAAAAAGGTGGGATGATGATGGCGGATTATATTTTGGAGATGCATGACATCACGAAAACATTTCCAGGTGTCAAAGCATTAAGTCGTGTTAATTTCAAGGTTGAAAAAGGGGAAATTCATTGCCTAATCGGTGAAAATGGTGCAGGGAAATCAACATTGATGAAAGTACTTAGTGGCGTATATCCCCATGGTGAATATGAAGGCGATATTGTCTATCAAGGGAAGATTCAACAATTTAATAAAATTAGTGATAGCGTTGATGTAGGTATTTCTATCATCTATCAAGAACTTGCTTTATTCCCTGATCTATCTGTTTATGAAAATATTTATATCGGTAATGAAGTTAAACATGGTGGAGTGATTAATTGGAATCAAACGATTGTTAAAGCCAAGCAAATGCTAGATAAAGTGAAGTTAAAAGTAAACCCAGAAGTTTTAATTAAAGATTTAGGTGTGGGAAGGCAACAGTTAGTTGAGATTGCTAAAGCTTTAAGTAAACATGTTAAGTTGCTTATACTTGATGAGCCAACAGCTGCTCTAAATGAAGATGATAGTGAAAATTTATTAGAACTGATCAAAGCATTAAAGAGCGAAGGCATTACGTGTATTATGATCTCACATAAGCTTAAAGAGGTAGTTGCGATTGCAGATAAAGCAACCGTTTTACGTGATGGACAAACCATTTGCACATTAGATGCGAAAAAAGGTGAAGTTGAAGAACGTACGATCATAAAACATATGGTAGGTCGAGAAATTAATGATATATATCCAAAGCGACCTGATAAACAAATGGGTGACAACGTACTAGAAGTGCATAATTGGTCTGCTTACGATGCTCAATTGGGACGTTATGTAGTAAAAAAAGCAGATTTTCATTTGAGAAAAGGGGAAATAATCGGATTGGCAGGATTAATGGGCTCTGGTCGAACAGAACTGGCCTTAAGTATTTTTGGCAACCCGAAAAACTATAAATTGAGTGGTGATCTTGTTATAAATGGTCAGCCGAAAAAGTTAAAGCATACCAGTGATGCTATTAAAGAAGGCCTGGCATATGTGACAGAAGATCGTAAAGGAAATGGTCTTTTTCTTATTCAAGATATTACGCATAATGTCTCAGCGGCTAAATTAAATGGTGTCGCTAATAAGGGCATTATTAATGACAATGAAGAAATTAAAGTTGCTGAACACTATAAGCAATCCCTTCATATTAAAGCCTCTTCAATTGAGCAATTGGTTGGGAAGTTAAGTGGAGGTAATCAACAAAAAGTGTCACTGGGTAAATGGCTATTTGTAACCCCAAATGTGTTAATTTTGGATGAACCTACACGTGGCATCGATGTAGGAGCTAAATTTGAAATTTATTCTGTTATGAATACATTAATTGATCAAGGATTAAGTATTATTATGATTTCTTCAGAGCTTGGTGAAGTATTAGGGATGAGTGATCGCATCTACGTGATGGCTGAAGGAGAAATTAAAGGTGAAGTGTCAACAGATGATGCCAATCAAGAGAAAATAATGGAATTGGCAACGCAATAGGAGGGAATATAATGAAAATTTTACATGAAGCGGGCACATTGATAAAAGATAACATTCGTGATTATGGGATGTATATTGCCCTATTTGTCATCATGCTGACCTTTAATGTGATGACAAACGGTATGTTTATGTCATCAAGAAATATAAGTAATTTACTAGATTCTGCTGGTTATATTGCTGTGTTAGCGGTTGGAATGACACTAGTCATTGTTATTCGACACATTGACTTATCGGTTGGCTATGTGGCAGGATTTTTGGGGGCAATCGCAGCTATATTATTAATGCAACACGGCTTGCCTGTTTATATCGTTATCCCTGTTATCTTATTATTAGGTATTATTATAGGTTTATTTAATGGTTTTCTTATTGCACAGCTTGGTATTCCGGCCTTTGTTGCTTCATTAGCTGGTATGCTTATTTTCAGGGGAGCTTTACTACAAGTTACAGAAGGTACTGGAACCATTATTGTGCAGAATTCTACATTTAATGCACTTGGTAATGGATTTATCCCATCACTTACTCAATTAAATGATCTCCACTTGCTTACTTTAATTGTGGGCATACTCGGTATTGTTACTTATATTTATGGTGAAGTAAAGACAAGATATGATAAGTTAAAATATAACTTTGAAGTCGTTTCATTAAGCATTTTTATTCTGAAACTCTTTTTTGTCTCAGTCATTATTGGCTATATTACTTGGATTTTAGCCGGTTACAACGGTTTTTCTTGGACCGTAATGATTGTACTGCTGGTAACAATGATTTATCATTTTATCTCAAATAAAACCGTACTTGGTCGACAAATTTACGCTGTCGGAAGTAATCCAGAAGCCGCTCATTTAAGTGGAATCAATGTCAAGAAAATCACGTATATTGTCATGGCTTCAATGTCGATGCTCGCGGCACTATCAGGTATTCTATATACAGCACGATTGCAGTCAGCAACAACCACAGCCGGTATGTTATTTGAGCTCGACGCGATTGCTGCTGCATATGTAGGAGGTGTCTCATCAGCAGGTGGTGTTGGGAAAGTTTCAGGTGCTATTATTGGTGCGATTGTCATGGCTTCGTTAACAAATGGGATGAATTTGCTTGGTGTTGGTATTTCTTATCAATATATGATTCGAGGTGGAGTACTAGCCGGCGCTGTTATCTTTGATGTATTAACACGCAAAAAAAGCTAGGAAAATCCGCATTTCCTTGTTTTATGCACATAGATTTGCATTTGGCTTCAGTCTTTTCCTATTGCTGTACTACTTTCCGAGTGCATAAATAAGTTTCAACAGGCATGTTACTGTTGAATGTCCCTCAGTGAACCTACTGGGGGCACTTTATTAAGTGGACTAAAGTCCAGTAATATTAAATTTGAATAGCTTTCACTCTTCTGATCAATGGTCTGATCTCAGTTAGGGTTCGTTTAATGGTGTAACGCTCTGCCCAAGATAACTTGGATTTGAATGCAAGGGAACGTTTTATCGCAGCTAACCGTCCGTAAAACACCCGTCTTAAACTAGCGAATAGCAGGTACCTGTTTAGGGAGATGTTAACCGCTGATTTAAACAATCAGTGGGAGAAGAACGAAAATTATTGTTGATGGAAGATTTGTGTTATTGCTAACTGTTACAGAACAGTGATAAGATAAATTTACGATTGATCAACGAAAAGGGCAAGGAGCTAAGTAAATGCGTAAAATTGTAACCGCTTTAATTATAGGTGTATGCTTATTGTTAGCTTATTTTACGGTGACATCAGTTGAGAAAGTTGTTCGATCGGATTGGCAAGAGCCTTTACCATTAGACCAAACCGATCAATCTTATCGACTTGCTTTAATTACCCAAGACATTGATACACCCTTTTGGGATGAGGTGATTGAGGGTGCTTCTTTACAGGCAAGACAAGATGGAGTGATGCTTGAGCGTTTAGGCAATTATAGTCACAATGAAGATGATTTTTTACGCAACTTAGAGCTAGCGATTCATGCAAAGGTAGATGGTATTATTGTTCAAGGGCTGGATACAGATGAATTTAAAGAACTTACTAAAATAAAAGCAGCTTTTTATAGTATTCCAATTATTACGATAGCAAATGATGTACCGATGGAAGAAAGCTTAAGAAGAACTTATGTGGGCTCGCCACAGTATCAAGCGGGACAATTACTGGCAAGGCAACTCGTTGAAGATATGGGTGTGAGTGGTGAGGTTGTGCTTTTTTATGATCAATCAGAGCCCTATTTTCAAGAGCAGCGTAAGGCAGGTATTGAAGAGGTTCTAGAACAATACCCTGGCATTAGTGTCATTCCAGCAATGACCACTGAGCATATGGATGATGTATTAGCAACGACACAGGCTTTATTAAACCACTACCCAAACGTCGATAGTTTTATTGCTGTCAATGCAAATATTGTAGCTGGGATGGTCCAAGAAATTGGTAGGAGGAGGCAAGTTGATTCCCTATATATTTATACGTTCGACGATCATGCCGATGTTGCAAAGCTTTTAGAAAAAAACAAGGTGGATGCAGTGATTCGACAAGAACCAGAAGAGATGGGGCGATTAAGTGTTCAGCTTATTGTAGAATGGTTAAATGGAGAGACCGTGCCACTTGATTTTGACGGCTACTTCACAAATATTGATATTTTGAAAGCCATTGATGCGCCATGAATACGATTCAAAAGAAAATTTTACTATTGACAACCATCGTTATCGTAATGATGGTTATGATCTGGAGTGCACTCACCTATTATAATCGGCAAACACAGGAGCAGTACAATGCGATTCTTCAACGCTATTTGCTGTTAAACGAGATTAATGAAGTTAGTCAAAATATGATGACCGATTTAAATAATTTCTTAACACTATCTTCGGTGGACCATTTAATAAAAATCAATGACAGTCAAGAACAACTGGAAACTAAAAAGAAAGAGGCCTGGCAGCTTGGCCATCAAGAAAATGAATTTGAATTAATCAATTACATCAATTTAATTGGGAGCTTATCAGAAACTGTTGAGCGCTCGATTCGTTTACATGATCAACAAGATGCTGAAGCTGCTCGCAGTGAATTTAATGATGCCTCACGGATCGCTGATTATATTTCGGAAACGACTTTAGCATTAGTGGATAAAGAATTAAAAACATATGATGACTTTTATCGAAGTATTATCCAACAATCTGCCGAGTTGAATCAACTAGGTATTTGGCTGTTATTGTTGTTAACATTTTTTCTTATAATTGTTACCTATACGCTGTCGCGTAGTATAACGCAACCAATTAATCAATTAACAGAAGCGGCTAATCACTTATCACGCGGAGAATTTAATGTTGAGATTAAAGTGAATTCAAATGACGAAATTGCTTTTTTAGCGAGAACCTTTAATCGCATGCGTCTTAACATTAATGAACTTATCTCAGAAATTCACTTAAAAGCACAACTAGAAAAGGAGCTACAAGAAAATAAATTGTTATTACAAGAAAGCCAATTTCATAGTTTGCAAAGCCAAATTAACCCACACTTTCTTTTTAATACATTGAATACAATATCAAAAAAGGCATATCTAGAAGGGGCGGTACAAACCAGTGATTTATTAGTCAATATTGCCGGCCTATTACGATATAATTTAAGGCGATTGAATCGTTCGGTCACATTGCAGGATGAAGTTACCATTTTAAAACAGTATATTGATATTCAAAAAGCACGCTTTACCGATCGGCTTCAATTTACAGAGGAAATAGATGAGCAGCTTTTATCGGTGCCGATTCCAGCGCTTACGCTACAACCTATTATTGAAAATGCGATTATTCATGCGGTTGAGCCTAGGGAAAATGGGGGGACGATTCATTTTCGTGTCTATGATGAAGATGAATTTATTCAAATAGAGATAGAAGATGATGGTCCAGGTATGCCCAAACAGAAGGCTATCCATTTGGTGCAAGGCCTTCTGTCACCGGAAGAAGGTCATTCGACAGGCATTGGTTTCACAAATGTTGTCAAGCGTTTGCGAATTTTTTACGGACGGGATGATTTGGTACAAGTTGATAGTGAACGCGGTACAAAAATAAGCTTGCGGATTCCAAAACAAAAAAGGGGTGGCATGATGTGATCAAGCTACTAGTCGTTGATGATGAGGAAATAGAGCGTAAAAGTATGCTGATGATTCTATCGAAAGCCTTTAACAATATTGACATTAAAGAAGCGAAGAATGGCAAGGTGGCAGTTAATTTAGCTAAAACATACCGACCTGATTTAGTGTTGATGGATATTAAAATGCCAGGTATCAGTGGCTTAGAAGCGATTCTGGAGATCAAAAAAGATTTGCCAAAAGTCGAATGTATTATGGTAACCGCTTATGATACCTTTGCTTATGCCAAACAAGCGATTAAATTAGGGGTGAAAGATTATTTATTAAAGCCTAGTAAAGTGAATGAGATTATTGAGATAGTTGGTCAAGTGATTGCACAGATAGAAAATGAACAGCGTTTACATGCTGAACAGTTAAAACAAGAAGAACATTTTCAAAAAGCAAAACGTGCGGCAGAACGAGATATGGTTACACAGCTATTATTTGACCATGTTCATGATATCCATTTAAGTATGTTGGTCGATGCCCTTCATATCAAAACCATTGAGCATGTATTTGTTATTGTATTTTTGCTACCCGAAGGGCAAGAACGTCAATATGCTCCTATCGTTGAGCGAATTAAACAGAAGCAAAGCATCTGGGTAGGTCCGTTATATGGTCGCCAATTTCCTGTTATTGTTGGCTACGAGGGGAAACAAAGTTACCGGGCACGAGCGATTGCGATTATTCAAGATAGCTTAAAAGTAATCGACCACCATGCTGAACATCAGTGGCTTGTAGGAGTCGGTCAACCTTACCCATCGCTTAGTGATTTAAAGAAGTCATATCATCAATCGCTAATTGCTCTCGTTGATATGACAGGATCGAGTACCCATCGTTTTTATCAAGATATACCTTCAGGAGATAATGGGTGTGATCAGCAGCTTCGTAAGTATCGAACCCAACTATTTTTTGATCAGGTGCGCTTCGGTGAATGGGATCAAGTTATTCAAAAATGGCTGACATTTATTCAATGTTATAAGAATGAGGGAGCGCCTCTTCAAAAAGCGCAACAACGCATTTTGGAAATGGTTTGGATGATGAAAAGGATTCTGGAGGACTTACATCTTGAGTTTGAGTGGGAGCAGCTTACGTTTTACGGTCAGACGTATCAAGCATTTATTGATGAGGCCAAGCATTTTTTAACGCAAATGAAAAGCCAGTATATGACACACTACCAAGCATTGTCCCTCGATCGCATGCAGCAAGTCAAACAGTATATTATTGATCATGCTTATGAAGATATTTCACTTGAACGGCTAAGTGAGCAGGTGGGTTTAAGTCCAATTTATATTAGTAAGATGTTTAAGGAAAAACTCGGGGTTAATTATATTGAATTTCTGACAGAATGTCGGATAGAGAAGGCAAAGGCGTTACTTGCCGATCCAGAAAAAAGCATTAAAGCGATTAGCTTTGAAATTGGATACCATGATCCTAATTATTTTAGTAAAGTATTTAAAAAGATGACAAATGTATCACCAAAAACATATCGAGATAAATTATGGTTGAAAGAAAATGTTTCTCAGTAAACACATATTGGAGGAACGGAGATCATGCGAGTTAAAACTTATCGAATCTGGTTTTTTGTTGTCATTTTTAGTTTAGGCATCGTTGGCTGTCAAGGTCAAGGGTCTCATCAAGAATTCCCGTTAACTTCTTCACAAGTGGATGCTTCGGATGACACAGATGAGCCGATGACAAACAAAACAATAAAAATTGGCTTGTCTATGGATACACTAGTCGAAGAACGATGGGAAAAAGATCGAGATATGTTTAAACAAGCAGTGGAAGCGTTAGGTGCTCAAATTGAAGTTAAGGCAGCGAATGGCAATGATGCTTTGCAAATTGCGCAGGCTGAAACATTAATTAGTCAAGGTGTTGATTTATTAGTGTTGGTGCCACACAATGCTGAAGCTGCAGCAACAATTGTCGGGAAGGCGCAAATGGCTGAGATACCGGTGATTTCATATGATCGTCTTGTCAAAAATGCTAATATTGATCTTTATATTTCATTTGACAATCAAGCGGTTGGTGTCTTACAGGCTCAGGCCATTACTAAGCAGGTGCCTAAAGGTAAATATGTTTACATAGGCGGTGCTTCAACTGATAATAATGCACATTTATTAAAAGAAGGTGTTTTTAGTGTACTTCAGCCGCTAATTGAAGCTGGTGATATTACGGTCGTATATGACCAATGGACAGAGGCGTGGATGCCTGCTCATGCGAAAGAAAATATGTTAGCTGCTCTGGAAGCAAACGCTAATGATATTGATGCAGTCATTGCTGCTAATGATGCGACCGCGGGCGGGGTGATTGAAGCATTAAAACAGCATGGACTTAATGGGAAAATACCGGTAGCTGGCCAAGATGCTGAATTAGCAGGGATACAAAGAATTATTAACGGTGAACAGGAAATGACGGTCTATAAACCCATTAATGCTTTGACAGAACAAGCAGCAAAACTAGCCGTTAGCATGGCTAGCGGAGAAGAGATTAAAACAGAGACAACCATTAACAATGGCAAAAAAGAGGTGCCAACCATTTTCTTGACACCGATTGCCGTGGATCAAAACAATATTGAGGAAACGATTGTCGCAGATGGATTTCATCGGTTAGAAGATATTTTACAAGAGTAAGTGTACAAGTAACCATGACATCTCCCTGTAAATCCGCTATACTAAAGTAGTAAGTGCTATGTTTGACAGCATCAGACATAGTGCTTTTTCTATGGTTTAATGTTTGATTAGCTTTCCTGATTTTTAATAACTTAACGAAGAGAAAAATCGTGAAAAGGCGATTAAAATTCAAGTGTAGGGGGAGTAGTGTGGCGGAATTATTACTTATTCTAAGCGAAATTATTGGGCCAATCTTTGTGATGATGCTCATTGGTTATGTGTTACAAATTAAGTTCAAACTAGATTTGCCAACATTAGCTAAAATCAATATATACTTTCTGGCGCCAGGCTTTATTTTTAATGCTTTATATCATGCAGAATGGTCTGGTGAAGTGTTCGGCGGTGTCGTATTATTTTTTATTGTTTTTGTGAGTCTTCTATTTATCGTTGCTCGTTTATTTGGTAGATGGTTAAAAATGAATAAAGACAAACAAACGATTTTCACCAATAGTGCAATGTTTTTTAATTCAGGCAATTATGGTGTCCCTGTTAATGACCTCGTCTTTCAAGGCGATCCATATGCGATGTCTATTCAAGTTGTGGCGCTAACTTTTCAAAATATTTTTCTATTTTCATATGGGGTATTTTCATTAAGAGCGGCTAAAAAAGGGGCGCTACGGGCGATGCTTGGTTATTTTCGTATGCCAGTTCTCTATGGTTTATTAGCTGGGATATGTTTAAATATATGGCAGGTGGAGTTACCCGAATTGATACTGATCCCGGCTAATTATATTGCTGATGCGATGATTGCAACAGCACTGATGACATTGGGCGCACAAGTGGCGATGATCAAATTTAGCTCAGGTATGTCCAAGATTTACTTTAGTTTAATGATTCGGCTGATTATCGGTCCATTGCTTGCGTTAGTCATTATATATGTTGTACAGCTAGATGGAATTACTGCTCAAGCTCTTTTTATTGCTTCAGCAATGCCTACGTCGGTTAATAGTGCGATTATTGCACAAGAATATAGTGATCATTCTGACTTTGCTGCCCAGATTGTTTTATTTTCTACCTTGGCTAGTGCGGTAACGGTCACATTTGTAGTTTATCTAGCACGGATTTTATTTTGAACGTATATTTTACGGTATTACCTAGAATAAAGAAAAAGATAGGATGGTAAACAATGACACAAGTAAAAATAAACAACAAATTCGTCAATAAATTTCGTAATGGCTATCCCCATCTATTTAAAGAGGCTATTGTTGATATTGATCAATTACAAGAAGAAGGAACGATCATTGATCTTGTTGATCAACACGATCAATTTATTGGTCGAGGTTATTATGGACGCCAAAACAAAGGGTATGGCTGGCTATTAACCAATGATAAAGACGAAAAAATTAATCAGTCGTTTTTCATCCAGAAAATAAGTGCTGCTTTAGCAAGGCGATCTAACTTTTTTGCAAGTCAAGTGACCACAGCTTTTCGTGTGTTTAATGGGGAAGGTGATGGAATTGGTGGTTTAACGATTGACTATTATGCTGACTATTTTTTAATGACATTCTACAGTGATGGTATCTATCAATTCAAGGAAATTATTGTAAACGCCATACAGCAACTGACCGTATGCAAAGCGATTTATGAGAAAAAACGTTTTGATACAGGTGGAAAGTATATTGATGATGATGATTTTGTAACGGGAGAGCGGGCTAATTTCCCAATTATTATTAAAGAAAATGGCATTCATTTCGCTGTTGATTTAAATGATGGGCCCATGACGGGGCTTTTTCTTGATCAACGGGAAGTGAGGCAAAGGATACTTGACCAGTATGCAGCAGGGAAAACCGTATTAAATACCTTTTCTTATACGGGTGCTTTTTCTGTTTATGCCACAATGGGTGGCGCTGAGAAAACAGTTAGTGTAGATCTAGCTAATCGGAGTTTACCGAAAACAATTGAACAGTTTCAAGTGAATGACTTGGATTATACTAAACATGAGATTCGCACAATGGATGTCTTTAATTATTTTAACTATGCTGTTAAAAAACAGCTCACATTTGATTTAGTGATACTTGATCCACCAAGCTTTGCCCGTTCTAAGAAGAGAACTTTTAGTGTCGCAAAGGACTACGTCAGTTTGCTTACAGATGCGATTGCGATGACTAAAGATCAAGGTGTTATCGTTGCATCGACAAATTTTAGTGGATTTAATATCGAGAAATTTAAACAAATGATCACAAAAGCGTTTCGTGAAGTTGGTGAACAGTATCAATTTGTTGAAACTTTTCAATTGCCTGAAGATTTTCGATATCACCCGCAATTTGAAGAGGGTAACTATTTGAAAGTTGTTTTTATTAAGAAAGTGGCTAATCATTGATAAATAGGTTTAAAGACATGGTTAAATATAATTATTTAAAAGACTTCGAAATCGAAGTCTTTTTTTGAATAGCTGTTAAGAAAAAGCAGCTTTCTCACTAATAATAGCTTCAAATACTTAAAAGGAACATTTTTACAAATACGAATGTCTATGGTATGTTCACAACAGAAGGAGGTTAGAGGTATGAGTCATTTATTGGAAAGGGATGTACCAATCCATGTGATTTTTGAACAATTGTTTTGTCAAGAGCGCCCCATGCAACATCAGTTATTGATTGCATTTATTAATGCGGTATTAGAAGAAGGATGGTCAGATGGTGTGGAGGAGATCGTCTATACCCAACAAGAGCAACAAAATGATGTGTTAAAGGATTACCAATTTTGCTTAGTCGTTAAAGCGCGTACGGTACAGAAAAAACATCTTGATCTGAAGATACAAGTGCGTCACCAAGATTTTTATGATAAACAATCATTATATGAGTGGGAACCGCCCTATCTTAACGCATTATCGTTAGAGAAAAGTGATCCGTTCATTAGACAAAGCTTTGTTATTAATATTTTAAATTTTAATTTGCTCCAAGAATCAATGGCTTATCACAACCTCTATCAAGTCACTAACCAACATGAGTCTGCTCAGTACAAACCAAGTCTTAACATCCACTATTTTGAGCTACCTAAGCTCTTAAATTCATATCCGAAGAAACAGATTGAAAAATGGTTGTTTCTTTTCAAGTATCTTAGCAAAAGACAGAAGCCATCATTCTGGTCGCAATTAATCAAAGAAGATCGATTATTTAAATATGCCACGGATACAGTTGAATCATTCATGCTAGAGCCGTTAAGCGGGGATCATCGTTGTTGGTATGTAAAGAAAGTTAAGCAAGACCAAGCCATATTAAAGCAAGGTATTGAGAGCGGGCAAAGAATAGAGAAAGAGCGGTTAGCCTTAAAGATGATAAAAGCAGGTTTCCAATATCAACGTATTATTGATGTTACCGACTTAACTGAACAAGCTCTTGACGACCTTGCTTTAAAGCAATATTCAAAAATAATTAGGTAAGCGGTTAATCAGTGGGCCTGTTTGAACATGTGCTGTTGCTAGGATTCGGTTCGAGTACGAATAGACATTGACACCACTTAAGCTTTCCGATAAATTATTCTGGTGTGCTTTTTTATCACGAATAACGCCCATCTCAAAATAGAGAGGTAGAGATCAGCTATTTAGGTGGGAGCTAACGGACGTGAATATCCTGATTCGCTCAACATAAATCAGTGGGAGGGGAAACGAGAACGCCTATTGATTAAGGTTCGTTTTATACTGGTGATAGATATGATGGTTAAGCCATCGTCAAAGACCAGTTTGCGAAAAGTGTGAAAGTGAAAATGTTTAAGTCCCAAATGCACGTATTGCTAACATGTGAGTCTAATTAAAGATTTGCATGAAGTAGTGGTGGAGTAAGCCAGCAAAATGATTAAAGTCCAGCATATAAACAAATAAAGTCTTGGACGAGGACAAGTTAATAAAATGGGGGATAATTAAGGGATGCACAATCAAACAGAGATAAAGATTACAACAGCTGATCCATCAGCATTAGGATTGTTTGGGTTAGCGATGGTTACATTAGTAGCCTCATCAGAAAAATTAGGATTAACAGAAGGTGTCGCGAATGTTTTACCATGGGCTTTCTTTTTAGGGGGGTTGGCCCAATTGTTTGCAGCCGCACAAGATGCTAAGCATAATAATATCTTTGGCACAACAGCCTTTGGCGCTTTCGGTTTGTTCTGGTTTGGTGTCGGGATGACCTGGTTAATCGAGATGGGGGCCTTTGGTGAAACGTTGGCGTTAACAGCTGATGCGAAACAGTTAGGTGTCGCGTTTATCGGCTATTTAATTTTCAGTGTGTTTATGACAGTGGGAGCGATGGAAACACATAAAGTTTTGTTTTTTATTTTTGTTTTTATTGATCTATTATTTATTGGGTTAGCTTTAAGTGCATTTGGCATAATGTATGATTTTACACATATGCTTGCTGCTGTTTCAGAATTAATGATCGCATTATTATCATTTTATGGAAGTGCAGCAATTGTGTTGAATACACATTTTGGAAAATCAGTATTACCAATTGGCAAACCATTCGGTGTGTTTAAATAGCGAATATTTGTCGATTAAGAAGATGCTTTTTTTGTTACAACCTAAAAGAAAGAATAAGAACTCATTCACATGAGGGAGAGCGATTGTTATGTTGCTCTCCCTTTCCATATATAACTGTCCGTAAAATACCTTTCTCAGAATAGAGAGAAGTGTCCTGATTCACTCAACTAAAAAAACAAGTGTAATTCTTCATGATTTTGATGGGATTATGCTTGTTTTTTTGATGTCTAGAACATCCCAGCCCTTTGCTTTTTTGTCAAATTTCATTTTTATTTGACAAATGACACGGTGTCATATATGATTATCTCAAAAGAAATGACACTGTGTCACATCATTTGAAAAGGAGAATAGAAGCATGCCAAAACAAACCTTTTTTAATTTAGCTGAGCAGAAACAGACGCAATTGATTGAAGCATTAAAAGTAGAGTTTTCACGCGTGCCTGTGCATGATGCGTCAATTGCAAATATTGTGAAAACCGCACAAATACCAAGAGGGAGCTTTTATCAATACTTTGTAGATAAAGAAGATGCTTTTTTGTATCTGCTAGAATCTTACGGAGAACAAAACAAAGAGCGGTTTCTTATCAGTCTTGACCGGACAAAAGGAGATTTGTTTGCTTCATTCACAGAAATGTTTGAATGGATTATGCGTGAATTTGCTAATAAGGAGCAACACCAGTTTTTTCGTAATGTGTTTCTTAATATGAATCATAAAATGGAGCAGGCATTCACCCATAATAGGAAAAAAGAAGATTTTGAAAAAGTTTTCGAAGTTTTAGAAAAATGGTTATTGAATAATCATCTAGCCATTTCTACTAAAGAAGACTTGCAACATGTTATGAAAATATTGTTAGCAGTAACTTTACATAATATAATTGAAGTTTTCGCGAAGCAATTGTCAATTGAGGACGCATACGCCAATTATCAGCTACAACTAAAATTTCTAAAAAATGGGTTGATTAAAAGCTAAAGCAGCTGAATGGTTAACAAAAAGTGAAGGGATAGAGTTTATGAGTAAACTAAAATTAGTCAATATTGATAAGTCATATCAAACAGGAAATAGTTATTTAAATGTATTAAAGCACATATCACTTGAATTCAGAGAGAATGAATTCGTTTCAATACTTGGTCCTTCTGGTTCTGGGAAAACAACACTACTAAATATAATTGGGGGGTTAGATCATTACGATTTAGGTGATCTTATTATTAATGGAAATTCGACAAAGCATTTTAAAAATAGCGATTGGGATGCCTATCGAAATCGTTCAATTGGTTTTGTTTTTCAAAATTATAATTTAATTAGCCATCAATCAGTTTTACAAAATGTTGAAATCGCGATGACATTATCAGGTGTTTCTAGTTCTGAGCGTAAAGCGCGTGCTAAACATGCACTTGAGGAAGTCGGTTTAAAAGATCACATTGATAAGCGACCGAATCAATTATCAGGTGGGCAGATGCAACGTGTTGCTATTGCACGTGCATTAGTTAACAATCCTGATATTATTTTAGCAGATGAGCCAACTGGTGCATTAGATTCAAAGACAAGCACACAAGTGATGGAGATTCTTAAAGATGTTGCTAAAACGCGATTGGTTATTATGGTCACACATAACGAGGATATTGCTGAGGCATACAGTACACGAATTATACGCTTCCTAGATGGAGAAATTCAGTCAGATAGCGATCCATTAACGAGTAGTGGAGATGAACAACATAAACAGGTTTCGAAAGCCAAAAAACGCAATAAAACGTCGATGTCTATGTTCACTGCTTTATCACTCTCCTTTAAAAATTTGTTAACGAAAAAAGGACGAACTATTTTAACGGCTTTTGCAGGTAGTATCGGTATTATCGGCGTTGCACTTGTCCTAGCATTATCAAATGGTTTATCTAATCAACTTGATGTGATGCAAGGTGATACATTAGCTAATTTCCCAATTATGATCGATACAAATGAACAAGTTGTGGACTTTGAGCAAATGGGGCCACCAAATCAAGACGAAAGTGATGATTATCAAGAATATCCTGAGGAGACAATCATTTATCGCTATGATAATTCAGACAGTTTATCAGCACATACTAACTTTCTAACGGATGATTTTCTTGATTATGTGGAGCAAATGGAAGCGGAAATACCTGAAGCAATTGACAACATTTCTTATACACGTGGTGTCGAAGTTAATTTATTAGCACAGACGAATGATCAAGTGGTTAAGTTTGAAACGATATCACAGATGACGATGCCAGGGATGGCTAATATGACCGGTGATAGTGTGTATTGGCAGGAGATGCCAACTGATCAAGACTTTATTTTAGAAATGTATGATTTAATTGGTGAAAACAGTCGGTTGCCTGAGGCAAGTGATGAGATAGCACTTGTAATTGATAGCTATAACCGAATAAGTGCCGAATTCTTTGATAAACTAGGTCTTAACGAAGATGAAGAAAGTTATGAAGTAACAGATTTTATTGGAGAAACTATCTTAAAGGTTGTTCCTAATGATCAATATTATTTAGAAGATGAGAATGGTTTTTTTACAGCAGCCAATCCAAAAACTTATGAAGCGCTATTTGAAGAAGAGACTGGGAAAGATCTTGTTATTACTGGTGTTTTAAGAGTGAAAGAAGATGCAGCAACCAGTTATTTCTCAGAAGGATTTATTTATCCTGAAGCATTAACAAACTATATTGTTGCAGATGCACAAAGCTCTGAAATTGCGCAAGCCCAAGAGGAAGCCGATATTGATGTGTTGACAAATACCCCTTTTCAAAATGACGATGCAAAAGAACAGGCGCTGATACGTCTAGGTGCGATTACAACACCAACGGGTATTGATATCTATCCAACCCATTTTGAGGGTAAGGACGAAATAAAAGCCTATTTAGATGACTATAATGCAGGTTTAGATGAGGAAGATCAAGTTGTATATAATGATTTGGCAGAGATGCTAGGAGACATTATGACAGATATGATTAATACAGTAACTTATGTCCTTGTTGGTTTTGCTGCTATTTCATTAGTTGTCTCAACAATCATGATTGGCATTATTACTTATGTATCCGTTATCGAGCGAACGAAAGAAATTGGGATACTACGAAGTGTCGGTGCACGTAAAAAAGATATTTCTCGCGTATTTAATGCCGAAACATTGATTGTTGGTTTTGTGGCAGGTTCCTTTGGGGTTTTAACCTCATACTTGCTTATTTTCCCAATTAATAATGTAATTGAACAATTAACTGATATAGCTGATGTAGCAAGTTTAAATATGGTATCATCTCTCGTACTTATCGTTGGGAGTATGATTCTCACATTGATTGCAGGCGTGATTCCAGCACGTATGGCAGCAAAGAAAGATCCGGTTGAAGCTTTAAGAACAGAATAAGAATTCATTTACATGAGACATGAGGGAGGGCGATTGTTATGTTGCTCTCCCTTTTTATTTCATCCTTCGATATCTTCCTGGTGCTTCACCATAAACCTTTTTAAAGACCCTGTGAAAGTAAGGATAATTTCCAAAACCACAATTTTCCGCAATATGCTCCAATGTCATATTGGTATAGTTCATTTGATTGATGGCTGCAGCTAATCGGATCTTTTGAGCATAGCCAATCATCGTTTGATTCGTATGTTCTTTAAATAAGTGGACAGCACGAGAAACGCTTAATTCAACATCATCGGCAACATGCTGAATCGTGAAATGACCTAGCGCGTGCTCTTCGATATAGCGCATCATTCGAGTGACAACGAAAGGTCGATTTAAAGCGGTTTGAGCAACCATTTCTTGCTGGATAAGGAGGCAAATACTTTTAAAGAAATGTTCGATTAATTCTTGATTCTGTTCAGCTGAAGGACGCCTTAACTCAATAGAAAGAAAGCGCCAAAGCGTTGTTATTTGATCGACATTACTAATTTTCACATGAAATGGTTGAGTTAAATGATTCCACCAGTGATTAAGCCAATCCCCCTTCCCAAATAAATGAAAATCTCCACTCGGTACGCCTGATGGAATGATTAAACGATACAAGTGGTGGGCAGGTACAATAATGATATCGCCCTGCTCAATCGTATAGGTTTCAGTATCAATTGTTACCTCAGCGTGTCCTTCTGTTTGTAGACGAATTAAAAAGGAATCAAATCCTGCCTTTCTCGTTTCGTCATAGCCATCTGTGTGAAAAGAATAACCACAATGCCCGATTTCCATTCAATCACCTCTTTTAGCAAAATGAGATATGTTTTTATCATATCATCTATATAAAATTAATCAATATAACGTTAATATAATGGTGTAATCAAATTTGATTGAGCAAATTGAATAGTTGGAAGCGCTTAAGAAGGGAGTGGTATGAGATGAGGAAGTTTAAAGTAGGCATTATAGGGTGCGGTAATATCTTTCCAATGCATGCGGCCTCAATTGTTGAAAGAGAAGATGCTGAGCTTGTTGCTGTCTGCGATATAAAAAAGGATCGCGCTGAAGCTAAAGCAACTCAATATCATTGCAATGCGTATGTTTCTGTTGACACGATGTTTGAAAAGGAACAACTTGATGTGATCCATATTTGTCTGCCGCACCATTTACATGCGGAGGTAGCCATAGAGGCAGCCCAACGTGGCGTAAATATTTTAACAGAAAAGCCAATGGCGATTCGTTACCAAGATGCAGAGGCAATGGTCAACACGGCAAAGCAAAAAGCTGTTGCCTTAGGTGTCATTTTTCAGAATCGTTATAATCCAGGTTCTCAATTAATTAAATCCATGCTGGAAAGTGGAGAGTTAGGGCGGATCCAGGCAGGTAAGCTCTCGGTTACATGGGATCGTTCAGATGCTTATTATCAACAAAGCGACTGGAAAGGAACATGGGATAAAGAAGGTGGGGGTGTCATTATTGATCAAGCGATCCACACAATGGATTTGATGCGTTGGTTTATTAACAGTGACTTGAAATATATTGATGCATCGATCAGTAATCGAGCCCATGAATGGATTGAAGTAGAAGACGCTGCTGAAGGCGTTATTGCTTATCAAAATGGCGTAGTTACTGCTTTTCATGCGATTAACTATTACAGCTATGATGCACCTGTTGAAATTGAGCTCGCATGTGAAAATGGATTAGCTAAGCTATTTGCAGATAAGGCGACAGTAACATTGGATGATGGACGGACTTTTATCGCTGACCATAACCCTCTTGAATCATTCACTTATGATTCAGGTGTGAAAGGCTATTGGGGAGTTAGTCACGTAAAGCAAATTAATAATTTCTACGATGCCCTACAAGGAAAAGCCACGTTAGACATTTCGGGAGAAGAAGCACTTGTCACACAAAAAATGATTAATGGTATTTATCAATCTGGAAAAGAAAAAAGGCGTATTACTTTTTAATCTGAGAAGGAAGTAGTCATAGCGCTTATTGAAAAGAAAAGCCCAAACCTTGAAGAAGATTTACACAGAGGTAATAACGAAAGGAGTCGTTTAAATGGAAAAACTACGTGTAGCCGTTATTGGCTGTGGGAGTATTGCTAAGCATCGTCATTTCATTGAATATCATTTAAATCCAGATGTTAACATTGTCGCTGTCTGTGATAAGGTAAAGGTGCGTGCGAAGGAAGCCGCACAACAATATCAAGCACAAGCCTTTACTGATTATGAACTTTTATTAGCCCAATTGGATATCGATCTTGTTAGTATTTGTTTGCCTAATTATTTACATGCACCTGTTTCAATAGCTGCTCTTGAAGCTGGCTGTCATGTGCTTTGTGAAAAACCGATGGCAACCTCTTATCAAGAAGCACAAGCGATGATTGAAACCGCTGAAAAACACAATAAAAAGTTGATGATTGCACATAACCAACGATTTGTAGCCTCACATCAACAAGCGAAGGCATTGATTGAAGCTGGCGAATTAGGAAAGATTTACAGCTTTAGAACAGCCTTTGGCCATGGTGGGCCAGAAGGTTGGAGTGTGGATGGAGCGGATAGTTGGTTTTTTGACAAGGAGCAAGCCTTTATTGGGGCAATGGGTGATTTAGGTGTCCATAAAGCTGATCTGATGCGTTATATTTTAGGTGAAGAATTTACAGAAGTATCTGCATTGGTCGAAACAAACGCTAAAGCTGGGGCAACAGTTGACGATAATGCTGTATGTTTATTAAAGAGTCAATCAGGTGTGATTGGGACACTGACAGCAAGTTGGGCATACAACACAAGTGAAGACAACTCAACCATTATCTATGGAGAAAAAGCAACATTACGTATTGAAGACGATCCTAAATATAATCTGATTATTAACTATACAGATGGACGGACAATTAAATATCAATTAGGAAAAATCCAGTCTAACGATGCAGGCGGTCAAACCACTTCACAGGTGATTGATCATTTTGTTGAAGCTATCAAAGATAATCGCGAACCACTGATTACCGGAGCAGAGGGTCTACGTTCATTAAATGTTATTTTAGCAGCACTAGAATCAAGTGAAACGGGTCGCTTAATAACAATTAAATAGGAGGGTTCACAGATGAAATTAGGTGTATTTACCGTGCTCTTTTCGGATCAACCATTTGAAGAGATGCTCGATTATGTGAAATCAACAGGGATTGAAGCTGTTGAAATTGGCACAGGTGGCTATCCTGGAGATGCCCACGCTAAATTAGATTTGCTTCTTAAAAGTGAAGTGGAACGTGAGCGATACTTAGCAGAAGTTAAAGAGCGCGGTTTAACGATTAGTGCCTTTAGCTGTCATGGTAATCCGATTTCACCAGATACGACATTTGCACAAAAATCAGATGACGAGTTAATGAAAACTATCGAATTAGCAGGATTAATGGGGGTGCCAGTTGTTAACGCGTTTTCTGGAACCGCTGGAGATAGTGAGCAGGCAACATATCCGAATTGGCCAGTTACACCGTGGCCGAATGAATATAGTGAGCTATTAAGGTGGCAATGGGAAGAGAAATTAATTCCTTATTGGAAAAAGATAGCTACATTTGCCGAAAAACATCAGGTGAAAATAGGCTTAGAATTACATGCAGGTTTCCTTGTTCATACGCCACACACGATGTTGAAGTTGCGCGAAGCAACAGGAACTGCGATTGGCGCCAATTTGGATCCGAGCCATTTGTGGTGGCAAGGTATTGATCCGGTGGCAGCAATCAAAATTTTAGGAAAAGCAGGTGCGATCCACCATTTCCATGCTAAAGATACGGCTATTGATCAAGACAATGTAAATATGTACGGTCTAACAGATATGCAACCCTATGGTAACGTAAAAACGCGCGCTTGGAGTTTTCGTTCGGTTGGTTATGGGCATAGTCTTCAAGTCTGGAGTGACATCATTAGTGCGCTTCGAACCTACGGTTATGATTATGTAGTTAGCATTGAGCATGAAGATCCGATTATGTCAATTGATGAAGGTTTTAAGAAAGCAATCCAAAATTTGAAGGCGATCAATATTTCAGAGCAACCAGCTAATATGTGGTGGGTATAACTATAAAATGTGTGTCATTAAATAACACTGATAATTTAGCATCTTGAAGGAAAACTATCCTTAAAAAAAGGATGGTAGCTAATCATGCTAAATCAAGAATATAAAATAGGTGATCACGTTTATGTTATGTTGCGAAATCCCCATGTACAAGGTGCTGTTAATGTTCAAGAAGCGCAAGTCGTCTCAAAACCCGATTCGCCCAATGAATTAGCAATTTTCTTAAATGAAGAGTATTTTCCTTTACGGGATGATCTAGCCGTGTTCAAAGATTATTTTGAAGCCGAAATCGCCTATCGCGATGCCTTTGGTCAAGTAGAGAATGAGGGATATCATGGTTAAAGCATTTGTTCCTCAACTTGCTTATTTTGAGCCTAAAGCCCTCGAATATCCATTAGGAAAAGCATTATATGATAAATTTTCTAAAATGGATATAGAGATAAGAGAAACAACGTCACATAATCAAGTGCGTAACTTACCTGGGGATAATGATTTCCAAAAGTATCGTCATGCTAAGTCAACGCTAGTTGTGGGGTTGCGTAAAACGTTGAAGTTTGACACTTCCAAACCATCAGCAGAGTACGCGATTCCATTTGCAACGGGTTGTATGGGACACTGCCATTATTGTTACTTACAAACAACAATGGGTTCTAAACCCTATATCCGAACTTATGTTAATACGGAAGATATTTTTGAAGCTGCTGAGCACTATATGGAGGAGCGTCATCCAGAAGTGACACGATTCGAGGCCTCGTGTACGTCAGATATTGTTGGCATCGATCATTTAACACACACACTAAAAGAAGCGATTGAATACTTTGGGCAAAGCCAATATGGGTTATTAAGGTTTGTAACTAAATTTGCCCATGTTGATCACTTATTGGATGCTAATCATCAGGGCAGAACACGCTTTCGTTTTAGCATTAATGCTGATTTTGTGATTAAATACTTTGAACCCGGTACATCTCGGTTAGTTGAGCGAATTGAAGCGGCTAAAAAAGTAGCTGAAGCGGATTATCCATTAGGTTTTATCATCGCACCGATCTATCTTCATGAAGGGTGGCGCGAAGGTTATCAAACGATGCTAGAAAATTTAGCTGAGACCTTGCCAAGCAAGGCAAAAGCCGATTTAACATTCGAATTGATCCAACATCGCTTTACGGCTCCAGCTAAGCGAGTCATTCAAAAAAATTATCCAATGACAAAGCTAGAGTTAGATGAATCCAAACGAAAAACAAAGTGGGGGCGCTATGGGATTTGGAAATATGTCTATACCGATCAAGAGCAAGAAGAGATGAAAGAGCTTTTTATGACTCAGATCCCTAAGTTATTCCCTAAAGCAACCATTGAATATTTTACTTAATTGTAAAGCATTGTCCCCTGAAAGCACGCTGGCCTTTCAGGGGACAATTTATCAAAGCGCCTGCCGTAAAATAAAGAGCAGATTGCAGCTTATTTAAGCGGGAATTAACGGCCGCTAATGACCAGATCAATCAGTGGGAGAAGAACCAAAAACGCCTACTGATTGAGGGATTTTTTAGCCACAATAAATTGCTTCTAATTTAGCTAATATATTTGTTAGCGCCTCTAACATTTGATCGATATCTTGTTTCTCAATGACAAGCGGTGGTTGAAAGGCAAGCACATTTCGCTCTAAGCCATTTTTTCCAATTAAAAATCCTTTATCTTTCATAGCTTCGATAATTTGATCAGTAAGCTCAGCTCCTGTTAGTTTAGATGAAGGGGATTGGATTTCTACACCGATCATTAAACCGATGCCTCGTATTTCTTTAATGACTTTACTATGTAAAGTTGCTAATTTTCCTTTCAAATAGTCTCCCAATGTTTCTGCGCGCTTCACCAATTGATGGGTGTTTAGATAATCCAATACATGTAGAGCTGTCGTAGCAGCAACGGGATTAGCACCGAATGTTGAAGCGGAAGGTTTATTAAATGACGCTGCAATTGTGTCGTTTGTAGAAAAAGTAGAAATTGGGATACCATTCCCTAACGCTTTAGCCGAAACAAGGATATCAGGGATGACTTGATAATGTTCAACGGCAAACATTTTTCCTGTTCGTCCATAACCGGTTTGGACTTCATCGACAATCAGTAAGACATGATGCTTGCTTAGGAGCTGCTTAACTTGTCTTAAGTAGTCTTTAGGATACATAATGATGCCACCATTACCCTGAATCGGTTCGAGAATAAGTGCAGCAATATGTTCACCACGTGCTTCTAAAATAACCTTTAGTTGTTGTAAAGACGTTTCCATCGCCTCTTTAGCTTCTATTTCGGGATGGTGAGGCCGATCAATAAAATAAATATCATCCTCAACTAATTGATCGTCTAAACGCCACATTGGAATGCCTGTTACACTCATCGTTAAGTGTGTACGCCCGTGTAATCCACCTTTTAGTGCAATAAACCCCCGCTTTTGTGTATGCAGTCGTGCAAGTGCCATGGCACCTTCGTTTGCTTCCGACCCAGTTACACAAAAGAATGTACGGTTTAAGTTGCCAGGTAATACGTCTGCTAATTTTTCAGCTAGATCAACAATCGGTTGGGTTAAATAAATCGTTGATGTATGTTGTAAATTCTCGAGTTGTTTGGTTGTTTTAGCGATAAGGTCAGGATTGCTGTGGCCACAGTTCATCACTGAAACCCCTGCATAAAAGTCAACATAACGTTTATCTTCTTGATCAAATACATATTGCATACGCCCCTTCACAATGTGTGGAGGATCTTGATAAAAGTGTGCGGTCGCAGGCATTAAATAGTCTTGTCTCTTTTTTATAATTTCTGTTGCATGGATTGCTTTCAATTGAATGTCTCCTTTTTTATTATATTTAATCGTGTCCTTTTCCCTTAAGGCTAAATACAAGCCAGATGCTTAACTACTACGGTAGCTCTTTTGCCTACATACCACTAGTTTCTTGTTCCTTTTAGAGTAAGCCAGATGGCTATCGAACAGCATTTTTTTGTTTGTTGTCTATAAATGCTGATGGGTTAGGTGGAATTTCCAATTTTGTATAGTTTAATTTTATCAAAATTATCCTTTTTTTCAATTGATTTTCTTTACATATGTGAAGTTTTTAACTTAACCGCTTTTTAAACGTCTTGTCATATCGATTTAAGTACCTCTATTAAAGAGTTTCTTAATGAGAAACGGATAAGAAAAAATTTTTATTCGTAATGTAAAACTTTCTCAAACTAGAAAGCGTCTAAGATATGAAAGGATTAAAATTCCATCCAGATGACATATAACAGTAGGCATTCTAATATTCTAATATTTTATCACTGACATCCGTCCGTACAACGCTGTCCAAAACTAGAGAGCTGTCATGATTCACTCGAAAATGAGAAAAGCGAACAGACTAATTGAAGGTTGCTTTCATATTTTCATAGTTTGGTTCTATGGTATATCTTAACATGGTAAATTTTAATCTTTTTGTGGTAAAAAGTTGATGTTACTAGATTTATAATTATATAATATATGTAGTTTAAGGAAAAATTTGTGTAACATACCAAAGTGGTGAGAAGGGAGTTTAGTCGTTTCAAGGAGCATTATTATATTAATCAATTTTTTATAATTTGAGGGGGTTTGAAATGAATTTCATTAAACGTGGGTTATTAGGTATTACAAGAAAAAAAGGGAAGTCACTGATTTTATTGGCAGTTATTTTTATACTAGGAAATCTTATATCAGGAGCGATTTCGATTCAACAAGCAACCAATAATGTTGAATCTACCATCAAAGAAAGACTGGGAACCGCAGCAATGCTTGAGGTTGATTATGAAGAAATAGAAGCGATGAGTGAAGAAGAGTGGATGGAGTTAGAGATTTCGAATATAGATATTGACCTCATTAAACAAATTGGTGGGCTTTCATATGTAAAATATTATGACTATAGCATGTCTACGGCTATAGGCTCAGAAAGTCTTGAAAGTTATCAAGGAGAGGAGACGGAAGAAGAACATATTATTTGGGATGGTCCTAGCATGGAGTTTACCCTCAAAGGGATTAATTATGCTCCTGTGGTTGATTTTGAAGAGCAGAAAGGAAAACTTGTTGACGGCCGTGTTTTTACAACAGATGAAGTGGAAAATGGTTCTGCAGTAGCGATTATTTCAAATAAGTTAGCAGAAAAAAATAATCTTAATGTCGGAGACACCTTGACGTTAAATAATGCAGTTTATGATTACTCAGAATCTGGAGAAGAAGAGTTAATTGCTTCTCGTGATGTTATATTAGAAATAATTGGTTTATTTGAGCCTCAATCAGCTAAAGAAGATAAAGGGGAATCGTCAGATGGTGGTATGATGGACTTTATGGACATCGACTATCAAAATACCGTGTATGTACCTAATGAAGTGGTTTCAAGTGAAGAGCGGTATTATTGGGAAGAATATGTGAAATTTGATAATGACTATGCTGACATGCTGGTGGAGGATGATGATTTAGAGTATTACACCCCGATCTTTTTCTTAAATAACCAAGAAGATACGGAAGCATTTAAGGAAGAAGTCATGCCATTGTTACCAGAGTTATATTTGGTAGTGAATGCTAGCGATCAATATGAAGATATTGCAGGACCGATTGAATCGATGTCTAAAATATCCGGTTATGTTCTACTCGTTGCTGTTATTGCAACGGTACTGATCATTGGCTTAGTTGTCTTGTTGTTTTTGCGTGATCGTAAACGGGAATTAGGTATTTATTTATCGTTAGGCGAACGTCGGAGTCGTGTGGTCGGGCAAATTTTAATTGAAGTCATGATTATCGGGATGATCGGCATTAGCTTATCCTTGTTCACTGGTAACTTTTTGGCTCAAGGCGTATCTGAGACAATGCTCGAGGCTGAACACGACCAATTTCAAGAAGATATGATGGTCTATAATGAGTTTGAAATAGATTTAACAACAGATGATGTATTGGAGTCTTATGAAATCCAACTCAACTCTAATTATATCGTGATGTTCTATGTGGTTGGTCTCTTAACCATTCTTGTATCTACTGTTATACCGTTAACTTATATTGTACGCTTAAATCCTAAAAAAATAATGATGTAATAGAGAGGTGAGAATATGATTTTAGAAGCGAAAGATTTAAATTACTTTTATCAAGATGGAGAAAATCGTCGTTATATCTTAAAAGATACATCTGCTTCGTTTGAAAAGGGGAAATTCTATACGATTTTAGGCCAATCTGGGTCAGGAAAGACATCATTTTTGGCGTTGCTGAGTGCTTTAGATTCACCACACAGCGGTACCGTTTTGTTTAATGAACAAGACATTAAACAAATAGGTTATGAAAAGTACCGTCGTAACAATGTGGGGATTATATTTCAAAGTTATAACTTGATACCAACGTTAACAGCAGTCGAAAATGTGTTGGTCCCTATGTCCATTACTGAAAACGAGTTGCCAGAAGATAAGAAGACAGTGGCATATAATTTATTGGATTACATCGGCATTGTGAAAAGTAAAGCGGACCGCTTCGTTAATAAATTGTCTGGTGGAGAACAACAACGTGTTGCCATTGCGCGGGCTTTAGCAACAAATGTAGAATTAATTCTTGCTGACGAACCGACAGGAAATCTTGATGAAGAAATGGAACAAGAAATTATTGATATCTTTAAAAAATTAGCTCACGAACATCAAAAATGTGTCATCGTAGTCACCCACTCCAATGAGATTGCTTTACAATCTGATCAAACCTTCAGTCTCAAGAAAGGTGTATTGACGGCTGATGAGTGATTTTTTATCAAAATTTAACAAAAAAAACTACGATGATTTAATAGATGAGCAAGAGGAAAAAAAAGATGATAAACCGGAAGAACCACAAAAACAAAAAGCAGTAGAAACAGCATCTGCTCCAGCAAGTGAATCAGCTACTGCATCCTCAACGTCTTCAAGGCTTAGCCGACGAGACGATGCAGCAGAGGAAGTTGAAATTGATCCGGGCTATCAAAAGAGAAGAAAACGTATGATTGGCTTAATTATTTTGGGATCTTTGTTGATTTTTACCTTAATGGCCTTTGTTTATTATCAAGCTGTTCATGCAGAAGTAGATGATTTTGTAGGCAATCCAGTTTCAGATGCTCGTGCTTGGGCAAAAGAAAACGACATAACGATTGAATTGTCAGAAGAATACAGCATGGAATATGAGGTCAATCAGATTACGTCACAAAATGTAGCTGCTGGAAAAAAGTTGCGTAAAGGGAAAGATATTCAATTAGTGAGTAGCTTAGGCCCCGATCCGGAGGCTGTGCTTCCACTACCTGATTTTTCAGAAATGAATCAAATGGAAGCCCAAAATTGGATCGAAGAGAACAAGGCGGAGAACCTTCAACTCGTGGAAGAATATAGCGATGATGTTGATGAAGGTGAATTTCTGCAACTAACCTTCAGGGAAAGTGACGTTGATGAATCAGAGTACCAACGAAAAGACAATGCCGCTGTATACTATTCAAAAGGGCAAGAAGTCTTTGAAAAGAACATCACTATACCTGATTTTACCGGAAAGCCCAAAAGTGAAGTGGAACAATGGGCAGAAACAAATGAAATCGAAATGTCTTATAAAGAAAAAGATTCTAATAGTGTCGAAGCAGAAATGATTATTAGTCAAAGTGAGGAACCAGAAGAAAAAATCGCCAAAAGAGACAAAATGGAAGTTGTTGTTTCTTTAGGAAAAGCGACAGAGGTCCCGAACTTTGGAGAGATGACTGTAGAGGAAGCGACGACGAATTACCCGGATTTGGCTGTGTTAGTGAAGCAAAGGTTTCATGCTGATGTGCCATATGGCAGCCTAATTTCGCAATCGGTTGAAGCAGGTACTAAGTTAACAGAAAACGACAATAAAGAGATTACGGTTACTTATTCAGAAGGGCGTCCATACTTAGGTGATTTTCGCGGCCAACTTGAAGGTGACTTACCAAGGCTGTTTTACGATGAATATCAGTCTAAAGGTGCTGATATAAAGTATACGGTTAAGTATGTCAACGCACCTGAGGTAAAAGGTACCGTTGTGGATATGAGTAAATTTAATGAATTTGTGTCAATGACTTACACTGTTGAAATAAAAGTGAGTAATAATGCTTCAGCCGCACCCAATCCACAGATAGACTTTGACAATGAAGATGATCTGTTTGACGACGATTTAGGCAACGTAGATGATGATTAATAAAAGCATCATTTTAAACAGCTAGTCAATGTGACAAAAAAAGAAGTCGAAAAATCGGAGCGTTCCGCATAAAAATGCAGGTAAAATACATACGATGCCTGCCTTATCCGATGTGAACAAATCATTTTGTTGGGGCGAGCAATTAATGGCCCAGCACGAACTAAAAATCCCCTGTATGCAGTGTTGTTTTGCATACAGGGGATTTTAAACTAAATTCGTATTTTATGTTTTTCAATACGATGATGTTTTGTTAACCCCGCTAACTAATCATGTCTTAGCACTTTGGCTGAACGGTCTGTTTACCATTTTGATATTGGTAAGCCAATGCACCTAAAGTGTATCCAGCAGGATCGGTAGTTAACTGTTCAAATAAATCACCTGCTATTTCTGGTTGAACAATTGCTTGCTGATAAGTTAGAATAATCTTCTTTAAATGATCGAGTGCGTATGTTTGACCTTCAATTCTATACCGTTTGATTTGTGGTGCCTGTAAATGATGGAAAGCAGGTAGCAAACAAAATGTCTTCATTGTCAATAAGTGATTCTTACCAAACTGGTCACGATAAACCGGGTTTTCTCCTTTATCTGTTTGTAACGTTAAAATATGATTTGCTACATAACGGTTATCTTGCTGTTCGATTGGATCAAGTACTTTCGTGTTGTCGTACAGATCGAGATCTAAATACATTACTTTTAGTGGACCATGTGCAATCATCTCGATTGGTAACTGGCTTCGCGCAATAAATTGGCCAAGCTGGTCTGCTTTGGCTTCAATTGAAGTAGTTAATTCATTGATGCCAAGTGTCTTATAAAATTGGCTTGCTTTTTGATTATAAATGTTAACATTATAATCAGCGACAACGTGAAAGTTCTTACCGTATTTATAGATAGATCCTAAATTGGTAACGAGTAATCCATCAAATAAATCACCATATAGATGTAGAAATTGATCGATTTGTTCAACTTGTGATTGATTAACCATTTGTGGAAAAGCGAAAAAAACTTCTGATGCTTGTTTAATTTGAACAAGCTCTTTGATTTGTTTAATCGTAAACGGCTGATCAGGGAAAAAGACATCGGCTGCTAAATAAATGCGGTCAACGCCTAATGTGATACAAAGTTTTGCTTGTTCCATGTTATTTACTTTAACCGCTAACCTCGGTAATTCGCTTTGTTTATTACTGCTATTAGGTAGGCTGTCAGCTATTTTTTTAATAAAATGCGTGTGAAGTTCAGGTTCTTCAGTGGGTGTTGAGAACATCTTTCCAGTTGAATAGAATTTTCCTGTTCCTTCATAGCGTCTGTTGATAAATTCAAGACCTGGATTGCCAAAGGCATAAGCAGTCGTGAAGTCGCGCTTTCGATTGTTAAAAAGATGTTCTGCTTGCTCTTTACGATCATATCCGATTGGATCAGCAATGTATCGATCAATCGCATCAGCGTATGTATTAACAAGGTCAACAATAAAATCAGTTTCACGCATCCGCCCTTCAATTTTAAATGAAGTGACGTTTGCTTCAATAAGCTCAGGTATATGTTCATACATGTACATATCTTTTGCTGCTAATGGATATTCAGTAGGGTACAGATAGCCGTCTTTTTTGATGCGATATGACCAACGACAAGGCTTAAAACAGCGTCCTCGATTTGAGCTATTTCCCCAAATAGTTGAACTAAAATAACAATTGGAACCATTAACGGTACACATATCACCATGAACAAAATATTCGGTTTCAATCCCTGTTTGACTTTGAATATATTTGGCAGTTTGCAAGTCCATTTCCCTTGATAAAACCACACGTGTTACACCAGCTTCCTTTAGTGCATTGACATAATCAAGGTTATGGACATTCATCATCACGGAGGAATGAATCGGCAAACTTAGCTGATGTTCCTTACAAACTTCCACAATACCAAGATCTTGAACGATAATACCATCTACTTCTGTTGATGCTAAAAAAGACAAATAATCAAGTGCTTCTTCAATTTCAAGGTCGTGTAAAAGATTGTTTACCGTCACATAAACCTTCTTATCTACTGCATGCGCTTGCTTGATTGCTTGTTTAATTTCATTGTTCGTAAAGTTAAACCCTTTTCTGATCATCCGCATATTAAACGTTTTCCCACCTAAATAAATAGCATCACATCTCGTTTGAACAATACTTGAGAATATCTCGAAATTTCCAGAAGGTGCTAATAACTCGATTGTTTTACCATTAAAATGACGCGTCATTTTTTCAACTCCAATACATGTGATTTTTTTCACAAAAGATATTATATGTAGATATTCCTTTATTTTAACATAAGATAATTAGCAGCTTTTTTAAAAATATGACAATTTAATTACAAATGCTATTAAATAATCAGGGATGGGCAGTGTAATACGAAATTAACGTTGTAGATTTTTGTCGAATAAGATATAATATTTAGAATTTAAAATATTCTGATAAAAAGACGCGGAAGGGTGAGGACTTTGATTAGTAAATTAAACTTAGGGATAAAGTTAAATGGATTAGTTATTTGTCTGGTTATGGCTGTTTCTGTAAGTTTAGCGAGTGTAGCTTATTATCAGATTAGTGAAGGGATTAAGGAATCAGCCATTGCAAAGGCGGAATCTGATCTGGAATTAGGCTATCAATATATTGAAGCGAGATATCAAGGCGCATGGCACATTGAGGACGAGACATTGTATAAGGGAGAGACTGAAATTAGCGGGCATTTTGAATTGGTTGATCAAATTGGCGAGATGACCGGTGGGACGGTGACAATTTTTTTAGGTGATACGCGCGTGGCGACAAATGTTGCAATTGATGGTGAGCGCGCGGTGGGTACAAAAGCTTCACCGCAAGTGATCGAGACCGTGTTAGAGCGTGAAGAACGCTATATTGGTGAAGCAGATGTAGCTGGTCATATGTATCAAACTGCTTACCAACCAATTAGAGATGTGAACAATCAAGTGATTGGCATGTGGTATGTGGGTGCATCCCAGTCACTAATTGATTCAACAGTTGCCAAGACTATTCAAGGGTTTTTAATTGCCCTTGCAGTCGTGATTGTCCTTGCAGTTGTTGTAACATTAGCATTCACAAAACGTGTAACGACAAGGTTGAAACATGTGGCAACAGCAATGGAGGCAGCTGGAAGTGGTGATTTTACTACAGATATAAATGAACGATCCGGCGATGAAATTGGCCAATTAAGTCGGAGCTTTAATCAGATGAAGGAAAATTTGATTGGTTTAATCGCTGACATTCAAAAAACATCTGAGCAAGTGGCAGCTTCTTCCCAACAATTGCTGGCGAGTGCTGAAGAAACGAATCATTCTTCAAAAAGTATTTCGGCTGCCATTGATCAAGTCGCTTCAGGTTCTGAGCAGCAATCGGATGCATCTGATCAGGTGGCTGATATTGTACAAGATATTACTCAAGGAATGAATCAAATTGTTAGTAGTATCGAACAAGTCAATAATAGTGCAATGACGACAAATCACCATGCTCAACAAGGTGGAAGTGCAATAAAAGATGTCGTTGAACAGATGAATCACATACATGTAAAGACAAGTGTAACAGCTGACCATGTCAATAAGTTAGGCTATAAATCAAAAGAGATCACTGACATTATTGTATTAATTAATCAATTGGCCGAGCAAACCAATTTGTTAGCCTTAAATGCAGCGATTGAAGCAGCAAGAGCAGGTGAACAAGGAAAAGGTTTTGCTGTTGTCGCAGAAGAAGTCCGCCACCTAGCCGAACAATCAGGTCGTTCAGCTAATAAGGTGAATACGTTAGTAAACGAAATTCAGCAAGAAGTTGACCATACAGTTGATGCAATCGAGGAAGAGCGCAAGGCAGTCAATCAGGGTATAGCTTTAGTAGATCAAGCGGGTAATAGCTTTACCACTATTAATCAATCCGTTGAAGGTGTGGTTGCTGAAGTGGAGGAAGTCTCTGCTGCCATTGAAGAAATTACAGCGAGCATTGAATCAGTAAATGATATCGCTAGTCAATCTGGTCAGTTAACAGATCAAGCTTTAACACATACTAAACAAGTGGTGAGTGCCGTTGATCAACAACATTTAGCCATTGGTGAGATGCATTCTGCGGCAAGCTCGCTTAGTCAGGTTGCTCAGAATTTAGAAGAGGCTGTGAAAACTTTTCGAGTGTAACATACGTTCAAGATGATTTATAAATTGAGCACTAAAAGCTAATCGATTGGCGCATGATACAGGTGATCGAATCTCATACTATGTTTAGTCAATGATCAAGGTAGTATGGGTTGAAATAATCACTATACTTGCAGTGAAATGTCAAGCACGTTATGTTGGAAATAATCAAAGTTATAATAACGAATAAACGCCTGTAAAACGCCCGCCTCAAAATAGAACGCAACGATGATCTATTGAGGCGAGGGGTAACGGAGATTCACTTAACGACCAAGTGGTGGGAAGATCGTAGACTAAGACCGCCACGTCCTGTGGCAACATCTGCATGACCAGCCCTCCGCTCAGTGGTTGAAGGTTTGTTTTATAGATGGGTAGCTTACTTTGGTCACATGAATAAATCGACATCATGAAGGAGCAATTGCTTTGGAAAAGCTAAAACTCGTTAATATTAATAAATCGTACCGAGCAGAGACCCAATACTATCATGTCTTAAAAAAGATTTCACTCGACTTTAGAGACCGTGAATTAGTGACGGTCTTAGGACCATCTGGAACAGGTAAGACGACTTTGATTAATATAATTGGGGGATTAGACCAATACGATTCAGGCGATTTATCAGTCTGTGGTCAATCTACTAAGCATTTTCGTCATCAAGCCTGGGATGCATACCGTCACCGTATGATCGGTTTTGTACGTCAGAATGAGCAGTTGCTGATGCATCAGTCTGTCCTCGAAAATGTAGAATTAGCTATGGTATTGTCCCGAGAGGCACGTACTGAACGGGCTAAGCGAGCTGAGCAAGCTTTAGTAAAAGTAGGTTTAGAAAAAGAGATCAATCTGATGCCGAAGCATTTAACAAAAGTGCAAGTGCAACAGGTGGCTATTGCCCGGGCAATAGTTAATGATCCAGCCATTATTGTAGCTGATGAACCGACTGGTGCTCTGGATTCAAACGCGAGCAATCACATCATGGCGCTATTACGTGACTTAGCTGAAACACGACTTGTAATTGTGGCCACACATGATCAAGTGATCGCTGAGGACTATAGTACGAGAATAATTAGCTTAATAGATGGTAACGTTCAATCGGATAGTCACCCCCTTACGGATCAAGTGGAGTCATCTTGTCCTGAGCCATTGAAAAGTCAGACGACAAATAAGCCGTCCCTGTCCATATACACGGCAATTGTGTTAGCTTCTAAACATTTATTAGCGCAAAAATGTTTAACGTTAATGATGGTGGTGATCGGCAGCTTGGGTGTGTTTAGTTTAGCGTTAGCTTTTGCTTTCTCTGGTCTTTTTACGAATGCAATCGAACCCAATCAAGCACCTAGTAGCCTTCTTATTTTAGGATTTGCACTGCTTACATTTATGATGACGATGATCATGCTCGGAGGTAAAATTTATTTATCTGTGCTCGAACGAAGAAAAGAAGTGGCTATTTTATATAGTATAGGAGCACGAAGAAGAGACATCTCTCGCCTTTTTATCATGGAAACGTTCATCATTACAGTGATGATAAGTTTGTTAGGACTAGTTATGACCGACTCAATTATTTCTAAACTGAATCAGATCGCTAGTCCACTCATCCAATATATAGAACCGTTAAGTCTACCAACTGTGGCTATTTTAGGTTCAATTATCGTCGTGATCATGTTAATAACCGGCATTATCCCAGCGAGAATAGCGGCAAGGAAAGCGCCCGCTTTAACTTTAAAAATGAAATAACATTGTTAAATAGCTAACCTTGAATGACTCTATTATTTAAAGTTAGCTTTTTTAGCTTTTAACATGTGAATAAAGAAGTGTGGAACGATGAAGGGAACATTTTAATCATGAAGTATGTAAAATGATCGCATTTCCTTGTTCCCGACACGTCCACCTCGTTCCTTAAGAAAAAGGATCAGGTTTTTTTTAATGTAAAAACAATTGGGTTAACTCACGAAAGTGATCGATGTGTGTTTTATCATAGTTATTGACAATGATAATCATTATCATTTATTATTGGTGTTAAGTTTGTTATTTAGTAAGGAGGATATGATTATGCTTGTTCAATTAAGGAAATTTGAAGTAGAAAAAGGTTATAGCGATCAAGTTGTTGAGAACTTTTCTGAAGAAAGCCCAGTAGATCAGTTTGCCGGTTTAATCGATCGCTCGGTTATGGTGAATAAACGTCTTAAAGACCATGAAGAAGTGGTGATGATGATTAGATGGCAATCAAAAAAAGACTGGAAAAACTGGGAGAAGAGTGATGTTCACCTTCAAGGCCATCGCAACAATAAAGGGAAAGAGCGTCCGAGTTATATATTGAATGTTGAAGTGAAGATGTATGAAGTCGAATCTTATCATAAAGGCAAAAATTAATGAAAGCGAACCTTCAATCAGCGGGTATTTTCGTACTTCCCCCACTGATAGGGGTGTGAATGCATCAGGAGAATTAACGTCCGTTAACGCCCACCTAAATAAATTAGCTCTATACATTCGATATGTTACCGTTATTTATCCGATTGCTGTTAAACGGGTGGGTAAATACAAACCGTTTGAATTTTTTAAAAAAGAAAAGAATTGAAATTTCATAAATAACCCATCACATCTGTTAGTAAGACAGATGTTTTTTTGCGTCCTGTTAAAATAGATAAGTATTGCGGCTAAAGTATGATAAGCCACTAAAATGATGCCGAATTTTGTCGATAATAGAATAGAGACGTCTCTGAAAGGCACTAGTGTATGACATTGGAAAATTCAATTACTATATATTTATTTAATTTAAAAAGGACATAAGTAATGAATGATAGTTGTGTATTCATTAAGTATACCTAATTTTAGTTAATTGATGAGTATAATGAACTAGCTTTGAGTTGAAAGGGGACGACTATAATGAAAAAAATTAAGACTTTAAAAGCGAAAATGATCTTACTATTTACACTTTTAGTAGTAGGAGTAGCTTTATCATTAAGTGTATTGTCGATGTGGGGGAGTAGAACAGCTATTAGAGAACTAGCTGAAGAATCTTTATATAATTTAGCTGATGAAGCAGCCAAACATATTAGTGCTACAAGAAATAAAGAGTTAATTTATATGGAAACATTGGCACGAGCAGATATTCTAGAAGCAGATAATAGGTCGGAATTAGTAAGCTTTTTCAATAATGAACAAGATGCTACTGGTTATATGGGATTTGGTTATGCTGATATGGATGGTGTAGGTCATCTGTTTAATCAACAAGAAACGGAACAAGACTTTTCAGGAGAAGATTTCTTAACGACCGTTTTAAATGGAGAATCCACTATATCTGATGTGATAGTAGAAGATAACTTTGAACAGCCCTATATGGTTATCGCAGTGCCCGTTTTCGATGGCAACGCGCAAACAGGTTTTTTATATGGTTTAATTAATGCACTATCTTTCAGTGAAACCGTTAACGAGATCACTTATGGTGAGACGGGGCGTTCGGCTATTATTGATAGTGATGGTAACTTTCAAGCGCACTCTGAAACGATGTTGATTGAAATGCAAATGAACATTTTTAGTATCGATGAGGAGTCTGAAGGTACTGAATTAGAAGAGTCAAGAGAAGATGAAGATACAAGTTTAGATGAGCTGTTAGCATTATTTGAGACAGAGATGGTTAATCGTGAGGTCGGTGTTGGTGAACACACTTTTGCGGGAGACGCTATTTATGTTGGTTATGCACCCGTAGCAGCAAGTGACTGGATCTTTATGATTGAAGTTGATCAAGATGAAATATTTGCAGGATTAAATCAATTAAATAGATTTATAATTTTGGGATCTGTTCTATTTACAGCATTAGCTGTTGTGGTTACTTATCTGATTAGTCGAAGCATTACGAATCCGATCCAAACGGTAACACACTCATTAAATCGAATTGCTAATTATGACCTTCGAAAAGATGAAAGTGATAAACGATTTGCAAAAGTATTAAACAGAAATGATGAGCTTGGTGATATTGGTCGATCGAATGAAGCGATGCGACAAAATTTAACTGATCTGATTGCGACAAATGCTCGATTAGCTGAACAAGTGTCTGCCTCTTCTGAGGAATTAATGGCAACTAGTGAACAAGCGGCTTCTGCTGCTGTTGAAGTATCAAAGGTGATTGAGGAAATTTCAAGTGGAGCGACAGAACAAGCAAAAGATACTGAAAATGGCGTTGAATATATGCAAGATTTGCATGCCAAAATGAAAGATGATCAATTGTTAGTTGAGAAAATGAATCAATCCAACCAAGCTGTAGCCGAACGTAAAGATCAAGGTTTAGTAAAAATGAAAGAGTTAAGCGAAAAATCTCAACAGTCGGTTACATCAGCTAAAGAAGTTAAGGATATTATTCATTTAACAAATGAAAGTGTAGAGAAGATTTCACAATCAAGTGAGAAAATTAGAGATATTGCAGAACAGACGAACTTACTCGCCTTAAATGCGGCAATTGAAGCGGCTCGTGCTGGAGAGGCTGGACAAGGATTTGCAGTGGTGGCTGATGAAGTTCGTAAGCTAGCGGAGCAATCGAATCAATTTACCGGTGAAATTGTTGCAGTTATTCAGGAGTTAGCAGCGAAAAGTGCCCAAGCTGTGGATGCGATTGAACAGGTTGATACAAATATGAATGATCAAGTAGCGATTGTTCGTGCCACTAATGACCAATTTGACGGTATTGCGGCTAAGTTAGAAGACATGAATGTAGCTGTAGAAAATCTTACCGAGTCCGGAAAGTTGATGCAAACAACAAGTGAACACATCTTTGAGGTGCTTCATAGTTTATCGGCTGTGTCTGAACAGAATGCTGCAAGTACACAAGAAGCGTCAGCATCTGTTACTGAACAAACGAATTCAATGAATGAAATTGCTGAATCAAGCGAGTCTTTAGCAGAGCTTGCTCAGGATTTGCAAGAGAGTGTTATAAAATTTAAGCATGATTAAACAAGAGGCTGGGACATAACTAGCCTAAAATGAAAGAAAAAGCATTTGATCACCGATTCTTGGTGATCAAATGCTTTTTTGTCCTTGCCTTTTGAATTGTTTGGGGATTGGCTGTTGTCCGAGGCAGTGTATTTCCTCAAATTCACTGCCATGAACGCGAAGCCCATTTCATTTTTCACCTTTTCGTTTCCTCTTACGGAGAATCGGGTGAACGCCAAATTAGCCTTCAAGAATCCGAAGACTGGCTCTACATCAATCTTTCGCTTGCCGTAGATTTCACCCGTTTTCTCTTCTGAAAGCTTTTCTCGAATATAGGCTTTTTGGTTCTCCCATGTTTCATTAATATACAGTCTCCGGTTATTTCCTTCTTTCGCTTTTGTACACCGGTCACGCAGTGGGCAGCCAGAACAATCTTCACATTCATAGGTTTTGAAATGACGTATGAATCCATATCTATCTTTTCTTGTTGAAGGATGACAGAACGAGAGCGTGCGATCGTTCGGACAAGTAAATGTATCTGTTTCCTCATCATATGCCCAATTGGCTGTATTCAAAGGGTTATTCTTAACCTTCTTTTTCTTCTCTTTCCGATATTGGTTGTAGGTGATCAAAGGGGAGCGATCTCTATTATTCACGACATCCATGTAATTCTGTTCACTGCCATAGCCGGCATCCGCTACAATATATTCGGGAAGATCGAAAAAGTCTTTTTCGATTGTATCCAGGAAAGGAATGAAGGTGCGTGTATCCGTCGGATTTGGAAAAATATCATAAGCAAGCGCATACTGGCCTTCGGTTGCCAGTTGCACATTGTAGCCGGCCTTAAGCTGTCCATTTTTCATATGGTCGTCTTTCATGCGCATAAAGGTGGCGTCATGGTCCGTCTTAGAATAGCTGTTTCGGCCGTCAAAAATCTCCATATCCACACGGTATTTCTCTTTGCGTTGTAAAAAATTTTGGAACTGTTTGCGATACTGCTTTGGTTCCTTGCGCTCCGAGCGTAACTCTTTTCGTACAGCAGCATCCTCACTTGCTTCAATTTTCTCATCATATGCCTGGACTGTTTCATCCAGGTTTTCAATAATGCTGGATAGCTCTTGTTCAGAAAGTGCGTCCCAACTTTCCCTTTCTAGCTCTGGGATAATCTCTTTTTCCAGAAGCTCTTCGTACATACGATTCGACCGTTCCACCAAACTGGCACTGTATCCTTCGACCGACTTTTTCCAGACGAATGTGTACTTGTTCGCGTTCGCCTCAAGTTTTGTTCCGTCTATAAAAATGGCTTCTTCCTCAATTTGTTTCTCCTCAACCAGTTTACAGCGGAACTGTACAAAGCACTGACGCAACAGTTCATTCACCTCAGGATGAACCCGGAAACGATTGATCGTACGATAGCTTGGCTCATAACCCTGGGCCAGCCACATCATACGCACACTGTCCTTCAGTAGCCCTTCTATCTTTCTTCCGGAGAACACAGACTGGGTATAGGCACACAGAATAATCTTCAACATCATGCGTGGATGGTACGCTGGGCAGCCTGTTGCACGCAAAAAGCCTGCGAAGGCTTCTTCAGGAATCGACTCCGTGAGCTCATTCACAGCGTAAGCAATATCATTTTCCTGCAATTTCATCTCCATATCGAGCGGTAAAACAACCTGATTTATGTTATAATCTTTAAACATAGGGAGACCTCCTTTGGATTAGGTTGTGGTGACTTTAATTCTAACAGAAGGTTTCCCTATTTTCCTGTCTAAAACATCAAAAAAAACGGATCTGAAGGAGATTTCTTCAGAATCCGTTTTTTTCTTTTAGTGGGTTTTGTCCCAGCCTCTTTCGTTTTGGAAAGATATTGCTCTGTTCCGATTAGTTGTTTTCTTTAATGCGCTGTACGGTTTTGGTTAAGTCACTAACCATTACTTCAAGCTGCTTACTTCCTGAGGCACTTTGATCAATGGTTTCTGTTAAACTATCCATAGAGGCAGAGACTTCTTCAGCACTCGCGGCATTTTCCTCAGCTATCGCAGCGAGGTTTTGAATCATGGCTAAGAGCTCTTCCTTTTTATTAGTCATTTGCTGACCTGAGCTATTAATTTTTTTGATGCGTTCAGTTATTCCAGCAATGGTATTCGATATGGTCTTGAACCTATCATTCGTATTTTTAATCTGAGCGGATTGCGTTTCAATGATTGTGGTTAAATCTTGCATTGAATGATGTGTGTCTGCTGAACGGTTGTCAAGTTCTCGAATATCTATATTGATCTGTTCAGAGAAAACTTTGGCATTCTCAGCTAACTTTCTAATTTCTTCAGCAACAACAGAGAAACCTTTGCCAGCCTCACCAGCACGAGCCGCTTCGATTGATGCATTCAAAGCAAGTAAATTGGTTTGTTCAGATATATTATTTATTTCCTCACTCGCATGCTTGATTTTCTCCGTACTTGAGGCGGTTTCCTCAAGGTTTTCAGTTAACTCTTGCATCGCTGTAACAGTTTGTTTATTTTGTTCAGCGAGCGTATTGAATGTTGTTGTACTTTCAACGGTTGATTGCTCTATGTCGCTAATGTCAGTTGTTAGGTCAGTTACTTCTTGCTGTTCTTCTTCCATAATTGAGCCTAGATGTTCCATTTGTAGTGCCCCGTTCTCTGTGTCATTGGCTTGATCGGTAGCACCTCGGGCGATTTCCTCAAAGGCTCTTGTCACTTCATCTGAAGCTTCATTTGCGCGTACAGTTACCTGTTTAAAACTTTCGGTACTCGCAGCGATTTGATTAACCGTTGACTGAAAGAGATCGATCATTTCGTCGTAATCTTGCTTGATCGCTGCGACGAGTGCATAGGATTCTTTCCCCACCTTCCCCTTTTTCGCTAAGCTTGATAAAAGGTGATCCATATCAAAACCTTCTTCACGGTTGAAATCAATTAGGTTTCGTTTTAAATCTTTAGCAGATCTTAGTTGAATATCAATACCAATGACTCCAATCACTTCACCTGCTCTTTTTAAAGGTAATGCGATGGTTGTCATTAAAATGTCTTCACCATTGACTGGAAATGTAAACGGATCAATGACTGTGAGCTGTCCGTCTTGTTTGGGAAGGTAATAAAATGCTTCTTGATCGATTTGTGGGATATGCTCAATGGTAATGCCTTGTTCTGTTCTTACGACATAGGCAATGAAACGCCCTGTTTCATCATAATGTTGCTGATTTTTGTATGTCATATCATCTTGATCAAAGGCGTTTGGTTGGTAGGCAACCCAAGTGCCTAAATAATGTGGATGATCAACTAGCTCCTGTTTGAGCAGTTCTATCACTTCATTCCGTTTTATTTGATTGGCTTTAGTGATCTTAAGCTCAAGGTCCGTTGTCGAATGGATGGCTTGATCGATGATACGATAGTCTTTTAAAATAACAGCTTTTACACCAGCAATTAAATGTTTGTGAATATTTTTTAATCGATAATGGCCGTAAATAGTGATAAGGATTAACATAAATGCGATTAAACTGATAAGAAAAGACTGTTCAACGGAGTTAATGAATATTGTACTACCGAAAATTATAATGCCGAAGATGCCACTTAAATGGTATAGGTCTATTTTTTTAACCATTAAATTCCCCCCTTTTTGATATGTAAGAGCGTATTAAGAAAATGCGTGATTCCAAAGTTGGAGAACCATCATTTTTCTTGTCTCCTCTCTCAACCTCTATACTATACCCATGGCTGTATAAAGGTAAACTGGGAATTTTTATCGTTTTTCACAGTTGAAATGCTTTTCTAACTTAAAAAAAAGAGTTTGAGATAAATAAATGTCTTAATATAATAGCCGAACAAAAATAGTATATCAACTATTTTTGTTCGGCTAATTATCTGTATATACCACACGTTCTATAGCAATTGAAATAGAGGAGACTCTTGCGGAAATAGCACGCGTCCGAAGATCCACTGAGTGAAGTGTACTTCTTCACACAGTGGAGGAATGTTAGACTAACCCCGCCCCATCCTGGGACAACGTCTAACTGACCTACATCCTGTAGGCCCGAGGCCGTGCCCGCAGAAAGCGAGTCTATTTCACATTGCAATGACTTTTTGAAAGAACCGTTCGTGTTTTAGACAATCATTTTTGTTTCGTTCCAGTTTCCTCTTTATAACAATTAGTCTATGGTTTCTTTTGATAATGCTTTTATTGCATCTTGAACAGTAAGGTATGTACGAAGTTGGATGAGGTGATCACCAATATCTAAAGTTTTAATAGCTAGTTCAGGTCTGATACCCGTCAAAACAAGTTGTGTGCCAATAAGTTGAGTTAAATCATTTAGTTTGAGTAATGAGGCGGCAACATAAGTATCGACTTCATAAAGGCCTGATAAATCAAGGATTAAATAATCATCTTTTGATCTCGCCAAGTAGTGAGATATTGCATTTGTCAATTGTTCTAGCCGTGCTTGTGTAATCGAACCAATTAACGGTAAGACTGATATGTGGTTAGTGATTGGGACAATGGGAGTGGACAGTTTCTCCATTTCGTTAAGTGCGTCTTTTAATAGGCGTTCCTTTTCTTTTAATTCAGTTACGTCTTTTTGAACACCGACAAAATAAAGCTTGGTCTCCCCATTTTCTTCAATGCGCATCGGATCAATCGTTAACTCGTTCCAAAAACCAGTACCATTCTTTGTATAATTGTATAGTTGAACAGTAATTGATTCTTCCTTATCAATGGCCTGACGGATCGCATTTGTCGCTTCTTGTTCGGTTTGGTCACCTTGGAGGAAACGACAATTTGTACCGATGATTTCTTCGGCTTGATAACCAGTCATATTGACAAATCCTTGATTAACATAAATAATTGGGTGATCGGGTAGGCTTGGATCGGTGATAATAAGGCCTACATTTGTATGGTTTAGAGCATCGCGAAAGAGATGTTGGTTTTCTTCATTTAACACAGCATTCACTCCTTATATACGAAATTATGTCATGATCAAAATGATAAATCAATGTTAAATCCGTTCGTTTTATTATTTCTTTATTTTTATATGGGCTATATTTTATTATAGATAAACGTCTGTAAAATGCCCACCTTAAAATAGAGCGTCGAGCACATCTATTTGGGCAGGCGTTAATGGATGCTACCAACGACCAATCAGTGCGAGAAAAATGATACTTCTCACGGATTGATGGTTCATTTTATTATTTTTTTAGGCAATGGTCCGATAAATTATGTTAGACTAATGATAATTTGTTTAACAACAAGGGGTATGCCATTCTTTTTGAGACCCGGTATCACGATTTAATTCATTGACACACTGTTTACCGCTATTAGTGCGATGAATGTCACAGGTTTAACAGTTGTACCTACCGAATTGACCTTTAATACTGGTGGTTATTTCGCGCTTGCCTTTATTTTGCAATTTGGTGGAATAGGCATTATGACTCCATAGACAACCATTTATATACTACTTAGGAAAAAAATGTAATAAGTAGGCGACAACTGATTTCCGTTGATCAAAATCGCTCGACATTATCAGGTCTTGTATGGCTGATGCTCAAAATTCTTCAAACCGTATTAATCATTGAATTTGTAGGTACAGTTGTATTAAGTATCCATTATTTAAATTATTTTGATACATGGCAAGAAGCTTGGCTACAAGGTTTCTTTGGTGCTGTTAGTGCGACGACCAATGCGGGTTTTGATATAACGGGAGCGTCTTTGGAGCCATTTGTAAATGATTACTTTGTTCAGACGGTTAATATGATCTTACTGGTTTTAGGTGCGATCGGTTTTCCGGTGTTAATTGAATTGCAACAGTGGCTATCAAAAAAAAGACCTAGCCAGTCTGGCTTTAGATTTAGTACGTTTACGAAATTGACGACAATGACTTTTTTTCTCTTAGTCATATTCGGTGCTGTGATGATTTACCTCATTGAAAGAAACCATTTCTTTAGTGATAAAAGTTGGCATGAAGCACTATTTTATAGCTTGTTTCAATCGATTACGACACGTAATGGTGGACTAGCTACAATGGCCATGACCGATTTCAGCCCGCCTACGTTGATGATATTATCTTTCTTAATGTTCGTTGGTGCGTCACCGAGTAGTGTGGGGGGCGGAATTAGAACGACAACGTTTGCGATCGTCTTATTAGCGATTTACCATTATGCGAAAGGACACAGCGCAATCAAGGTCTTTAAACGTGAAATTGTCCAACTGGATGTGATGCGTGCGTTTATTGTTGCAATTACAGCCTTTTTACTATGCTTAACGGCGATCTTAATTATGTCGATTACTGAGCCATTTACTAATATGGAAATTGCTTTCGAAGTGTTTTCAGCTTTTGGTACAACTGGCCTTAGCTTAGGTATTACAGAAGAATTATCGTATATTGGGAAAATGGTAATTATGGTCATGATGTTTGTCGGACGGATTGGCATCTTTTCATTTTTGTTCTTAATTCGGGGTAAGACGACAAAAGATTTGTATAAATACCCTAAAGCAAAAATGATTATTGGTTAAATGATTAGATCTTAATTATAAATAAGGAAAAAGAGACGTTTTTTGTTAAAAATTGTCTCTTTTTCTATTTAAACTATTTCATTTTAGTAGAAAAAAATATAGTATAGTAAGAGAATGACTGAAAAGAGAAAATGGAGGCTCGAATGATGATTGAAACACAGCGATCGATTCATGAGGTGCTAACGAATATAGAAAAAGTAATTATAGGTAAGCATGAAGTCACAACATTAAGTTTAGCAGCATTATTGGCAAAGGGTCATGTATTACTTGAGGATGTCCCAGGTGTGGGAAAAACCATGCTAGTTCGAGCATTAGCAAAATCACTTGATTGTTCCTTCAACCGCATTCAGTTTACACCAGATTTGTTACCATCTGATGTAACTGGGGTATCAATTTATCATCCGCACACACAGCAATTTGAATATAGAAAAGGTCCAATTGTTGGTGATATAGTATTGGCTGATGAAATTAATCGAACATCACCAAAAACACAATCAGCATTATTAGAGGCCATGGAAGAGAGCAGTGTAACCGTAGATGGGGAAACGGTTATGATTAATCAACCGTTCTTTGTTATGGCAACACAAAATCCAATTGAATATGAAGGAACGTATCCACTTCCAGAGGCGCAGCTAGATCGTTTTTTAATTAAACTGGAAATGGGCTATCCAACAGAGGATGAGGAGTTGAAAATGTTAAGCTTAACGGGTGGTCTCCATCCAATCGAAGCATTGACCGCTGTTATTGACAAACGAAATGTCGTTGCGATGCAAGAAGATGTCAATCGGGTTTATATTGATCCTCTCGTGCAACAATACATTATTAAGCTTGTTCGCCAAACCCGTCAACATGATGCGGTCCAATTAGGAGTCAGCCCTCGTGGGGCAATTGGCTTGATGCGTGTTGCCAAAGCATATGCCTATATTCAGAACCGTGATTATGTCATTCCAGATGATGTTGTCTATTTGGCACCTTATGTGTTGGCTCATCGATTGATTTTAACGCATGAGGCGAAATATGCTAAGATGACCGGAGCACAGGTGATACAGACTGTGTTAAATCAAATTGATGTTCCGGCTCGAAAGGATTTTAACTAATGTTACGAATGGCTAATCTAGTCATGAAATTACTCCTCTTAATGGGTTTGTTTGTGGTTTTATTTAGTTATGCCATGTTCCAAGGAGGATTTGTCAGCTGGTTTCTTTTTTATGCGACATTACCCTTTTTGATTTATTATTTATGTTTTATTTTTTATCCGATAAGTGATTGGAAAGTTGATCGCATTTTACCGATCTCATCGATTCAAGCAGGCGATTCGATGAGCGTCCGGTTGGTAATGAAGCGACGTCTGCCCATGCCCTTTTCGTACTTGATGATTCAAGAGTGCTTACCGTCTTCTTTAAATTTTCGTTTTGTTGTACAGCAATGGTCGAACATGTTGTCGAATCAAAGCTTATATCAAAGGAAGGAAACGTTTAAAAAGTTATGCTTTCCTTTATTTAGTCGAACAGTTTATTTTGAATATCAAGTTAATGATTTACCACGCGGTGTTCATACATTTGAGCACGTCCAGTTATCGATAACTGATTTGTTCGGTTTTGTTACTAAAACGATGGTTGTACCTCTAGAGTCGGTTCTTCTTATTCGTCCACGTTATCTTGAGGGCAATATCCATTGGTTCAGCCGAATTCAACAGTTGGGTGAAGCATCTACTTCAATGATTCAAGCGGAAAACTCAAATGTGGTAACAGGTGCAAGAGAATACGTGCCTGGTGACCGCGTCTCTTCAATTCACTGGAAAGCAACAGCCAAAACGGAAACGCTAATGACAAAAGAGTTTGACCAAGAACAGCATAGTGATGGTGTTGTTGCATTGGCTGGCAGTCATGCAGGGGCCGGTTTTGAATGGAACCTTGCGGTGGCATTTGCACTGATCCAAAACTTGACGGATAAAGGCCATCAGATTGATTTTTGTCATTTAGCTGAACCTGGTTATTATTTATCGGTCGAACATCGGCTTGCAGATTTGCACCGATATTTGACTGTTTTGGCACCAGATCAATCTGAAGAAGGTATAGCACCTAACCTCCATACCCAAGTGAGTCACTTGAAAACAGCGAGCTTTTTGGTTGTGTTTACTGATCAATTGACTATAGAATTAGCTGAGTATATGAGAGAATTGGCGCGTTATGTTAAAGTTATTCGATTGTATTGGGCGAAAGCAGAAGCTCAACAGTCTGAAATGGAAAAGCAACAACGACAACATATGCAAAGCTTTGGCGTTATTGTCGATACAATTACTGAACGGGAAGTAGCTCAAAACAGATGGGTGGTGAGGATCTAGTGGAAGGCAATAGGCGCATGCAACAAGGTGAAGCATTTCTTAGCTTTTTATTATATGTAGGCGGTCTGCTTTTAGCACTGGAATGGCTTAGCCCTTTACATGATTTAACAGATTCGGAGCCCTTTTCTTTATTTGTTATTTATGCCATATTGTGCTTTGGTTTAACGTATTTGCAGTTGTCTAGCTTGTTATCATTCTTTATTAAAATGATGGGTTTGCTTTTTATTATCGATCGAGCTTTTTTACCTCGACCAGCATTTGGATCGGAGTGGTTTCAGCAGATTCAATGGGAAGGACGCGTAAATATAAATGCCTTATTTAATCAAAATTGGCATCAACTAACTGACTTGTTCCAAACGTTCCTTCTGTTAATTTTAATTGCTTTAATGAGTTATTTACTTTATTTTTGGTTAATAACCATGAAACGGGTTTTCGTCTATATCGTATTAACGATTGTTTTTATAACAGTGATGGACACGTTCACGACCTTTCAAGCAGATCTAGCTATTATTCGTTTGCTGATGGTTAGCTTGTTTATGTTAGTGATTGGCAACTATTTAAAGCGTGTTAAACAACAGGGACTAACCTTTGAGGTTGGATTATGGTTCGAAAAAGTCGTTGTACCGCTTTTTGTTATTGTGGCTATTGCTGTCTTTGTGGGATATTATGCGCCAAAATCAGAACCCGTTTGGCCAGACCCTGTCCCTTTTCTAACAACCACAGCTGAACGGCTAACGACTAATGATCAGAATCGCCAGGTCGGTTATAGTGAGGATGATGCCCAATTAGGGGGTTCGTTTGAACAAGATGATACACCAGTGTTCAGAGCAAATACACCGGTTGAGCATTATTGGCGGATTGAGTCGTTAGATACTTATACCGGGCACAGCTGGGAACGGTCCACAGAACTAAGCTATCAATCCTTTCAAGATGATGCACTTGATCTGATCTATAATCAGCAAGATCAAATGTTACAAAATGCAACCATCGATTATTTAGATGGTGCAAACTTTGATCGATTGGTCTATCCTCAAGGATTATCTCAAGTCAATCAAACAGAAGCGTTAAGTCTGCAATTTGATCACGAGACAGGTATTATTGAACCAACCAATGCCAACGACTCGCTCCATTCAGAGCCGATTGAGTTGTCATTTCGGGACCCGGATTTAACTGTAGACCAGTTGAGACGAGCTAATGGTCCGACGCCAGCTGATATCACTTCATTGTATTTACAGTTGCCAGACGATTTACCGGATCGGGTCAGAGAACTAGCTGAGGAAATTGTTAGCGAAGAATCGACACGTTATGATCAAGCAGTAGCAATAGAACAATACTTCAACCAAGGTGATTTTACTTACCAAACCCAGAATATCCCGGTTCCAGAGGATGACCAAGATTATGTTGATCAGTTTTTATTCGAAACACAAGCGGGTTATTGTGATAACTTCTCAACATCGATGGTGGTCATGCTTAGATCGGTTGGCATTCCTGCACGCTGGGTAAAAGGCTTTACAAGTGGCGAACAAATAGAAGATTTATCTACCGCCGATCAGGAAATGTATCAGTATGAAGTCACGAATGGTAATGCTCACTCATGGGTGGAAGTCTATTTCCTAGAAATTGGTTGGGTTCCTTTTGAACCAACAATAGGGTTTAGTGGAAATGAAGTTGTCTATGAAGATAGTGAAGAAGAAGGCGATCAATCTGATTCATCATTAGATGAAGAAGAAATCGAGCAGGAAGACCAAGAGGAAGAGGAGTCATTAGCTGAAGAGCAGGAGCAAGAGCAACAAGAAGAGCAAGAAGAAACAGCGGCGGAGACCGAACAAGCTACAAGCCAATTCAACATTTGGCCTTGGTTCATTGGACTCGTTGGCCTCAGCCTCATCATAGCTGCTATTCGTTGGAAATGGTTACTTAAAAAAGCGATCTTATGGCGCTGGTCACATTTTAAAGAACCTAAAGATTTGCAAAAAGCCTATCACCAACTTTTGAAACTGCTGGCATTATTTCGAGTCAAAAGAGCGGCTAACCAAACATTACATGACTTTGCCCAAGACGTTGATCAACTATTTGGAATCACTTCAATGTCCAAGCTAACCAACTCCTATGCTCGTCTCTTATATCGTGATGATCATTCGCTCGATGACGACCAAGCACTCGTGCAATATTATCAAAATGTGGTGGAAACAATATTATCTTGACCCCCGTTAACACCACTGTTAGAATAGAAACATTATTATAAGATTACCTCTGTATATCCTCGATAATATGGTTCGAGAGTATCTACCGGGAGTCCGTAAAGCTCCTGACTATAGAGGCAGATTTATTCTGCCTCTGTCATTGTGACAGAGGTATTTTTGTGAAAAATGCGATCGCATGGAAAGTGATTAGTTCGCATGAAAGCTATGCGCGATCGCACGAAAAGAGAAAATATCGCATGAAAGCAGTGCGCGATCGCACGAAAAGAGAAAAATTCGCATGAAAGCAGTGCGCGAACGCATGAAAAGAGAAAAGTTCGCATGAAAGCTATGCGCGATCGCACGAAAAAAGAATAGATCGCATGAAAGCTATGCGCGAACGCATGAAAAAAGAAAAGTTCGCATGAAAGTTATGCGCGATCGCACGAAAAGAGAAAATATCGCATGAAAGTTGTACGCGATCGCACGAAAAGAGAAAATATCGCACGAAAAATGAAATTAACGCTTGATCATGACCGCGGTCTGGTCGAGGTTTCTAATTAAAACAATGTTTTTATAAATGGTAGGGAAAAAGGAGTGGCTAGTGTGCAAGTAGATAATGAAATGATTTTAGTCCTTGATTATGGTAGTCAATATAATCAATTAATAACAAGGCGTATTCGTGAGTTTGGCGTTTACAGTGAACTCCATTCACATCGTATGACTATTGAAGAGATTAAAGCAATTAACCCAAAAGGAATTATCTTATCTGGAGGTCCGCATAGTGTCTATGGAGAAAATAGCTTCCGTGTCAACGAGGCTATTTTCGATCTAGATATTCCTATTCTAGGCATTTGCTATGGAATGCAATTAATTACCCAGCATTTCGGTGGAACGGTCGAGCGTTCAAGTCATCGCGAATATGGGAAAGCTGAGATTGATGTGACCAGTGGTGCTCATCTCTTTACGGGTACACCACATGATCAAACAGTTTGGATGAGTCATAGTGACAAAGTGATTCAAGCACCTGCTGATTTCACGGTTGAAGCGACCAATCCATCCACACCAATTGCGGCTATGCGTCATCACAACAAGCCAATTTATGGGGTGCAATTCCATCCAGAAGTCCGTAATACAGTTTATGGAAATGACATTTTGAAAAACTTTGTCTTTCAAATTAGTGGTTGCTCGGGGAATTGGACAATGGCTAACTTCGTGGATCAAGAGGTTGAAAAAATACAGAAAACAGTAGGCGAGCGTAAAGTACTGTGCGCATTAAGTGGTGGTGTCGATTCATCAGTAGTTGCTGCACTTATTCATAAAGCAATTGGTGATCAACTAACATGTATTTTTGTTGACCATGGTTTACTTCGAAAACATGAAGGTGACATGGTAATGGAAACTTTCCGCGATGGATTTAAAATGAATATCATTCGTGTTGATGCAAAAGAACGTTTTATGAGCAAATTGAAAGGCATTAGTGATCCTGAGCAAAAACGTAAGATTATTGGTAACGAGTTTATTTACGTGTTTGATGATGAAGCTGCACGCTTGAAGGAAATGGACTTCCTTGCACAAGGCACACTATATACGGATATTGTTGAATCCGGTACAGAAACAGCTCAAACGATTAAATCACATCATAACGTAGGTGGATTACCAGAAGATATGCAATTTGAGTTACTAGAGCCATTGAATACATTATTTAAAGATGAAGTACGCGCACTCGGTCTTGAGTTAGGCGTACCTGAAGCTGTCGTATGGCGTCAGCCGTTCCCAGGTCCGGGTCTTGGTATTCGCGTATTAGGTGAAGTAACAGAAGAAAAAGTAGAGATCGTGCGCGAGTCTGATGCGATCTTACGTGAAGAAATTAAATTAGCTGGACTAGATCGTGATATTTGGCAATATTTCACTGTACTCCCGGATATCCGTAGTGTCGGCGTGATGGGTGATGCACGTACTTATGATTACACGATCGGTATTCGCGCCGTCACATCAATTGACGGAATGACTTCTGATTGGGCTCGGATACCGTGGGATGTATTAGAAAAAATATCGACACGGATTGTAAACGAAGTCGATCACATTAATCGTGTCGTCTATGACGTAACGAGCAAGCCACCTGCTACGATTGAGTGGGAATAATTCACTAACGGCATTTGAAGTGAAAACGTTGATTTGACTGCATTTTGATGGTGCGTAAAATGGATAAAACAATCAAAAATGAATAGGTTCTCCGCCAAGATTCCGCCAGAGGAAACGGAGAAAAATGAGGGATATTGTGTAAAAGCAGTATCTCTTTTTTTATTCTAAATTTAGTTTTAAGCCGTTATTTATTAGTGTTTGTCGCACATGTGTGATTAGAAAGTGATAAGAATAAAATTAAATAAATAATTCTATTTATAAATGTCTCTTGAGGATTGTTTCCGCCAAAATGGTACTTTTACAGTTGTGACTAAGCTTTGACTTTGGAGTGGTAAAAGATGAAATATAACATTATATATACTGATCTACCATGGCAATATAGACAAAATAAAGGACGTGAAATGGTAAGAAATTGATAAGTGATATCAAAATCTATATTCTATTTTTCACAACCAATCCTATGCACGTTGAGTTGGTAGCGTTGTTGTCTAGAGTGGATGAATAGGGATAGTTGAAGTGTTAATATAACAAGGTTTTCCAGTGATTTGGGAAGATGCTAATCCTGGGGGATCTTATTTTTATTTAAGAGAAAATGGAGCGGGAGATTGAAAGAGAAATATAATATGAATATCGGATAAGGCATGGGCTTTTGTTTATGTTAAATTGACCCAAGATTCATACCCATATACAATGATGTTAATAGAATTATATGACGGTCAATTAAAAATATAATCGAGGGGATAATTATGTTAAGTATTGAGGAATACATTGCAAGAAGAAAAAAAGAAGATAAGTTAAATGAATTTGATATTGATGCTCGTATACAAAATATGAAAATTTGTGTTGATTATATATTTGAGTATTTTAATAATTACCTGGATATCACGGAAGCTGAAGAAAAAACAGTATTACATAATGAAAGGCTAGAGAAATATCGAAAGCAACTTAGGGAGTATGACCCTGAGGTTAGAGAATGGCTTGTTGGTATTTATAATGATTATGGAAAGCAAGTGCATAGACATACGGGAAACATTTTGAAGGAGAATAAGCTATTCTTTCTATGTAGTACTGATAATGAATTTAGAAATGTTTCTTATGATTGTTATTCACAGCTTATTAAAAAGTTGCCATTTTTAAAAAATCAGACTGAAATGCTTTTCTTTTTAATAAAAGATTATCACAGGGTTGAAAGCGAGCAAAGGTTTAATTTTGGAATCCCTGCAATATCTGAAGAGGTTACTGAATGGATTGAAAAAACATGGGCAAAGCGACAAGTAAATTTACTGGCTTTTGCCTATGCGTGGATAAATTACTTTTTTGAAAATGAAGATATTTGGCCGACAACGCATAGAAAGAAAAGTCAACACACTTGGAGAAAATATGATTATGATTATAAGCAGAAAAGTAATCTCTTTAATCTTGATTCATTATATAGAAAGATGCCGAAAAAGGTTTTCATTAAAGGGAGAAAACAAGAGTTTGAAATACTAATGATGTACTATTGGCTTCATGATATGGATAGTGATGTTGATTACTGGCAGGAGTACTTAGAGGTAGTTTCGCCTGCATTAAAGATAAAGTAGCGCGATTCTAAAAATGAAATGTTAGTTTTACATTGGATGATATCGGAAAAAATATTACAGGACTGCGGGTGACAAAATGGACAGTGATAAAAAAGTTATTTATGATGATTTATACAAATACATAGTAGGTGAATTAGCAAATTGTATTGATGTTGAAATATTCTCTATCGCTACAATTGAAGAACTAGGTGAATTCTATTATAAAAAAACTTTAGCACAGGTCAGCGGAGCAACAGATACATTTCTTCAATACGTAATTCGATTTATGGTTTATGAAGAAACCGTATTTGAAAATATAGCTGATTATTATAAAAGTCTATGTAAGATTATTAGTATAAAAAAGTTACCGAGCAATATGTTGAGAGAAGTGGAAACAGAATATGATGAAGTTTTTGTTCGGAAATACAATTTAGTTTTACAGAAAGCTAATGAAGCAAAAGAAGATATTAATAATAGACTTCAAAGCCTTAAGACGTATAGTGATTCACTAAAGACAGTTTCAACAAATCAATCATTTATGCGGGATTTAAGTAGTGATGAGTTAAGATTGCATAGATATGGAAATGAATGTAATTTATTGAGGACAAGAAAAGAAATGATTGAATACTCAGTAGAGTATATGACGAAAAAATTAATGGAGTTTTGCGATATACATGATGTAAATAGTGTTGAGATAGCAATACGAGAAGAAGCTCTGAAATTGTCAAAAAGTGATATAAAGGAAGCAACGGTTTCTTTTATAACATATAAAGATGTTATAGAAATTACTGAAGATAATCTTGATAGGGCGTATGCATTATTTTATAAAACAAAATTTTACACTGCCATAGAAAAAGCCAGAAAAATAATTTATGCATCACAATATAACTTAAGTGAAGAGGAAAGCGTTAGACAGTATGAAATAGAAATAGATAAGATTCCAAAGATAAATGACTTACAATATCAAAAAGAAAATGACCAAGAGGCATATTTAATATCCTTGAAGGAATTTATGTCTGAAAATCTAATAATAGAAGATTTAAAAAAGATGGTAGCTGAGAGTATATGCTTACGAGATAGAAAGGATATATTAACAAAATGTATAGAGTTATATAGTGTAGGGGAATTCGAGATTTTAGGAAATATTGCACCGATTCAAATAGAAGGTATGTTTGCGGACTTCTTAAAGGATACAACAATATTCAGGCGATTTACAAGGTTAGAACTTTATGCTGGAGCTGTTTTGAGAGAAAAAATCAAATATTTACAAGATGTAAATAGTGATATATATCCAGAAGCAGTTGAATATTTTATGTTTTATTTTAATAATATTATTAGGAATAAGGTAGCTCATGGTAACTATAAAAGTATATTTAAAGATAGTACACAGGCAGAAATTTTTGCTATAGAAGTGATTTTAGACATGAATATGATTGTTTATATGCTATCTAGAAAAAGTGAAGCAGAAAAAATGTATCGTTTTATAAGTGGGTATCAAAATTATTATAAAAAGGTTATTAAGTCTGAGCATCTCTGCTTTGGTGCATTGTTAAATGATTTGATAGGTGACAAAATTATTTCAAATTATGATTCTATTGAAAAATACCGTCCAATCCAAGTTGCATATTGGATAGTTAATCCGTATTACGAGAAAATTTATGAAACAGTGGGGAATAAAAAGGAGTTGCTTGAACTGAGAAATCAGCTTCTCAGTAAAGAATTTTGGATATATGTTTTAAATGTATTAAATGATATTATTGAAACGGGATATGATTACAAAAGAATTAATATGGAGTTTATTTCTATTGTAAATGGACTTTTTCGTTGTAATATTACGAATGAAGTTAAAGGAATTTTAGGGGAAGTCAATGCGGCACTTCATCGAATTAAAGCTTTGGAAAATAATATATTGGTAGGCGATTCTTAAGAAGTAGACATGTTCCCACGAACGTACAAAATAGTCGATATGTTTCCACATACGACCATTTTGTTAAAAATCGCAAATACATTAATTCTATCAAATCGTCCCATGTAGAGTGTGTATCGTTGCTACAAAGAGAAACTATATAGAAATCCTTAGTTTTAAACACTTTCACAAGCATTTCGTGTTTGTAGGAGAAGGTGAAAAAAACTAGAAATAAAGTACTGAAAAACCACATTACCGTTTCAGTGGTAATTGATCTGGGGTGTGGGAACATAATAGAATAAAAAATTGTAAGGCGTTCAAATAAAATGAACGTCTTTTTTTACGCCTAAAATCGGAGAATAGAAGGTGGAATATGACAAAACTAACTTTGGGAAGTTTATTTGATGGTATTGGTGTATTTACATTAGCTGCTTCCCGTTATGGGATTCAACCAATATGGGCAAGTGAAATTGAAAAAGCTCCCATATCGATTACGAAACGACATTTTCCTAACATCCATCATTTAGGAGATATTACAAAAGTAAATGGTGGAGAAATACCACCTGTTCATATCATTACATCTGGTTCCCCTTGTGAGAACTTATCCAATATTGGTAAACGAGAAGGTCTTACAGGAAGTCAATCTAGTTTTATTTTATCATGCAATTCGAATTATAGAAGAAATGAGGTGTGCAACGAATGGAACATATCCAGTTATCGCTGTTTGGAAAAACGTCATGGGAGCTTTTTCATCAAATAACAGGCTGGATTTTAAGGCCGTGCTTGAATCGTTCACAAATACCGAAATTCCAATGCCTGCTTCTGAAGTCTGGGCAAACGCTGGAATGGTCCAAGGGATGATGTTAATGTAGCCTGGCGATTGTTGGATGCCCAATATTGGGGAAGGCCCACACTTGCTCAAAGAAGAAGACGTATCTTTCTCGTGGCAGATTTTGGAGGATCACGTGCCACAGAAATATTATTTAAAGCCCGTGATTTGAAATCGGTTTTTACGTCTTGCGGAGAAAGCAGGCAGTCCTCCACCATTACCAGTAGAATATCTTCTCAAAAAGCAGGGGGGAAAATACCCATCATCCGTCCCTTTCAAGAAAGACGTATGCGAAGTACGGCAAAGGAAAGAAACGAAAAAGGGTTTCACGGCAGTTTCGGAAGAACAGGAGATCCTTTTCCCACTTTGCTCGCAGGATCCGTAAATTATTTTTCATTTTGGTATGAAGGAGAAGAAAAAGAAGGATTTATTCGTCAGCTTACTCCATTAGAATGTGAACGTTTGATGGGATTACCAGAGGGATGGACAGCCTTTGGATATAGAGATGAAGCTATAAATGATTATGCTAGATACAAAGCAATTGGAAATGCGATAGCCGTACCATGTACGGAATATATTATGGCTGGTATTGCAGAAGTATTATAGATAAAAAACTAACGTGTGTAGACATTGGTAAATTGAACTGCAGATTTTTTGAGTTGAGCCTATTAGGGAATGTTAAATTGGTATAATTTTCTTGGTATGAATATAGAAGTCAGTTACTTTATGATAGACTTATATTAACTATTATATTGATAAGGAGACTGACAAATGTATTTATCCAACTTACAAATAAGGAATTTCAGAAATTATAAGTCCGAAATTTTTGAATTTATAAAAGAAACTAATGCTATTATTGGAGAGAACGATGCTGGAAAAACCAATGCTCTTACAGCTTTACGAATTTTATTAGATGATAGTTATTATTACAGCAATAAAACACTAAAGGAATCAGACTTCTTCAGTGAAATTGATGGTGGTTGGCGAGGAGAATGGATAATTATTGCAGCTACCTTTGAAGGAATCACTGAGGAAGAATTGAACAATGAGGTTTTTGCAAGTCTATCTGTTAATTCAGCGAATAAAATAGATGATGTAGAAAATACGAATGCTTTACGGGGGTTAATTTCAAATACTTCAGTAGAAAAAGGAAGCATTAATTTGTATATCAGACCCAATAAAAATATACGAAAGCAATTATTTAATGCTAAAGATGATACTATTCTTTTTGATGAAATAAGAAGTTCTATACGTTTAACTGATTATGAATTTTTCTATACTTCAAAATCAAATTTAGATTTTTCACATGATGATAATTATTATCAATTAATGGGAGACTTGAACTCGTATGAGGCAACGGATCCAGATGATGATGACGAGGCTTTATTAGGGGCGAAAATTGATATGGCTGATGTTTTTAAACATATATCTGTTGTGTATATTGATGCACTTAGAGATGTTCTTCGCGAAATGAAAAAACATAGAAATCCAGTGAAAAGAATTGTTGAAACAATTGAATCTAAAATATCTGTGGAGAACATTGATACCCTAAAATTAATTATTCAAAATTTAAATACAACAATCACGAATGTACCAGAAATCAAGAATATTGGAGAAAATTTAAATCGCCAATTAAATGGTATATTAGGGTCAGTATATTCTCCAAATCTACTTTTATCATCTACCTTATCAGATGATATGAGTTCTCTTGCTAAGTTTCTTTCAATGAGGCCAGAGGAAGATATTGATTTAGACTTGTTAGGATTAGGTCATTTAAACATGATTTATTTAGCTTTGAAAATTGTTGAATTTGAAGCTTGTCGATCAAGAGAATTACTAAATATAATGTTGATAGAAGAACCAGAAGCCCATATTCATCATCATATTCAAAAGACTTTGTTTGAGGGGTTGAGCCTTGAAAAAACTTATACCCAAATATTGATGACTACTCATTCAGTTCATTTAGCTGAGGCATCTGAAATATCCAAAATGAATATCTTGAAATCTTTTAATAACAGTACGATTGTTATGCAACCATCAAAATACCTCAACATTTTTGCTGAACAACGACTTGAAAAAAAGAATTTAAATTTGATAAAAGCAGTAGAACGATATTTAGATGTAAAGAGAAATGGCCTACTTTTTTCAAAAGGTGTTGTTTTAGTTGAAGGTGATGCGGAAGAAATAATAATACCCGAAATTATTAAAAAAGTTTTTGGCTTAAATCTTGATGAGCTAGGAATTGGTTTGATTAACGTGGGAAGTACGGCATTTGAATACGTTGCCAGTTTATTTCATGATGATCGTATAAAAAGAAACTGTGCCATCGTTACCGATCTAGATAAACAAGTTATCCCGGAGACAGATTCTCTATATAAAAAAACTGCTGAAGATAACGGTCTGAAGAGAAAAGAGAAACTAACTCGATTATTTGACGATAATAAGTGGATTAAAACATTCTACGCTGATACAACTTTTGAATTGGAATTTCTTGAAAGTAATAAGAACATTACGAAGTATGTTAAATCTATATTAGATGACACATTTGACCGACCAACCACAGTCCAGAAATATATCAGTGAATTAGAGGGACAAGATGTTTTGATGCGAAACTTAGCGATGTTGAAGCTAGCTAGAGAAGTTGGAAAAGGGTGGTTTGCAATAGAGCTTGGCCAAAATTTAGATATTGCAGCTAAAATTCCTCATTACATTATAGATGCAATTGCTTTTGCTTGCCAAGAATCTGTAGATATTTCAATTTATAAAAAAATAGCACTATACACGCTTAATTACTACGATAAAGAGAAAGACTCAAAGATAGCCCAGATAACAAATAAAATAGATTCAAATAATGAATATGAAATTAAAGAAGGCATTAATGAATTTTTAGATTGTTTTTTTGAAGAAGATGAGGATAGTGTTCGTTTTATCAATCAAATGGATAATTATCTTAACATTTTAGGTACAGAGGTTTTAACATGGTAGAAGAAATTACTCGATATTTAAAAGATTTAAATGCCGAGCAGAAAAGTGTAGTTCAAAGCAATGATAATCTTTATGTTACTGCTTGTCCTGGTAGTGGAAAAACTAGGGTACTAACTAGGAAAATTGCGTACCAAGCAACAAAATATAAAGATTCATTAAAAAAAATTATTGCAATTACTTACACTAATAGAGCCGCTAATGAAATTAAGGAACGGTTAGAGACCTTGGGAATAGAAGAGAATAATGTATGGGTTGGAACGATTCATCAATTCTGTTTGGAGTTTATAGTATACCCATTTAAAATGAATTTGGATAGAATCTCAAAAGGATTTACAATTATTGATGATTATACTAAAAGAGAATATCTCAATGAAATAAATGAAATCTTGAACTTGAAACTAAAATCATTTGAGCTTGAGAAAATAGATTTATCTCTTTCATTGGACCATGAAATTGTTGAAGAAGAATATCCAAAAGTTTCCGAAATATACCATGAAATTCTAAGGGAAAATAAAGAAATAGACTTTGATATGATTCTACTCTTAGCCTACAGGATTTTATTTGAAAATAGTATTGTTACTATTAATATCGCTAACAATATCCGAGCAATTTATGTTGATGAGTTTCAAGACACCCGAAATTTACAATATGGAATAATTGGAAGTCTTACAAGGAGAAATAAATCAATTCAAACTTTATTTGTTGGTGATATTGATCAAGCAATATATGGTTCTCTAAACGGAATAGCAAAATCAATAGAAGAACTTGAAAAGGTTACCATCCAAACTTTTATTCCAAAAACTTTACATGGATGTTATCGTTCTACCCAAAGGTTAGTAGACTTTTATTCAAATTTTCAAAGCATGCCCTATCGAATTGAGAGTCGAGGATCTAATAGAGATGAGATTGGGATTATTAAGTATAATTTCAAAATTAATAAGCAAGACTTACCACAGAAAATTAAGAAAGTTATACTAGAAAGATTAGAAAATAATGTTTCGGAGGAAGATATTTGTGTAATATCTCCCCAACACTATCCTCTGTTTGCTTTGAGTGAATATTTAAAAAAGGAATTGCCCACTTGCAATTTTGATGCCATTACTGTATCGCCAATTAAAGTAAATGATCATAGTGCTTTTTTTAAACTGGCTGTCTTATATTTTACAGAGCCCGGAATAAAGGTTCGAAAAAGGAAATTTATTGCGAATGAAATCCTAAATATTTTTACAAATGAATTTGGTATAGAAATTGGAGAACAATTTATTAATCTTGATCTGTTAAAAATAATTAACTCAGCAAAAAAGAAATTTATTGAAAATGACGGAGTAGAGCTATATAAATTTGTTACGAACTTATTATTTACTCGGCTCAAAATCAGTAAAGAAATAAATCCTACTATTTTCAAACAATATGAATTGTTTCTTAAAGATATGATTCAAAGAATAAATAACAATTCTCTATCAAGAGATTTAGGCAGTTTTTATAGAATGTTTAAGCAAAATAAAGGAATTACTATTACGACAGCACATAAAGTTAAAGGAGAGGAATACGATACCGTTATAGCTATTAATCTTTTAAAAGGCAAGATTCCTCATTGGGAGGAAGTGATTAATGGTTATGATCAAGGGGAAAATTCCGCAAAGAAATTATTATATGTTATTTGTTCTAGGGCTAAAAGGAATTTATATTTATTTTCGGAAGAAGGATATTTAACTACTAGATCCGGCACACCTTTGATTCCAACTCCTTTATTAAAAAATGTAACTTTTAACTATAATAAATAATTTTAATAGCTATTAATTCCAGCTCTTTTAAAACAAAAAGGGTCAGAGTTATCAAATTTCTAATGATAAATTTTAAAGTTTTTTCTCTAGAATATTAAATTAATTGGTGGTATTACTAAAAAAATTATTTCAGGACGTTCAGAAATGGATGTCTTTTTTCTTGCTTAAATTTAGTTTTTTATACAGAAAGGGGTTGATATTATGGTACAAATCAGAAAAGGACGATCTCCCCCACTCCGAGTTAAGCATCATACGTATTTAAAATTCAATCAAATTATTAAAAAGAAGAGAGGTAAAAAATATGGAACTAAAATATGTGATTCCGAATATGGAAAAAACATTTGGGAATTTAGAATATGCAGGAGAAGGTAAAGTCGAACAACGTCGTATTAATGGACGTATGACAACACTTTCTCGCAGTTATAATCTGTATTCCAATATTCAACGTGCAGATGATATTGAGGTGATCTTGCCACAAGAAGCTGGAGAAAAGTTTTTTGAACATGAGGAAAAAGTAAAATTAGTGAATGCAAGAATAACCGCAGAAGGCTATAAAATTGGTGATCGCGGATTTGCAAAATATATCTTACATGCAGATGACATGGTCAAAGCATAAGGAGGAATAACACATGAGATTAGCACAAGGTATTGTCATTGATAAGGAAAAAACGTTTGGTTTATTAAAATTTTCGGCATTACGTCGTGAAGTGTTTCTTCAAAATGAGGATGGCACGGTATCATCGGAAGTCAAAGAACGCACGTATGATTTAAAGTCTCATGAACAAGGTCGCATGATTCAAGTAAGTATTCCTGCTTCTGTGCCTTTGAAAGAATTTGATTACAATGCGGAAGTAGAGCTTATAAATCCTGTCGCAGATACCGTCGCAAATGCGACTTTTCGTGGTGCTGATGTCGATTGGTACATCAAGGCAGATGATTTAGTCTTAAAGGGAAAAGCGACAACATCGACTAGTCATGTTTCAAAGTCTACTCCTGATAAGGATAAATAATGAATATTTTCAAAGGACGAGGGAAACGCATTAAGGAAAAAGATGCTTCCCTCGTTTTTCAATTTATATTCTTTGGGCTGGTTGGTATATGGCTCGTTTCCTTTATTCTCTTTCATCTGCCCTTTTTACTCTCTACCACATGGCAATTGGATGACTTTCAAGGACACTTTATCAGCACCTATGGATTGGTGACCTTGTTAATTAGTCTTGCCTTGACTGCTGGATGTGCATATCTCTATTATCGCTATCGGTATGACAAAATAAAACAAGTCATTCACCGTCAAAAGCTCGCAAAAATGATTTTGGAGAACGGATGGTATGAAACAAAACAACTTACACAAGAAGGCTTTTTTAAGGATATTCCATCCAATAAAACGAAGGAAAAAATCAGCCATTTTCTAAAGATGTATTATCGGTATGAAAAAGGATTATTGTATATTCAAGTGGAAATAACGCTTGGTAAATATCAAGAACCCCTTTTACATTTAGAAACCAAATTAGAAAGTGGTCTGTATTGTGAATTGGTATCAAAAGAGTTACATGATTCCTATGTGGAGTATGTACTTTTCTATGATATGATTGCGAACCGTATTTCGATTGATGAAGTTGTTGCACAAAATGGACGCCTAAAGCTTATGAAATCAATGGATTGGGAGTATGATAAGCTGCCACATATGTTAATTGCTGGTGGAACAGGCGGAGGAAAAAGCTATTTTATTCTTACATTGATTGAAGCGTTACTCAAAACAGATGCAAAATTGTATATTTTAGATCCGAAAAATGCCGATTTAGCCGACTTAGCTACTGTGATGCCTGATGTGTACTACAAAAAGGAAGATATGATAATCTGTATCGATGAGTTTTATGAATTTATGATGGCCCGTAGTGAAGAAATGAAACAGATGCCTAACTATAAAACAGGAGAAAACTATGCTTATTTGGGCCTATCTCCCCACTTTTTAATTTTTGACGAGTATGTAGCATTTATGGAAATGCTTGCTTCTAAGGAAAATACAGCGGTGTTAACCAAACTAAAACAGATTGTTATGTTAGGGCGCCAATCTGGATTCTTCCTTATTCTTGCTTGTCAACGTCCAGATGCAAAATATCTTGGAGATGGAATAAGGGATCAATTTAACTTTCGAGTAGGATTAGGTAGAATGGGTGAACTCGGATATGGTATGCTTTTCGGCAGCGATGTACAAAAACAGTTTTTCTTAAAACAGATTAAAGGCCGAGGGTATGTTGATAAAGGGGATAATGTCATTTCTGAATTTTATACACCTCTTGTCCCAAAAGGTCATGATTTTCTAAAAGAAATTGGAAAGTTAGTGTCATAAAGGCTGCCCAGTGCGGTGGCGTGCAACGCGGAAGCCGCCGTGCTGGGCGAAGCCTGCGTGGCTTTAGCCACGCTTTACCCCCCGTTTCTAACAGGGGGGTAGAAAAACAATAGGAAACTGTTTCAAAAACCCATGAACGCCTGATGGCACAAGGGTTTGAAATACATGAGAAAGGTGTCAACTTTTAAGCTCTAGTTGACATCTTTTTTAGTTGGGAGGAATGCAAATGAATCCAATTTCTTGGTATCAAGTATTAAAAGACAGACGATTAGAATACGGTATATCACAAAATAAGCTGGCAGTACACGTTGGCATTACAAGGCAGTATGTAAGTGAAATCGAGACAGGAAAAGTAACGCCTTCCGATTCCCTACAAACTGCTTTGTTTGAGGTGCTGGAACAATTTAATCCAGGCGCTCCATTGGAAATTTTATTTGATTATGTGCGAATCCGATTTATCAACACAGACCCTATTCCAGTCATTGAAGATATTTTACATTTGAAAATGGAATACATGCTGCATGAGGACTATGCTTTCTATTCGTACCTTGAACAATATGTCTTTGGCGATATTGTGGTGATGGTTTCGCCTGATGAAGACAAAGGTTGTTTGCTCGAATTAAAAGGCAAAGGATGTCGTCAATTTGAGAATTTTCTACTCGCCCAACAGCGAACATGGTTTGATTTTTTTGTGGATGTATTTCGTGTTGGTGGCGTCTTTAAACGTATTGACCTTGCGATAAACGATAAGACAGGCATATTAGACATCCCATTTCTCACAAAAAAGTGCCACAACGAGGAATGTATTTCTGTTTTCCGAAGTTTTAAAAGCTATCGTTCTGGTGACTTAGTGCATGGTGAGGATAAGCCAGATATAGGAAATACTCTTTATATTGGTTCTCTGAAAAGTTATGTATATTTTTGTATCTATGAGAAGGACTATGAACAATTCGTTAAATATGGTATTTCGCTGGAAGATACAGACGTGAAAAACCGCTTAGAAATCCGATTAAAAAATGATCGTGCCTATCATGCAATTGTTGATTTAATGAGCTACGAGGACGCTGGACGAACCGCTTTTTCGATCATCAATCGCTATATCCGTTTTGTAGACAAAGATGAAAAGAAGCGTCGCAGCAATTGGAAAGTCAATGCAGCATGGCAGCGTTTCTTAGATTTAGGAGAAAATCGAAAAATATCGTTAACCACAAAACCTGAACCCTATACCTTTGATAAAACATTACGGTGGCTGGCAAGACAGGTGGCACCCACTTGGAAACTGGCAACGAAGCTGGATGAAGTCAATAATACAACGGTGATGAAGGACATGTTGAAACAAGCAACCTTAACAAAACGTCATCAAAAATTGCTTATGCAGCAGGCAATGGCGACCGAAGATGTGATTCGAATTTTTAAAAATGAACTATAGAAAGGAGCCACGTACATGAATTTTGGACAAAATTTGTATAACTGGTTTTTGGACAACGCTCAATCCTTAGTGTTAATGGCAATTGTGGTCATTGGGATTTATTTAGGATTTAAGAGAGAGTTTTCTAAATTAATTGGATTCCTCGTTATTGCTTTAGTGGCTGTTGGACTAGTCTTTAATGCAAGCGGTGTAAAAGATGTGTTATTAAACTTATTTAACAGAATCATAGGGGCTTAATATTACTCGAACTTTTATAAAAGCTGGGTCTAGCAAGAGCGATAACGCGGTAATAATGTGGCACTTAATTAATCAGAACATTATAGTATGCGAAAATTTTTCTTAAACTTCCTAAAATGATATAATTACTCTTATATTGTAAAGATATGAGGGGGGAATATAATTGGCATTTGAGTTTAAATTACCAGAAATTAAACCTTTATTGTCGGACATGGGTAAAAATAATACAAAGATGGATAAATTTAAATTCAAATTCAATAAAGTTGAATTTGAAGTTATAATCTTTATCGATAGAAAACCATATGAATTACTTTTTGGCATAGTTGATAGAAACTTTAGCTTTATTCTATATTTAGAAAAAGGCTATAAACTTTCAAATTTATCTAAACAAGATTTTTATAAGTTATGTGAAATACTCAATCTAAAGCCAGGTAAAGAAACATTTACTTCATTTAAGTTTTTAAAACATTTTGCTAAACAGTTACCCATTCAATATAGTAAAAGTAATATTGAACCTCATGAAATTGCCTGGTATAAAGCTAAATATGTTCCTGAACCTGATAAGATTTATTTTCGTGGTTGGCGAACTTACAGCCCAGATAGTCCACATTCGGCCAAAAACTTTGAAAAAACACGAGAATTTTTAGGTGAAGAGACCTACCAGTTTTGTAAGAAAAATAATATCAGTTCTCGATGGACTGCTGAACCCAAAAAACGGGTTGACTATTATCCACCCGATTAATAAAAAATTTAAAGTATTCAAAAACAGCTAACTGTTTAAAGTTAGCTGCTTCAATATTTTTGCCTATTTAAATTTATCCGCTTAGGGTGAAACTTAAATCCAACCGTTTTCGGGAATTCATTGTTCTCTTCATCAATTTTAACTTTCAAATTTGAAATAGCATAAATTTTCTTATTAAACTCTTATCCACAGAATCGCTCCCGTTAATGGAGAGTAAAGAATACTATTGAAAAGAATGACGAAAATAACCATTCCATCCTTATCTATTAGTACCACTCTATAGGTTCATTAACAAAAATAAGCGTTCTTCTCTAATTATTGGAGAGTACCTCAACAATAATTTCTTCAATTTCAGTTTGCAACCGGTTGGTATATTCAAAATCTATTTGCACGTTTTGTAACATAATTAAAGTAAACTTATTATCCAAATAGCGATTATATGTTGTTGTATATCCAGGCCAACCTCCGCCGTGACATACGATGTTTCCTAACTGGTCGTTCTTTTCGAGCAACCAGCCAAAACCATAATCCTCGATTTCACCATTATTTAACTTCGTTGGTTTAAACATTTCATGCCGTAGTTCTGCCTCAATGAAGGAATCGTCATATAGTGATTGATCAAGGCGTAGTAAATCATAAACGGTACTATGCACCATTCCATCCCCTTGTATGCCATCCAAAAACTTTACAAAGTTAAGATCAGGTAATTCGTCAGGCAATACAAAAGAGTTACTGTCCGTATCATAAACATAACCCCATGCATAATCATTAGGGATCTCTTTTAAGTTCACCCGGCGATTATATACTTTTGTATGTTTCATGCCCAATGGCTGAAAGATTTGATCTTTTAAAAACTCTCCAAACGGCTGACCACTAATTCGCTCAATTAAAATTGCTAGTATAACATAGCCAGTATTGCTATACATCCATTTTTCATTGGGTGCAAAATAAGGATCAGGCTTATATTGCTCTAACGCATCTAGCACATCTTTATTGGTCGCAATATGTTCAGGATTCCAAACATTTGCAATCAATTCCATGTAATCAGGTAATCCAGAAGTATGAGTGAGCAAGTGTCGTATATTTATGGATGGGTATGGTAATTCGGGTAACCACTTAGATACCATGTCACTCCAATCTAATTTACCTAATTGGTACAAACGAATAATTCCCAAAGCAGTAATTGGTTTTGAAACCGAAGCAAGATCAAAAATGGAAGACGTAGTTAACCAACGCGTGTCTTTAATTTCTGCTAATCCCATTGATTCACAAAGTAATATTTCTCCTTCATGTGCTACAAGAATAACCCCATTAAACCAATTCAATTCTTTTATTGAATTTATGTGCGAATTTAACTTTAATCTGAGTGCAGTATTTATAGTATTTTCCATAGACTGTTCTCCTTCCAACTCCATCATCTTTTATTATGGTCTAATCCCCTTGGTAAACAAGGGGTTAAAACCTTTTCAAGTTAAGATATTGCTTGAACATTATTATTCATATAACAACCATACAAGCTCCTTCAGTTATTTCCACAGATAGTTAATTCAAAAATAACTTTGCCGCCAATAAAATATGTCAACTGCTTGATCGGTTCTAATAACATACCCTTGTCTCCTTAATTGAGGGAATCAAAAAATCCCTCCGTCATAATAACGGAAGGAACAGTCTATCGCTATCCAATTATCCCATGAATCAAATGAGTAGAGGTATCTTTTTTATTCAGTAAAATACTAAATTTACTAAATTATTGTAAGATACCCGAAAAAGAACTAATGCGATCTAGTTAAACGCTCATTAGGGGATAGACATTCAAAATGGACAGACTATTCCTGTTTTCCGTTCGAATCAATGCATTACATTTACGGAATTACAAGATTAGTTGATCATCGTCCACCCGTCAGTCCTTTCCCTTTTAATTACATACAGTATACGATTTCTCATACAACCTTGCAAGTAAAAAATGACTATAAGGATTTTTACTGTTCTTTTTACTAAATTAAGAGTCAACGTGTTCATATAGTGCCATTATACAATTTTTTTGCAAAAAAAATTGATGTTCAAATTCTCCTCTTTACCATCCATTCAACCTCACTCCTAACGCTCTAATCTTTGTTTAACTGCATGGGTAAGGTCCGTTTGTTGAATAAGTAATGCTATAATCTCTTATATGATAATTCAATCATGCACAATAATCCCTATTGATTATCTAAGCACCTATGATCCGATTAAATAGGTTTAACAATACGTCTTTCACTCCACTTGCATTAAAGACTAATCCCACCGCAACCAAAGCAATAATTAAAAAACCAATCAGTTTAGAAAACTCTCGTTTAAAACCTAAATAAATTCCAATTACGACGATTGCCATTAATACTAAAGATTGTGCATTACTAAGAAACCAATTGTACAAATTTTGCCCAAAATTCATTTGAATTTCTCCCTTCATAAATTAATCAATCGTTGCTTGACAATGGTTGAATCACTTTCTCTATGGGAATGGTTTGTTGCATGAGTATCTTTTGATGACGTTCAGATAACTCTACCTGTTCCAACATATCCTTGATTACACTGGTTTGATTAAGTTCATCTATCTTTGTCGCTAGTTTCCAAGTAGGGGCAACTTGGCGCGCAAGCCACCTTAATGATTTATCAAACGTATAAGGTTCAGGTTTTGTCGTTAAAGAAATTTTTCTATTCACGCCTAAATCAATAAATCGTTGCCATTCCTTATTCACTTTCCAACTGCTGCGACGTTTTTCCTCGTCTTTATCGACAAAACGAATATACCGATTAATAATCGAAAAGGCGGTTCGCCCAGCGTCTTCATACGTCATTAAATCGACAATCGCATGATAAGCACGATCATTTTTTAAACGAATTTCAAAACGATTTTTCACATCTGTATCTTCGAGTGATGTTCCATGTTTCACGTATTGTTCGTAATCCTTCTCATACGCACAGAAGTACACGTCACTTTTTAAAGAGCCAATATATAAGGTATTTCCCATGTCAGGTTTTTCTTCATTCTGTACAAGTTCACCAGAGCGATAGCTTTTAAAACTACGAAAAATAGAGATACATTCTTCATTACGGCATTTGTTAGTTAAAAATGGAATATCCAATATGCTTGTCTTATCGTTTATCGCAAGATCAATTCGTTTAAAAACTCCACCATTCCGAAACACCTCCATAAAAAAATCGAACCATGTTCGTTGTTGGGCTAATAAAAAATTTTCAAATTGACGACATCCTTTCCCTTTGAGTTCGAGTAAACAACCTTTATCGTCATCAGGAGAAACCATAACCACAATATCGCCAAAAACGTATTGTTCCATATAAGAGTAAAACGCAAAATCATCATGTAACATGTACTCCATTTTGAGTTTCAAAATATCTTCAATGACAGGCTTTGGGTTTGTCGTTAAAAATCGAATCCGTACATAGTCAAATAAGATTTCGAGTGGAGCCTCTGGATTAAATTGTTCTAGAACATTGAACATAGTATTTTGTAATGTTTGAGTCGGAGTCACTTTACCAGTTTCAATTTCACTAATATATTGTCTTGAAATTCCAATATGAACAGCCAGTTTATTTTGCGACACACCATATTCCAATCGTTTTACTTTTAATTGTTGATACCAAGGTACTTGATTCATGTGCATTCCTCCAAACTAAAAAAAGATGTCAACTAAATCGTAAAAGCTGACATCTTCTTCATATGCTCCAAACCGTTGTGCCATCAAGTGTTATAGGCTTTTGGAACAGTTTCTTATTGTTTTTCTACCCCCCTGTTAGAAATGGGGGGTTAAGGCGTGGCTAAAGCCACGCAAGGCTTAGCCCAGCACAGCGACTTTCGCTTCGCACGTCGCTGCACTGGGCAGCCTTTTAGCTAGATAATTTACCAATTTCTTTTAAAAAGTCATGTCCTTTTGGGACAAGGGGAGTATAAAATTCAGAGATCACACTATCCCCTTTATCGACATATCCACGTCCTTTGATGGGCTTTAGGAAAAACTGTTTTTGTACGTCCGATCCGAAAACCATGCCATATCCTAGTTCTGACATGCGTCCTAAAGCAACCCTGAAATTAAAATTATCCCGAATTCCATCTCCAAGATATTTTGCGTCTGGTCGTTGACAGGCGAGGATCAAGAAGAAACCCGCTTGTCGTCCCAACATAACGATTTGTTTCAGCTTACTCATGACTTTAACGCTCTCTTTCCCAATCATTTCCATAAACGACGTGTACTCGTCAAAGATTAAAAAACGAGCAGGCAAGCCTAGATAGGCATAGTTTTCACCTGTCTTGTAGTTCGGCATGTTTTTCATTTCTTCATTGCGTGTCATCATGTCCTCATAAAATTGGTCAATACAAGCAGTCATATCTTCCTGTTTGTAATAGACATCGGGCATGACAGCGGATAAGTCCGCTAAATCAGCATTTTTAGGATCGAGAATATATAGTTTTGCGTCTGTCTTTAATAAGGCTTCAATGAGTGTGAGAATAAAATATGATTTTCCACCGCCTGTTCCACCAGCAATCAGCATATGCGGCAGCTTATCATATTCCCAATAGAAGGATTCCATGAGTTTTAAGCTGCCATCTTGTGCAATGACTTCATCAATGGAAATACGGCTCGCAATCATATCATAGAAAAGCGTGTACTCCACGTAGGAATCACGTAATTCTTTCGATACTAATTCACAGTACAAACCGCTTTCTAACTTAGTTTCCAAGTTTAGTAATGGTTCTTGAAATTTACCGAGCGTAATTTCCGCCTGAATATACAGCATTCCTTTCTCAAAACGATAATAGATTTTAGGAAAGTGGCTGATTTTTTCCTTTGCTTTATCAGAAGGGACGTCTTTAAAGAAACTTTCTTTGGTGACTTGTTTTGTTTCATACCAGCCATTCTCTAAGACCATTTTGGCGAGTTTTTGACGGTGAATGACCTGTTTAATGTGATCATAACGATAACGGTAATAAACAAAGGCACAAGCTGCTGTTAAAACCAGACTGATTAGCAGCGTCACTAATCCATACGTGCTAATAAAATGTGCTTGAAATGTATCAAGCTGCCATGATGTAGAAACTAAAAAGGATAGATGAAATGGCGTAAAAAAGAGAAACCACATTCCAAATAACCGAGTAAATACAAATTGGAAAACGAGGGAAGCGTCTTTTTCTTTAATCCGTTTTCCTCGTTTTTTTAAGAGCTTCATATTTATTATTCCTTATCGGCTGGCTTTTTTACTGATTTATCACCAACTGGTGCAGCTTTTTCTTTTAAGACCAAATCATCTGCCTTTATGAACCAATCGACATCCGCACCACGAAAAGTGGCGTTTGCAACGGTATTAGCCACAGGGTTAACCATTTCCACCTCTGCATTATAATCAAATTCTTTTAAAGGAATAGAAGCAGGGATACTGACTTGAATCATCCGACCTTGTTCTTTCGATTTTAAATCATAGGTGCGTTCTTTGACTTCGGATGATACCGTTCCATCTTCATTTTGTAGAAAGACCTCACGTCGTAATGCAGAAAACTTTAATAATCCAAATGTCTTTTCTTTATCTAGGATAATGCCTTGTGCTAATCTCATGTGTATCCTCCTTATGCTTTGACGATGTCGTCAGCATGTAATTTGTAGTTTGTAAAACCACGATCTCCGATTTTATAACCTTCTGCGGTAATACGTGCATTGACTAATTTCACTTTATCTTCATGTTCAAAGAATTTTTCCCCAGCTTCATTAGGAAGAACGACCTCAATATCATCTGCTCGTTGAACATCTGAATACAAATTATAGCTGCGGGATAATGTTGTCATTCGTCCATTAATCCGTCGTTGTTCGACTTTTCCTTCTCCTGCATATTCTAAGTTACCAAATGTTTTTTCCATGTTCGGGATTACATATTTTAATTCCACGATACAGACCTCTTTTCTTATTTTAGTTTTTGATTCATTATTAATAATTAGGCATAAAGGGAGTGGGAGGGGAACGAGAGTTAAAAATCTGCATGATTCATCGCTCCTTATGCGTCTTGAAAACGATAATCTACTCGTCCATAAATCACACACCAAAAGACAACCATTGTTTCATCTTGTTTATCACGCACCAATTTTCCATGAAGAAAAAATGGGTAATCTTCAATTTCAACCTCATTCATGACGAAATGATCTTCAATCCATTCCAAGACCTTATCTTCGTATATTTCCTGTTCGTTCATAGACATCATGTAGCGTTCTCTTTTTTATTTAATTTGGTCAAAACAACTGTCTGTTTCTAAATAATTACACAAAAAATAGACACCTCAATTTGAAGTGTCTATCTATTTCGTATTTAATTTTCATAATGGAAGTATCTTTTATTGTTCTTAACTTTTCTAGGATGTATAGTCGTATCAAGACTCATTCAAAAGTAGTAAATTAGTGGTAAAACGGATTACTTAATCCTAGAAAGGCATTAATAAATCCAATGTTTATGCGCATAATCTGATTTTTATACTATTTTTATTTAATTATACAGCAACTAATTCCGCTAATTTAGCCGCAACTACTTCTATTGGCTCCTCAATAGTGCTTAAGCCACTTCGCGAGCCAAGTAACGGACTAACTTCACGTAAATCTTCAAAAGTCGTATCATGTACAATTGGTACAAGCAAATCACGAGCAAGCAAAGCTGAAAGTTCTTTATCTGCTACTCCTTCTCCCTTAACACGTTCAAGAAATGAGGGTGTGACCAATACAATACCGACACGAGATTTTACCAATCCTTTATCAATTTCACGGAGTAATGACGAACCTAAAAGAACATCCTTTTCACTGAACCAAACAGTTACACCTTTAGATTCAAGTATGTCGTGTAATTCTTTGGCTGCACCTTTACGGTCGTCCCAAGCGTGACAGAGAAAAACATCTCGTAAATCTGGAAATTCCGAACGCTTTTCAACATTTTCTCGTACAGGAGTAAGCGTTCGAATTTCCGCAGGGGTATATAAAATAGTAGAGCCTGCTGATGACCAACGTGCTTTCGTCCTAGTTTGTCCGCCACCACTGCTACGGCTTGTCGAACTGTTTGATAATGAGGAGTATGAGGAAGGATACGAGGAATAAGAGTTATAACCTCGGTAGCCACCTCCGCCACAAGCTGGACAGTTTGCTCTTCCACTTGCTGTACGATGACCATTAACTGGTGCTGTGCATCTTGCCATAATTTTAACCCTCCTAATTTTAAAGAAAAATTTATTCATCTGATTGTTATTAAAATTTCGATTTCTAACTTCTGTTATTATACCACTTGTGCAATTACAATTCTATTTCTTTTGCCAGTTCTGCATATTTCTAGAACTGAGAATTTGCCACTAGTATAATGAGTCATGCGAACAGTAGTAAGAAGTGTTCAGAAGTGGAGAACTGTTATCAAAGTGGTGCGTTAATAAAAACAATGTGAGTGGCAGTCCCATTCAATTTCCGATTTAACTAGTGTCTGCTTAACAATGATGATAAGCTACCTTCTGTCCAAGTAATACTCCAGTCTTTTTTCCATAGATATGTTCTTTTAAATTGTATAAAATTATTATTAATATAAGGAGGTTGGAACTAAGAATGAAAATTGGCAGTGGGTGCAATAAAAGCTTTTTAATAGCAATGACAATGTCATAGATTGATTTAAACATCTCATTTTTCTTTTCAAATAAAACTGTTAGTACAATAATAATAAATATCCAAATTAATATGGAAATTTCTCTTGTGCTTACTAGTCTCTTCCTTAATTCTTTTTATAAATATATCATTATTTTTGTAATAATTGCCGTTACAGTATACAAGAGAAAATAAAAAGCCGAAATGATTTCTCATTCCGACTTTCCTATTTATTAAAATCAGTGGCACACTTTATGGCAATTTTCATGTTTTTATAGTTTTTGATATATCCTGAAATCCTATCATATCAACGATATTGCACTATATTGTATTGGCGAAGTATTGAGTGGGAGTAATCTGCAAGGGCCAAATTCCTTTAATGATAAGAGATTTGGCCCTCTTTTATTGTGCTTTTGCTTCATTTTTAATTCAGTTTATAGGCATTGATAGCATCCAAATACCTCTATTTCACTGTATTTTAGTGTTGTACTCTTAAATAGAAATAGTGATAGAAAAAAGTATACTTATGTGAGTATTACAACGTATACTTTTTAAAAAAATCTATTATAAACTTTTTTCCGTATTTTCCTTCTACTTCTTTAGAAATAAGGATTGATAGTCTATCTAAAGATCTTGTTAGTGCAACATAAAGTCTATTTTTTGTTTTATTATCAGTAGTTTTCTCTAAAAAAAGATAGGGTGCTAAATCGGTTGTTAATACAAACAGACAATTAACACCTTCTCGTCCTTTTATACTGTCAATAGAAGATAAAGATATTTGATTTACATTCTCATTGTTGTCATCTTTTAAGGCCGTTATTATTTGAGCGTACATTTTTTTATCATCATTAATCCAGCGATTAATAACTTTCATTGCCTCTTTTTCATTGCCAGTTTCTTCGTATTTCAATATTAGTTGATTTGCTAAGTAGTATGCTGCTTGTTTAATAATCAGTTCATCTCCATCGACAAAATTGTGATTTAACATATTAGTGATTTCATAAAACAATGTTTTGAATTTTACATTTTCGTCACTAATTTTTGATGTTGAATATCTATCATTTTTTTCAGAGATATATTTTAAATCAAAAGTATTTGAAATAAAAAAGTCTGTTATGTTGATATCCGTTTCAAAAAGTAAAGAAATTTTCCCGTATTTTTTTTCAGAATACTGTCTTTCATCTTTCATAACCAAAGTATTTGAAATATCTAAGTGATTTTGAGGACATCTATGACATATTGTGATGTGCTTTATATCATCATCAAATTCTTCTATCAATATTCTTAGTGAATTCGTACCTTTTAAATCTTGTTTTGGATCACCAATTAAGTCTAGTGTGATGGACAGTTCATCTAATTTTCTTAAAATTTCTAGTAAGTTCTTATCTATATCTTGAGCCTCATCGATAAAAATATGACCGCAATATTTTTTGAAATTTTCTAATATAGTTAATCGGGTTTCTCTTTCTTTTTTCTTATCCGTAGACTTTTTATGAATAACCCATTTTGCTCGTTCTGAAAAAACACTAACATGTAAAATATCTTCTTTCTCAAGTTGAGAGATCTTAATTCTTTTAAATGTAGGATTGGAACTTAATTGAATACTTGACACTTGAGTATATTGTTTATTAAATAATAGATAATAATATGGTTTAATAATTTCTTGATTTAAAAAAGAGTGAATGGTGCTTAATTTAATGTTTAGGGGAATACTTCCAAAGTGTTTAACTAGTTTTGATTCGATACTTTCAACAGCATTATTTGTAAAGGTAATACAATATATATTTTCATAACTAGGGATCTTTTGGTATCTATCAATAATTCTTTCTGCCATTTTTGTAGTTTTTCCTGCACCTGCACCCGCTATTTTAATTTTCATTATCTGCTACCTCTTGACTATCAGAAGTTTCTTCATTTTGTTTTTTTTGATCTTTAGACAAAAAATCAATTACGTCTTGTATATGTTTTGGCATTTTTAGTTTTATAAGATTTTGGTCTGCAATATCTTTACATAGTCTAAGCATAACAGATGATTTGGCGTTTCTCCATTTGTCAGAAAGTTCTTCTGGGGTTGTACAATTCCAATCATACAATCTATGAAAATAATCATTTAGTAAATCATAATTATTATCAGTAGTTACTATTTCTGGCTCAAGAGTATACTCGCTTGTAGTCTTAACTTGGATATTCTCATATTCATTATATTTATGGTGGTCATCTCTTGCTTTTGGTTGATCGTCATAATCACGAATAATACCCAATCGATTATCTGTATTTTGATTTATACGCAACCATATATCCATTATGTTCTTAAATCCTTTATGGAATGAAATTACTTCAATATCATTAAGTTCTTCTTTACTGTTAAAGTAAGCACGTATCAATAATTCTTCTGTCAATCCTTCAACTAAGATACATTTTTTAGAGAAGAATAATTTATACAAGTCTAGATTCGGATTTTTAGATAAATAATCTTTATTGTCATCGTCTAATTCTGTAGAAAGAGAGAATGCGTTTCCATCATTTACAATTATAATATTATTGAAATCGAGCTTGTTTACAAATTCAGTACTATGTGTTGAATAAAATAGTTGGACTGAATTGTCTTTATTAGCGAAGTAGTTCATATAACTTGCCATAAGTTTTTGATTATTTGAACATAAGTGTGCTTCTGGTTCTTCCAAAGTAATTATTGAAAACGCAGTGTCAGTTTTCTTTTCAACAAATGAATTAAGAAGAACAAGAAGTAATATCAGATTTCTATATCCTAATCCTTGAGAAGCTAAATGTTCTCCGGAATATCCTAATCTGATACTATTGAGCAATGAACTCATATTTGGCATATTAGGGAGTATTGATATTTTTTCAAAAAAATCTTTTGCATTATCTATTTTTGAATTTTCTTGCCAATTAATTATGTTCTCCATGTCACTTAAACCTTTAAGTTTTTCAAAAAATTTAGTGTATTCTTTTTCAACAGTAATTTTTGATGAAGTATCAAGCTTCATTTCTAACAACTTTACCAAAGATTTAGATCCTAACTTTTCTGAGGATTGAGAGAAATCATCGCGTTCTGCTACAAGAGAAGTATATTTAAATAATTTTAACGAATCATAAGATACACTTAGATTTTTACCTGGAACTTCAATTGTATGCGAATATAAATCAATAGGTAACAAGTTCATTTTTATAGTTTCAATGGATGATTCATCTAAATTCGAGCCATTCTCATAAGAAATAAGAATTTCTTTAACTCGCTCCAATACATCTTTTACGTTTTTGGGAGAAAAGTTATAACTAATCCCATAATTAATGTTACCATCTTGGTTGATTCCAGTTGCTAAATCCTTTACGAAGTAAAGCTCTGTATCTTTTACTTGGAAGTGGACTTCAACCGTAACAGTAGGTATGACTTCTGAAAAATCTTCAATAGCTAAACATTCATTCAAGATATCCTTTTGATTTTCTAATATGAATTTATAATATTGGTCTTTAACTTCATTGTTTATATCAAACCATGATAAATTTTTATTGTTATAACCAACTTCATTTGATAAGAATGGAAGTGTAATCGCTCGTAATACATTACTTTTTCCGCTGTTGTTTTCTCCAATGAAGGACACAATATTACTTAATTTAATATTTATATCTTTGATGTTACGGTAATTCTTAATAATTAAATTTGAAATTTTCACTTACTCCCACATCCTTTATATATATGATTAACTTACATTATATTACAACTTTAATAGTTATTAAATATTAATAGAAAAGACGCTCAATTTTGAACGTCTAAACAAAGTGAATATTAGATTTAGGAAGTAGCCATCTCTAGAGTGAGAAACAAGTCTAATTAAGTGCAAACAATTGCACTTTAATTGCACTTTTTGAATTTTTTAATACGTTTTACATGCTTTGATAGTATCTCAAACTACTTGATAGTACAGTATTTTCGTTTATTTGCCGTACTCTTAAAACAGAGTGGGAATAAGTCATTAAGGGCGTTAGAAGTGAAAACGTTGATTTGACGGCAATTTAAAGGTACGAAAAATGAATAAAACAACTAAAGATAATAGGCTCTCCGCCAAAATCCCGCCAGAGGAAGGGGAGAAAAAAGAGGGATATTGTGTGAAAAACAATCTCTCTCTTTTTAAAGGCCTGTTTATCAGAATTATTGCGATTCTTAAGTTAGTAATATTAATTTTTATCAAAATTTTAGTATCATCTCGTTTCAAAAAAGAGATAGAAAAAACAGTAAACCCATAAGGGATTACTGCTTGAATATTGGTATTAAACTTGATCGGAAAATTGAGTTTTTCTATTTTCCACTAGGGAAGTATACTTGAGACATGATTCTTATTATTGGTTCCTCTGGGTTTTCTACTTGAATATCCAGTATCTCTCTCATTAAAGCCATACAGAATTTTGTTCCTACTTCTTCAGTGATAATATCTTTTAAATAAATAATATTATCATCATATTTTTCGGGAAAGTTCACATCAAAATAGGTCATTTTTTGTTTTTTTTCTTCCCATATTCTATATTTCACTGTACCTTTACCATCAATTTTTAGTTTAATACACTTGTTTAAGAATTTATCTATTTGTCCTACTTTACTCCATGTAGCTAAGTTTTTATTTATATATACTTCATCCCAAGTATCAAAGATGGGGAAATGCAACAATAAATTCCTTATAAAACTAAATAAATCATCTGCAATAACACCTTCAAAATGAGGTCTTCCACCTTTTTTCATCCATTCAAGATAGATTTTTATTGGCTCATAGCTTAATAGTTCTTTGTATATTGAGAAAGCTTCCCTCAGTTTAAAAAATCTTGCATTTGCTTCTTTATTGAGAAAGTCATCATTAACAATTTCTTCAAATAAATTATAGAATCTATTATAAAATAGTAACAATGCTTCTTTTTCTTGTTCATTAGGTTTTATTGACTCTATTTTGCTCCCCTCCTTGCAGATTTTAACTTATCTTTGTTGCCTAATATCCATACTAGCTAATAATCAATATTTCAATAACATTAGGTTCCAATAATTTTAACGGAATGGTAGTATAGATTTTCGATTAGGAGAATTTCATATTGAAGAATTTTTACCAAGTAACAGTAACTCTAATGGCGTCTTTCCACCCACTGTTGTACATCTATCAGTGAAATTTGAGAGAATGAAATCTAAAAAAGGGACACATTCTTGTATCGATTTCCCTATTTTAGGGGAGAATCTAATGATCACACTGTTTTCTCAAAATTGAACGGTTATTAGTTTAAAGCTTTTAGAACCATAAAAAAACGTACAAATATAAAGACCTTATCTATAAAAATATTTTCATTTATTGATCTGATGAACTATATAGCAAAGAGCTAACTAGTTGTTCTTCTGTGCGGAGGTTTTCTAATTCTTTATAATATCTATCTTTAGTAATATTCATACATGCAATTCTATTATCAAAAGTCCTTGTAGTTAAACCATGATCATTATAAAACAAAGTAAAATCATGAATTGTTCCTGCAAGCCCTGAACAAGCTAAGGACCAATTTTTTAATTCTTTGGGAGGGAGATCAAGTTCTGATACTGCAAAACACCATTCATCAATAAAGGGTACTAGTTTGTTCAATTCTTGCACAAATTCATCCTCCGTTTTTGTTTCATTTAAAAACTCATTATAATTTCTAATAACCTTTTCTGATAAAGAGATTAGATTGCTAATTATTTCTTTAGTTTGTGATATGACAGAGATTTCTTCTCCTGTATTATCTTGTTGAAATATTTTTAAGGTGTTGTAGTAAGTATGGAAATTAAAATGTATGTCATTTATAATTTCGCATTTTCCAGATAATCTATACCACCAATTTTTGTCTTGAGTTTCATCTACCCAAGTTGTGTGACAAATATAATTAGTATTAGTTATATCAAATTCATCTCTACCAAAATAGGAGAAGATAATATTTGGTGTTTTATTTTTCCATTTATTTTCTTCACGTTTACCCTTATATATTTCTAACCCACTTACTCTTTTAACTATTTCATGATTTATATTAGAAATTTCTTCAAATGAAAAAGGGCTTTTTAGAATTATTTTAACTGAGTATCTTTTTGCTATAGAGCTATGCGATGGTTCTACATCATAAATAATATAATCCTCAGATTCATAATAATAAGTTTCTGATTGATAAGGGGTGTATGCTTCGACGGGAAATAGAATTGTTCCACCTATATTTGCCCTGAAAATAGGTTTCTGCATTATATCTGGATTGTTTTTATTCCAAACATCCAAGTATAGAAAAAGTAATTTTTGAATATCATACAAAGATTTGTTTCCCTTTTTGATTAATAATCTATCTGTGAGAGCTTCACATAGAAAACTTGTAAATAAGCTAAGTGGTTTAGCTGGGTGTCCCCAAGAATATTGAGTAGCATTACTTGAGGAAATAACTGCATACCCTGTTCCGAAAAAATCAATAACGTTTGCGTTTAAATCAAAAACAGAAGTTTCTTCAACTCTAAAATTTCCAGACATGCAACTATCTAAAATTATTAACTTATTTTTAGAAGATATAGAGTCTAAAAATTTAATAATTACTTGTGTACTAATTGGTTTGTCGCTAAATAATAAATGGTGCTCATCAGGTAAGTTTCCTCCATGACCAGAGAAGTACAAAATAAAAGTATCATCTTCTTTAATGTTGGCTATCATAAGATGGAGTGTTTCAATAAAATCTGATGTATTAACAACACCTTCATTACCTAATGTGAAAATATTTTCTTTTTCTACTGATAATCCATCAATCAAAGCTTTAGTAACAGCTGCTATATCATTAACACAAAAGGGAAGATCGCTTTGCCTGATAGCTGAATAATCACTCACTCCAACAACTAATGCTTTAATCGGCATAAAATATCACCTCCAGAGATTCTATATATGTTAATATTATAGCACGTTGATTATAGAAGAAATATAGTTTTCACTATTGAAAAGACGCTCAAAATAAACGCCTGATTTGGTTTGTCTTCTATAAGATAGGGGAGAAGTGATAAACCTTTATTTAAAACGAAAGCTGAAATAAGAAATCATTCCAGCTTTCCGATTTATTAAAATCAGTGGCACAGTCGTGGCACACTTTATATCAATTTTCATGTTTTTATAGTTTTTGATATTTCCTGAAATCCTATCATATCAACGATATTGCACTATATTGTATTGGCGAAGTACTGAGTGGGAGTAATAATAGGTACCCTAAAAGCCTTGGTAACAAAGGATTTTAGGGGCCTTTTTATTCTTCATGGCACAGTTGTGGCACAAATTGAAATTTGTTGAACAGCGGATAATTTTGTTAGATTATGAATGGAAAATTAATGAATCTCCAACTTACTATAGCTCTTTTTTTAATTCACTGGCTCTATCCACGAGTGATATCGTAAAGGCTGCCCAGCACGGCGCCGACATGCTGGGCAAAGCCTACGTGGTGATAGCCACGCATTCCCCCATTTCTAACACTGGGGGGAGAAAAACTTTGGAAAAAGCAATAGAGAAAAAAGTTGAAAAGCCGAAATGATTTCTCATTCCAGCTTTATAATTTATTAAAGTCCATGGCACATTCCAGTCTTGGCACACTTCGAAAAGTCCTTCTCACAAATTGGTTACTGCTGTAATGTTCAATTTGTGTATCCTTGTTTGTTTTGAACTGAATTACATTACTAACCTATTCTCAACTTGAAAGTTACTGTTTGTATAAAGGTGTCCATAAGTCCCTATGGTGGCCTGTAAATCTTCATTTCCCAATTACTATGGAAAGCGCGTTATTGATGGTATTATAAAATCCAAGAAGGTAGAAGAAAATTAAATACTATTCATCTAAAATATAAAAATATGAACGTTCTCATCAAAATACCTTATAGAAACACTTACCCTTGCTTAATTTTCTGTTCAAGTTTCCTTATCCACATTCGCTTTTAAGCCCCGATTCCACGATTTGGATTTTTTTAAGGCAATAGAGTCTTCTAAAATATCATTTGGGTAATTCCCCTTACCAATTATATAATCAACAAATTCAATTCCTACATAATCAAAAATATAATTGAATTGCTGAATTAGGGGCAATGAAGTAATTTTAGGATCAGGATTTTCTCCAACGACAATTACATATGCACGCTTTTTCATCATTTCTTTTGTAAAATCAAAACGGTCGTCTCTTAAGTATTGGCTCCATCGATCAAAGAATATTTTCATTTGGCCAGACATGCCAAACCAATATAAAGGGGTAACAAAGAAAAGTGTATCATGTTTTAAAAAATCCGAAAATAGCCTTTCATAGTCATCATGAACAGGACTGAAACCTTCAGTTACATGCCTCTGATCCACGATAGGAAAAATGTTATTTTCTAATAAATATATTTTTTCATGTTCTATTCCTTGTAAAGCAACATTTACTAAGTGTTCTGTATTACCATTTCTTCTTGAGCTTCCTAATAATACTAAAGTACTCATCTATTCACATCCTCTTTTTATATCACTTGAATATAGCTTATTTACAGTTTAAAATAAGAAACGCTATCAGTAAAATAGTTATTTCAGATTAATTAGTTCGGTAAAAATGATAATAAAATAGGAAGAGGGTTTTACAGTGGAGCTTCGTCATCTTATAACGTTTAAAACTATTGTGGATACAGGAGGATTTAAGAAAGCTGCTAATGAATTAGGATATGCTCAGTCATCTATTACTGGACATATAAAAGAACTAGAAGAAGAATTGAAGAAGCCTCTTTTTGATCGTCTTGGAAGGAATATATCATTAACTCAAACTGGCAAAGACTTTCTTCCTTATGCTTTGGAAATTATAAAACTTTACTCTAAATCGCAAGAAGTGATACACACATCAGATGGTCCTTCTGGTCAGCTGATCATTGGAGCAAGTGAGTCATTAATGATTTATTGGTTGCCTACTATTATTATGGATTTTATGGAGAAATACCCAAAGGTAGAGCTGACAATAAAATCAGTGAAAGACGGCAATCTTTCTTCTCAATTGAAAAATAATGAAATTGATGTTGCACTTTTCGTTGACTTACCTCATTGGCAATCAAAAGAATTAACAATAGAAAAAATACAGGATACTCGACTTTCCTTTATACAATCTGCCAAAAAACAAAACCAGCATTTTTCAGGAAAAATGCTGGTAACCGAATACTCATGTAGCTGGAGACCAGCAGTAGAAGAAAATATAAAAAATGAAGAGTATGGTTCGTTAGCGAAAATTGAATTGCCCAGTGTAGAGGCAATCAAAAAGTGTGTTCTTTGCGGACTCGGAAAATCTATACTTCCACATTTTGTTGTTAAAGAAGAGATAGATAACGGAATGCTGGAAGAATCAGAAGTTACTGGACGATATAAATTATTGAATATATACACCGTGACTCATAAAGATAAGTGGATATCATCAAACTTAGAAGCATTTCTTTCCCATTTAGTTGAATTGAAATAATGCCGACTGAATTGAAGAAAATGAGGAATAACAAAAATAGTAAAAAAGCACGTATTCAAGATAAATTAACAAGAATACGTGCTGCTTGGTTTTCACTCTGCGACAGTTATCAATAGAGAACACACCATCGTCAAAGTCAATATCTTCCCACTGAATTGCAGTGGGTTCTCCAATCCGCATACCTGTCGTAGATAAAAATCATAACGAAATAAATAAAAAATGTTGATAGTAAGCTTCCCAATAAAAAAGAGAAGTTCTTTTCCTAATTATTCCTTTTATTTTTTATCACATTTCCACCAACTTTCGCTGGATTACTTTCAGTTAGTCGTAAAACAATAGCTCGATCCATTGATACGAATTATCGCTTCAAATGGCTTTCTCTACAATTAAACTGCGAATAAAAGAGGTGTGTAATTGAAAAGAAGCATAACGAGGACTATTGCCTTTTGCGTTTTAAACATAATATGTGCAGTTGTTTATGTACTCTCGGTGTTTTTAAGATTGGATATTCTTGAGTTTTTAACCTTTTATGGGAGCTGGCTTCTAATATTGCTTAGCCTTATTTATTATATTAATCTTATAGTAGTTACTAAGCCTTTAAAATTTCCAAACAAGGTTGTGATAAGAGCACTAGTTTTTCTTTTATTAGCTACTTCTATTTATTCAAATTATTTTGCTGTGAATAGAACAGTGACAATATCTATTATAGTCGCAAAGTTGGCTGAAGAGCATGGTAACTTTTCTTTTATTTTAGAAGACCCAGAAACAGGGCGAAGAGACGTTATAGATAGAGAACCAGATAATGACCAAAAAATAGTCTTTACACATGATTTTATTGATGACTACAATTCTAATGAACAGTATGCAGTCTTTTTCACATATATTAACCTAGGTGTGTTTGGTTTTCATTATAAAGTGCACTCAGTTTCCTAGTTGTGAAATGAGAAGATCGCTAATTTTAACATAAAAGTCATATAATATTGCGTCATTGTATTCTAATAAGCTCCTGTTCTTTGCTCAAATGAGTATTAGTATTACAGCAAAACAGCACCTTTAAGGGCGAGATAGCTTTGAATTTAATCATAAGTTATATTGAGAGATTATTTTCATATGTGTATGATGAACTTGCGATAAGCAATCAAATGCATACACCTCACCTATCATTTATTACGGAATAAGGGAGATTTTATTGTGGACACTTTGTTTCTTGTTTTTAATATGTTTATAGCTGTTTTCGTTATTATCCTGCTTATATTTACTTCCATAATCATCTATATAAAATTACTAAACAATAGGCACTATCTTTATTCCTTGCTGCTTTTGTTATATCCATTTTCGTTCACAGCTGCAGGAGTTTTCTTATAGCTCGTGGTTCAGCAACAAACCGTGAGGACTTAAATTCTCGTTTGAAAGCTGGTGAAGATATCCATATTCTTTCCGCTGATGCTGGATTTGACTTTACTTTTTGGGGTTATGTTTCCTTGGCAACAGCATTAATTTTATTACTCATAGTCGTAATCTTAATTATGGCTAGATTAGTGCAAAGCTATAAGAGTTAGTCGTTTCAATAAAAAGAAGCTAACTATATGTTTTAGCGTCAAAATTAGTATTTTCTTCATTGTATACTTGGGAAGGGCAAATAGCTTGATGTTTTGAGGTTTAATCATCAAGCTATTTTCTTTAGGCGCTATAATATTTGTGTTAGGATTCAGATTAACTTCTGAGAAGTATTGGTTAATTAAGTTTACATTTTCTTAAGATTTTCTTCGCTACACTACATGTGCCCGATTAAATTAAATATTAAAATCCCTGCAACCAAAGACACGGCAAATAGCGTTGCTCCCATCCACTTTAATATAACGCTTTGGTTTTTAAAACCTATAATAAACATAATGATGGAAAGAAGAAAGACAATTCCTATTATCGAAGATATTCCCATGATATACCTCCTTTCAGTTTAATCTAACTTTATTAACATGATTTGCACGACTTGATCATTATAATATAAAAATTCTATTTTTATATTATTTTCCTTATCTTTATATAAAAGGATGTTTCCAAGTTCGCCAGTTTTATTAATATAATTTTCCCCATAAAGCTCTTTGACTTTTGTAAGTGAATCCCCTACTTTTATGCCTCTATCAGTGAATGTTTTTTCATTTTCACTCACTATAGCAACGACACCTTCTTCTTGTAACTTAATGTGTAACTTGTTAAAATTCAATTCTTTTTGGTATTTAATAGACTCTAAAACTATGACATTGTTAACCTTTTGTTGTGCACCAAAGTCTGTCTCAAGTTTTTTAATATCATTTGAAATAATTTTTTGATCTATTTCAAGTGTACCTAACGAGCTATTTAAGAGCAGTGTGTCTTTCAGAAAATGTTCTTTGACATCATCCTTGTAGAAAAAAGCAATACCTATTAATATGAAGCAGAGAATAATTATTAGAGTTACTTTTATACTCATATATTTATAAACAAACAATGCAATCAAAATTATTAAAATGATAACAGCAAGCAGTAAGTTAATAGGACTTCGCTCCTCACATCAAAATTTTTCAGTTCCAAAACCTATATATTCATTGATTTTTTTATTATTTGAGGTCATAGTTATTAATTTTTGAAATATCTCTACGGTAGAAATCTTCTATTATTCTAGCTACAATACCTGATAATATAGCAGTGGAAAATGACGTGCCTTCTACAACATTATTATTAGGATCTAAATTAGTTCCAGATAATATAAAATCTAATCCAAATCCATAGCTCGAATATTCCCATCTTTAATAGTTTTGTCCTAGAGCACCAACTCCTATAACAAACTCTGATGAAGCAGGAAAGTCTACTGTGTTACTCCACTATTTCCAGTAGCAGCTATAACAATAATATCTTTGGATAACAGGTGTTCTTATCGTTACCTTAAGGTGTCTATATTTATATAAACAATGGATGAAACATCTCCAAGCGAATTGTATATCAGTCCCAAAGGAAAGTGTAGCACAATATCATCTCCAAAAACATATGAAGAAGATGAATATTAGATCATCGATAGAAATAGTGTTTTGTCGGATAAATATTGGCCCTTTTATTTGCGGGATTTTCAAGCCGATGATAGTGTTACCGATGTATGATATTCCCTATGATGAGTTAGACTTGATTCTTAAACATGAGCTGATTCATTATAAGAAAAAAGATTTATGGATAAAGAGAGCAATGTTACTTGCCAAGGTTCTGCATTGGTACAATCCATTTATTTATATCCTGCAAAAGGAAATCAATAAATGGTGCGAGATGTCTTGTGATGAAGATGTTGTGATTAACATGTCTCGTGCAGAAAGAAAAAAATATGGTGAAACCATCTTAAATACGATGTATAAGTCTAGACAAGATACAAATTCTTATTTTCTAGGGGCATTTTTTTCAACAGGGCAAACGGAGCTTAAACAGAGATTAATGAGCATGTTGGAAGTGAAAAAAGTAAGCAAATCTATTGTTGCTTTATCTGTTGCTATCTTATTTACCATGGGAGGTATTGGAATGGTAAGTGCAAATTTTGCTCATCCCAACATATCTATCATTTCAAAAGAGCTACTGCTAAAAGTAGATAACAATAAAGCAATAGATATTTTAGATAATGAACTACAAAAAGAATCTAGAGGTTATTATGAAATAACTTCTGTAAAACAATTAAATGAATCCAAATTTTAGGGGGGATCTTGTGGAGGATTTCTGAAACAAGTGGAAAACAATGAAGTTATTTTAGAAGAAGGGTAAAATTATCTATGAAACATAACTTTTCTTATTCAAATGGAAAGTTTTTCTCTCAAAATATATATTAATTGAATTTTCTGCACATAAAAAGACTTGTGTTCAGATTTTTATCATTAAAACGCTCACCTCAAACTAGAACGTAGAGCAAACCGGCGCTCATGGCACCATCACCAATCAGTGGGGGAGCGCAAACACTCACTAATTGGTGGTTTGTTTTATATCCCCTTCATCCAGGTAGAATAGATCATCTATATGATAGACACCATAAGGTAGCGTTGAATAAATGAATTGTTTAACAACTAAAACGGTTATATAAGCTGTCATCAGAGCTTCATTGTTCGCATACCAGATCTGGTGCGTTTCGTTTACGCGATTGTCTTCGCTATTCATAGCTTCTACCTTTATTGCACATATATCTGAACTTGACGTAATATAGCGAAAGCTTTGAATGATTTTAATCAACCCATGCTTTATCCAGTCGTACTTGAGGAGCGACGTTATTCTGCAACGATGAAGAATGGCTAGCAAACGATTAACCAACTCCACATCAAATGTAAGGTAGGTTTGTATCTCACTAAGAGGCATCTTTCGTTGCAGAACATGCTGATCTGAAAAATTAAATAGATAGCTACTTTTTTTGCCTAACTTATTAAAATAAGTAATCTTTTTTTCTGAAAAATTTCTGACAGTTTGTGTAGCGCCATTCTTTTTAATCGTGTAAGATTGATTCATTTGGTCAAGCAACCATTCAATCGCTCCGACGCCATGTTTCTTGCCTAACCCCAATAAAATAGATATATGTAATGCCTCAATAGGTTCCATTTGATCCATAAGGTGTTTAGCAAGTAAATTAGAAAGACCTGGAGCAAAACCTACGCTCATGATAACGGTAGATTGTTGCGCCAAAGGTTCAAGCTGCTCGATTTGCTTGTGAAAAGCAAAATGAGCGGTTATATCAATATAGTGAATATGGTGCTCTAAGCAATACTGCACTAAAGCTGTATGCTTCTGATCGATACACATGATAACTAAATCTGCTTGTAGGATGGTTTCATAACTTTTGGGTTGTTGTATATCCATCTCCACAGGATGAGCCTTGGGCCCAAGTTGCTGACAGAAAGATTTAGCTTTTGCTAACTGTCTTCCAGCAATCAACATTTGTAAGTCTGTTGATTGTGCTAGTTGCCTTGCGATATTACCGCCTACTTCACCATAACCACCGATAATCATTACAGCATTTATCATGTTTTTGCCCCCCTTTTTGCTACATATCCTTCAACGGCATAGCTTTTGAAATAAGGAATAATGGTTTCGTAGCCATTTCTCTGTAAAACTTTTTGCAACAGAGAAGGAGATAGCGGATGTGTTGTCTTGTTAAACGACGTAGCGAAACGTTCACAGTCAGCAACTGAAATATTGTAAAACTTCATATGTTGAAGCCAAAATGGAATGGTCTTCGTTTTCTCTTCTTCCATAATTGCTGAAATAAACAGAAGTCCTCCTACTTTTACTTTTTTACTGATTTCCTCTAAAAATGCTTCTTTCTCTTCTTTTAAGAAGTGGAGCACTAAATGGCAAGTCACTACATCATATTCTTTTTTGTCGGAAAGATTATCTAGTGTTGTTTCTTGCCAATCTACTTTTAATGCAACATGGCTTATTCTTTTTCTAGCAAGTTCTAGCATAATTTCGGAAGGATCTAAAGCTGTATAGAAAGCTTGTGGATAACGATTTCCTAGTATAAGTAATTCCTGTCCCCCTCCAGCTCCTACAACCAGTACTTTCTTAGGTGCCAAGCTCGCCTCAATAATAGCTAACATTTGTTCATAGATTAAATCGTATCCAGGAATTTTATTGCGAATGGCTTGTTGATATTTTTTAACGGTTGGACTGTTCCAATTAGCACTTTTCATTTGTTTTTCTCATCCTGTCCTGCCTTTTTTTCTGGGGCGGTCTGTTTGCCAATTTCATTATTACAAGCTGTTAAACCAAATATCAGCGATAACGTTCTCTTCACTTCTAATCCTCCTACTGTTATAATTTATATTGATAATCATTATCAATTATAGAGTGTTATCATATAAAAACTATCCCATGAATAAGGGGGGACTTAATTGTTGCAAGCTATCGGTTATTGGAAGGAGAAGTCAAATAGTATTTGGCGTAGTAGTCCGGATTCTTATCTATATAGAAAAAGCATGATGAAGCGTTTAAAGCAGCAGATTTCTTTCGATGCGTATTGTTGTACAGCAGTAAATCCAATGACATTAACGACAGTTGGCGCAATAACAGAAAGCTCTATTGAACCTATTCATCAAAAATTATTAACTGCTGAATATCTTAAAGATGATGTACACTTATATCGAGATTTAGTAGAATCTTCTGTTAAAGTTGCTCGATTAAGTGATACCTTTGGTATACAGGAAAGTAAACGTTATACCGATATATTACAGCCACAGCAATTCTCCGATGAAATGCGTGTCACTTTAATGTATAAGAAAAGATGTTACGGGTTTTTAACACTGTTTAAAAAAGAGGGAAAGCCAAATTTTACTGATAAAGAAATGTTACTTTTAGAAGGCTTATCTTCAATTATGGGGAAAGCATTAAGAGATTACTTTTATATGGAATTAGAAAACAACTCAAAGTTCCTATACACTGATCCCGGCGTAATGATTATAGATCAGCACTTATCACTACAATCAATGAATGAAGCCGGTAAACGATATATCACCTTACTGCAAGAGCTTGAACATGCTGAACAGCTAACGCGTCTTCCTAAACCGATTCAGGCTATGTGCTTTAGACTTCTAGCTCGGAAAGAAAAAACGCTGAGACTTTTTATTCCGATAGCAAATAAAATACACTTGGTAGCATCGGCGTCCTTTTTGCAAACCGATGTTTCAGAAAATGAAGCCATTGTTATCATCATAAATAGAGCTTCTGCTAGAGAAATGCTAGAACATTTACTAGAAACATATGCTTTGACAGATCGAGAGCAGCAGGTAGTAAGAACGAGTTTACAAGGATATACTACAAAAGAAATTGCAAAAGAGCTTAATATTTCCTCCTACACGGTTCAAGATTACTTTAAAGTTATTTATGATAAGGTTGGTGTGACCACTAGAAATGAATTAGTTTGGAAATTATTTGCAAAATATCAATGAAGTTCAGCTAATGTAGGTAAGAATGTCTTGTCTCAACTATATGGGTAGAGTTACTGTAGTGTTAGTTCCAATGACGAAACGGATTATCATTTTCTTTGTGAAATATTCATCCTAGATAACCGTCTATTGGATTCATTTTATCATTATAAAGGATTTTTTATGGTGGTTTATGTAGATTGATGTAGATATATGGTTAAAAAGAAACTTTAATGTAAAAAAATAGGGAATGGTTTTAATTGACAGGATTCAAACGGTTAATTAGTATATAATTGTAAATGTAGATATTTTATAGTTTGTACTTAGTTATTTTTTAGGTAATTCAAGCTCGGTTCTTTATAAATTCCATTATTTTATAAAGACAGTCTCGACATAATTGTAAATATTCTTAATGTATCTGCATTTAACACTCGGATGAAAGGAGTGAGACCATGACTAAGATTGTAGGATTAATCGGTTGTAGTATGCAAGCAGCTGGTGTTATTTTAGCTGTTCTAGATGTTGCAACAGTTATTTCTGTACTAGTCTCCTTGACAGGCATAGGTGCCGCGGCTGGCGCGATCATTATAAGTTATCGTGCAGCTATTATGGCAACTGCAAAGGCAGTAGGAAAACAAGCAGCCAAAGCTATGTAGAGTAGGTAACGTAGAATTAAGTTACTAGAATCCCTTTAAAGGGGTTCTAGTAACCATTTTTCTTATTGTATCAGAATTATGAAAACTTTATTTTAAATAAACAGAATTCTGTGAATGGAGAAGATAATGATAAGTAATAGTAGCGTGGATAAAGATAAATTAAATTTTTACATGATTTTAATGGTATTTCTTTTATTTCTCATATTAACATCTATAGTTCAAACAGATTACATTGTAGAAAGTAATATGAGTTTCTTTGTAGATGAAATAGATTTAGTTCAAGATAATATCCTTTTCATAAAATTAATTGCTGTCATTATTCAAGTTATTATGGCACTGCTAAGTGTTCTATTGGATATTGTAGTTCTTACTATACTGACATACTTAGTATTAAGAAAAAAAACGCTTTTCAGAATCTATAAAACGCCCGTATTATTTGGGAATTTTATAGCTGTAGTCATTACTCAGTTATTAATATTTTTAGTCAATGATTTTAATTTTATTACTTTGCAAAAGCTCAGTGTTATTCCATTAGCATTGCTTGCAAAAGTTATTTTTATTTTTTGTTATCTATATAAAACCAATGATACCTTTGATAAAAAAGGTAGTATCATTATCTCAACAATTTACTTTGTTGGATCATTTCTGTTGTCTTTAATTAATGTGTTTACAATATGAATAAAACGAGGAGAAAGAATATGACGAAGGAACAACGAAAAGTGTTTGTTACGGTTATGGTAATTGGAGTAATTACCATAGTAATTGGCATAATGAACATTGTCTACGTTTCTTTTTTTAGGTGATGATAAATGAGAGAAGATAATTCATTAAAGGTTTATGCAAAAATGAATCGTATTCAGAAGAAAAGGGAAAGAAAATATCAATTAAGAGTCACGCTAAGAAAGTTTATATCTTTTTTTCATGAAGAAGATGTTGACAAAGTTATTAAATTCTTAAACATTGTTTTTGAACTATCTCGTCACATAGGATCGATAATCATAATGCTTATATATATTGTGATTAATTACAAGTTCTCATCAGTTCCGCTTGCTTTTGGGGCAGCTACATTGTTTTCTTTTCTACTTTTCTTCTATGAATATAGCCCTGAAGTTATAAAAGAAATGATCAGAGAACTAACATTCATAAATATTAATCTTAAAAAATTTAACTTAAAAAATAATAGCAAGTTATTTCTGTATAAATGGAGAGTTTTGTTCGGTAATAAAATCTTAATGGCAAATATGTTTTCTTTTATGACGCATATTTATAAGGGAACCCCTGTATGGTTGTCAGCTTTAGGAACCGCAATTATGAGCGGCATATTAGTCTTTATAACAATTGTTTTCTTATACATAAAGTTATTTAAAGCAGAAGGCCACGTACCTATAAAAGGGAAAGATCAAATTAAATCTCTTGCATATAGAATTGATGGACTTGAGTACAGACAGTCTCCCTTTAAAAGAATTAGTAATCTCTCTGAGCTTATTCATACGAGCTTCTATCGATCAGATTATAAAAAAACGGTTAATGTATTGGTTATTATAATTTCTTTATTAATGATCACAACATTTATTTATTCACTTCTTTCAGAGGATGCAATAAATTATATTAGTGTCGTTACTTTTTCAGTATATCCAACTATTCTAAATCTTTTTTTTGTTAGAATACTGGCTAATGCTTTCTTGTCGGATAATATAAAATACGCAAATTTTTATTTGATTAAAAAATTTAACTTACAAAAAGAATACGACAGAATCATTTTGAAAGTTCTATTAAAAAATACTTTCCCTATAGTGTCTTTATGGGTTATCTTCTTACTAGCGGTCAATCGCTGTAATTTATTTAGTGTGGTACTTTCGCTGTTAATTTGTGTTCAGTGGATAGTGATCGCTACTATATTAGTTAAACGATGTGTCAAATCTTATCAATATGATTTTGATGATCTTCAATTAAATCTAAATAGTTTAGCTATGAATAATGTTTTGGAAGATTATTTTCTTTTTGGGCTCCCTATTATACTTTTAAGTTATTTAATCGTATTAGTACACAGATCACAGTCTTTGTATATGTTTACAGTGTTCATGTTTTTATACACCATTGCAGCTGTCTTATATTTATTGTTATTATACGCAATTGAAAGAAGGGGAAAATTTGTACAACATAAGTAATATTTCTAAGAAATTTGAGAGTAAAACTGTTTTTGAAAATATAAGTATAATGATTCCCGATAAGTCAATTGTTTCTCTGATCGGAAAAAATGGAGTAGGAAAAACAACATTATTGAATATCCTTGCTGGGATATCGAGGATGGATGGAGGAGATGTGAATTATAACGGGCTATCTATTGTAGATGATTATGATAAGTATATGAAGCAAGTGACTTTAATTAATAATAGTAACTTTCTTTTTGAATTCTTAACGCTAGAAGAGCATTATGAAGTTGTTTGCTCCCTATGTGAGGACTTGGATAAAGAAGAAACAAAAACTCTATTTCTTCATCTAATTTCCATTATGGAAATGGAACCTTATAAAGATACAATAATAAGAAATCTCTCGCTTGGTACAAGACAAAAGGTTTTAATTATCATTAGCCTGATAACCTTTCCTAAGATTATCTTATTTGATGAACCTTTTGTGAATTTAGACCATTCATCCGTAAACGCCTTACTAATTTTTCTCACAAACTATATCGAGGATAAAGCTGGTATTATTATCTTTTCTACGCATTCTAGTGATCAGAGGTTAACTAAATTCACTTCACATATTCTGGAGATAGAGGAAGATACCAAAGTTACATTTAAGATACAGGAGAAATCAAACTAATGAAAAAGATATTATTTAAAATCTACCTATGTTTGTTCATTTTAGCGAGTATTTCATTCTTGTTAGGATATATGATTAATATCCCTTTGGAATATTCTCCTAATCTACAATTGACCTTTTCGGAGATACTTGTTAACAATATGTTTGTTAACTATCGTGCAATATTTTTAGCTGTTTTATCTCTAGGAATTTATTCTCTTATATTTGTTGTAAATGAATTACTTTTTCTTGGTGTGGTTATTAAAAGCCTAGCCGTTGAACAATCTTTAGGGTATGCCTTTTCATTTATTGCTTTTCATGGAATTGTCGAAATACCAACAATCATACTTGCGGCCACTATAGGTGTGAATATTTGGATAAATATTATCATGTTAATCAAGAAGAAGATAACACTACATAAACTTCTGAAATTTAACGGTTTTCTTTTACTTTTACTTATCGGATTTATAATTCTAGCGGCACTAATGGAGTCATATGGAACGACATATATTCTAGAAAAATTTATTTTGTAAAGAGTGGTGTAATATGATACTAGAACTAAAGAGTGTTTCTAAAGAATATGGGAAAGAAATATTGGTGCGCAATGTAAATATGAAAGTGAACGAAGGTGAGATTGTCGGATTAATTGGTCCTAATGGTGCCGGAAAAACGACAATAATGAAAATGATGTGTGGAGTCACGAACCCGAGTGAGGGAGTTATAGAAATAAACCAAAAAAGCATTGACTACTGGAAGTCTTTAGGCGAAATACCTGTCAATTCTATTATTGAAACTCCCACTATGTATAACCACCTTTCTGGTTACTTAAATTTAGAAATTGAAGCGCTTATGAAAGGAATAGAAAAAACAAAAATCAGAGAAACTTGCAATCGTGTTATTGCTGATGTGGGGCTTGATGTACAGAAAAGAAAGAAAGTAAAAAAGTATTCATTAGGAATGAAACAAAGGTTAGGTATTGCAATGACAATGATTAACTCACCAAAACTTGTTATCTTAGATGAACCGATAAATGGCCTAGATCCCGAAGGAATTAACTACGTTAGAAATTATATAAAAAAATTGTCAGAACAAAAGGTGGCAGTAGTTATTTCTAGCCATATTCTAAATGAATTAGAAAAAGTTTGTGATAAGCTGTACTTTATCCAAAAAGGAGAAATAGTTAAGATGATCTATAAGTGCGATTTTAACAACAATCTAGATGAACTATATGAACAAATAATAAAATATAAAGGTACCGATAATGAATAATATAATGAATTTACTAAAGTGTGAGTATAGAAAATTAGTTGATCTGAAGAGATTGGTTGTTATTGGTTCTTTGACAATATTACTTATATCGCTTTATTCACTTTTGTTTTCGAGTGAACCTATTTCAGAATGGAAAGAAAGTGCTGGAGAGATAAGGGTTTTACAGAAAGATGCGATTGAAGCGCTCGGCCAGCAGTCGGATGATTTAGAACAAAATGAGACGGTTAATACACAAATAATTAGGACTATAGAAACTGAAATAGATTTAATTGATTATAGTATTAAGAATGATATCCCTTATCGGCCTTCTAATGTATGGTTTTTTATGACTAAACTTGAGATGTTAACACTTTTTATTATTTTTACGAGCCTACTATTAGGAAGTAGGGTTCTGGCGGTAGAGGATGAGAATAATACATGGATAAATATTATAAAGAGTTGTAATAATCGTAGCAGTATCATAGCTGCCAAGGTAATTAGTGCCATTATAACAGTGGTTACTTATTTTCTATTATTCTATATTATCGGTTTTATTATAGGGTTAATACGATTTGGAATTAATGGAAATGATTTCGTTACAGTTAGATGGGTTGACGGAAGTTTTGAAATGGAAAATATGATTGTTTCCTTTATTAAAACCATTGGATTAGGTATGACAAAGGCGATATTCTATACGGTTTTGATTAGTGCTTTAAATATTGTCATAGGAAAAAACAAAATTTGTGTTTTTATTGGCATTTGTCTAGTAGTATTTAATGAATATATAAGTGCATTTCTGGCTAACTACAAATTAAATTCTATATTTCCATTTAAATATTTGGCTTATAACGTGGATCACTTAAACACTATACAAGAACTTGTGCCTTTTCTGCTTGTTCTCGGATCATATGCACTTGGTTTTATTCTAATAGCAACTTATTTATTTAAGAAAAAAAGTTTTTAGTGTCTAATCTTAGAAGCATGAATTATCCATTTAATCAAGTTTGAACCGCGCTCTGCATAAAATATTTTTACCGTTTCTAATGGTTGCTTTACGGTTGCGAAGGCAGGTTGAACTAAAGTTTCGTCCTTGTGCTTTCCGGCACTATAACCAACGATTTCCCTGTTATATAAATCTGGTAAGCAACCATAGTCCCAATACTTGCCTACTTTAACATGTGTTAAATCACTTACCAATACAGACATCGCTTCATCGATATCAAATTCCTGTTCTAACAGGTTTGTAACCGCTTCTTCATTTGGCTGAGTTTATAGGATGCCTCTGCATAGTAGAATTTTTCTGACGAGTTGACAAATATACGAAATATCAAGTAAATTCTATATGTAAAGTAATTACCGCACCAGTGGATCATGAAAGTCGTTAAAGAGTGAAGGATTAAACCATGATGCGTGTATATTTTACTGAAAATAAAATGCTGGGTAGAATCTATAGGATAATATCGGTATGATTTTGTACCGGAATTCACCAAAAGTACAAAAAGACATGATCAATACCCAAAGGAGAATCGCGATGGCAAAGAGTAAAGCAAGAAAGACAAGGGAAAAGTTGGTCAGAGAAGGTTATCGAGATCCTGCTAAAAACAGGGGGATCTATGCCTTAGGAGATTTAAGAACAAGGAAGAGTAAAACAAAGCATGAAAAGCAATATCAAAACAAATATGGAGAGCTGTCACCCATTGATAAAAGTCAAGTGGATGATAGCTCTTTTTTGTTATCTTACATTTACATAAGCTTAGTAAGATTTTGTAGAATGAGCGAAGGCACTCACTCAAATCCATCTAGGCTCAAACGCATGATCATGCGAACGGAAAATGAGGGAATACTAGTGATCCACTTCATTCGGGCTCAATCTTGGTTGCGCTGTTGTAACGCCCATTCTTTTTTTAGAATGGCATATTGATATGTATTTTCATATTTCGGTGTACCATCGGCATGATTAACAAAGGATATAAATTCCTGAAAACATCCTTCCTTGCGCATGCCTAGGCGTTCACACAATTTTTGGGATGGAAAGTTGTCATCCTCAACATAAGCATAGATTCTTCGTGCCTCTTTTTGGTCAAATAAGTATGTAAAGAGTGCTGAGGCTGCTTCTGTCGCATAGCCTTTCCCACCGTAGTTTTCATTAAATTGCCAGCCGACTGCGTATGTATCAGGTTTTTTAAAATCTGCAAACACATGGCCAATTACTTTATTATCCTGACTTAATTCTATCGCAAGTTGAAACGCGTCGTTACTTCTTTTTTTTGCCTCTGAAAGGGCTTCTTCTAATGTATTTATCTTTTCTTTTGAAAAGCAATTTACGCTTGGTTTAGAAAGGTAATCAAATAAATCTTCTGCATCTTTCTCTTGGAAATTTCTCAATATTAAACGCTCTGTTGTTATTTTTGTCATGATAAGTGGTAACACTCCTTTTTCAGATAGTGTTATTTAGGATAGCACTATAGTTAAAATAAATCAAAATTTATACATTATGATTAACCTTTATTCTTAAGGTTATCAAATCCTTGTTGATGTGCAAGGGAGGTGAGTCAAACGTCCGCCTCAAAATAGAAAGCAAAGCTCATCTATTTAGACGGGCGTTAATGGCCTATTGATTCAAATGCCTATTGGATGTTTGAGTGTTTTAATTGAAATATATCTTCAAATGATCTATTATGGATATTAGTTATCCATAATTAAAGGTGCTTTGGAAAAAGGAGGGTGGATAAACATGCAGTTTTCTAAAAGCACTGATTACGCTCTACATGCTTTAATTCATTTGGCTCAGGTAGAGGGTCGTAATAACATTGGGGTTAAGGAGTTATCTGCAATACTTAGTGTGTCAGAAAGCTACTTATCCAAAATTATGTCTAAGTTGAGGAAAGAAGGTATCGTACGTGCAGTATCCGGGGTGAAAGGTGGGTATGAGCTTGCCAAGACAGCTGAAGAGATTACCTTTCTTGAAGTAATTCAAGCCATTGAGGGAAGACAGCAAATGTTTGAATGCTCTAATTTGAATTCAAAACAGCATCAGTTATTGGCTGAACTGCATCATATTGAGGCAAAGGTAGCTGATCGGGGTGAATGTTTGGTGAAGAAGGTGATGGATGGTGCTGAACAGCATCTACATCAATATTTACGGGAGCATACGATTCAGTTTATCTTGGATCAGGCGACTAAGCGTTGTAACTATTCGATAAACAAGAAGTAATACACTTCTTGCTTTTTAATTATGGATATTAAAGATCTGTGAAAGGTGAGATTAATGATGGGAAAACAAATGCTTGATGTAGCAATTATTGGCGGTGGTCCAGCAGGATTAAATGCAGCTTTAGTTTTAGGGAGAGCAAGGAAGAAGATTGTAGTCATTGATGAGGGTAGTCCGCGTAACATGGTCACGCATGCCTCTCATGGATTTCTTACTCGAGACGGTGTAGCTCCAAGTGAATTTCGAGCGTTGGCTAAGGAAGAGATCAGCGTATATCCATCCATAGCGTTTATCAAAGATATGGCGATATCAATTGAAGGAAGTGACGGTCAGTTCCGAATTACAACTAAGCACGGAGAAAGTTTTATAAGTAAAAAAATACTATTTGCGGTCGGTATGAAGGACCGTCCACTCACTATACCTGGGTTGGCTGAGGTCTATGGTAAAAGTGCCTTTGTCTGCCCATATTGTGATGGATGGGAATTACGAGATGAACAGCTAGTCATTATTAATAAAGGAGCAGAGTTGATGCATGCTGCTCCACTCATATCAGGATGGACGAACCAGGTGACGATTTGTACCAATGGTCCGGATCAATTAACTGATGACGAGCGAAAGGAGCTCGAACAGCATCAAGTATCTGTGTTTGATTCGGTGATTAAACAGATTGACTCAAATGACGGAATCGTTGAGCAAGTTGTTCTCGAAGATGGAACAGTTATTGCATGTAGAGGGATCTTTTTTAAGCCGGACCTCGTTACAGGCTCGGCGTTGCCTCAAGCATTGGGATGTGAAATTACAGAAGCAGGAATGATAGTGACTGACGATTTTGGAAAAACCACTATTTCAGGTGTATATAGTGCAGGAGATGCAGCTTCAAAGCTTTATCAGACGATTGCAGCTGCTTCGATGGGGGCATTAACAGCAGTAGCTATTAACAATGAACTCAATATTGAGACGTGGAAGCGTGCTAAATAAAATGAAAAATCAATAAAAAATAATAAAGGTGGTTGAATGCTATGAAGGAAATAGATAGAAAGTTTGCTAAAAAGGTTGAATTCCTTGATAATCCAGAAAAAAGAGGAGACTTATCACCAGAAAAGCTACTAAATCTACTCCCAATTAACAAACATGATAAAGTATTAGATCTGGGGGCAGGCACCGGCTATATTACCATCCCAACTGCTAAAATGGTAGAAGGACCTGTTTACGCGCTAGATATAGACGCAAAAATGCTAACCATCATCAATGCTAAAGCAAGAGATGAGAATATTACTAACATCCAAACACTAGAAGGTAGTATTAATGATTTTCATCTGCCAGATCATTCGATTGACTTGGTTCTGGCTTCATTAGTATTACACGAGGTTGAACCATTGTCTCTTGCCCTTAAGCGTATTAAACAAGTATTGAAAGCTGATGGTCACTTTGTATGTGTAGAATTTGAAAAGGAAGAAAACCCTAACCACAGTCATCCTAGAATTGCTTCTCCTGTTATGGAAAAAGAAATTAAGAATGCCGGACTAAGCATCACGAAAAAGTTACAGCCGAAAGATGGTATTTACATCATTATTGCTAGGAAAAATAAGTAGTATTTATTAGCAGGGTGTGCATCATCATATGAGTAATCAAGCATGTCGAACTAAATAAAATGGGAGAAATTTAATCTATCTTTAAGGCGGTAATCTTGTAATTGTTATGGCATCTCGAACATCATCCAGGGCATCTCTATTTTGTTTGATGCTAGTAAAAGGGAAACACAG
>NZ_JH976440.1:5975-23642 GCF_000306965.1 Amphibacillus jilinensis Y1 | reverse complement strand
ATATTTCCTCAGCTATTTGGTATCATTCGTTTTAATATAATAAAGACGAATAATCCATCCACAAAACAAACGGATCATTCGCAACTGATCTTACGTCTTTTACTTTTGTCCCAACCTCATGTGTATGTCGAGTATTATTCCTTAGGCATAGATGAAAAATATTTACCTCATTTGCTCTTGGTAAAAATCAATTTGATCTTTGATCACGGTTAAATGGTAGTGGAATTAGATCCGAATAAAATCGATAGTTTATGTAAGAAATCTTGTCCCATCATCATCACCTCACTTAATTTTTCAAAGTATATCACTTAAAATAGATCCTAAGACAAGCTGAAAGATTTGGTGGTATATTTTTAGCAATCATTAGCTTTAGCCTAGCAGAAATAATAACATTCTTGCTAGGCTTTTTAATCGTCTTGACACCACACGATAAGTAACCTTATAATTAAAAGGTAATATATTACCTTTGAAGTGGTGATTACTAATGAAGCGAATAATCAGCTTGGTGTGCTGTCTATTGTGCTTAACAAGTTGTCAGCAAGGAGGCTATCAAGCAACAAAGTTATTTATCTCACCAATTGATGACGATCATTATTTAATAACGATTGATGCTTTTAAGGGCCAATATGAAACGAAGCTTATCGTTGAAGAGGCACAAATATTTGAGATCAAGGGAGAAGTTGAATCAGGCGACGTTTTATTTGAGTTGTACAGCTTATTGAATGAGGAGCCTATCTTTACAGGTTACATCGATTCAGAAACGACCTTAGTTGATGAAGTTTGTGGAGAAGCCTTTTCAGGAGAATATCGCTGGGTCATTCAATCGTCTCGGGCGGAAGTGGTAAAAATAGAAATGCGCTTTACAAAACAGGAGGATTAGTATTATGGATGAAGATAAGGGGAAGATATTTGCTTCATTGTTTTTAATGGCTAATCGATTACAAATGCTTGGAGATCGATTAGATCAACAATTAACAGTGAAACAATGGCTCTTAATCGCAATTATTTACAAAAGCTTACCGGATCAACTCTCAGTAAAAGAGATTGCTCGAATTGTAGGCGTGACGCATCAAAATGTGATGCAAATGGTAAAGAATTTAAAGGAGAAAGGTTTCCTTGAGGTTTATACTGATACTAAAGACCGAAGAGTAAAAAGAGTAGGTCTTACGGAGAAATGTCAACAGCATTTACTTACACGTGAAGATAGAGAATTAGAATTTATAAATCGATTATTTGCAGACTTTCACACTGAGGAGGTACAGGAGCTTAGGAGGTTAATAGAAAAGTTAGTGGCTAATATTGCAAAAATGGAGATGGTCGATGATGAAGTTAGATCTAATTGAGCAAGTGCGCGCAATAAAACGTGATTTAATTAGTCGCTTATTACAGCAGGGGTGTCCCCCTATTCAATATCGCATTTTAACCGAGATCGATCAACAGTATCAGTATCGAGACCATCAATTTTTAACTTCCTTATATAGACAAATATTGTCTGATAAGGGAGTTGAATATATTTGTGATCAACCGTTAAAGCAAATGATCGAGCGAGATGTGCATGCAGTAGATGGAATAGAGACTTACGTTCGACTTCTAAAAGAAAAAGGTGTACGTTCTGATCATCCCAAACTTATGGAGATGATAACCTATATTTGTGAAGGATCTCACGTATTTGAAACGGGGAGCTTAAGAAATGTCGGTCAATATTTGGATGCGCTTAATTTAGGTGGATCGAATATGATCAAAGCAACAATATTAGCATACGCAGGTTTTGAAAATGATTCAATGGTTCAGGAGCAAATTAATAAAGCTTTACAGGCTTTTCAATTTGTGACCTCTGTGCAGGAGCTAGATGACATTTGTACGTTCGTTGATGGGAAGTGGGTATTGAACAAAGATGCCTATTGGGTAAGCGTTTATCATTTTCGGCTTCTTGCTTATACTGAATCTTGGCGGACGAATGAACAGATGGAGAGGGTAACCACTGCTATTGAAAACATGCTGCGCTTAGCACCCATTCATGATATGAAGGGAAGATGGAAACAACAAATTATTGCTCCTGGTAACTTTGCTATTCAATCGATAGAAATGGATTTTCGACAATTGAAACGCCCGCAAGACTGGATGCAATGGTTTCACCGTATGGAGTTGTTGGCAAAGATGGGCGTCATTGATCGGAGCGATCACTTTAAGAAGCAAATTGAATTAGTGATACGTGCTTTTGTTTCAGATCGTGACATTTTTTCTCGGATAAAATCACATCGATATTTTACGCATTGGTCACCATACAGCGGCTTTCGACTTGAAGAAAATTGGAACTCACGTCGTAAGAAAGAAAATGATTTCTTGTTTCGATTGGTGCTAATTATACATGCTGCGTTTCCAATTAAAATAAAAAATGAAAAAGATATCCGAATGCAACCAACTCATTTATCACAGATAACCGTCAGTAAAACACCGACCTCAAATTAGAGCGCAGAGGTCAATCGATTGAGATGGGTGATAACGGACGCTAATGTTCTGATTCACTCAGCGAGCCTTCAATCAGTGTGAGAAGAACGAAAGCGCCCACTGATTGAAGGTTCGTTTTATAAAAATGAAGGGAAGGTGAGACAAATGAGCTTATCACGTATAATGATTGTGATCATGATAGTCGTAACTGTGTTAGGCATAGGTGTTATCGTTAGAGATCACCTATTTCAGAAGCAGATGAAAAAAGAAACAAAAATTTTTTTGCAAGAGATGTCTGAGCAACCATCTATGTCGATTGATCAAAATCAACTAGACCTGTTACCTCTTCCGGTAATGAAATGGCTGAATTTGACACATGCTTTAGATCATGAACCTATTTCCTCAGTGTGGATTAGTCAAAAAGGTATGTTAAGAACTAAGCCTGACGGGAAATGGATGCCGTTTGATGCCGAACAACATTCTGGAATTGATTGTCCCTCTTATATATGGACGTCAGAAATTGAAGCGATGCGAGGCGTTACCATCTATGGCAGGGATATATATCAGAATCATGAAGCTGATATGCTGATCAAGTTAATGGGGAATTTTACTGTTGGAAGCGGATCTGGTCCGGAGCTTATACAAGGATCGTTAGTCCGCTATCTAGCTGAAATCGTTTGGTATCCTCAGGTAGTGTTGTCGTCGGATATCACTTGGGAGGCGATCGATGATCATGCTGCAAAAGCTGATATCACTTATGGAGATGTTAATGCTTCAGGAATATTTTACTTTAAAGACAATGGCGAACCTGAGCGTTTTGTAGCGGAAAGATATATGGAAAATGGAGGGGAATATACTTTAGAAGAATGGTCGGTTTCTATCGATAAATACGAAGAAGTACGGGGTATCCTGATTCCTACTGAAGGAAATGTGTATTGGAATCTAAAAGAAGGTCCGTTTCATTGGCTTCAGTTCGAGGTGACGGATGCAAAGTTTGAGAGACGTCAGTAGGGAAAAAGCAATGTCATTTCATTGTAAGTCTGATTGGAAAGAGAGGATCGAGTAAAAGGATTTGCCATTTATAATTAAGTTACTCTAAGAATGTGTTCATTAGTATGTGGTTAAAGTTTTTATCACAGATAACCGTCCGTAAAACTCCCACCTCAAAATAGAGAACAGAGGTCAATAGATTGAGGTGGGTGATAACGGAAGCTAATGTCCTGATTCACTCAACTAACAATCAGTGGGCGAAGAACGAAAACCCCCACTATAATGGCTTAATGTTATATACTCAATTTTCGCACACTGAAAATAGTCATTGAACCTTGATCGTGTTCAATAGACCCGGGATTCAATATGCTTGTTGACATTACTTCTACATGGATGTGCGGCATGCGACCTTCTCATACGTTTAGCATGTTATTTCGTTCCGAAAAGCAATGGATTCGCTTTTCGCGGGGATGGCTTCAGCTAACTTGAGTCGCAAAGATCACGCCTCAAGTGGATCTTCAGCTCATCCTATTCCCGCAGAAGTCTCACCCTTTGCTTATCTCCACTTAGACTGAGGGTTCATACTGAATACGTAAGCCCAACCGCACGAAATAAAGCGAAGAAGATGTGACACGACTAGAATAAGAAGTTTCTTATTCTGAGACTCCATTTCTATGTCTTGATCTACATGGTGTAAATCTAACGCCCACGGAAAGCGGAACATAGCTCACCTGTGCGTCTAAAAAGCAGATAAATTTATATAATCATCCGTGGTTTAAAGATTGGTTGATGCTAGAACCTGAAAAATATTGGTCAAATGTAAAGTGTCCCACATTGGTGGTTAATGGGCAATTGGACATACAATGTCCCGCTTAAAATGTTGATTTAATTAAAGCATATATTGAGAGTGGCGGCAATCGTGAGGTAAGTGTCAAGCTGTTTTCTGATCATAATCATCTATTCCAGAGGGGCAAAGATCGAGAGCGAGATATGTTGAATTACAAGAAAATTAAGTCAAGTATTTTAAATGAAGCAACGGATTATATCACTTCGTGGATTAGGCATTTGGTATAACTTGCTAACATAGATATGGAGAGAACGACTGTGACTTCTATAGGGGTTAACATAATCAAATGATTCCGATAGCGATTAGCGACAGATGGCATCTCCCATCAACTCTAATTACAAGAAGTCAGCATTCCCCGCCCAACAGCAAAGAGTATTGACAAAAATAAAAAAATATTTTATTATTTAAGTAAATACTTAATTACTTAAATGAAAAACGGGAAGATGCGATTGAAGCATTTAAATAAGAGATATTAATTGGAAGGTCTCAATACTAAATAATAAGTAGAAGATGATGAATCAATTTGTATCCAGTGGGTGTTAAGTATTGTAGTGACTCATGAATTCAAAATATATAAGGAGGTGTTGGAAATGTTAACGCTTAAGAATGTTTCAAAAATCTACGGCAACAATAAGAAAGCTGTAGATCAATTGAACCTGGAGATAAAAAAAGGGGAAATCATCGGATTCATTGGGCCAAATGGGGCGGGTAAAACCACAACCATCAGAATGATTACAGGAATTATCGCACCAACTGAGGGAACGATTGAAATAAACGGGAAGGATATTGCAAGGCAACCCGTAGAAGCAAAGAAGAACTTTACCTTTGTCCCTGATCATCCCACTATTTTTGATGCAATAAAGGGCATTGATTACTTGAATTTTATTGCAGATATGCATGAGGTAACCATACAAGAGAGGAAGGAGAGAATTGAAAAATATACCAAGGCATTTCAAATCTATGATGCCCTTCCTCAAACCATTAATTCATACTCCCATGGTATGAAGCAAAAATTGTTAATATCGGGGGCTTTGTTGCCAAATCCCAATCTATTTATTCTTGATGAACCAATGGTGGGGCTAGACCCCCATTCAGCAAAAATATTAAAGGATGTTATGCGGGAACACTGTGAAAAAGGTGGTACGGTATTTTTTTCCTCCCACGTGCTGGAAGTGGTGGAAAATTTGTGTGACAGGGTGGCGATTATTCATAGGGGAAAGCTAATTGCCTGCGATACAGCAGAAAACATTAAAAAGAGCAGCAGTGCTACCCTAGAAGAAATTTTTCTGGAGATGACGAAGGATGAATAAATTTTTATCTTTGACAAAAATACTGGTTCTAGATTTTTTTAGTAAATATACCCAGCAGTTAAATGTAAAAAATAAGTATTTGACTATATTGGTTATGTTCCTACCAGCCCTTTTGATTTTTCCAGCCACGCAAATGGTGTTAGAGCTGTATAATACATTTTTAACGCTTGGTTTTCCAGAATTAACGATAACCTATATGTATATAGCCAATACGATACTGATGATTTTTGCTAGCATTCCATTTATTATCTCAGTATTTTTTTACTCGAAGGATTTACAGTTAATCGCTACACTGCCAGTAAAGGAAGCTACCATCGTATTTTCAAAGCTGGCATCAGTGTACATTTATCTTCTTATCATTTCCTGCTTTTTCTTTGGAACCTCGGTGGTACTATATAGCACCGTAGGGGGACTAAAACTCAGCAGCCTTAATGTAGGCATCATAGCTTTGATCATTTCCCCGTTGTTACCTATGATTATCTCTGCGATAATCATTTTACCTTTTATGTCTGTAATAGGTAGTGGTAAACGAAGAAACCTAATGGTTGTAGTGGGGAATATGCTCCTATTATTGGCTATCATAGTCATGCAAATGCTGTCTTCAAGAATACAACTGAGGCCAGAGGAACTTAACACTAGTTTATTACAGGAGGACGGCTTACTAATGATGGTTGGACGCCGTTTTCCCCCAAGCATTTGGTTAACCAAAATGATACAAGGTTCTATTTTTCATGGATTCCTGTTCATCGGTCTAAATGTAGTCTTGGTACTGATCTTAAAAGCTTGTGCCAAAACATTATATAGCAAGGCATTAATGAAATTTAACCAAGAAGGGGCTCCTGTTCAAGGCGGAGAGATATATTACAAGAGTAGGAATAAAGGCTTACAAATGATTAAAAGACATATTAAAATCATTGTCAGTAATCCAATATTTTTGATAAATACGGTATTAACCATTTTTCTGCCCATATTAATGTTCATTATTATATTGTTTACAGGTGAGTTTCAAGCAGAGTTATTTAAGTCTACAGCTCTAGAGCCTTATCATGTCTATATTTTCTCAGCTATCATCACAACACCTGCTATTATTGGCAGTCTCACTTCAACAGCGATTACCCGAGAGGGGAAGACTTTCTGGGAAACGAAGGTGCTTCCTATTAGTGACAGGGATAACATTAAATACAGAATCTATACAACGCTAATCATTCAATTGGTTGCCTCGTTGATATTGGGGATAATGACGCTATTAACTATACCTGTGAATGTACAAACGGTATTAATTGCCGCAGTATTTTGTATTACTTCAACCCTTTTCTTTTCAAACATAGATATTGTAATCAATATAGAAAGGCCATTGTTAAACTGGTCTACCCCAACGGCGGCGGTGAAAAATAATCTGAATATACTGCTGGCGCTTTTATTAAGGTTGATAGTAGGCGTATTTGGATATGGATTGTATAAGCTAATAGATCATTTGGAAGCCAACATAGTTATCCTTATATTTAGCGGGTTGTTTATCATGCTTTATTTCATCTCTATATGGATTGTATATGGAATATATAAGGATAAATTTATTGATATTGTACCTTAAGCGAACGACTCGATAAAGTACAAATATCATTTAATAATGAGGGAGAATAGGAGAGGATTTAGATGTCAAAAAACTTTAGCGATAGAGATAAGTTATCCAAAGTAAAGACAACTCTGTCTGTACTCGTTGTTTTGGGATTAGCCGTTGCATTGTTTTGGGTTACGAGGGAAAGTAAAATATCAATACAGGGTACGACCTTAGAAATAGGCGGGATGTATGGTATAAGCATCGATGCCGAAGAAGTTGAGGACGTATTATTAACGGATGAAATACCAAATATTCGGGGAAAAACAAATGCACTTTCTTTATTGAGCCTCAAGAAAGGCACCTTCAGAATGGACGAAATCGAAAAAGCTAGACTTTATTTGCATTCAGGCAATGGACCCTATATACAGATTATGACAAGTGAGGATATTATCATAGTAAACTATAGAAATGCGGAAATGACTCAATCTGTTTATGAAGACATTAGGGCGTTTAGTTTAAAAACAGGTGATAGTGCGGAAAGGCAGTGAAAGCTCAGGTCGTGGTTCGCATTCAAAAAACGAACTTATTTCAATCTGCGAAAGTTGAGATAATAACAAATCTATCTAGTTAGCTGCAAAAGAAAGTCCTATAAGATGATCAAAATGTTAATCTATAGGGCTTTTTCATTCATTGGTAAATCCATTCGGTACGTTATTTTTATCCCTTTTGAGGACAGAGTGTAATTAATATAAAGTCATTACATTCTCTAATACCAACTCCATTTCTAAAAAACTTTGAGTAATTATTTTACCCCAAAAGGTATATAGTTGATTAAACATTATCTATTCTAGAGATTAGAATAGCACCCCGAACGATAGTAAAATGAGGGACTATCGTTGCTTATATTTCATATTTACTATTTAGATGGTTGTGGAACTGACTTTTAACAAAATGAGTGAATTTCATAATGGCTTGCGCTAACGCTAAACACGAATGTTAATATATAAACACATCTAAAGAGAAGAGTGTTGACGCGCTCCGTCAATCAATGGACTCGCTTTCCTGAGGCCGTGCCCGCGGAAAGCGATCGTCTGTAACTGGAGTGAGTACAAAATCCTTTAAATTCAAAATACATCCATGGGTTAGTTTTTCAGCAGTCTCGATGCTGTCCTCAAGGAGTCTCGCTCATTGTTTCCTCCGCTTAATATAGTAGTTCTTTTCTTCAATTTAATCTTCGTACAAAAAAACTATAAATACCTATATTGTTCGTATTTGTTTGTAAATTTGCAAATTATGAAATTGATTCAGACTCAATGTCTTTTATTTTATCAATTCGCTAATGGTTACAAATTGATAACCTTCTAGTGTTAAATGCTTTAAAATGGGATCTAGCGCCTCCACTGTAGTATCATAAATGTCATGCATCAATACAATTTGTCCATTACTTGCATTGGTTTTCACAATCTGAAAAATAGATTCAGGAGTTCTTGTATTCCAATCTCGCGTATCGATGGTCCACAAAACAGATGGCATTCCAACAAGCTGATCTACATTCGCATTGCGTTCTCCAAAAGGTGGGCGAAAATGAGTGGGTTGGTATCCAATAGCATCTTCAATGGCCACTACTCCAAGAGAAATTCCCTCTATTGCTTCCTCTTCTGAGAGAGTCGTTAAATTTTTATGACTCCATGTATGACTGCCAATTTCATGACCTGACGCTGCCACTTGTGCTGTGATATGAGGATATTCTTCAACTTGACTTCCTAACATGAAAAATGTCGCCTTAGCATCGTACTGATTTAGTAATTGTAGAACTTCTCTAGTATGAATGGGATGTGGTCCGTCATCGAATGTCAAAGCAATCTTCTTTTTCGAAGTCTCACCTTGAAATATCGGTTCAAACCCTTTTGCTTCAGATTCTATTTGTTTATCTATCGGCTTCTTCGTTGCTTCAGACTCATCATTCTCTACACGATGAGATTCATTATTTTCTACCTATAAAACATCATCCGTTTGGGAGCACCCTAATAGCAAAAAACATAGGAAAAGCAAGAGGATTAATTATTACTAATTGAACTAATGAGTCTTTGTATTATTTTTTTATTTAGAGACATTCTTTGAGCCCAGACACTTTTTCTTTTTCCTCTATCTAGCCGCATACGCTTTAATTCCTTCCACAATGGCTTGTGCGACCCTGTTTTGGAAGTCGTTATCCCACATTTCATTTTCCTCTTCCGCACTAGTTAAATAACCTACCTCGATTAGTGCTGCCGGCATCTCTGTTTCAGATAAAACAAAAAAACTTTCTTTTTTGCTCCTCGATCTCTAAATTGCGTGGCATTCACTACATGCTCTTGTACTGTTTCTGCAAACTGTCGTGAATGCGAATGATAGTAATAGGTCTCTGTTCCTGTAACTGTTGAATCTTCAAATGTATTAGCATGAATAGACACAAATAAATCTGCTTTTTTTTCATTAGCACATTACGGTCTAAAACGACTGGTTTGAGATAAAAATTCATCTTCTTCCCGAGTCATTAATACTTCTATTAAGGGTTCGGCTTCTAACAATTTTTGTGCGTTTTGAGCTATCAATAAAGTAAAATCCTTCTCATATCGTCCACTTGCTCCTATAGCACCCACATCGTCTCCACCGTGCTCTGGATCAATTACTACTCTTAAACGTGTCCCATCTTCTGGGTCGTCACTTATGTCATGCATTTGTATCTGTGAGTCGTCACTTATGTGCTTCATGTGACTCATTGTGTGAAAAATTCCACCTAGTACTAAAAGTATGAATGAAAAATTTATTGTTTTCCGTTTGTTCATCTTCTATTTCTCCTTTCATTTGATTACAATGAAAGTCTAAAAGAAAGGTTCGTTTTATATATGTGCGGGGCTTATTTTACCGTGCTACTTGTTGTTCGTATTTAAAGGGCTAAGAGAATTAATTACTGATTCTATGCAAGATCAAATCATGAGAATAATAAGAAGAGCATACATACAAATGTAATGATCAGTCCAAAAACCCCAATGATTGCGAACCATTTCAACCATTTCTCCAGCGCGGCTCGGTTGGAGTATCCTGAGTGAATGCCGTTGATGGGTGTTAGCCGAACGGCCCTTTCAGCAGGAATGATTGAGCCTATTAAACCTACAACAAGCGGAATGCAACCCGTCCATATTAAATAAATAAATCGATCGCTTGGCCATGTTTGTTCAAGCCATGTGCTAATAGAAAAGGCAAAAGTAAACGCTAAGATACTTGCCAATAAACCTGTAAAAAAACCTTCAAGCCAAATAAGTAAACGGACGTGATTAGCCCTCCAACCAACGGTCTTTAATATCGCTAGCTCGGGTTGGCGTTCACTGACATTTTGCCAAATCATTTCGACAGTCGTTAAGAGTGCGATGACAAGCGCAACAATAGCTGCTGTGTAATGGATTGGCCCCACGTCAATGGCAATATATTGCCCAAGGCTAGTCGTATACATAACGCCTTGGAGTCGCAGTGTGATATACAAGAAAATCGTTAATAGACTTGACGGTAAAGCAATGGTCACAACAGATAAGACATAGCGTTGCCACTTTCTAATAAAGTGATTAAGAGCCATGGTTATAACGCCGATTGTTGGTAAAACGCTTTTTCTCGATGTCGCGATTTCGCCGTGTTGCATCGTTTGTATTGGTGAAATCTTGCTAGCAATCATGATCGGTAAAATAGAGCCGAGTAGATAAATAATCCACCCGCTTATCCCTGTTGACACAAAACGAATCGGTGAAAAACTGATGTTCTCACTCCAATAAACAAAGCCGAGAATGAGCCAAGAGATGAGCGCGGTTAATCCACCTAACCATACCGATTCAGTAAGTAATAACTTTCCCACTTGTCTTGGTCGCCAACCAACAGCTAAGAGGATCGCGAGTTCTTTTTTTCGTGCTTGTAGATTAATTAATCCAGTCGCCCATACGTACAAGACAGCAACCGTAATCGTCATAAGCAAAATCGTTGTATAACTGAGGGTTGCTTCTCGGAAAATCGACATTGCCGCACCGAGCTTAATCCAAGGCTGCTGAAACCAACCTTCTGTTGCATCAGTATCTGATTGTGGTAGGTACACCAAGGTTTGCTGTGGCGATGACCCTAGCATAATGTCAGTAATCAAGCCGGTTTCTTGTTCGATTCGCTCGGCAATCTGTTCTAATTTTGCTTGACTCTGCTCTGTTAATCCTTCAACACCTTTAACCTTTATCCTAATTGCCGAGATAATCTGATTACCAAGAATGTGTTCGGCATAATCAAGCGTCGTTAGCATGCTTGGTGGACTGGTTAAAAAGCTATAGCCTTCACCAATCGGCTCTAACGGAATTGGTGGATTAAATGGTTGTAAGTCTGGATTAAAAACAAGCTCCGCACGAATCGGTCGATAAGTTTCCATAGGTAGCTCTGTTGTTGGATCTTGTGCAATATTTAAGTGGCTCGGGTCATAAAAGCCGATCCACTCGGGATTAATTAAGGGGAGTGATTGATCAAAACGCTCTTCATTCCGATAGCCAGTAAAACTTCCTTGATCATTAATGGTAGAATCAATCGTTACCGTTTTAAGTTGATAGGCATTCGGCCACTGCTCTGGGAGGGGGCTTTCCTTTTGTTTATATGCTAGCGGTGCTACTTTCATAAACAATTGAAACTCATCTTGGAGTAGCGCGCTTGCTGAATAAGGCTCACCTGTTTCTAGATCATAACGTGAAAGACTGTTAGCAAAATAAGAAAACAGTTGATAATCATCATAGCGAAATTGTTCAACGGGCTCACCGTCTAAATCATCCAGATACGCTTGTCCTCCCAAGGATTCAAGACGTTGATAAATTTGAGTAGGACTTTCATCGTCATCAATTTCAATCTCCAGTTTCTCATAGGTATAAACAAGCTCTGAATGGGTATAAGAACGATTACTTAATAAAATCGGTAAGGGATACGAATAGCTGTTTTCTGCAATAGGTGTTGCTTGATCCTGATCACTAAAGTACCGACTATTACCAATATCGAGAACGGCTTGGTCAAGTCCAACTAATGCAGCCTCTTGAACCGGGTCAATTGCTGCCAGTAGCTGAGATTGCATGATCAGATTAGGCGTTTCATTTAAGGGATGGTAGTAGTCTGCCATAAAATTTGAATCACCTGGATGATTATTAACGGATTGATACGACGTATGTCTATCTGTTAACTGGTTAATGCCATCACCCGTAATATGCTCTGACGTAAAGCGATATAGACCAGGTTCTGTTATATGGGGGTTATCAAATTCTAGAAAAAAATAGACATGACCGATAAAGGCGATTGGGGCTGCAATTTCAATGTCAGTCATTGCTTTAATTTGTTCATACTGAGCAGTAGAGATCCCCCCTGAAATGCCACTCAAAAAATTCGTATCTAACAGCTGATCGTGCTCGGTTTCACCTCTAGTACCAGTTGGTCTTACCGCAATATGATACGAGGATTGCCAGCTTTGCTGGAGCTCTTCAGTAATAGTCAGCTGATTTCGATCTGACAATCCAACTAAATACGACAAGCCCGTTGCAATCACGACGACACCGAGCAATAGTAAAAGAAGGCGCTCCTTTTTGCGCTTCCAATTTTGCCAAATAAAGTGGATCATAGCGGCACCCCCGCTTGATCCTTGATGACACATCCATCCTGCATGGTAATGATTCGCTCTGTCCGGTCAGCTAAGTTTGGTTCATGCGTAACAAAAATAACACCACAGCCATCATCTTGGTGTAATTGCTTTAATAGGTTGAAAATACGCTCACTCGCAACACTATCTAAATTGCCTGTTGGTTCATCTACAAGTAACCAACTTGGCTTATGGATAATCGCTCGAGCAATCGCCACCCGCTGTTGCTGTCCACCAGATAATTGTGATGGCAATGCAGTCGTCTTATCTAGCAAATCCACATAATCTAACACTTCTTTTGCTCGTATGTGTTTATTATAGGAGACCTTGCGTCCGAATAAGGGCGTTAATACATTTTCCAAAACATTTAAAGTAGGTAACAAGTGAAATTGTTGAAAGACAAAGCCGACCTGTTCAAAGCGAAAGTCAGCCAAGCGACGTTTACTTTTCGCACCGATTTCCTCTCCATCATACAAAATTTCCCCCTTAGTCGGGCGATCTAAAGTCCCTAAAAGACTTAGTAACGTTGATTTTCCTGAACCAGATCGCCCAATGACCGAAGTGAAGTCGCTTCTTTTAAAGCAGAGATTAATCTTGCGAACGGCAGTGGTTTCAACGCCATCGCCCTGGTACGTCTTTGTTAGATCGACACATTCGATTTTCGAAACCATATTAAACCTCCATATTTTTTAATCGTTTCATTTATCATAGATAGCAGTCTATAAAACATCCACCTGAAAATAGAGAACAGAGGTAAATTGATATTGGTGGGTGCTAACGGACGCTCATGTCTTGATTCACTGAACGAACAAGTAGTGGTAGCAGAACAACCACACTGTATTGAAGGGGCGTTTTATGTATGGGAAAAAAGGGAGGGGTTTCTTCATATTAACCGGTTGTATAATCCTCCCTCTAAAAAATAATTTATGCTTAAAATGACGCCAATTTTTCTCTTTTTACAAGCTTTACACTTAATCTAACAAATGAGTGGATGGAAGGACACATGTGCCATGACAACTAACGGTACCGCTATAATGCACAATATAAACCGGTTGTCCCCCAGGATCTCGTTGTATGCTTTGTCGGCGCAATGTACCAGACCAACCCCGTTGATTATAATTAATCGTTGCTGGTATCGTATCTGTCAGCTGGTATAGTCTATAAACAGAAATCGTACGACTCCTAGTAGACGTCAACGTGTGGTCGCTGTCATTTGTAGCTGAATGGTTGTGTTCTGCTGAAGCGGAGACGGAATAATCTGAAAATTCACCAGATAACAAAAATACTAGACTTAGCATACTAAACACTGTCAAAAGCTTCTTTAGCATTTGCTCACCTCCTTCCAATATTTTATAATTAAATAGTAACATTATATACTAGTTAACTTCAATAAAATAACAAATGTTGTTTCGATATTTTTTGATAATAACGGTTAGCTATTGATCTTGGTTTAACGTGTATTCGCTGTAATTGAAATCATGGCGTTTATGGTAAAATTAGCTTAACTAAATTTGCGATATAACACCGTATCAAATTCTATTATTAGGGTGAATGCATACAAGAATAGTGGCAAAACTATTGGGGGTAGAGGTATTATGAAGAAAGTAATCGAAACAGAGCGACTGTATCTTAGGGAACTGATCAAGGAGGATATAAAAGAGTTAGCTAAAATTCTTTCAGACCCAGAATCAATGCAATACTATGCTGGGCCGTTTAAACAGGAGAAGGTGGAAAAATGGATCCAATGGAATATTGATAATTATAAAAAATATAACCATGGTTTATGGGCCGTTATTTTGAAAGATGGGGAAACCTTTCTAGGGGACTGTGGCATTACAATGCAAGCAATAGAAAATGAAAGAGTACCAGAGATTGGCTTTCATATACTAAAAAAGTATTGGAATCAAGGGTATGCAACAGAAGCCGCAATTGCCTGTCGAGATTATGCTTTTAATGTTTTAAACTACCCTAAGTTATTTTCATATACCACCCTTGAAAATAGATCATCACAGAAGGTTGCAGAAAAAATAGGCATGCAGCCGTATAAGATTTTTGAGAAAAATGGTGAAAAGCAAATTGCTCAAGTGATATTTAATAAATAAGGGGTCAGCTTTAGTTTTAATGATATATTTGTAGCTATCTATACAAAATGAAGTTATGTTATACTAGTAATCGTAAAACGTAAGGACTCTATTTTAGAAATAAACTTAAAATACGGGATGAACAATTAAGTGAGTTATTGAAAGGATAATTTTATGGGTGAAAACAATACAGAAAAAAGAAATTTTCAAGAATTAGATACGGACACACTTGATCTCGTTTCACAAACGTTCAAGGCGCTGAGCGATCCTACACGTATACGAATATTATATATACTCTCTCAAAAAGAATGCTCCGTCAACGAAATCGTCGAAACATTAAGTTTAAAACAATCAACTGTGTCTCATCAGTTACGTTATTTAAAAAGCTTGAGATTAGTTAAGAACAGGCGTGAAGGAACCACTTTATTTTACTCAGCAGACGACCAACATGTTCTTGATTTGTTAAATGAATCTATTGAACATACATTACATTGCTAAACCTGATGTCCATTCTAAATAGAATGGATTTTTTGTTGCTCTATATATTAATATATGATAATATGATCATATATTAAATTAAGGGGAGATATAAATGTCTAAAATAAATAATCATGATGATCATAATCACGAACATAGTCATGATCATAATCATGGGAAAATGCCAGTTGTTCTATATTTTGTTGGGTTAACATTAGCAATTATCGCTTTGTTTTTAAGTGAACAGTATGAGCTTTTACAAAATATCCTTTTTTCTATTGCTACATTAACTGCTGGTTATCATGTGGTGGTTTTAGAAGGAATAGGAGAGACGATTGAGAATTCTAAAAGAAATCGACGGTTTGTTCCAAATTCACATATTTTAATGGGGCTAGCAGCATTAGGAGCCTCTCTTATCGGAGAGTTTTGGGAAGGCGCACTGTTGATTCTTATTTTCTCTGGGGCACATTTTTTAGAAGAGTATGCAGAAGGAAGAAGTAAAAGAGAAATTACTAAATTAGTTGAGATGCATCCAACAACCGCACGGCGTATCACCTCAAATGGAAAGACTGAAAAAATTAATGTAGAGGAACTTAAAGTTGGCGACCACCTTCAGGTAAGAAACGGAGACCAAGTACCGATAGATGGAGTGATTCTTTCAGGAGAAACATCTATTGATGAGTCCTCAATAAATGGAGAGAGCATTCCTAAAGAGAAAACAAAAGGTGATCCTGTTTTTGGTAGTACAATAAATGGGAACGGAACATTTACAATGGAAGTAACGAAACAGAATGAGGATACTGTTTTTTCAAAGATTCTTACACTTGTAAATCAAAACCAAAATAATCAAACTCGAGTAGGAAGTATTATCAAAAAATTTGAGCCGAAATATGTCACTATAGTTTTGATTGCTGTTACTTTATTTGTGATACTCGCTCCTCTATTATTTGATTGGCCATGGTCTCAAAGTATTTATAGAGGGTTAGTTCTGTTGGTTGCAGCAGCTCCATGTGCTTTAGCAGCAGCCACGGTATCTGTTACTTTGTCTGCCACTTCGAATTTAGCTAAAAAAGGTGTGCTCTCAAAAGGGAGTTCCTATTTGTCTCAATTAGCAGATATTGAAACCATTTCTTTTGATAAAACAGGAACCTTAACCAAAGGAAAACCGGAAGTAACGAATGCTTATTTCTCTGGAAATGTAGAGAAAGAGGACTTAATTGACATTATTGTTGCACTAGAAAAAGGAAGTAACCACCCATTAGCAGATGCTATTTTGAAAAGGTTTGAAGCAAAGCACCACTTAGATATTGAAGTAACAAATCAAATTGGTAAAGGAGTAGAAGGAGAATATAAGGGGCATCGTTACAGAATTGGGAAACCAATCTCATTTAAAAATGTCTCCTCTGAAATTTCTCTATTAAATACTGACTGGGCTTCAAAAGGAGAGACCGTAGTATATATAGCAAAAGATGAAGAAGTCGTCGGTTTAATTGGATTAATGGATGTACCCAATGAACAAGCACAAGCGACGATTAACTACTTCAAACAACAAGGAATTCATACAACATTAATTACGGGAGATTCTAAAATGACAGGAGAAGCTGTCGCAAGAAAACTTGGAATGGATGAAGTGATAGCTAATGTTATGCCAGAAGATAAGTCAAAAATTATAAACGAACAAAAAGAAAAGCATGGAATTACAGCAATGGTGGGAGATGGAGTAAATGATGCTCCAGCTCTTGTAAATGCAGATGTTGGAATAGCTATGGGTGACGGAACGGATGTAGCAGTTGATGTATCTGATTTAGTACTCATGAAAAATAATTTAAATAAATTAGTTCACTCTCACCGAACATCACAGAAAATGAACCGAGTGATCTGGCAAAATATCATCTTTTCAATGTCAGTCGTTGCGTTCTTAGTTATAGTAACGTTTTTGGGATTAACGGATATGACTCTTAGTGTCATTATTCATGAAGGAAGTACACTAGTGGTTATATTGAATGGTTTAAGGTTATTGCGATCCGTTAATCATTCTATAGAATAACGGGGTTAATTATCGGTGAAAAAACAACTTAGCTTATTCGTCATTTTAGCAAAAGAGAATATGTAGACTTGGATAGTAGAGGTTTGCACTGTCCTGGAACCTCTACTATCATATCTCCATTAAATTCCATTATGATCTTTTAGAAAATGCGCATTGACAAGGTTAGCAAAATGTAGTAAATTATACGCTAACATTATCTATATATTAAGCGATCTTATCCAGAGAGGTGGAG
>NZ_JH976440.1:0-5965 GCF_000306965.1 Amphibacillus jilinensis Y1 | reverse complement strand
GGGACTGGCCCTTTGAAGCCTCGGCAACAGACTTGTTATAGAGTACTGTGCCAATTCCAGCAAGCTTATAGCTTGAAAGATAAGAAGAGTCATCACAATTGATGTCCTATTAACCTCTTCTATCTTTGTTTAGAAGGGGTTTTTTGTGTTTGGAAAGTGAACAAATTCCTTACAACGAAATTAATCCAGCCTTTGCTAAAGCTTAAAGAAAGCGCGATATGTAGATAAATGTTTAAAAAAATATCAGATGAGGTGGGTTAAAAATGAGTGATGTTCTAGATGCGATTCAATTATTAAAAAAGAAAGACTGGGTGGATTTAACACATACTTTTGGACCTTCTTCGCCACATTTTGCTGCATTGAAGGATGCCGAGGTAACCACCGCTTTTGACCATAATGATGGTTTTTTCGTTCAAGATTTCTCTTTTCCTGGTCAGTATGGTACGCATATTGATGCCCCGGTTCATTTTGTGCCAAATCAACGTTATTTAGATGAATTGGATTTGAAAGAGCTCGTTTTACCATTAGTCGTTATTGATAAATCAAAGGAAGTGAACGATAATCCTGATTTCACCATTCAAGTTGGTGATATTCTAACGTTTGAAAAACAACATGGAACGATTGAGCCAGATAGCTTTGTTGCTTTACGGACAGATTGGAGTAAGCGATGGCCTGATCAACAGGCATTGGAAAACAAAGATGCGTCAGGTGTAAGCCATACACCAGGCTGGTCAGTAGAAGCGCTCACTTTTTTATTTGAAGAACGATCGATTAAAGCAGTGGGTCATGAAACATTTGATACAGATGCCGCCAAAGACGTTCAGAAACATGGTCGTTTAGTTGCAGAATACTATGTTTTGGAACAAGATACGTTTCAAATTGAATTATTAACCAATCTTGATCAAGTTCCAGCTACAGGTGCAGCTATTTTTACGATTGCACCAAAGTTTGAAAAGGCGTCTGGATTTCCAGTTCGCGCATTTGCTATTTTACCGTAAGCTAGCACAGATAACCGTCTGTAAAATACCCACAACAAAATGGCGTGCAGAGCTAACCTGTTAAGACGGGCGTTTACGGATGCTAATGTCCTCATTCACTCAACGGCCACTCAGTGGGAGGCGAGCGCCACCTATTGAGTGAAGGCTCGCTCCGTATATGATAAGGCATTATTCAACCTGTGGCTAAAAAAGGGGGGACTTCAATGACATTACTTCAATTAAAATATGCGATCGAAGTGGCAAAACATCAATCGATTAGCAAGGCTGCCCAGAATTTATATATTAGTCAACCTAGTCTATCAAATGCAATAAGAGAGTTAGAGACTGAACTAGGCATCGAGATCTTTTTACGGACGAGTAAAGGGATAGTTGAAACGATAGAAGGGTCAGAGTTTTTAGGGTATGCAAGACAAGTGATTGAACAAACAGCATTACTTGAGAATCGCTACTTTAATCAAGGGCAAGAACCCCAGCATCATTTCTCTGTCACCTCTCAACACTATGCGTTTGCGATTAGTGCGTTTGTTAATTTATTAAAAGATGAAGCCCTCGATGAATACGATTTTGTGTTAAGGGAGACGAGAACGGTTGAGATTATTGAAGATGTCAAAGCATTACGAAGTGAACTTGGGATTTTGTATTTAAATGATTTTAATCGGAAAGTCATGCTTAAGTTTTTAACGGAAGGCCATTTGATTTTTCAAACATTGTTTAACGCAAAACCGCACGTATTTATTAGCTCAATCCATCCGCTTGCCGAGCAACGCTCTGTTACGTTAGACGATTTAACGCCATATCCCTATTTGTCGTTTGAACAAGGCGATCACAATTCTTTTTATTTTTCTGAGGAAATTCTTAATACGATCTCAAGACCAAAAAATATTCGAGTGAGTGATCGTGCGACATTGTTTAACTTATTGATCGGCTTGAATGGGTATACCATTTCAACAGGAATCATCAGCTATGACATTAATAATAATGATGTAATAGCCATTCCATTACAAGTTGACGAATCGATTGAAGTCGGTTTTATCAAGCGTAAAGATGTGATTATGAGTCCGCTAGCTACGCGTTATATTGACTATTTAAGAGATATTATTAGTGAAGAATTAGGTGCGATATAGTTTTAAACTATATCAAACAATAGTTTTTTAGTGTTAGGCCAGCACCGTATTCTAGTGCTACACTACCTTTACATTGAAACAAGGAGAGGAGCAATAACATAATGACGAAGAAAAGATCTTTAGAACAAAGGTTAAAGGATGGACCTGTTATTGTAGGGGAAGGGTATTTATTTGAAATGGAGCGTAGAGGTTACTTACAAGCTGGATCATTTGTACCAGAAGTGGCACTAGAGCATCCAGACGTTTTAAAGCAAACATATCGTGATTACATGAATGCCGGTTCTGACGTAGTACTAGCCTTTACTTATAATGCGCATCGTGAAAAAATGCGTATTATCGGAAAGGAAGACTTACTAGAGCCGTTGAATCGATCCGCGATTCGTTTAGCAAAAGAAGTCGCAAAAGAACATCCGAATGAAGAGGCATTAGTTGCCGGTAATATTTCGAATACTAACATTTTTGATCCGGATGATCCAAAATCTAAAGACAACGTTAGATACATGTTTCGAGAGATGCTTGAGTGGTGCAAAGAAGAGGCGGTCGATTTCATTAATGCAGAAACATTTTATTATCATGAAGAGGCCGTAATTGCTTTAGAAGAGATTCAAAAGCAGGATTTACCTGCGGTTGTGACGTTAGGTTTAATGGGCGAGAATATGATGCGAGATGGCTACACGGTGGAAGAATCTTGCGCGATACTTTCGAAAAAAGGGGCACTCGTGGTCGGAATGAACTGTTTCCGTGGCCCTGAAACGATGCAACCTTATTTAAAACGGATTCGTGAAGTAGTAGATGGTTATGTCGGTGGATTACCGATTCCATACCGGACGACAAATGAACACCCGACCTTTTTCAACTTACCTGATGGTGGGTGCAGCTGTCATTTACCAACAGAGACGACATTTCCAACATCGTTAGATCCACTTTATCACAATCGATATGAACTAGCCGAGTGGGCAAAAGAAGCACATCAGATTGGTATTAACTATATCGGTCTTTGTTGTGGCGCGTCCCCTGCTATGATTAGGGCTGTCGCAGAAGCAGTCGGTATCAAAACGATCAATTCAAGATATTCTCCTGATATGGAGAAGCACTTTCTATTTGGTAAAGACAAAACCTTAAAAGCACATAATTCAAGTTACCGCCATAAAGCATAAATCGTTACGCTTTCTCAGCCATTGTTTGAAGTGGGGTGAGGAAGCGTTTTTTAAGTTATTGGATGGAACGAATCACTGTTTCCTCCATTTCATTTGAGACGAGCGTGTTGTCCCATTGTAAATAAGGTATTGAGGGCGCTAGTGAGTTATGCTCGCTAGCGTTTTTAATTTATCGGGATCTAACCGTTTTCAATTAAGTGTGAAAATGTCGGTATTAATCGAATCGTGTCCTCGACTTATAATGAAAGCGTAATCAAATGGTGAGGAAGTAAAGAGAGGATGGATGTTATGACAGATTGGTTAGAGGTGAAAGGTAAAGTTGTTATTATCACAGGTGGGGCATCGGGGATAGGTTCTGCGATTGTCGATGGTTTCCAATCAGTAGGTGCGAAAGTCGTCGTTGCTGATTTAAAAGGTGAAGAAGGTGAGCGAGAAGACGGTGTTTATTTCATAGCGTGCGATGTATCAAAGAAAACCCATGTTGATCGAGTGGTAAAAAAGACCATTGATAAGTTTGGAACAATTGATATACTCGTCAATAATGCAGGTGTGAACCTTCCGCAATTACTAGTAGATGATCGTGGTGAAAAACCTCAATATGAATTGGATGAGGACACCTTTGACTTGATGGTCAATGTGAACCAAAAAGGTCCATTTTTATTCGCTCAAGCCTGTGCGAAAGTCATGTTAGCTAATCAATCCGGTGTGATTGTAAATGTTGCTTCAGAAGCAGGACAAGAAGGGTCAGCAGGTCAAAGCTGTTATTCTGCAACAAAGGGGGCGGTCATTTCATTTACGCGTGCATGGGCCAAGGAATTAGGCAAATTTAATATTCGTGTTGTTGGTATAGCACCAGGCATTTTAGAAGAGACAGCTTTAAGAACAGAGGCTTATAATGAAGCACTTGCTTATACGCGAGGGGTGAGTGTCGACGGTTTAAATACGGATTATAGTAAATCGATTCCAATCGGTCGTGAGGGGAAATTGACAGAAGTTAGTGATCTTGTCCTTTATCTTTCCTCGAAAAGAGCAAGCTATATTACAGGAACAACCTATAATATCTCGGGTGGTAAGTCACGCGGGTAACCAATGCTCTTTTGAAAGGGGGTGAAAGAAATGAGTGATGAATTCATCGGTGAAAAAACAATTCAGCTTATTCGTCATTTTAGCAAAAGAGAATATGTAGACTTGGATATTTTGGCTGACTTAATGAACGTTAGTACACGATCAATCCGTAATTATATTAAAGAAGCGAATAAAGCATTAGCATCAATTGCAGAAATTATCAATAAACGTGGACAAGGCTTTCATTTACACGTCTATGACCAAGCTAACTTCGATGAATTTATGGCGTCAGCTGAAAAAACGGTTGATCCGGATTCAAAATCGAATCGTTTAGCTAGTCTGATCGAATACATGATACAAAATGATGAGCAACTCACCATTGATGAGATCGCCTTTCATATGGAGCTAGGAAGAACAACACTGATTAACGAAATTTCAAAAGCGAACTCATTACTTTCATCTTACCGATTAAAGATCGAAGGAAAACCGAATCAAGGCATTTATTTAAAGGGTGAGGAGTTGGACTTGCGTTTCTTTATTCTCGATAATGCATTTGATTGGATGTATGGATACTATCCATTAGATCAAGATGTTGTGGATATGACGCGTAGGTTATGCACAGTGCATGACTTTGAAACAGTAACTGAAAATCGAATGATTCAATTTATTATCATTCTCCTTGATCGTGTGTTGAATGGTTATGAGATTGAAACCTTAGATGAAAAATTCAAGCCGCTTTTTTCATCTCCTGACTTTGAGATTGCATCAGCATTTGCCTTGGGCATAGAAGAGCGATTACCGATTAAGATTTCAGAAAATGAGATTTTATTTTTAACGATTCCGATTTCAGGGCGACGTACACCGACAAGTAATCGCTCACTAGCGAAAGTAGAAATTCCTGAACAAGTGCATGACATTGTAAAAGAAATCGTAAAAGAGATTGGTTTTACACAAGATGTGTTAACCAAAAATCACCATTTCTTTTTAGATTTTAAATATCATCTGACCTTCTTATTAAATCGACTAACCTTTGGGATTAAAGTGAATAACCCGCTTTTACCAGATATTAAACGTAAATATCCTGTGGCCTTTCAGATGGCTAAAGTAGCTGGCGATGTGATTTATAACTATTATGATTTTGTTGTATCTGAGCATGAATTAGGGTATTTATCTTTTTACTTCGAAATATTCATCTCAAATAGTGAGTCGGAAGTGATTAATATTAAAAAGGCTGCCATTGTCTGTGGGACAGGTAGAGGAACAGCAAAGTTATTGTCTATTCAATTACAAAAAGTTTTTAATACAGAAATAACTTTTGATTTATACTCAGAAAAAGAAATAACGGAGACAAAACTAAATCAATACGATATTGTTTTTTCGACGATAGAATTGCCCTACGCGCTATGTGTACCATCGGTAACAATTAGTGAAATATTTGATTCAGAAACCGTACAAAAAGAAGTTGAAAAACTTCAATATGTTCATCGTTATGGCTTGCAAAATAGCGTTAAAGATCAATACATCCTATCGAGCTTATTGAAAGAAGATTTGTTTTTTAAACTTAATGTTGATCAATCGTATGATGTAAATGTTACTCAGATGGTGGAACATCTTATGGAAA
>NZ_JH976439.1:188133-188534 GCF_000306965.1 Amphibacillus jilinensis Y1 | reverse complement strand
TTCCCCCTGCGAGAGTAGGACGTCGCTAAGCTGAATACTAGCTTTGTGAAGTAACAAATAGTCTTATTTACTAAAGTCTACTGATGTTCCACAGTAGCTCAGTGGTAGAGCAATCGGCTGTTAACCGATCGGTCGTAGGTTCGAATCCTACCTGTGGAGCCATTTTGCTTCCATAGCTCAGCGGTAGAGCACTTCCATGGTAAGGAAGGGGTCGCCGGTTCAAGTCCGGCTGGAAGCTCTCGTTAGTTTATGTTATGGCCCGTTGGTCAAGCGGTTAAGACACCGCCCTTTCACGGCGGTAACACGGGTTCGAATCCCGTACGGGTCACCATATTTGTTTATAATATCAGATGATAAATAACATCTCATTACAATACGAGCATGAGCAGTATTATGTAGAC
>NZ_JH976439.1:44773-188123 GCF_000306965.1 Amphibacillus jilinensis Y1 | reverse complement strand
ACATCTCATTACAATACGAGCATGAGCAGTATTATGTAGACGGAGGATTAGCTCAGCTGGGAGAGCACCTGCCTTACAAGCAGGGGGTCGCAGGTTCGAGCCCTGCATCCTCCACCATATGCCGGCCTAGCTCAATTGGTAGAGCAACTGACTTGTAATCAGTAGGTTGGGGGTTCAAGTCCTCTGGCCGGCACCAGTTGATTATTATAATTGGAGGGATAGCGAAGTTGGCCAAACGCGGCGGACTGTAAATCCGCTCCCATCGGGTTCGTAGGTTCGAGTCCTACTCCCTCCACCATTAATAAAATTTTAAGATTAAAAAGCAGTGTACTTTGTTTCACTGTTATTTTATTGGGCTATAGCCAAGCGGTAAGGCAACGGTTTTTGGTACCGTCATGCGCTGGTTCGAATCCAGCTAGCCCAGCCATTAAGAGCCATTAGCTCAGTTGGTAGAGCATCTGACTTTTAATCAGAGGGTCGAAGGTTCGAATCCTTCATGGCTCATTCTTAATATTTGATAGGGGCCTTAGCTCAGCTGGGAGAGCGCCTGCTTTGCACGCAGGAGGTCAGCGGTTCGATCCCGCTAGGCTCCACCATACATATGTGTCCAAGAGGGTTGAACGTTAATATTAATGTTTAATCCTTTTTATTTTGTCAAAAATAATAATATACCAAATTATACTAAATACATCTAGGATTTTATTATAAAGTTATAGGAGGTTATGCTATAATAAAACGAGTGATTACTTATTGAAATGAGATGGTTATTTATGGACAGAAGGATGTGTAATCATGCTTGGTGAGGGATATACATTATTTAATATATTGAGAATAGTCGTAGACATCACCCTTGTCTGGTATGTTTTTTATAAATTAATTATGCTTTTAAGAGGAACCAAGGCGATTCAACTGCTTAAAGGAATTTTTGTCGTCTTTATTTTTTACCTAATCAGTTACGTGTTAAACTTACAGACTGTTCAAGTTATGATAGAACAAGTCATTGTTTGGGGGCCTCTAGCGGTTATTATTTTATTTCAGCCAGAATTAAGAAGGGCGCTAGAACAAATAGGAAGAGGTAGTTTCTTTAGTAGAAATAGGCGTTCAGAAGAAGAGATATTTAACCAATCGATTGAAGCGATTGTTAAATCATGTAATTATATGGGGAAACGTCGAATTGGAGCATTGATTACAATAGAGCGTGAAACCAACATGGGGGACTTTATTGAAACAGGTATACCGATTCGAGGGCAATTGACTAATCAACTTTTGACAAATATCTTTGTTCCTAATACCCCTCTACACGATGGTGCTGTGATCATTAAACAAAATGAAATTGTTGCTGCCGCTTGTTACTTGCCTCTTTCTGAGAGTCCATTTATTTCAAAAGAACTTGGGACACGTCACCGTGCTGCAATGGGAATTAGCGAAGTGAGTGACGCGTTAACAATCATTGTGTCAGAGGAGACAGGCCATATCTCCTGTACGAGAAATGGCGAGTTGCATCGGGATATTGATGAAGAGAAATTAACCGAGATACTACGGAAGGATCTAGAACCAAATTTCGTTAAAACCCCGACTTTAAAAAGTTGGAAGCGAAGGGGGAAGAAAAATGAATGATTGGCTCAACAAACCATGGGTCATCCGCATCATCTCATTAGTTCTTGCTGTATTCACTTTTCTAATTATCTCATTTGATAATCAAGATACCCGCTCGGCTGACATAGGTAGTTTTGATGCTATATTTAATAGCTCTCAAGAAACACAAACCATAGAAGACGTTCCGGTTAATATTCAAATTGATGATGAGCAATATGTTGTAAGTGGTGTGCCACAAACAGTTTCTATGACTCTACAAGGGACCGTTAGTGTTGTTCAATCCACGGTAACACAACGTAATTTTGATGTATTTGTTGATCTTGAGGACTTAGAGCCAGGTACACATGTTGTTCCAATTGAGCATGATGGCATTTCTAATCGTCTATCAGTTGATATTGAACCCTCTGAGGTAGAAGTGTCAATTGAAGAGCGTGGTACTGGTGAGTTTGAAGTCGTTATTGATTATACCAATTTAGATCAAATGGAGCCTGGTTTTGAAATTGATTCAGCTAGCATCACCCCTGAGACGGTAATCATTACAAGCTCACAAAGTGTTATCGATCGCATATCAGTAGTGAAAGCATTTGTCGATGTTGAAGGTATAGGGGAGTCATTAACCTTAAATGATGTTCCTGTTCGTGTTTTTGATAGCGAAGGTAATCAATTGAATGCTCGTATTGAGCCTGAGACAGTGTCTGTTGATTTAGAAGTGTCTAGCCCAAACAAAACCGTGCCAATTGAGGTAGAGACAACGGGGGACTTACCAGAAGATTTTCAGCTCGTTTCCATCGAAGCAGAAGATAGTGATGTTCAAGTGTTTGCGTCTGAAGAAAATTTAGATTTAATCAATGAAATAAGTACAGAACCCATTGATCTTTCAGAAATAACAGAGAGTGATACGATCGAAGTTAGCCTGCAAACGCCTGATAATGTGAGGCTCCTTTCAACAAGCACTGTTAATGTTTATATAGAGGTAGAAGAGATAACAGAAGAAACGATTGAAGATGTGGAAATAAATATTGAGAATTTAAGTAATAATTTAACATCATCATTTGTAGATCCTGAAACAGGTCAAATTGATCTCACAATTATTGGATACCCTTCTGAAATTGCTGATTTGGATCAGGGTGATTTTGAATTAATCATTGATTTAGGTGGTATAAATAGCGGTGAACATCAATTGCCGATTGAGGTGGAGGGGCCAAATGGTTTAGAGGTATCTTTACCGATGGAGGAAGCAATTATCCAAGTTGAATAAGTACATCGATAATTTTGTTAAATTGGGAATAAAGGAGAGGTACATGATGGGTAAATATTTCGGAACAGATGGAGTTAGAGGTATAGCTAATGAGCAGTTAACGCCAGAATTAGCGTTTAAACTGGGCCGATGCGGTGGATATGTACTGACAAAAGAAGCAGAAAAGCCAAAAGTATTAATTGGAAAAGATACACGTATTTCAGGAGATATGTTAGAAGGCGCGCTATTAGCCGGATTATTATCAATTGGTGCTGAAGTGATGCGATTAGGCGTTATTTCTACACCTGGGGTGGCTTATCTAACGAAAGCAATGAGTGCCCAAGCTGGTGTCATGATTTCGGCATCTCATAATCCTGTTGAGGACAATGGTATTAAGTTCTTTGGCTCCGATGGTTTTAAACTGACGGATGATCAAGAATTAGAAATTGAAGCATTAATTGATGCTGACCAAGACATTTTACCACGCCCAATAGGGTCTGCAGTTGGCCAAATTAATGATTATTTTGAAGGCGGGCAAAAGTATATTCAATATTTAAAGCAGTCGGTTGATAATGAATTTGATGGTTTACATATTGCGTTGGATTGTGCCAATGGCTCGACTTCTTCTTTAGCTACCCATTTGTTTGCTGATTTAGAAGCAGATATTTCAACCATTGGGGTTTCACCAGATGGTTTGAACATTAATGATGGTGTCGGATCAACTCATCCTGAAACGTTACAAGCGTTTGTCGTAGATAAGGAAGCTGATATTGGTTTAGCTTTTGACGGTGATGGTGACCGTCTGATTGCTGTTGATGAGAAGGGTCAAATTGTAGACGGTGATCAAATCATGTATATTTGTGCTAAGCATTTAAATGAACGTGGCTTATTGCGACACTCAACCGTCGTGTCAACCGTTATGAGTAATTTAGGATTTTATAAAGCTATAGAGCAAAGTGGTATGAAAAGTGATAAGACTGATGTAGGTGATCGCTATGTCATGGAAGAGATGCGTAAAGGTGGCTATAATTTAGGTGGAGAACAATCAGGCCACATTATCTTTTTAGACTATATACCAACTGGTGACGGCATGTTAACAGCGCTACAATTAATTAATGTTATTAAAGAAACAGGTAAGAAATTATCTGAGTTAGCTGGCGAAATGGAGAGATTCCCACAAGTTTTGAAAAATGTAAAAGTCGTTGACAAGCATCAAGCATTAGTTGATCCGCGTATTCAAGAAATCATTCAAAAAGTCGAAACAGAAATGGGTGATGATGGTCGTGTGTTGGTGCGCCCATCAGGTACGGAATCCCTTGTGCGCGTTATGGTAGAAGCACCAACGGTTGAACGGTGTGATCAAGCTGCTGACCAAGTGGTTCAAGTTATTGATGAATTACTAGGCTTACAATAAAAAATCAGATCAGATTCTTTTCATGAAATGAAAGTGGATGGGGGCTATTCCATCCGGTCGTGATACATTCCTTTACTATGTACTGACGGATGTATCTCCTGAAACGAGGAAACGCACTTAACAATAAGTAATTAAGAAGCTAGGATGCAGAACATCCTAGCTTCTTTAATGTGATGAAAAAGCGCGTTTAGACTACTGTGATTTGTTTAGGGGTCAAACTCTTCTGCGTCTGAATCTTGAGACAAAGGTGATGGCAATGATTAATATAATAAATAAAATACTAATTATACTTACAGATTGTAAATTAATAGATTCGCTGGCTTCGATACGCTCGTTCTCTTGATCATTTTGAAAGTCTGGTTTTTGATTGTTCTGATCTCCTGGTCCTTGACCTCTGTTTGGCATGTCGCCGCCTTCAGGCATTTCATCAAAGTTCGGCATTTCCCCATCTTCTGGCATATTTTGAAAACGATTAGGTTGATCGTCTTCAACGCCTTCACTTCCAATTTGATCAGTAGAGTTCGGTTCGTTGTTGCCAAAGCGATTATTAGTATCTTCTCCATCCGATGCTTGTTGACCATTTCTCTCAAAACCAGTTGTAGTAGAAGCTTCTACTACAAGTTCACCAGATAGCTGAGCTAAGATTGATTCTGCTCGAGCTGTTGCAAAAGCTACTAAACTTTCATCACCTGAAACGCCTTGTAAAAATTCTTCAGTTGTCGTAAATTTGGTTGGATCTGCTTCGACATAAGCTAAGATTATTGAAGCAATATTAGCTGTCATATCTTCCATATAGTTTTCACTAAAGTAAGTAGTCGCCACTTCTTTAAGATAGCTTTCATAACGTTCACGATAGTCATCGACTGAAAGTAAAGCATTTAATAGAGGGCGTTCTTCTAAAGTCGTACCAGAGACAGGTTCGGTAATGCTAAAGTTAATCGAGCTTTCATTCATCATGTCGCTTCCCATCATACCCATACCCATATTATTCTGATTACCGTTGTCTTGATTATTTCTTATTTCAAAATCACCATCATTTTGCTCGAAATCAGGCATATTCATTTCTGAGATGTCTAAATCCCCATTTTCCGGCTCGCTTATGTCATCGATATTAGCGCCACCAGCCCCCATGCTAAATCCGCCAAACGACATATTATAGTCCCAAGGCAAAATTGAAAACACGCCATCTTGCTCATATAAATAATAGTTGTGTTTCATTTGCCCTTGATAATGATCGAGGTTAACAAGTGCTGTATTAACCGCAAAATATCTGAGCATTTGATCGACATTCAAGTATTGCTCAAGATCAGTGTCATCACTGTTGTTTATTGCATCAAGCATAGCAATCATCGCAGATTGGTCACTTGTTCCTTCATTTGTTTTTAAGTTTAATCCTGTATAATCTTCTATATCCTCACTAATCCAAACTAAATCACTACCAACACCGTCTGGTTTATAAAGATCTCCGGTAGCATCATCCATTGTTCGATTTAGGAAGCTTTCATTAATTTGTTCGACGCCTAAATATAAGCCCCACTCTTGCCCGTTGATCGTCACATACATATAGGAATGAGCAGGTGTTTCGATACCCATACCTTCCATAATTTCATAAGAAATATATTCGCGCATTAAGGTTGAATCGCTATAATTATTGTTTAAGTTTAAGGTTGATAGACCATCTAAAGTTTGATTGTTGTCATATTGATCAAAGTCAATTTTAAAGCTATAACGATCAGAATCCATATTAGCAACTGATGTTAACGTCATATTCCCTTTCGTTCTTATCCCGACATTTGTGACTGTTTGTCCGTTGATCGTGACTGAAGCATTAACGTATGTTTCTTCAAGTGGATTTTCTAACATATAGTCTAAATCTTCTTCAGCTAATTCAATTTCGACTTGACTCACTTGTGTTTGATCAAATACGGTATCGGTGTAGCGAGAACTTACTGTCGATTCTTCGATAGCTATGGTTTGAAATAGATGATACAAACCGATTCCAAATCCGATGATAAAGATAAAAACACCAATTACATAGCGGTTCTTAATCATTTGTTCTTCCTCCTTGTTAAAAAAGAAGGTTACCCTTCTTTTTTAAAAAACTACGCCGTAAAATTGCCATCATAACTTAGCATGACTGCTGATTTAACAGCGTCTAATGCGGATAGCTGATTAATAAAGTGTGTTTCTTGTTGTTTCATCCGAATTTCATATGTTAATTCAAGTTCACCATTTAAATTGCTTGATTTCGATTTGATGGCATATTTAGATACATGATTGCCAATAATCGTTTTGAATTTTTCCTCAACCATTACATCTGTATACTTAATCACTAGTAAATACGGATTTTCAATGGTCACCTTATTAACGAAGAAAACCATCACAAGTCCAATCAGAATTGCGCCAATTATCACAAGTGGAATAAATCCGGCTCCAGCTAAAATACCTGAGACAATCGCCCAAAATAAGTAAACGAGATCCATAGGCTCCTTAATGGGTGTACGAAACCGCACAATAGATAATGCACCAACCATACCAAGTGATAGAAGTACATTTGACGATATCCCCATAATCACTAAAGCAGTTGTCATTGTCATAATAATTAATGAGACATTAAAGCTATGTGAGTATATAATCCCGGCAAACGTCTTTTTGTAGACAACATAGATAAATAAACCAATTGCAAATGCGGTGACCAAAGCGATTAAACTATCAATAACCGAAAAACTGGTGACTTGATCTAGAAAACTAGATTTAAAAATATCACTAAAATTTACTTGACTGTTCATATAAAATCCCTCTTCTTTCTTTAACCGTACATCCGGCTTAAATGATATTTAGAATATGTGGCTATGCTACGATCATTAACTTGTAAAAGTTTTTTAATGACATCCGGTAAATATTGATCATATTTAACTTCAAGAATGACTAATTGTGGATCGAGTGCTTCAACCATAGGTAAATTTGGGTTGAAAATATCGGTATTGCGAAAGCTCGTTTTTATTTGACTGTCAAAGGTAATACGTACATTTCCATAAGGGTAAATAAACACCTCACGTATATAATCAACGACCGTCATTGTCTTAAGTTGATGGAGCTTCATTTCAGTATATAAATCTCTAACTAATGGGCGATTATCTGCTTTCATCCATTCAATGTCCCCACATTGCATAGACTGATATTCTTTAGCTGTTAGCGGAGCACTGTCTTTTTTTGTTACATTATTTCGCTTGCTTTTCCGTTCAAGCTTTAATGTGGATTGATCCATATTGTAAAGCCGAACTCGGTATTTATCACGCTTTAAGTAACCCTCTTTTTTCTCAGTCAATACCTTTTGATCAAAATTATCGAAATACACACTCCGTATAAAATAACGGCCTTGTTGATCTGCATGTGGATCATATTCCATAATATGTTGCAAATTTTTTCTAATTAAGTAACAATCACGTTCATTGATTGCATGTTTCAATTCAAGTCGTCCTTGTTTATTTTTGAAAAGCATCATTAACAACTCCTTTCTCTACTTTTAATTATCAATATGAAGCTTAAATTAAGCTTAAAAAGTTGTGAAAGAAGTGTAATAAAATTGTGGGAAAAGTGTGGAGGAGTCATTTGATTTTTCATGCGAACGCAAGAATCAATCATGCGTTCGCACGTAAATCGGGAAGATCGCACGAAAGAAGGTAGAGTTCGCACGAAAGGGAGGCGAGTTCGCACGTAAAGGGGGAAGATCGCATGAAAGAAGGTAGAGTTCGCACGAAAGGGAGGCGAGTTCGCACGTAAAGGGCCCAGAAGATCGCACGAAAGAAGGTAGAGTTGGGCGCACGAAAGGGAGGCGAGGGATTCGCACGTAAAGGGCCCAGAAGATCGCACGAAAGAAGGTAGAGTTGGGCGCACGAAAGGGAGGCGAGGGATTCGCACGTAAAGGGCCCAGAAGATCGCACGAAAGAAGGTAGAGTTGGGCGCACGAAAGGGAGGCGAGGGATTCGCACGTAAAGGGCCCAGAAGATCGCACGAAAGAAGGTAGAGTTGGGCGCACGAAAGGGAGGGGATTTCGCACGTAAAGCGAGAAAATCGCACGAAAGGAAGGAGATTTCGCACGTAAATCAGGAAGATCGCATGAAAGAAGGTAGAGTTCGCATGCAAAGCGAAAAAATCGCATGAATTAATCATGCGATTGCAAGAAAGCTCTTACCAAAAGAGAACTATTGAATAGGCAACTTAATTGAAAAAATTGTTCCGGTTGGTTGATTGGCTAGTGCTTTTATTTTTCCACCGTGACTAGTGACAATCCAGTGTGCGATTGATAATCCTAAGCCAACCCCGCCGGATTCTCTGATGCGTGCAGTATCTTCTCGATAGAAGCGATCAAAAAGTTGCGCTCGATTTTCCTCTTTAATTCCAATTCCAGTATCCTTGACATGTATGTAGACAGATTCTGTCATGGTTTCTGTTGTTAATGTAATAGTGTCACCTTCTTCAGTATACTTTAATGCGTTATCAATAAGGATAACCATTAGTTGATGTAAACGCGCTTGGTCAGCAGTGATAACTTGCTGGCTATTTAACTGTAATTCAAGTTGTTTATCCTGGGTCCGGGCGATATCAGCATAAGGTTGATAAATAGTTTCAATAAATGCATCTAGATTAAAGCGGTTTTTTTCTAGTTGTGTCACATTAGCATCGGCACGTGCTAATGTTAATAAATCATTGGTTAGCTTTGTTAGACGGTTGGTTTCAGATAAGGATACAGCAATGTTTTCAAATACATCAACAATCTTTTTCTGTGGTGTCGTCAATAACAACTCTAATTTATTTTGAATGACTGTTAATGGGGTGCGTAGTTCGTGTGAAGCATTTTCAACAAATTCCGTTTGCTTCTCCCAAGAAGACATAATTGGTTTAATCATTTTTCGTGCTAACCAATAGCTGGCGGTCAAAGAAAGGATAATGAAAATAATTGATGTGATGACCAACAACTGTTCGAATGTTGCCAGTAACGCATATTCTTGATCGACATTGATTAAAAGTTCAATATATGTCATTTCTTCTGTATCCGTTGCTATTAATAGTGAGCGAAAACGACGGTCATTCTCTAATACGATTGATTTGATCTCATCAATTGAATCAGTCGACAATTGATAATCAGCTAAAAAGTCTTGATAAAAACTTGTTCCGATTTGTGCTTCGTTTATAATCGTGCCACGGTCATTCCACTTAATCATGACAATTCGCGGACTACCAGGCTCGGCAAGTATTGGTGGTCTATTCTCATCATTTTCTGGAGGTAAGGGCATGTCTCTGAACTCAAGGCGATCTTGATACGCCAACAATTCTTGATCAGGTAAAGCCAATAAAGAAGATTGGATTCTGATAAAAATTAAAAAGCCAAATATGCCATAAATAATTGTGAAAGTGATAAAGAGGAATAACATAAATTGGCGCTGCTGTTTTTTAACCACAACTTGTTTATTCATTTACTTCACCTGCATCGCTTAATAGGTAACCAAGTCCACGCAATGTCTTTAAATAGTGTTCATAACGATAAGGCTTTAATTTTTTGCGTAAATGACTAATATAGACTTCGACTACGGTATAGCCTGTCTCAGATTCAAAACCCCAGATTCGGTCGAAAATTTGTTCTTTTGTTAAAATTACCCCTTGGTTATGTATGAGATACTCCAGTAATTCAAACTGTTTACCATTTAAAATCATCGGATCACCATTTATGTGAACCGTTTTTTTAGTGGAATGAAGCTGTAAATCTAAAAAAGATAAGGTTTGTTCTTGAAAGTCCCCATGCACACGACGTAAAATCGCTTCTAGTCGAAGAAGCAGCTCTTCACGGTGAAAGGGCTTGACGATATAGTCATCTGCGCCAACTTTAAACCCTTTAACCTTATCATCAATTCCATCTTTAGCAGTTAAGATTAATACAGGCGTCGTAATATTCTTATTTCGCAAGTTTTTAAGTACGTGATAACCGTCAATTGAAGGAAGCATAAGATCAAGAATAATCAAATCATAAATGTCTTGCTCAGCATAATACAAACCTTCTGAACCATCATAAGCTTGCGTGACATCATAATTATATTGTGTCGTTTGTTTAATGGTGTCAGATAATTGCGGGTCATCTTCAATAATCAAGAGTTTCATTATAAGGTCATCCTTCTTTAGGGGTTTACTTTTATTACAATCCTTTTTAACAAAAAAAGCAAGCCTCGCTTAATAGCGTGGTTGCTAGATTAAAACGAAATGCTCCTTATTATTTCAATTATAAAGGCAGTTTAATTCGTTAAACCTAGACCTTTTGACCTTGTACAAGTAAATTCACTACTTTTGTTGTATTCAAATATTAACCATTAAGTCCGTATAATGGTAGATGGTACTTATATATAAATTATTATGGGAGGATTATAGTTTTATGAAAGATGAAACGAAACGTTACTTAAAAATAACGATTATATTCTTTATTATTTTAACTTCAATTCGGGTCTATTTAATGATTGAGCGAAATAATACCATTAAAGAAATGGAAGCACAAGATCAACTTGAAATGCAGACGATGAGTGAGTTATTCCCTTATCGTAATGCTGAGATGATCCTGCATATGGACAGTGTTTATCATAGTGAACAGTCACCTGTTGATGTTGAACTGATTGCGACAGACCGGACGCTTGCGATGCTGGAACGATGGGAAGCTGTTGCTGCTGCCTATCCAACGCTTGAATACCCTGAAGATGAGATTGATCAAGGTGATTGGCTAGATGTTGTTCGAATTTTCCAGAATCAATCATCTGAACTGCGTGCAATTGAAGAGGAAATGTTTGCAGATGTTGAAGAAGAGGGGATATTGTTACGTGGTTTTGTGCTGAAAAATTATATTAATAACGATACAGACAATGAGTTAATCTTGTCAGTACTAAGAGAGAATGGGATCAAATGAGTAATAAAGCCATAAAGTACCCATTAGAGGGACCTAGTAAAATCAAAATAAGTGACCAGCAATTGGATGACCTTTTAGCGCATTATAAGAAGCTTCAAAATGAAATGAACACGATGTTAGATGAATTTTATAGACCGCTTGAGCTCTTAATTGAAGAAGATGTATTTACAGGTAAAGCTGCTGAGCAGTTCTCTTCCTTCGCTACGTTGTTAAAGAACTATTTGGAAATTAGTTATAGCGAAAGCTTTGAGGACATAAGCCAGATTTTAACTACTTTTAAAACAGAACTAGAAGAAGTTGACCAATAAAAAAAAGAGGAAGATACAATGTCATTACAAATTAAAGTTGACCCTAATCTTGTCGAAAGCTTACTAAAAAAACCACAATTAATCGCAAATGATGAGATGATGCAAGTAATCACAGAAATCAAAGGGGCTGGGGAGGCACTTAGTGACTGGAAAGGTGAAGCATCAAAAGCGCATCAAACGATGCAGGAAAAGTTATTACAAACCATAGGTAAAAACCAGCGATTAATGGTTGAAGTATTAGAGACGTTATACTACGCGATTGATCAATTTGAAGAGAAAGATGAAGAGCTTAGTCGACAATTTAAAACAACAGTCGAATACTATCATAATCAGTGATTAGATGAGCAGTAAATAAGATAAGGAGGGAGAAGCTGTTGAGTAACCAAGCACGCATCATGCGCTTAAACCAGGAAATTTGGCGCAAGGATGCTAATGTGTCGTGGCTAGTGACCCAAAATGTAACATATCGCAATCAAATCGACGAGTGTGGTCAATCCATATATGAATTAGAAAAACAACTTGAAGACATTCTTGAACGTAGAAAAGCGATGGATAGTAAATTAATTGAGTTAGAAGCGTTAACAGAAGGAGAAGGCTCCCCGATGGGGCGAATTCAACTGGTTGAAGCTGGTCTACTTGAAAGTAAAGTACTGAACAGAATTCAAGAAAGTATTATGGAAGTACGCAATACACAAGAAAGAGCCATCATCCGGATGAAAGCTGCTGTAAACGACATGGATCGAAAAGCCAACCAAATAGAAGAGCGTATTGAAGAAAGGCAAGCCAAACAACTACACTTAAACCAGTTGCTTTCAACGAATCAAGCCAACATTCAACGTTTGAAATATGAAATTACGGTAGCCAGACAAACGATACGAACTTTATAATAAAGAAGGGAATGCCATAGATGGGGAACTATAGCGCTGATCGCGATGAATTAAACCGACGTATTGATGAATATGTTAATGTGATAGAAGAGTGGAATGAAAATCAAACAATGTTTTCAAGAATTTATAATGAAGTCGTCAAAACAGATGACGATGAAATTACAGAAGCGACTGAAGAAAAACAGGCTGTTGCAAATTTCTGGAACGGCATTGTTAGTGCAGACCAAAACGCATCTACAGGATTTAACAAAGTAACTCAAGACCTGTCTGTCTTAAGTTCAACGATTGATGCGTTTTTAGATGAACTCGGATCAGGTGGAGCAAATCTTGAAAAGTTGAATGTTAACAATCTCTATCAAGCAATGTTTAAAGATCAGAAACTATTCGACAACCTGATGGAGAAAATGTTGACTAATCAAGTGTTAACGCCTGCTGAAAGAGAAATGCTATATCATTTTATCCAAGCAGAAATCTTAACGGACGAGACCGTAGAACAATTAGAAGAGATATCAACGTTGATTGGAGAAGGCAGATTTAATGAAGTAGAAGCTTATCTTAGTGAACTCCTGCAATCTGAAGAAGCATTTGATCGCCATATTGCGACTGTGCAAGCTTATATTTTCACCAATGATGATACCCCTGATCAAGAGCATAAACTATTGCAGGGCTATTTGGCCATTTTATCAGGAGTTAAGGACTATAGAGATGAAGCGATAACGTTCACAGGAGAAACTGATGTAGAGAAGCTAAGATTGACTATAGAGTTGTCAAGCAGGCGAACAACTAGCCCTGATAACTATCAAATCTTAGCAACTATCAATACAGCGGAACTAAATCCCGATGATATTGATGATGTATCATTATATTTTTATGTGTTACAAGATCATTTTTTAGTTAAAATATATAATTCGCCGAATGTAGCTAATCAACTTAATAGAGAAGAAAATGCAGAGCTTCGTGAAAAATATAGTAGCTATACTAAGGACTTCTGGACAAAGGAATTAGCTAAAACAATTTTAACTGAATCAGCTAGCCAATCTCATGAGGCAGTCGGCTATAGCGTTGACGCGTTATTCACACTCGGTGATTACCTTGGAGGGAAAAAAGAGCTGGAAAATCAGATAACGACTAGTGATTTACAGAGCATTACGTCGGAGCTTGAGTTAGAGCTGTTAACTGTTGATAAGCACTCATCTCCTGATAGTCACTATCAATTTATATCGACAGAAAAAACTTATGAACGATTAAAAAGATGGGAAGAGGTTCATCGATTAAATCCTAATATTCCTTATCCGAAAGAGGCGATTGATAAACGAGATTGGAACGATATAGCAGATGTTTATTTATATTTGAGGGATAAGTTTGTAGATGATAATGGAAATGCATTATTGAATTATATTATACATGGTAACTTGGTTAGAAATTTGACATTGGAGGAAATTGTTGCCGAACATAATTGGTAAATGTTTTATAGAGAAAGAGGTGACCTATGAAGAAAAAAGTCATGGTGTTAGGTATTGTTATTGGAATTGTAGTTGTAGTTGTAGGCAGTATGATTAGAAGTTATTATCATCAAGTTCAGAAAAAAGAAGATGAGCGTATAGCTCAAATTCAATATTACGCTAATTTAGCTGAGTTTCTTAGCTTAGGGAGTTACTATTATAGTGTAAATGACCCTATTGAAGTTCAGTATTATCCTAGTCGGTACACCGACCTCCATGTAGAAAGATGGAAAATCCTTGCTGAATTGCTACCTTACATTGAATATCCGGAAGCATTGATAAAAGAAAATGAATGGGAAGAAGCTGTGCAAAGACTGATAGAAAATGTCGAATCATACAGTACTTATTATTACTCTAAAGAAGATAGCGAACAAGAAGTGATGATTCGTCCACAAGAAGTGATGGCATTTATCAAAAGTAATAGTAGATCAGATAATTTAACCGAGTTGCTAGAGGAAGCTAATTTTGAGGGTTAACCAGTGAATTTTAAGCTAAAAGCGAAAGGATACAGAATCATGTCACGCCAATTTAAAATAATAGTACTAATAGCTGGAATAGCTATAATAAGTGGTCTTAGTATGTTTACGTTATTCCGATCAGATGATATTGAACAGATAGAAGAAGAGATTAATAGATTACAGCTGCGTTTTGGGGATGCAAGTATGGTTGAGCTTGTAGAAGATGATTATGCCTTGGTCCTTTATTCATGGGCGTCAACCTTTCAAGTGGGAGTAGCTGAATTGCGAAAGGCTTCTTTTAACTGGGAAATCGTAAGGATGACTAGTGAGGATATGGGCGGAGATCTTCAATTTGTTGAATTAAGTCGCTATAGCGTGATGCATAAATCCGTTGATTCGGATGTAAAGTCTGTTGTTGTGGAATTAAATAATGGGGAGAGACGCGAAGCACAAATTAAAGAGAAAGATCGATTAGCTCGACGCTGGCTCTACTACTCTGACACAGAAGATCTCTCAAGTGCAATCGTAACGACATATGATGCAAACGGTGAGGTTGTTGAAGTTATTGAAATACCTGATCAACCTAACGAGGGGTTAAATCGAACGGTTGAATAATGATACTAGCTTAGCACTTAATAAGTAGGTGCTATGCTTTTTCAATCGCAAACAGGACTAAAGGTCTAGTTTTGTGATAAAGGTGAAAAGATCCAACTTATGTCATATATAAATTTCGCCTAGCTGTGTTTTATAATGTGAACGCATTTATCCCAGATTACGGTCGCTATGTCCTGATTCATTAACGACTAATCAGTGGGAGAAGAACAAAAATGATCACTGATTGAAGGATCGTTTTATAGAGAAAGAGGTGACCTATGAAGAAAAAAGTCATAGTGTTAGGTATCGCTATCGGAGTTATCGTTGCAGGCGGTCTAATTAGAAGCTATTATCATCAAGTCCAAGAGAAAGAATATGAACGAATAAGACAAATTCGCTATTACGCCAATGTATCGGAGACATTTAAGTTAGGAAGCTACTATTATAGTACGAATGATCCTGTTAAAGTGAGATATTATCCAACTTCATACACGCAGTACCGCGTAGAAAGGTGGAAAGTTCTTGCTGAGTTGTTGCCCTATATTGAATATCCAGAAGCATTGATAAAAGAAAATAAATGGGAAGAAGCTGTGCGTATGCTAGAAGAAGATATTGAAGCGTATAGAGATTACTACTCCTCTAAAGAATACAGCGAACAAGAAGTGATGGTCCATCCACGAGAGGTGATGGCGTTTATTGGAGATAATAGCAGATCAGATAATGTAACCGAGTTACTGGAAGAAGCCAACTTTGAGGATTAACCAGTGTATTTTAAGCTAAAAGCGAAAGGATATAGAATGATGTCACGCCAATTTAGAATAACAGTGATAATAGCTGGAATCGTCATAATAAGCGGTCTTAGTATGTTTGCGTTATTTCGATCAGATGATATTGAACAGATTGAAGCAGAAATAAATAAATTAGAATTGATATTTGGTGATGTAAGTACGGTTGAGCTAGTAGAGGATGATTTTGCTTTGGCAATCTACACATGGGGATCGGCATGGCAGGTAGGTGTGGCTGAATTAAGCAAAACTATATTTGGATGGGAAACCGTAAGGATGACTAGTGAAGAACTTGGTAGAGATCTTCAGTTTGTTGAGTTAAGTCGTTATACCGTGATGCATAACTCCATCGATTCGGATGTGAGATCTGTTGATGTTACATTAAATAATGGAGAGATACGAGAAGCAGAAATAAGGGAAATAGGCAATCTAAAAGTTTTCTTTACTACTCTGACACAGAAGACCTCTCAAACGCAATCGTAACGACATATGATGACGATGGTGAGGTTGTTGAAGTTATTGAAATACCTGATCAACCGAACAGAGGATTTGAACGTACCGTTGAATAATAATACGAGCTTAGCGCTTATCTATTAGGTGCTAAGCTTTTTCAATCGCAAACAGGACTAAAGGTCTGGTTTTGTGATAAAGGTGAAAAGACCCAACTTATGTCATATATAAATATCGCCTAGCTGTGTTTTATAATGGGAAAATGCAAGTGGATTGATCCCAGATTACGGTCGCTAATGTCCTGATTCATTAACGACTAATCAGTGGGAGAAGTACCAAAATGCCAGTTGACTGAAGGTTCGTTTTATAGAGAAAGAGGTGACCTATGAAGAAAAAAGTCATGGTGTTAAGTATCGTTATCGGAATTATCGTAGTAGGTAGTCTAATTCGAATTTATTATCATCAGGTTCAGGAAAAAGAAGATGAACGTATAGGACAAATTCAATATTACGCCAATATAGCTGAATTTCTTAGTTTGGGTAGTTACTATTATAGTGTAAACGATCCGATTGAAGTTAGATTTTATCCAACTTTAAGCACAGAAACTTATTTAGAAAGATGGAAAGTCATTGCTGGATTACTTCCCCATATTGAATATCCAGAATCCTTAATAAAGGAAAACGAATGGGAAGAAGCTGTACGTATACTGGTAGAAAATGTTGAATCATACAGTACTTACTATTATTCTAAAGAAGCCAACGAACGAGAAGTGATGATTCGCCCACAAGAAGTGATGGCGTTTGTTGGATATAATAGCAGATCAGATAATTTAACTGAGATGCTAGAAGAAGCGAACTTTGAGGATTAACCAGTGGATTTTAAGCTGAAAGCGAAAGGATACAGAGTTATGTCATACAAATTTAAAATAACAGCGATAATAGCTGGCATAATCATAGCAATTGGTCTAATTTTGTTTGTGTTACTCCGATCAGATGATATTGAACAGATTGAAGCAGAAATTAATAAATTACAGTTGCGTTTTGGTGATGTAAATACGGTTGAGCTAGTAGAGGATGATTTTGCTTTGGCAATCTATACATGGGGATCGGCATGGCAGGTAGGTGTGGCTGAATTAAGCAAAACTATATTTGGATGGGAAACCGTAAGGATGACTAGTGAGGAGACTAGTGGGGAACTTCAATTTGTTGAGTTGAGCCGTTATACCGTGATTCGCAAATCCATTGATGCGAATGTGAAGTCTGTTGATGTTACATTAAATAATGGAGAGAGACGAGAAGCAGAAATAAGGGAAATAGCCAATGCTAAAAGTTTTCTTTACTACTCTGACACAGAAGATCTCTCAAACGCAATCGTAACTACATATGATAAAGATGGTGAGGTTGTTGAAGTTATTGAAGGACCTGATCAACCCAACGAAGGTCTAAATCGAACGGTTGAATAATACGGAGTCACTTTAATGGCGACATTATAAAGGACTCAAGATAAGAAAAAAAGCCAACAGATGCATCACGCATACGCTTTTCTGCAAACTAAACGTTGTTAAATCGAGTTTAACCAATCAGTTCGATTCCCTAAAATAACATTGGTTGTCCACTTATGGTAAGGACAGCCACAGTTATAGCTAACTCATATGCGTGTTTCCTTTTTAAAATATTGACACAAATGTGAAGCGATCAACATATAATAATTTGCAAGAAAATTTAGTACTGAAAAACTATTGCTAGATAGTGGTATTTCAGTTAAAATGAAAAAGTCCATGTCGAGGAGATATGGCTTTATTTTAGAATGGAAAGGTGGGCAGAAGGATTATTTGTATATAAGCGCCTGAACTATTTCTCGTGCGCTTGAGAAATAGTTGACGAGGAGGAGGAGTATCGAATTTGATCGGCGGATACCTCCCGGTTGCACAACCTCCAACCGTTATATGTTATTCGAAAACGAAGAGGCGACTCTTTGCACAAAGAAGACATGTAAGAGGTTTACTAATAAAACGAGAAAGGGGGCAAACAAACGCCCCTCTATTCTTAGTAGGTTCGTTCTGGTTTGCCCTGGTCTCAACTAGGAGGAAACAGAATTATGTGTGGAATTGTAGGTTATATTGGAGCTAATGATACGAAGGATGTTTTGTTAAACGGCTTAGAGAAGTTAGAATATCGTGGATATGATTCAGCAGGAATTGCAACTTTAAACGAAAAAGGTCTGCATCTGTTTAAAGTAAAAGGTCGGATTGCGACATTGCGTGATAAAGTAGACAGTACCATTGAAACCACTATGGGTATTGGTCATACACGATGGGCAACGCATGGTGAACCGAGTGAAGAAAATGCTCACCCGCACCAAAGCAATTCAGGGCGTTTTACGTTGGTCCACAATGGTGTGATTGAGAATTATTACGAATTACGTGATCAATATTTAGCAGGGGTTCCACTTGTCAGTGAAACAGATACTGAAATTGTTGTACAATTAATTGAAGTGTTTTACCAACAAACAAATGACGTATTGGTTGCATTCCGAAAAACGATGAGTTTGTTAAAAGGATCATATGCAATTGCTTTAATAGATGCTGAAGATCAAGATGTGTTCTATGTTGCTAAAAGCAAAAGTCCGTTATTAGTGGGGCTTGGTGATGGCTTTAATCTTGTTGCAAGTGACGCAATGGCGACATTGAAAGAAACCGACACTTATCTCGAAATTGAAGATAAAGAAGTTGTTTTGGTTAAACGACGAGAAGTGCAAATTCAGAAATTTGATGGTACGCCAGTGGTTCGTGCGCCATATAAAGCTGAGATTGACGCAGCAGATACTGAAAAAGGCACTTACGCTCATTTCATGTTAAAAGAAATTGATGAACAGCCGTTTGTTATTCGCAAAATCATTCAAGAATATCAAGATGAGCAAGATAACATTAAAGTAGATGGTGATATACGGGCAGCGATGCTGGATGCAGACCGTATTTATATCATTGCGGCTGGAACGAGCTACAATGCGGGCTTAGTCGGTAAGCAAATTATTGAAAACCTTGCAGATATACCAGTAGAGGTGCATATTGCAAGTGAGTTTTCTTACAATATGCCGTTACTGTCTAAAAAACCATTGTTTATCTTTATTTCACAAAGTGGAGAAACTGCTGATAGCCGTGCTGTTTTAGTGAAAATTAAATCATTAGGTCATCCATCGATAACCGTAACGAATGTTCCAGGCTCAACCCTTTCACGTGAAGCGGATTATACTTTACACTTGTATGCAGGGCCAGAAATTGCCGTTGCATCGACTAAAGCTTATACCGCACAAATTGCTGTGCTAACTATTTTAGCAGTTGATACAGCAACTGCTAAAGGGATTAAATTAGACTTTGATCCTTTACAAGAGCTTGGTATTGTCGCAAGTGTAATGGAATCCTTAACAGATCAAAAAGAGCAATTTGCTGCTTTAGCAAAAGAATACTTTACGGGCACAAGAAACGCCTTCTTTATTGGCCGAAGCGTTGATTATTTCGTTGTCCAAGAAGCCGCTCTTAAATTAAAAGAAATTTCTTATATTCAAGCAGAAGGTTTTGCTGGCGGTGAATTAAAACACGGTACCATCGCCCTTATTGAAGAAGGTACACCAGTCATCGCTATCTCAACACAAGAGAACGTTAATTATTCGATTCGAGGCAATGTTCAAGAAGTTGCAGCTCGCGGTGCCAAAACATGCCTTGTCAGCATGAAAGGTTTAGAACAAGACAGTGATAACATTGTGTTACCACATGTTCACCGATTACTGACGCCTTTAGTAAGTGTTGTACCGATGCAGTTACTTGCCTATTACGCAGCCTTACATCGTGACTGTGATGTTGATAAGCCACGTAACTTGGCGAAAAGTGTTACAGTGGAGTAGGCCATTAAGTTTCAAATATGTATTTGTAGGTTTGAAATAAAGTTGCACCGTTTATAAAAAAGTTAAACCGTTTTGAAAAAAGTCGAATCGTTTATAAAAAAGTTGCACTGTTTTACCCCTTTAGATATGATTATCTAAAGGGGTGTTTTTATGTCGAAAAGAAAAAGAACATCTAAAATTGAGAAATGGATTAAAGAAGGTAGAGGCTCTGGTATTGGTACAGATTATAAACCATGGCTAAATATTCAAGATGTATCATCATTGGGCCGTTCTACTCGGTTAAAAGGAATAAAAACAAATAGGCAACATGAATTTTTGTCAGATTTGGAACGAAACTACTTTTATTTAACTGAATATTCAGATGGTGTTATTGACATTCGAGAACAATTTCCTTTATTGCCGTTGGAAGAAACAATAGTCATTGCAGATGAGTTAGGTATAAAACATCCTACTGAACCTAAAACTGGTGATCCGATTGTGATGTCAACGGATTTTTTATTAATAGTTGATCTGGGACAAAGTGTGTTTGAAGTAGCTCGTACAATCAAAATGAAGGATGAATTACTGAAGGAACGTGTACTTGAAAAATTTGAGATTGAAAGAGAGTATTGGCAACGGAAGGATATAGATTGGACCATTGTTACAGAGGAAGAGATATCTAAAACAATGGCACGAAACATTGGCTACATTCATGATTATTATGACATTCGAGATTATGATATATTCCAGGAAATGAGTTCACCGCATATTGAAGATTTATCCTTATCTTTAATGCAAAGGCTACTAAATAACAAACAAAATATCCATACAATTACGAATGAATTTGATACCGATACCCATTTACCTTTTGGGAGTGGTGTAACACTCTTTTATCATTTGCTTGCTCAAAAAATCATCGTTATTGACATGCTTAAACCGTTAAATTTAGAGCAACAAATTGATATCAAATCCATTGATGAAAGCAAACTGAAAAAGGTGAAATACGGATGATTTATATTAATCAAGTGCTTCAATATACTGCCGATTCTAAGCGAATACGTATTATCGAAATGGAAGAACCTCATGTTTTTATTGTAAATATTGATGCGACAAGTTCGATGCCTAAGAAAGAAATATATTCAAACCTAGCAACGGAAATTCAGCAAAGTGAACTAATCGTTGTTAGTGATCCATATGCAAAAGTTGTTTCAGATATTGATTTAACAGAAGTACAAATCCGTAAACGTGAAGAAGACTGGGAAATCATTCAACAACATTGTTTGCAACATATGGAGATGCTGCTTCAAAAGCAAGGCAGAGAAAAGAAAATACGAGAGATTGCAGAAAAGACTAATCTAAGTCCGTTTAAGATAAAAAAGTTATTAAGTCGTTATTGGCAGCGAGGTATGACCAAGAATGCTTTATTACCCGATTACTCAAATTCAGGAGGCAAAGGAAAAGCAAAAGATTTAACAAAAGAAAAAGTAGGTCGTCCTAGAAAAGTGAATATAGCCAATGAATATCAGGTTGGTATTAATATTACTGATGAAGTGAAAGTGCAATTTGAGCTTGCAATTAATAAATACTATCGTGCTTCAAACAATTATTCGTTGAAAGATGTTTATCATTTTATCCTGCGTGATTTCTATTCTGATCGATATAAAGAAAATGGAGAAATGAAATATCACATATGGGATGTTAGCCGTATTCCTTCTTACAATCAGTTTTACTACTGGTTTAAAAAGCTTGAAGACCCGAAAAAAGATATCCATTTCCGTAAAAGCACGAAAGAATATGAGTTGAAGCATCGTCCGATTTTAAGTGACTCTAAATCAGAAACAAATGGTCCTGGTACTAGATTTCAAATTGACGCTACCATTGCAGACATCTACTTGGTTAGTTCTCTTGACGTAAATAAAGTAATTGGGCGACCAGTTATTTATGCAGTACTTGATGTATATTCACGTATTATTACAGGCCTTTATGTTGGACTAGAAGGCCCGTCGTGGCTCGGTGCAATGATGGCTTTAGATAATATGGTCGCAGATAAAGTAGAATTTTGTAAGCAATATGGAATTGATATTCCTCCTGAGCATTGGCCAACACATCATTTACCCGAAATTATTATTGCTGACCGAGGTGAGTTTGAAGGCTATTCGGTAGAGAATTTAATTAACAATCTTAACATTAAAATCGAGAATACTACGGCTTATAGGGGTGATTTGAAAGGGATTGTTGAAAGGAAATTCCGTACGTTTAATGGGAAGGTAAAGCAAAAAGCTCCTGGGGCAATTCAAAAGGAATATCGAGAACGGGGCGATCAAGATTATCGCTTAAATGCTACGCTGAATTTAAAGGAATTTACATCTCTAATTATTACAATGGCGCTTCATCATAACCAAAAGGTCATTGATAAATATCCTGTTGAAAAAGAAATGGTAGCTGATGGACTAGTGCCAACGCCGATTAATTTATGGAATTGGGGTATTCAAAATCGCAAAGGAAGGTTAAGAACAGTTGATCGAAATATTCTTCGTCTGAACGTGCTTCCACGTGGGAAAGCGACAATTTCAAGAGCTGGAATTAAGTTTAAAAATCTTCTTTATGGTTCTCGTCAAGCGATTGAAGAGCAATGGTATTTAAAGTTGAAAAATAGAAGTCTAGAAATCGTTTATGATCCACGACATATTGAAAAAATCTATATTTCCCACGATAACGGAATAGATTTTGAGACGTGTATTTTATTAGAGCCTAGTCAGCAATATAAAGGTGACTTCTTGGAAGAAGTTGTCTTTCAGCAACAACTTCGGAATGAACTAGAAGAAATGGAACGAACAAATCAAATTCAGTTTACGGTAAATACTGATGCAGTATTGGAAGAGATTATAAAAAAAGCCGTGAAGAACAAAAAGGAATCTTTCAATCAGCCAACTAGTAAGAAAGCTAAAATAGCAGCTATTCGTGAAAATAAGGATGTTGAAAAACAGTTAAATCGTGAAGCTGAAAAGTTTGATTTATCACCTAATAAGGTTAGTGAAGCAGTTGATGTAATCGACTTTGTTACAAAAGAGAAGATTGATGAAACACTACCTAAGAAATCAGGCTCACGTCTAATGGAGAAACTAAAGAAGAAGCGAGATGAGGAATTTGGGAAAGACAAATGACATGATTGTCTTAAAAGGCGATTTTGAGAACGCTGTCTATAAGGAGCAACTTTTAAATGAATATACCAATAATCCTTTCATCGAAGCTCTTCCACCTATATTTAATGAGGATGATGTGCTAGAACGATTTATGGTGACTCCACGAATTAGTGAGCAAGATAAGTTAAGTCAAACAAATATTCGATATCACGTCTTAAAACGTGTAAGGAATTTTATCCAGCCGTTACCGATTCATTTCGAGGTAGAACGTCGATTGTCTACATTGATTCGGAGAGGTTACTTGGCGCGAAATCCATTAGATAGAACATTTCTAGAGCGTGTTCGGGTGCTGCATGAATTGCGTGAAGAAGAGGAAACAGCTCACAAATATATAGATGAACGACTAAATTATATTCGTTCAACTGCCGATAGTTTATCCATTATCGGTATTTCTGGAATTGGTAAAACCACAGCAATTGAACGTCTTTTGCTTATGTATCCACAAGTGATCAAGCATGAAGAATACAAAGGACAACCGTTTAATCGAACTCAAATTGTTTGGCTTAAAATTGACTGCCCGTATGACGGAAGTTTATCTACACTTTGCAAAAGCTTTTTCAAAGCAATTGATGATTTACTAGGCACTCGATATTTAGAAAAGTACGGTTATTTGAACCGTGTGACATCGACAATGTTATTGCACATGACATCGTTAGCAAGTATGTACGGCATCGGTGTTCTAGTAATTGATGAAATCCAGCACTTACTACATTCCAAAAATGAACAGGAAGAAATGTTGAATTTTTTTGTGACACTGTCTAATACAGTTGGCATTCCTACGGTTTTAATCGGCACTTCTAAAGCACAAAAACTATTCAAAGGAAACTTCAGACAGGCAAGACGGGCAGCAAGTGATGGAGCTATTATTTGGGATCGTATGGACGAAAATAATGAAGAGTGGGAGTTTTTCCTAGAGACACTTTGGGAATTACAGTGTTTAAAAACTCATTCTGAGCTTACAGAGGAGACAAAGAAGGCATTTTATTATGAATGCCAAGGGATTACTGCTGTTGCCGTGAACCTATTTATTCTAGCGCAAGAACGAGTATTATTTGATGAGGACAACCAGGCTGAAATCATTACACCAAAAGTGTTAAAAAAGACTGCTAGGGAAGATATGCAAACGATTCAACCAATGATGACAGCTATTCGGACGAACAATTTTGCCGATATGATGAAATATGAAGATATTATGATCAACTTGGATGAAGTCATGCTGAATCACAAACGAAATACTGAAATGACAGGACGTATTCAAGAAGCATTTAAAGAGCATTCCTGTAATAAGAAAATTTGAAGGATAATCGCCGAATCTGACAAATGCATAAAAAAAGTCCCCCTGGTACGATAGAGAGTGTCATGCATGACCTCGAATTAAGTACCGAAGGAGGACTTCTAATATGGATTTTACACAAAATAAACGAATAGCACAAGTCAACGAGCAAAGCTTGATCATTGGGGTTGATGTAGCCAAACACAAACATGTAGCACGGGCAATAGATGATCGTGGTCGAGATCTGGTGAAACGACTGGTATTCACCAATTCTTATCAAGGGTTCTTAGCGTTGATAGAATGGGCCAAAAACCTGTCCGAGCAACATGACCGACCTAATTTACTAATTGGTATGGAACCTACTGGCCACTATTGGCTTAATCTAGCCTATTATTTGAAGGCGCGAGACATTTCCGTGGTGGTTGTCAATCCGATGAAGGTAAAGCGGTTCAAGGAAATGGACGACGATTCTCCAACGAAGAATGACACAAAAGATGCGAAAGTCATCGCACAGGTCATGCGTGACGGTCGTTACCACGAACCAACGTTACCAGAGGATGTTTATGCGGAATTGCGAGAAGGTATGAAGCTCTATGACATGATTCAAGAGGATATAGCGTCGATTAAAGCGCAAATGCATAATGCATTAGATCGCTATTTCCCAGAGTTTCTGACGGTCTTTAAAGATTGGACAGGAAAAGCTGCCTTCCATTTACTAGATAAGGGTTATTTGCCAGAAGATATTCGAGCGGCATCTGAAGAAACCTTACTGATGGAAGTCAAACAGGCTGCAACACGGGCAGTGGGAATCAAACGTATTCAGGCCTTAAAAGAAGTAGCAGAAAATAGCGTGGGCCTTCAAGTAGGATTACAAATGGGACGCCAAGAGATTCGTTATCTTCTTGATCAGTATCAGGCGTTGGAAGAACGACTAATCGCTCTCGAAGCACAACTAAAAGAACTCGTTCTTCACATCCCTGGTTCTGAAGAGATGATGGCGATCAAAGGTGTCAGCGCCATTACTGTTGCTGGTTTTTTCGCAGAAGTTGGTGATTTATCGAATTATCAAGATCCACGCCAAATCATTAAATTAGCGGGATTAAATTTAAAGTTGAACCAATCAGGTTACTTCAAGGGTCAGACAACTATCACCAAACGAGGACGTAAAAGACTGCGAAACTTATTGTATCAAGTGGCCAGACCCTTATCATTACACAATGATGGTTTTAAACAACTACACCATTATTATCGCTATCGAACGACCAATCCATTGTCAGGAAAGCAATCTTTTATCGCATTAAGCAGGAAATTAATTAAGATCTTTTTCTTAATAGGTACACGAAACTGCACATTCAGTGAAGAACAAATGATTCGGGATATCCCAATGATTTCAGACACACCGGAAGCAGCATAACAAAAAACAGTACCATCGTTTTACAATCAAACTTTTGACAATTGAAGCACGGAGAAGCCGGTCGTTATTACATCCATCAGGGCAACGACCCACTAAAGGAGCATTTCCGGCCTCCACCATGGTCAGGTCGAACGAAGGAATTTACGCGCATTGACGCCGAGAGACGTGGGAGGGTCCACCGCCATGTGAAAGTGGAGATCCATTGTGCGATCATACGTTATTAACCATTTAATGGAAAAAAGTCCGTTACCTTGTCCGACGTATGTCATCTAAATTCCATATTTATTATAATTTAGAAACAATAGTAAGTGCACCTGGCGTGAGCTTCAAGTAATCAAGAGAAATAAGAAGTAAAGCGTTGAAATTCTAAGAATATATTAATTTATTGAGGGAGCGTCAAAATACAATCGAGTATAAACGTCAAGACATGATTGGGAACTTAAGTGTTGAAGTAGCAGCCCTTGGTATTTTTGATAGTTTGAAAGAAAACGATATTAAAAAGCTTGCACAAAATATAGTTGAGGGAAATCCACTTGATACTGAATTTAATCAGCTTAAAGCAGATGTGATTCAGCAGGCGATTGTGTTAAATCAACAAAAGAAAGATCAAAAAACAAAGGCAAAAGCAAAAAATGAAAAGATTCTACCATTGCTAAAGCTAAGAAAGCAAGCGTTAGACAAAAAGCAACACCCTTATGAATTATTAAAAGCAAATGGATACATTAAAAATCCTTTGGAGGAATTCTACTAGGAGGAAATTACATGCTGCCATTCTTTACTGATCCATATCCAGATGAATTGATTTATTCGGCGGTCGCACGCTATCACTGTTACAGTGGGAATATTGATTGCAAAGATACGTTGGAAGAAGTATTTCAAAGTCGTTCTGTTATACCAAGTGTAGAGATTGGCAGCCATTTTTCTGTACTAGTTGAGCAATTAGGTTCCAACTATTCTATTGAATCTCTATTAGCTTACCATACAATTTACCCTTACTATGCTCCGTTTCTTTCCAAGCACCGTCAGGAAGAACTTCTACAAGATTTTCAAGGAGACGGACAAGGACTTTATACCAGGCTAGGAATGGTCGCAGGAGGTATTTGTAAAAAGGATGGTCTCTTTTATTGCCCAGAGTGCGCAACTAATGATATTGAGCAACATGGAGAACCCTATATTCACCGTGAGCATCAGTTACAAGGGATTGATTTCTGCGCATATCATGAACAAAAATTAAAGAAGTATCCTATCGATTTTTCAAAGCAGAGTAGAATTGAGTTTATTCGATTTGATAAAAAACTAATGAACTTATCGATGATCCAAGAAGTTGAACCAAAGGAGTTTGTAGCCATTCAAATCGCTTTAGCAAAGATGGGCCATCAACTCCTGCAAGTTCCAATACAACAATTTTCAAGAGAATCTATTAATCTTAAATATCGTGCTCTTTTACGAGAGCGTAATTTAGTAACAACTTCTAATCGACTTAGGCAAAATGAGCTATACAAGGTATTTCGATCAAAGTTTCCAAAAGGATTTTTAGATAAGTATGAGTCAGCAATCAACGTAAATGATGAATACAATTGGCTGAAGGTCATTACACGCAATCTAAAACGTCATGTACATCCTTTCCGTCATTTGCTTATGCTTTATTTCTTAGAACAAGATGTTGAGTCCTTTTTACAAATTGAAGCTGATACAGGTCCCTTCGGTAGTGGCCCATGGCCTTGTTTAAATAAAGCAGCTAATCATTATAAGGAATTTGTGATTCATGAAGTAAATGTTACAAGGGATTTTAAATCAAATGCACCCATTGGCACGTTTGAATGCTCTTGTGGCTTTATTTATGCTAGAAAGGGTCCTGATAGATTATCTGAAGATAAATATCGTATTGGACGTATAAAAGCGTTTGGAGACATCTGGAAGGCTAAACTACGTGAGCTAGAAGCCGAAGGGACGTACAGTACAAGAACATTAGCTAAAATGCTTGATGTAGATTCGAAAACGGTAAAAAAATATCTTTCTTCAGAGATAAAAATTGAAAGATTATCAGAAAATGATATTCCTTCGACGTTGCTAATTTATCGAAAGCAATTATTAAAAGGAATACGGCAATACCCAAGTTGTTCAAGAACACAAATTCGTAAGTGTTTCCCAAAAGAGTATATGTACTTGTATCGTCGCGATAAAGAATGGCTGTTTGAACAGTTGCCTACAATCCAGGAGAGAAAAAATAATCAAGTAATTGTCGATTGGGCCTTACGTGACCATGAATACTGCTCTATGGTGAAAAAACTTTACAAAGAACTAATTGAACTAGGTAAACCTATCCGGATTACAATCTCGATTGTTGGAAAACGACTTGGAATATTATCAAACTTGGAGAAACACCTGATAAACTACCCCGTACTAAAAAGCTCCTGTCTGAAATTGCGGAATCTACTCAGCAATTCCAAATCAGACGTTGTTGTAAGATTATTGATCGAATATTACAGAGGCAAGAACCAGTTGTATTATGGAAAGTACAGCGTATTGGAGCTGTGAAGTCACATCATTTTCATGAAATAAAACCGTATTTGGAAGAATATTTACGAACAAAACAGGAAGTGAAAAGTTATGAGCAAACAACAGGTTAAACTGTTTTGGCCATTTGTTAAAGGAGTAAAAGCTGAATTAATTTGGATTGGTGAGCCCTTCCGCAAAAATAATAAAATGATGATTTATGCTTACTTTCATGCACGTGGTCGGACAGAAAAATTGATGATGGATTGGGGTTCACTACCTTGTTTAGCTATTCAGCACTTCTACACTGACGGAGTTATAACAACAAGTTTTCCTCCTCAGGGTGTACGGGAGGTAGATATCACTATTTATCCGAATATAGTCAAATATTATGAGAAGCCTTGGAATATCCGAGGTAGCACTGATCGTGCTACATCCCGAAGTTTCGTATTCCCTTCTAATGGAAAGAACATCATTTTGCCAGTGATTGAAGTCTTACGAAGTATATTAGCACCAAATGGCTTTTTTCTTTATCGTTTATTTGAATCGAATTCATTTCCTCAATTCTTCACAGAAATCTATCAAACTAATAAAATGCATCTTAGTTTTTCTTCTCAATATGAAAAAAAGTACACAAAGACACCTTTTGTTTACCAGTTAGCTTGGTTGTTAACAAATAGCGATTTGCGACAAATGTTTGAAAATGTGTCATTTACTTGGCTTCAGGAGCAAGTATTAAAATTTGAATGGTCATTTACTAAGCCACTTACTCTTACAGCTAGAGTTAAGGAGACTAGACATAGCAGGACTGTACTACAAATCGTTAATGTGAAGAATAAGCATATTCCGTATGAACACCTCTCACTCTCTCATCCAGAAATACAAGAAAGAGAGAAGTCTGAAGAAGCAAAGAAAACAACTTACCGAAAGCTGAATAAAAGAGCAGATGAAGATGGATTTATACTAGACGAACAATTGGATGGGGCGACTGATGATTTTGACCTTGTTCAAATGAATCAGTTAAAGCATGAATACACGACTGTACCTAAAATCGAGCGAGTAAAAGGTAATCCCACTAAACAACGTACGACAGAAGATGAAAATACAAAGAAGTATTACATAAACAATGATTCAATACGTTCTACGGCGGATAGTGGTGGACACCAACTAGGGCGTGGGTTGGAACATCAAATGTTGAATGAAATTCAGGCTCAAGGAGAATTACAAGACTTTATTAATGTTCTAAAGGTGATGGAGCAATTTCCCGAAGTGAAAATGATACGTGCTTTCACAGATACATTGCCGGAAGGCCTTGGAGAACGTCGATTTACCAAATTGAGTGACAATTTTACTAAACGGCAATATGTTATTGCAGAAGTTATGGTATGGAACGGTCAAAGTTTCAACATTATAGAAGTTCAGCGAGAAAATCGATCTTTATCTATGTTGATTTTAACATCTCCAATAATCCAAGATTGGAAGTCTATAATTAATCAACTGCTAGTGAATCTTGTGAATGATAGTGGGACATGGTCAAGAAAATCTTTAGAAAACATTGAAACTAAAGAGGTTAATGTAACAAAATCCAAGCATAGTTCTAAAGGAGTTTTTCATAGAGCAGAAGCTTTATTTAACAAGTTGATAAAGTGAACAAATAAAAAATGAAATTTTTCATAAATTCCAACCTTAAATTGGTGATGAAAGACTCGTGTTACATTGATTTGGGTTATAATGGTAATTAAATAAGAGTTTACTAGGCATAATTACTTATTTAGTTGGTATAATTTTTGGGCTTAATAGCTAACATATAATTTTCTGCTTTAGAATTTCTAAAGTTAAGGGAGGTTGACTAATGGATGATAGTGTAAAAGATAAGCTTTATAGAGAAATACAATCTTTTTTTAGTAGTAATACAGTCTTGGTAGTGGGATCTGGGCTTTCATGTGCAGAGGGCTTACCTGGAATGTGGGGATTAGCCGCAGAACTTATAAAAAAAGTACCAGAGGAAATAAAAGAAGATAGCCTGAGGCAGTGGGACAATATAAAAAATGACTTACTTAATAACGAAGGCCTTGTAAAAGATGATGCAAATTTGGAGGCGACACTCTTAAAGTATCCGCCTAATGAAGATATAGAAGTAGCTATTCGTAAAGTAACCACAAATTATATAAAAGAAGAGGAAAGACAAGTAATACATAGGGTGACTACCGGTGAGAACAAATTACGTTTTTCAAATTTTATCAAAAGATTTAGAATACCTGAAACTGGCTTAGTTGTAATTTGCACTAATTACGATAGGTTAATAGAGATTGCGTGCGAGGTTGAGGGTATACCGGTAGATAATTTATTTTATGGGAAAAACATCTCTGAATTAAATGAAAAAAGGAGCCAAATGAGCTTTTGCGAAAGAGTAGAAAGAAGTGGAAAAGTAGTCAGAAAGGTTTTTACTAAAAAAGTATTAATCTATAAGCCACACGGATGTCTGAATTGGTACTGGTCTAACGGTAAACCTATTAGTACAGCTATTGATTTAAATATTGAACGGTTAATCATAACACCAGGAGCAAACAAGTATAGGAATGGATATGACACTCCTTTTGATATACATAGGGCAAAAGCAAATATAGCTATTGATACAGCCTCAAAATTTATTATTATTGGCTATGGTTTTAATGATGAACATTTAGAAACGCATTTAAAGCGACGCATTATGAATGGTATTCCAACCCTGGTCTTGACAAGAACTCTAAGTGACAATACAAAAAAAATAATTGAAGGTAAAGGAAATGTAATTGCACTTTCTTACTTTGAAGGTGGAGGATGTTCGGGAACTGAGGTTTTTTATAGAGACAATACGTACCGGATTAACGGAGTCGACTTGTGGGATATTGATAAATTAAATGAGGCGGTGTTTTGAAATGGAAAAAACAATTTTCAATTTAACAAGTGATAATAAAGTAGGAAGGGTTATAGGTGTTGATACATCCAACATAATTGTGAATGTGGACAACTCTGAGATTATGACCAAATTAAGTATCGGCCATATAATGGCAGTAAAAGGTAATTTTGAACATGAACTATTAATATGCCTAATAGAGAAGGTGACCCGTTCTCAACTTGACATGTTAGTTATGGATGAAATAGAAGAGGAAGACATGGAAACTAGCACCAATGACTTAATTAGAGCAACTTTGATTGGAACATTTAAAAGTGTAGATGGAACCAAACGTAATCTTTTCAAGAGAGGGGTTAATCTTTTTCCAAATGTTGATAGCGAATGTTATTTAGTGAATGGTGAAAATTTACAACGCTTTATGAACATTTTAGATAATGAAGTTAAAAAAAGTCAAAAGCTTATAGTTGGAAATTTCGCTAACGATACAAATTCTCAGGCGATACTAGATGGTGATAAACTTTTTCAGAGGCATGCTAGTGTGCTTGGAAGTACTGGTTCAGGGAAAAGTTGGTGTGTGGCAACAATTCTTGAAAAGGCAAGTGAATTAAGATACCCAAATATAATTGTTTTTGATATGCACGGAGAGTATGCTTCGTTAACAAAAGGAGAAAGTAAAATTGCTAAAGGATTTAAAATAGCTGGTGCAGGTGACTTAGATAGTGAAGATACTAATCTAATATATTTGCCATTTTGGATGTTAAACCGTGAAGAAATACTTTCAACTATCTTAGATAGAAGTGATAGTAATGCTCCGAATCAAGCTTCTAGATTCACTGCACATTTGAAAACTCTAAAAATGACTAGCGTAGAGGATCAAAATGATGAAAGTGTGAAAAGATCATTTACAGTAGACTCTCCAATCCCTTATTCAATACTGGATTTAATAGCATTACTTAAAGAAGATGATATAGGTATGAAGCAAGGTGCCAAAGGAATGGTAAAAGGAGATTGGAATGGGAAACTCACACGATTTATTTCAAGATTAGAAACAAAGGTTGAAGATAAAAGGTATGCATTTTTATATAACCCTAGAGAGGAATGTAATAATTACAATTGGTTAAATACTTTTATTTCAAAGTTATTATCTATGAATGAAGATAGTAAAGGAATAAAAATCATTGATTTCTCCGAAGTTCCTTCAGATATTTTACCTGTTGTTACTGGTACTTTAGCTAGAATTTTATATGATGTTCAATTTTGGATGAAAAATGATAAAAGGACTCCTTTCACTTTACTTTGCGATGAGGCGCATCTTTATTTACCAGTAAAAGATAATGCTGATTCGGTTCAAAAACAAGCTCTTTATAACTTTGAGAGAATTGCAAAAGAGGGGCGTAAATATGGAGTCTCATTATTCGTTGTGAGTCAAAGGCCCTCAGATGTAAGCAGAACAATTTTGAGTCAATGTAATAATTTTGTTGTGTTACGATTAACGAATGATCGAGACCAAAATGTTGTTAAGAACTTAGTTCCGGATTCTCTAAAAGGTGTGACTGATTGTTTACCTATATTAGATGTTGGAGAGGCTCTTATTTTAGGTGATGCAATCTTGCTGCCTAATAGAATTAAATTAAAGGAGCCTAAATTGAAGCCGGAAAGTAATACAGTGGATTTTTGGAGTAAGTGGAATGAAATTGAACCTGAGCAAGCAGAATTAGTAAAAGCCATTAGGAATATGAGAGCCCAGTCAAGAATAGATTCTAAGTAATTTATGTTCTAGAATAGTTTTGATAGGAGAAATATTTATCAATTTAGCCTTATATATACAAAAAGAGAAATAAGAGTACTAGTAATAGTAGCTCTTATTTCTCTTTTTTCTTTTGTTGTTGATAACGAGTCACTTTTTCCCGATTTCCACATATTTTCATTGAACACCACTTTCGTCTACCACGAGTATCTATAAATAACAAGACACAGTCTGGATTAGCGCAGCGGTGTATATAGCTTAATTGATCTGAGTCAAAAAGGGTTAAGGCATCTAATGCAATCAAGGAAACTAAAGCTTTTGCGGGCTCTCCAATAGGAATAAGAATTAATTTATCATTTATCAATTGATAAGTAAAGGGAGCTTGTTTAATTAATAATTCTAAATGAGTGATCCAATCAGATGAAAGGACTTTCTCGTCTGCCATTTTTTCATAACTTTCACGAAGAAGTGAACGCACTTCACGTAAAAGTGGTAATGCATCCTCCGCCCAATGTTTTATCTCCTTATTAAATTGTTGATTAATGATGATGCTTTTTTTTGTTAAAGTATGAAACCATGCTATAACATGTTCTGGTTGAGTAAGCAAATCATGTCGAGTGCCGTGGCGGACGACTTCAGTGTTAATCAAATCGATTGAGATATTCCCTGATATTAGTGGGAAAGTTACTTCATTTGTCACGTGAATTATCCTCCTTTAATCATTAACCTATTGTAACACGTTTGACAGGTTAAAGAAAATGAGCTATGTTATTAACTATTAAAAGTGTATTTTAGTGGTTAATTTATGGAGGTGGGTTATATGTCAAACTCTTTTTTAGGTTCCAAAATTGTGATGGTAACCTTTGTAACGTTAATGGGTGCATTTGGTTTAAACTTAACAGCAGGACAATTTTTTGCTCCGTTAAATGATACATATGGTTGGGATTTAACGGTTCTGAGCTTAGCTGTATCACTTAATATGATCACTTGGGGAATTTTCCAGCCAGTTATGGGGAGATTAATTGATCGGTATGGTCCGAAACCTGTGATTTCAGGTAGTGCAGCTTTAATGGGGATTGCATTTATCCTTTCAGCAACAATCACACAATTATGGGAATTCTTTCTTTATTATGGAGTATTAACAGCTATTGGTTTTGCTGGCTGTGCTTCCATGGCAAATTCTGTATTAGTATCCAGGTGGTATGTTAAGAAACGAGCTAAAATGCTTACGAGAAGCTCCATGGGAATGAATATCGGTCAACTTATACTACTGCCACTAACAGGATTTTTAATTGCTAGTTCAGGTTTTCGATCTGCATTTGTGGTACTGGGATTAATCATGCTCGTTATTGTTGTTCCAATCGTATTAATTGTAGTAAAGAATAATCCGACAGATGTTAATCAAATGCCGGATGGAGACTCAACATCCTTATTTACAGCAGCAACAAGCATCTCATTGTCCGAAGCATTAAGGAGTAGAGAGTTTTGGATTGCTACTTTAGGATTTGCTACATGTGGTTTTACCTTATACTTGGTAACCATGCATCTTCCAAATTTTGCAGTTGATTTAGGAGGAGGGAAATCACTTGGTGGTCAATTGTTGGGTATTGCTGCCTTGGGAAGTGCAGTTTCGATGTGGATTACTGGGCAATTAACACTTGTAATGGGAAAAAAGAATTTACTTATTATTTTGTATATGGTTAGGTTGCTTGCTTTTATATGGCTTGCTGTGTCACCAGGTATTTGGCAATTATATGTGTTTGCTGTCGTGTATGGGATCTCTTCCATGCCGATTATTCCACTTGTAACTGGAATCATTGGTGATAAGTTTGGAAAAAATGCAATGGGAAGCATTCTTGGATTTAGTTGGTTCATCCATCAAGTATTTGCGGCGATAGCTGTATTTCTTGGTGGCTACCTTCGAACAATGACTGGTAACTACGAACTAGCATTTTGGTTGGGAGCAGCTTTATTGGTATTTGGAGTCGTTCTTACCACATTAATTAAGGAGCAAACTTTACCTGTCAATAGCAAAACAGTGGTGCAATAATATATACGCTAGTATTTTAAACTTAAATAAATAGAAAAGGTGAGTTATAAAATGAGTCATTATCTATTTCAACAGTTAAAATTTGTACGTAAGGCTACGATTGAATACGTAAAAGGTGTGAATGAAAATAGATTGGAAGTTGTACCTGCAGGAGTGAATAATAATATCAAATGGAATTTAGGTCATATATACATGGTAACTGAAAAATTTGCTTTTCAACTTACAGGTGAAAAAGTCACTGTACCTGATAAATTTCCTGAGCTTTTTAATCCAGGCACATCTCCAAAAGATTGGTCTATCGAAACTCCAACGAAAGAAGAATTAATCGCTTTATTAAATGAACAAATGCTAAGAATGGATGCAATATTATCGGAGAGGTTAGATGAACCGATAAAAGAAATATATAACTCTTCTACTGGACTGCAAATAAGTAGTGTTGTTGAATGTCTAAGCTTTTGTCTATATCATGAAGGAATGCATTTTGGTGCAATAAAAAGTATCAATCAATGTTTACAAAATAAAGATTAATAATGATAAGGGTCCTGAACATTACAAGAAGGGTTTGAGTAACCACCGTGGCTATAAACGTTTAGAAATAATTAACGACTCGATGACCGGTTATTACTTTAATGATCAACTAACAATAAAAATCATGGAAAACTCATACTCGTAGTATCCAGTATTCAAAATAGCTGCTATTGTAGAATTAAATAAAGATGTACCGTTTATAAGAAAGTTGTATCGTTTTAAAGAAAGTTATACCGTTTGTAATAAAGTTGTACCGTTTTACCCCTTTGGATATAATTGTCTAAAGGGGTGTTTTATGTCGAAAAATGAATGAAAAAAAGTTCATGAGACTGAGGAGTAGAAGTTTAATTATATGAATAGGCTTGACTATACTAAATTTATATTATTGTGCTTTATATATATTCACATCACTATCAGTATGAATGGAGTGATATTTTATGAAGATTGACCAAGCAGTAGTAGACAGAAAAGGAGCTAGAAAGGCTAGTAGCATCCCTGAGGAAGTAAGAACTTTATTGAATCAAGGTAAAATAGAGAGTGTTAATTTAACTGAATGGCTGGCTGTTAATCATATTTATTTATTAGAAGCTGTTTTACCTAACATAGGCTTAGGACATAAATTAAAAAGTGTTATTTCAGAAATGAAAAAACAAAAGGTTGAATCTGGAATGAAAGCCATTCGTTTAACTGGTGAACTATTATATCAAGCAATCAATGAAGAAAATGAGAAAAAAAGAAAAGATACCATCGGAACACTCTCAAATCATCAATCTGATAGTGTTCGTTGTTGGGCATCCTTTATGAATAAAGACCCAAACATTACTTTAGCAGAAAAATTAGCTTACATATATCCTTTTGCGGCAGATCACCATTTTGGTGTTCGCGAAATTGCTTGGATGGCAATCAGAGAGGATTTATCAATTCGATTGGATAAAAGTATAGAACTATTAACGGAATGGGCAGAAAGCTCTGACGAAAATATACGTAGATTTTCAATAGAAGCGATACGCCCTCGTGGAGTGTGGGCAAAACATATTGAAGCCCTAAAACAAGAACCTTCGAAAGCTCTACCTATTCTTAATTTATTAAAATCAGACCCTTCAAAGTACGTTCAAGATTCAGTTGGTAATTGGTTAAATGATGCGAGTAAATCACAACCTGATTTTGTGATAGAGATTTGTGACATTTGGAGTCAAGAATCCGATACAAAAGCAACAGCAAAAATTATTAAGAAAGCCAAAAGAACCATTATGAAGAAAAGTTGATTTGAAATTAAAAAGTGGATAAAGTAAGTACTCTCATGATATAGAACCAAAAAGACCGTACTTTTTTACAAAAATCAGACTTGAATTTACTGAAGAAGAATCCATTTTGATCAATCTTTTTTTAAAATGGATTCTTCTTATTTACTGTAAAATACGGGTTTGTGAGGTTGTTTTTAATCAAACTTTATTTCAAATTAACACCTACTACCCTCGTCAAAAAGACTATTTTGGTTTTACAAGTGGCGATATGGTTAAAGGTGTTGTCGCTAAAGGGAAAAATAAAGGAACTTGGTATGGAAGTGTCGCTTGTAGAAGTACAGGTAGTTTCAATATCAATCTGAAAGAAGGAAGAAAACAAGGAATCAACCACAAGTATTGTCAGCTTGTCCAAAAGGCAGATGGATACAAATATACGATGGAAAGGAGAGAAGTGTAGACCGATCACATTCCTCCCTGACCAGTAATAATAAAGTCGTTTAACTTTATGTGATGAAAGCTTTGTTATTAGGCTTAGTGACAGGGTTGCTGTCTAGAGCAGCAACCCTGTCACTAAGCCTCCTTGAGATCACGCATTTCCTTCTGGAGAGCTCTTAATTCAGGCTCTGCTGATGAGAACGACTGTACAGCCTTAATCTCTGGTTGTTGACCATACTTCTTCACCCAGCTATACAAAGTATTCTCGTTTACACCTACTTCTCTAGCCACTTGAGCTACAGACTTATTGTTTACAGTGATATACTTTACCGTCTCCATTTTAAATGCCTCTTCGTATCGTTTACCATTACCTCTTGCCATATAGACACACACACCGTTATAGTTTGTATTTTTATTATAACAATCTGTGTCTACTTTTTAGTCTAGCATCATATTTTTGATCAAACTTTATTCAAAAGCTACATACGGTGATTTCTGTATACGCTACGATTTCAAAGGAGCTCGGAATACCCCTACGCTTTCCAGGGAATACGTTGAACATAATTACTAATTTCACTCAGAAAGCAAATTTTCTTCTTCGTGATCGGGTATTAAATCTTTATGATCGAATGCGGAAGACATAACTATGAGTATTGTATAGTTTCCGTAACTGTCACATAGATTACCGAATTCTTCTAGATCCTGTGTTGAGTCAGCGATGACTTTTAATAAGTAATTATGGTCTCCACTAATACGGTAACACTCTGCAACTTCAGGGCTAGAACGACAAAAATCGAGAAAAGCAAGACAATTTTTTGTGTGAAATAACATAAAAGCAGCCGCATGTTTTCCGATTTTTTCAGGCGATATAATTGTACGGTATTCTTTAATCACTCCTTGTTCTTCCATACGATGTACTCTTTCTGTGACTGCTGGTTGAGATAAGTTAACTAATTTTCCAAGTTCCGTCCTAGATAATCTCGCATTGTGTTGCAGATGGTAAAGGATATTGCGGTCGACGTTGTCCATATAGTATCTCTCCTTACTGGAAATGGGGGTTGAACCAGATCAATTCAGAAATGAATAAATAAATTTTATTTCATGCATTTATTTTATAGGGTAAATAACTAAAATGCAATTATATTAAATGCAGATCAATCATAACTCCTTTAAGTATTCATGTACTTTAAATATTCTGTTTAGTAATATTTACAGTGACCAGGATAAGTAATTAATTTGTTCTGTAAATATTAAATAAGGAGAGTGACTATAATGAGTCGACACAGTGCATCAGGACAGCCTCATTCCACGAAAACACATGAAATAGAATCCCTGCCTTGGGGAGGTTTATTAGCACTTGCTATGGCGGGATTTATATGTATAATGACTGAAACTTTACCAGCGGGATTACTATTACAAATAAGCAGTGGACTTGGAGTATCGGAATCGTTAACTGGCCAACTTGTTACGTTTTATGCTCTTGGTTCGGTTGCCGCTGCAATACCAATCGTTACTGCAACACGTGGGTGGCGTCGTCGTCCGCTTTTGCTCTCGTGTATTATTGGATTTTTGATATTTAATACGGTGACGGCAATATCATCTCACTATATTTTAACTATTATTGCTCGTTTCTTTGCTGGTGTTTCTGCCGGAGTTCTTTGGGGGATTACCGCCGGATATGCTCGCCGTATGGTGCCAGATAGATTGAAGGGGAAAGCGATGGCTGTTGCAATGGTCGGTACGCCACTTGCCCTCGCATTCGGTGTGCCAATAGGGACTTTCCTCGGTTCATTAATTGGATGGCGATTAGTTTTTCTTCTTATGTCGTTGTTGGCGTTAGCACTTGTTGTTTGGGTGATTTGGAAATTTCCAGATTTTCCAGGTCAAAAAGCTGAAAATAAACCTCTTCATGAGGTCATCACTTTGCCTGGCATGCTATCAGTTTTGATGGTTGTCTTTGCCTGGGTGCTAGCCCATAATATTTTATATACTTATATTGCCCCATATCTTGCTCAAGCTGGATTGAGCAGACGTACTGATGTTATTTTATTATTATTTGGAGTATCATCAGTCATTGGTATCTGGCTAATAGGAGTTCTAATTGATAGTTGGCTTCGTGAATTAGTAGTCATAAGTCTGATAGGTTTCGCTGTTGCATCTATTTTCCTTGGATTAGGAATCAGTGAACCAGTAGTGATTTATATAGGCGTTGTGATCTGGGGACTGACATTTGGTGGAGCGGCCACATTGCTGCAAACTGCGTCTGCTGAATCCGCTGGGGAAAATGCTGATGTAGCCCAAGCAATGCTTGTGACTTCATGGAATCTAGCAATCGGTGGTGGCGGTGTAGTAGGCGGTATATTACTTGAACAGTTAGGTGTTCAAACACTTCCTTGGGCTCTTGTTTTATTAGTTGTATTCGCTTTGATTATAGTGTTGCAAGCTAAAAGAAAAGGGTTTCCAAAAAAAGTTAGAAATTGACTGCTTATATTATGATTTTGCACTATGATGTTATCAAAATGAGTATAGAAGAGATAATCATCAAAGTTTGAAATAAAGTCAAATTGTTTCAGGGAGTTGTTCCAAAGGTCGATAATTGATCGATGCCTTGCAACTCCCTTTTTAAATAAAGTTTGGCACGATATTTTCAGCGTAATAATTAAAGGTATCGTCTTTTTGTAAGTCATTTATTTTAAATAAAGTTCTTGTGATGTATGAATAATGTAGATTTAAAATAAAGTTGCACTGTTTCATTCCTTTTCGATTAAAGAATTTTAAGTGATTTTTAATCAAACTTTTTTATAAAATGGAATGTTCATTCAAAAAGAAAAGAATCGATTTTGATCAATCTTTTTTCAAAATGCATTCTTTTTATTTATCGTAAAATGTGGGGTTGGCAAGGTATTTTAATCAAACTTTATTTCAAAGCTACAGTGTTTGAAAATTTATAACAAAGATTGATCATTTGAAATAAAGATTGATAATTTGGAATAAAGTTTGATAAAAACAATCCTTTAAGATAACATGTTCTTGAAGGGTTGTTTTTTATTTCTGACAAACTAGCATGCCTTCTAGGCAAGTCTAAATTATACCATATCGTAATTTGGAACTGGAAGGTTGGGAAGGAATGTACAGGCAAAGACGCTGAGAGAAATGGGAGGGTAACCCCAGAGAAATGTGGAAATCGACTGGTGCGATCATATTTTTAAGCGAGAAAGCATGATCTCTACTAGGAAGGAGACTGATTTTCCAATATATGTATACAATGCAAGTTCTAACTAGTCAGTGCAAATTTCAAGAGCATGAAATTCTAAAGAAATTTGAAGAAAATCTTAATTTATAGAGGAAGATTTTACATGGATAATTTTAAAAATAACAAATCTTATTTACTTATGCTTCCTGCTATCTTTATAGGAACTTTTGCAATGGTTTCAAATGGTGTGGCTTCAGGCATTTGGCTTCAAAACTTATTAATCTGGTTATTGGGAACTGTTTTAGGTTCTATTTATTTAGTTCGTAATAAGAGAAAAAAATTAAGTAAAGGAAATTTGCTTCATACCGTCGTTATAGTGGCTTTATTAGTTTTACCATTTTTGTTTAATGGTATAGAAGGTGTTCATCGATGGTTAACTTTTGGACCAATTAATATATATATAGCAAGTATTATTTTACCCTTATTAATTATTCAGTTATGGATATTAGCATTAAACAATCGTGAAAGCTACGCAATAGGACTAATCTTTATTATATTATTAATATTGTTATTTCAACCAGATGCAGGTCAATTAACCGCATTTGCGTGTGCAACTGCTATTATTTTATGGAAAAACATTAGTAATTGGATGATAAAGTTTCTAAGTTTTATTCTAATTGCTGGCTTCGTTATCATTTCGTGGATTTTTCTCGATGATTTAGCACCAATTCCTTATGTAGAAGATATAATCTTTTTAGTTGCAGACCTTGGAAATGTCTGGTTCGTTTTAGGTATTTTATCTTTAATATTATTATTAAGTCCATTCTTTTTTTACGGTACAAAAAATATAATTTCATTAACCTTAGCAATTTATTTCTTAATGGCGATGATTGTAACTTTATTTGGTAATTTCCCTATGCCAATCATGGGATATGGGATGGCACCTATTATTGGTTACTTTATTGCTATCAGTTGGCTTAAAAAGAATAAAGGAAAAACTGGATTAGAGAGTTATTAAGCTATCGGGTGCTGATTGTGGAAGAGCAATAAGTAGAAAATGATCAAACTTTTTTATAAAAATTGAAGAATATTTCACAAGGGAAAAATCCATTTTGATCAATCTTTTTTTCAAAATGGATTTTGCTGCTTACGGTCATAAAAGGATTTATCAGGTATTTTTGATCAAACTTTATTTCAAAGCAACAGAAAGCGGAGGGAGTTTATGTATCGACTTTAGGTAATACTTTTAATTAGAATCGGGAACGTACAACTTGTACAGCTTCTCGGTTCTTTTTTGTTTGGGAAAAGGGAAGAGAAATCAATCATGACAAGGGTTGGAGATAAAAGAAAAAAATGTAAGTGTAGCTTTGAAATAAAGTTCGATAATTTATAGGATATAATAATCGCTAATGATTCCAAAGAGAACAAAGGGAAAGTGCTTTTAACAAACTACTGAGTCCATTCTTATAATGTATAAATAATAGATTGAATTATCGCTCACGGGAGCGTTGATTTAAGAAAGAGGAGTGTTTTTGTGATATATAAAAAGGATAGGAAAGCAGATAGACACACTGCTTTCCTATCTTTCCTATCCTTTTTTGCAGGTAAACACGTAACTGAATGTCTTTCCTGTCAATGATTATACTTACTCAATTTCAAGTGCAAAGTTGAGTAATAAATTAATTTTCACTATAATAATTTTCTAGTTCGACTTGTGCAGCATTTGGGATGTCGTCCCACGTTACTTCATCATAAGATGTTACTTCATTATTATTCCTAAGATAGAGCATTAAATATGCACCTTGTCGTAATTCTCTACCCGCAGAGAATTCTACATCTACTGATTCTCCTTCTTCATCAAATGCCTTTTGTTTGTAAATATATCTAGTTATTAATTCTCCACCATCCAAACTATCTTCCTTAGTCTCTGTAGGTTCTATCACTTCTATATATACATTGTCTTTTCCTATTCTTTGAATATTACAAGCAGTAAGTAATACTGCTACTAGCATGAATATAGCTAAAATACTAACTCCTTTTTTCAAACTAATTCTCCTCCTTTACAGCGACATTTTAATCACTTTTTTATAATGAAGCACAGACAGAAAGCCAAAAACTGAGTACAGTGCTGCATACAATCCCATGACAATAAGCATTGGTGTCCATAACTCTGTCCCGAAAATGAACCAGCCTGATTTGACGGCAAAGTAGCTGTGCATAAGGCCAACGACAAGCGGAATGCCGAAGTTGAATAGTTGCTTCCTTAGGATCCCTTGTAGAAGATCGTTTTGAGTGAAGCCTAGTTTTCGTAAGATTTTGTAATTTGGTTGTTCTTCATCACCTTCTTCTACTTGTTTAAAGTAGAGGATACAACCTGAAGTTATTAAGAAGGTGAGTCCGAGAAAGCCGACACTGAACATCGTAGTGCCCATATTGATTTTTTGCTGTAGCGCTACCGAGTATTGGGAGTTATTGCCAGAATCTTGACTGAATGGCATGCTTTGAAAAAGTGTATCAGCAGCTTCTACGGTTTCTCGATCAGCTAATGTAAAGCCAATATAAAGAGATGAGTCGAACTGAATATCTGGGTCCATGTCATTAGCGAGCATAGTAAATGTCGTTTCATTCACAATCACTGCAGGTAATCCGCCAGTAAAATAGAGAGGCAGCACACTATCATTAACTATGCCTACATACTCCTGATTGAAAACTGCCGTGAGTCCGTGAAAGGTAACTGTTCCTGAATCTTTCAAGTCTAACAGTGTCAAAAGCGCATCACTATATCCAGAAAATAACGTTTCACCTTGACTTACATCAATGCCTTCAACATAACGGTCACTTATAACCGCAACTCTCATTTTGTTCTCGATATCGTTGCCCGTAATCTCTTTGATATCAATTTCCACTCGAAGCACATCAACCCTTTGTTCACTGTAGCTAATTCTGCTTTCCTTTAATACCTCACCAAAAGCCACTGCATCCTCTGATGTGACAAATGCAAAATCAGTAGGTGCCGTATTCTCAGCATTACGCTCAGCTGAATAGTAGGAGATATAGTTTAAGGATAGCAGGCCGATTGCTAGTGCTGATACAGTTGTGATAATGGTAAGTAGCATCGCATTTGATCTCATGCGGAACATAATGGAAGATAGTGACATCACTTGATTGATGTTTAAATAGCCACCTTTATTTTTTCTTATCATGTTGGTAATAAAGCGTACAGAACCTTTGTAGAAAAAATAAGTTCCGAAGATAACAGATGCTAGAATAAAAATCATCGCTAAAAATAGGTGGTTTATGGACACGAAATCCCCATCAAAAAGTCTTGCCGATACATAGTAACCAGCTAAAATAAGTAGAATCCCAAAAATCCCGATCAAGATTTCTATGCTCGAAATCTTACTTACTCTGCTTTCTGTTTTACTAGTAATATGAAATAGTGACAAAATGCTTTGGTTCCTAATAAAAAGATAGTTCATCAGCATGATCAAAATATAGATACTACCGAATACGAGCAATGTTTGGATGAAAGCCTCGTCAGAAAAATAGAGAGAGGCAACGGCATCCACGCCCGTTATTTTAAATAAGGTCATGGCGATTAATTTCGAAAAGGCAAAACCGAAAAACGTTCCAATGAATAATGAACCAAAATAGAGTATGACGTTTTCAGCAGTGAGGATCTTGAAAATACGGTTTTTCGTCATGCCTATAAGTTGAAATAAACCAATTTCTTTACTGCGTCTTTTGATAAATAGATTATTAGCATATAACAGGAACACAGTCACAATAACGATTAGAAGTACAGAAGCCGCCCTAATGGCTACTAATCCTCTAGTCGATTCGGATGCTTCGGCCATTGAAGGATCATACTGCAAGGTAACGAAGGCAAAGTAGAGGGCAGCACTAAAGACGAGAGCGAACACATACAAATAATAGCTTTTTACGTTCCTTTGAAAGCTGCGGAAAATTAGCTGATTAATGCTCATTGTGCACCCCACCTAAAACTCCTTGTGTCTTCATAATATCCTTTAAGAATGTGTTTCGGCTTTCTTCTCCTTTGTTCAATTGGGTATAGATTTGACCATCTTTAATAAAAATAACACGGCTACTGTAGCTTGCTGCAACAGGGTCGTGAGTAACCATCACTATGGTTGCTTTTCGCTTTTCATTTAAAGTGCTTAATTTACCTAGTAGGTCAGACGCTGCTTTTGAATCAAGAGCACCAGTTGGCTCATCAGCAAAAATAATACTTGGCTCGTGAATGAAAGCTCTCGCCGCAGATGTCCTTTGTTTTTGGCCGCCTGATATTTCATTGGGATATTTACCCGCTATGTCTTTAATTCCAAGGTCTGCTGCGACCATTTGAAATTTCTCTAGTGCTTCCTTTTTGGAAATATTTGTGATCGAGAGGGGTAATAAGATATTTTCTTTTACTGTTAACGTATCAAGTAAATTATAGTCTTGAAAGATAAACCCTAAATGATGCTTTCTAAATTCCGCGAGCTTCTTTTCTTTGCTTTTCGTTAGTTCCTCACCTTCGATTTCTAAGGAACCATGGCTTAGCCGGTCAATCGTTGATAACACATTTAGAAGAGTGGTTTTCCCAGATCCTGATGCACCCATGATCGTAACAAATTCCCCTTTTTTAATGCTAATATCAATTCCCTTTAAGACCTCTTGTCTCGTGAATTTATTTCCGTAGCTTTTATGGATTTTTCTAGCTTCAAGTATATTCATAAAAAAGTTCCTCCAACTGTTAAGTGACCCTACCCTTACTGTATATATTCCTTTCCATGAAGTCCTTTGATTATCCTAACAAAAAAGCAAAGGCGAGTGACATTTTTGTCACTCGCCTTGAATCTGGAGAAATCGATTCTCTTTTGAGAAGGTAAGGGTAAATGTTGTCCCTCTACCAACAGTTGACCAAACGGAAATGTGAATACCAAGTGGGATGGCAGCCTTTTTTGCTAAGTACAATCCCATGCCTGTAGCATGTTGTCTGGATGAACCTCAGCAAAGCTCTCCATGACACTTTGAAAGTTTTTAACCTCAAACACTTCATATTCCCAGTCTACAAGCCGGTCTTTTATCTCTTTAAATAGAGTAGCATCATCTTCAATTAATAATATCTTAAACAACGTAGTCACCTAGTGAAAAAATACTATAATGAGAACGATAATAATTAGTAGGATAAGACAGGTAACTAAAAAGCAAATGACTCTTAAGTGCCTTTGTTCAACTAACAGGAGTTAATGTTGAGAAAGAAAGACGAAAAACAAACAACTGATCCATTTGCAGCGTAATACAACGATACGGCTTATTAAATAGCTCTCTTTTGAGACGATTGTTAAATGCAATCGTCTTACTTATCTGACGTTAACAGAGCAGTAAGATTCTTCACTTATATGAGATTTTGTGAAAGAATAGCCTTTAGCACACTAGGAGTTTAGTGAATAGTTCCGTGTGTAAGTATTTTTCAATGTGAATTTGACAACAAGTCTAATTAGACTATAATATACTTAGTGCGCTAGTCTAATTAGACTTTGGTTGATAGGTTGAATTTCTTAATCTAGAAAAATCTATTGAACCAATAAATTAAATGAGTAATTACTTAACATATAAATATTTAAAAATTGAAAGGAAGAACAAAAAGTGATTAAATCGTTTTTAATGTTAGGACAGTCAAATATGGCTGGACGAGGGTTTATTAAAGAAGTACCCTCGATCTATAATGAAAGAATACAAATGTTGCGTAATGGGAAATGGCAAATGATGACTGAGCCTATCAATTATGATCGTCCTGTTTCGGGGATAAGTTTAGCAGGCTCATTTGCAGATGAATGGAGTCGCCAAAATCAAGAAGATAGTATTGGTTTAATTCCTTGTGCTGAAGGTGGAAGTTCTTTGAGTGAGTGGTCTGTAGATGGAGTGCTTTTTAGACATGCAATAACTGAAGCTAAATTTGCTATGCAAAGTAGTGAGTTAACTGGAATACTATGGCATCAAGGAGAAAGTGATAGTAATAATGATAACTACAAAGTATATTATGAGAAGCTCCTCTTAATTATTAATTCTCTTAGAAAGGAATTAAATGCTCCAACTATTCCAATTATAATTGGTGGTTTAGGAGATTTTTTAGGAAAAGAAGGATTTGGTAAAAGCTGTACTGAATATAATCTTGTTAATCAAGAGTTACAAAAATTTGCTTTTGAACAAGATCATTGCTACTTTGTCACAGCTTCAGGATTAACTTCTAACCCTGATGGTATTCATATTGATGCTCTATCACAAAGGAGATTTGGTTTGCGATATTTTGAAGCCTTTTCTAGCAGGAAGCATGTTTTGAAGCCTCTAACTAATGAAAATGAGTGGTTAAAACTAAATCAGGATCGAACACATACTAATGCAGAAAAGATATATATAAAAACTATGGATTTTGCATTAGGGAAAATAACATATGATGAATTTGTATCTCAAGTCACGCAAATCAACAAACAATGATTAACCTAATTAAAGGGAATAGCTATTAAAATTAATCAATAATAAAAGGAGTTATTTTTTGATACCATTACTTATTTTAGGTTTATTAAAACAAAATCCAGGTTCTTACGGGTATGAATTACTAGCATTAATGAAAAAGAGACACTATAAATATATAGTGAATTTCACTAAAGGGTCATTCTATTATAATCTTCAACAATTAGAAGCAAAACAATATATTAAAAAAGTTGACCAATTAGACAATACAAGAGAGACGCATAACTATATCATTACTGAACTAGGCGATAGAGAATTTGGAAATTTGATGTATAAGTACGGGTCTAAGACAGACTATATAAACTTATCTTTTTATGCAACCATGTTGTTTGCTAATGAATATAAAAGCGAGGAGTTAACAAATCTTATAGAAATACAAATTGAACAAACAAAAAAGAAAATTTTACTATTAGAACAATCTATTGAGTATGATCAATCTATATCAACGTCTTTTAAAAAAATGTTGGAAAATTCACGTTCTCACCACCTAGTAAATCTTCAATGGTTTGAAGAGTTGTTAAAAGAGTTTTGAATTGAAATTAATAGAAATGATTATTTAGAACAAGCAGACCTATTTGCTGCACAGTACAACGATACCATTCAATATAAAAAAATCTTCCACAATCGGGCCTGGTTGGGGAGCAAAACAGGTAGAAAATGATCAAACTTTTTTAAAAAAACCAAGCTTAAACCTGCTGAAAAGAATCCATTTTGATCAGTCTTTTTTTCAAAATGGTTTCTTTTAATTTATCGTAAAATATGGGTCTGCGAGGTATTTTTAATCAAACTTTATTTTAAAGCTACAGTAAGCGCGTTCGTGGAGAGGCGGGCGTGATGCACTCATCTTTTCCGTTGGCGATAGCTTATCGGGCACTTTACTAACCAATGTAGGGGAAATATCGATACCATATACATCTCTCATTTGATCTTCAATATCTCGTGTAGACATTCCCTTAGCGTACAGTCCTAATATTTGTCCCTCTATTCCGTTGACCGTTTTTTCGTATTTCTTAATTACCTTTGGCTCATACTCCCCATTTCGATCTCTTGGTGTATCAAGTTCTACTTCACCAAACTTTGATTTGATTTTCTTCGTTTCGACTGTTACCTGTATTGTTTCCTTTCACATTGTGTTTTTGGTAGCCTAACTCCTCTTCGAATTCCGCTTCGAATATTTGTTGAAGCGTTTCTTTAAACAGATCCTTCATCATCTGCTGAACATCTTCTACTGTGCGACAACCTTTCTTTAACTCTTTAATTGTTTTGTCATAAAAAAAGTCTTGCATAAATGACCATCTCCTTATTGGAAAGTATAACCATTTACACAAAACTTTTTACGCTCTCTCTTGGAGAAGGTGCAAACTGTATGTTTTTTTGTAAAGAAACGGATAAGTTCCATATGGCATTATACTGGTAGGATAAGTTCTTATATACATTTTTATTTTTTCTATTATATCTCCCTGTCTATTTCTTCTCCCCAAGCTAGAAAGTCGGTACCTACTGCTAAATAGTTGGAGCGAAGAGCGTAGGGGAAACAAGAACGGCAGAAAATTATTTAATTCAATCGTAATATCAATTAATTTTCAGGCTGGAGCCAATTGTCTTCAATAAAAATTTCCTTCCTTAGATAAAATATTGCGTTCCCTAAAGAAAATTAACGTTCCAATCCCGAAGTTTTTTCCGGTCCTTTTCCGGCAGACTTTCGGTTTTTTTATGTAAAATTAGGTGGAAATCCAAAAGTAATACAATCCAATTTTCAATCAGTATTCAATCTATATCCAGTCGTTTACTTCAATTCTATATTCCCCCAATCCTTTGCCAGTAATGGTTCAGTCTTGATCCAGTTCTTTTTCAGTTGGTTTCCCCACGCTAGAGTCGAGTGATTCCAGTTATTTTATCTGGTTTTTTCGTTCGTTCTTCAGGTTAGAAGTAGAGTAGGAATTCATTTGGAATTCATGTTTCTCCCTATGGACCGTCATTTTTTTATAAACGGAATCGAAGTGAAAGGATGAGTTATCTCAATCATTGCCATTATTTTAGAAACTAAAGATATATTTGTTATTTAGTTCGAAAAATTGTTTTTCGATAGGTGATAATTCGTAATTCAATCTTCTAGTGTAATAAGAATCCATATATTTAAAGGGTTTCGGTACTTCTAAATAGGAATCTACGTTATAGTAAGATGCAATTCTTTTGGGGATTAGCGTAATCCCCATACCTATTGATGCAAATTGAATTAAAGTTTCAGGATCACCAATTTCAATGAAGTCCCCCGATTTAATGTTCAAAGTATCATATATATTACGTAATATTGAATGATAGAGACATTTCTCGGAAAGTATCAGGACATTTTTCTGGAATAAATATTTATTAAATGTTGTTTCTTGACTAATATTCCCCCCTATTATCACCATTTCTTCAGTACCTGACTTTTCATAATTTATATGTTTGTTATTGAATGATCCAATGGTGACGCCAATATCAATTTGCCCTTCAGTAAGTAGTTGATCAATTTCCTCAGTCGAACCTGTTTTTAAAGTAACATTCAAATCAGGGTGTGCTTTAGATAGATCATTTAAAGCAGCAGAAATTTGTTTTCCGCCAAAAGATACCATGGTTCCAATCCGTAAACTTTTATCATGATATTTCATTTGGTTTTCGGTTTGTTCCCAGAGAAGGATGATTTTCTTATATTGGTGGTATAATTCCTCTCCTTTTTTCGTTAACTTGACACCTTTTGAATTTCGAATAAACAATTCGTTATTATAGTGGGTCTCAATTTTTTTTATTTTTGCAGATATATTAGATTGGAGGTGATTCAATTTAATTGCTGCTGCTGACATACTTTTCAATTCTGCGACTGAAATAAAAACATTCATGTCTTCAATATGCATAACAAACTAATCTCCTTATCAAAAAAAGTGATAGACGTATCATTTGATAACATTATTAATGTTATCACTTTGGGATTATAATTACATTAATGATTTTCTTATTTATGAGTTTTGGAGGGGGATTTATGGATAGTAAACAGATTAATGTAGGAATAGTGGGTGGATCATTAAATAATCAATGGGCCAGTCAAACCCATATTCCAGCCCTAAAAGCGAACCTTATTTACCAAATTAAAGCAATAGGTACGTCAAATATGGAGAGTGCGATGAAAAGTGCGATGGAATTCAATGCTATACCTTTTGCAGATTACAGCAAATTAGTAGAATCAAAAGATGTTGATTTAGTGGTTGTAAGTGTAAAAGTGCCTTTTCATTATGAGATTGCTAAGAGTGCTATTTCAAAAGGAAAGCATATCAATTGTGAATGGCCACTAGGTAGGAATACACAGGAAGCTATAGAGTTAGCAAAACTAGCTGACAAAAAAGGGATACATCATGCTGTCGGATTACAAGGGAGACAATCTCCTGAAATTAGTTATTTAAAGAAAGCATTAGAAAGGAATGAAATAGGGAAGATACTTTCTTGTACAATGGAGGTATCTACTCAAGTAAAAGGGAGGATAACGGATCAAAGAAGTGCCTATCTCTTAAAAGAAGAAAATGGAGCGAATTTACTCACCATACATGGAGGGCATGCTCTGGATGTTCTTTGTCATACATTAGGTGATTTCAAGGAACTTTCAGCTATTATGAACACGAATTACAAGGAAGCTATTATACGAGAAACAGGTGAAAGGATAGTAAAGGATACTGCTGATCAAATTTTAGTTCAAGGTACTCTTGGTGATAACATATCAACTTCTATTCACATTCAAGCAGGGGTATCTCCAAAGTTTCATTTAGAGATTAGAGGTGAAAAAGGTGTATTTCGATTAACACAATCCAATTCATCGGGGCATGTCCAGTTTGGAAATTTAAGGTTAGAGAAAATCTCTCATCCAGATTACTCGGGCTTAGGTGATGATAAAGAGGGGGCTTCTATTGAAGAAGTTATGTTACCTTTAGAAAAAGATACGAGTCCTAAAGAATATATAGAAAAGGCTTATAACATATTTGCTAAAGATATACTCGAAAACAAGCGTAAGATTCCTAATTTCAATGATGCAGTTAAACTTCATCGATTATTAGATAACGTACGAGAATCAGCAAAGTCAGGTAGAAAAATAATTATAACGGATAAGGAGTGAGTTGACAGATGCCATTTATAAGGGTTTCTATGGTAGAAGGTAAAAGTAAAGAGTATAAAGAAAAGTCGAGACTCTTCCAAGAGAATCAGCAATGACATGTCCTTCATCTAAAACGTAACTTTTCGAATGGTCTGCCATCTTTAGTTATTGAGGCTAAAAGGTTGCTAGAAACATATCAAGTATCCTCCAAAAGTCTTTAAGAAAACATTGGAATGTCAACACTAAACTGGACAAAAATTATAAGGTCTGTTGCTTGAATTCTACTGGTGTTAAATAGCCTAGTGTTCCGTGAATTCGAATGTTATTGAACCAATGAACATAATCATCAAGTTCAAGAGCGAGCTGTTGAAGAGAAGAGAAATGAGCTCCGTTAGCGAATTCTGTTTTGAATACCTTAAATGTAGCTTCGGCCACGGCGTTGTCATAAGGGCATCCTTTCATGCTTAGTGATCTCTGGATACCAAATGTTTCAAGAGCTTCTGAAATGAGCTGATTATCAAACTCTTTTCCACGGTCTGTATGGAACATTTTTATGTCATTCAGATTGGCTTGAATACTTGTAATGGCTTGATATACAAGGTCTGCTGTCTTATTTGCTCCAGCACTACGGCCGATGATTTCGCGATTGAAAAGGTCCACAAATAGGCATACATAATGCCACTTTTTTCCGACACGGACGTATGTTAAATCGATGACAATGACAGCTAATTGTTGATCTTGCTTAAATTGGCGCTGTAATTCATTCTTTACAGGAGCTTCGTTACACGTTGATTTGTGTGGTTTAAATTGTGCCACTGTATAATTCGACACGAGTCCTACTTCGTTCATGAGTCGACCAATACGGCGACGTGAAACATATTTTGGTTCAGGTAACTTCGCTAATTCTTTCTTGATTTTGCGTGTACCATAATTGTTTCGACTCTCTTTAAAAATACGAACAATTTCTTTAGAAAGCTCTTTATCTTCATCTCTCTGTGCACGTTTGCCTGCTACATCGACATGGTAGTAATACGTACTTTTTGGAATATCGAGGACGTTACACATTGCTGATACCGAATAGTTATGAGCGTTATTTCGAATCACATCTATTTTCGTCCCATGATCAGCGCTGCTTGCTTTAAAATATCGTTCTCCATCAGTAAACGTTGATTTTCTTTGCGAAGTTGCATCAGTTCATTTTCTTCTTCAGAACGATTATCTTTGGCGGCAAATGAACCTGTTTCCTGATGATTTTTAATCCAACGATCTAACGCAGAAGGTGTAATATCATATTCTCTAGCAATGTCTGCACGAGATTTTCCATTTTCATAAAGCTTCACTAATTGCAGTTTAAATTCGGGTGTAAAAGTTCGACGTTGACGTGTCATAGTAGCACGCTCCCTTAAGTTAATAGTCTAAGTTTACAAGCCCTTATTTCATCTGTCCAACTTAGTGTAGCCTATCCAGTTTTTTCTCTGTAACGGAAAAACAAAGATACTGTTCGACAAATTTCGCATCGAATATTTCGGGTCAAAATTGGTTGTTTTAAGGAAAAACACTAATTGCGTATAAGAAATAGGAACAAAGTTGAGAGTAACGGTGGCAAGGGATTGAGGGGGATTTGGGGAGGGAAAGAAATTAATTGTGGGGGACATAAACTTACATATTACAACAATCTATGTAAAAGTAAAATTATGTCAATAAAATAGACGCAGCGAATAGGGGGATTTTCTTCTACCGCGCTTCGCTTGCTCGCCTCAACTTTTGGTGTTAAAGTCTATAGACTTCAACACCAAAAGTTGAGGTATTTATTCTCCCATAAACATTTTACTCTAACATCAATCTAATGTGGTAGGGAACATACATTCTTGAAAACTGGGAGAACTATCACTATAATAGAATTATACAAATAAAGCAAAAGGCGTTAAGACGTTAGATACATGGAAATCGTATATTTTAAACTATTTCGAACAACCCTATACAAATGCTAGAACAGAAAGAACCAACCATAAGATTAAGAATAGAAAACGTATTTCTTATGGTTTTCGTAACATGGAGAACTTTCGAATACGCGTAAAATTAGAGTGCTCTAAACAGCGTCAATCTATCGTTTCTTCCCCTTTGCATATTGTAGATGATGCCGTGTAAGCGTCAAGTCCAAATCGCTTGCCCCCTCTGCTCTATCATCTAAGTGGTAGTTAGGCGAAGAAGGGAAAATACTAGCCTACGAAAAGGCTGAAATGTGCGAGTTACACAGAAAATGGCGAAGAGCCAAAAATTAGCTGAAAATTTAAAGTAATCCTCTAGCATATTATCTATGTTTCTTTCTTTTTTTCTAATTTCATAAAATAAATTAAGGTACAAAAACCAGTAATATAGTAAACGATTGAGGAGAACAAATCAGGAACAAAATCTATAACAAAAAAAATCACACAGTATAAACCAATCATAATAAATGAAGGGAGTTGACTTTTTAAATTTGTCCAGCCCACTTTAATATCTTCTAATTCATTTCGTTTAAATCCACTGGCATAACTAGGTACTGGCTTGTTATTGAAACTATAAATTATATTATCAGAACCCAAAACAAACAAACAATAAATGATTATGTTGCCGATTTTTTGAAATTCAAATTGGCCCCCTTTAAAAAAACTACTAATTACAAAAACAAGAGAAAGAATAAGCAGTACAAAAAGGATTGTAAATAAATTTTTACTGACTACATAATCTACAACATTTTTATAAGTTAATTTAGATTGATCATTAAGATAATACTTTTTATCAACTGTGATGAATCGGAATATAGTCGTACATAAGAGCATGAATCCTAAAGAGACCAACCATGACCAATGATGCATTTCTATATTTGCCAATGTTAGCATAAATGTTAATCCTACAATCAAAGATAATAATTCTATTTTTGGACCTTTTAAGAACACCTTTACTGTTTCTCTTATAAACATTATGACACATCCTAACTATGATTATGGTTTAAAGTTTAGTTTAAAATAAAAATCTTGGTAAGAATTCTATAATAAAAACAAGTGCGGTATATGGGAGAATACAAAATGTAACGAATTGCAAAAGTCTTCTTTCTTTAAACCAAAGATTTATAAATATCTTATAAACACAGACCCAATTATCACCATTAGATTATTTATGAGTGGTCCATAATTCGATAGAAGATATGCAATATGGTCAAAATCAGAGTACATTAAGAAAATAATAAGGTTAATAGAAAATAAAATAATATTTGTACCCATGCTTGTTTTAGAACAAATTGAAAGAAAATGGCGTTTGGTCATTTGATTTGAAAAATCATTATCAATAAAAATCATAATTAAAAACTGGTATATCATTTGGTTCCCAATTATGCTAAAAAACCCAAGAATAGAGAAATTAGAGTAAATACTATACATAAAAACCAGTATATGTTATAAATAGATATTTTATCCAAAACTTTTTTTGTGAGTGGATAAAATAAAAACGGCTCTATCATATTTGTTGGGGTTTAGGTGAATTTCTGAAAAACAAAACACACGCAACCGATGCATTCTTATATACTTGAATTGCCGAGAAACAAGTAGAGAATGGGGTTTCGTGTATATGGATTTTACCATGAATATACCAGGATTAAAAGACTACATTATAACGAATAGTGAAGAACGTGAAGGAACGGTTCAGATTTATGTAGAAATGGACCGTACGCCTCATTGTTGCCTGATTTGTGACACTAAAACAGAGCGTGTACATGATTATAGGTATCAAAAAATCAAACATTTAAAGTGGTTTGAGTGAATGACTTTATTATGGTATAAGCGTCGTCGTTATGTTTGTCCATCTTGTGGGAAGCGATTCTCTGAAAAAAAGTCCAATAGTAGAATGGTACCAGCGTGCTTCTATTGAATGGAAGCAAGCGGTCTCAATGAAATCAATAAAAGGAAAGACCTTTAAAGAGGTTGGACAAACATACGAGTCTTCGCCTTCCACCATTGTAAGACGCTTTGATAAGAGCAAATAAAAAAGATAGAAACTTTTCCAGCCCTTATTGCAATGGATGAATACAAAGGGGACACAAGAGAAGGAAAATATCAGCTAATTATCGCAGATGGTATCACTAGAGAACTTCTTGATATACTACCTAATCGGTATAAAAACGCGATTAAAGATTACCTACAAAAACATGGTCAACAGATTGAAGTCGTTATCATGGATATGAGTCCCGCCTTTAAGGCAACTGTTCAAAAGGCATTAGGAAAGCCTATTATCGTAGCTGATCGCTTTCATTTTTGTCGATATATCTATTGTGGATTAGATCGTGTGCGAAGACGTGTACAACAAAATTTCCACGACTATGATCGTAAGAATGAACGACAATTAAAGTGGGCAGCATTTCCTGCCCACACAACACTTGAGATGTACAATCTTAATGAGCAACAAACCTTAAGTCAAAAGCAGCTAAAACAGTTAAGTGAGCTAACCTGGATCGATCAATTATATAACTTGGTCCTGTTAGGACCAGCAGGTGTTGGAAAAACACATTTAGCCACTGCACTTGGGATTAAAGCGGTTCACCAAGGTTATCAGGTTATGTTTATAACGATGGAAGAATTGATAAGACATTTAAAAGCTGAAGAATTCACACGAAAAGCCCAAATTAGGATGAAGCGAATAAGAGCCGCCAATCTGGTCATTATTGATGATCTGATGTTTATGGCGATGGATCAAAGAGAAGCTAACCTCTTTTTCCATCTCATTAATGACTTACATGACAAGGCCTCTATTATATTAACTTCAAATAAGGGACCAAGTGAGTGGGGCGATTTATTAGGTGACCAAGGGATCACCACAGCTATTTTGGATAGGATTCTACATCGAGTAGAAGTTATTCAATTTCAGGGGGAAGACAATCATCGAATGAAGAATCGAACATCCATATTTAAGGAAGAAAGTGTTCAGAATTAATTAGCAAAAAGTGTTCATTTTTACTTGACGCTTACACCTATATAATAGACTCCCTAATATCACACAATTTGAAACAATATAAAAGACTCCAAAATAACTTTTAACACGTTCTTAGTTAAATGAGAACCAACCGAAATTCTAATTAATTTCAAAAATTTTAAAAATTAAAGTGTTTATATTTTTAAAGCGTGCTACATTCGTAATGTATCAAACTAAATAAGAAAAGAAAGGACGATTAAAATAATGAAATTCAAAGTCGAGACATTTCCAAACTATCGTACTGTTTTTATGCGACGTATTGGACAATATGGTCCTGCTAATATTGAAGTAATGGAGAATCTAAAAAAGTGGGCTAAGGAGAGAAATCTTCTTGAATCTGCAATTCTATTTGCAATTCCACAAGATAATCCAGAAACAACACTTCCTGATAACTGTAGATTTGATGCTTGTATTGTAATTCCCAATGATTATCAAGAAGTGGATGATTCAGTTCTCGAAGGGCAAATTACTGCTGGAAAATACCTTATATATGAAGTCAAACATACTGCAGAGGATATTCAAAAGGCATATTCTAATATTTTTCAATCTCTACAAAATAACGGATATAAAATGGATATAAAACCAATTATGGAAAAATATATCGGTAATATGGTAGGCAATCCTTATTGCGAAATATGTGTTCCTGTTAAACCGTAATAACCTTGATTTGTTTTTTGTATGATACATCATTAACAAAATAGAGTAAGAAGAACAAGTTGTTTATAAATGCTGATAAACCTTGTTCTTTATATAATATGTGTTTAACGCTGTTTACTGGATAGGCTACACTAAGTTGGACAGATGAAATAAGGGCTTGTAAACTTAGACTATTAACTTAAGGGAGCGTGCTACTATGACACGTCAACGTCGAACTTTTACACCCGAATTTAAACTGCAATTAGTGAAGCTTTATGAAAATGGAAAATATCGTCAAATGTTGGTGTGTGTTACACGCTTACGCCTCATTTATGTGACCCGAATGTCGATATTTTTATATTGATGATGTAATAACACTTTTAATCTAAATCGATCAAAACGTTTAAAACCAAATGCGTTGCGCTTAATGACCTTGGTTTGGTTATTAAGCCCTTCTCTAAAGCCATTATGCCAGTCATAAACAAAGCTGTTCATCAATTGTTACAGGAGAAAAAAACCATTCATATAAATGTTAGTCGTATTGGAAAGAAAATCAGAAGGCTTGCACTACTTGAGCGTCATTTAAATAAATTACCGAAAACAAGTGACTATTTGAATGAAGTTGTTGAAACAAAGGAACAGTTTCAAATTCATCGGGTATGGTGTGAAAAAATCACTTTTCCTGATTATAAAAATCCATAACCGCTTTTGCCATATCGTAAATACTCTGCTTTAAGGCTTTGGGCTGAATAATCCTTATTTGATTCCCGAAGCCTAAAATATATTCCTTAGCTTCTTGTTCTGTATCAAAAGAAAGTTTCGCGGGAATCCAGTCATTCTCTAAGGGGGAGTCTATCTTTAATACCTGTACAAAACGACCGGTAAACTTTATTCGTTGAATAGTAGATGGAGAGATTTCAACATCGACTTCATATTTTGGCAGACTTTTAATAAACCGTTGTGTGGATTCTCTCCAATAATGAGCCAAATCAAAGTCCGCAGGTCGCGAGAATGTTTCACTTGCTATGGTTGCTGACTGCACTCTCGAGGCTTTGTAGCTACGAAAATCCCCGTTAGCAGAGGCAATGAGGTACCATGTGCTTCCTTTTGCCACTAATCCTATCGGCTCAACCTCTCGTTCAATAATCTCTCCGTTCGCCTTTTCATATTTCATTTGCAGTTTCTTTTCGTCCCATATTGCTTGTTGGAGCGTTTTAAAAGACTCAATTTTGTTAGTCGATTGTCTCCATGTACTTGTGTCGATATGGATTCGTTCCCACACATCCCCGGCATTTTTCTGAAAGATACTCGGAATTGAAGCCAGCAGCTTTTGACGCGCTTCGTCCCAATCCTTTGTTAAACCCAGATCATTAAGCAGATCAACGGATGGTGAGATAAACAAAGATCTGATTTCATTATCTTTTAAACCTGTTAAATTCGTTCGATATTGTTCAAGTAATCGCCATCCTCCTGTTTTCCCCCGGTCAGCCACAACGGGAATACTTGCTGCACTCAGTGCTTCCATATCCCTGTGAATGGTACGTTCAGTCACTTCCAATTCTTTAGCCAGATCCTTTGTTGTTATTTTCCCTCTATTTTGTAACAACAATAGAATGGTAATCAACCTGTCCGCACGCATATTTAACCCACCTTTATAAAAGATAATTATTATATGACAAAGGATGTCATCATTCAATATTATACTATACTTATCTCAAAATTGGAGAGTGATATGAATGAAACCATTAGAAGGTAGGGTAGCTGTTGTTGCAGGAGCTACCAGAGGAGCCGGGCGGGGAATTGCTGTGATGCTCGGTGAAGCTGGTGCCACAGTTTATGTAACGGGGCGAAGTACCCGAGGTAATCTTTCTAGTATGAGAAGACCTGAAACCATTGAAGAAACGGCGGAAATGGTCACTTCACAAGGTGGAATTGGCATTCCGATTCGTGTCGATCATACAGTCGAGGAAGACGTGAAGACTTTATTTGAAAGGGTGGAGAAAGAACAGGACGGTTGTCTTGATTTATTGGTGAATGACGTATGGGGGGGCGACCCATTAACAGAATGGGGGAAGCCATTCTGGGAGCATTCTCTGCAAAATGGGCTTTTGATGCAGAAACGAGCTGTACACTCGCATATCCTGACAAGTCATTACGGCATTCAATTAATGGTTGCACGAAAACAAGGTTTGGTCATCGAAATTACAGACGGTGTGGATTACAATTATCGCGGCAATATGTATTATAGTCTAGCCAAAATTTCTGCCATCCACTTGGCCGAGTCGATGGCGAGAGATTTAAGACCGCATCATGTTTCCGCTGTTGCATTAACACCAGGCTTTCTTCGGTCTGAAGCGATGCTTGATCACTTTGGAGTGACAGAAGAAAACTGGAAGGACGGAGCGGAAGTCGACCCGCATTTTATTGCATCCGAAACGCCATTCTACATCGGAAGGGCTGTAGCCGCACTAGCAGCTGATCCGAATGTAGAACGGAAATCGGGAAGATCGTTGAGCACATGGGGGCTCTCAACAGAATACGGTTTTACTGATATCGACGGCAGTCAACCCCATTGGGGAAACCACTTTAGCAAGTTTGTTGAAAATGAAAATAAATAAGAGAAAGATTATAAATGTTATGAAAGGGGGCACCATTCATTTTTCATTTCTAATCCTAAAACTTCAGATTTCATCCTTACGATATGCACAATCCTAGAAGACAATAAATTAGTTTGTTATGTAAAATGAATATCTTTGTGTGGAAATATATTAAGCCAAAAAGATGTATTGTTTACAATAAAGTTATAATGCTTTTAAAAAGTTGCACCGTTTTACCCCTTTGGTTATGATTAGCCAAAGGGGTGTTCTTATGTCAAAAAGAAAAAGAACATCTAACGTCGATAAGTGGATTAAAGAAGAGAGAGGATCTGATATAGGGCATTATAAAATTAAGGATGGATCTTACTAGAGCGATTTATTTTTTAAAACCGGATTTGAAACGAAACCACTTTAATTTAACTGAACACCAAAACAGCTATTAGTTACAGCGACTGCATTGGCAAGAGGATGACTTAATAAAAATACAAACCCAAAAATGAGAGGGAGATTGGGAAGTCAGACAATGTATGCTACATATAGAAGTTTTGTTTCATAACAAGGAAGGACGACTAGTTAATTATAAGGTGCGGTAATTGATGTGTATTCACGTATTATTAAAGGTCTTTATCCTGGATTAGAAGGCTCGTCATGGGAATAGGGTTGCTGACAAAGTAAAGTTCTATAAGCAGTACGGAATTGATTTTTCACTTGAGTTGTGGCCAACATGTTATTTGCCTGAAATTATTATCGCTGACTGTGGTGAGTTTGAAATATGAAAATTTTGAGAATAAAGAGGCAGGGGATTTTATGTATAAAATATTAATTGTGGAGGATGAAATCAGTATTACTAATACATTAAAAAATCGTCTTAAAAAATACGGATATGAGTGTCACACAATAGAAGATTTTAAAAGCGTTCTGGATGTTTTTCAAGAAACAGAACCGCATTTAGTTATTATGGATATAAATCTGCCTTACTTTGATGGCTATTACTGGTCAAGAAAAATAAGGCAGATATCCACATGTCCCATTATGATTCTGTCTGCTCGAATGAGCGAACTCGACCAGATATATGGTATCGAAAATGGTGCAGATGATTTTATCACGAAGCCTTTTGTAATGGATGTCGTAGTAGCAAAAATTAACGGGCAAATTCGACGTTCCTATGGAGAGTATGCAAAAAACGCAGAACGACGACTATTACAAATAGGGAATACCACCTTAAATTTGGACACAGTACGTTTATCTACACCGAGGCAGGAGGAAGTATTGACGGTAAAAGAGCTCCAGCTTTGTAATATGTTTTTTGAGGCTTGTCCAAATGTTGTCACAAGACAGCAGCTACTTTCTGTTATATGGGATGAAGAAGGATTTGTAGAAGAAAATACACTCACAGTGAACATCAAAAGATTGCGAAAAAAATTAGAAAATGTCCAATCCTCCTTAGAACTTAAGACGATTCGGGGAATCGGCTACCAATTAATGGAGAAAGACGCATGACGTTATTTATAAAGGACCATCTCAGCTTTATTCTTTTGTATCTGATAACGTTTATCTGCTTGCCTTTTATCATTGACCAATTAGATGGCTTTGAAAATCATTATGGCTATTTTAGTTTTTTAGCCATCACTTTATTAATTAGTCTGCTTGTTATTCGCTATCTTCGTCGTAAAAAAATGTATACACATTTAAAGAAAGAAATTGTGGACCAAGCTAGTTTTCTTGTCTATCGTCCACATGCTCCAATAGAAAAAGCATATGCCAATCAGTTACAGGCATTTTCTTCTTTGCTCTTAAAAGAACAGGATGCTTATCAAGATTTTTTACAGGAACAGCAGCTCCTTATTTCACATGCGGTGCATCAGATGAAGACGCCTATTTCTGTCATGCAATTGCTTGTTCAATCGAATCAAATAAATGACGTCAAATCGTTGGGAGAATGGCAGAAAGTAAAAGCCGAATGCGATAAAATAAACTTCTCGTTAAATCAGCTCTTGTCGTATAGCCGCTCTACCCAATTATTATCTGATTTGAAAATTGAAGCGATGCCATTAAAGAAAATTATACAAGAAGTTATTAATGATTTAAAAGATTACTTTATTGAGGAAGAACTATTTCCTAAGGTGGCAATAGCGGAAGACGTTATTCTTTATTCAGATCGAAAGTGGATGAAAGTAGTTGTCTACCAACTGCTTAGTAATGCGATTAAATATGGTCAGAAGTACTCTACTGTTCATATTAATTACAGGAATGGTCAGTTATCAATTCGTAACAGAGGGGAAACCATTCCAAAAAGTGAGATTAACCGCTTATTCAATTTGTTCTATACAGGTTCAAAAGGACGGAAAAGGAGTGAAGCAACAGGAATAGGTTTATACTTAGTCAAAAGGATTTTGGTTACGCTAGATCACCCGTTTGAGTTAACGTCTCATGATCAAGAAACCACTTTTACCATTGAACTTTCGAAAAGTATTCGTACGGCTGCCGATTGAGGTAGCCGTTTTGAATGTGTCAATAGTGTCACTTTGCCGTCATGTTTTAAAATGTTAAGGAATGGGCGACTTCGGTATATTAAAGTTAACATTGAAAAGAAAAACAGGAGTGGTATATATGTCAGATATCATTTTAAATGTTCAACAACTCCATAAAGATTATGTGGGAGAGGTGAACTATAAAGCGTTAAAAGGCATTGACTTTCAACTAAAACGTAATGAATTTGTCTCTGTAATGGGTCCATCTGGAAGTGGGAAGACGACATTTTTAAATTGTATATCAACGATAGACCGTCCGACAAATGGTTCTATGACAATTAATCAAAAAGATCCATATGAACTGAATGATGAAGATCTTGCAAAGTTTCGACGAAGTGAATTGGGTTTTGTTTTTCAAGATTTTAACTTGGTTCACACATTAACTGTAGAAGAGAACATTTTATTACCATTGACACTCGATGCAGTGAATGGAAAGGAAATGACATCCCGTTTAGCAGAAGTCGTTAAGTTTTTAGGGATTGAAGAAATAATGAAGAAGAGAACCTTTGAGATTTCAGGGGGACAGAAGCAACGTGTGGCCATTGCACGAGCAGTTATTCATCAGCCTAGTCTATTATTAGCAGATGAGCCGACTGGGAATCTGGACTCTAAAGCAGCCAATAGTGTGATGACGCTATTTCAATCCATTCACGAAACGTTTCAAACCTCTTTATTAATGGTCACACATGATCCGTATGTTGCCAGCTTTGCTGAGCGTGTGATTTTTATGCAAGACGGGATGCTCTACAATGAAATACAGAAGGGTGACCACAAGCAGCAATTCTATCAAGAAATTGTAGATACACTGACATTTCTGGGCGGTGGTTATCATGAGCTTTAATCATATTGTCATTCAAAATATAGTACGGGATAAATGTACCTATATTTCCTATTTTCTGAGCAGCGTCTTTTCTATTTTAGTTTTTTTCTTTTTTTTGATTATTGCATTTCATCCAATGATGGAAGCCATCGATCCGAATAGTACACTTGGAATCGTCATGATTCTTTGTAGTATGATTGTCTATATTTTTTCTTTTGTTTTTATTATTTATTCGATGCTGGCTTTTTTAAAGAAGAAAACCAAAAGCCTTGGCGTCTTTATCATTTCTGGAGCATCGACGAAGCAAGTGCAGAAAATGGTATTCCGAGAAAATATGCTGATTGCTTTTACTGCAACTATAACAGCGATTGTTGTTGGATTAATCGTTTCTCCTCTGTTTTTAATGGTCGTTAAAAATATCTTAGAGGCAGATAGCTTTGGCATGTATGTACCTGTACAAGCTATTGCCATGACATTCATTTTATTTAGTGTTTTATTTTTAATTGTTTCCAAAATAACGACACGATTTATCAAGAAGGAAGAAGCTGTACAACTGTTAAAAGCAGATGTCACACAGGAAAAATTAATACGTCCAACGCCATGGAGGCTTCTTTTATCCATCTTAGTGAGTGCAGTTTTATTACTACCTCTCAAAGTTAGCCCAGATGTTGTTGAAAGCTTAGGCATTGTTTATATTATTATGTTGTTTATCAGTCTGTTAATGACGATTTATATTGTATTAACCCAAGGAATCTGGCTTACGATTCGGAGATTGCAAAAAAGCGCCTCGTATTACAAAAAAACAAATATGTTATTTGTATCGAATTTACAAGCCAAAGGCAATTCACATGCTCATGTCATTTATTTGCTCAGTATATTATTACTTGCCGTATTTGTTACGACGAGTGTTTTGTACAGTTCGTATTATAATGTCGAAGAAAATACGGAAGCTGTCTATCCGTATAGCTTTCAATATATTTCACATCCAAATAACCCTATAGAAAAAGAACAGCAAGATATTGAATTTATGGAGACAACCCTTGAGCAAACAGAGGGAGATGTCTATGCTTATCAATCTGCGTTCAAAACAGACGAAGATCGCAGGATTGGCTTCCTATCGAATACGCATTTCAATGCACTTGGTACACACGAAGCGATAACACTTAGCGACAATGAATATTATGTTGTGGCAGGAAATGCGGGGGTGATGCCAAATACGGATACCATTCAGGATTATGTGGATGACCCTCTTCAGTACGTAGGATTAGAAGAACGGATGATTCTTGTATCAGGCTTTCGAGCAGTATATTATGTTATTCCAGATGCGATTTATGACGCACTCAATTATCCAGAATATCATGTGTTTGCCTATGAATTAAAGGATTGGACAGAGAAACGGGATGTAGCAGAAAAAATAGAAGCACAGCTCATGACAGAATCAGGTGAGCGTTATGTCTCATCTAAAATTTCATTATACGTTGACGAGTTATTTGTAAAGAGGGTCATCTTCTTTATTGGTTTTATGCTGAGTCTGATTTTTTTAAGTGCAGCCATGAGTATTCTTTATTTTTACTTGCAGACCTCTTTAGCGGGAGAAAAAGAAAAGTACTTGGGCATGCGCAAAATCGGACTATCTATGAAAGAAATGCGTGTGATTGTGACAAGAGAATTATCCATACTGATTTTTGTTCCTTTTACAATCGCTGCGATGTTATTATTTACCGTGTTATTCAGTATTCGTGATGCACTTTCACCCGCCTTTTTCCAGATGACTACGGTTGGTGTAGGCATTATTTTGCTGTTGTTTACTATGAGCTTTTTTATTATACGTAAGGCATATTTTAAAAAATTGGTAGAGTAAGTGATAGAACGTTAATCTGAATTTCAAAAATCTAAGCAAGAAAATGATACGATTCATTACAACTTAAAGGATGAGCCATTACGATATGCGATCCATTTTATTCACCTTTCTAAGTATTAAACGCTTTTAAAATTGTATAATATTTCACAACAAATTAAGCATTATTTATCTCGCTGCCTTTATCCTCTTCCTACGCTAAAAAGTCGGTAGCTGCTAATTTGCTGGTATCTGGAGTGGAAGGAAGAGAGTGGATGAATACTATGTCCTCAATGGTTATTCGATCGTTAACAAGGCTGGATCTCATACGATCCAGCCTCTTTCTTTGGCTTAATACCTGCCCAATGAGAGTGGTGGTAGGATTTTCACCACTATATCAGTGTGTTCACATACTGCAATACCATCCTACACTTGCTGCATCTTCTCCTTTCTCTAAATTCTTTCCTTCATTAGGTTATCTTCATGTTGGGTATAGGCAATTTTGTTGGACATCGCGGATTCATTTGCCCCTCACTTACATTACTTCACACTCTCAAAAAGGTTGCTCTAGACCCATATGAAGTCGATTTGCTAGAATAAAAGAGATCTTTCCACAGAGAAAAAAGCTAAAAAACGCTTATTAAAATAGCATAAGGTTACGAGGGTTTGGAGGGGATGAAAATGAAGCAAGAGCAACGCAATCGAAAAGCACAATTTGCTTCCTGGTTGGGAATTATCGGCAATTTATTACTAGCTATTATAAAAGGTATCGTGGGCTGGGTGTCTGGGAGCCGCGCACTTATCGCTGATGCGGTTCATTCCGCTTCGGATGTTATCAGTTCGGTTACCGTTCTGGCGGGCATACGCGCAGCCAATAAGCCACCTGATAAAGAACACCCGTATGGCCATGGCAAAGCGGAAAGTATTGCGGCTATTATTGTATCTATATTATTGATCTTGGTCGGGGTTGAAATTGCTTGGTCCTCCTTGCAAGTCTTCTGGGGTGACACACCTCAGGCACCGACAGGAATCGCGCTTATTGCCGTGGTGATTTCGATTATTTGCAAAGAGTTCATGTATCAATATAAATATCGGTTGGGAAAACGCATCAACAGCCCGGCCTTGATGGCCGATGCTTGGCATCACCGTTCTGATGTGTTATCTTCGATTGGCGTGTTTTTCGGGGTAGCCGGAGCAATCATTGGCGATCAAATCGGATACGGTCAACTGGTCTATCTGGACCCGCTAGCTGGGATTATCGTGGCCCTGTTTATTATGCGAATTGGTTATCAGATGGTTCGGGAATCGATTCATATGGTACTGGAAAACGTATTGGATGAGGAGGAGAGCAAACGTTTTACTGTAACAACGGAGAACGTACCAGGTGTCTTGCAGGTGGACGATTTACGGGCCCGAAGCCATGGCCAATATGTGGTCGTTGACCTTAAAATTAGTGTCGATGCTGCACTGAACGTAGAAAAAGGCCATCACATTTCTAAACAAGTAAAGCAAGCATTAATGACTGAGCATGACGATGTGTCCGACGTGTTGGTACATATCAATCCATACTCTGGAAACAAAGGGATGTTAAGTGAATGAACAAATGGGAAAAGAGATATCATTGCTAATATAGGATGAAGCTGACCTAACGTTGCGTGTCGCTATGCCAAAGGGACGCTGCGCAGGCATTGACGATCCACTTCCCTCGAGGGACCCAAAGAAGAAAATCAGGGGAGAACTGAATCAAACGGTTCTCCCCTATGCCTAGTCTTACAGTTTGATAACAACCGTATACTCACTTTTAGCCATTTACTCTGTCTCAAAAAGAATGTTAATGACTTCTTCTGTGGCTCTTGCGATAAGGGCATCATCGTGCTCTGCATCTCGTTCTTCCTTACTTGTTAGTACGGAAAGGATAATCGGGTCTCTATCTGGCGGCCAGATGATGCCGATGTCGTTGCGAGTCCCATAAGAGCCAGAGCCCGTTTTGTCTCCAACTTCCCAACCTTCTGGTACGCCTGCACGGATAAGAGCGTCACCCGTTGTGTTTCTCTTGAGCCAATCGATTAGTAACGCTTGTTTATCGTCTGGTAGCGCATCTCCTAAAGTAAATTGTTGCAGGCTTTTTGCCAATGCTTCCGGTGTACTCGTATCTTGAATGTCCCCAGGTTCTACATCATTTAATTCAGGTTCTATTCTTTCAGGCTCGGTTACATTATCTCCAATAGCTCGAAGTCCTTCTTTAAAGCCTTCCGGTCCACCGATTTCATGAAAAATTAGATTGGCAGCTGTGTTATCACTGTAGCGAATCGAGGCATCACTAAGCTCTTTTAATGTCAATCCTGAATCGATATGATTTTCTGTTATCGGATTGTAGTTGACTAAATCTTCACTTGAATATGTGATGCGTTCATCTAAATCCTCTATCGATTTTTGCTGAAGAAGGACGCCAACAGAGAGTGGTTTGTGGGTAGATGCATAGATAAAGCGCTCATCAGAACGATATGTAACCGTCTTACCTGTACCCGTGTCTAATGCATAAACTCCTAATCGGGCATCGTATTCTTCCTCTAATTGGCTAAAGGTCTCTTCTACCGTCGGAGTAGGTCTTTCAGATTCTTGTTGATCAGAACTGGCCTGTTCCTGGTCACTCGAACATCCGAAAAGTAGAAAGGTTCCAAAGAGAATGGCGCATGACAATTTTGTGATCTTCATATTAATCTCCTTTCGACTTTATTTGTTTTGATGAGTCTTAAAAAAAATGGTTGGAGCCAATAGTTTATAGACTACATCTGTAATCTAATATTACGCATGTAATCTAAAATGTCAATAGAAATTTACAATTTTAAATCTAAATGTTAGAATTTTAGTGGTTTGGTGAGAGGTAGTAAGAGGGGAAAGAAAAATGACTAAAATTGGAGATAATTAAAATGACATTGCCACATATAGTACTTTCTCTTGTGTTATCAACGGTAACCATCACGGTAATCCTGCTCCTAAGGAAATTTTTTTATAAACAAATATCAGCAAAATGGCGCTATCATTTATGGTTTTTGCTTATGTTTGCTTTAACCTTCCCGTTTATACCCGTTCACCTTGTAGAGATCCCAAGCTTGTCTTTTATCCATGAGAGTGAAGGAATGCCGTCTTCTTCGACTCAGGATAGTTGGCATTTAGTGGATCAATCGGAAAATTGGGTGCATGATTTTGGCACTTCGGTCAGCCGTTTTGACCATACATTCGTCCAATCATTTTTCATCATTATTTGGGTGATAGGTATGGTGCTTTTCTTCCTTTTGGCATTGTATCATTATGTAAAGTTACAACGTCTTATATCAGCTGCCACAGAAATAAAAAATGAAAAGGTGAAAAAATTATATAGCGACTGTATACGAAAGCTTGGGGTAAAGAAGCGTCCAAAGATTTTAGAGACTTCGAGTGTACGTTCCCCAATGACATTCGGTTTGTTTAACACCTATATTTTACTGCCAAAGGATATGGCATCCTATTTATCTGATGATGAAATAAACTATGTCTTGCTACATGAACTGCACCATTATAAGAGCAAGCATATTAAAGTAAATTGTTTATTTGTCCTATATCAGATTGTCTATTGGTTTCATCCGCTTGTATGGAAAGCTTTTAAAATAATGCGTCTTGATCGGGAAATGGCTTGCGACACGGAAGTGCTACATTCAATAGATCAATGCGATTTTGAAAAGTATGGAAAGACGATCATTAGATTTGTGGAGAGGAATAAGGAATCAGCTATTTTAAATTTAGCAACCCCATTATTAGGTTCCGAAAAACATATAAAAAGACGGATGATCCATATTGCTTCTTTTACTGAAGAATCAAAACTATTAAAATTAAAAAGTATGTTTATTTTTATCGTTATCACGCTGTTTTTAATCGCTCAATTCCCTCTCTTATCGGTAACCGCTTCTTCTAGTGAGCGCTATTTATTTGATGATCAGCGGGCGATATATGAAGATTTGAGTCGATACTTTGGAGAGAATGAAGGTAGTTTTGTATTATACAGTGCGAGCAACGATGAATATCAAATTTATAATCGAGAAAAAAGTGTCATGAGAGTCTCTCCTAACTCCTCCTATAAAATGTTCACCGCGTTAATGGCGTTAGAGCTAGGTGTGATTACAGGAGATGATTCACTATTAGAGTGGGACGGCGTGCAGTATGATTATGAGGAATGGCATGCCAATCACGACTTAAGAACCGCCATGAGCTACTCGGTCACTTGGTACTTTCAAGCGTTAGATCGACAAATACAAAGAGATCGTATTCAATATTATTTGGAAATGTTCGATTATGGTAATAAAGATCTGTCGGGACGATTAGACGAGTATTGGCTAGAATCGTCTTTAAAGATTTCGCCTATTGAACAGGTAGAACTCCTTCAAGCATTTTATAAAAATGAATATCATTTTAAAGAAAAAAATGTACAATTAGTTAAAGAGGCCATAAAGTTAGAAGAAAACCAAGAAGGCACGCTTTTTGGAAAGACCGGTACAGGGATTCTGAATGATCGAGCTGTAAACGGTTGGTTTATAGGATTCGTGGAAATCGAAACGGATACGTATTTCTTTGCAACGAATATCCAACATCAAGATCATGCGTATGGAAGTAAAGCTGCTGAAATTACGCAAGCCATATTAAGTAGCAAAGGGATCTATAAATAATGAGAATAGAAGGAGGGGAGGAGATGTCTAATCGACTGCCTAGTATTTCTGAATCCGAGTGGGAGATCATGAAAGTCCTTTGGGAAAATAGCCCTCAGACTGCCAATCAAGTGATCCAAGCTATGCAAGAACAAACGGATTGGAAACCAAAAACAATTCGAACGCTTCTCGATCGATTAACGAAAAAACAGGTCGTAGGGGTTAACAAAGATCAAAAAGTGTATACCTTTTTCCCGTTATACTCGGAAGATGAATGCAAACGCGCAGAGGCACAGTCTTTCATTAAAAGAATCTATGGTGGGACGTTCAAACCGATGCTGGTTCAATTTATCGAAGAAGAATCTCTGTCGAAAGAAGAACTGGACGAACTGCGGTCCATTTTAGAGCGTAAACGAAAAGAGAAATAAATCAATGCTACAAATAACCCCCCTATTCTGAGAAACAATGATGTGATTTCAGGATTAACAAGTGCTGCGATGATATGGGCAGCATCAGGATTAGGCATTACTATGGGAACTGGTTTTTACTCAGAAGCGACGGTTGCAGTCATTTTGCTCATCATCGCAGTTAATGTCTTACCACTGATTATTAAATCGGTCGGTCCTGCCACGTCTCTTTCCCGTAACGTGGCAGGACCGACCAAATTGAAATATTTAAACAGATGAGTGAGGAAAAGCGAAAGCGTGTGAATAATTACCTTGAATGAACCTACTGAATTTGCTGGAATTTTTCAAGGGTTAGCCTTAATGGAGCAAAAAACAGTGTTTTCTGAGCTGGAAGATGCGTTTGCTCTAAATACAACAGTAAATGATATAGTAGGACTATTCATTTATTTTTCTGTGGCAACGTCTCTAATCAATTATTTATAAACGTCGTGTTGAATGTTAATGGGTTAATAATATATCTAAAATAAGAAAAGGAGGAGGACAATGAACGCTACGGAGTTATTTGAAGCTATTATGCATGAGCTTGGAATAGGGAAGGAATTTAAATTAGCAAGAGAAGGGCAAAACGACAATTATGAGGGTTGCATATTACAAGTGAACAGTAATTTTTACAGGACAAGGCTTGCTAAACTAACACCGAAAAAGAAAGGCTACTTTGTTGCCATTTGGGAAAAAGATAAGGAAGGGAATAATCAACCATATAACTATCAGGAATCTCCCGAGAAACTTATTGTTTCAATCATAGATCGAGGGAAATGTGGGCAATTTATCTTTCCTAAAGATGTACTCCTTAAATATGGTGTCTTGAAAAATGCTAAGCATAAAGGGAAAATGGCGGTTAGAGTTTATCCAAACTGGCTAGACGATCTAACTGCAACTGCAAGTAAGACTCAAGCTTGGCAGGCTCGGTACTTTATTGATTTATCAGATGGCTATGATGTTGAAAAATTAAGAGCGCTGTATTTCTTCTAGCGCTAAATCTTATTGATGGGATGATTGCGTCAGTGATGGCACCCCCTTCTAATGGGGTGATAGGGTATATTTTTTCATGCTCTAGTTTAATTCTATAACGATAGGATCCAACTTCATCACTTCTCTTTACCTGGTTAATAAAGCCTCCGAACTATCCTTCAACACGCTTTCCAGTAATTATATACTTTAAAAATTAAAATGCATGCAATCAGACAAAACAGCATTTCGAAATAAGACACAACATTGCTACCTCTTTGGCACAGGAATGGTATCGACGAACACTAAAAAATACTCTTGCTGTTGCGTTTGCATGCGGTAACGTTTGTAATTGCTCTCAATACCATTCAAGCAAAAAGGCTTTTAAGTAAGCAAGTATAACTGAAAGATTGATGGCGATTATGAGCGACTTTTCTTCTTTTTCCGCGCATAAAATTCTGCCGCCTTTTGACGGTTTCCGCATAGTTCCATGCTGCACCAGCGTCGTTTTCCTGACTTCGATGTATCAACAAAATGAAGATAGCATTCGGCATGTTCACACTTTTTAATACGATCAGTAGCAGTTGTTGCCAATGTATCGAAAACGGATTGAATAATCTTATATAAGATGTGATCTCTTGTTGTTAGTCCTTCAATTATCAGGTGCATCTTATCGGCGTCCGAGTCAAGGGCTAAGTTAACCTTTAATTGCTTAATAAGATCGCTTAATTGATTGGTAACATCTGGGGATAATTCACCTTGCTGTTCTATATCTTTTAATATATTTTTGCTTAACATACGCAGCGATTGAAGGTCGTCTATTATCGTATGCAATAGCTTTTTATGATTAAAAGCCTGCACATCTGATGCGCGCAATAACTTATTTTCTTCACCAAATGATGAGGTGAATAAAATGTTAATGCAATACAAAACGCAGAAAGTAAATGGTGTTAATATTTTTTATCGAGAGGCTGGAGATAGAAGCAATCCAACTATTTTGTTGCTTCACGGCTTTCCTTCTTCTTCTCATATGTACCGCAATTTAATGCCGAAACTGAGTGATAGCTACCATGTCGTGGCACCAGATTATCCAGGGTTCGGTAATAGCGATCAGCCAGATATGAACGACTTTGAATATAGCTTTAATCATTTGTCGTTGTTAATAGCTGATTTTGTTGACGAGCTGAACTTAAAGACATTCAGTATTTATGTCCATGATTACGGTGCACCAGTGGGATTTAGGTTAGCGGTCAAGCATCCAGAAAAAATTGAAGCAATCATTACCCAAAATGGGAATGCTTATGAGGAAGGGCTATTATCGGCATGGGATCCGATTCGCACCTATTGGGAGCACCCTACGAAGGAGAACAAGGATAAATTAAGACCGTTATTAGAGATAGACTTCACCAAGTATCAATACACAGATAGGACGCGTCACCCAAATCGAATTAGTCCTGATGCATGGAATATGGATCAATGGGTATTGGATCGACCAGGCAATGATGAGATCCAACTCGCTTTGTATTATGATTATCAGAATAATGTTAAGCAGTACCCAGAATGGCATGAATATTTCAGAACATATCAACCACCGACGCTAGTAGCGTCGGTGGTTGATATGTTTTTCGGACCTAAAGGAGCATTGGCGTTCCAAAATGATTTGAAAGACTGTGATGTCCATTTACTAAACACAGGCCATTTTCCATTAGAAGAAGATTTAGAAAAAAGTGTTAGTCTAATAAAATGGTTTTTAAAGGATCACTTAAACTAGAATGGAGTTAAAGAATATAATATTAGAATAGTTCGCCGCTTAGTGAGGAGATTTTAATTCAATATGAAAATAAATGATGCATATGTTATCACAGATAACCGTCCGTAAAACGTCCAATGTTTGGAGGTTTACTACAGACAAAGCATGTGGCTATCCTAGATTTTAATTTACGAATTGAACAAAGATCCGATAAGTGATAAGATATAGTTAACTTTAATGAAGCGGAGGTGGGATAAAGATGTTGAATCAAGCTGTTTTAGTGTGCGATTTTTGGATTGAATTCCTCTATTTGAATCGTGCAAAATTTGCTGTTGCAGGTGTTAACGGGATACGTATGTCCTTTTTTAACAACTCAATAGCAAACTAAAACGGTGAAAAACATCTCTTAACCCACATGATAAAAAGGCGGTTGAAAGGAGAGCATTTTCATGCTCTCCTTTTTTAAATGGAATAGAACGCTAATGAAGTGACTATGTCGTTCTATATAAAACTGTGGTCATGGGAAGGTATGTCTTCTCATGGCTTTTTTTGTTTTTAAAAGGAGGAATAAAAGTGATCGTATGTAGTGTTAATAAAATAGCTAAGATGCACGGAGGGAACGCTATTTTTGAAAAGATATCGTTTGAAATAAAAGAAAAGCAACGAGTGGGTCTCGTTGGTCGAAATGGCAGCGGCAAAACGACGTTGATTCGTTTACTAGCAGGCGAAGACTTACCGGATTCTGGTCAAATACATTGGAAAAAAGGGATTGCTATTGGTTATCTTACGCAAATTCCAGGTGGCCATGAGTCGACAACGGTAAAGGATGTATTAAAATCAGCTTTTTCCACCTTACTGCAGATGGAGAAAACAATGAAAAAATTTGAAGCTGAGATGGGGGTGGAGATGAATGAAGTTAAACGTTCAAAATTGATTGAACAATATGGGGATTTACAAGACCAGTATGCAAATCGTGGTGGTTATGAAATAGATGCCAATATTGAAAAAATAGCTCAAGGTTTAAACATTCAGCCCCTACTTAATCAGGTCTTTTCCAAATTAAGTGGAGGGGAAAAAACAAAGGTTGGACTAGGATTCATGTTGCTAAAGCAACCAGACCTGCTGTTATTGGATGAGCCGACTAACCATCTTGACTTAATGGCAGTTGAATGGCTTGGAAATTTTTTAAGAGAATACAGAGGTACAGTGCTTGTTATTTCACATGATCGTTATTTTCTTGATGAAGTAGTCAACCAGGTGATTGATTTGGAAGATGGAGAAGTAACGACTTATCATACTAACTTTACAGGGTTTGTCAAAGAAAAAGAAGAAAAGCTTCTCAGGGAATTTCAAGCTTATGAGGAGCAACAAAAGAAAATAAAAAAGATGAAGGAAGCGATTAAACGGTTAAGAGATTGGGCAAACCGAGCGAGCCCGCCAAATGCAGACCTTCATAGACGAGCAAGGAACATGGAAAGAGCGTTAGAGAGGATAGAAAAGTTAAAGAGACCTGTATTAAATCGAAAAAAAATCAATCTAGAGATGGAAGCTTCGAATCGCAGTGGAAATGATGTTGTGATGTTTAAAGACATTTCGAAACGATTTAATGACAAGTTGTTATTTGAGAATGTAAATATGCATATGACTTATCAAGATCGAGCAGCCATTATAGGGGAAAATGGAACAGGGAAATCAACATTACTCAAATTAATACTTCATAAACTTTACCCGGATACAGGAGAAGTGAGGATAGGCAGTAATGTTAAAATAGGTTATTTGTCTCAACATATCTTTTCTACAATAGAAAAAGAAACGGTTATTGAGCTGTTCAGAGACGTGGTTAAAGTGTCAGAAGGTGAAGCCAGGCATATTTTAGCAAGGTTTATGTTTTATGGCTATGGGGTGTTTAAAAAAGTTTCTCAGCTAAGTGGGGGTGAGCGCATGCGATTAAGGTTAGCTCAATTAATGTATCAAGATATTAATTTTCTCATTTTAGATGAGCCAACGAATCATTTAGATATAGAGTCAAGAGAAGTGTTAGAAGAAACGCTTGAAAATTTTCAGGGCAGTATATTAGCTGTATCCCATGATCGTTATTTCCTTAATAAACTGTTTGACAAGATTTATTGGATAGAATCAAAGAAAGTCCATTGCTTTGAGGGGAACTATAGGTGGGCTAGAGAAAAAATGACCAAATTAAGAGAAAGTTCGGTGCCGTTACGTGTGGAGAAAAAGAAAGAAAACCCAAAGCAACAAAAGCAGCAGTGTAATCGCAATGAAAACTTGGAAAGGGAGTTGGCCTTATTAGAGCAAGAGGTCGAAGCGTTGGACAAAAAATTAGTGGCAATTGATGATGTGCTACTATTGCAACAGTTATATAAAGAGAAAGAAGACTTAGAGAAGAAGTGGGAAGAGCTTTGTGATCAGTTAGGAAATTAAGCGGAAAGTAGGTTGAATATCATATGAAAAAGAATTCTATTATTCAAATGTGGGAAAATTATAAAAAAATAAATCTGAATGTGCCAAATGATTATCAAGCCTGGGCATTTGGCGATTCAAAGGAAATGGCAGATGAGTTAGCGAAATTAGTGCGAGAAGGTGCGAAAACAGCGACCGCATCAAATTATACATTATATGAATTGGAAAAAGAGGAACTCCCCTATGCTGGCCAACTCAATATGATTCTTGATGGAGAGGGAAGCGCTGTTGCAATAGCAGAGACAACGTTCGTAGAGATCGTTCCATTTGATGAGGTGACAGCAGAACACGCGTATTTAGAAGGGGAAGGTGATCGTACATTAAGTTATTGGCGTGAGGTTCATGAACGATTTTTTAGAAATGAGCTTGAAAAGGTCAACCAAACGTTTCATCATAAAATACCCGTTGTTTGTGAACGATTTAAGATCATATATAAGCAATGAAAGATACGGTCACATTTAACATTGAAGGTTCATTTATTTTAACCCTGTCCTCATACGAGGACGGGGTTAAGTTTTGAAATTAATTAGGTGTTAAGAAAAGAACGAGAACAAGGCGCAAGATATTGAAAATGACTCACTTAATAAAAAAATGAGAACAATTGGACTGAATGTTCGATAATTAAAGTATAAAGGCCTTTATCATAGACTGAAAAACGCTCGCCTCAAAATGGAGAGTAGCGCTCATCTATTTAGGTGGGAGACAACGGAGGCTCTGATCTACTCAGCTACCCGTAATGGGCGAAGACCGGAAATAATCAGTGATTGAAGGTTCGCTGTATGAAAAGGAGTTTTTACAATGCAAATATCGGATGCTAATTTTATTAAGCAGATGAAAAAGGGGAATCCCGACGCACTTGAATATGTTATCGATCAATACGCTGGTCTTGTTAAAGGTGTTGTTGTTAATACATTAAAGACATATAAAGACTATTATTTGATTGAAGAGTGTATAAGTGATGTGTTCATTGGGGCATACACCAATGTTAAGCACTTTAAAGGTGACAGAGACGATTTTGGAAAATGGCTGTGTACGATTGCAAAGTTCAAAGCTGTTGATAAACAAAGGGAATGGCATCGTATGCCAACCTTTACTGAATTAGATGAGGGTACTCGTTGTGTGGAATCAGCTGAAGATAGTGTAATAAAGCAAGAAACGACAGATCAGCTCTTGAACAGATTAGCTAACCTAAAAGCAGTTGATCGAAAAATTTTCATTATGAAATATTTTTTGGAGATGTCAAATCAAGCTATTGCTGAAAAGCTAAACCTCAGTAAAGCAGCCGTAGATAATCGATTATATCGAGGTAAGAAAGTGTTAAATAAAAAAGGACAGGGAGGTTTGTTCTATGGGAAATTTATATAAGGTCTTTAATGATTTGAAATTAGATGATCAGTTTCAAAAGCAAACGATTAGTGAAAGTGAAGCCAAACGAATAAAATACCACGTTCTCAATCAGTTATCAAACAAAAAAAATAACAACAAACTTTATCTTGTTGCCCTTATAACGACGTTATTTATTGCCAGTAATATTATTTTTGCGTTGGTCAATCCCACGGTGGCAAGAAATATTCCGATTGTGGGTGATGTGTTCAGCTGGTTTGCTAGTGACGATATTGAGTTGATAGGAGATAGAGTTGATTATCTAACAGCTATTGATTTAACCGATTCTAGCAATGGAATAACCGTTACCGTGACGGATGCTCTTTATGATGGTGAACGTATTTCAGTGGCTTATGATATTAAAACTGATCGTGATTTAGGCGAGTATTTGTATGTGAATTTTTTAGAGGTAGAAGGTAATAAGGATCTGCTTAGTTATTCCCCTTCCTTTGTTCATAAGGTTGCTGACAACCAATATGTGGGCTTAGAGACGGTAGAGTTAGCAATTGAAGATCCAGCTGATTCAATCCAAGTTTGGGTGCGCGGTCAAGAGATCAGCTGGTTAAAGGCGGTGGAAACTGATATGCACGATGTTAAGGAACTAGAAACGATAGAAGGAAACTGGTCGCTCTCTTTTAGGTTGGGTCTTATTGATAATGAAAAGATTGAGATTAATCAACAGGTTGTTAACGATGAATTTATCGATATTCAATTTAAAGATATGATAATGACACCTATTTCTAGTTATTTTTCATTTTCTCATACAATCAATTTGACTAGACTTAGAGAGCAGATTGATTTCCATGATTTTTATGTCAATTATCAAGTCATTGATGATTTAGGCAATAGCTATTATCCAAGTCATCATCAAGAAGGGCACGTCTACGCTAATATGACCGTTACGACTGCTGCCTTTCCTGAGGACATAGATTATGTTGAAGTTGAACCAATACTTCACGTAAGCTACTATGAAGAAAATTGGGATTACAGTTGGAAAGAAATTGAGTTAGAATCATTTCGCATATATATAAAGCAATAAACAATTGTACGGAAAACATTGCTAAACTTAAAAACACCTTCGATTGAAATGCAGCACTTTATCGAAGGTGTTCCTTTATGTTGTTGCTTTGTTATGGCAGGGACGATTTAGCGCTATGCTTAAACAAATTAGAAATGCCATTCATGGTATACTGATTGTAGTAAAACTTAAGTCGAATGCACCTAATGATATCAAGCGTAGGCATTCGGCGAGTCAAAAAATAGCTGTTTAAGTTAGCCAAATTAGTACGAGGAACGAAAATTCGCGAGAGATTAGAGTTGGATCCACCATATTATGGATGTTGTGTTTGTCAACTCTATAAACGTTTATATTTTACCTAAATAAAGTAGTAATCAACGCGGATTCTCTTCCAACCGGTCACTGGTTGTTCGTCTTTTTATCACGTATCACTTTTGTTCTATTGGCTTCAATTCCTAAATGCTAATCCTTGTTTCTGCAATTCACTTTTAAGTGTTGGAATTGAGCGTGGTCCAATTCCGTGAAGTTTTAAAATCTCGCGTTCGGTAAAAGTCGATAGTTTTTGCAATGTGGTAATTCCTTCGTGTTCTAATGCTTGCCTAGCTGGATTTGAAAGCTGAGCAAGAAACTGAGCTTCAGGTTTTTGCTGTTGTTCACAGCTTGGACATGTTGGGCAATCACTACTTTTATAGTATTTGTGTCCTTTGTCACAGGTTCTTAACGTTTTCTTTGAAGTTGCGATTTTTATGACCTCCTTTGCGCGAGCGCGTTGGTAATGATTACTTGTGTTATTCATCTCGTTCTATAGTGATCGGTGAAACCTAATAACGCCTTAATATTACTATTCATTAATTATGTTCAATTGTCAAATCACTTTAGGAGTATCTACTATACAAATTATTATTTAAGAGGACATGTTTACGCTAATATTATCCTTGTATTATAGTCAACTCTAGGGTTTAAACTAATGATAGTAAGGCTCATTTACGAATAATGCATGTATTTATGGAAAGGGGTTTTATGATGGATACTGAACATGTTTAGATTAATTAAATCAGTGTGGAAAAACTTATTCATTAATTAGTGAAAGGAAGGAAAATGATCATGACAAAACCGAAAATTTATAGTATGAGTTTTGCAAGTGTATACCCCCATTATATTGCCAAAGCAGAGAAAAAAGGGCGTACGAAAGCAGAAGTAGATGAGATTATCTGCTGGTTAACGGCGTATACTCAAGTAGAGTTAGAGGCACAATTGGAAAAGCAGATCGACTTTGAAAGCTTTTTTGCAGAAGCCCCTCAATTGAATCCTTCACGGTCATTAATCAAAGGTGTGATCTGCGGTGTTCGGGTGGAAGAAATTGAAGAGCCTACCATGCAGGAAATTCGTTACTTGGATAAGCTGATTGATGAATTAGCAAAAGGAAAAAAGATTGAGAAAATACTACGAAAACAATAAAACGATCCTAAATTGGGCGTTTTATGGATGGTTCTGTGATAAAACTTAATCTAGGAGGCATTTATATGTCAGAATTACAAGCTTTTATAGAGTCTATTGAGGACGATTCGCATCGTGAACGTATAGAAGAAGTGTTGAACTGGGTAAAGCATAAGTATCCTAATCTAAAAATAGAAATCAAATGGAAACAACCGATGTTTACTGATCATGGAACTTTTATAATTGGGTTCAGTGTAGCTAAGAAACATTTAGCGGTCGCACCCGAGGAAGTGGCTATTCAGTATGTAGAGGAAGACCTTAAAACAGCGGGTTATTCATATACAAAGCAATTGATTCGCATGCCTTGGGAAACCGAGATAGATTATCCGCTATTGGAGAAGATCATTGCGTTTAATATATCTGACAAAGCCGATTGTTCGAGCTTTTGGAGGCGATAATAAATATGATTTTACAAAGAAGACCATCAGTGGGAGAAGAACGAAAACGTCCACTGATTGAAGGTTGGTTTTATCCAAGCCATTGGTCCGCTCGAAAATTGGAAATCAGAAGTTCTAAAAAGCTTGGCCTCTGGCTATAACAACGGGTTTGTAAAAGGGTTAAACAACCAGACTAAGTTTATTAAGTGTCGTGCATTTTGTCTTAAATGATATGTTCGATTAAGGCTACGTGTATTACCCCACTATTAATTTAAAGACGTTGACTTAAAACCATTTTTTTGTGAGTATGCGACGTCTTCTTAAAATTCCCTCATCCTTTTTTGCGTTCTTCAAGTTCACATTCTAATTTCACACAAAGATAGCAGAAATTCGTCTCAAAACTGCGGGGAGCTAAACCTGAAATATTCAATTAATGATGGAAAGGTTTCTCATTTGCGAACTTTTAAATGCAGCGTTATATTCTGCACTATAATTTAGGTGAGAAAACACCTAGGAAGCCATGGTTTATAACAAGTAAAATGACTAAGAACTTTGTTAGAATTATGGTCAAACAGAGGAGGACGAAGTGTATCGATTTATATAGATGTCCTAGACTGCACGCAAATTCATTGGTACTAAAGATTAAAATTATATAAATAAAAAGTGAAGGAGCGATTTATTAATGTTTCCAAAGGATTTCTTATGGGGGGGCGCTATTGCTGCTAATCAAGCTGAAGGAGCCTACTTAGAAGGTGGAAAGGGATTAAGCATAGCGGATGTCTTGCCAGTCGGAGAAAAGCGAATAGGGAAAGTTACATTAGAATTGAAAAAAGGTGAGTTTTATCCTAGTCATGAAGCGATTGACTTTTATCATCGATTTGAGGAAGATATTGAAATGCTTGCAGAACTTGGACTAAAATGTTTTAGGACCTCAATTGCTTGGTCAAGAATTTTCCCCAATGGAGATGAGCAAGAACCAAATGAAGAAGGGTTAATTTTTTATGATCGGCTTTTTGGCAAGTTGAAATCTAAAGGAATCGAGCCTGTTGTTACGTTATCTCATTTTGAAACCCCCTTGCATTTAGTGACCAAATATGGTGGTTGGAGTAATAGAAAACTAATTGAGTATTTTGATAGATATTCAAAAGTTGTATTTGCCAGATATAAAGACCAAGTGAAGTATTGGATGACGTTTAATGAAATTAACCATACCCATACCATCCCTTTTTTAGCTGCAGCAATTGATATTACAGATATTAGAGATGAGCGCGAGAAATTGCAGACCCTCTATCAAGCAAGTCATAATATGTTTGTTGCTAGTGCGAAGGCTGTCTTGAATGGAAAAGCGGTTAACTCAGATAATCAGATCGGGTGTATGCTCTCGTTGAGCCCTATTTATGCAGCAACGTGTAATCCGAATGATGTATTTGAATCTTATCAGTTAAGAAGAAGATCCTTATTTTATAGCGATGTCCAATTAAGAGGAGAATACCCCAAGTATTTCAGCAGAATCACTAAGGAAAATAACTTGGAATTAATAATAGAACCGGGGGATTTACAAATTATAAAGGAAGGAACCTGTGATTTTCTTGGTTTTAGTTTTTATCGTAGCTCTCTACATGAATCAGGAATGAAGATTTTAGGGAATACGGGTGGTTTATTAGGAAAGAAGAACCCCTATTTAGAGGAAACGGAATGGGGCTGGCCTATTGATCCCCTTGCCCTTCGTTATGTTTGTAATGAGCTAACTGATCGCTATCAAAAGCCCTTATTTATCGTTGAAAATGGTATTGGGGTGAGGGATGCACCAGATGTAAATGGTAACATTTTTGATAAAGATAGAATGGGTTATTTAAAAGATCATGTAGTTGCTATGGCTGAAGCAATTAAAGACGGGTCTGATATTTTAGGTTATACATGGTGGGGGCCAATTGATATTGTTTCGGCAGGAACTGGAGAAATGGAAAAACGTTATGGCTTTATCTACGTAGACAAGCAAAATGATGGTTCAGGCAGCTTAACGCGAAAAAAGAAAGCGAGTTTTAATTATTATAAGCAAATTATTCAAACAAATGGTGAAAAGATAGATTTTACAGATTATTTAGGCGAAGTGTAAAAATGAGTAGTCACTTTCGAGGCTACTGAAAATCTAGTGACTTTTTAAAGGAAGTAATAATTTGTACTAAAAAAGAGCGACTTCAAACTCAATTTTTGAATTTAAAGTCGCTCTTTTAAGATTTATAATACGATCCTAGCTTATTTTTCATTCATTAGTTTCACTATACGTTTCAAATTCACTGTAAATATCGCCATAAGGCAAGTTGAACTAACACTTCGAGCTATTTGTAGAACGTCGCACATGGCTGATACCGAGCAGTTTTGACGATTTTCCTCCATCACCTCTATTTGCGTCTCGTGATCAGCGCGGCTTGCATTTTTTTGAACTTTAGTTCTTAGAATCTTTTATCCTTTAGGGGAAATATCAACTTCCACTTTCAACTCTTTTTCTTAGATTGATCAATTCTTGTTCTTCTGAGCTTAGGTTGTTCTTTTCTTTAAAGGATTCAGACTATTTAAATTGCTTAATCCATCTGTCTAAGGCAGAAGCTGTTAATCATATTCGCTGACAATATCTTGACGGCTTTTTTCCGTTCTCATATAAAGCCACCACTTGCTTTATAAACGCTGTGGTAAATGTTCTTCGTTTGGAACACTGAAATGCGAGAAATATTATTTGCATAAATATCAGACATTTGGAGAACTTTGCACGGCAATAGATGCGTACACCCATTTTTATAATCATGAAAGATACCAAAAACGGTTTAATGACCTTAGCCCTATGGAATATAGAGCTAAAGCCACTTAGATTCTTTTTCTTATTTCCACTGTCTACTTGACAGGGGGCATTTTAAATCTGATTAGCAACTCCCTTGTAGAAGGAGATACCAGAATTGACGGTAAATATCAGTTAATCTTAGTCAGTTCAGTTACGTTTTGCTCATCTTTATCAACAACTTCGAAATCTTCTTCTTTAATTTGACTGGTGAAAACAAGAATGGTTGTTGGGTCGTACCCTGCTTCTTTAATTGCATCCAGATCAAATTCCCCTATTTTCTGACCACGAGTTACTCTTTCACCTGCATTTACAGAAATGTTAAAAATATTTTTATCAAGATTAACTGTATCTAATCCTATGTGAACAAGAATTTCGGTGCCTGAATCTGTTTTTATTCCAAGAGCATGCCCTGTAGGGAAAACAGTAACAACATTACCAGTTACGGGGGATACGAGTTCGCCATTTGACGGATATACAGCCAACCCATCTCCCGTAGCTCTAGAAGAAAACACTTGATCATTTACATCATCTAGCGTTATAACTTGTCCATCGACAGGAACAAGTACATTAAGTTTATTGGATGCTTCTTCTGTTCTCTCTTCTTGTTTTCCGACTTCTCCAAGTCCTAAAATATAGGTTAAAATAGCTGTTCCGAAAAAGGCAGCAGTAATTCCTATAAGATAATAACCAAAGGTGTCGCCGAAAAAGGCTGGTAGAGTTGTGAGTGCTGGGAAGACATAGACAATTGCTTTTGTTTGCATTGCTCCCATAAATGCTCCTACAAGTGCACCGACAATTGTTTGCGCAATGAGGGGTTTTTTATATTTTATCGATAATCCATAGACAATCGGCTCGGTAATACCACCCAAAAGAGCTGGGAAAATTGCAGACAAGGCCAAACCTTTTGTATGTTTATTTCTAGACCTCAGGAACACCCCTAATGCAACCCCTGCACTAGCAAAGGTAGCGGCAGCAATCATAGGACGCAGGGTATCGTAGCCATAAAGGGTAAGATTATTCACCATAATTGGGACAACACCCCAATGGATGCCGATCATAACTAAGAAAGTCCAACTCCCTCCAATTAGTAGACCAGCTAGTAACCCACTCGTGTCACTGATGGTGTTCATGACTGTCCCTAACCCATCACCAAGCATAACACCGATCGGGCCAATGACTAGAACGGTGAGAGGTACCATGATCAGAAGTGCAATCAAGGAGAGAGCGAAAATCTCCATACTCTTTGGTATAATTCTCTTAAGTAGACGCTCAACATGTGAATAAACATAAATGGAAACGATTGCAGGAATAACTGTACCGGAGTAGCCCATTAATACGGCTGGAATGCCTAGGAAATCTACGGTAACTCCCGTTTCAGTAATCATTCCTGTGAAATTTGGTTCAAGTAGTGCTGCGATGATGGCTAATGAAATAAACATATTAACCTTAAAAATTCGTGCAGCACTTATCGCTAGAAAAATGGGTAAGAAGTAAAACACACTATTCCCCGCAGCTGAAAGTATTTTATAAGTGCTTCCCTCTGCCTCTAAAAGGTTGTAAGTTGTTAAGACAACTAGTAGTGCTTTTAACATCCCTGCTCCAGCGAGCGTAATAATGATGGGATTAAAAATAGATGACAGGACATTAAAAAATCGAATAATAACATTACCATGTTTTTCTTCACTTTCACTACTTTCGCTTCCATCTTCTAATGCATTCTTAATAGTGTAGGTTTTCATAATGGATTGAAAAACCTCGGATACATCATTTCCAATAACGACTTGAAACTGACCGTTTCCCTCGATTACAGAAAGAACCCCATCTAATTGTTGAATCTTTTCTTTATTTTCTTTTGCAATTTTTATGTCTTTAAGATTAAATCTTAACCTTGTAATGCAATGATATAAACTAACAATATTCTGTTCGCCGCCGACATGTGATACAATCGTTTTAGATAAATTAGTAAAATCTTTTGCCATAGTTTATGCTCCTTTTTTCAATTGTCATTTTTCTTTTTAAAGCGCTTTACAAGCTAACAATAACAAGGTATTGTATCAAATATTACAAAGTTCGAATTTTGGAAACTGTAAGAAAGGAGAATTGAAATGGGACTGCTTATTATCAGGCTTATCATATTCTTAAACGGGCAAGCGAGTGAAACCACTAACCATCATATTGCGCTGACAATGCTAAACCATTATTATGATGTTCATAATTTAAGTATTGGAGAAGTGGCTAAATTATGTGATGTTTCAAAATCAACCATTTCAAAATTTGCACGTACACTTGGTTTCGATGATTATTTGGATTTGAAGGACAATGCTTCCTTCATTGAGAATCGTTTTAATAACCCTTTAAATTATATATCGAATATCATAACTTCAATGGAAAAAGAAGGTTATGATCAATATTTTGATGCGATTCTAAAGGATGTTTCTTATTTCAAGGAGAACATAGATATCTCGACAATTGATCGGATTGCAAAGGCAATTCACAAGTATAAAAAAGTTGTCGCATTGGGTACTATTTTTTCAGAATCTGCTGCTCAAGACTTTCAACTTAAGTTAGCCTATAGTGGGAAATTTATTACTACGTTTCAAAATGATTTGACTCAAGATGAGTTTTTACGAAATGCAACAGAAGAGACCTTAATTATTGTTTTCACTAACTCCGGTAATTATTTAACCAAACAACAAATCCGAACAGGAACACCGAAAAAAAACAGTTTCTCTCAAACTAAAGCGAAAGTTATTGTGCTTTCATCAAATCCAGAGGTGCTAAATTTCCCATTTGTGAGCGAAGCGGTGATTTTTCCACACCAAACAAATTATCAGACACATACGATAATGTTTCAAATCATTACGGATATGATTATTGCAAGATATCGATATCTAAGCAATTATAGCTTGTGATTGCTAACATTAGCTTGGAGGGCCCCATCGGGGGCTTATGATTGGTTGGCTTAATATTGGAAGTCTAGTTCTCGGATTAATCGCTTGAATACTTCCCATCATTACTCTTATCTCATATAAAAAGTTTGATCGTAAAAATTGGGTTACCTTGTCTGTTATGAGCCTTAGTGCTTGTGCAATTTCTTTATTTTTTAAAATGAAATATAATAGTCATTTAGTCAATACTAGAGCTTGGACTGCCATTATGTATACAACAAGTGTACGGTAATTGTAGCAGCCATTCTTCTGAGTGTGATCATCGTGTTTCTAGCGACTTTGATTGTATACTGGAGGGGAAATGCGTAAAATAGATTCAAAATAATCGATATTATGTTGTTGCGAAATGTGTGAAAAAACGCGAGAAGACGACAAAGATTATAAAAAATTTAGAAAAGATTGTCGAAGTTTTGTTTAAGACTTCAACAATCTTTTTTATTTTTAAAAGTCTTTTAGAATTAGCTTGACAGTTTAGTTACACTAATGTTACGTTATAAAACGTAACTATTACGATTTATATAAAGGAAAGGGAGATAAATAAAATGAAAAAGTTGCTTATGCTTTTATTTAGTGTATGTTTACTCGGTTTATTGTTAGTTGCATGTCAAGCAGATGAAGATCAAGATGCGGTAGCTGATGATGCAGAAGAGGAAGTACATACTGACGATCAACATGAAGATGACGAAGCGCCAGAGATTGTTGAGATAGAAGGAGTTGCACACCACTATCATACGGGTGATGCGATTGAGTTAACAGCTGTTTTGGATGAAGAGACAGATTATGATGATTGGCATTGGTACACAAGAGAGCATGCAGATGATGAATGGGAAGTTGTATCTGGAATGGATACTGAAGTATTTACTGGAGAAGCAACGATTGACGGATTAGAAATTAAAGCAGTGCTATTTGGTGACGATCATGAGGCTTATGGTCAGTCTGCCCCTATCACAGTGGTGATTGATGATCATCACGGGCATGACGAAGAAAGTCAGCAAATTTACGATGGCTACTTTGAAGATGATCAAATTGAGGATCGCGAACTAGCTGATTGGTATGGGGATTGGCAGTCGGTTTATCCATATCTACTATCTGGAGATTTAGATGAGGTATTTGAGCACAAGGCCGAAGAAGGAGATATGACTGCTGAAGAATACAAAGATTATTATACAATTGGCTATGAAACAGAGGTAGACCGTATTGTGATCGAGGATGACATAGTGACTTTCTTTGAAGATGGAGAGGAAATCTCTGGTGAGTATGCTTATGATGGATACGAAATCCTTACTTACGAAAGAGGTAACAGAGGGGTACGGTTTATCTATACACGGGTTGATGGATCGGAAGAGATGCCACAATATATTCAGTTCAGCGATCATAATATATTCCCTGTAGATTCACATCATTTTCATCTGTATTGGGGAGACGACCGTGAGGGGCTGTTAGAGGAATTGACCAATTGGCCAACGTATTATCCATCTGAATTAGAGGCGGATGGTCTAGTTCGCGACATGCTTGCCCATTAAAAAACGTTTCAAAAAATTGGAATGTAATTAAACAATAGAAAATAAAATAAGCATACCGTTATAGATGATTTCTATAATGGTATGCTTCAAATGTTATAAAGCAAACTTTTAATCAGTGGAGGTTTTCATTCTTTTCCACTGATGAGGCGAGGCTATTGATGTCCGCTAGCGCCCTCCTAAATAGACGCTATTTTGAGGCAGCATTATACGGAAGGTTATCATGTGTTAAAACGGATTTTTAAGCATTTATTAGAATAAGAGAAATAAAGTTTAATAAAAGGTTAAGCGTGAAAGGTACGGTTTTTCAACGTAACAAGTTAAAAACGGAGCATGAGATGGAACACTTTACGCTTGACAGAATAAAGAGAAGAATGTTAATATTTCATTCGTAATGATTACGATTTAATTAATATTTTATCAAGGGGAGAAAAAAATGATCAAGCGAAAATGGCTAACTGCCCTTTTAATTATGTTCGTTGTAAGTATTGTTCTTATTGGATGTGGACAAGATGATGCAGATACAAGTGGTGCAGAAGATGACCGAGAAATTAATGTTGTGGCCTCTTTTTATCCAATGTATGAGTTCACCAAACAAGTGGCCGGGGATCGTGCTAATGTAACGTTGATGGTTTCGGCTGGTGAAGATGCACACTATTATGAACCAAGTGCACAAGATGTCGCAGCAGTCAATGATGCAGATGTATTTGTTTATAGTAGTGAAGAGATGGAATTTTGGGCAGAGAGTCTATTAAATACGATTGAAAATGATGCTCTTATTGTTGCGCGAGCAGCTGAGGGAATTGAGCTGGCGGATACAAGTAGTGATGGTCATGGTGATCAAGGCGATGCCAGTGTAGTGATTAGTGGTGTTGCTCATCACTATCATACAGGTGACCAGATTGAATTAACGGCTGAGTTAGACGAAGATGTTAATTATGATGATTGGCATTGGTATACAAGACAAGACTCAGATAGTGACTGGGAAATGGTTTCTGGTCAAGGAACAAAAATGTTTGAATACGAAGCAACAGATAAGAACTTTGAAGTGCAAGCAGTCCTTTATGATGACGCTCATGATATTTATGCGCAATCAGAGCCCGTAGAGATTGTTGTTGATAACCACGACGATGATGATCACGACCACGATCATAGCGACCATGATCACGACGATGAACATCATGACCATGATCACGATGCCCACGATGCTGAAAACCATGACGATCATGAAGATCATCACCATGGGGACGAAGCTGAAACAGTTGAAATAACAGGGTTGGCTGATCATTATCATACAGGTGATGTCGTCACACTTGAAGCACAATTCGATTCAGAAGTTGATTATGATGATTGGCATTGGTATAAAAGACAAGGTTCAAGTGATGAATGGGAAATTATTTCTGGTCAGGGAACAAATCGCTTAGAGTATCAAACGACGGGAGCTAGTTTTGAAGTTAAAGCCGTTCTCTATGATGATGATCATCAAGCTTATGCTGAATCAGAGCCCGTTAAAATTGATGTTGATGATCATGAAGATGAAGATCCTCACAGTTGGTTAGATCCCGTTTTAGCTCAAGAGCAAGTGAATGCCATTCGCGATGCCTTAGTTGAAGCTGATCCTGATGGACAGGAGATTTATGAGGAGAATGCGGAAGCCTTTAATGCAGAACTTCAAGCATTACATGAAGACTTTGAAACAGCATTTGCAGAGGCAGAAAATCGTGTTTTTGTTGTGCAACACCAAGCATTTGGCTACATTGCCCATCGCTATAATCTTGAACAAGTAGCGATCGGCGGTTTATCCACCGAAGTAGAGCCAAGCCCTTCTCGTATTGCAGAAATTGGCAGCTTGATTGATGAATATGGCGTTCCTGTTATCTATTATCAACATGGAGCTAATTCAGCTATTGCCCAAACAGTCGCTAATGAAACAGGTACAGAGACAGCTGTATTACATGATCTAGAAGTACTTTCGGAAGAGCTTATGGCTGATGATTTAGGCTATATTGAAGCGATGCGTGAAAACTTAGAAGCCTTACAGTTAAGTATTTATTAATGTAAAATTAAGTTTTAATAGAATAGTCAAGTATAAAGGAACTCTATAAGTTGTAATGATCAGCTTATAGAGTTCTTATGACTTTTTGTGTGTTAGGAAAGTAGTCACAAGCAATAAAGCGCAAACGATAAAGGCTTAACAAATAGGTTCGTTTTTCTAAACGATCATAGAAGGCTAAAGGAACTGAGAAGTAGTCATCTTGAATAACAGCCTCCAATTCGCCATCGAGTAAAATGACTAGCTTATATTTTTCAAAACGACGAAGTAAGCGTATAATAAAAAAGTATTCATAAATATAATTATAGAAAGGTCGCATTAAAGTGCATTATATTAAAGTAAATGACCTTGCCTTTCATTATGAAGATGAACCTGTACTTGAAAATATATCATTCGAAGTCAATTCAGGGGATTTTGTCATGCTGACAGGTGAGAATGGTGCAGCGAAGACCACGCTGCTACGTAATATTTTAGGCTTACTTAAGCCAACTAAGGGAAATGTTAACTTATCTACGAAAAATCGCTGGGATGAGAAACTTGTTGTCGGCTATGTTCCTCAACAAGTGGCTTCATTCAATGCAGGCTTTCCAAGTACAGTGCTTGAACTTGTTCAGTCTGGACGTTTCCAAAGAGGGAAATGGTTTCAAAAATTAGATAAACAAGATAAAGAGCATGTGCGCCGTTCTTTGGAGTCAGTTGGGATGTGGGACATGCGCCATAAGAAAATCGGTGAATTATCTGGTGGTCAAAAGCAGCGGATCTCAATTGCGCGCGTTTTTGCAACTGATCCCGATTTGTTTGTATTGGATGAACCAACAACGGGAATGGATGTTCATTCGCGAGAGCAATTTTATAAGTTATTAAAGCATAATAGTAAGGATCATGGCAAAGGTGTTTTAATGGTTACTCATGATCACGAGGAACTTCGGCGCTATGCTGACAAGCATATACAGCTTGTGCGGAAGGAGGGGTCACCTTGGAGATGTTTTTCTATGGATTCATGCAAAGAGCCTTCCAAGCATCATTCCTCATTTCATTAATTGCACCCATGCTCGGGCTATTTTTAATTTTGCGTAGACAGTCTTTAATGGCCGATACGCTTTCACATGTTTCACTAGCAGGTGTTGCTTTAGGCATGTTAATTGGGGTTAATCCGACATGGACAAATATATTCGTTGTCGTAGCGATTGCAATTTTACTAGAATATTTGCGCATGCTATATCGGACCTATTCAGAAATTTCAATTGCAATCTTAATGTCTGGCGGAATGGCTTTAGCACTTGTTTTAATGGGGTTAAACCAAGGTGGAGCAACCTTAAGTATGAATCAATTTCTGTTTGGCTCAATCGTTACCATTAGTGAACAGCAAATATGGATGTTACTAGGATTAACCATTATGATCGGACTACTATATTTAATTTTTCGAAAACCGATGTATATATTAACTTTTGATGAAGAAACAGCTTTTACAGCTGGTTTACCTATTAAAACGATGTCGATTCTGTTTAATGTTTTAACAGGCATAACCATTGCGGTGATTATGCCGATTGTTGGGGCGTTATTGGTGTCTGCTATTCTTGTCCTGCCAGCAGCAATTTCAATGCGACTAAGTAAAAGTTTTAATGGTGTCATTATGATAGGGATAATCATTGCATTAACGGGTATGTTTACGGGTCTTGTTGGTTCTTATGGGTATGGTACCCCGCCTGGCGCAACGATTACGTTAATCTTTATTATTATTTTTGGTGTGACCACACTAATCAAAAAAATAGTTTTGCAGATAAAGCGAAGTAAATTGTTGAATAGCAAAGATTTATAGTAAACGTGTTAAAGCAGTAGTGCGTGAAATAGAAACACTCAGTAGCACGACATTTCTCCCGAAAAAAGCTATCTTTCACACTTTTGAAGTGAAAAGATAGCTTTTTTGTTTTAGAAGGTATAAGTAAGTAGTCTTTCCTTTTCTTGGTATTCCATAACTTTAAGTCGTCATTTTGCTTGAACAGCATTTACTTTCTTTAATAAATAAAGCAGGTAAGGTGCGCCAATTAATGAAACAATGATTCCCGACGGAATTTCTTTAGGTGCTAGTAGAAGACGTCCTAAAAAGTCAGCACTAATGAGTAACATGCCACCGATCATCAAACTGAGCGGGAGCAGTCGCATTAACTTCGGACCAACTAATTGCCTAGCGATGTGTGGTGCTAGTAATCCAATAAAGCCAATGGTTCCAACGATAGCGACACTTAGTGCGGATAGAGTGACGGCTAGCACGATCATAAATAGACGCATGTGGCTTGCTTTTACACCAAGACCAATTGACACCTCATCATCAAATGAAAGAATATCGAAAGTAGAAGCAAATAAAACAATGATTGGCAAAATAACTAAACTAGCAACACAAATAATAATGAAATCTTGCCAGTTCGTCCCATAGGTACTACCGGTTAACCATGTTAATGCAAGTCCAGCATAAAGGTTCGCCCGGACTAATAAAATTTGAATAATAGCGGACCCAACAGCAGAAATAGCAATCCCCATTAAAATTAATAGCATAGGTTGAAACCCGCTTCGTGCACTAATGCCGAGAATGAGTCCCATGGTTAAGAAAGCGCCAATTAAAGCACCTATAGGAACAAATAAAATCGGTGCTTGTTGAAAGATCAGAAGAAATAGCATTGCAAATACACTAGCACCTGAGGAAACGCCTAAAACAGACGTATCAGCTAGTGGGTTACGTAAAACAGTCTGCATTAATAAACCGCTACCAGCCATCATTGTACCGACAAGAAAGCTAACAAGCACGCGAGGCACACGGAATTCCCAGACATAGCTGTTATACATCAATTCCTGGGGAAGTTCAACAAGTTTGGTAAAGCTGGTTCCACCAAAAGAAAGACTAACGACAACTAAAACAAATGTAATAGCCAGTAAGGTGAAGTAAAAAGACTTATAATGTGTGATACGCACTTTTCCTTCTAGCGTACTTCCAGACGTTTGTGTTTGTTTACGCATTTTTAATGCCAAGTAGATCAGCCAAGGTGCACCAATAATCGCTGTCATCGCACCGACTGGTAATTCAGATGTTGCAGAGACAAGTCGAGCGACTATATCAGCAGTAATCAGTAAGCTTGCCCCAACAATACTATTACCAATAATCATTGAGCGATGTTTAGTGAATCCCATTAATCGAACCAAATGGGGAGCAATAATACCAACAAATCCAATTGGACCGACGACAGAAACTGTAATTGAAGTGAGTAAGATTGCAATTAGCCATCCAAACGCTTTGGTAATGGTAATATTTTGTCCAAGTCCAATGGCTACATCGTCACCGAGCAACAGAAAGTCGAAACGATGACTGATTAACAAGCCAATTAAAACTAAAATAATAATCCATGGTGAAGCAAAAGTCACACCGCTCCAATCTAACTGCATTAAAGTTCCTGATCCCCATAGGAAGAGGCCGGCAACTTCATTAGCAAACAAGAGCTGTAATGCACTTGTTAAGGAAGAAAAAAGCATCGTTATAATAAGCCCTGTTAAAGCAATTCGAACAGGGTCGAGTGATTTCCCTACCAAAAAAGTAACGCAAAATGCTGCAGTAAATCCGCCAGCTAATGTAACGAGCAGAGGAAAAGCATGTCCGATTGCTGGAAAGAAGATTGTAAAACAAACGACAAAAAAATAAGCGCCGGCGTGAATGCCGAGTGTACTCGCACTAGCGAGCGGATTTTTTGTCATCGTTTGGAGAAGCATACCAGCTATAGCTAAAGCAGCACCAGTTAAGCAGCCAATGACAAAACGAGGCATTCGGCTATGTAGCAGGAAATTCATTTGTTGCTCATCGTGCCACACCTCTTGCCAAAACCTAAAAAAGCCTGATGAGGCTTGCCCTTGGCTGACATGAACAAGACCAAGGACAATGAATAATAACAATGTCCCAATCAATAAAAAAACAGGCTTCATTTTCATACGATCACTTCGTTAATGCTTCCTCAACATTTTCAATCAACGTTTCCATTGATAAGACGCTACCAAAAGTCCACACACCAGCACCAATATCATGCATGGCATCATTTTCAACAAAGTAAAGTGAATTCCAAGCACTATTATCGGCTAAGTTGTCAAATAGAGGATCATCTTCTTGAACGGTGTGCAAGAAAAGAGCTTCTTGGTAATTTGATACTCCCTCGACATTCGCTTCGATAAAGCCATAGTCGACGGCATCTTGATCTTGAATTTTATTCGTTAACCCCATGCCTTCGAGGACATGACTCACCATTGAATTTGGTGTAAAAAGACGAAATGTCGGTACGTCACTAACGGAAAAAGCTTGTGTAAAGACAAATTCGTTCGTTGGCAAATCAGCTGCTTCGATATTTTCTTTTGCGGCTGCTAATCGTTCTTCTAAATCAGCAATGGCTTGCTCTGCTTCTTGTTCTCTTCCGACCAATTGAGCAGTCGTTTTTAAATTTTCGAGTGTATTAGCATATAAGTCTTCTAAAACCTCTTCGGTGGCTGTTTCGTATAAAACAACAGGAGCGATTTTTTCTAATTCAGGGACCATCGCTTCTTGATAACCAGCTACACCAATAATCACATCAGGTTCCAATTTGGCAATTTCTTCAATGTTTGGCTCTGTTCTTAGACCAACATCAACGACAGTGTCGTCCAATTGAGCGTCGATTGTTACCCAAGTGTTGAACCCTTCAACATCTGCAACGCCAGCAGGTTGAACACCTAATGCCAATAATTCTTCAGCAATGCTCCATTCAATGGCTACGACACGTTCTTGAGCACCTTCAAATGTCTGTTCTCCCAAACTATCTGTAATAACAAATTCCTCGTTTGTGTTATCTTCAGTTGTTTCTGCCTCTGTTGATGAGTCTTGCTCCATACACCCTACTAATAATAATGTAAATAAAAGTATGGCAATAATTAATCGTTTTTTCATTGTGTATTCCCCTTTATAGTATGGTTTATCCTAAAGCTGAACTTGCTTCTTTTTGGTGCTGGATTTTGCCATATGAAAGACAAATTGGATTTTGACTGAATGGACAAACAGCCAACATCGCCTCAATCTGAAAAATTTGTTGCAGATTGGAAACCGTCATGACCTGATGTGGTTCACCATACTCAATCACTGCTCCATCACGCATGGCAATCAAATGATGTGAGAAACGTGACGCATGGTTTAAATCATGAAGTACCATAACGATGGTTTTCTTCTGTACGCTATTTAATTTTTCAAGTAGCTGTAAAATATCAAGCTGATGTGACAGATCTAAATAAGTGGTCGGTTCATCTAAAATGACGATTTCTGTATCTTGAGCCAGAGCCATTGCAATCCAGACACGCTGACGCTGACCACCAGATAAGGCATCAATTGCTCTGTCTTGGATTTCACTCAACCCTGTTTCCTCTAATGCCCAATCAATCGCTTCTATATCATTTGACTTTAATTTTCCAAATCTAGACTGGTGAGGAGCGCGCCCATAGGTGACAAGCTCTCTAACTGTTAATCCAGCTGGTGCTTCAGCGGATTGTGGTAATATCGCCATCTTTTGAGCAACCTCACGTGTAGGTGTTTGGCTAATTGATTTTCCATCTAAATATATTGCTCCACCACTTGTTTTAAGAATGCGAGCAATTGATTTTAATAGTGTGGACTTGCCACAGCCATTTGGTCCGATGATTGTCGTGATTTGTTCTTTGGGTATGGTAATACTTAATTCATTTATAATCAGTTCATCATCATATCCGACTTTAACTTGATCTACTGAAATCAAATGCAACCCTCCCTACTTGAAAATGATTATCAATATCAAATTATAGCTTATGTCAATGAGATTAGCAACAAAATATAAAAAAGATTTGTATATTTATCACAGATAGCCGTCTGTAAAACCCCGTCTCAAAATAGATCAAATCAATTTAGCAGAAGCTAATCGACGCTAAGAACCTTCAATCATTTGGGGAGAAAGAAAACTTCCAATGATTGAAGGCTCGTTTCAATGGTTTATTATGGAATGATCAGCAACTTTTGCTTGAAGATCCTTTACCTTCCGTGTTGCAACAAGACATTGGTGTCCATTCCTCATTGTTAAGTTATGTTGCTTGGTATTGATATCTTTTACATGATCAAGATTGACAAGATAGCTTTTGTGAGAACGGTAAAAACGCGGATGGATGTCTTCGAACGCTTTCAATTTCCCGTAAAATTCATATATGCCATTAACTTCATATAGTATAATTTTATGTTCTTGTGGAGCGGTTTCAAAATAATAGATGTCGTCAAAGCGTACATTTTTTATTCGTTCTCCAATCTTTATTTGGATGTGTGTTGATTTATTACTACATCCTAATTGTTGGTACTTTTTAAATGCTGCTGCAAGCGCTTCTTGAATTTGTGTTTCTAGCTTGTTGTGTTCGTTATCCTTTACTATAAAATCAAGTGCTGCGAGTTTATATTTAAACGTAAGTTTTAACTTATCTGCGTGCATGGAAATAAAAATGATTTGTGCTAAAGGGTCTTTTTCTCTAATCTTGCTAGCTAAGTCCATCCCGGTGATCGTTGAATTAAGCTCAATGTCTAAAACATAACAGTCAGCCTGTTGATCTTTTAAAAAATCTAAAACGTCTTCAGGATTGCCTGTAGTTAAACACAATTCAACGCTAGGTTGGTAAAACATTGCATATTTCAAAATCGTAGATCTCAAAAATTCACGATGATTGGATTCATCTTCACATATGATAACTTTCATTGAAAGGCTCCTTTCTGCCCATTCTCACGATTCAGTGTTATATGAAGTTGAGAGAGCGATAGACTGATTGGCTTTATCACACAAATAACCGTGTCCAAAATGCCTGCCTCAAACTAGAGAGTAGAGAAATGGAGCTAACGGACGCTAATATCCTGATTTACTCAGCTACCAATCAGTGGGGGAAGGGCAAAACCGCCCGCTGATTGAAGATTCGTTTTATGAATATCGAGTTCATGAATAAAAAAATCATTCTCAATTCGCGTATTCATCGTGGTATTTGGATAGTTATTTAAAATCTTGCGCACGGTGGTTAACCCCATACCACTGTGGTCATGTTTTGTTGAATAATCAGCGTCAAAAATGTGACTCATATTGATTGCGTTGGTGTCAGCACGATTCTCGACAATAATTAAAATAGAGTTAGCTTCCCTTTTAAGGAAGGCGACGTTTAGTTGTCGTTCTTCAATGTCGATACTGGCTTCGATGGCATTATCAATGATAATGCCAATGATGCGAGTGAGATCAATGATATTCATATCAATGGCTTCAATGACGTCAGGTATTTCCATGTTAATCGCGATATTAAATTCTTCAGCCATAAGTATTTTTGTTGCCAGTAGGCCTTTCAGTTCAACAAGTTTAAGTTGGTCTAATTGGTTAAATAGATAATTACTTTTAAATGTGCGTTCCTCAACTTTAACAATGTGCTCATTGAAATATGCCTTGAGTCCTTCAGTGTTATTTTCATTAAGATAGCCTTGCATCGTCAATAAAATATTTTTATAATCATGCCTGAACCGCTGCATATCTTTATTAATCTGTTCTAACGATTGCATGTAGTGATGCAATTGTTGCTGTTCGGTTTCTTTTTGTTTTAACATGTTCTCTTTCTTAACGTTTCGAAGCAGAATCATAGATAAGATAAACATTAAGAAAAAATAAACGACTTCAATAATTAAGTTAAACATGGCAAGATAATAGAGGTTTTGATTTAATGACATAAAAAGGTTAATATACAAAATACTCACAGTCATGCAAGCAATCGTTATTAAAATAAATTGACTCATAACTGGAATGAAAATGTTACGCCATACTTTTTTAATGAAGAGATGGTAAAGGTATGTAAAAAACGCAAAGAACAATAGAAATAAACTAATATTGATTAAAACAGCAGGCATGTCTTGTTCGCTGAAAAATGAAAATTCAATTACCTGGGATAGATTCTTAGAGATGGCACTTGCAATAGCAAGCATAGCGACATCTAAGAAAATACGTCTTTCCTTCACGTAGGCGTAATCGATTATAGCTAGAGAAAATAAAAAATAAAGCCATCCCAACCATTTAAAGATGAATAAGTAACAAAAAAGAGATGGAAGGACAATGATGACCATGTCTATCACAATTTTTTTAATCTTTGGTCGCATGTTAAACGTAAAAAAGAGGGCAAAACAGATCGATGTCAATTCAAGCGCGAAAAAAGGGAAAGAAAAGATCATATTAACTGAACCTGCCTTATTATGTTTTGAGTCATTTATTTATCACAGCTAACCACCCGTAAAACACTCACCTCGAAATAAAGGATAGAGTAAACCTATTTAGGTGGGTGATAACGGCTACTGATATCCTGTGACTCAACTAACAATCAGTGGGAGAAGCACGAAACCGTCCACTGATTGAAGCTTCATTTTATAGTTATTATACCATTTTTTTCTACATTAAGAAGGAATTTTATCACAGCTAACAAGCATCTGTCTCAAAATAGAGAGAAGAGCAAATCTATTTAGCGGGAGCTAATGCCCTGCCCACCACATTCGGCTGTCATTCAATGGGAGAAGCACATTGAGGATTCGTTTTATATAAGAAAATAAAGAGGATATCAAACAAAAGAAACGTAAAAATCATATGAAGTGTCAAAACGTTACAGATTAATTAACCACTTAGAAATAAAATCAGCCCTGAAGACCGCTTTTGTTAAACTGTTCAGGACCGCTTTAAACACTATTCAATTAAAATCCGCTTAACAGTCGGGTGCAGTGAGACAACAAGGTATACTTGATCATGCAAAACAGCTTCTGTTTGAATCGGCAGCACGTTGGTAGAAGGAGCAAAGAAAAACGGTAAATTAAAATCCATCTCACTCTCTGGTCGTAATCGAAATCCTTCAGTCATCCCCGCTTCTAACTCAGGGTTGGCAATTGAATACAACTGATCATTAATTTGCATTAAAAAATCCGTCCCAATTAATTGGTAATTAATAAAATTGATCCCACTATGTTGGGTAAGATCGTCTGTATCATTTGTATTTTTAATCGTAAGTTGCAGATCATACACCATTTCAGGATAGAAAATATTATCTTTTTGGAATAATGGGTCATTTTCATCGTCATTATAGTTGTATTTTGCTAAAAAGTCTTGATAAGGGAGGATTTCAGCTTGATTTACTGTTACTGTGTAACCATCCATATTTTCAAAATCATCAAGAAAAATATCTTCCTCAATGGCCACTTCTTTCTCCATTTGAAACGTATCGATCGGTGGCAAGTTAACCGTTTTATTGACATACCAAATCCGGATACTGATACCGATGAATAAGAAAATCGTTATTAATATGATAGCTATTCTTTTCATGCTTGAGGTACCCTCCTTGTCGATTGTACCATCGCCCCGTTCTCTAAATAATATATTTTATCAGCTAATTGATCGAGAATATCAGTATCATGGCAAGCAATGATCACATTTGCACCGCGCTCCTTTTCTTGCTGGACAATCTGTTTGACCCGCTCTACACCATCGGTATCGAGTGAATTGGTTGGCTCATCTAAAATCACAATATCAGGCTGTTCCATGATTGATCCAGCGATGCCGAGACGTTGTTTCATACCTAATGAATATTTTTTGTATTTTTTTCGACTGCTTTCGTGGTCGAGACCAACAGCTTCTAACGTGTGATTAATTTGGTCATCGCCAATTTTATTGCGGATGGAAGCGAGCATTTTTAAGTTATCAAAGCCTGAATAACTATCAAGAAAGGCTGGATTCTCAAGGAGAATACCAATGCTTTCTGGAAATGTGATTTCTTTGCCTAGTACTTTTTCATCAATTTTAATTGTGCCTTTAGTCGGTAAGATCAGTCCTGCAATTAGCCGCATCAGCATGGTTTTACCTGAGCCATTGACCCCGCGAAAACCTGTGACCTGGCCTGATGTCAAAGTCATAGATATATTGTTAATAACGGTTAAACCTTTTAGTTTTTTATAAACGCCATCCATGTAAATTGTTGTCATTGTAAATCCCTCATTTTCAAATAATTTGTTAACCTGTATAACTAATTAGTCGTCATTTAAAATGTCATAACGACGAAAATAGTCACACCCAGCAATAAAAGAGGCTGCTATCAGGAGTAGAACCATCATCACACCATCGGTAACTTGAACGCCATTTTCAACCACATGCTCACTACGAATCGGCATCGCATAATTCCCTGGTAGAATTGGGGTAAGGAGATAAGCAGAAGCGAGTAAAATAACGGCCATCACGCCAAAGCTATATAATGGTTTAATAAACAGGACAAATGTCATTTGTAATAAGTTAAGCGCTAGCGAAATGAACAGCGGAAAAAAAAGAATGATATAAACAAGCTGAGTTGAAAATATATCAAACGGACTGTCTGCTTCTAACAGATCATTGACGAACATCGGTGTAATATTAAGCGAAATCGGCTCTTGCATGATTAGGCAAAAACCAAATACCGTTAGAAAAATTACCAGATAACACGCTAGAACATAACATATATTCCATAGACTTTTAGACAACCACCATGCCATTCTCCCTTTTGTACGGACTAGAATATTTAATCCTAAAGATGACAAATCTCGATAAGGATAGTAGAGTGTACTGTACAAAATAAATAGGTGAAGTAACAACCATTTGACAGGGAAAATAAAGCCATCTGTCCGAGAAGGGATATATTCCTTAATACCTCCAAATATATAAAAGAGATAGTCAATGAATGTTCCTTCTGGTGTAGATGCGTCGAAAATATAAGCGCCATTTTTTCGTAAATAAAAGTCGATACAAAAAGCGAGCGCAAATAAAGCGACAATTAAAAGGTTTATTAGACCAAGGCGGAAGCCGTTTTTCACATCATATTTTAATAGTTTATAAAATGTCACGTTTTACACCTAATCTCATCGTTATTCCAAACGTTAATATAAAGAACAGTAAACCTTGAGTTAGAACAATCCAACTACTTACAGGGTTTTCTATGCTAACAGAATGCAAATAATTCAGTGGTGAAATTTCTCTATAATATTTATAGGCCAAGAACGTCCGACTGTAATGTAAAATCAAGATCAAGAAAAAGGGTATTAAAATAATAGCAATCCTGTTTTTGAAAAAGAAGGAAATCGCTAAACTCATTGTCGCAAATAAGCCCCCGAAAATAAAATTCAAAATCAAATAAAGAATGACAAAAACTAAAGGATAAGTATAAAACAAGTACGACCACATGGAGACGTGGGCGACTGAATAATATAACGTATACATGGTAGATGGCGTGACAGCTGGTATAAAGCAGGCAACAACGATCAGATTAATAACCAATGGTAGGAATATAACAAGACCACCAGCCGTGAAGGTTGCGATGTATTTAGCTAAGAAATAGTACCACTTACTGCTTCTTGTTACAACGGTTTTCAAATAACCTGTTTTGTTTTCGATAAAATAGGACCATCCGTACGGAAGAACTGCCATAAGCGGAAGAAGGGTGAAAAATAGGGTGAAACCAAGTGACGTAGCTTCTCCGCCGATCCAATGGTTAAATAGTGAGAAAGCGGGTGTCATGGGATTTCCATTGGTTCCGTGAATTTTCATCATGCTTTGGGTATAGAAATGTAAATCTATTATATACCAAGCACTAAGCAAGGCGAATATAAGCGCAACGATTAAAGTAGTGATAAAATATTTATTTTTTATCGCTTTTGATAGTTCGATTTTTAATAAGGGGGTCAATGTATTAGTCATCATCATTCATCTCCCCGTCCAGTAGTGTTAGTTGGAAATATTGAAAGTCTTCCGCATGTCCCTCGTAACCAATTATGTAGTATAAAGGCTCCTCTTCTAATAAATCAGTGGGCACAAACCAACCTACCGTTACGTCGATTTCTTCACCAATTCCCAATAAGAACTTGTAATAATCCTGACCTTGATTTTGATCTAATGGCGAATGGTCACTAAAAAAAGAGGCGTGCAAAAGAAAAGGTCCATCTGGGTCTTCAATACCGTTTTTAAAGCCCACTGCTAGTTCAATATATAAGGATGCTTTATCTTGCTCGACATCAAAGTTAAAGCCTCTGTAATCCTTATTTATTATTCTGACATCAATAGTAACAAGTTGATGTGCTCCATCCACAGTGCCATCATCTTCGATTAAAGATTGATCATAGAAGTCTGCCTTGTCCAGACCGAGATCATTAATATTGTCCGAAATGATCACTTGCTGGAGCGTGTACTCAACTGTTTCATTATCTGCATAAGTAAATGAAATGGTATCACCAATAGAATAAAGGCTGTTATCTTCAGAATCTGATGCTGTCTCAGGAAGTGTGACCGTATTGACTATTTCTTCCTCATCATCTTTATTGAACGTGTCTTTAAGCGAATCCTCAAACTCTCGATATGAACACGCGGATAACAAGATAATAACTAAAAAAAAGCTAAGCATAGTTGTATTCCTTTTTAAGTGCATAAGATCACTTCTCCTTGTCCATACGTTTTAACACAGATAAATCTCATATTTTTTTTGCTCATGAACAGTCGGTTAACCTATGCTAATATTACCATGATTTTCAATATATTTATTACAAATATCGTAAACGTGCGTTTTTTGATCGTAAACGTTTCGTTTCCTGATCTCCTCAACGGATCCTTATGTTGATGATGTCTTTATTTTGCAAGAACCCCTATCTCAATGCATTCCTATCTTAGTACAAAAGTCGAGTTACATTTAGTTTATATACATTTTTTAGGACAAGGTGGATAAATTAACGGTGTAGTTTAATTTTGTCAACAAAGCAACTGACAAATCTGGATTTAGAAAAGATTGAACCCACCCTGTAACCGCTTTATTATTAAGTTGTAGTCATTATCTATAATACTTATTATTTGAGAGGAGAATGTCTCATGTCAAAACAAGGGGTTCGTTCAAAAGTACAACAGTTTGGTAGTTATTTAAGTGGGATGGTGATGCCAAACATTGCCGCATTTATTGCTTGGGGACTTGTTACTGCTTTATTCATTCCGGATGGTTGGATTCCAAATGAAACACTAGCTGAGTTAGTTGGACCAACGATTAATTATTTACTACCATTATTAATTGGTTATACAGGAGGTAAGATGGTCTATGGTGCCCGTGGGGGTGTTGTAGGTGCGATTGCAACGATGGGGGTTATTGTCGGTGCAGCTGGAACGCCAATGTTCTTGGGTGCCATGATTATGGGGCCGTTATCAGCTTACTTAATGAAAGCATTCGATAAGCCATTTTTACCGAAAATTCGTTCAGGTTTTGAAATGCTGTATAATAACTTTTCAGCTGGTATTTTAAGTGCTATTATTGCAGGTTTTGGTGTACTAGCGATGGGACCAGTTGTAAGCGGTCTAAATCGTGCGTTAGGTGCAGGTGTTGAGGCGATTGTAAATGCCGGTTTATTGCCAGCAGCTAGTTTATTAGTGGAACCAGCGAAAATTTTATTTTTAAACAATGTGATTAATCATGGTGTGTTTACGCCGTTAGGTACAGAACAAGCTTTAGAGGCAGGAAAATCAATTTTATTTCTAATTGAAACAAATCCGGGGCCAGGTTTTGGTATCCTTCTAGCATTTATGATCTTTGGAAAAGGTGCGTCAAAAGCTTCTGCTTCTGGTGCTTCAATTATTCACTTCTTTGGTGGGATCCATGAGATTTATTTCCCGTATGTGTTAATGAAGCCAATGCTTATTTTAGCAGCCATTGCTGGTGGGGCGAGTGGTGTTTTAACTTTCTCATTATTTGATGCTGGTTTAACATCATCACCTTCACCGGGAAGTATTATTGCGTTATTAACGATGACACCAAGAGGTAATTATGTCGGTGTTATTGCAGGGGTTGTGGTCGCAACAGCTGTTTCCTTCCTTGTTGCTTCTGTGATTCTAAAGGCAGATAAAAGAGAAGAAGAGGATGATATTAGTACAGCCGCAGAGAAAATGGAAGAAATGAAAGGAAAGAAAAGCTCTGTAGCAGGATCATTTGATCAGACAGAGGTGACATCAGTGACCGCGGCAGATGTTAATAAAGTCGTATTTGCCTGTGATGCTGGGATGGGATCAAGTGCGATGGGCGCTTCTTTACTAAGAGATAAATTCAGCAAAGCAAATATTGATATCGAGGTAATTAATAAAGCGATTAATGATATTCCAAATGATGCTGATATTATTATTACCCACAAAGATTTAACAGATCGTGCTAAAGCTAAGAGAGCAGATGCTTATCATATTTCAGTTGAGAACTTTTTAAATAGTCCGAAATATGATGAACTTATTAAAGATTTAAGTGAATCCTAGTCAGACAACCTTGTCTTCGAGTGACTGAAGACAAGGTTGTTTTTTTGCAGTTAGGAAAGTAAACTATTAACTCAATTAACCTTGATCGTATTCAATATGCTTGTTGAACTTACTTCTGCATGGATGTTCCGCATGCGACTTTCTCATGCGTATAGAACGTTAGTTCATGCCGAAAAGTCACTTATTAAATAATGTCAACATCTTTATCGACGAAATTAGGTGTTTGTTTTGTTGAGAAACCATCATTCAAGGGCTTATTATTATGGTATAAGGGTAGAAATAAATAGAGGGTGTCACCAAGTGGACTTTAATCAATGAAAAAAGGATGGTGAATGTGTATATATCAGGTCGTGAACGAAAAATAATCGAAGAGTTATTAAATAATGAGAGCGGCATCACGATTGAACAATTAGCAGCGGTACTTGATGTAAGCAGTCGAACGGTTCATCGGGATTTAAAAGTTGTTGAAGATATTGTTGTTAAACATCACCTATCATTAACCAAAAAAGCTGGTGTTGGTGTTAAGTTAGAAGGGGACAAGGCTGATAAAAGACAGTTAGATCTCTCTTTGGCTCAAGTTGAATTTACTGATTACACACCTGAAGAACGCCATGCCATTATTTTAACAACTTTATTAGAGTCAAGTGAACCGATTAAATTATTTTCTTTAGCAAACGAATTAAATGTTACCGTTGCGACGGTCAGCCATGATTTAGACAAACTTGAAGAGAGCTTGGAAGAATATAAATTGACCTTAATTCGTAAGCGAGGTTATGGCGTTAAGGTTGAAGGCGAAGAGTCTAATAAGAGAGCTGCACTCAGTCATTTAATCTCTAAGTATGTTGCTGAATTGGATTTTATATTGTTTATTAAAGAAAACATTGAAAAGCAAAGTGAACCGTCAATAGATTCCATTTCTGAGCGGTTATTAGGACTTGTTGACCAATCAAAGCTTGTGACAATTGAAAAGAGTATCGAGCATATAAAAAAAGAGCTTCCTTATGAGTTGGCAGACCGTTCATATATTGGTTTAGTGGTTCATCTTGCTTTAGCAATTGAGCGTCTTCAAAAAGGTGAGCGTATACATTTTGACTTAAACTATTTAAATGAATTAAAAGACACAAAGGAATATAAGATAGCTGAGAAAATAATTATAGAATTACAACATGCTTTTCAATTGTCAATTCCTGCTGATGAAATAGGCTATATAACCATGCATTTACTAGGTGCTAAGTTAAGGTCAGATCAAGATTATTTGTTAGAGGATTCGGCAGTAAATATTATTTATTACACTAAAAAATTAATTACAGAAGTAGAGGAAAAGATCGGGATACCTTTAATCAATCATAAAAGCTTGTTTCATGATTTGGTTACCCACCTAAAGCCGACCATCTATCGAATTCAGAAGGATATGTACATTAATAATCCGCTTATGGAAGAAATAAAAAGGGATTATCAAGACTTATATGAGATCATTAAAAATGCCTGTCACAGCGTTTTTGATAATATTAGCTTTCCTGATGAAGAAATTGCTTACTTAGTCTTGCATTTTGCAGCGGCTACCATTCACAGGGAAAGCCAACATAAGTTATCAGCATTAGTCATTTGCTCGAGTGGGATTGGCACATCTAAAATGCTTGGTTCTAGAATTAAGCAAGAAATTAATGAAATTGACAATATTGATCATTGCTCTTTATTTGAGCTAGAGCATATTGATGTTGAGAAGTATAACCTAGTTGTTTCAACGATTCCTTTACGAGAGCAAATTAAAGATTATGTACTTGTTTCACCTATTCTAACTGAAAATGAAATCGCAAAGTTAAAGTCGATTATTAAAAGAAAAACATTAACCAATCAATCGACCCCATCGAAACCGGATGATGGCGAGAAATTGACGGAAACAGACATACAAAAAAGGTTAGAACGGATGCAAATTTATTCGCGCGTTTCATTAGGACTTCTGTTATCTTTTGATGTTTATCAAGTGACTGAATCACTTGCAAAAGAAGCAGTGCTTAAATTAGCCTGTGACCAATTATTAGACGGTCAATATGTTGCCAATACGGCAGAAGTTTACCAAGCGTTATTAGATAGGGAAGCTTTAGGCGGTTTAGGCATTCCTGACACAAGGTTGGCGCTTTTTCACACAAGGCAAAAACAAGTGAAAAAGCCGGTGTTTGTTATTTATCATTTAAACACACCACTATCTATTAAAGGCATGGATAATCGTGAGATGGCAACAGATACCTTACTGTTTATGTTGTCACCTCTTCATGCAGAAGACGAGTGTTTAGAAGTACTCAGTTTTATTAGTAGCTTAATTATTCGTGATCAACAAACAACAGCATTGTTTGAATCAAACAATAAGGAGAAAATTAAGCGCTATTTATCTCAGCAGTTAAATACATTTATCAATGAAAAATTATGAATGGAGTGTTCAACATGACAAAAGAAATTTTGACAAAAGACAATATCACTTTAGGAGCAACATTAACAGACAAAGAAGCGGCCATCCGCTTTACTGGACAAATATTAGTTGATAATGGCTATGTAGAAGCATCATACGTCGATAAAATGATAGAAAGAGAACAGGTGACAACGACATATATCGGAAATAATGTGGCAATTCCACATGGTACTGAGGATGCAAAAAAGGCAGTGAAGGAAACAGGGTTATCTGTTGTTATTTGCCCTGATGGTGTTGATTTTAATGGCAATACTGTGAATATTTTAATTGGGATTGCTGGAAAAGGAGACGAACACTTGGAGATTTTATCAAAAATCGCCTTAGTTTGTGCAGATGAAGATAATATTCAAACCTTAATTCAAGCATCTTCAAAACAGGAAATTATTGATCTTTTTAGTGGGGTGAACTAAATGAAGGCTGTTCATTTTGGTGCAGGTAATATTGGTCGAGGTTTTATAGGTTTGTTGTTAGACAGAGCAGGTTATCACACGACTTTTGTTGATGTTAATGAGCAAGTGATTGATGAAATCAATCAAAAACAAAATTATACTGTGATCTTGGCTGATCAAGCACAAAAACGAGAGCAAGTGACAAATATTTCTGGTATTAACAGTGCAACAAACGCTGAAGCGGTAGTGGATGCCATTGTTGAGGCAGATATCATTACAACAGCCGTAGGTGCCTCCATCTTACCGATCATTGCTGAATTAATTGCTAAAGGATTAGCGAAGCGCCTAAAAGAAGATAATCCCCCGGTTAACGTCATTGCTTGTGAGAACATGATTGGGGGAAGTGCCTTATTAAAAGATCACGTCCTTGAGAAAATGTCTGCTAAGGATCAACGTATAATAAGTGAGCGCGTTGGCTTTCCCAATGCTGCTGTTGATCGAATCGTTCCTAATCAATCACATGAGCAATTGTTGACAGTGTCGGTTGAACCTTACTATGAGTGGGTGGTTGATCAAGCAGCGATTAAAGGAGAAAAGCCTAATATTCCAGGGATTACTTATGTATCTGATCTTGCCCCATTTATAGAACGCAAGCTGTTTACTGTTAATACAGGTCATGCAGTTGCTGCTTATTTAGGTTATAACATGGGGTTCAATACGATTAAGGAAGCGATGGATTCTCCTCAAGTCTCCAGTTTAGTTAAGGGTGCTTTGAAAGAAACCGGGCGCGTTATTGTGAAGCAGTTTGGGTTTGAACAAGCAGAGCACGAGGCCTACATTGAGAAAATTATTTTACGCTTTCTAAATCCACATATATCCGATCAAGTGACACGTGTAGCCAGGGGGCCGTTACGGAAGTTAAGTAAAAATGATCGATTCATTCGACCGGCTACCTTATATCTCGAATTATTTGGCGAAGAGCCGATTTATCTAGCTAAGGCAATTGCTGTGGCATTAAGTTATGAATATCAAGAAGATCAAGAGGCAGTTGAACTTCAAGCAAAAGTAAACGCCAAAGGTTATCCGCAAGCATTGGCAGAGGTGGCTGAGCTTGCACAAGATCACCCATTGATTGGAGCGGTTTCAAAACAATTAGATGCTTTAACTTGAGGGCTAAGTTCACCTCATGATAGTTGGTGTCTGTGATGCTCTAACGCATCGATGTTTTAAGCTCCTGAAGATTGTCACGGATACACCAACGATTATAAATGAAGATCGAGCTAATATGTTCGGTCTTTTTTTGTTATAGATAACCGTTCGTAAGGCTCTCCTCTCAAGGAGAGGCAATCTATTTAGGTGGGAGCTTACGGACGCTAATGTCCTGATTGATGATTCGTTTAATATGCTTTTCATGGACGTCGTTCATTTTCAAGTAGTTACTCACCTATCCCTAAGAAATTCTCCACCAAACGATATATCCTCTTATTATTAAAAGTTTCCTAGTTTGTGAAAAAGCATTAAGTTTTAACCCTTCATGTGGATAGTAAGGGGACAGTGGCTATCTGTTCTGTTTGATCCTGCTGCATAAACCAATTATTTCTTACCAACTCTAACTCAGAAATTTTACTTGTTCCGAAGGACAAGGATCGACTGGCTTCTAAAAATTTAAAAAAATCCTGCCTATTTTTTAGATAAGACTGCTGAAATCGGAGACATGTGATATGGGCGGTGTGGGCTTTGTAACGTTGATCCAACGTGTTTATTACTTCTGCTTCTTTAATATTTTTTCGGATGCTATCTCGTAATAACGCCAATGTTGAATCATCAGGAAAGCCTTGAATCATTACGCCGTCCCGTGAGGCGGTGATGCCTTGGTATCTAATCTGAAATGAAGGAATAGTACGTACAGCTTCTTCAATTGCTTCTATGTATGGTGTGTAATTAAGCTGACTCGTATCTATGTGCGAGGCACATGAGATAATTGAGAGAATGGTTGTATGAAATTCAGTCGATTGATAATAATATTGCTCGGGTTCCAACTGGTAAGCTTGCTTTAAAAAATCGGTGATTGCCTGTTGAACAGCTTGTGACGGTCGACAGATCAGGGAAATAGCGCGTTTAGAATCGACTTGTTGATTTAAAAGGTCTGTGCCAACATTGAATGCTTTCGCTTTTATCGCTTCTTGCCACAACCGATTGTATGTTGCTGTAATGAGATCATGAGACATATAGATCTTCCTTTATAAGTGTTTTTTTCATTTAAATCACGATTTGACTGTATTATTGTATAATAAAGTTTACCATAATTTTAAAAATGGTTATATACCTTCCACACTTAGACCATGCCGATCCTTTCTTTATCGCATATACCAATATTGAAAGATAAAAAAATGATAAAAGGAAGGAGAGGACGTGTTTGGAGGAGAAAAATCAATTAGAAGCGATGTGTAAGAAGCCAGTTAAGCAACATGAAGCGAAGACAACTAGAGTAGATTGTGACAGTGCGTCTTATTTCGGAGGTAATGCGTATATTCCTGTCGTTTTAGCAGATGCCGAATTACAGGCATTAGTAGAATCAGAAATTAAGTTACCTTCACAAGCTAGAGAAATAAAAAGTATCAAAAGAAATGTGCACATTACCCAGTGCAAAGCGATTCCATCAGTTATTCCCGGGCGTGGCTTTTTTCCTGAAGTAAAAGTATTTGTGTCAGGTTATGTTCACAAAAACATTCAATATGTAGATGATTATAAAGGGTATGTGCACGATTATGCTGTTAACGTGCCGTTCAGCTGTAACCAAAGTTTTCGCGTTTTTCGATCACCGGAAGAGCAGTTTAGCCAAAAATCTACAATATCCAATGAGAGAATTTATCTTGATAAAAAAGGTCATGGCGCAGATCACCATGTTTCAGGTGGGGCCAGCTATGAATTTTATAATGAGCCAATAGAGTGTAAATTGCTATTTAGTGTGGTCAACGATTTAGATCTTCATAAAGATGTCGATCAATATGGTCGCTTTCATAAAATCGTAGAAAAAGCAGAGGTTGTCTTGTTCTTTAAACTTTATCAAAAACAACAAACTTTTTTACCTTTAGGAGGCTTTGGATCTCCAGCTAATCAACCGACTGAAGGCAAAGTTAAGGATGAAAAACCAGATAGTAAAGCTCAGGCTACGAAAAAAGAACAGGATTATGAGAGTGCAAAAGAACGGATTAAAGCGATTGTCGCTAGGATAGAAAGTCTCGATGAATAACGTCTATAAAAAAACTTTTTTGCTTCATAGCAAAAGAGTTTTTTTACGTTTACTACTTTATCACGGATAAGCAACCGTCCAACGCCCACCTCAAAATAGAGAGTGAAACAAATCTATTTAGGAGGGAGCTGATGGACAGTACTGTCCTGATCGACTCAACTACCAATCAGTGGGAGAAGTACGAATATGCGTCACGATAGGATGGAGTGAGGGGTGATTGATGATGATTGTCGAGAGAGAAAATGATGCGAATAGGTTAAAAGTTTTGTTAGAATGAAGTTGATGTCTGTATCCAATATTAAAGACAAGATTTAGCTCATCTTTTAATCTGTTTTTTGAAAAGTGCTCATCAGCAAGTCGTCATTTAGAAAATTGAGTAGAAGTGATAGGCTGAATAATAGCCTAAACAATAAACATATTATCCGAAGGGGGATCCATAATGGGATCGTGTTCTTGGCCTGGCAATCATCCATTTATGCAAAGTTACCATGATAATGAGTGGGGTGTGATTAGTAGAGATGATCGTTATTTGTTTGAAATGTTATCATTAGAGGGCGCACAAGCAGGTTTATCATGGTATATTGTTTTATCAAAGCGTCAAGGTTATCGAGTTGCCTTTCGTCATTTTGATATCGACTATTGTGCAAGGTTAACCGATCAACAATTAGATCAGATTAAAGCAGAAGGTGATGTAATTAAACACTTGGCCAAGTTGCAATCTGTTCGAAATAATGCTAAAGCTGTATTGAAGATTCAAGAGGAATTCGGAAGTTTAGCAACGTTTTTTTGGCGCTATTTAGATGATAAGCCAATTGTAAATAGTTGGCGTTCGGAAAAACAAATTCCTGCTGAAACCCTGTTGTCTAAGCAGATTAGTAGAGATTTAAAAAAGCGTGGCTTTAAATTTGTTGGACCTGTCACGCTCTATTCTTTCATGCAGGCTATAGGTATGGTAGACGATCACCTGATAACATGTCCGTATCATTCTATTAATAAGTGATAAGTAAAAGTAATGATCAATGTAAATGATGTCGATCACGGATAACCGTCCGTCCAACGCCTGCTTAAAAATAGAGAGCCAAGTTCATTTGTTTAGGTGGGGGATAACGGACGCTAATGCCCTGATTCACTCGAACTATCAGTGGGAGAAGGACGAAAGCCCGTGATTGAAGGTTCGTTTTATCTATTAAAAATGCAGTGAAAAATAGTTTATCAAAAGGGTAACAAAAGTGAGCGTTTCTAATTCATGGCATATATAAAAATAACGTCCCTTAAAAGTAGAACGTGTGTTCTTGATTTGTTTTATATAATAAATTATAATTTATTTATTAGGAAGGGAGGGGCTAATTTGCACATCATAGATCCATTATATGGCGAATTTCAGTTGGATAACGTATTGGTCGAACTTATCCAAAGTCAACCTGTGCAACGGTTAAAGAAGATTCATCAAGGTGGAGCCAGTTATTTAGTCAACTCGAATTGGAATGTCACACGTTACGAGCATTCGGTTGGTGTCATGTTATTGATTAAAAAAATGGGGGGATCAATTGCTGAGCAAATTGCTGGATTACTTCATGATATTTCGCATACGGCATTTTCTCATGTCATTGATTTTGCTTTAGATAACCAACACGAAGATTATCACGAGCAGATTTATCAACGCGTCGTATTAGAATCCGAGATACCGTCAATTCTTGCTAAGTATTCATATGATAATGATGATATTTTGTTTAATCAAAAAAAATGGACAATACTTGAGCAAGAAGCTCCTGAGCTTTGTGCTGATCGTATCGATTATACGATAAGGGATATGTACAGATATGGTCATATTTCGTTAAATGAAGTACAAACTTTCTTGAATCATTTAATTGTCGTGAACAATCGACTCTACCTTGACCAATTAGATGCGGCGACGTGGTTTATAAAGGTCTATCATAAAGAAGTGATTGATTTTTTCTTAGATCCACTAAACGTGTATGGTTATGATCGATTAGCGCATGTTTTGAAAATAGCGTTAACCGAAAAGATTATTCACTTTAATGATCTTTTAACTGATGATACTACCGTTATGACTAAGCTTAAAGACTCCCAGCAACCAGAGATCCAAGCGTATTTATCTCAATTACATTCAGATGTGATTGTCCAAGCAGGTCATCAGCGTGATTATGATTTGTATCGAAAGAGCAAAATCCGCATTGTCGATCCCTCTGTATGGGATGGTCATCAGCTTGTCAGTGCATCACAGCTATCGGAAGACGTGAAGGTAATGAAGGAAAGGACATATCAAAAAGCGCGAGCAGGTGCTTATGTTAAAATTTGTTCTGTAAAATAAAATTTAATCTTATTTAATGCATGCGTATGATAAAAAGGAGTAGATCTGATGAACTATCAAATAAATTACCATGCGCCCGATCCGATGGCGTATATTGCTTTGAGGGTTGAAGGTGGAATGAGTGAAAAGTCGCAACAAGCGGCAGAAATAGGGTTGAAAAATGCGCTGTTTACGGTATGTATTTATGATCAAGACATGTTAATAGGATTAGGGCGAATTATCGGTGATGGGGGCACAGTGTTTCAAATTGTTGATGTTGTCGTTAAACCGAGTTATCAAGGTAAAGGATTGGGTAAAGTCATCATGACTGAACTAATGACCTATTTAGATCAACACACTTATGCAGGTTCTTATGTAAGTCTGATTGCTGATGGTCCAGCTGATAAATTATATGCTCAATTTGGCTTTACATATACATACCCTTATTCACAAGGTATGTTTAAGATGTATAACTAAGCGTGGCGAGTAAAAATGATTACACCGAAATTTGGATTCCTGTTCAAAAAAACAAATAAAAGTTGGAAAAAGGTTCTGATCATCAATATGATGATCAGCCTTTTTTGTATTTGTAGAAACATTTTCTATGAAGAACAAATATGAGATTTTTAATTATATATTCAAATTATAGTTTGAATGTCCATTGACTAACATTCAAATGAGCATTAGAATGCAATTATAATCAAACAAACATTTGAATGAAGGTGGATCATATGAGTGAAAAGGGTAAAGAAACAAATGATACATGTGAAGTGCTTAGCTTTAATGAAGATAAAGTATATCGTGTTAAGGCAATGATTGGGCGTGAGCGTCTCGCTTCTGTTGCAGATATGTTTAAAGCTTTATGTGATGAAACACGCTTGAAAATTGCTTATGCCTTAACCCAAGAAGAAAAATTGTGTGTTTGTGATGTGGCCCATATTATTGGCTCATCAACAGCAACAGCTTCACATCATCTACGTCACCTCAAAAAGCTAGGTTTAGCCAAAAGTGAGAAGCAAGGCAAGTTAGTCTACTATGCGTTAGATGATGATCATGTAAAAACATTAATTACGATAGGGATTGTTCATGGAAAAGAGGTTGATGATCGTGATTAAAAAAAATAGTGATTCAGCTAATAAACATGTTTACCGCGTGCAAGGGTTCTCATGTGCTAACTGTGCTGGGAAATTTGAACGAAATGTTAATGCACTTCCTGGTGTTTCAGAAGCAAAGGTAAACTTTGGTGCTTCAAAAATTTCTGTTTATGGTGAAGCTTCGGTTGAGCAATTAGAAAAAGCGGGTGCTTTTGAGCACTTAAAGGTTACCCCTGAACATGAGCAATCACTAGCTTCTAGTGAAGGTTCCCAACAGGATAAAGCTAAAATGCCTTTTTATAAAAAATACCGGGAGTTATTATTTGCTATGTTGTTCTTATTAACGGGGGTCATCTCTTTTTTCATTAATGGAGAAGAAAATATTGTCACCATTCTTTTATTTGTGATCACGATTTTCACTTCTGGGTCAGATCTTTTAAAAGTAGGATTGATAAATTTACGCCAATTTGATTTTGATATGAAGACATTGATGACATTGGCGGTAATCGGTGGAGCGATTATTGGTGAGTGGTTTGAGGTTGCAGTTGTTGTCATCTTATTTGCCATTAGTGAAGAGTTGGAGCGTTTTTCAATGGACCGCGCCCGTCGTTCTATCCAATCATTAATGAATATTGCACCGAAAAGAGCATTGATTAGACGCAATGGGCAAGATCACATGGTACCGGTTGAGTCGATTGAAGTTGGCGATGATATGATTGTGAAGCCGGGGGAGAAAATTGCGATGGATGGCGTTGTGATCAAAGGGCATTCTTCTGTTAATCAAGCAGCGATCACTGGTGAATCGGTACCTGTAGAAAAGCATGTTGATGACACTGTGTTCGCGGGTACATTAAATGAAGAAGGGCTAATGGAAGTGCGTGTGACAAAGCACGTTAAAGATACAACGATTGCTAAGATCATTCATCTGATTGAAGAGGCCCAAGCAGAACGTGCACCTGCTCAAGCTTTTGTCGATAAATTTGCTAAATATTATACACCAATAATCATGATCATTGCACTACTTGTTGCAATCATTCCTCCACTTGCATTCGGACTAAGTTGGCAAGCGTGGGTCTATCAAGGGTTAGCTGTTCTTGTTGTTGGCTGTCCGTGTGCATTAGTGGTATCAACACCAATTTCGATTGTTTCTGCGATCGGAAATGCAGCCAAAAATGGTATTTTAATAAAAGGTGGTATTTATCTAGAAGAGATCGGATCTTTAAAGGCAATCGCTTTTGATAAAACGGGAACTTTAACCAAAGGTGTACCTGTTGTTACAACGTATCAAGTTTTTTGCGATCAACAAGACAAAGATGGATTGTTAAAAAACATTGCTGCACTCGAATATCAATCGCAACATCCGCTTGCCTCGGCTATTTTAAAGGAGGCTGAGGGCACTGGATTTGAAAAGATTGATGTCAGTGAGTTTCAGTCTCTAACAGGTAAAGGAATTAAGGGGACAATAGCTGGAGACGTTTACTGGATAGGCAGTCCGCATTTGTTTCAGGAACACTTTTCAGAACGAATTGGTCGGTCGATTGAGACACGTATTAAAAATCTCCAGTTACAAGGTCAAACGGTTATGCTTGTTTGGACGAAGGAAGCAGTGTTGGCTGTCATTGCTGTAGCTGATCAAGTCCGTCTATCGAGTCCATCTGTCATACGCCAGTTGCATGAAGCTAATATTCAGGAAACGGTTATGTTAACAGGTGATAATCAAATAACCGCTCATGCGATTGGAGAACAGGTGGGTGTAACACGAGTGCAGGCCGAACTTATGCCTGAAGATAAATTAAATGCAATAAGGGCGTTAAGCGATCAATTTGGTAAAGTGGCAATGGTGGGTGATGGTGTAAATGATGCACCAGCTCTAGCCGCTGCTACTGTAGGGATTGCAATGGGGAGCGTGGGAACAGATACCGCTCTAGAAACGGCTGATGTAGCATTGATGGGTGATGATTTGACTAAATTACCTTTTGTTGTTAAATTAAGCCGAAAAACACTGCGCGTTATTAAGTCCAATATAACATTCTCAATTTTGATTAAGTTAGTGGCCTTGTTATTAGTTGTTCCGGGTTGGCTAACGTTATGGATTGCTATCTTATCGGATATGGGAGCTACTTTGCTTGTCTCATTAAATAGTATGCGACTTATGCGTGTAAAAGCATAGCTTATCTGTTTTATATGTTAGCAAAGCCAATTACGGCAAGATACAAAAGCTTTTTTAGTGGATCAGGGTTATCATATCGAAAATGATATTATTGAAATTGAAATCTACCCTATTATTTGTGCGGACGAAGACGATCAGTTGAAGAGAAGTGGTGATTATCAAGCAGCTGTCGTGTTTCATGATCAACCTGATCAAACTTTCTTTTACCAATATAATGATGCGCAAGATAAAATCATAGAAACAGAGTCATGAAATAGATGTTAATAATGAAGAGGGTGGGACATAACTAAATAATGAAATGGCGTATCCGAACATTCTGAACAAAGCGTAGGAAAAACACGTAGACTCCTGTGGGAATAGCACGAGCTGAGGATCCACTGTGTGAAGTGTACTTCTTCACACAGTGGAGGAATGTTAGACTAACTTCGTCCCGTCCTGGGACAACGTCTAACTGACCTACATCCTGTAGGCCCGAAGCCGTGCCCACGGAAAGCGAAGTGTTTTACCGAAGCGCTATATGTATCAGACATTAATGTTCGGATTTTTCTTATCTTGTTACGCTTTTGTCCAGGCTCTTTCCCTGTTACCAAATATTTTTTTTGCCAGCGGGTCGTGTCTTTTTATATTCTTGATAGAAATGAGTGGCAATTGTTTTAATGACAGCATAAGCAGGAACGGCAAAAATTAAGCCGACAAAGCCGATGATTGCGCCGGCCGCTAGAATGATAATCACTACGGTTAGCGGGTGTATCTTTAACACTTTACCCATAATATTTGGTTCAATTAAATTGCTTTCAATTTGCTGAGCGACAATCATTACTACAGCTGTCCAAACACCTGTCATTGGGTCTTGGAAAAAACCAACAACAACAGCAGGAATAGCAGATAACCAAGGACCTAGATAAGGAATTAAATTCATAAACAAGGCAAAGATAGCAAAGATTAATGCATAGTCGAGGCCAATGATTAAATAACCGATTAACAACATTATTCCTACGCTAAGACTAACTAAGGCTTGACCTTGAATAAATGAGCCAAGTGTTTCATCAATGTTTTTTAATAATCGCGTCAGACTTTCTGCTTTTGACTCACTAAAGAAGTTAGTGATGAAAGGAATAAATTTTTCGCGATCTTTTAACATAAAGAATAAGAAAAATGGAATGAGTATGAATGAAAATAAAAAGCTAAAAAAAGCGCCTAAAAAACTAAATACAGACGTAGCCATTTGTTCGGTGTATTGTCCGATATTATCAACCATGTTGTCGATTGCATTTTGGACACTTTCAGGTATAAATTCTTGTCCATTGCGCCAGATGTTAATCATGTCCTCAATCCACTGTTGTATGTCCGGCCCACTTTCGACAAGGCTATTAATCTGATCTTGAATCGGCGGTATAATAAAATAAACGCTGATAACAATAAACACAATTATAAGTAGAAAGACAATGATAATCGCTAGAAGACGTGGTACTTTTATTTTTTCTAGTAAGTTAACAAAAGGATTGGTAATGTAATAAAGAAATCCTGCTCCAATCACGGGAACAGCAATTGCCGCTAATAATGCTCCGATTGGTTTAAAGACAAATCCAGTGAGATTTAGTAAGTAAATGAATGTAAAAGTTAAAACAGCATAGATAAGAAAACGAAATACTTTCTGATCAGTCATTGGATTAGCCTCCTTTTCTAATTGATAAATATTGGTTAATCACAGATAAACGTCTGTCCCCCCCTAATTGAAGGTTCGTTTTATAACCATTACCTAATTATTTAAAACCTAAACACAAATTGGTTAAGTTTATCAGGTGATAAAATGTTATAATAATAGTGATAGGTTTGCTTATCGATTTAGTAGAGTGACAAATTTTTATAATTATCAGAGTTAAATTTTTTATGCCGAGTAGAAGGAAAACTAATATATGGGGTTGAAGTAGAGCATATCTCAGTTTTTCTTATACTAGCGTAAGGTCGTTTATACACAAGGGGGGAATCAACGATGAAAAAGTGGTTAATTTTACTCGTTATGATGACAACACTATTATTAATGGCTTGTGGATCAACCGATGACACAACTGAAGCACCAGATGATTCAGATGTGAATAAGCAAGAGGAAGATTCTACAGAACAAGAAGAACAAGAAGAATCCGAAGCGCCCGAAAGTGAAGAGGAAACAGAACCTGAATTTGTAGAAATAACATTAGAGGGATCACTTATTCCTGTTGTGAATTGGGTTTGGTTAGATAATCAAGATATAATGACTTTTGCAGTTGAACGTGCTGAGCAAGAATTAACTAAGGAAGAAAGGTTAAAAGAATCCCTTATTCAAAGTGATTTTACCAATCATCAATCCTTTCATGAACTATTAGAGGTATCTATTGATGACTCGACTGCAACGTTAGTTTTTTCTCAAAATCAAATGTTTATGAGCCTGGCTTCAACAGAGCAATTATTGCTAGATGAAATGCTATATCAATTGACAGCACTATTTGGTGTTGACACGTTAGTTTTTTATGTTGAAGATCAACGTGGCCTTGATTACGGACAAACCGGTCGAATTGAAACGATGTCAATGGAAGCTGAATCAAATAGAGGTTATTACTTACTGGTCGATGAAGAAGCGCAAGGGGAGAGAGAGCATGCTTTATATGTTCCCCGTTATCAAAGCGATGATCGCATGACTACTGAAAGTGATTTTTCAGAAACGATTGAAGAAATGCAGCAGTTAAATGACCAACCAGACAAGTATCAACCTGCTATTCCTGAAGCTGTTAATGTAATCGATGTGAAAGAAGAGGAAGGAATAGTTGAAATTCGGTTTGAAGCTGAAGATTCTGTTAATCTTGAAGATTTTTATAATATTATTGAATTGACGGCTTTAGACTTTGAGCTTGAAACATTGCAATTGGTTAATGAATTAACATATGAAATCATTGCGATTGATATCAACTAAATTAAAAATAGACAAGCAGCTGCTTGTCTATTTCTCTATAAAAAACGGTTTTGTAAGGCAGAGTAAAGATAATAAAATCGCTTATTTTAGTGGAAGAGGGTGTTGCCAATGCAGTCACGAATCGTTCCTCTTGGTGATCAAGGCTTACAAATTCAGTTTGAAGAAAAACTTGATCCGGAAATTAACAGCCGTGTCCATCAGGCAGCAGATCTCATTATGTCTAGTGGTACGCAGGGTATAAAAGAAGTGATCCCAGCTTTTCGAACCCTAACGGTCTTATATGATCCAATCGATATCGATTTTCAAACATTATCTTATCGATTAAAACCATTGATAGATGATATAGGGCGTGTTGATCGACAAACAAAGAAGGTTGTCGAAATCCCTGTTTGTTATGACAAGACATTTGGATTAGATCTCGCGTCCATATCGATGGCTAAAAAGTTACCGATAGATGAGATCATTAGACGGCATAGTCAACACGATTACCTTATTTATATGCTCGGTTTCTTACCTGGTTTCGCTTATTTAGGTGGGCTGGACCATACTATAGCTATGCCTCGTTTAGATGAACCACGTATAAAGATTCCAGCAGGATCAGTAGGAATAGCAGGACAGCAGACGGGTATTTATCCACTTGATTCTCCAGGGGGCTGGCGGTTAATTGGTGCAACGCCGGTAAAACTCTTTAATCCAACCCAATCACCACATGTACCCTATCAAGCTGGAGACTATATACGTTTTAAACCGATTGATCGCTCTACTTATGAAAATATAGCTAACCAAGTTGAGACAGGTACTTATCACTTGCGGATTAATGAGGTGAAAGAGTAAATGGGACTTCAAGTTGTGCGCCCCGGTGCGTTTACGACAATTCAAGATTTTGGTCGGATCAAGTATCAACATAGTGGCTTCTCTGAAGCTGGTGCGATGGATCATTATGCCTTGGAAATAGCGAATCGATTAGTGAATAACCCGATTGATGAAGCAGGGATAGAAATGATGTTAACAGGCGGCTCGTATTTTTTTGATGAGCCTGCTATCATTGCTATGACCGGGGGAGATTGTCAACCGCATCTTAATGGCAAGAAAATCCCAATGTATCAAGGGGTAATGGTGCAAGCTGGTGACCAATTGACGACAAAAGCGATTAAAAATGGTCGTTTTTCATATCTAGCGTTAGCGGGTGGCTTTGATCTTCCTATTGTAATGGGGAGTCGGTCAACAAGTACCCGCTACCTTGTTGGTGGATTTGAAGGAAAACCGTTGCAAGCAGGGGATGAGCTCGCTTTTCGTCAAAAAATAGATCTGGATCAACCACACGTTTTAAGAAAATGGGCTAAAATAATTCGGACAGATCAAATTAATGAATTAACGCTTCGAGTCGTTATGGGACCTCATATCGATATGTTTTCTGCAGATCAAGTCAAGCGATTTTTTGGCGGGAGCTATCAAATATCGAGACAAGCTGATCGAATGGGCTATCGCTTAAAAGGTACACGTCTAGAAACAGAGATGCAAGCAAATATGTTATCAGAAGGTACGGTATTTGGTGCAATTCAAGTACCACCTGAGGGACAACCGATTGTACTATTAGCTGATCGGCAAACCACAGGGGGTTATCCGATCATTGGTGTTGTTTGTACGGCTGATCTGGGAAAATTGGTTCAGTGCCCAGACCGATGCATTATTAAGTTTAAAATGATAACCGTCAAACAAGCACAAACATTAATAAGAAAGCAAAAAGAAAATATTCGTGTGACGATAGAAGAGATGGGGACAACGACTGTTGAGCCAACTGATGACTTAAGTTTCACTGATGTTAAGGAACTGATTGAAGCGATTGATTTAACTCAGCTAACTTTATTTGACTACCGGAATCACAAATCTAAAATAACTTTAAAAAAGCATAGTAGATAATAACGGTTCTACTGAAGCTAGAAGATTTGTCATAGATAGCACGTAAAATGTCCGTTAATGTCTTGATTCCCGTAGCGCCCCATCAGTGGGGTAAGAACAAAACTTCTCACTGATTGAAGATACATCTTATATTGACCGAATGATGGAGGTGATTGTATGGTATGTATTGATTTAAATGGTGATTTAGGCGAAAGCTTTGGCCGTTATACAATTGGGCACGACCAAGACATCTTGCCTTTTTTATCATCAGCTAATATTGCTTGTGGATTTCATGCCGCTGATCCGATGGTGATGGCAAAGACAGTTCGTTTAGCTGAGCGCTATCAGGTGAAGATAGGTGCACATCCAGGCTTCCCTGATCGGGTTGGCTTTGGTCGAAGGGTGTTACAAGCTTCTCCGGAAGAGATAGCGAATGATGTTACCTATCAAATCGGCGCCTTAACAGCTTTTACTCAAGCAAAAAAGCTTCATCACGTTAAGCCGCATGGGGCGTTATATAATGTTGCGGCTCAAGACCAAAGAATAGCAAAAGCGATATGTGAAGCGATTAAAGCTTTTGATCCGGATTTGATTTTATACGGTTTGGCTAATAGTGCATTGATAAGTGAAGCAGAAGCGGTCGGTCTTTCTTATGCCCAAGAAGTCTTTGCCGATCGTCATTATCATGATGATGGTACGCTTGTCCCAAGAAGTGAAGAAGATGCAGTGATTCGAAATGAAGATGAAGTTGTCGAACGGGTTTTAGCCATGGTAAAGGAGCAACGTGTAAAGACGATCAACGGCAGATGGATTGACCTAGCCCCTGATACGATTTGCCTTCATGGTGATCATCCGCATGCCGTTCAATTCGCCCGAAAATTAACCGATGGATTGAAAGAACATCACATTAAAATTGGTTAAACCTAAAGCGTGCGCATCTTTATATAAAAGCGGGCACGCTTTTCACGTCGTGAAAACTAATCAAAAAGATCTGTTACTTCTCCTGTTTCGGGGTCTACACTGTACCAGCCATAGGTAGCAGTGTGGGACTCTTCAGCACCGTCACCAATCACTTCAAATACTTGAACGCGATAATGTCCTTGCTCGTCATCGCCGTCATACATATAATTCATATCTATGTTTACACCTTCGTCATGGAGATATTCTTGAACAAGAATAATCGCGTCGTCTGAACTATATGAGCCATCTTGACCAATACCTTGATCAGTCTCTGGTTGATCCTCACGCTCGTTGTCTTGATCTGGATCTGCTTGGTCTTCTGCGTCTTTCTCTTCATGGTCCCCGTTTTCGACAGTTTCTTCATTTGTTACTTTATCATTTGTTTTTTCTTGAGTTGTGTCATCATCTGTTGCTGGTTGACAAGCGACTAGAATTAATAAACTCATTAACAAGAGAATTTTTTTCATGTTGTGGGCTCCTTTATTATCTTAAATTTAAAGCGTTAATGATTAACTTTAATGCTAGTTTCTTTTTAAGTTTAAGTCAATATATAAATTTTATTTATTCTTTTTTGGCGGGAGATAACGGACGCTAACCTCCTGATTCATTCAGAGATCAATCGGTGGGAGGAAATAACGTAGACTAAAACCGCCACGTCCTGTGGCAACGTCTGTATGACCTACATCATGTAGGCCTCCGTCCATTAATTGAAAATTGTTTTACATGCAGCAGTTACATATTGCAGCTAGTGTTATAATGGAAATAAAATAGAATACTGTGGAACGCCATGTTAAAAGCTATGGAAGGATGATAAGATGGGGTTATTCCGCTATTTGTTTTCAAAGTTTAAACATGAAGTTTTTACTACATTTGATGAAGCAAGTTATTTTCGAAGCGTTAGCGGCTTGCAAGCACAGGGCATAGTTTATCAAATAGATATAAAAAGACAAGTGAATGCGCGCGCTTTTGTTGGCTCATCACCTACACAATATTTAATCTATGTCCAAGCCAAGGATAAACAGCGGGCATTACAAGCGATTGCTGACTCAAGGAGATAAAGGGGGGAAAGCGAGATGAAGTATGATGTCACTGTTATTGGAGCAGGCACAATAGGTTTAGCAACAGGCTATTATTTAGCAAAACAAGGAGCGACGGTGTTGATGATTGATGCCTATGATCCACCGCATCAACAAGGGAGCCACGGAGGGGAGACCCGTCTGATACGCCATGCTTATGGAGAAGGAAGAGCTTATACACCGTTAGCTTTAAGGTCGCAAGCTCTCTGGAATCAACTGCAGATCGAAAGTGAAGTCCCTCTCTTTAAAAAAACAGGCATTTTAAGTTTTGCTAAGGAAAACTCTACGTTTATAAATGAAATAAAACAAAGTGCTAGCCACTATCAATTACCGTTGACGATGTATGATCACAATGAACTTAAGTATAACTTCCCCAGTGTACATTTAGCGGATAAAGCAACGCAAATCGGGTGCTTTGAATCGGAGTCGGGTGTGTTGTTTGTCGATCAGTGCATGAAAACCTATCGTCGCTTAGCTCAAGCAGAAGGAGCAGATCTTATTGTTAATCAACCCGTGACAGACCTTGTTATAGATCAAGATGATGTCCACGTTATCACACAAGCACAACAGTATACAAGCCAACAAGTAGTCATTGCTACCGGGGCTTGGCAGGCTCAATGGTTTGATCAACTAAACTTAGCTATTCCATTAACACCGAAACGACAAGTGATTGGTTGGTTTGATGCAGATCCTGATTTGTTTGATGCTAGTGTTTTTCCTGGATTCACAGCCGAAACAGATGAAGGGTTATTTTATGGCTTCCCTAGCATGGATGGAAGTGGTGTTAAGCTAGGTCGCCATGATTATGGTATGCCAGTTGATCCCAATCAATTTGAGCGAGATTTTCGTTATTATCCTGAAGACGAACACATATTAAGGTCATTTCTAGAAAAATGGATGCCGAAAGCAGCAGGGAAGCTTAAGAAAGGTAAGACTTGTTTATACACGATGACAACCGATGAAGATTTCATTATTGATCAACACCCTCATCATAAACAAGTTTGGCTAGCGGCTGGCTTTTCAGGTCATGGCTTTAAATTTGCTAGTGGCATTGGTGAAAGTTTAGCAGATCGTATTATGCAACGTGAAAGTACGGTTGATCTGACGATGTTCGGATTCGATCGGTTTGACAAGGTGATTTGCAATGATTGAAGTGGTTAGAGCGACAGAAGTGGATATCTCAGGAATTATTAATGTTTGTCGAATAGCTTACTGGAATACCTACTGAACGACACATTCAAAGGCTTATATTAATAGAGTCATTGAGACTTTTTATCATCGAGAGCGCGTATGGCGCGAGGTAACGGAGACAAGTCGCTCTTGGGGAGGTTACTTTGTGGCATTAGATCATGATCAAGTAGTCGGTGCTGGGGGCGGTGGTATGACAGATTGCCAAATGAGTGAGTTGTTTGTATTATATATTGCCCCCTCGCGACGAAATTAAGGGATAGGAACACAGTTATTAGATGCGATCACTACCTAACAGAAGCAACAAGGTGCGAGAAAGCAATGGGTTTCTGTGCAAAAAGGTAATATGGAAGCCATTCCTTTTTATCAAGCTAAAGGCTTTATCTTCAGTCATGAACAATCTAGCTATGGAAATAGTGAAACGGAATCATACATTTCATTAAGGCTTTACCGAAATCTATTAAGATAAGTGAGGAAAATTACATGAATATCAGATTAGAAAAATTAAATCAACGTGACTTTGAAGCCCTTTTTAAGTTCGAACAAGAAAATAAAGTATTCTTTGAGAAGATGGTTCCGCCTCGCCCGGATAATTATTTTGTATATGAGCAATTTAAGAAAAATAATCAAGCATTATTAGCAGAACAAGAAACTGGGAAGTCATACTTTTTCCTAATTAAAGATCAGTCGTCAGTTATACATGGCCGTCTTAATATAGTAGATATTGATATTGAAACACAGACGGGTGATTTAGGCTATCGAATCGGTGGAAATAGTGTAGGTAAAGGATTGGCCAGTCAAGCAGTCGCCCTATTGCTCGAACGTATCGACCAATTGCCGGTTACTCGATTAGAGGCAAAAACAACTTCTCATAATTTAGCATCACAACGTGTATTAGAGAAGAACGCTTTTACTTATCAAGGAGCAGATACTAATCGTTTTGAAATGAACGGAGAATGGGTTAACTTCGTTTACTATACGTGGTCTAAAGCTTAGTATTAGGCTTGCTTACGTTAACGCACAGTATAGATAAAACATGACAGTCTACGATCAGGTCAGATGTGAAATGAAGAAAAATGATAAACGTATGAAAATGTGTGTATAAAGGAAGGATTAGATTGGAATACAATTATCAAACACCACGTTATTTGTTGGTTATTGAACAGGTAAAAGAAAAAATTACTAAAGGTGAGTTAGAACCTGGAGAACGTTTGCCTTCAGAAATGGAATTGGCTAAACAATTACATGTATCTAGAAATACATTAAGAGAGGCTTTACGCATTTTAGAGGAAGAGGGCATTATATTAAGAAAACATGGTATAGGCACATTTGTTAACAAAAAGCCTGTTTTCTCTGGTGGGCTAGAAGAATTATTTAGCATTACCGACATGATCAAACGTGAAGGTAAACAACCAGAAACCGAATGGCGCTTTACCGGTTACACTGATGCTCATAGTGAAGATCAGTTAGAACTTCATTTAGAGAAAGGCGAACCCGTTTATTTAGTTAAACGTGTGCGAAAAGCAGATGGTGTACCTCTTGTTTATTGTATTGACAAAATTCCAGCTAAGTTATTAAAGGGAATAAACCAGTTAACTGATGAATCGATGCTACGGGCGCTCGAAACAGAGGCAAATATCACCATTAGCTATGCACAAGCAGCTATTAAAACGATTGGTTATCATGAAGAAATTTCAAAAATCTTATCTTGTGATCTTGATGTTCCATTATTGATATTGAAACAAACACATTATGATGCCAATGATCAACCTGTCTTATATTCACTAAATTTCTTTAGATCAGATCAAGTTAGTTTTAATGTGTTTAGAAAACGCACCTTTTAATGATTTGGATTTGTAAAATTCTTTCTTAATTGACGGGGTCGTCCTCTGATCATTATACTAATAAGAGTAGCTTAATTGTTGCAAACGAGAAATACAAAGACGTTCTAAAGGTTAGGGAAGTTTAAAAATGCAGAAGGTCAAGTGATAAAGAACCTGCAGTTGCCTATTTTATCACAGATAAATTGCCCATAAAACGCTCACTGATTGAAGGTTCGTTTTATCTAAATGATTTTAAATAAGTTGTTGGACGTCCTACCTTTAATTAATGAGTGAATATGCTCACTTGGTTATACTATATGAAGAGCAGGTGTAGATGTCTGGGTGTTATCGCATTAATTAAGTAGTGGTTTACATAAATATTAAGGCATAGAGAAAGGAAGTGAATCGATGAGAATGGTAGATCTTATTGCAAAAAAGCGTGACGATAAGGCCTTATCTAAACGGGAAATAGATTTTATGATCAAAGGTTATACCGATGGTGATATTCCAGATTACCAAATGTCGGCGATGGCAATGGCCATATATTTTCAAGATATGACAACGGAAGAATGTGTGCATTTAACAAAGGCGATGGTTGCGTCCGGCGACCAAATCGATTTATCAGACATTGAAGGGGTTAAAGTCGATAAACATAGTACCGGTGGTGTTGGTGATACCACAACGCTTATTTTAGCGCCACTCGTTGCTACCATAGGTGTGCCAGTTGCTAAAATGTCAGGTCGAGGTTTGGGTCATACCGGTGGGACCATAGATAAGCTTGAAGCAATTGACGGTTTTCAAGTTGAATTAGCTAGTGATACATTTAATAAATTAGTGAATCAAAATAAAATTGCTGTTGTCGGTCAGAGCGGGAATTTAACGCCTGCTGATAAAAAATTGTATGCTTTACGTGATGTTACAGCTACCGTTAATTCAATTCCATTAATAGCAAGTTCGATTATGAGTAAAAAAATAGCCTCAGGCGCTGATGCAATTGTCTTAGATGTGAAAACAGGATCTGGTGCGTTTATGAAAGACTTGGCTGGAGCGAAAGAGCTTGCTCAAGCGATGGTGGCCATTGGGGATGGGGCAGGTCGAGAAACAATTGCTGTCATTTCAGATATGAGCCAGCCATTAGGTTTTGCTATTGGGAATGCCCTAGAAGTCAAGGAAGCCATTGATACATTAAATGGGCGGGGTCCGGAAGATTTAACAGAGCTCTGTTTGACACTAGGTAGTCATATGGTCTATTTAGCTAAACAAGCGTCATCCATTGAAGAAGCCAGACAAAAGCTTGAGTCGGCTATTGAAAATGGACAAGCGATTGAAAAGTTTAAAGCATTTATTGCTTCGCAAGGTGGGGACGATTCAGTCGTTGCTGATCCTGATCGATTACCGCAGGCTGCTTATCAAATCGATGTTGTAGCTCGTCAGGGAGGCTATATTTCCGCAATGGTTGCTGATGAGCTCGGTATCGCTGCTAGCATGCTTGGAGCTGGGCGGATGACAAAGGCGTCAGAAATTGATTTAGCCGTTGGGATTGTTTTAAAGAAGAAAGTCGGTGACCGGGTTGAAAGCGGTGATACCATTGCCGTCATTCACAGTAATCAGCAAGATGTCAGTGAGGTTAAAAATAAAGTTGAACAAGCTTATACCTTTTCAGCGGAAAAGCCGTCACCGTATCAATTGATTTATGATATTATTACTGAATAAGAATTTAGGAGAGAAACGATGAGAGAAGTATTTTTAGCACTATTAGCAGGGATAATGGTTGGTATTTTGTTTAAATTTTTAAAGTTGCCATTGCCAGCACCCCCTGTCTTTTCTGCTGTTGTTGGCGTCTTTGGCGTTTATTTAGGTGGCGTTATTGCAGAACATATTCGGGTGTTTTTTAGTTGAATAACAACAAGGAGGAATCAACATGTCAGGGATATTTAAACGAATCTTTTTAGTTGTATTAGATTCAGTTGGAATTGGAGAAGCTCCAGATGCAGCTGATTTTAATGATGTTGGTGCAGATACATTAGGGCACATTGCCGAGCATATGGGTGGATTAAACATGCCGACGATGGGGAAGTTGGGTTTAAGCCATATTAGAGAAATTAAAGGGATAGAAAAAGTAGATACTCCAATAGCGCATTATACAAAGATGGAGGAAGCCTCAAATGGAAAAGATACAATGACTGGACATTGGGAAATAATGGGTCTTCACATTGATCAACCGTTTCAAACATTTCCAGATGGCTTTCCAGATGATCTATTAGCTGAAATTAAAGTGCGAACGGGACGAGAAATCATTGGTAATAAACCGGCTTCAGGGACTGAAATTCTTGATGAGCTTGGTGCAGAACATATGCGTACTGGTGCATTGATTGTTTATACTTCTGCTGATTCAGTCTTACAGATTGCAGCACATGAAGACATTGTACCCGTTGATGAGCTATACCAAATTTGTCAAACGGCGCGTGAGTTAACGATGAATGACAAATATATGATTGGACGAATTATTGCACGCCCTTTTATTGGTAAGCCAGGTGCATTTGAGCGTACGGCTAATCGACATGATTATGCATTAAAGCCTTTTGGGCGTACAGTTATGAATGCGTTAAAAGATCAAGGGTTGGATGTCGTTGCCTTAGGTAAGATATCAGATATTTATGATGGCGAAGGGGTAACAGAATCGATTCGTACAGTGAGTAACGATGATGGAATGGAAAAATTCATTCAATCCATCGATAAAGATTTTCATGGATTGAACTTTTTGAACCTTGTTGATTTTGATGCAAAGTATGGTCACCGCCGGGATCCGCAAGGCTATGGAGAAGCGTTAGAAACATTTGATCAACGCTTGCCTGAAGTTCTAGACAAGTTACGTCAAGATGATTTATTAATCATTACAGCTGACCATGGTAATGATCCTGTCCACCATGGAACGGATCATACGCGTGAATATGTCCCATTACTCGTTCATCATACAGGTATTAAATGTGGACAAGCACTGCCTATTCGCAAAACATTTGCTGATATTGGTGCTACCATTGCTGATAATTTTGGCGTTAAAATGCCTGAATTCGGTGAAAGTTTTCTTGGAAATATTAAGGGGGATCGATCATGAAATCAAAACAATTACAAGATGCAACGCGATTTATTACAGACCGATTATCTCAAACGCCTAAAATTGGGTTAATCCTTGGCTCAGGTCTAGGTGAATTAGCTAACGAAATTGAATCACCCATTAACATTAAATATGAGGAGATTCCTGGATTCCCTGTTTCTACGGTTGAAGGGCATGCAGGTCAATTGGTTATCGGCGATCTGAAAGGCGTATCTGTTATGGCTATGCAAGGACGTTTTCATTATTATGAGGGCTATGGCCTAGAGGCAGTGACTTTTCCTGTTCGTGTGATGAAGGCTTTAGGTGTTGAGCGTTTGATTGTCACGAATGCTGCCGGTGGTGTGAATCCTGATTTTGAACCCGGTGATTTAATGCTAATTACCGACCATATCAACAATACAGGTCAAAATCCATTGATAGGACCAAATGATAGTGAGCAAGGCGTGCGTTTCCCTGATATGTCTGCAGCTTATGATCGTCAGCTGCAACAGTTGGCAAAGCAAGTGGCAAAAACAATTGATTTGGATCTGAAAGAAGGGGTTTATGTTTGGAATACCGGTCCATGCTATGAAACGCCAGCAGAAATTAATATGCTTCAAGCTATGGGTGGTGATGCAGTTGGCATGTCAACCGTTCCAGAAGTTATTGTAGCGCGTCATGCTGGAATTGAAGTGTTAGGCATCTCCTGTATCTCAAATATGGCAGCTGGCATTTTGGATCAGCCATTAAACCATCAGGAAGTCATTGAAACGACAGAAAAAGTAAGAGAGGATTTTCTTGATTTTGTAAAGGCTATTCTAGACGAATTAGCATAATAGAAGGCGGGGATGACAGTGAAACAAATGATTGCTGAGGCCATTGAAGCACGTAAAAAAGCATATACACCTTATTCGAAATTTAAAGTAGGTGCTGCTTTACGAACAAAAAGTGGGAAGGTCTATCATGGATGTAATATTGAAAATGCGGCTTACTCGATGTGCAACTGTGCTGAGCGAACCGCTTTGTTTAGTGCACTTGCTCAAGGTGAGCGGACATTTGACTTATTAGTGGTTGTAGCAGATACGGATCGACCCGTTTCACCTTGTGGGGCTTGTCGGCAAGTAATTAGTGAGCTCTGCGAACAGGATATGCCAGTTGTATTAACGAATTTAAAAGGTGAGGTGTTAGACACAACAGTGTCTGGCCTTTTACCTGGTGCTTTTTTAGCTAGTGATTTAAAAGAGGAGGAATGAGTTTTTATGGATAAAAAAATGGCAAACATGATTGACCACACCGCTTTAAAAGCTGATACGACGAAAGATCAGATTGAAAAACTGTGTGATGAAGCAAAGCAATATGATTTTTTCTCCGTTTGTGTCAACCCGACTTGGGTTAAATTTGCAGCAAATAGGTTAGCGGAAACAGAGGTGGCGGTTTGTACCGTTATTGGATTTCCATTAGGCGCTTCCACTTCTGCTACCAAAGCATATGAAACAAAAAATGCAATTGACCATGGGGCGACGGAAGTAGATATGGTCATTAATATTGGTGCTTTAAAAGATCGAGACTTTAAGCTAGTAGAATCAGATATTCGAGCTGTTGTTGAGGCAGCTGAGAAAAAAGCACTTGTTAAAGTCATTATTGAAACGAGCTTACTGACAGATGAAGAGAAAGTGAAGGCATGTGAGCTAGCTGTATCAGCAGGTGCTGATTATGTAAAAACGTCAACAGGATTTTCTACAGGGGGCGCTACTGTTGAAGATATCAGCTTAATGAGAAAAACAGTCGGACCAGATATTGGTGTAAAAGCTTCAGGCGGCGTACGTGATCAGAAAATGGCCAAAGCGGTGGTTGAGGCAGGTGCAACGCGAATTGGTGCAAGTGCAGGAATTGCTATTGTCAGCGGTGGATATTCAGATGCAGATTATTAAAATATAAAATGAGCATTCCTAGAGGAGGTTTTCATTCTCCTCCCACCGATAAGGAACACAAGATAACGTCTTCGCGTCCTGCGAAAACGCTTGTGTGACCATGGCCCGAGTGAATCAGGACAATAGCATTTGTTACCTGATGAGCTGTATTCTTATTTTTATGTGGGTGTTTTAGTAAAAGCTATCTGTGATAAAGTGAAAAAACTGTGTTAACCAAAAGGTTAACACAGTTTTTACTAAGCATTGTTTCATTAACTTGCTCTCAGGCGACTCTTTTTTAGTTGTCTGAATCTCATAAAACGTGATGTTGAATAGATCACCAGTGCCACCCAAATAGCTAAAAAGGCAATCATATGTGCATATGTAAACGGCTCATTAAATAAAAAGACACCGATTAATAGCATAAAGGTTGGTGCAATGTATTGTAAGAAACCAATCATTGAAAGTGGAATTCGCTTAGCACCAGTAGCAAAAAGCAGTAATGGTATAGCTGTTACGACACCCGCACCCATTAATAATAGCGCCATCTGAAAGGATGATTGCATCGTTGTTAAAGAATCCCCCTCGATTAGTAGGTAGACAAGCGCAACCGGGAGTGCAATTAATGTTTCAAGTGTTAAACCACTCATGGTTGAAATATCAATTGTCTTTTTTATTAGACCATATAAAGCAAAAGTTAATGCAAGAACTAACGAAATCCAAGGAAAGACACCGTAATAAAAGGTTAGAAACAGAACACCAAAGCCAGCAAGGACAACGGATAAAATCTCGACTTTAGCTAATGATTCCTTCAAAACAACTACACCTAGCAAAATACTTATTAATGGATTAATATAATAGCCTAAGCTCGCTTGAATCACGTAGTTGCTATTTACTGCCCAAATGAAAATGAGCCAATTTCCGCTAATAACAAGAGACGCAAGAATCAGTCCTGTCAGCTTTTTTCGATCTTTAAAAATCAGTCGAGCTTCTGTTAAAAAACGTTTGGTGCTCTTTGATAGGAAAATGATTAATAACATAAATACAAAAGACCAAACGATGCGATGACCAAGTAGGGCACCCGCAGAGATTCCTCCAACAGCCTTCCAATATAGAGGTAAAAATCCCCAAATTAAATATGCTCCAGCAGCAGCGAAACTACCAATTTTTATTTGTTTCTCATCCATAAGACATCCCACATTTCTCTATATAATAAGAATTAGTTTACGCTTAGTTATCAAATTGTGCAACAAAAAGGCGCATTTCTGAGAAAATGCGCCTTTTTATTATACATATCGATGTTTTGATTGAATAGATTGTGAATGATCAATTTTCACGGAAGTAATGGTTTTAGCATTTCTAAACAAGCGCTGGCAATCATCACTCAATCGAATGAGTGTTACGGATTTTCCAGCTTGTTCGTAACGAGATGCAATTGAATTAATTGCATCTATAGCTGAGTGATCCATTACCTTTGCATATTTAAAATCAATAACAATTTGGTTTGGATCGTCGTTAACATTAAATAAATCTTTAAAATTTAGGACGGAACCAAAAAATATTGAACCATTTACTTTATAAATTCTTGTTCCATCGGGTTCATTTTCAATATTGACATAAATAACTTTTCCTTTTTCCCAAGCAAACATTAATGCTGATAAGATAACACCAATAATAACAGCTGATGCTAGGTTTACAACAACAGTGATAACAGTTACGGCTATGACGACGACCATATCTTGAAGGGGAATTTTCCCGCCATATTTTAAGCTTTCCCATTCAAAGGTACCAACAACAACCATGAACATAACACCGACTAAGCCTGCGAGTGGAATGATATTAACAAAACTAGATCCGAACATCAAGAAGATCAGTAATGTAACAGGTGCAACAATTGCAGATATACGGGTGCGCCCACCAGATTTAACGTTAATAATTGATTGACCAATCATTGCGTCACCGCCCATACCACCAAAGAACCCATTTACGGTATTAGCTAAACCTTGTGCGACACATTCTTTGTTTGTTCGACCGCGGGTATCTGTCATTTCATCAATGACTTGAAGGGTTAAGACTGCTTCGGTTAAACCAACTAATGCACCAACTAATGCGTAGGGTGCAATGATACGCACAGTTTCAAAATTCAAAGGTACTTGAGGAAGATAAAAGTGAGGTAATCCTCCACTTAGTTCCATTCCTGCAAAGTCTTGCACGGTTTGCAGATGATAGCCTGTTCGACTTAAAATAATAGATATAATCGTTAAAGTAATAATAGCAACTAAACTTGCAGGGACTGCCTTTGTTAATTTAGGGACGATATAGATGATAAGCATAGTCAATCCGACAAACAGTAACATGATTAATAAATCAGTTTGAGGTAGCCAAACGCGTTCAATTGTTTCAACGCCATTAACGGTGGTCACTTGATTAATCTTGAATTGGTCCCATTGCGCTAAGAAGATAACAATTGATAATCCGTTTAGAAACCCCAACATGACCGGATAAGGAATGATCCTTGCGAACTTGCCGAGCTTAAGTACACCGATAGCGATTTGAATAATGCCCATAACGATGACTGTGGCAAATAGGTAGTCTAAACCATGTTGGGCAATAAGTGCGGCAAAAACAACAGCTATAGCAGCAGTAGAGGAGCTAATCATACCAGGTCGACCTGTAAAAATAGCGGCGATTAACCCAATCATAACAGCAGTTTGTATGCTTAATATCGGACTAACACCCGCAACAAAAGCAAATGCAACAGATTCTGGAATTAAGGCAAGTGCTACGGTAATGCCAGATAGAAATTCGTTTTTAATTAATGTTTTGTTTAATGACAGTTGTCGCCATTTCACGATAAAACCATCCCCTTCACAATTAAATTTCACGCATGAAAAAGTCCTGTCACGTGACAGGAATAAGAAACTTATCTGAAATTTCATCTTTTATGCAAGCGAGTTTTTTCTATTTATCATACACAGGGATTAACTATAGCAAATGTTACATGCAATTACAATATGGTTTAAAGATGTAACCTCTTACAGGATGTATTTAATCTTTACAAGGTAACAAACTTGAGCGTTTAGTCTTATTTTAAGTGTTTAAGGTGTTTTTTTATTTTAAATTAAGGTAATATTTAGACTAACGAATATGTTTGGAAAGGAGGAAAAGTATGAAGTTATTAGTTGTTGTCCCGATGATCATTCTACTTGTTGGTTGTAATGATCTTGGAGATACAAATGAGCCTATCGACCATGAAGATTCAGTTTCAACTGGGGAGGATAATGATCAACAAGGCCAGGAAGTAACAGCTAGTCAAGAGGAGTTAACAGTTGACGAATTTGAACTTACAATCAATGTTAGCGATGGTGATAACAAATATTATCAATATGACCGACATAATCAAGCGGAGAATCAAATAGTAGGAAATGAAGCCATAACGGGAGAAGCAGCCATTCAAGAAAGTGAAGAACTTTTAGTAGATCTGTCGCTTTCACCAGATCATTCATTAAGCAAAATTCAAAATACCATCTTAAATCACCTCGATCTAAATGAAAGTGATATTAAAGATCTAACTGTTGAGTTTGTTTTTAATAATGGAGAAGAAATCGAGTTTGAACATGTTTTATTAGACGACGCTGATATTGAGTATCCGAATATATTTATGTTTGAATTAGATATTGCTTTCGATAATGGAGATGAGCTTGACTATTATTTTGACGGCCTTGCTAATCAAGTAGGAGTAGGACAACGCGATGGAAGTGAATTAAGTGGAGATGATGCTCTTGCCGCAACGGAAATACTGTTAAATCAAATGAATGTTACCGCTGATCAATCGATTAATATGATTAAGCGTGATATTTTAGATATTATTGATATCGACGGGGATGAGGTTGTTAAGTTTGAGTTGGAGGTTGAATTTGAGACGAAGCAGTTTATTAAGATAAAGCATGAATTGAATGAATAGCATGGCTCATAAGATGGAAACAGTAATTCGAGTTGTATATAAACAATTATACCGAGCCTATGGTCGCCAACATTGGTGGCCAGCTAAAACAGCTTTTGAAGTGATGGTAGGAGCAATTCTGGTTCAAAATACGGCTTGGAAAAACGTTGAAAAAGCCATGCTACAGCTGGAGCCATACCTTGATCCGATTCAAATGTTTCATCTACCAGTTGAAAAATTAGAGCAGCTCATTCGTTCTAGTGGTTTTTTTCGCATCAAGGCTAGACGGTTACATGCCTTCTTAGCTTGGTTTGAAAACTATGATTTTAAAATGGAACAACTTCATCATCAAGATACGCTTCAATTGCGGAACCAACTGTTATCCATTAACGGGATCGGTCCAGAAACTGCCGATTCCATCTTACTTTATGCTTTGGATCGCCCTGTTTTTGTCATTGATGCTTACACAAGAAGAATCTTTAAACGATTAGGTTTTGACCTACCCAAAAAGTACCAAGATCTTCGCTATTTATTTGAAACGACATTAGTCAAAGATGTTCAACTTTATAATGAGTACCATGCGTTAATTGTTCAGCATGCCAAAGTACATTGCAAAGTGAAGCCGATTTGTCTGTCCTGTCCACTTTTAGACCACTGTGAGCAAAACGTTTAATCATAAGTTTATTTAGTTTTAAAAATCCAAAAAATGAGGTGTTTTTTTTGAAAATTAAAGGTATTAATCACTTACTTTTTTCTGTTTCTGATTTAAAGCGATCCATAACATTTTATCAAGATGTATTTGAGGCAACCTTGTTAGTTGAGGGAAGGAAAACGGCTTATTTTGACCTGGATGGGTTATGGCTTGCCTTAAATGAAGAAAAAGATATTCCGCGCCATGAGATTACCCAGTCATATACCCATATTGCCTTCACCGTTGCAGAAAGTGATTTTGATGATGTTCACAACCGTTTAAAACAACTAAACGTCAATATTTTGCCTGGTAGAGAGCGAGATCAGCGTGATAAACGTTCTGTTTATTTTACTGATCCGGATGGCCATAAGTTTGAGTTTCATACCGGGACATTACAGGATCGATTAGACTATTATCGAGAAGACAAACAACATATGACCTTTTATCATAGATAAGCACCCGAGCGTAGAGCAAATCTATTTAGGGAGATAACGGACGTTAATGTCTTGATCCACTCAACCTTCTATCAATTGGAAAAAGATTAAAATTTCCACTGATTGAAGGTTGGCTTTATGAGAACAAAATGGTGGTACGATCACTCGTAAAAGCAAGGGATATAAAGCCTTTTGTTAGCGATAAAGGCACTGTCAATTAAAATTTTAACGATATACATCCATTTCCAATCTGCTATGCATGAATATAATACAGAAGATCGATTGGAGGTGGATGTAAATGGTGGATAGGCAGAGTCAGGAGATTGTTCAAGCGGGAGCTTTAATTATTGCGTTAGGTACTAATATTAGTGCAGTTGCTGAATCAAGACAAGCGATGGGTATCGAAGCATATGGCGATTTGCTCGCAACGATTGGCGAAGGATTGCAAGCTGTCGGCGCATTTGTGATAGGAACCGTACCAGATGAGGGCATACTTTCCTTTTCGGGTAACTGGATTGATGGGATTGGTGCTGCAACGTCCTCCGTTGGTAGCTACTTAGCACTTACAAATACAGTAGATCGTGATCAAAGTGAACGTATTATTGTAATTGGTGATAGCTTTCAATCGATGGGGGCTTCAATGAGCGCATTGTCTGATTATGAAGCTGACAATGTAAATAGTGCGCGTGGAAATGTAACGCAAGCACTAGGGGCTGGTTTAGAAGCTATTGGCACACTGCTAATTATTAATGACAATCCAGAGAGTGGTCAGTTGATTGTTGCAATTGGTTCAACTTTGCAAGCCATTGGTGCTAATTATATAGCGAGACTGGAATGGGGCGAATAGCCCGTTTTTGATTAGGAATCATTCCTTAATTGATGGTGCGGCTGGGCATAGACAAGTCAAATCATTGATAAAGCGGTTTTGTTACGAATAAAGAAAACGGGCACTTCTTGAAAAGCTTCACTTAACTGCTGAGCAACTGCTCTCATCCCAGGTTCTTCACTTTCCATATGACCAATGACGATTAGCCCTCGATTTTCTCCGATATAACGAGCATCACGGATATATTCAGGTGTTTCCCATTCAGGTCCTTCTCCACAAATAACAAGGTCAAGGTTGTATTGGTTAATTAATGAAAGGGTTTGGTGACTTCCACCTCGATAGCCAACGAATAGACCAATACGTTGACAGGATTGGTTAAGGTCACCCGTATAACGAACGTGAGATAAATTGAGTTTATCCTTTAAATCAGTGATGACCTGGTAAAGTGATTGTTTCGGAAGTGATACAATACTGGATTCGGTTTTGTGTTCAATGATGTACGGCTGCCATTCCAGTTTGGTTATTAATCCATACGTTATCTGATCAGGTTCAATGCGATGAATATGATCATGTAAACGAAATATATTTAAATTTGTCTCTTTAATCCGTTGCTTTTTTGCTTGATAGACTTTGTCATGAATAGGTAGAGGATCGTCTAAATGCTTGTAAAATAGACCTTCATGACAAATTAATAAATTGGCATGTTGTTCAATCGTGCGTTCAATCGCTTCATATGTTGGCATAAAGGTGACTGCAATCCCGGTAATGGGGGTATTTTCATTACCGAACTTGAGTGTATCAACTGTATGGTGAATTGCTTCAGCAGGGGGAATTAAATAACTGATAATATCTTTGACAAGTAAAGTCATCTCTAGCTCCCTTTCTTGATTAATAAGTCGTTATATTTTTTAAAAAGATGATGAATCCATCATTTCATTTAGAACTATTGAAAAAAATTTACGTCGCCTATTATTGTACTAAAATGGTAATCAAATAGGGTAGCTAAAAATAAAGTTTTTATTTAATTAAATATAGATTAAGGAACAAATTCATATATTGGTGGTGAAAAATAGCGTCAATTCATATATAATCATAATGTTTATCACAGATAACCGTTAACCATCTACCTTATAAAAGGAGTGACAATAGTGGTGAAGCCATTGAATAAACCAAACGTGACAGCAGAAAAAGTAACGAATGATTTTAATACGATATATGACCGACATGACCCTTATATTGAGGCGATGATTATTGAGAACTGTACCATTTCGGTGCAGGATGCTGAGGCGATCGAGTTTGTTAATGTCCGTTTTCGTAATGTGCATTTTAAAGAAGCAAAGATAACAAAGATGTATTTACGAGATGTTGTTTTCGAAAAATGCGACTTGTCTAATGCCCACTTTGAAGAAGTAACGATGCATCGTGTTGCATTTTATCATTGTCAAATGACAGGTGTTATTATGGCTGATGGCCGATTCAATCATGTAGCACTAGAAAACTGTAATTTACAATTTGTTGGTATGGGCTTCTGTAATCAAAAATATACTAGTTATAATGAATGTATACTTAAACAGGCGGACTTATATGAAAATAGTTTGAAATATATGACGTTTGATAAATGTGAACTAACAGGAGTTAATTTTACCAACACTAGCTTGGCAGGGATTGATTTAAGTCGATCCTATTTTGATCAAATCACAGTCGGCATAGCAAACCTTAAGGGTTGCATTGTAAATGAAGAACAAGCAAAAATTCTTTCAACATTACTTGGTTTAATTGTTAAATAAATAGGATTCAAAAGATTAATATTGTAATAATATAGTAATCCCAACTCTTGACAAACCTTTGTTCAATCGTTATATTAAGTGTGTGGTTAAAATTTTTGTGTGACAGATAAGCGCCCGTAAAACACTTGTCATAAAATAGAGTGTATAGCAAATCTATTTAGACGGCAGCTATCAGATGCCTAATGGCGTGATCTACTCTACCCATCAGTGGGAAAAGTACGAAAACGGCTAATGATTGAAGGTTTGTTTTATTTGTCAACAGCGATACAGATAAGGAAGTTATGACAGATGTTGCTATCGACAAATGCTTAATAGCCATCGAACAATGTCATCTCTCAAAAAAAGAAAGACGCTTCAAACTCGGATAAACATTGGATTCGAGCCGCTAAATGTAAGAGTAAGTTTACAATCAACGCAAATCGTTTCTTCACCGTACGATAGTCAATATGCCCAGGTCAAAGTATCAAAAACATGGTAACTTCTTGTATATTAGGTAATTCACCTTTCTTAAGTATTCATTGTAATTTGCTTTATATCAGTTGACGAGGTCTAATGGTTATGTTTTCACAAGGATAATTGCGCTATTATTCTGCAATATATTGATAACGCTTACAAAGTGAGGGTGGTTTAATAATGAATCGTGTCGTTTTAGTAGATGACGAACATTTTGTAAGAAAAGGCATCATGACTCTTATTGATTGGGAGGCTATCGACTATGAAGTGGTAGGAGAAGCAAGTGATGGGGAAGATGCTCTGCAGCTTATTCTTGAAGAAAGACCTGACGTTGTTCTAACAGATATCCGGATGCCAGTATATGATGGTCTAGAGTTGATTCAGCAAATAAAGAAAAATGCTAAGACCCCTCCTAAATTCATTGTCATTAGTGGTTATAGTGACTTTGAGTATGCTCAACGCGCTGTCCGTTTAGGTGTTACCGACTTTCTTCTTAAGCCAATTGACAAGCAGGAATTAGAGGACACTTTTTCAAGTTTAACTGAAGTGATTGAAAAGGAACGTTTGGAAGAACAAGCCAATCAACGCTTTATTAATTATGGTATTTATCAACGTATCATTGTAGACGGTGAGGAGCCTAACCTTAATGATCTTGCTATCCTTACTGAAGATATTAATAAGGAATGCTGCTATTTAATTATTGATGTGCGAAACCAGATGATTACGGATATGATTGATGAAAAGATCAATCGAGCAATTGCTAACTTTGTCGGTGATCCCCACGTGTTTATTCACCCATTTGAGCGTGAAGGTTATGGTGTGATCTTACAAGAAAAACACCTTCCGCAAAATGTAAATGAAGTACCTTGGTTCTTATCCCGTCTTAAAGTATTTATTGAAAAGGAAATTGGTTTAAACATATTTTTATTTGCTGGAGTAGTAGATAGTGGGCTAAAGGGTGTGCGTTCTTCATACAAGACCGCTATGATTGCGAGTAATCGGAGATATTACAGGCGTGATGACACCCCATTGATGTATAATGATGAACTTGCACGTTGTCATATAGAGAATAAACAGCTCAATCATCAAATCATTGATAAATTGTTAGAGGAAATTGAAGAAAATAACATACAAGCAATAAAAAAACAAATTGAGCAATGGATTAAAGATATACAACACATTGCTGCACCGATTGATGCGATAAAAATGTTTCTTTTTCATCTAGAAAAAGAATTAGAAGTAACCATTCAACGCGTAGCTGAGCAAAACGAACCCCATAAACAAATCAACGGTTTAATTGAAATATTTAATGAGAAAAAAACATTAAATGAGCTTAAGGAAGCATTATTACACTACACATTGAAGGGAAGTAATCTTCTATGTACGCTTAGTAGAGAGAAGTATAATGGAGATATTTATAAGGTGAAACGTTATATTCATAAACATTTCACTGAACCGTTAACATTAAAGAAAATAGCTAATCAATTTTATATGAATCCTGTCTATTTAGGTCAATTATTCAAAAAGACCTATGGTGTCTACTTCAAAGATTATTTGTTAAAAGTCCGAATCGATAAAGCCAAACAAATTTTACGTCAAACCGATTTGCGTATTTATGAGGTAGCAGAAGAGGTGGGTTTTGGAAGCCCAGATTACTTTGTTACCCAATTTGAAAAGATGGAAGGGCGCACACCGTCCAAATATCGACAAAAGATTATCAACTAATAGAGTGCTTAACTTGTTCCGTGCTTACGTAAGTCTAACAAAAGCATTATTATTTTTATCACAGATAAGCGTCCGTAAGCTCCCGGATCAGAATAGAAAATAGATGTCCTGATTCACTCAACTACCAATCAGTGGGATAAGAACGAACCCCCCACTGATTGAAGGTTCGTTTTATCACAGATAACCGTCCGTAAAACGCCACTGATTGAAGGTTTGTTTTATAAGGATTAAAGGAGCAATTATAATGGTAGAACAAAGAAGTGTAAATGTAACTCCAAATTTTCAGAACCCAATTATTTGGGCTGATGTACCTGATCCGGATATAATTCGGGTCAATGATGTTTATTACATGTCAAGTACAACGATGCATATGAATCCGGGTGTACCTATAATGACTTCAACTGACCTTGTGAACTGGGAAATTGTAACGTACGTGTATGATATTTTAGAAGATGGAGACCAGCAAACATTAACTAACAAACAAGATGAGTATGGGAAAGGTTCATGGGCAAGTAGTTTACGCTATCATGATGGCGTTTTTTACTTAGCTGTTGCCTCGTTTAGTGCAGGAAAGACATATATATTTAAAACCAATAACATAGAAAAACATCAATGGGACAGATCAACTTTGGAAGGTGTCTATCATGATATGTCGTTACTCTTCGACGAAGGTCGAGTCTATATGACATATGGTGGTGGCGATATTAGAATTATTGAGTTAACAGCGGATGCTACCGCTATTAAAGAAGATGGATTAAGTAAAGTTTTGATTCCGAATGCGAGCCAGTTACTAGGAAGCAACTGTATTTTACCAGCTGAAGGGTCTCACTTTCAAAAGATTAATGGGATGTATTTTGTCTTTTTAATTATGATCCCTCAGGAAGGAGGCCGAACACAATTAATGTATCGGTCGAATCGAGTTGATGGTGAATACGAGGGACGTATTGCTTTATCCGATGCTGGCATTGCTCAAGGTGGATTAGTCGACACAGTAAATGGATCATGGTATGCGCTATTGTTTCAAGATCGAGGTGCGGTCGGACGTTGTCCTTGTCTAGTTGATATAACTTGGGAAGACGGTTGGCCCATTCATCATCTTTCAAAAGTGGTTTATACATGTGAGCAAAACGATGATTTCGGGATGCCTAATATTGTAGCCGCGGATCATTTTGATATTGTCATTCGTTCTAATAGTATTGATCGCATAAATCAAGACTATTTAAAAAGAGCATGGCAGTGGAATCACAATCCGGATCATCGTTTTTGGAACCTTTCAGATCGCCCTAGCTATCTAAGGCTAATTAATGGTCATATACGTGAGTCACTTCTTTATGCGAGGAATACCTTAACCCAACGGACATTTGGTCCGTTTTGTACAGGACAAGTAGCAGTGGAAATTGATAATATGAAAGATGGGGATGTTACGGGATTGGCTGCACTTCAGGAACATTACGGATTTGTTGGCATTAAGGTTTGCGATAAAACAAAATATTTAGTGATGGTAAGAGGAAATGCATCAGAAGAAAATGAAATTGAATCCATTCCTCTGACACAAGCTCGTATTTATTTAAGAATGGATTGTAAATTTGAAAATATGGTTGATCAAGCTTCGTTTTATTATAGTTTAGATCAGGAGCAATGGCATGGAATTGGAGATGTTCTTTACATGAAATACACTTTACCCAAACATTTTATGGGCTATCGATTTGCACTTTTTAATTACGCAACAAAAGAAGTCGGTGGGTATGTCGATTTTGATTATTTTAGTGTGAATAAATCGTGTGAAGTAAGGTGAAAGACTTAGGTATCTGACATGCAGCGCGTGAAATGATAAGAGAGCTTAAACCCTCGGCAGCCAATAAAGTGGTGCTGTGGGTTTAATTTTACATGCACGCATGTCTTCATGATATCAATAGAATACTAGCTCATTATGTATCTAAACATGCAACAATGGTTCCTTTCATCCTTAGTATTAAGGTTATGTTTACTAGTTACCACAGACCATCAGTAAAACGTCCTTCAAAATAGGGAACAGAGGTAAATCTATTTAGATGGTTAATAACGGATTCACTCAACTAACAATCAGTGGGCGAAGAACGAAAACGCCCACTGATTGAAGATTTATTTTATGCGAAAGCTCGAATTGGTACTAATATAACTAATTGCTAATATCTCCAACAAAAGTAGTTACGCTTTGAGCAGGTAAGTGTGCCCAAAAATTTCTTCCAGTCACATTAAGATTAGTTCCGGGTTGAAGATTACTACTTCCCGTAGTTATCCACCTAGACACATTTGATATACCGCCGTTATCAACGACGAAATTTTGATTTACCGGTGTAGTTCCTCTATTAATAGCTACAATAACCACTTTGCCATCACCTTTATATGCAGAGGTGTAAACGTTCGTATCTGGATTTTTTGTCGCATCAACCCTTACATATCCAGGGCGGACGAATTTAGAGAAGTGTGCCATTGAATAGCCGCGTTTGCTAATAGTACCGTCTTCCTTCATAGGTCCATATTGGCGACGAATATACCACCATATATAGGCCTGGAATTCTGCATCAACTAAATTATGGTGAATGTGATAGGCAACGTCCAAAGCTTCAGGCCAAAGATCGCCTGAATTATCATGACTGTTAGGGTAGTAAACTTCAGTCATCCATAGCTCTTTTCCTGCACCTTTTTCTTTAAATAAAGGGTAGCTGAAATCACTAAATCGTGTTCCGTAAGTGTGAGCGCCAAGAATATCTAAATTTGCAAGTGCTTGTGGATCGTTTAAAATGGGATCGGACATATTTTTTAAATACTGAAATGACTCCGGTGCAATGACTTTAGTGTTAATTGATCCCGCATTTTCCCTCATAAAACGTAGCATTTCTGCTGGTGTCCACCAAGTCCAATCATGCGCATAATCAGGTTCGTTTTGAACAGATATGGCATAGAGATCCACCCCATTATTTTTCATAAATGCAACAAAATCATTAAGGTGCTGTGCATAGGCATGATATTTGTCATATCTCAAACGTTTAGCATTTCGATCTCCATAACGATTAAAAGTTTCAATCATGTCACTTGGAGGATTCCATGGCGAAGCAATGACTAAAGCGCCATGTTCGATCGCTCGTCTAGCGGTTGCAACCTCTCTGTGCCAATTGTTTCTATTGGCGTCGACATAAATACGTAAAATAGAGAAGCCCAATTGATTATGGTTATTTCCAAAAGCGGTATCTCGTTGAGGACCGGTTAAATCACCAATCCAGCCCGGATGATTCATTCCCCCAAAACCACGAATCTCCTGACGCACTCCAGATAAATTAATGTTAACATCACTAGCCGCTAGTGTTTCCGAAGGTGTTAGACTGATTAACATGAGTGGGAGTAGAATGATACACGTTAATAATAAACGCTTACCTTTTTTAAAACGTAAACCCATCATTTTCATCTCCTTTTTAAATTGAATCGGCCGTTCCCTTCTGCACTTAAATTCATCTTTATATTAAATGAATCACCTCCTTTATAGAGTTAAAGTTTAAATGTGACACGTGTAACATTAGGGCGGTTTAAACTGGACGGTCCATTTTACCAGAGATAACGAAAGCTAATCACCTGGTTTACTCAACTATCAATTAGTAGACGAACAGCGAAAATACCCGCTGGTTTAGGGCTTGTTTTATCCATAAGGAAAGTTAAAAAATTAAACCATCCACTATAAGGAAAGTTAGAAATATGCGGATTTGGATGTTTAAGAAGTATCTTCTGCAAGGTAGTGGTTAGTATGCGCTTACATATATTAACTATTTAAAATCTTCTCCACAAATAACTTAAATCCTTTATTTATTTTTAATAAGTTTTATTTTTTTTGATTTGATAAAAGCTAAGCAAAGAATGGAGGAATCGAAGGGGGTTAAAGGTGTTGAGATTAATGGGGTAATATTTGAAGGCATTTCCTCATATGAATTTGTGCTAGAAATCCATT
>NZ_JH976439.1:22677-44763 GCF_000306965.1 Amphibacillus jilinensis Y1 | reverse complement strand
AAGCCGTGCCCGCAGAAAGGGAGTATATTTCCTCTGCGGGTATGTGATAAACCTACACATTCTAACATCATTCGTATTTGGAGAGCATATTTTGTTATGTCCCGGCCTCGTTGGTAGAGATGTTTTTTGGTGCAAATAAGGATCCGTATAAGTGAGGACAACTTATCGTAATCGAATTTTCTAGTTTTGAAGGCCTGTTTTAGCCTTTGTTAAAGCAAAGATATTCAGACGAACTCAAATTTTATATTGTTTTTCATAAAAAGATAAATAGTGTTTATCTCTATATTTCGAAGCACTTACACCCGTGTGTGCTTTGAATTTCTTATAAAACCAATCTAAATCTGTATAACCCACTTCGTAAGCGACTTCATATATTTTCATATTTGTGTGATCCAATAAAAATTGGGCTTTTTCCATCCGCCTATTCAGCAAGTATTGATTAAAAGTTATTTTTTCATGACATTTAAATTTTTGTCCTAGATATGAACAGTTATAATGTAAATGGTTGGAAATTTCTTTTAGCGTGATCTGCTTATGGATAGAATGTTCAACATAACTTTTAACAGCGTCAATGATATTAGCGTCTCTTCTATGATAAGCAGTTGTTCTTTTGGTATAAAAACTAATCTTGCTCTGATCTTCAATCGTTTGTTTAATTTTTAATAAACTACTAATGCATTCGTTAGGTTGGATCGGGCCAGGTAAGTAATCGTTGACTTGTAGACTAATCGCATGCCGAACAAAATTAAAATCTTTTTCGCCACCCACTAACAAAATAGGTGTTTGACTAACTTTACGGATACGAGCACATAACTCTAATCCATCAAAAGTTATCTCTGTCAAATTCAATACAATAAGTCTATAAACATCTTTATTTATTAAGGATAATGTATCTGAAATGGTGCCAGCGGATGCCTGAATAATAAAACCATAGGAAGGCCAATCAATCATATGCTTAATTGCATCTCTTGACAGTCGATCTGGGTCAACCAGTAAAACGTTGTACATGAAATGATCCTCCTCTAAGTGGAGCAAGTATGGGTAAACACTATACGGTAAAGCCTTTGGTTGTATGCTTCCATTATAAGTAATAAACCGCTTACATAGAATGTGCTTTTCTTTATATTTCACACAACAATTTATTTTATTGTGGATAAAGGTTATTTCTAAAAATTCAAAAAAATAGAATGTGGGGGGCTAAAACACAAATAATAACGGGTTGTTTTCCATAAATGTAAGCGTTATATTTGTGTCTGGATATACTGAATCAAGAGGAGGAGGATAAATGAAAAAAGTTAAAGTGACATTATTTTTAATGAGCTTATTAATCATTCTTATTTTTGTGGGAAAGGTAGGTAGGGATCAAATGGTTAATGCAGACAGCGGAAATGAAAAAACAGTAGACAATACTAGTGGGGTTGTTGAGTCAAAAAGTAAAGGTTATTTAACGCCCCGACCGGCAATTGGTAAGCAACCTCGCAATTCGAACCCACTTTTAGCACATCAATTTGGGGCTGACCCTTATGCACTTGTATATGAGGATCGCGTTTATATTTATAATACACATGATAAATTTGAGTATGATGATAATGGCGAAATCATTGAAAATAGTTATGCCAACATTAATCGATTATCGATGATTTCTTCGGAGGATTTAGTGAATTGGACGGACCACGGTGTTGTTCATGCAGCTGGTAGGGAAGGAGCTGCCAAGTGGGCGAGTCAATCATGGGCTCCAGCTGCCGCTCATAAAGTCATTGATGGTGAAGATAAGTTTTTCTTGTATTTTGCTAATAATGCTAGTGGAATTGGCGTGTTAACAAGTGACAGCCCAACAGGACCTTGGGAAGATCCAATTAATAAGCCACTAATTTCGTGGTCTACACCAGGTGTGGCTGGGGTTACATGGCTATTTGATCCTGCGGTTTTAGTTGATGATGATGGTAAAGCATATCTCTATTTTGGTGGAGGTGTACCTGATGGTGAACATGCCATGCCAAATACTGCGCGTGTCATAGAATTGGGTGAAGATATGGCTAGTACAGTTGGTTCAGCTGTTCCTATTCCAGCGCCGTTTATGTTTGAAAGCTCAGGTATTAGTAAAAGGGATGGCGTCTATTATTATAGCTACTCTACAAATTTCTACAATGGTCAAAGACCTCCTGGCAGCCCTGGCGGTGGCGAAATTGCATATATGACAAGTGATCATCCAATGGGACCGTGGGAGTATCAAGAAACTATATTGCAAAATCCATGGCATTTCTTTGGTGTTGGAGGTAATAACCATCAGGATCTGTTTTTATTTCATGACCAATGGTACATTGCTTATCATGCGCAAACATTATCTGATGCGATGGGAGTGGCAAAAGGCTATCGTTCTACACATATAAATAAAGTTTTCTTTAATGAAGATGGAAGTATTGATGAGATACAAGCAGATCTAAAAGGTGTAGAGGCTGTAAAGAAGTTAAACCCTTATGATAATGTTCAAGCTGAAACGATGGCGTGGAATGCTGGCATTGATGTGGATGTATTTGAAACGACAGAAGAAGGAAAAGGGTTAGCAGTAACAAAAATCGAAGCAGGAAGTTGGACGGCTGTCTCGTCTGTTGACTTCGGTCAAGGGGCCTCTGAATTTTCAGCAGTTGTTTCAAGTGGTGCGACCGGTGGGGGAATTGAAGTCCGTTTGGATAATCCAGAAGGAACACTGATTGGAGAGGTTGAAGTTCCGAATACTGGCGGATGGGAGCAATGGCAAACGGTCTCGACAACTGTATCCGGTGTAGCAGGTGTTCGTGATGTATACTTTGTCTTTACCGGAAGTCAATCAGGCAAACACTTATTCAATTTTGATTATTGGCGTTTTCATCAATAGCTATACCTGTTTAGAAACAAACGATTAAAACGTTATGTTAGTCGTTTATCAATCCTATCTCTCTAGGAAGGAAACTAGAATTTGACCGGTAATTAAGCTAAGTATTCACCGGTTGTCCATCAATTATGAAAGCGCTATATTTATCATTAGGAATTCCAAATATAAAGTAAACGGGGGTATTAAATTGAGCAAATGGAAGCTGGTTATCTATTGTCTCTTTATGTTAATGCTTGTAGCATGTAACAACGATAATGTAAGCGGTGACAATAATCAGGACGCAGAAGCTGCTGATCCAATTGAGGACGTTAATGATCAATCAGAAGATGAAAAAGAGGAAGTGGATTATTATCAGACGCCAGAAATGGATTTTGATATGGAAGGAAGAACGATTAAGATTGTGGCATGGTGGGATATGGAATTTTCTGAAGATAACCCTGACAGCATTCAATTTAAAGAGAATCTTGAAGCATTAAAGGAAAAGCACAATTTTGATGTAGAATATATTGCCATTGATTATGGTGAGTATCAAGAAAGAATAACAGCTTCCTTATTAGCGGGTGAGCCAATAGGTGATCTTGTTCGCTTAGGTAAAAACTATACGATTCCAGCCCTTGTTCAGCAAGACTTGTTATGGCCAGTTGATGAGTACACCCAAAACGATCAGGTGTTTAACCAACTTGTTTCTAATGAACTTTTTACGCACGAAGGACGTGGTTATGCTTTTACTGAAGCACAAACCATCTTAGTTCAGGGTGTTTTCTATAATCGTACGTTAATGAGCGAGCTCGGAATCAAACCTTTGCAGGAATATGTAGATGAAGATAATTGGAATTGGGATACATTTATTGATGTTGTGAGGCAAGCAAACCAAGATACGAATAATGATGGCAGCTTGGATACTTGGGGTTTAGCTAATCGTTCTGTTATTCAGCAAGCTTTGGCGTCTAATAATACAGCTTTGACGGAAGGAAATGAACAAAATTTAGAAGATCCGGCAACGATTGAATCCTTGGAATTTGTAGCGGAGATAACTAATGATCAGCTTGCTCGCCCGACTGAAGGCGGGGATTGGACGGAACCGCAACAATTTTTCCGTGAGGGAAATACCTTGTTATATACGGGTGCTTTATACGAATTTGACGGATTCCAAACAGATATGCCTGATTATGAATTAGGCTTCCTTCCATTCCCGAAAGGACCTAGTGTTTCAGACTACTATACTTTTGAATCTGCTTTGCAAGCAATTGCCATCCCTAAAACTGTTGAGAACCCGGAGCAACTTGTTTATATTTGGGAGAAAATCCATGACATCGAATCGATCTATGATTACCCAGAACAAGCTTCGTATGAATCAACATTTGTATACGAGGAAGACATTGAAAATGCTAGAATGGTTGGTCCGAACTTAGTTGTACTTGATCATTTTGCCTTTCCCAATTTAGACTATTGGGGATTTGAACATGATTTACTTGAAGGGACCGCTGTATCAACGCTTGTTGAGAGCTATGGTCAAGCTTTCCAGGCAGCAATAGACGAAGTTTATAGTGATTAATCATAATGCATTTCAAAAGGCATTTATCTGACTTAGCCATTAATCGGCTAAGTCAGTCACGTTAACACAGATAACCGTCCGTAAAACACCCGCTAAAAATAGAACGTAAAGCTTATCTATTTAGGCGGGAGTTAACGGTGGTTAATATCCTTGATTCAATCAAGGGTAGAGCGCAAAAAACATCTATTGATTGAAGGTTCGTTATATAAAACGCTGATACTAAGCAAAAGGAGGGAGAAAAATTGTACATATTAAAGAATAAATATGTACGTGTCATTTTCGTATTTACAATACTTTTTTCTTCCATATGGTTTTTAAGGGTCAACAGGGATTCTAATCAACATTATTCTAAAACGATAGCTGAATTTACAGCAATTGTGAACGAGGGTGATGAAGAAAGCTACGATCATTATTTGGAACAACATTCAGAAGCCGAACGCCCTAGCCAAACGATTCGTATTGAAGGTGAGGATTACGCAGAGATAGATGGAGAGGGTTTTGAAATTCTCAATCACTTTAATGGATTAGATGGTCAATCAGTGATGACCCCAGAAGAAGGTTCGATAAGTTGGGATGTTCAGGTTGAATCTCCAGGTCTATATAATATGAGAATCCATTATTATCCTGTTGAAGGAAAGAGTTCAGCAATTCAAAGAGAATTAAATATTAATGGTGAAGTGCCCTTTTTTGGTGCTGACTATATGATTTTTGATCGTATTTGGGGTAACCAATATGAAGAATTTATAAGGGATGATCGTGATAATGAATTGCGTCCACGTCAAGTTGAGCAACCCGATTGGTTAATGACATCTTTTAAAGATAGTGAAGGTTATTTTAATGAACCTTATTTCTTCTATTTCGAGGAAGGTGTCCAGACGATTACATTAATTTCAAAGCGGGAACCCATGGTGATCGACTATATTGAGTTATACCGGCATGTACCCGCAAAGGCATATCAAGAAATAGAGCAAGAATATCGGGAAAAAGGAATTGAACCCACTACGGGTCACTTTATTCAGATCCAAGCGCAAGATGCAGATAGGAAATCTTCTCCAACTCTATTTCCTTTAAATGATCGTTCCAGCCCGACGGTTGAGCCTTATCATGTTTCAAAGTTGCGGGTGAATACCATTGGCGGTGCTAACTGGCAACAACCGGGTCAGTGGATTGAATGGGCGTTTGAAGTAGAAGAAGAAGGACTTTATCAAATTGCCTTAAAAAGAAAGCAAGATCAATTACGTGGCGTATATGCGTCTCGGTCGTTAACCATTAATGGAGAGCAACCATTTAAGGAAATGAATATTCTAAGATTTAACTACAACTTGGATTGGCGTACCGACGTCCTTGGCATTTCAGAGGAGGAACCTTATTTATTCCATTTAAAAGAAGGAACCAATACAATTCGGCTGATGGTAACACTTGGAGATGTAGCGCCATTATTAAGGACAATTGAGTCGAGTGTACTTGAGTTAAATGAAATGTATCGAAAAATATTAATGATTACATCGAATACACCTGATCCGCTAAGAGATTATCAATTGGATCGACGTATTCCTGATCTGATTGATGTCTTTACTGAACAAGCGGCCATTATTAGAGAAGTAGCCGATTATTTAGAGATGTCGACGGGAGAAAGAAGCGATAAAGTTGCTGTTTTGCATTCAACAGTTATTCAGTTAGAAGAAATGATTAAGGATCCAGATACAATTGCGCGTAGACTCGATACATTTAAATTAAATGTAGGTGGGCTAGGCACTTGGATACAAACCGTTCGTGAACAACCTCTTACACTCGATTATCTGATCGTATCATCGCCGGATCAAGAGATGCCACGAGCTGAGGCGACTGTTTTTGAACGCTTGCAACACGAGGTAGGTGCTTTTGTTGCTTCGTACACTGAAGATTACGATAGTATTGGCAGTACGGTTGAAAATAAAGATTTAGAACAATCGATTACGGTTTGGCTCACGACTGGAAGGGATCAAGCGCAGATATTGAAAGGGTTAATCGACGATACATTTACACAAGAAACAGGTATATCGGTTAACTTAAGACTGGTGCCGCCGAATATTCTCTTACCAGCAACATTAGCTCGTGAGGGTCCTGATATTGCTTTGCAAATGGGTGAGGATGTCCCGGTTAATTATGCTATGCGTAATGCTGCTGCAGATTTGACCGTATTTCCAGACCATGAAGAAGTTTTAACACGTTTTCGCGAAAGTGCTATAGTTCCGTTTCAATTTGAAGATGGCATTTATGCATTGCCTGAGACACAGATGTTTCCTGTTATGTTCTATCGAAAAGATATATTAGAAGAATTAGATTTGACCCCACCTGAAACCTGGGATGAAGTCTATCGTATGATTTCTATTTTACAAAGACAAAATTTAGAGTTTTTCTTACCAATTGATGATCCGATGGCCCAAAATAATACGTTGCTTATTCCTAATCGAGCTTTTGCGATGTTATTGTATCAAAAAGGCGGGCAATTCTATCAAGCTGATCAAAAAGCCAGTGCATTAGATTCTGAGATTGCGATAGAAGCATTTAATCAATGGACGCAATTCTATACCAATTATAAATTCCCATTAATGGCTGATTTCCCTAATCGCTTAAGAGTTGGTGAGATGCCGATTGGTATTGCTGATTATGCGACTTATAACATGCTAACGGTGTTGGCACCTGAGATCAGGGGGTTATGGGAATTCACAACTGTACCAGGAACCGTTATGGAAGATGGCACGATCAATCACGATGTTCCGAGTTTCTCTACGGCAGCAATGATGTTAGAAAATGCAGAAAACAAAGAAGCAGCGTGGCAATTCTTAAAATGGTGGACTGAAAAAGAAACACAGATTTCTTTTGGTAGGGAAATGGAGAGTTTACTAGGAGAAGCTGCACGTTATCCGACAGCAAATATTCAGGCTTTAGAAGAACTGCCTTGGCCCATCGAGGACTATAATAACTTGGAAAGCCAATGGCAGTGGGTTCGAGGTATTCCACAAGTGCCTGGGGGTTACTTCACTGGTCGCCACATTGATAATGCGTTTAGACGGGTTGTTAATGCTGATGAAAATCCAAGAGAAGCTTTGGCTGATTATATACGCTATATAAATGATGAAATTGAAATTAAACGTAAAGAATTTGATTTACCTTATTAGGATAGGGGGTGGGAGTAGATGCAAGCGGAACAAATGGAACAACCGATAGAGAGCACAGTCTATCCGAAGAAGGAAGTTAAAGGTAATAATCCAAATAAAAGATCAAAAATGAATAGATTTAAAAGCGAATTGAAAAGAGGAAAGCACTATTATATTTTAATGGCTCCATACATGATTATCTTTTCTTTATTTACAGTCGTTCCAGTAATTGTGTCATTGTTTCTTAGTTTTTTCTCCTTTAACATGCTTGAGTTACCACAATTTGTTGGGTGGGGGAATTATTCGCGCTTATTTCTAAGTGATGATGTTTTTATGATAGCTTTGAAGAACACACTAGTGTTTGCTGTCATTACGGGACCACTAAGCTATTTAGCTTGTTTTATTTTCGCTTGGATAATTAATGAGTTATCTCCTAAAATTAGAGCTTTTATGACAGTGATTTTTTATGCGCCTTCAATTGCTGGTAATGTCTTTTTTATCTGGCTGATTATTTTTTCTGGTGACGCCTATGGATACTTAAATGGTTTCTTGATGCGAACAGGCATTATATTAGAGCCTATTCAATGGTTAAGAGATGAGCAATATGTATTAGGAGTCGTTATTTTAGTTCAACTGTGGTTGAGTTTGGGTACAAGTTTTCTTGCTTTCATCGCAGGATTACAGACCATCGATCACTCATTGGTAGAGGCGGGTGCAGTTGATGGAATAAAGAATAGATGGCAGGAACTGTGGTATATTACGTTACCATCTATGAAGCCACAACTGTTGTTTGGGGCGGTCCTGCAAATTACCCAATCGTTTGCCGTAGCTGATATTTCAATAGCTCTCGCTGGTTTTCCGAGTGTTAACTATGCAGCTCATACAGTCGTCACACACTTGATGGATTATGGTACGATTCGATTTGAAATGGGTTACGCATCAGCAATAGCTACTGTTTTGTTTGGACTTATGTTGGGTACAAATATGCTTATTCAAAAATTACTAAGAAAGGTAGGAACTTGATTATGGCACTTATTAAAAAAAGGCTTAATCGATCTTTGCCTGTTAGTCTGATGCTCTTCTTGTTCCTAGCTTTATTTGGCGCTTTTATGGCTCTGCCACTTGTTTATGCAGTTAACAATGCATTTAAGCCACTTGATGAGCTATTTATCTTTCCACCGAGATTTTTTGTAAGGAATCCAACATTCGATAATTTCTTTGATTTAGTAGCAGTCATGGGGGACTCATGGGTCCCGTTATCACGTTATTTTTTCAACACCATTGTCATTACACTATTCGGAACAGTCGGGCATATTATCTTAGCTTCAATGGCTGCTTATCCATTGGCGAAATATAAGTTCCCTGGTTCTTCGGCTATTTTTCGGGTGGTCGTGCTATCTTTAATGTTTTCACCGCATGTAACTGCTATACCAAACTATATGGTAATGTCAAGGCTTGGTTGGATTGATACACATTTATCACTCATTGTCCCTGCGATGGCATTCCCACTAGGTTTGTTTTTGATGAAGCAATTTATGGAACAACTTCCAGATGCAATGCTTGAAGCTGCAAAAATTGATGGGGCAAGTGAATATCGCATTTTTTGGAAGATTGTTATGCCAAATGTTAAGCCCGCCTGGTTAACGCTATTAATCTTACAATTTCCGGTGCTTTGGGGGACAAATGGCGGGGATTTTGTTTATAGTGAAGAATTAAAAACGCTAAATTATGCTTTGCAGCAAATTATATTGGGAGGCATTGCGCGTGCAGGTGTTGGTGCAGCAGTTGCATTGATACTGATGGTTGTGCCGATCACACTTTTTATCATTTCACAAAGCAATGTCATTCAAACGATGTCAAGTTCTGGTATGAAAGATTAGAAGGGAGCGTGTATGAGGTGTATCCGATAAAGAAACGATATATAACCCTTCTTACCGTGATAATATTAGCATTTGGTACAGGAATACCAGTGGTTAAGGCAAGTGTTGACCAACGCTCTTATAATTATTCATACTGGGCAGACGCGGTGCCTGCGCCTCCAGCCTATCAAGCGGTAAGAATCATTGATGGTGAACGGTTGGGGATTGAGCCATTAAGTGAGCCAAATGATTTTCATGTATCACCTAATCGTTATATTTATGTGGCAGACACAGGAAATAATCGCATCATTATTTTAGATGAAACGTTTGATGTTGTTGACGTTATTGAAACTTTTTTTATCGAGGGGTCAAAAGAAACGTTCTCAAGTCCTCAGGGTATTTTCGTCAATGATGAGCAGCATGTATTTATCGCAGATACAGGAAATAATCGTGTGGTTCATCTTGATGCAAACTTTGATCTTATAAAAATCGTTGAGCAACCAGAGTCTGAGTTACTGAGTGATCAATTTACCTTCCGTCCTTTAAAAGTGGCGGTGGATTATGCGGGACGTCTTTTTGTTATGGCAGATGGTGTATTTGACGGATTTATGGAATTTAGTGTGGATGGGTATTTTACAACTTTCATAGGAGCTAACCGTGTCCGGGTGGATCCAATTGAATATTTGTGGAAACGATTTGCCACTAGAGAGCAGCGGAGTCAAATGGTCAATTATGTGCCGACTGAATTTACAAACCTGGATGTTAACGAACAAGGTTTTCTTTATGCTACAAACGTGGATAATTCGGATGATGTAATAAAAAAAATTAATGCAAGAGGCGATGACATTCTTAGAAGAGAAGGTTACTTCAGTCCAATTGGTGATGTTCGCTATACCCAAACAGATGGCTCCTCGAGGTTAATTGATATAAGTGTAGCAGATTATGAGATCTATTCAGTTTTAGATTCGAGAAGAGGGCGTATCTTTACTTATAATGGTGACGGTCATCTCATGTATGTATTTGGAGGGATAGGTAATCGCTTAGGAGAATTTCATACACCAATTGCTATCGAGAGATATGATGATTATTTTCTTGTGCTTGATCGAGAACTTGGAGAGATTACCATTTTCACAGCAACGCTCTATGGTCAAACGTTAAATGAAGCGGTAAGAAGTTATGAACAAGGTGATGAAGAGCTGGCGCATCAACTTTTTGAAGAAGTGGTTAATATGAATGTCAATTTGGAATTTGCTTACACTGGCATTGGAAAATCGCTGTTACAGCAAGATCAATACGAACAGGCAATGCATAACTTTGAGCAGAGTTTGGATCAAAATAACTATTCCAAAGCGTATTTATTGTACCGTAATCGATTGTTACGTGACCATTTTAACGTGATCATGTCAACGATATTAGGCACTGTATCAGTGATTACTATCATTGTTGTTTATCGAAAGATAGCGAAAAGAAAGAGGAGGGTTTTGGTTGAACAGTGATAATATTAAATACCCTTTTCATTTAACAACCCACCCATTCCAAGGGTTTTGGGATTTAAAATATGAACGCAATACGCGAATAAATTTAACCATTTCCTTTTTTATTTTATTTTCTCTAATTGTCACGAATGTGCTAAGTAATCAATATGCCGGGTTTATTGTCAATATATACAACCCAGAGGAAATGAATAGTTTAATGGAAATTGTTTATGTTCTTATTCCTGTTTTATTTTGGTGTACAGCTAATTGGTCGCTGACAACACTGATGGATGGAGAGGGGAAGTTTGTTGAGATTTTTATTGCAACGTGTTTTGCTTTAGTGCCCCTTGTTATGATTAATTTTCCATGGATTTGGTTAAGTAATTTTATCTCAATGCAAGAAGCGATGTTTTATTATTTATCACAGAGCTTCGCAGTCATCTGGTTTATTTTCTTAATATTTGTTGGGAATATGACTGTACATCAATATACACCATCTAAAACAATCGGTACTATCGTTTTAACAATCATTGCGATGGGGTTTATAGCGTTTCTATGTCTACTGTTTTTTAGCCTAATTCAACAAATAATAGCTTTCTTTAGTGTGATTTATCAAGAGATTGTCTTTAGGTACTAATGGGAGGAGCGTCAGATAGAATGATTAAAGCCATAATTATGCGACTACTCACATTGTTGCTAGTGATGATCATTTTGGCAGGATGTTCAGATCCTGCTACGGGCAAAGATCAATTAGAAGAAGATTTGTCTGAAGCTGAGGTTACGCAAATGGAACCATTACAAGCTGCTTTTGTGGATAGTCGTGTAGAGGGAATGAAGGGCATGGTTGAAAATGAGCATTTACAATTATTTGTAGATGAAGAAACAGCTAGTATTGCTGTCCATAATAAATCGAGTGGTGAGGTTTGGTACAGCAATCCACCTGATCGAGATGGTGATAGCATAGCCTCAGGTGTTCACCAAGATTTGTTATCTTCGCAAATGCAATTGCAATTTTTTAACAATTTCGGTCAAAGTAGTAATATGAATTCATATACTGACAGTGTCGTCCATGATCAGTTTAATATTGAGGCAATTCCAGATGGTTTACGAGTCAATTACCAATTTGGTAAAGCTCAGCGCTCGGCTGAGGATTTGCCTTTAATGTTGAGTAGTGAGAGAGTTGAAGAATTGTTAAGTCGGCTAGATGATACGAGTCAACGTGCATTAACCATCGCCTATACAGAAAACCCGGATACAGGCATTTATGAAAGAAATGACAATGCACTACGTGGTCTTCAATTAGAACGTGCTTTTACAGCATTTGAAGAGGCTGGATACACAGAGGAAGATTTACAACAAGATATGATGGAACTAAATTTTACCCAAGAATCAGCAGAGGGGAGAGTTTTTTTAGCTTCCATTGAATATAGGTTAGAAGAAGATAGTATTTTGGTCACTGTCCCAAATGATCGTATTCACTATACGCCAGAGTTTCCTGTAAATCGTATCTCCTTTTTTAACTTTTTTGGTGCGGCTGATAGCAACGAAAGTGGTTCACTATTTGTTCCAGATGGATCGGGTGCTTTAATCCACTTTAACAATGGCAGGACAAATCTACCTTCCTATCAACAAGCAGTTTATGGAACAGATCTCGCAACCTTATCAAGAGACGACGTAAGGATGGAAGAAACGGCAAGGCTTCCCGTTTTTGGTTTGATAAAAGATGAAGGTGAAGCGTGGTTAGCAATTATTGAAGAAGGCGCTTCTGTCGCCTCTATAAGTGCTGATGTTAGTGGTAGGTTGAATAGTTACAACTATGTGTACCCTAGTTTTACTGTCGTGGCAAAAGGTGATGTCACCTTACGTGCCGATCAACAAGAACGGACATTGCCTAGGTTCCAGGAGGGACCGATGAAGACGGATTTTTCAGTTAGATATGTGTTCTTGAATGGTGAAGAGGCGTCTTATCAGGGAATGGCTAACTATTATCAACGTTATTTAATCCAGAACAAGGGTCTTCGTGCTCATGATAATGAAGAGATGACAAAGGATATGCCATTTTATTTGCAATTAGTTGGAAATATAACCAAACAACAGCATTTTGCCGGTATTCCTTATCAATCCTCGACATCATTAACAAGCTTCGATCAAGCTGAACAGATCCTTAGACAGATGAAAGAAAGTGAGATTAATGATATTAAGTTAAGTTATATAGGTTGGTTTAATAAAGGTATCGATCATAAGGTACCGACAAATCTTCGTGTTGATCGTGCTATCGGCGGGATGAGAGGCTTTGAAGACTTTATTGCATTTACTGAAGGACAAGGAATTAAACTCTTTCCTGAGACAGCTCTATTACAGGTCAACTCAGAAGCTGGCTTTAAAGTGAGACAAGATGCTTCACGGACATTAACAAATGTCCCTGCTGCTATATATCCGGTTGATTTATCAATGAATAGGCGAGACCGTTCACAAAAACCTGCATATCCTTTATCACCAAGACTGGTAGAAGAATACACAGAGGACATGCTAGAACAGTTCACGGTATTTGGCACAACTGGGATTGCACTTAGAGATTTGGCTGACATATTAAATAGTGATTTTAGAAGAAATGATCAAATTGATCGGACAGAATCAGAAACGATTTCTACAAATGCTTTAGAGCGGATTTATGAAGAAGAACTGTCGATTATGGCTAATGGTGGAAATGCTTATGCATTACCATATCTTACAGACATTGTCGATATACCCATGAATAGTAGCAGTTTTAAGCTTCAAGATGAATCAATTCCATTTCTTCAAATGGTCATTCGAGGCTATGTTGATTATGCGACGGTTCCTTTTAATTTATCCACATATTTAAGTGATCGAGATTATATTTTAAAAGTATTAGAATATGGTTCGCATGTAAATTTTAAGTGGATTTATGAATCTAATGAAGAATTAAAGGATACAAGGTTTAATCAGTTATATTCAGTGCATTATCAGCAGTGGCTAGAGCAAGCAACAGAGATCTATCATGAAGTTAATGATGTGCTTAAACAAGTGCGTGGTGAACCGATTCTCTCACATGAGCGCCTTGCAGAAGGCGTATACAAAACTGTTTACGGTAATGAGATATACATTGTGGTGAACTACAATATGGAATCCGTTACAGTAGACGGTCTAACTATTATGGCTCAAAGCTATATAACAGGTGGTGAAGAAAAATGAACGCCGTGAGAAAGGTCAAAATGTCACTACAGTCGTATGATGGACAGAAAGTGCTTTGGGGATTGCTTTTCGTTTCACCATGGTTATTCGGCTTTATATTTTTCTTCTCAGTTCCTTTGCTTACCTCGTTACAATATAGTTTTAGTACGATTGAGGCTAGTTCAGAAGGGCTCAAGGTTACGTTTGCCGGTTTATCTAATTATATTGAAGCATTGGCAGTTAATCCTAATTTTAATAGACAATTAGTGGAGTCCTTATTTGGTATTGTTATTGATGTCCCACTAATCTTAATCTTTAGCTTGTTTATAGCGGTGCTTTTGAACCAAGAATTTTTCGGTAGATCAGTCGCACGTTCTATTTTCTTTCTGCCCGTTATTTTAGCATCAGGGGTTATATTGGGTTTAGAAGCTGAGAGTCTTGTACAAGAAATTAATCAACAAAATGCTAATGCTGGTGGGATAGCGAACGCATTAGGGGCATTTGAATTAGAAAGAATCATGCTCAGGGCTGGTGTGAATGATTACATTGTTAATTATTTGACCGGCGCGGTCAGCCGTATTTATGACATCGTTAGTCAATCAGGTGTTCAAATTTTAATCTTTCTTGCAGGTATTCAAACGATATCACCGCAGATATATGAAGCTTCAAAAATGGAAGGTGCAACGGGGTATGAGGCTTTTTGGAAAATTACATTACCCATGGTAAGTCCGCTTATTCTCGTTAATTTGATATACACAATTATTGATTCATTTTCTAGAAGCCCGGTGACTGAACTGATTATGTCTACCGGCTTCGACAACTTAAACTTTGGACTTAGCTCTGCAATGGCTTGGGTTTATTTTATTTCGATTATGCTCATATTAGCAAGCAGCACGTATTTGATCTCTAAAAAGGTTTTCTATCAAGAATAAGTTAGCCCAACGTTTCGCGTAAGGTTAATACTAATGTAACATGGAAGGGGGAGTAATTTGATGCTAACTCGACGATTTTCTTTCGACAAACTAAAGCGTTGGGTTTGGTCATTTGTTCGATTTGTATTAATAGCTGGTTTATCTTTTGTTATACTTTATCCAATTTTGCAAAAGATCTCTACAGCTATTAAACATAAAAGTGACCTCTATTCACCGATTGTTGTGTGGATTCCGGAGAATTTCACATTTGATAATATTAGGGATGCGATGTCGATTATGAACTATTGGGAGACATTATTTAACACGTTTATGCTATCAGGCATGACAACCCTATTAACGGCGGCTTCCTGTGCACTAGCGGGTTATGCTTTTGCAAGACTTAGGTTTAAGGGAAGTAATATCTTGTTTTTTGGTGTGATTTTAACAATATTAGTGCCACCAACCACTATTTTAATTCCAGTCTATATGAACCTAAGAGAATTTAGTCTAGGCGGCTTAATCCCTTTATTAACGGGGGATACAGTTAACTTATTAGATTCATATTGGCCCTTTATCTTAACGTCGATTACCGCCAATTCTTTAAAAGCAGGATTATACATTTTTATATTCACTCAATTCTTTAGGGGCGTGCCCAAAGCCATTGAAGAAGCTGCATATATAGATGGTGCAGGTGTCGGAGCGACATTCTTTAGAATTATGCTACCTAATGCATTTCCTGCAATTGTTACCGTTATTTTGTTTTCATTTGTATGGCAATGGAATGATAGCTTTTATACGACCACTTATTTGACATCAAGTCATGTTATGTCGACACAGTTATCCTCATTGCCTTACAATTTAGAGATGTTTTTAGATGGTGGTGAAGCGGCTAGTTCTGATCCATTCTATCTAAGTATGGTGCAAGATACCGGTATTCTGTTAGCTATATTGCCACTTATTATTCTATATCTTTTTGTGCAACGTTCTTTTGTCCAAAGTATTGAACGTACAGGTGTTGTTGGTTAGAGAAACAGCCACAGATCCATTTCCTAAGTAAAGGTGTTTGTATGACCTTCAATATCGATTAGAAAAACGTATCAAATCTTTAAGAGTAGGTAGATAACCTTAACTAAATGGCTTATTGATAGAATGTCACTTAATGGGTTAGGACATAATCAACATAAATAACACATTTGTTTTTTGGAAGAAGTATAAAAAAAGGATACATGGCGGTTTGTGGCTGATTCAGACTATTCTTATGCTAAGGAAGATTTTCTGGATTTCTCTAAAAGATTGACACTTCTATTTTCAAATTTTGGCCAATAGTATTTAAATAGCTATAGCTATTTAATATTTAGGATTGCTAATGACCAGAAGATATAGAGGTGCTTTCTTATGTAAAACACGTTTTATCATAGATAACCGTCTGTAAAGCGCCTAAAATAGAGAGTAGCTCCCATCTATTTTAGGCGGGGGATAATGGCCGTCATTGTCCTGATTCACTTAACGAACAGAAAAGTTCAAGTATTGCGAAATCGTTAGTTGCTAGATTAGCTGTTTATTCGCTATTATAAAGGTAATATTCCCATTTTAGATAATCATAACGTCCGTTTCCTTTATCGCAGATAAGCGTCCGAAATACGCCCGCCACAAAACTGGAGAGTAGCTCTCATCTATGTTAGATGGTAGTTAACGGACGCTAGTGTCCTGATCCGCAGCTACCAATCAGTGCGAGAAGATTGAAAACGCCCGCTGATTGCAGATTCGTTTTTTTTATAGTTTTATGAGGCTATTTTTTTGAGTCTACTAAATGTTTATTAGACCAGTGGACGATATCAAAATTTGATAAGACGAGGTGTGCATTTTGAAAGAAAAGGATAGCCATAAATCTCTGTGTTGGTTTATTGTGTTACTTTTAAGTTATGCCTTGATGGGTTGTGAAGCTACGATGAAGAGTGATGACGACCCTGTATTAATGGATAATGTGGTGAAAACCGACTATCCTCACCTCGGACTTAGTAAGTATGAAGAGGTAATTGACATTCGTCTGGTGCGAGAGACCAGTGACAACATTGCGAGGCTAGTTGAACATTTTCCAGATGAAACGTTAACGGACAATCGTTGGATTAACCTGTACCATGAGGTTTTAGGTATTAACATTCAGTATGATTGGATAGCTGAAACACCATTATACGATCAGCAATTAGCTACTGATCTCATGTCTGGTCAATTACCAGATATTTTTAAAGTCAATACTCAGCAGTTACAACAATTAGCAGAGGCTGGATTGATACAAGATTTGTCTCACGTATTTGATGATTATGCTACACCTTTGACAAAGGATGTGATGATTCAAGAAGGTGTGCATCCATTAGAAGCAGCAACCATTGACCAAAAACTAATGGGTATACCGGAAGTGGAGTCATCCATCGAAACAGCTCAATTCATGTGGATACGAACGGATTGGCTAGAACAAGTTAATCTGAATCCTCCAAAAACAATCGATGATGTATTAACAATTTCGAAAGCGTTTACATTTGATGATCCAAACCAAACTGGCGAAGATGATACTTATGGTTTAGCTGTAACAGATTACTTGTGGAATAATATAGGCGGATTAGTGGGGTTTATGGCAGGTTACGGTGCATACCCAAATATTTGGGTACTGGACGATTCTGGAGAACTTGTATATGGTGGCATTCAGCCGGAGGTAAAGGAGGCTTTAACTGTTTTACAAGAATTGTATAGAAGTGGACAAATAGATAATGAGTTTATGTTTAAAGATGGGAGTAAAGTTAAAGAACAGATTGCCAACGGTGAAGTAGGCATGTTATACGGTGAACAGTGGGCTTCTTTTTACGTGGAAGAAAGCGTTGAAAAAAATAAAAATGCTAAATGGGCGCCTTTTCCTATCGTATCGGCAACATTTGATTCACCTCAAATACCTATTCAAAACAAAACAAATAACTTTTGGGTGGTTAGGAGTGAATTCGAATACCCTGAAGCTATTGTTAAACTAATTAATCTACACTTAGAGAAAAATTGGGGTGAGACGGCTGAATATGACGTTTATTACAGTACACCCTATTCAGTTTGGCAGCTGTCCCCTGTTACCCCATATCCCGTATTAAAGAACTTAGAGGCCTTCTATCAGTTAGAAGAAGCTAGGAATAGTGATAATTTTTCAAATCTTAATGGGGAAGCGGCAGCCATCCATAGTAAGATTGAAAATTATTTTAACGTAGGTGATAAAACGGGCTGGGGTTGGTCGCTAACTTATGGAGCGGATGGTGCTTTTTCTATTTTAGATGATTATATTAAAAATGATCAGTTGCTTTTTGATCAATATATTTGGCCACCTACAGAGACAATGATTGATATGCAGTCATTGCTGGACGACCGCCAACTTGATGCGTATCAAAATATTATATTAGGAAATCCAGTCAGTGAATTTGATGCGTTTGTAGAGGATTGGAATAGGATGGGCGGCTCCGATATGACGAAAGAAGTCAACGCAATTCAACAAAGAAAAGAAACCGATAAAGAATAAAAGCGTTATCTGTTTAAATTGGAGAGGGCGATGATCATGACAAGTAAGACCATTTATGGATTAAGTAAGTACCTATTTGTAAGATTACTCGTTATGTATCATATCATTATTCTCCCCATTGTCATTATGGGTTTATATTTATACCTATGGAGTTATCATAATGCTAGCGAAGAGATCTCAAGACATACAGAAAATCAATTAACCATATACTTGGAAAACTTGAATCGTGAAATGGGATGGATGGAAGGTCAACAGTATGATTTGTTACATGATCATGAGTTACGTAAAGTTGCCTTAACATGGGAGATGATGAGTAATGTTGAAAGGAAGACAAGTATGAATTACTTGGTCAATCGTCTAACTTCTATTAAAGGGACAAGCGCGTACATTGAAGATATTAGCATCCATATTCGTTCAATTGATAAATCGATCTCAGCCCTTGATGCTGTACAAGATTTTGATCAGATACAGTATACTTCGATTTATTCTAACGCAGTTGAGAATTATCAATTTATCAATATGTTAGACGATTCTTTAAATTTGGTAGTGGGTAATATGAATAGAGATATTGAAGGTATCCCATTTTATTTAATACAGATTGAGTTAGATAAAAACAAACTTGAACGATCACTCGATTCAATTAACATGTATGATAATAATGGATTTTTTTTACTTTCAGAGACTGCTGAGGTTTTATGGGCTTCTAAAGAAGCATCGGAAGCTGTTTTAAACAAATATTTAGAAATGTCTAATCCAGATCAAGAGGTGCGTAACAAGCTTTTAAGAGTTGGAGGACATAGCTATCATTTTGACCAGGTCTACTTAGAAGAACGTGGATTATCTATTGTAAGTTATTTACCAGAAGCCATGGTCACGCGTCCACTAACTATTTTTAGAAAGTGGTTTTGGCTATTCAGTATCTTTGTCGTTATCGCGATTGTTATCTATACATTTGCAACATATAAATTGGTTCACCGTCCATTGTTAGTTCTCCTAGGTGCTTTTGAACGGATGGAAAATGGCTGCTTAGACCATCCAATTAAACATGATAACAGGGATGAGTTTGGCCATATATATAATCGTTATAATAAGATGTTGTTACGATTAAAGACGTTAATTGATCGAGACTATAAGCAAACACTGATGATGCAACAAGCGGAACTAAAGCAGCTACAATCACAGATCAATCCGCATTTCTTATATAATAGCTTTTTTATATTAAATTCATTAGCTAAAACTGAAGATACTGAGCGCATTGAGCAATTTACCGGGATGTTAGGTGAATACTTCAAATTTATAACACGAAACGAAGAGAGTTTGGTTCCTTTAGTGGATGAAATAAAGCATGCAAGAATGTATACCGAAATACAGAATATGCGTTTTTCGAGGCGGTTATCATTTTATTTTGCTGAATTACCAAAAGAGCTTGAAAACATCAAGGTACCCAAACTAATTATTCAGCCTATTATAGAAAATGCATATAAGTATGGCCTTGAAAACAAATCAGATTCAGGTGTTCTAAAGGTTCGTTTTGATGCAAGTCCATATGAAGTGAACATTAGTGTTGAGGATAATGGAGGTGCCATCAGTGATCATGAAATAAAAATGCTACAGGAGCGAGTAACGAATCGAGAACTGCAGCAAGAATTAACAGGATTGGCTAATATTCACCGTAGAATTGTCTTAACTTATGCAGGCGGTAGTGGCTTGTACTTATCAAAGAGTGACATGAATGGCTTAAAGGTTAACGTCCGACTTATACTTAAGGAGGCATTAAGAGATGTATAGATTATTAATCGTAGACGATGAGGAGATTATTACAGATACTTTATATGATGTATTCAGCCGCCTAATGCCCGAACAACTTGATGTGTGTAAAGCATACTCCGGAAAAGAAGCGTTAGCATGGATGTCGAGAACACGCATTGATATTATTCTAACAGACATAGCTATGCCAGGATTGAGTGGTTTAGCGCTCATTGAAAAGATTCAAGAACTCTGGCCGAGGTGTAAGGTTATTTTTTTAACAGGTCATCATAATTTTGAATATATTTATCAGGCGATTCAATTGAACGATGTGAGATACCTTTTAAAAACGGAAGGTTACGATAAGGTGACGGAGACGGTAAAAGAAGTTGTCACAGAGCTGAGAAAGATGTCTTTAAACGGTTTACAGATTGAGCAAACTGAAGAAGAAAAACACGCCTATGAATTAATTGCACAAAGCGATTTTATTAGAGATGTATTGTATAAAAGCAAGATGATTTGTCATAATCCTACCGGTTTATTAACTGAATTCAACAAATTAAACCTTCCTTTGGACCCTACTAAACATGTTTACTTAGTGCTTGGTCGATTAGACTATCCAAAAGGAAAATCTTATACAGAACGCCAGCAGATGCTTGGTTTCGTTAGAGCAAATTGGAATCGACATTTATCTAAACACATAAATAATATGGGTATCGTTGACCGGTACGGCGATATGGTTTGGTTTATTCAACCCGCTCAACATAATAAGTTACCACACCCTCATTTAGTAGAATATTTAGAGGGAACATTAGAGGTTCACCAAGAGGAATGTTTAGATAAGATTGGATTAACACTTCAGCTTACTATAAGTAGAGAAATAGAAGATTGGGGAGTCGTCTCCCAAAAATATGAACATCTTCGCCAATTACAACAATTAAAGATGATTGATGGCTATCCATGTATTATTAAGGAGAAGGAATGTAATAATGAGTCAAAGAAGGTGGATTTACCATCCAATCAAAAGATCGATATTTTAACAGCTCATTTAGCAGCAAATCGGATGGATGATTTTTTTGAAGTGTTTTCTGATCTTATAAGGTCAACTCAGAGTGGCAACTATGATGAAATGATTGGCATTTATTACACGATTGCTGTACTTTTATACAGTTATATTAGTCAAAATGATTTGCATGACAGAATCAATAACTTTGAAAAACTACTAAAAATGGACGAACATAATTCTGTAAAAAGTAGCTTTCAATATTTAAAGCAAGTAGCAACTCAAATCTTTAAATTCAAACAAACGGATGATCGTAATCGTGCAACAAAAGTGATTGATCGTATTTGTCAGTATATCGAAAACCATTTAGAGGAGGATTTATCCTTAGTTCGACTAGCAGAAATTCACTACTTTAACCCGTCCTACTTATCTTATTTTTTTAAGCAAGAGCAAGGTATTAACTTATCAGAGTATATTGATAGATGTAGGATTAGGAAGGCAAAAGAATTATTGCAGAACGGCGATCTGAAGGTTCGTGAGGTGAGTGAGCATGTTGGCTATAACGCAGCGCATTCTTTTACGCGCTTTTTTAAAAAGATGACGGGGCTAACACCGAAAGAATATCGAGAAAACCTTACGAAAAGTGCTAAATGAGGGGAAATGAAAGCTTTAAGTTAAGGGATGAGCATGTATGTTAAATCTATGCCTCACACTTTCGTATCGTACATGTCGCTAATGATATTAGTCTATATATATCGGTAGACCATTTGATGAGATTAAGAG
>NZ_JH976439.1:0-22667 GCF_000306965.1 Amphibacillus jilinensis Y1 | reverse complement strand
TTTACTGAATTAGCTGAAGCCGTGCCCGCAGAAAGGGAGTATATTTCCTCTGCGGGTATGTGATAAACCTACACATTCTAACATCATTCGTATTTGGAGAGCATATTTTTGTTGTGTCCCAGCCTCCTTGTTCAAGGTGGATAAGCGTTGATTAGCTTGGATCATAAGTGAAATAATCAAAGTCAGCATGGAGCTGTTCACCAGAAGTATCTTGGACAGCCATGCCAACAAATGCACCAGTAAAGAAGCCGCCACCTTTGATATAATCGTCTGATAGTTTGTATGAGCGGAATACAGGACCAATATCTTGCCATGACACGCCATCAAGACTGTAGGCATATCGATAGTCATTATCATTAACCGTTACGCGTAAATAGACAGGACTATTATCCTGTGGTAACACGACTTCATGCCCTTTTAGAGGCTGAGAGAACGCTGTATTATCACTAACCATAATGTCTAAAATGCGCCCCTTGGTTTCATGATGGGTGATATTTAAGTAAGTCCAATTTTCTGTATTGTAATAGTTAACGAGTCCAGCTGCTTGCTGGAAACTATTCGGATTAAATTCAATCTTTGTTTCAGAACTGAATTTAAAATGTTGCCATCTTCGAGCGACTAATGCTTGTGTAAACAAAGAAGTTAAAGATTCGCGACCAAACATTCGTAAGTGACCTGGGCGGGCTTTTAATGAAACAATGTCTTCCCCTAAGGGGATGCGCAGTGACTGGAAATCAAGTGGCAAATGGTCACCATCAAAATCTTCTTTCACAGGTTCAGGGTCAAAGGGTTGTTCTTTAATATTAGGTCCGTCAATTTCATCCTTAGGGTAATTTCCACCTTCAATATATGGCCAGTTATTTTTCCACTCTAAGCGTTGAATAGCAGTTTCACGTCCAAGTGGGCAATAGCCCCGCGGGTCAATTAAAGGATCTGTTAACTTAGGTAAGACACGTCCGGTAAGATGGACAAAAAACCATTCATCGGTATGGGTATGGACAATTGAGCCATGCCCGGCCTTTTGCAACGTAATTCGAGGATGTGCCCAAGACGAAATTAAAGGATTATCAGGATGGACTTGATATGGACCATCGATTGTTTTTGATCGGGCGATCGTTGACTGGTGGTCAAATTTAGTCCCACCTTCAGCTGTCAGTAAATAATAATAGCCATCAATATAATAGAGATGTGGCGCTTCAGTTAATTTTATATCCGTTCCTTTAAAAATAATTTTCTTTTCACCAACTAATTTTTGTTGTTGATGATCATATTGCTGCAAAACGATTCCATAGAAGTTATGGTGACCTTCTCGATGATCCCATACCATGTTAACAAAATATTTTTTACCATCGTTCGGGTTATGGAATAGTGAGGGATCAAAGCCCGAGCTATTCATATAGATCGGTTCAGACCATTCTCCATCAATGGTCTTGCAAGTTGTTAAATAATTATGTGCATCTTTCCATTGTCCGTCTGTCACCTTGATGTCAGAATAAATCAGCCAAAATTGACCATCATGATAGGATAATTGAGGCGCCCATACTCCACCAGAGTTCGGATTGCCTTTCATATCAAGTTGAGAAATTCGGTTTAAAGGTCGTGAAACAAGCTTCCAGTTCTTTAAATCTTTCGAATGATGAATGCTTACACCTGGGAACCATTCAAATGTTGATGTCGCAATGTAGTAATCTTCACCTGCTCGGCAAATACTAGGATCTGGGTTAAAGCCTGTTAGAATAGGGTTTTTGATTTTCATAGAAAGAACCTCCATTTATCGCCAAATTTTAAATTTTCCTGCTAGTGAGAGTAAGCTAAAGAAATAAAGACAGTTGTCATAGTAACGCCGGTCTCCCGTGCGTAAAGGTGTTTGCCAAAATCTTTCGATATAGTACTCACTTAATTGACCGTCTGTAGCTAGCGAAGCCATAGCTAATGAAGCAAGAAGACCAATCGGATGCAGTGATTTTTCTTCGAACGCTTCACCATTGATCTTATAGCGCCTGTAATCTTCGACAGCCTTATCTTTAAAAAACGCTTGCACCTTCTGATTCACTTCTATAGGTGTGTCAGCGTCGCGAAACCACTCATAATCAAGGCCTATGTTGCAGACGACCCGGTACGAATCACTAAAGAAATCACCGAAACCACGGACATGATTAGGTGTACCATCATAGAAGGCATATTCGGGCGATAAACCAGTGTCGTTATCGGCGGCTAAACGAATATAAGCTCGACTTGCTTGCGCTGCCTGCTTCCAGAACGGACGGTCTGACTCGTCTGCCCATTCAGCAAACAACTGATAGAAATGGGGCAAGTGGTAGGATGGGTCACTAAAATCAACTTCTGGTATAAATTTGATTAATTTGTTATCGGGGTCCCACATTGGAGAACCGTCATTGTTTTCTCCTTTATGAATGCAATCCCTTAAAAGCGTCGTCGCTTGCTCAGCATAATTAAAGGGTGCTTCACGATCCCCCCATCGTTTTGAGGCAAAGTATAGTGCCATTGCAAAATATTCTTCGCCATCAGGGGCTGGACCATGGGCATTTTTTTCACCATTTAATTGGCAAGACCAAGCAAAATAACCTTTATGGTAACCTTCATCCATATACATGTGAACTTTTGACCATTTCCAAATACGATCAAATACCTCTTGCTCGTTCATCTGTACAGCCATCATCATGCCATAGGATTGCCCTTCAGTACGGACGTCATGATTACCGGTATCGACGAGATAGCCCATGTTATCGTCCGTTTCAAAATAAATCTGTGTTTCGGGGTGTTGATTCGTAAATAAGCGATTCCAAGTGTCTTGAACTTTGGCCTCGACGTCGTTGTTGCTAATACCCAGTCTAGAAAAATGATTGCGATATTTGTCGTCTGTTTCATAAGCACCCTTCGTCATGGTACCACCTCGTTTGTTAATTAATAGGATGTTAATTGCCGATCGTTTAACAATGGATAAGTCGCTGTTTCATCGGTTATCGGTATATAACTTAATAGAGTGACTTCATTTTTTTCTAGAACGATAGACTCTGTTAAGTCGTCACTAAGTAATTGTTCCGTTTCAATAATGGGCACGGCTGCCTGTTTGATAAACTCAATTTGCTGTTGAGTAGGAAAGCGCGGGCGCCCAAGTTGTTTCCAGACATTCCATGCATTTCCGAACTGTTCCGTTACACGCTTTCTCTGCTTGAAAATGGGTTTATTTGTCCCAAATGGTAATTGAAACGACACGGTTTTATTAAAGTTGCTTCCCTTTTCCATGATTAGATTCCAAGCAAGAACAACGACGGTACCATCCTGCTTTTGTGTGATAAGTAGCTGATCATTTCGGAAGTGCTCCGTTTCACCTAACTGATTAAAGAAATGATAAAGATGATAAGTTGGCTTTGGAATTTGGTGAAAGGCGATCATGCCAAAGCCACCATGGAATAGACTTTTGGGCACGCCAGATTCTTCAAAAACATCACTAAATGTCCAATAGGAAAATGAATTAACAAGATCTCCAGCTTCAACTAAGATTTTAGCTAAATAAGCCGCATTCAATAATGTGTCATGAATCGGATTAATCGGGCTGTACGATGTATTGAATTCAGTAATGTGAAAGGGCAGGCTCGGATAACCAGAAGCCTCAATTTGCTTTCTAACCGATTTAAATTGCTCAAGCATATCCTCTGGTGGTTCTAACTCTTGGTAATAATAATCAGGTGTTTTCTCTGGCGGGCGAGATGTGTAAGCGTGTCGGCTAAAGAAATCAACCGGCACATTCTCATCGCGACAAAAGCCTAGAAATGCATCAACCCAATGATCTGATCCGCCGCAAATAGCAGGGCCCCCCACTTGCAAGTCGGGATGAATCTTTTTAATCGTTTCTGCTGTTATTTGATAAAGTTTAAAGTATTCTTGTTGGTCAGCATTTTCCCAAAATCCGGTCAGGTTTGGCTCATTCCAAACTTCAAAAGGCCAAGTAAGAACTTCTCCTAAACCATAGCGATCAATGAAGTGCTCAATGGTTGTTCGGATAAGCTCAGCCCATTTTTGGTAATCTTTCGGTGGCGTCACATTGCCCTTCCAATAAAAAACGGTTTGCATACCTGATGCTAATTTGCTTGGCATAAAACCAAGTTCGATAAACGGTTTGAGTTTTAACTCAAGCAACATATCAAAGATCCGATCAATATAAGTGAAATTGTAAAAAGGTTGCATAACACCATCAATCTCAACCTCTTGGTAAATACCTATATCATCATGGAATAGACCGTGCCCTCGAATATAACGAAAGCCAATGTCTTCTTGAACTTGTTTCAGATGTTTAACATATTCTTCTTGCAACGCGAGCCCCAATCTTCCAGTCCCAACACAATATTTCCAATTCTGATTGCGTTTTTTAGATTGATACATTTCAGCTCTAATCAAATCAATATCCCTCCATTTTATCATCATTATATGTTATATCTTACGGAAGAAAGCGCTTAAATTAAAGGGGTCAAATACTAGGTTTTGGTGTAAAAAGTATAGAAAAATATCATATGACGAAATTAGAGGTTTTCTTTGCCTTCATATTTCACCCAGTTATAATAAGCATCTATTGCTTGTTCCTCACCGTTTGTTGTTGCATATAGACCGATACATACACCAGTGAAACTGCCCCCTGCGCCACCATTTAGTTGATTTGATAAATATTTAATCGATATTTTACCTAGTGTGATCCATTCACCATCCGTGGACTTAAACTGGAAAGTATAATTTGTGTCATCACAAGAAATACGTAATTCAATTTCGTTATCCTCGATCAGGTGATCAGCAATAATGTTCGCTTCCCCTTGATAGCAACATGTAGCAACGATCGTCGACCTGTTATTGATTTGTCTAATGGCCAATTTTAAATGTGATGCTTCATCTAGACGTACAGCTATCCCTGCTTCGTCGGTTTGTTTATTAGGTGTAAAATCGATTAAAGTTGAAAAGCTCATATTAATATGCTGCTGTGGTTTACAGATGAACGTAGGAATGCCAAGACGGTCATGCAATGCATCAGCACTACTCGTTAATTTTAACCAACCTTTACGATCTGTCAGTGAATATTTTTCTTCTTTCTTTGCTCTCAAATAGAACCATTCCGTTAATGATGCATCATCGAAAGTGTAAATCGTTTTGACTTGCTCCTGGTAGTTTGTTGTGGTCAGATGATTGGATTCCATTACTGTGTTCACATGGCCACTATTATTATCAATGGCTTCAATCCAGCCCTCACGATCCCATTTAACAGGAGCTAAAAAAGTTTCTCTACCCATAAGGGTGTATTTGTTGTTTACAGGCCGTGTTCCTAAAAAGACAACCCACCAGTTATTGTTGTGATCATTGATTAAATCAGCATGCCCAATGCATTGAATCGGATGATCAGGTAAAGATTTATGAGTTAGAATGGGATAAGGGCAAAGTTCATATGGTCCATAAGGTTTATCACTTTTTGCCATGATCGCTTTATGACCATCTCCTGTCCCACCACTTGCGCATAATAAGTAATACGTATCACCAATATGATAGAGATGTGGGCCTTCTACCCATTGATCACCATCGCCACAAAAGATGGTAACGGGTTCAGTAAGTGCTTGGCCTGTGTTAATATCGATCTCATATTGAATGATATGTGAATCGTAACCTGCACCATTTTGTGTCGTAATATAAACGGTGCCGTCATCGTCAAACATGATTGACGGATCGATGTTGCCGTAAGGAATCTTAATTGGATCGGACCATGGTCCAGCGGGGTCAGTTGCGGTTACATAAAAGTTCCCTCCGCCTGATACGTTCGTCGTAATTACATAGAAATTTCCATTATGATAACGAATCGTTGGCGCATAGATCCCTCCTGAACTTTTAGCAGTTGTTAAATCGAATTTGTTTTCCTTTGAAAGCACGTGTCCAATCTGGGTCCAGTTAATGAGATCTGTACTGTGGTGAATAGGAATACCTGGATAGTATTCAAATGAGCTATTAACCAAGTAATAATCATTTTCACCCACTTTTGTAATACTGGGATCGGGATAGAATCCAGAAATAACAGGATTTAAATATTTCATTTTTTACAACTCCTATCTTTAAAATAAAAATAATGTATGTGAAATAAATAAAAACAACAGCTATTAAACTATGATACAATCAAATTAGGTTTTAGTAAGTTTGTTTGTCGAACGAACTAATTAAAGTTAGTATAGTCGCGTGCTTATTGAATGTCAACAATTGTATAGAAAAGTCTATGCATTCTTAATATTTTAAAGTAACTTCTTTAATTTATATTTTGTAAGCGCTTTATGAAGGTGGTATATTTATATAAATGGGTGCAAGTATTTAAGGGGTGAGTAATTATGAAAAAGAAATATATATGGGCCTTGATACTGACTATTTTTTTGGCAGGTTGTCAAGGAAAGGGTACAGATGGTAATCATGATGCGAATCAATTTCAGATCATGTTTATTTCAAGCATCCCTCACACCTATCAAGAACCACTACAAGCTTATATCGAAGAGCTATTGAGTGATCAATTAGATCAACATATATCCGTAAACGTGGTCGTAACTTTACCTTCTTATGATAAGCTTACCATCGAGATATTTAATAAAGAGGTTGATATGTTTGTTGTTGACAGTTGGCTAGACCAAGTGTTAATTGATCCATACGGGTTAATACCTCTGGATGATTATGTAGATCAATTTGACGATAACGCACGGCTTGATCGATTTAGACGAGAGAATCAAGATGGTACCGCTGAGCATGTCTATGCGCTTCCGTTAAGTAAAGAGACGACGTTTATCCAAGAGATAGACCTTGACTTGGAAGATGAATGGTTAGTGGGAGTTGTTGCCACATCGCCACACCAAAGCCTTGCTAAACAGTTAATTGAAGAATGGTTATAAAACGAACCTTTTATCAGTAGGCGTTCGCCCACTGATAGTTAGTTGAGTGAATCAGGATATTAGCGTCCGTTATCTTCCGCCTAAATAGATTGACCTCTGTTTTCCATTTTGAGGCGGGTGTCTTACGGACGGTTATCTGTGATAAATATTTGAGGAGGATCTTAGATGGAGAATAATTATGGCTTTCTATCCACGCGTTTTTATCGATTAATGGAATGGATTTGGCGATTTGCTTATTTAAATATACTTTGGTTGGTATTTACTCTATTGGGTCTTGGCATTTTTGGTGTATTTCCAGCGACAGCTTCTGCTTATTCGGTGATAAGAAAGTGGTTAATAAAAGATCCAGATACAGCGATTTTTAGCGTGTTTTGGTCGAGCTATAAAGCTCACTTTTTAGGTGCGAATAGCTTAGGTTATTGTTTAATAGTCATGGGTTACATTTTGTATTTTAATTATAATTATCTTGCTGTGATTTCTGGCTTTGAACACACATTTGTATTGTTTTTTTGGTTTATTACAGTCGCTATTTATCTTTTGTTGGTGCTTTTTCTATTCCCTGTCTACGTGCATTATCAACTTAAGTTCTTGCAATATTTCAAAGCTGCTATATGGGTCGCTGTTGCTAATCCATTAGCATTAATATCAATGATTTTAGGTTTAATAATAGGATCTTATTTATTTAGGTTTATACCAGGTCTAATCCCTTTTTTCTCAGTTAGTATTTTATTATCGTTAATCATGTGGAATGCTGTACATGCTTTTGAACGTATTAAGCGGAAGAAACAACGCCTTGCTAATAATGAAGATTCTTTAATATTTAGAACAAGACAACTTAAAGAAAAAATAAGCTCAGCTACTCGATCAATTAATGACTAGGTGCGGAACATGAGAACATTTATGCAATCTTTTAACGATTTAAAGATACGTAACAAGTTTTTAATTGTCTATATTCTTTCTGTTTTCCTACCTATTGTTGTATCTAATTCATTCTTTTATATGACAACAACAAAACGTTTTTTAAATCAGAAGGAAACAGACATCGAATTGGTCGTTACGCAAACGCAGGAAGAATTTAGACGCTTAACAGATCAAGCGATTGGAATGGCAACGACACTCTATTTAGATGTTCGACTTTACGATTTCTTTGACCAAAATTATGATACAGCTATTGAGTATGTCGAAGCATATAATTATGTGCTTAGGCAGTATGGGACGTCAACACCCCTTTATCATTCTATTCAGAATATAAATTTTTTTACAGAAAACCCGACGGTTATCCATTCAGGAGGCGTACATACCATTACTGATCAAATGCGAACGGAGCAATGGTATGGGCATTTGAAAAATAATCATCAACCAATTATTTACCGAGAGGAAGCGGAAGGTACTTTCATTAATTTGTCAATATTCCAAGAGCTAAATTATTTTTACTTGTATGATCAATATGAAACCATCGTAAGAATTGATATGAATCCATTAGCACTTAGGCAAGTTTTTCATAATGTCACATTGCAAGGCGATTTATACTTATTAGATGAGCGAGGGCAGATCGTTTATACAAATAATCAACAGATAGATTGGGAAGAGAATCAACTTTCATTTAATATGCTTAATTTTTCAAGCAATGATTTGATTACCAAACGAGTCATACGGGATAATTATTTAGAAAATTGGCAGATTGTAGGGGTCGTCGATACGTCTGCGTTTATAGGTGAGTTATTTGAATCAAGCCGGTTTATTATTGTTTTAAGTATTATTAACTTTATTTTACCGACGTTAATTATTGTTTTTATTTCTAAGTCATTCCATTCACGTTTGGCGAAAGTGTTGCAGCATATGAAAAGCATCGAAGACCAGCAATTTGAAGAATATCCTTATGTCAAATCTAAAGATGAGATTGGGCAGTTAACCCGACAGATCAATCGAATGACTCGGAAAATAAATCAACTATTCAATGAAGTCTTTAAAGCGAATTTGGCGAAAAAAGATTTGGAAATAAAGGAGAAGCAAGCGCAATTAAGTGCGCTTAAAAGTCAGATTAATCCACACTTCCTATTTAATTCGCTTGAAACGATTCGGATGCGATGCTTAATGAAAAATGAACTAGAAACAGCTAATATTATTGAACATATGGCTGGTATTTTTCGAAATGCCATCACATGGAATAAAGAATGGGTCACCATTGAAAATGAAGTCCAGCTTATTAAAGCCTTTTTGGAAATTCAGACCTATCGTTTTGGGGATAAACTAACTTACCATTTAGATGTTGATGATCAAATCATGAAAAGTTATATTCCAAATCTTTCTTTTCTCCCCTTTGTAGAAAATGCAAGTATCCACGGTATTGAGCCTTTGAAAGGACAAGGGGAAATAACCATAACCATCGGTCAACGGGATGGATGCATTCTATTTGAAATTCGTGATAATGGTGTAGGAATAGCTCAGCCGAGGTTAAATGCGATGATGAAACAACTTGAAAATGATGAAAACATGGGGAATAACATTGGGCTACAGAATGTTTACTATCGTTTGAAGCTTTACTTTCAAGAACAATTCACATTCCAAATATCCACTGAATTGAACAAAGGAACAACAATAATACTACAGTTGCCGATTAAGTATCACACCTGACACAATAAAATAATAACGAGCGACCCTAACGAAATACCTATATTTTTTTAGGGTCGCTCTTTAGTTTGTTATGGTGATGTATACCAGTGCCAACGTTATAATGAAAGTGCTTACAAAAAGGGAAAAGGGGTTGTCAATTAATGAAAGTGAAGAAATTATCTTTATTGTTTATGTTAATGGTGGCACTGATGTGGTTTTTTGTAGCTTGTGGAGATGCAGATGAAGAGACAACAACTGATAACGGTGAGGATTCTGGTGAAACCAGTGATGAAAATGTAACTTACCATTACTTTATTGGTGGTTCAGGTCGAGATGTTCATACGAATGAAACCGTTATAGGAGAAATTTTTGAAGAACAAACAGGTGTTAATTTCCAAGTAGAGTATCTTGTCGGTGATCTTAACGAACGAATTGGCGTTATGTTAGCTGGTGGGACGTACCCAGACGTAGTGGTTGGGGCTGGGACAGAAGATATGCTTGTTGACGCAGGGGCTTTTATTCCATTGAATGACTTGTTAGAGGAGCATGGTCCAAATATTCTTGAAATGTATGGAGAATACTTAGATCGCTTTACTTATCCTGATGGAAATATTTATTATATTCCATTTGGTGCAGAGATTAATGAGTACCAGCCAATGGCTAATATTGATCAAGGTGCTTTTTGGATTCAACGTGGCGTGTTAAAAGAATATGATTACCCTGAAGTAAAAACCCTTGATGAATATTTTGACCTAATCACGCGATATGCTGATGAAAATCCAGAGATAGATGGAATGACTACGGTCCCTTTTACCGGGATAGGACATGACACAAATTTCTTTAGAATTTCTAATGCACCTAATCATTTAGCTGGTTATCCAAATGACGGTGGGATCATGATTGATATGGAAACACATGAAGCTTCTGTCTATGCTGATTCTGAGCATGCAAAACGTTATTTGGAGAAATTAAATGAATTGAATGCTGAAGGTTATTTAGATCAAGAGATGTTTGTTATGAATAACGATGATTATTTAGCGAAACTATCGTCAGGGCGGGTATTAGGTTTCTTTGATTATGGTTGGGCATTCGGAGATGCAAGAAACGCGCTTCAAGAAGCAAATGATCCGGATAAAGAGTTTATGGCACTACCTATTGTCTTTGATGAGGATATTAAAGACCAGTATATTGACCCGCCTGCCTTTGTTCAAAATAGAGGTACGGGTATCACAGTTAATGCCGAAAATCCTGAACGAATTATTCAGTATTGGGATAACATGGTTAAGGAAGAAAACCAACGCTTGATCATGTGGGGAATCGAAGGTGAACATTACGAAGTGAATGATGAAGGTCGTTATTATCGTACAGAGGAACAAATTGAACTTGTGCGCCCGCAAAGTTTTCAAGAAGAATTTGGAATGACGACGTTCTCATGGGATTGGCCCCGTATCAACGGGACGTTCTCTGATGGAAATTCTATTGAACCAAGACGTCAACCAGAAGTGGCAACATTGGAATACCGGGAAGGTGATCGTGAGTACCTGGATGCTTATGGTATAGATACTTTTTCCGAAATATTCTCATTGCCTGATGATCGTCCATGGTACCCAGCATGGAGTGCAAATATTGCACCAGGATCAGACGCTGATATTTTTGAGGAAAATTCTGATCAATTATTAAAACGTCACTATCCACGGATCGTCTTAGCTGATCCGAGTAGCTTTGAAGCTGAGTGGGATACATTTGTTGAGGCATACCGATCGCTAAATGTCGACGCGTATGAAGAATTTTTCACAAGAACGGTTGAAGAGCGTCTTAATGGTAACTGGCAGTTTGGAGAAGAATAACTGTTGAAATAATAAGCATAATGGTTATGGTAACTATAGTTGCCATAACCATTATGCAATCACCACTGCAAGTACTTAAATGAAATGTATCATTATTAGTTTGGAAAAATAGACGAACTGAAGTGAAAATACTTTAGACGAATCCTATATAGAGTATTTTTTCAGTTATAAATATAAGTGAATACTAGCAATAGTCTAGTAGGTTTATTTTTCTAAATTAATCATAAAAAACGAAGGGGGTAGATGACTTTGGCACAACCAGTAAATCCCATAGAAGTCAAGGAGCGTATAAAATATAAAGGCAAACATAAGGTCAACCTGCAACGTCCGAAAAAAGGACCTAAATATTTTTTTCGTAAGTGTAAAGAGCAAAAAGAATTGCTATGGATGAGCGTTCCATTCTTAATTTGGTTATTTATATTCAAATATTTACCGTTAGGCGGATGGGTGATGGCATTCCAAAATTTCCGTCCAGCCAGAGGCTTTTTGGATCAGGAATGGGCAGGCTTTGATAATTTTCGCTTTCTATTTGGAAGTGAGCGATTTTTAGAAATTATGCGTAATACATTAGCGATGAGCATCATCAATCTCGTGCTTGGTTTTGTAACAGCCGTAACATTAGCGGTGTTATTAAATGAACTTAGAAACATTACATTTAAAAGGGTCGTTCAAACGATTAGCTATATGCCTCATTTTCTATCATGGGTAGTTGTAGCTGGACTTGTTTCAACTGCGTTGTCGATGGATGATGGAATTATTAACACCGTACTATTAAACTTAGGAATTATTGACACACCCGTTATGTGGTTAGGTGTTGGTCATTATTTTTGGGGGATTATTGGTGCTTCAGATGTATGGAAGAGCGTTGGGTGGAACTCTATTATATATTTAGCTGCCATGACAATGATTGATCAGGAGCAATATGAAGCGGCAGAAATTGATGGAGCCTCGAGAATGCAACGGATATGGTACATTACATTACCAGGTATAAAGCCAGTTGTTGTTATTCTACTGATCATGAATATTGGTTATATTCTTGAATCTGGTTTTGAGGCACAGTACTTACTTATGAATTCAATGAATATGGATTTTGCGGAAAACTTAGATATCTATGTGTTGAGGTATGGTATATCGATGGCAAACTTTTCACTTGCTACCGCTGCCGGCATGTTCAAGACCATCATAAGCTTTATCTTTTTGTTTGGGGCCAATAAAATAGCAGAAAAATTGGGAGAAGCACGATTATTCTAAAGGAGGGGATATAATGAGTCTCTTAAGAAGGCTTGCAGGCAAAAGAAGAGGGATTGATGATCTAATCTTTGATTCAGTTAATATTCTATTAATGCTGATTTTAGTGGTAGTTATGTTATACCCCATGTTAAATACATTAGCTATATCATTAAATGATGCTACAGATACCGTTCGTGGCGGATTGCATATTTTACCGCGTTCATTTACAACGCATAATTATACACATGTTTTTAATGAAGCGCAGGTTATTCGGGCTGGGATTACATCTGTCTTAAGAACAGTTGTAGGTACAGGTCTAGGTGTGTTTGCATCAGCTATGGTCGCTTACACCATCTCAAGACCACACTTCATTTTGAAAAGATTTACAACACTAGCATTCGTTTTAACCATGTACATGAATGCAGGGTTAATCCCTACTTATTTACTTAATAGAGAACTCGGATTGATTGGTTCTTTTTGGGTTTATATTCTACCTACCCTTATAGGGGTATTCAATTTAATTGTCATTCGTTCTTTTATTGAAGGGTTACCAGAGACGATCTTCGAATCTGCACGAATGGATGGCGCGGGAGAGTTTGTTCAGTTCTTTAAGATCGCATTACCGCTTGCCGTTCCAGTTATTGCAACAGTTTCTTTGTTCGTTGCAGTGGGTCAATGGAATCAATGGTTTGATGTGTTTATCTACAATTCATCAATACCTGAATTAAGTACTCTCCAATATGAGCTCATGAAAGTACTACAAAGTACGAATACTTCTGGAGGTGGCGCAGCAGACTCTTTTGCAGATTCTTTGGGGGGGCAGGTAGAAATGGTAACACCGCAATCGGTCCGAGCTGCTATGACTGTTGTCGTTTCAGTGCCTATTATTATGGTCTATCCATTTTTGCAAAAATACTTTGTAAAAGGATTAACCTTAGGCGGAGTAAAAGGTTAGTGCTATGTTAAGCGTCTTGGGCTTATAAAGTCAAGGCGCTCTATTTTTAAAATTAAATAATAAACTATAAATAGTTAAGAAATCTTTGCTGTAAGATTAACGGTAAGAGGAGCGTGCAATACTAGGGAGATAGTTTTATATATTAATTGAGGGGAGTGAGTGTATATATGTGCAAATATAGAAATGGAGAGTGGCTAGTTGATCAACTGGAAGAAAATCAATTGACGAGTTATCGCGCGTGGCTGCAATATCAAGCGATTGAGGTGCAAAGCTATAAACAAGCTACTATTCGCTATCTTTACACTGTTACCGTCACTAAACGAGATGAGGTCATTGATCGTGGGTTAGATGAATTAAATGTCGCGCTTGATGCGATGTTTGGTTATCAACCAGCTATTCACTTAGCGGATCATAATGAAGCGGGGCTAGTCCTTCTATGTGATTCGTCGTATCAAGAAGAAGCATACGCAATTGAATCGACAGAGCAACGGATTAGCATTACCGGTGGTTCAAGTCGCGCCATTCTATATGGAATCTTTCACTTGTTACGATTGATTCAACAGCAAGAGCCAATATCTCAGTTGCTAATTAAAGAAAGACCTAAAAATGCCATTCGAATGATTAATCATTGGGATGATATGGATGGATCGGTGGAGCGAGGGTATGCAGGAGAATCCTTCTTCTATAAAGATTATCAATTTATTAAAGATCGCCAACGCATTAATGATTATGCTAGATTACTTAGTTCAATTGGGATTAATGCTTTGACGATTAATAATGTTAATGTCCATCAAATAGAATCAAAGTTAATTACAGATAGGTATTTAGCAGATGTTAAGCAAACTTCAGACATTTTTTATCAATACGGGATTACCGTCTATTTAAGCATTAATTATGCAGCCCCTATTGAAATAGGCGGATTAAACAGTGCTGATCCATTAGAAACAAAAGTGATGACCTTTTGGAAAGAAACAGTCAAACATGTCTATCAAAAAGTGCCGAAGTTAGGTGGCTTTTTAGTTAAGGCTGATTCAGAAAATCGCCCAGGACCATTCACTTATGGCCGCAATCATGCGGAGGGAGCTAATATGCTTGCTGATGCCGTTGCTCCTTATGGAGGCAAGATAATCTGGCGTTGTTTTGTTTATAACTGTAAACAAGATTGGCGCGATCGAAAAACAGATCGTGCGAGAGCGGCTTATGATCACTTTATGCCACTTGATGGGCAATTTAAGGATAACGTGGTTTTACAAGTTAAAAATGGTCCAATGGATTTTCAAGTTAGAGAGCCGGTCTCTCCATTAATTGGTGGTTTACAACAGACCAACCAATTTTTAGAGTTTCAGATTGCACAAGAATATTTAGGGCAACAGCGCCATCTTGTCTATTTGATTCCTCAATGGAAGGAAGTATTGGCGTTTGATACGCATGCAAAAGGTCCAGGGACAAAAGTTAAAGATATTGTAAGTGGAGATGTATTTCAAAATAAAATCGCGGGTATTGCAGCTGTTTCTAATGTGGGTCGAGATTATAATTGGACTGGGCATACGATGGCACAACTTAACTTGTATGGTTATGGAAGGCTGGTTTGGAACCCTAACTTAACTGCTGAACAGATTGCTTTAGAATGGATCAAGCAAACCTTTGGTTGCCATGCTGAATACGAAAACATGATGATGGAAATGCTTATGCCTTCATGGGAGACCTATGAAAACTACACCTCTCCACTTGGCATTGGTTGGATGGTTAATGTTAATCATCATTATGGCCCAAATGTGGATGGCTATGAGTACATGGCATGGGGAACGTATCACTTTGCAGATCGAGAAGGTCTTGGTGTTGATCGAACCATAAAGACAGGCACAGGTTACACTGGCCAATATCACCCTGAAATTTGTGAGCTTTATGAATCGTTAGAAACGTGTCCAGATGAATTGGTATTGTTTTTTCATCATCTGCCTTATACCCATAAATTGAAAAGTGGAAAAACGGTTATACAGCATATTTATGATAGCCATTTTCAAGGCGTTGTGCAAGTTGAAGCCATGATTGAGACTTGGCAACAGCTTCAGCATTTTGTCGATCAGCAGCGTTATCAAGATGTGAAGGCGCGATTAGACCATCAATTGGTGTCAGCTAAAGAATGGCGCGATATTATAAATGCGTATTTTCATCGAAAGTCAGGCATTGCAGATCAACATGGCCGTATCATTTATTAATTAAGGGGGGATTAAGACGATGAAGATGACATTTAGATGGTTTGGTCGCGATGATCGGATTCCACTTCAATATATCAAACAGATTCCAGGTATGACGGGTGTGGTAGGCGGGATTTTTCATATACCGGCTGGTGAAAATTGGCCGGAAGCAGATGTCAAAGCACTTGTCGAACAAGCCAAGCAAGCGGATTTAGCGCTTGAAGTCATTGAAAGTGTTAATGTTCATGATGATATTAAATTAGGATTGCCATCTCGTGACCGGTATATTGAAAATTATAAATCGACGATACGTACATTAAGTAACTATGGCATTAAAGTCATTTGTTATAATTTTATGCCTATCTTTGATTGGACGCGTTCAGACTTAGCCATGTCGCTTGCTGATCACTCTACTGTCCTTGCTTATCAACACGCTAAAATTGAGGGCATTGAACCGGCAGAATTGATTAGGCATATAGCAGAGGGATCTAAAGGGCATGCCATGCCAGGATGGGAACCTGAGCGACTTGCTGATATTGCGAAGTTGTTTAAGCAATACGAAGGGATAACAGAAGAAGATCTGTTTAATAACCTTGTATATTTTCTAGAACAAATCATTCCTGTTGCGAAAGCTTGCGACATTCGAATGGCAATACATCCCGATGACCCTCCATGGTCGGTATTTGGTCTGCCAAGAATTGTGAAAGATGAAGCTGATTTAGATCGGATCATTCATGCTGTCAATGAACCAGAAAATGGATTAGCGCTTTGTTCCGGTTCATTAGGTGCAAATCGTTCGAATGATTTAATTCATATTTTTAATAAGTTTGTTGCAATCGATCGCGTGCCGTTTATTCATATTCGCAATATCACCCACAATGATAATGGTGATTTCCATGAAGTCGCACACAAAGATGCTAGTGGTACTGTCGACGTTAAGAAACTTATCGACGTTTTATCTAGAAATCATTTTAAAGGTTATTTACGTCCTGATCACGGTCGAATGATATGGGGAGAAGAGGGACGACCGGGTTATGGCTTGTATGATCGGGCTTTAGGGGCTGTATATTTGCAAGGGATATGGGACGCATTAGAGGGGGAACAAAAATGAGACCAATACATTCACAATTAAACGGAAAGGTTGCCGTGATTACAGGTGGTGGCGGTGTGCTTTGTGGTTCGATGGCTCGTGAGCTAGCCGAACATGGCATGAAAATTGCTATCTTAAATTATCCCAAGACATTTGGTGATCAAACAGCAACGGCTATTAAGAAAAAAGGTGGAGAAGCACTTTCGATTTTATGTGATGTAACCAAGCGTGAAAATGTAGAGCAAGCAAAAAATGCAGTTGTAGAAGCATTTGGTCGTGTTGATTTATTAATCAATGGGGCTGGCGGGAATCATCCAGAAGGGTCGACAACAAATGAAGTATACGATCAAGAAGATATTGAGGACCCAGAAGTGCGAAGCTTCTTTGACTTAACGCAAGCTGGTTTTAATCATGTTTTCAACCTCAATCTGATGGGGACGCTGTTACCGTCACAAGTATTTACTACAGAGCTGTTAAGAACAAAAGGTTCAATCATTAATATGTCATCGATGAGTGCGCCTTCTCCGATGACAAAAGTGCCAGCCTATAGTGCAGCGAAAGCAGGAATTGATAATTTCACGCAGTGGATGGCTGTTCACTTTGGTAAGACAGGAATCAGAGTCAATGCGCTAGCTCCGGGATTTTTCTTGACCGAACAAAACCGGCGATTATTAACGCATGAAGATGGTTCTTATACTGAAAGAACGAAGAAAATCTTATCGCAAACACCAATGGACCGGCTAGGAAAGCCCGAAGATCTTCATGGCGCATTATTGTGGCTAGCTGATGACAGTTATAGTGGGTTTGTGACAGGTATAAGTGTTCCAATTGATGGTGGTTTTATGGCTTATTCAGGTGTTTAAGTAAGCAGCAACGCTCTTTAGTGTTAACTATTTACCGCAGATAATCGTTCGTAAAACGCTGCCCTCTGATTGATGATTCGTTTTATTTAGAGTGATCAAAGCAATTCGTAATATTGACTAAAAAATAAATAAAAAACTTAGTTAATTCAATGGACTAACTAAGTTAAACATGATAGAATACAAGTGTTAAATCTTAAACTATTATATTTGGGAGGTTATTCATTTGTCATATTTCAAAGATATTCCTAAGGTAACCTATGAAGGACGCCATGCAAGTAATCCTTACGCTTTTAAGTTTTATAATCCAGAAGAGCAGGTTGGTGGCCAATCGATGAAAGATATTCTTCGTTTTGGAATCGCTTACTGGCACACATTTACTGGTGATGGTGGCGACCCATTTGGATCAGGTACGGCCCAACGTCCATGGGATCACCTGAAAGGTATGGATTTAGCTAAAGCTCGTGTTGAAGCAGCATTTGAATTTTTTGAAAAAATAGACGCTCCATTTTTCTGCTTCCATGATGTTGATGTTGCACCAGAGGGTGATACGCTACGGGAGTCGAACAAAAATCTAGATGTAATCGTTAACATGATTAAAGACTATATGAAAGATAGCAAAACAAAATTATTATGGAATACAGCAAATATGTTTACAAATCCACGATGGACCCATGGTGCTGGTACATCTTCACATGCAGATGTCTATGCTTATGCAGCCGGCAAAATAAAAAAAGGTCTAGAGGTAGGTAAAGAATTAGGCGCTGAGAATTATGTTTTTTGGGGAGGACGTGAAGGGTACGAGTCTCTACTTAACACAGATATGAAGCTTGAGCAACAAAACCTTGCCAATCTCTATCATATGGCGATTGATTATGCAAAAGAACTTAATTTTGACGCACAGTTTTTAATTGAACCGAAACCAAAAGAGCCGACAACACATCAATATGATTTCGATGTCGCTACAGCTACAGCCTTTTTACATCAATATGATTTACAAGATCATTTTAAATTTAATATCGAGGCTAACCATGCAACATTGGCTGGTCATACATTTGAGCATGAGTTGCGTGTTGCTCGTGACAGTGGCATGTTAGGCTCTGTCGATGCTAACCAAGGCGATCTTTTATTAGGTTGGGATACAGATGAATTCCCAACAGACCTCTATGCAACGACATTGGCTATGTATGAAATTTTGAAAAATGGTGGCTTAGGTCGTGGTGGACTAAACTTTGACGCTAAAGTGCGCCGGGGTTCATTTGAAACAGAAGATTTATTCCATGCACATATTGCTGGTATGGATGCATTTGCTGTGGGATTGAAAGTTGCTCAAAAAATGATTGATGATAACTTCTTTGAAACTATTGTTGATCAGCGTTATCAAACATATCAAACAGAGATAGGTCAGAAAATTATTGCTGGACAAACGGATTTAAAAGAACTTGAAGCACATGCAATAGACTTAAAAGATATCGATGTCCGTTCGGGTCAGGTTGAAAAGATTAAAGCAAGAATCAACCAATACTTGTTAAACATTTAATGAAGAAATCATGCGGATCGTGCTCAGCGCTATTCGCATGGTTTGTATTTAAGGAGGTTTGTTAATGAGTTACGTAATCGGGGTTGATTTGGGAACGAGTGCTGTCAAAGTTCTTCTCGTTTCAAAAACGGGTGAAGTCGTTGATGAAGAATCCAAGTCCTATCCGCTCTATCATGATCAGCCAGGCTATAGTGAGCAAGAGCCAAATGATTGGGTGGAACAGACGAAACTTGCAATTAAAGCGATAACCGATCGTTTAGACGACCCAGCAAAAATTGAGGGACTAAGTTTTTCTGGACAGATGCACGGTCTTGTTTTGATCGATGAGAAGGGTCAACCGCTTCGACGAGCGATACTTTGGAATGATACACGAACAACTGATGAATGTCGTGAAATTGAAACCAATGTTGGATTAGAACAACTGCACTTGATTACAAAAAATCCAGCATTAGAAGGTTTTACACTGCCTAAGTTGCTCTGGGTGAAAAAGCATCAGCCGGAACTTTTTCAAAAGGCAAGCACATTTTTACTACCAAAAGACTATCTACGCTATTGCTTAGCCGGCGATATAAGTATGGATTACTCTGACGCAGCTGGCACATTGTTATTAAATGTTGCAAAAAAAGTATGGAGCAAAGACATGTGTGAAAAAAATGATATTCCCATTTCGCTTTGTCCGCCATTAGTAGGTTCCTACCAACAAACAGGAACCATTCTTGAAGAAGTGGCAAAAGAAACAGGGTTATCAACGGTGTGTAAAGTTTTTGCTGGTGGTGCTGATAACGCATGCGGTGCTATTGGAGCTGGTATTTTAGAGGATGGTGTGACATTAAGTAGTACCGGTACATCAGGTGTGGTTTTATCTTATGAGGCAACGGGTGATAAAGATTTCCAAGGGCAAGTGCATTACTTTAATCATGGTGATCCATCAGCATTTTATACGATGGGGGTCACGTTAGCTGCTGGTTATAGTTTAAGTTGGTTTAAAGATACGTTTGCTAAAGATGTTTCGTTTGATCAATTAGTAATGGAAGCGAAGGCATCTACCGTCGGTGCAAGGGGATTGCTATTCACCCCATACATTGTTGGAGAACGAACCCCGCATCCTGATAGTGCGATTCGTTCGAGCTTTATCGGTGTTCATGCTAATCATACTCGTGGTGATTTTGCTCGAGCAGTTATTGAAGGCATAACATTTAGTTTGAATGAGTCGGTTGAAATTTTTCGTAGTAAAGGAAAAAATATTGATAAAGTTGTCGCTATTGGTGGTGGCGCTAAAAGTGACTTATGGTTACAAATTCAAGCGGATATCTTTAATGCTGAGGTCGTCACCTTATCTAATGAACAAGGTCCAGGCATGGGTGCTGCCATATTGGCTGCAGTTGGGGTAGGCTGGTATAGCAAATTAGAAGATTGTGCCAATGACTTTGTTTCACAGGCGAAAATCTATCAGCCTATTAAAGCAAATGTTGACAAGTATCATGAGTTATTCAAGCTCTATCAACAAGTGTATCATTCAACCAAACAATTAAATCACGATTTAGCAACGTTTAGATAACCTTTTAAAGGAAGAGGTGGCTTTTTAAAAGATGAAAGCCTTAAAAGATCAATTTAAAGAACAATTTTTAATTGGAGCAGCTGTAAATAGTGAGACGATAAAAGCGGATCAGGCATTATTAAAAACACATTTTAACTCGATTACTGCAGAAAATGAGATGAAATTTGAAAATATTCATCCGAAACCTGATCATTATGATTTCAAAGAGGCGGATCAATTCTTGGCATTCGCTGAAAACCATCACATGCAAATGCGAGGCCATACATTGGTTTGGCATAATCAAACACCGGATTGGTTTTTTCATGATCATAGTGGTCAGCAACTGTCGCGTCTTGAATTGTTAAATCGGATGGAAGCCCATATTCACGCCGTGGTGACGCGCTATAAAGGGCGAATTTACGCTTGGGATGTCGTCAATGAAGCCATTTCTGACGAAGGAAATGTGTTATATCGTCAATCAAAATGGTTAGAGATCATTGGTGATGATTTTATTGATTATGCCTTTCGTTTTGCTCATGAAGCAGATCCTGATGCTTTGCTATTTTATAATGATTACAATGAGTCAAATCCACAGAAGCGGGAAAAAATCTATCAATTAGCTCAAGGTTTGTTGTCACGTGATGTTCCCATTCACGGCATTGGTTTACAAGCCCACTGGAATCTTTATGACCCAAGCCTGCAAGATATAGAGGCTGCGATTAAGCGCTATGCTGAGCTAGGTTTAACACTGCACATTACGGAAATGGATGTTTCTATGTTTAGGTTTGATGATAAGCGGACAGATCTAGAAAAACCAACGAAAGAAATGTTGGCGTTGCAAGCAGAGCGCTATGCTAACTTTTTTGAGTTGTTTACGACGTACGATCAAGCTATTTCTTCTGTCACGTTTTGGGGCGTCTCTGATCGATATACATGGTTAAGTGACTTTCCTGTGAGAGGTAGAAAGAATTGGCCATTTCTATTTGATCAAAATGGAGCAGCTAAGCCCGCTTATCATCATATAATAAAATAATTTCCCCCACCCCTAAGTGCAATTCTATGCTTAGGGGTTTTTTAGTTTATCCTGTTTCAATGACCCAGTGATATATATGCATTAAGGATATCTCTACTTTTTGTTTCCTTGTAAGAAAGCTCAAATGGTTTCTAAAAAACGTCAAAGCGATGCAAGTACCAAGTATAAGAAAAGCTAGCCCACTTAATAAAGGTGGAGTGAATGTAAGTCATTCGACTATTAAAAAAACAGGTAGCTATATAAAACAAACCGCCCAATGATGACTTTGTTACCTGTCCATCTTTAGGCGGTTTTATGTTACTTCAATTCTTACCACGTTGCGGCTCGCGTCGTCTGCTCCTCAATAATACTCATATTTTTTTTAACATCGGACGAGACTTCGTGTAAGGAGGTAATCGCTTCTGCTTCATGATCAGATAATTGGAATACAATATCGTCAAACAATAACTGCATGTCTTTTAAGATAGACGTTGCTGCAATGTTATAAATATGTATATTATAATAGCCGGTGTTGTTAAATAGTGCAGAATCTATGTATGGTCGTAAATTATCAATGACAGTAGGATAGTTTTCCATAAATTTTTGTAGGCCTGTCCGAATGCCTTCGACCGTTTCGTTCATTTCTTCAACAGGATGAAGGAATGCATTTACTTGTTCCTTAACTTGATCATCATAGTCTGTAAACAGACTGCGTACGAGGTTGATGGGATTACCATATAAAGAAAGGTAAGTGCCTCCCTTAACTAAACCAACTAATGCTTTACCTGCAATCTCTATAAGCGCCACTTTATTTATTAAAGTCATGGCGATCGGGAACAAAATGGCAGAGCTTGTTACTTTAAAA
>NZ_JH976438.1:169047-213865 GCF_000306965.1 Amphibacillus jilinensis Y1 | reverse complement strand
CGGATGGCGCAAACGGTGCACCTGGACCTACGGGGCCTGCAGGACCTACTGGCGCTACTGGGCCGACTGGACCTACAGGGGCTACAGGGCCTACCGGCGCTACTGGGCCTACCGGCGCTACCGGACCTACTGGCGCTACTGGGCCGACTGGATCTACTGGACCTACCGGCGTTACTGGGCCGACTGGAGCAACTGGAGCTACCGGAGCTACTGGGCCGACTGGATCTACTGGTGTCACCGGACCTACCGGCGCTACTGGGCCGACTGGAGCAACTGGACCTACTGGCGCTACGGGACCTACTGGTGTCACCGGACCTACCGGCGCTACTGGGCCTACCGGAGCTACGGGACCTACCGGCGCTACCGGACCTACTGGTGACACTGGACCTACCGGCGCTACCGGGCCTACTGGGGCCACTGGACCTACCGGCGCTACAGGGCCTACCGGTGCCACTGGGCCGACCGGCGCTACTGGACCTACAGGGGCCACTGGACCGACTGGAGCAACTGGACCGACCGGCGCTACTGGACCTACGGGGGCCACTGGGCCTACCGGCGCTACTGGACCTACGGGGCCAATTGGACCGACTGGACCTGCAGCCGCAGACCTATTATTTAATAATGAAGATGGAGCAATTATAGTTTTTGATGATGATACTGTTCCATTAAATACAGAAGTTACAGTTGTCACCGTTGATAACGTCAGTTTGGAAGAAGCTCAAGAAGTGAAAATTGACTATGCTTTATCAATTGAATCAGACAATATTGTTGATAATAACTTAGTCTTAGAGATCAGAACTTACCGAGATGCAACCCTTATTCAAACACGTAACTTCACTAGATTACTTTCGTCAGCAGGAACGCAAAACTTCCCTATAGGTAACACTTATGTTGATATTGCTCCTAGTACAGGTACGTTTGAGTACAGTGTAGTGGTCATTGTGACAACAGCTACTAACGTTAACCTTGTTAATGCAGTGAATAGAGATTTAAATCTTATTGTCTTCACCGAATAATCAAAAAGGGGAGGGGCTTTCCCTTCCCCCTATTTTTAAAAAGGAGCATGATCGATGATTACGATTAGTTTATGTATGATTGTCAAAAATGAAGCAGATGTATTAGAGCGATGCTTAGCAAGCGCAAAGGATATTGTCGATGAAATCAATATTGTTGATACAGGCTCAACCGACCAAACCGTTGAGATTGCCAAAGGCTTTACTGATCGGGTGTTTTTTTATAAGTGGACGGGGGATTTCTCGGCGGCAAGAAACGAATCGATGAAGTACGCAACGAAAGATTATATCCTTTATTTAGATGCAGATGATGTGATTCTACCAGAAGATCAAAAGAAATTCCTCAAATTAAAAGAGACATTAAACCCTAATGTAGATGCAGTTTCGATGTACTATCATGCCGGTACGGACGGATTTGGCAATGTTACACTGAAATATCGTCTAAATCGTCTACTAAAGCGTACGAAAGGCTTTAAGTGGCAAGGGGATTGCCATAATTATCTTAATGTCAGTGGGCATATTATTAATTCAGATATTGCTATTACACATAAAAAACAGCAACATTCTGTTGGGAGAAATCTTAATATTTATCAAAAACGCAAAGAAAGAGGGGATACATTTACAGCTCGGGATTATTTCTATTATGGTAATGAATTACGTGAAAATGGCCATTATCAAGAAGCAATCGATAGCTACAATAAAAACCTTGAATTAAAAACAGGGTGGATAGAAGACAAAGTTTACGCTTGTATTAATAAAGCAGATTGTTACCGGTTTTTAAATCAAGCAGAACAGGAACTTGCTGCTCTCTTTCAATCATTAAATTACGCTAAAGTTCCAAGACCAGAAATATGCAGTCGTTTAGGCTTCCACTTTCAAAGCCAACATGCCTATCAACAAGCCGTTTTTTGGTATGAGCTAGCGACCCAACTAGAGACAGATCCCAATAAATGGAGCTTTACTTATCCTGCTTACTCAACTTGGTATCCACATTTACAACTTTGTGTATGCTACTATAAACTGGGGAACTTTGAAAAAGCCTTTGAACACAATGAAAGAGCACGCGTTTACCGTCCAGAAGACGAGCGGATTTTATACAATAAACAATTACTTGAAAATAAACGATCTTAGCTACGTCACACCATTGAGAATGACTACACATCAATGGTGTGACACAACATTAAAAAGGACAACTACTTAACTTTATTTAAGACACTGTAGGAATGTCCATTCGATTCCAACAGGCCAGCAAGACATATGCTGTTATTATTTGCGTAACTGCGCACGTTTATCTGCCGCATCGGCTCGTGCTTTTGCCTGTCTATCCTCTTGATCTGCTAATTCCTCAGAAAATTCAATGTCAAGACCATCATTTTTGTTTCTGTTTATTTTATTGTTATTTGGTTCATGCTTGTTTTTGTCATCCATTAGACTAACCTCCAAATAATGTTTAAGCTTAGTATGGATAGGCGTTGTGATTTTATAAGTAAGTCGGGAATTTTTCTTATCATTAACACGTTAATGTATGATAAAACGAATCATTAATCGCTGCTTTTCGTTAACTGATGGTCTATAAAAGTTGTTTAAACAGTTAAGTTTGAACAAACACTCATGGAGTTTTCGTCAACTCAATTGACTCAGCTGTATTGCGGTAACCAATCTCCATGCGCTTCAATTAGATCATCACATAGTGAAATGATATCGTCAATCGATAATTCCGCTGCTGTATGCGGATCAAGTAAAGCAGCCTGATAAATCTTTTCCTTCTTTAACGTTTTTGCTGCTTCTATTGTTAACAGTTGTGTATTAATATTGGTTCGATTTAAAGCAGCCAGCTGTTCAGGTAAAGCGCCAACATATGTTGGGGTTACCCCACTAGCATCAACTAAACAAGGCACTTCTACCACAGCATTCTCAGGCAAGTTAGAAATTAATCCACCGGTGTTCAAAACATTCCCCCCTATTTTAAAAGGTTGGTCTGTCTCAATAGCCTCAATGATGTGTGAACCGTATTCACTCGTACGCTCATGGGTGAGATTTTGGTTGTTAACAATATCATCTCGCATTTTTTTCCAACCTTCAATTTGATGAATGCATCTTCTTGGATATTCATCAAGTGGGATATTTAATTCGTCAATTAACTCAGGATAATTTTTCTTAATAAAATACGGGTGATATTCAGCATTATGCTCTGACGATTCTGTCACATAATAGCCGAACTTATCCATCAACTCAAATCGTACCATATCATGATGCTTATCTTTCTGTTTTTGCTTTGCACGGCGTTTAATTTCCGGATAAAGATCCTCACCATTTCTAGTAATTTCTAATAACCACGCCATATGATTGATACCCGCAATCTTCCACTGAACATGATCTTTAGGCAAATTCAAATGATCGAGTAAATGGTCAGCGCATACTTGAACACTGTGGCATAGTCCCACTGTTTGAATGCCTTCGCTTATCATGATATTTGTTAATACCGCCATTGGATTAGTGTAATTTAAAAACAGAGCATCTGGACAAACTTCTTTGATATCTTTTGCAAATTCTTGCATAACAGGTATCGTTCTTAAGTTACGAAAGATGCCACCAATCCCTAATGTATCAGCAATCGTTTGTTGCAATCCATATCTTTTTGGTATGTCAAAATCGGTAATTGTACACGGATCATAACCGCCTACTTGAATGGCGTTAACAATATACTTCGCCCCACGTAACGCCTCTTTTCGATCACGGTAACTTTTTATCGTGACGTTCGATCGTAAATTTTTCTTTAAGTTATTTAACATCGATTCCGAATCTTCAAGCCTTTCTAAATCAATGTCGAACAGAGCAAATTCGAAGTCTTGTAGTGCCTCCACCCCCATACAATCTCCTAGAATGTTTTTAGCAAAAACAGTACTACCAGCCCCTAAAAATGTTAACTTATTCATCGCGCTCATCTCCTTAAGTTTACTGATCACTGCCATTCTAAAACAAAGAAAGCGCTTTATCAATTGTAAATAAAAATGAAAAGGGTAAAATATTTGCAGACGTGGCGGTTTTAGTCTACGGTCTTACCTGCCCACTGATTATTAGGAGTGAATCAGAACATTAGCAACCTTACCATCCACCTTAATAAATTTGCTTTACTTTCTATTTTGAGAGGAGGCTTTACAGACGGTTAGGCATGATAAAAATTTTACCTTTCAAAAAAATGCAAAAGATTGCAAAAGATTGCGAGTTGTGATAATTTAAAGGCAAGGAGAGAAGATCATGCTAATTGAACAGCGATTGGAAAAAATAAAGGCAATTATTGAGGTAGAACGAAGCGCCACAATGGCGTATTTAGCAGAAAAATTAAAGGTGTCAAAAGATACGATTCGTAGAGATTTAATTAAGTTAGAGGATCAGAACATTTTGCGAAGAACACATGGCGGCGCAGTTTCATTAGATCGAGAGGCTGCTATCTTTAATTATCAGCAACGATCGAAAAAACACAATCAAATTAAGGAACAGATTGCTTATAAGACTGCCGAATTGATTAAAAACAATTGTTCGATCATTTTTGATTCCTCTACAACAGTTGAGGCAGTGATTCGGAAATTACATAATAAAACGATCTATGCGATCACTAATTCGCTAACACATGCCATTTTGTTAGCCCAATTCAAAAAAACAGAAGTAGCCGTATTACCCGGTGCATTGCATAAAGAACAACTTTTTCTATATGGCTCTGAAACAGTTAAAAAAATTGAACACTATCATACGGATTACACCATTTTAGGCGTTTTCGCTATCTCTGCAGATGGGCTTTTCATCCATACAGAGGCAGAAGGTTTAGTCAAGCGCCAAATGATCGAGCAAGGCGATACCGTTATTGCTGTAGCTGATCATACTAAATTAAACACGACCGGCTTGTTTAAAGTCTGCGATTTAAATGCCATCGATGTATTAATCACTGATCAAGTACCACAACAAGAATTTTTGACAAGTTTACAAAATAACAATGTAAACATTATAACGTTAGATTAAAGGAGCGTCTAAATGAAAACCAACCTTATTACTTTTGAAACATGTCCTGAACCTCGCACATATGCCGATGTAGCACCGGTAACTTTAACAGATCAAACGATAGAAGCAAGAAAAAATAAAGTATTACAAAGCATGCAAGAAGAAAACATCGATGTGTTAATTATTTATGCCGACAAAGAACACGGCAGTAATTTTGAATATTTAACAGGCTTCATCCCCAGATTTGAAGAAGGGCTATTAGTGATCGATAAATCAGGAAAAAGTACCGTCGTTCTTGGCAATGAAAATTTAAAACTAGCAAATTTATCACGCATTAAAGTAAATCTTATTCATAGCCCATTATTTTCATTACCTAATCAACCGATGGAAAATGACGATAAATTAGAAAATATTTTCTCTCGCTTAAACCTACAAAACAAACAACGGATCGGATTAATTGGATGGAAAATGTTCACAACATCTGTCCAGCCAACTGAACAAATGTTAGATATCCCTTATTTTATCGTCGACGCATTAAAAAATGTAACAAAGGATGATGTCGAATTAGTGAACGGTGCTTATTTATTTATAGGCGATCGCGGCGCACGAACAACTAATAACGCAAATGAGATTGCCCATTATGAATATGGAGCGAATTTAGCATCAACACACATGTTAAAAGCTTTAAACGCCATTGAAATTGGTGCAAAAGAAACTGAAATTGGCGCACATTTGAATGCTGAAGGTCAATATAATTCTGTCGTTACCATTGCTGCTACCGGGAAAAGATTTGAAAAAGCTAATATTTATCCTAGCTATAAACAAGTAAAACGCGGGGATCCGATGTCTCTAACCGTTGGCTATAAGGGCGGATTATCTAGTCGAGCAGGTTTGGTGGTGGAAAATGATCAACAATTGCCTGAAGATCAAACAGATTATTTAGAAGCAGTGGCAAAGCCGTACTATCAGGCCGTCGTTACTTGGCTTGAAACGATAAAAACAGGGATAAAAGGCGATCAGCTTTATCAAGCGATTGAACGTGTATTTCCTAAAGAAAAGTATCATTGGCATCTAAACCCTGGTCATTTAGTAGCTGATGAAGAATGGATGGCTTCACCTATTTATAATCAATCTTCAGAGATCCTAAAGAGCGGAATGATTTTTCAAATTGATATTATTCCATCTGTTCCAGGGTACACAGGGGTAAGTGCAGAAGAGTGTGTTGCGCTAGCCGATCAAACTTTGCAAGCTGATATTAAAAAGCAATATCCCGAATTATGGGAGAGAATTAGCTCTAGAAAAACGTATTTGCAAGATGTGCTTAATATTGAAGTAAGTCCTGATGTTTTACCATTGTCTAATACTGTTGCTTACTTACGTCCTTTTTATTTGGCTAAAGACAAAGCTTTGAAAGTAAAGTGAGCTAGATAAGAACAATCAATGAGAATAGGGCATAAAAAATAATTCTCACTTAATAATCAGAAATGTTTACATCCACGTTCATCATTATATGTCACAAAAAAGAGGTGTTTTCATATCGATGTTTTAAGAGCAAGTCCTGTCGGCGTTTATGAACGCGGATTTGCCCAATTTATTGACTTAACCGTCAATTCATTTGCATCTTTAATCATCAGCTTAAGTTTATACACTGAAAACTCGGCATTTTTGACCTTTTTTTTCGTTACCTTCGTCATTTTTTCAGTGTTATATGATATTTCCCTTCCTCTATTATGGAATGGATATACAATAGGAAAGCGTGTGGTTGGTATAAGAATAGCTCCTGTGGCGTGTAAAAAATTAACTTTACTAACATTAGTAATCAGAGAGTTTTTTGTTAAAACGATTCTTTATGGGGCTGGATTTGGTGTGCTTTCGCTTATAAGTATTTATCTTATCTCAACGAGAGCAGATAAACGTTCAATTCATGATTTGTTAGCTAAAACTTATATTACATCTAATCTGCCAGAGTAAACCCTACAAATAGATCAAGCTGCCGTATTACATGGATGATATAGACAGAATAATAGAATTTCATACGCTTTTCCAGCGCTTTTATTGAATAACAAATACGCTGTTTGTCGATGTTATAACTCTACAAACAGCGTATTATGATCTAAAAAATTAAATTAGTTCTATTCAACTGTGACAGCAGTTCCATAAGCAATAATTTCTGATGCTGCGCCCATAACGGTTGAAGATTCTAACCGCATAGAAATAACTGCATTCGCACCTAAACGCTCTGCCTCGGCTGTCATTCGATCAAGCGCTTTTTTCCTCGCATCGTCCAGCATTTCTGTGTAAGCCTTTATTTCTCCACCGACGATTGTCTTAAATGATGAGGCAATATCTCTACCTATATGCTTTGACTGCACCGTACTTCCCCTTACCAAGCCCTTTAACGCTTTCACTTCTTTACCCGGTACAAAATCAGTCGTTACAATAATCATGTGCTCCACTCCTCTATTCATTACCTGTTTTAAAATAAACAAGAATAACCTTCTATAATTTACCTTAGCCCATAAATGGAAGGAAAGCAACATCTTTTTAAGCAGTGATAAAACGAATCTCCAGTCAGGCGGTGTTTTCGTTCTTCTCCCGCTGATTGGTAATTAGCGCCCGCCTAAATTACTTCTATTTTTATGGCGGGCGTTTTACCGACGGTTACCTTTGATAGATAATATCTATAGGCATGTGATTGTCTCATCGTTAACTGATTTTCAAACACACACATGGATAACCTTTAACATTATGGTTTTACGAGGATTTCTCTAAATTTTTGTTGAAAGGATGTCCTACAGCAGCTGATCGTTTTAGATAAAACAAACTAAGAATACCCACTGTCAAAATCGAACTCATAAGATATGATGTGTGGATAGGTAAGCCAAAACCAATTGGTGCAGTTAAAATATAGGTAATAACCGCCATCGTTATAAATAGCGCTGGCACTAAGGCAACAATGTAATGCTTCTTCTCATTGTAAAGATAGACCGTACCAATCCACAGTGCAATCGCAGCCATGGTTTGGTTCGCCCAAGAAAAGTAACGCCATAACATCGTAAAATCAATTGTCGTTAAAAGAATCGCGCAACCGAAAATTGGAATTGCAATTAACAGGCGATTTATGATCTTTTTTTGCCCGAGCTTAAAATAATCTGCAATCACCATTCTAGCGCTTCGGAATGCTGTATCACCAGAAGTGATAGGCAAAGTAATAACACTGATAATAACAATCGTTCCAATCACTGAGCCTAATACTGCACCAGCAGCTTCTGATACAATACCACCCGTTCCAATGGTATGAATGAGTTCATTTAGTGTAACTGGTCCGTCAAATAAACTCATCGCCGCAGCTGCCCAAACCATTGCCACAAAACCTTCTGCCACCATCATCCCATAGAATATTTTCCGCCCGTTGCTTTCTTTGTTCACCGTCCGAGCAATAATAGGCGATTGCGTAGCGTGAAAGCCAGATAACGCTCCACAGGAAATGGTTAAGAATAGTAAAGGAAATACTGCTGTCCCTTCTGGATGTTGATTGTTTAAGCTAAGTTCGGGAATAGGGGCTTGCTGTAAAACAAGTCCGATTCCCATTAACACTGTACCTAAGAGCAAAGTCGCCCCAAGATACGGATAAATACGGCCAATGACTTTATCAATCGGCATCATCGTTGATAAAATATAGTAACAAAAAATAAGAATAATCAGGATTATTAATGGTGTAAAGCCGTCAAACATGTTATAAATGAGCTCTGCTGAAGACGAAACAAATACTGTCCCCACAAGTAATAGCAACAATACCGAAAAGAAATTGACAACATGACGCATCGCTTTTCCCAAAAACTTACCCGTTAATTCTGGAAGATGCGCACCACCATTCCGAATTGAAATCATGCCCGTCAAATAATCATGTACACCACCGGCGAAAATACAGCCAATGGCAATCCATAGAAACGCTATCGGCCCATAGAGCGCTCCCATAATTGGACCAAAGATTGGTCCCACACCCGCTATACTAATTAATTGGATCATAGCATTCTTCTTTGTATTCATTGGTAGATAATCAACATTGTCTTGCTTGCTATACGCTGGCGTTTGTCGACTATCATTTATACCAAAAACTTTCTCAATCATTCTTCCATAAGTGAAATACCCGATTATTAAAAAACAAACACCTGCCAAAAAAGTATACACGATAATCATCCTCTCTCTTGTGTTAAACCGCTTACACAAAGTATAAAAGAAAGAATGACTTAACCGTCTATACGAAGGACAACATGTTCTAATCGAACGTTGACATGTTCATTTTACAAGACAACATACATCTTTTTTATCTAAAATAGGCGAGAAAACTCCCTCTTCGAGCAACCTGTAAGGTTGGTAAGTGAGGAGTAGTTCAAAGTTCTAATTGATCCCGTAAACCTTTAATATAATTTCGACTGACTGGTAATTGATCACTTTCACCCGAAACTTTTAAATGATAAGCACCATTAAACCACGGTGAGATACTTTGAACAAATGTGATATTGACTAAATAGCCCTTATGGATGCGATAAAAAGGATAGGGCTCTAATCGGGCTTCGATTGCTTTTAAGCTCAACTTACTATGATAATGACCAGATGTGGTAACAATTTGCGCATGCTTATCCAAATAATAAATATATTTAATATGATCAGGATTAATGTAGATCGTTTTTTCATCATCATCTACAGCCAGTTTACCAATGCGCTGTTTCTGATTATTTTCCTTTGGATATCGTTTATCCTTAATCCGCTCAATGGCTTGAAGCAGTTGTTTTTCATCATAGGGTTTTAGTAAATAGTCAATGGCTTGATAACGAAATGCTTCAACCGCAAATTCAGGGTAAGCTGTGGCAAAAACAATCAGTGGTGGCTTTTTAAGTCCCGTAATTGTTTTGGCTACTTCCATCCCATTCATGCCTGGCATGTCAACATCCAAAAAGACAACACTTGGCTCTTGATCAATGATTTTGAGAATGGCTTCTTTGCCCGAACTTGCTTCACCAATGACTTCGATATCTTGATCATAACTTAATAAGTATTTTAATTCTTCCCGATTGTACGATTCATCATCAACAATGATCGCTCGAATACTATCACTCATCAAAGCTTCCCTCCAACCTTGGAACAGAGAATGATACCGATGTTCCACGATTTTCTTCACTCTTTATCTGTAATGCTGAAGCATGGCCAAATATCAGTTCTAAACGCCTATTAATATTGTATAACCCTACGCCTGTACCTGTTTTTGAATCTATGATTTTTTTTCCAATACAAGCGAGTTGATCACGAGCAATCCCCTTACCATCATCTTTAATCATGATCTCTACATGATCTAGCATGGTTTTAACTGCGATTAAAATTGAACACGATCTTTCGATATCTTTGATTCCATGTTTAATGGCATTTTCTACAATCGGTTGCAACGTTAAAGGGGGGAGCTTTGTTTGCAAAGCCGTAGCGTCAATATCATAGTTGATTTGTAGCCTTTCCGAAAATCGCGTTTCTTCAATGGTTAAATAGGATTTTATATGACTTAATTCCACTTCAATTGTTGTCATGCGCTGATTTGAGGCCATAATATTTTGGCGGATAAACTGCGATAACGATTGAATCATCTCTCTTGCTTTATTCGGATCCATTCGAATCAAAGCATTGACGGCACTTAGCGAATTAAACATAAAATGCGGACTCATTTGTGCTTGGAGCGCATTAATTTCCGCTTTTTGAGCGAGTTGATAAGCTTCCTCTGCCTCTGATAATTCAATTTGATTGCTTAATAAAACACTTAAGCCACTGACTAATTCAATCGCGGCATTTTTCATATGGTGCTGATCTGCATAATAAATTTTCAATGTCCCGATCGTTTTCTCTCTACTTTTTAGTGGGGCGATGACCGCAAATTTTAATGTGCAATTCGGATGATCACAGTGTATGCCTTTTTTAGTCGTCACATTAATCTTGCCATTATGAATAACCTTTCTTGTCGCTTCCGTTTGAATCGGATCACCTGAACGATGATGGTCACTTCCCTGACCCATATGCGCTAGAATATCAGATTCGTTAGTAATTGCTACTGCAATCGGCTTGGTCTCAGAAAAAAGAATGTTGCAGACTGCTTCTGCTGACTGAGCAGTCAAACCGCTTCTAAGATGCTTAATCGTTTGGTCTGCGATCCGCAATGTTTGTTGCGCATGCGAAGCACCCACACGATCCTCTTTCTCCTGAACACTTTTGATAATGAGTAAAAACAAACCACAACCCAGTCCGTTAGCAATAATCATTGGAAATCCAATCATCTGCACTAATGCGAATACTTGATCAAGCGGTCTGGAGAGGATGATGATCATCGCCATTTGTATCGTCTCTGCTAAGGCACCAAGTAGAATAACGCTCGGGATTGAAGGCATTTGTTTGTATTTTTGGTTGTATAACCCACCTAACAACCCTGCTATAATTGAAGCAAGCCCACACGCTAAGCCCGTATAGCCACCTAATAAAAAACGATGACCGCCCGCAATCAAACCAGCACCTGCACCTACTTTGTATCCACCAAAAATACCAGCAAGCACAACACCAATCACTCGAAAATTAGCGATTGCTTCATTCGCTTCAATCCCTAGGAGTGATCGTTCATACTGAAGCGTATCTAAACTCAGCGCAAAGCCAGAGTACGTTCCAATAATGCCAAACACCCCAAAGAAAACCATCGCTGCGTACCCTTGCTTAGCAGTCATTTTTGGCACCGTTAACATATTGCGTGAAAACTGTAATCGCGTAACGACAAAGGCAATTGTCACAATAATACCTAAGCGCTCAAGCATCATAAATAATATTTCTACCATATGTAACCTTCCCCTCACGAACGTTAAATCATCCAAAAATTAACTTACACTGTTCTCCACCGACCTCTTTCTCTTATACCGTTCATTTTGTAACAAAAACTTCAATCAGTAGCCGTTACAGTTATTTCCCCCATAATAGGTCGCTACCCGAATCAGATTACTACTATCTCTTAAAGGGATGAACGCTACGCTCTATTTTAACCCTAGCGTTTTGGAACGGTTATCTGTGATAAACTTGTCATTGTGTTTATCTTATTTTAACACAGAAGGAGAAGCTATTGGTGGACTGACGTCGTCCGCTATTAAGTCAAGCGCTTGATGATAAATACTGGCCAAACCAGGGGGGTGAGAATCTAATTGGCAGATATGAGCATGCACGTTTGACTTAAATGAAAGTGCCGTATACCGAATGGTACATACGGCGGTGTGAAAGGACGAGAGTTAATCGCTTATTGCAAACGTTTCTAATGCCTGATCAATCAACTGGTTTGCCTCTATCACTGTGAAACAATTCCAGATGATGAGGATTGTATGGGACGGATGCGAAGGCGCGGTGAACTAAGCACTTTTGTGAGTTCCTGCACTGTGACCAATAATTTCATGACCTAGGTAGGTCACTCAACCTTATCAACTTCTTTAACAGCAGATTCAATTTTAATTAAATAATAACGTGCTTTTACCTTTTCTAATTTATTGATCAAAAACCCCGCACCTTCGTTTATGAAAACTATGTGCGGGGTAATATCTATATAAAAAACTTCTATAATTATTCTGATATTTTGAAGTGACTAACCTTCTTTGTTAGGTCTTCTGCGAGTCGAGCTAATTGATCAGCACTGTGTGTCACTTCTTCCATTGAGCCTAGTAATTGTTCCGAGGAAGCAGCTGTTTGTTCAGTACCTGCAGCTGATTCTTGAGAAACAGATGCAATTTCTACAATTGAGTTGCTCATTTTTTCACTATCACCCACAATTTTAGTTAAATGCGTGGATATACTTTGGAACTTGGTTACCATATCACTTACAGCTTGATTAATCCCTGTAAACTTTTCACCCGTGACAGCTATTTGTTTTGAGCCTTGTTCCACCACTTGATAACCATTTTGAAGCGAGTCCATTACATCATTTGATACCTTCTGAATACCAGTGACAATGTTTGTAATATCACCAACGGAAGATGTAACCTCCTCAGCAAGCTTACGGACTTCGCTAGCTACTACTGCAAATCCTTTACCGTGCTCACCTGCCCGTGCGGCTTCAATAGCTGCATTAAGTGCGAGTAAATTCGTTTGTTCTGCAATCCCTTGAATCACTTCAACTAATTTTGAAATTTCTTTTGACTGTTGATCAAGCTTGCCTACTTTTTCAACGGCATCTTCTACTATGCGATAGATCGTATCCATTTGAGCTACGGATTCACCCATTGATTCTTGGCCTTTTTCGGTTTGTTCAATAATACTTTTTGATTCTTTGCTCATTTGTACCGTATTATGACTAGCTTCAGTTACTTTTTTAACAAAACCTTCCATTAATTCAGATATTGTTCCAGAGGTATTGGCTTGTGACTCAGCACCTGAAGACAGTTCCTGCATGGTTGTTGCAATTTGCTTACTTCCTTCAGTCACTTCGTTTGCTGAATGCGTTAAGTCTTCACTATTCCTTGACAAATGATCCGTTGCATCTGAAACACTTTTTATAACATCAATTAATGAACCTTGCATTTTGTCTGTAGCATTTACGAGATCACCAATCTCATCTTTCCTTTTCATAAGCTTTTCAGGCACTTCTTGCGTAAAATCAGCATTGGCAAGTATGTTTAAATGTTTAGATACCTGTGTAATCGGTTTGGCAAGGAAATTCGCTACAAAAAAGGCCGCGGCAATGACAAGCAAGATCGCAGCTGATATAAAAAGCGTTGATAAACGAGTCATAGCATTAACTTCTGCATACACTTCGTCGGTAGGCGCCGTTACTACGACTTTCCATCCAGATTTACCGACAGTGGAAAATGTTGCAATCTTCTCATCCCCTAAGTTATCTGTGTAGGTCACGTGCCCAGTATCGTTCGCTAATATTTCTCCCTCAAAAGCTTGAAATGTTTCCTCGTTTAAATCAAGATCGTTATAATTCTGACCTCTGATGTCCTGATCGGGATGATAGATGAAATCACCATTTGCCGATAATAAAAAACCAAATCCGGTATCGGCAATTTGAATTTTCCCTATCGTATCCGAAAGCACATCCAGTCCGACAAAGCTGGCAATGACACCATTAAAATTATCATCTTGATCAAGTACAGGTACAGCAACAACGATTTGCTCGCTCCCCGTTTCTGCATTTTCAATGATATCACTCACTGCATATTCTTTCGTTTCAGCGGCCTCCTGGAAATAATCTCTATCCTTCAAATTGATACCGGGGGTACGGATATTGCCATCCTTGTTGATAACGCTTGAAAGTTCTACATCTGAATCACTTATTTGCAAATAATCCAGAACAGAATCTATATAGTCGAAGTCCATCTCTTGAAACTCCGGATGCGCATCAAGATTGTTTGAAAGTTGCAGTGCCTTATTGTCAAGCCAATCGCTTAATGAATTCCTATTCATCTCGGCCAGTTCTGTCTGTTGCACCTTAATATTATTTTGTAAAAAAGAACTAAACTGACTTGATTGCAAAACGGCCAAACATAGAAGTGGAATAAGTGCGAGGCACAGCATGCTTAGCATAAATTTAAACTTCAGGGTGCCAAAAAACTTCCTAATATTTCGAATCATATTCATTGCTTCACTCCTCAGTGATGTAGTATGGAACATTTATCCCAAAAAACGATAGCTTTTAGCGCACTATGTTCATCAAAACCTTATGTAATGCGATAAACGAGCACACTTCCATTGATAATGAAGTTAAACGACGTTTTTTGTCAGATAATATTACTATACCTTTTTAAAGCACTAATAAATAGTGTAAAATGGCACCATTTATTGCTCTTGTCACATGGTATTTTACGCTCCCATCAACCGCCAGTGCATGCATAAACGCTTCGAAACTCGATCCTTTTTCTTCAAATGTACACCCTTTCTCAATATAGTTCTCACGATCTTTTTCAATACTTATCAACTGTAAGTTCATTCATACCTTTTTTCCTGTTCTTTCAATTGTCTTGCAAACTCTTTGGAATCATGTTTAACATTTCTTTTAAAACATAAATATAGAGAACCTAAAGTCTGCTGATCTTTAGGTTCTCCCCACGCCATTCTTTATTTCCAACCATAATGCTCTAAAAATTTATTAGGTATTCTTAATTCTAATTGTTCTTGAAGCTCTTTACAAAAAACATCCATATCTGCTTTATCATACCATTCTTGGCTGGTTTTCAATTCAATATCATATTTACCTTGGGATAAACCACAACCTATGCTTCCCCTATTATAACTGAAATTCACAATGTGATAATGATAAGCATCAAATGTAATATTAAAAATTTCATACGGTTCTTCTGTTATATTATAAATTGTAAAATCACCAATTTTATTATCAAAATGCCCTTTAATCAAATTTCTCCAAAAACATAGTATTTCCGCAACTCAAAATAATCATTGTTCTTATTGACCCTCAAATAATTAGTAAGCTCTTTATATATGGGTTCAAATTCCTCAAGTAATTTCACATAATTGTATAAAACAACATAAGCCCTGCTCAATTTAACTTCTTTAACAATATAATCTTTATTATAATATACACTTGCTCTATCGCCATTTCTGTAAAGATTAATATTATTCTCTTTATGATTTTCTATCGAAAAAAAATCATTGTTAATTTCTTGTTTAAATAATTTCTCTACATTGTCTATCTCATTATTTTTAATTAGCTCGCGAATTTTCCTTATAAAGGCTAAATCCTGACAGGGTTGTTCAAAATTACTTTTGCATATAACTATTGCTATTGCTATAGAAAAATCAATATCTTTAACATTTATCTCGGCTACTTGTTTTTTTTCATTTCTTGATACCAAAAAAATGAAATATTTTGAATCATATTCTTGTATATTAACGTGTTGATCAGGTATCACTAAGTTATTATCTACAGGGTGAATTTTTATAGAATTATCCTTTTCAATAATTGAATATTTGTTACTATCAAGGATTTTTTGGAATTTTTCAATCAACTTTTATCACTGTCCCTGCCATATAAAATGTCAACTCGCCTAATTCTCGTTCTTGTCAGCCAATCCAAGTATTAGAATGATACTCCATGATAGTTTAACCAACATGAGTATTGAATTTCATAAATAACATCGTTTACTTTGTTCCTAAAATATAAATCCCTTTATTTTTATAAAAAATGAATAAAAATCTAAAATAAACGGCTATCCCAAAAGATAACCGTTTATTAATAGTTCAAAACTCTATTTGTCGGAGTTGTTTTCTAACTCTTTTAGAAAATCTGGGTCTACCCAAACTTTTTCCACTTCATATCCTTCTACTCCTGGTTCCTTTATGCTATCTCTCTCAATAGAATTTAAAAACTCTTTAAATGAATCTGCAATAAAATACAAATCATTAATAGCTATTTTTCCTTCTTCATATTTAAATTCTTCTTCATGATCCCAAAAATAAACATATCCATATTTAAATTCTGATAGATTTAAACATACCAAATTCCCACCTGCATCTCTTCCTATTGGAATACAAGTATTAGGTATTCTATTTTTATATGCTTCAAATTGGTTTATTAAATCATCGTCTGACCCTAATCCAAACATAGATGTCAAAATAAACTTTTGCTCTCCATTTTTATAATAAGTACTAATGCTATTTTTCACATAGCCACCATTATGATGTCGTAAAAATTCAATGTAATCATTTGGTAACTCGCAACCAATCTTTTCAGAAAATGTAATTAATTCATTTTCATTAAATCCTTTATTTGAAACTATATTAATCATAATACACCTCCGTTATTTTTCTATGGTCTAAGCCCTTTTTTAATCAATGAAGCGCCACCAGTATGTCTTACTTCTCCATGAATATCACTTGGAACCAACATCATTGTCTTTCCATCTTCTACGTGATGCCATGTATATCCTGCTGGAGTATTTTTGAGACCTAGTGCCTCATTAGCTTTTTTGAAATCATAATAATGGTCGCCGATTAATCCTTTTATTTCTAAATTAGCTTTTGAATACCGACTAAAGTCAGGAAAACCTTCTTTAGAAAACTTGACCCCTTCAGGATACTTTTTGCCTAAATCACCACTTAGTTTATAGACTTCTCCTGCATATTTTTTATTTATTATTCTGACCCCACCTAAAGCATTACCCGTACCTTTACCAACATTCCCACTACCCACACGCTTCGAATAAACAACATCCAACTTCTTGTTGATATGTCCACTATCCATTACACGCATCGGTACGTCTGGAACATTACCTGCGAAGGCGGGCTGGACTTGGTTATTGCCAAGCCATCTCTGTAGACCACTTTGCTTTTGACCAAACGAGCGGAATGTGTTGTTGGAACCGCTGATCAGGTTCATATTGCCGATTTTCTGCATCGTTTGTTTGCCTAGGTATTTGCCTTGGCTGGCGATGCTTGGTGCAAATGGGAGACTGGCAGCGATGCCCGTGCCAAGACTCGCACTGCGCTGTTCGGCTGTTAACTCATTGCCAAAAACATCTTTGCCTGTGATATATTCTGAGAAACCATTGGCAGCAGCTAAACCGTAAAGCCCCATCTCTGCCTTTTGAATCGCCGAAAAGGCGCCAGCTGTTTTATAGATATCTAAGCTGGTATTAACCGCTTTGACGCCTTTGGCCGTCGCGTAGATGCCTTTACCACCTTTGATCGCTTTGCCTGCCCAACCAACAAACGGGATAAAACCAGCAGCGGCTAGACCTGCATACGCAATCCGTTGACCAGCTGTATATTCGACGCCAGTGACCGGATCGACCCCTGTAGAGGCTCGGATGGTGTCGTAATAGCCGGTCACTTCACCAACAAAGGTTTTTGTTCCGTCCCAAAGCACTTCATACCACGCACGGTCTTGCAGTTCTCTTGCATGGGCTTGTTCTTGTTTGTACGCGAGATATTCGACTGTGTAAGTTTCGGCATCCTCAATATTTTTGTAGACCTCACTGTTCTGGTAAGCATTAGCGTCAAAATGTATCGTTGACACGTCGCCACCTTGCATCGTTGCTAACAGGAGTTGATCAAATAATGCCGCCATAAATTGCTGTTCAACTAAAGAGGTCTCATACTCTTCGGCTAAGACACTATCGACATCCTCAACCGCCTCAATCGTTTCGACGCGTTTCTCATGCAAGTCACTCATCTGTTGATCAAAATGCTCTCTTGAAAACGGCCGAAGCGTCATGATGTCTTCGATCTCACTAAAGATCTGTTCTAATGTTTGGTGTTGATCACTGACCATTTCATCTGCCTGGACTTCGCGTTGGGCGAGGTCTTCACTTAAAAACTGGTTATCTACTTTTGTTTGATCACCTAATTCAAAATCAGATAGGGTACCGGATACGCCCTCGAAAAAGGCAATTTGATGATCGATAAAACGATACCAGGCATCGATCACATCTATTTGTCCTTGATAGAAACCTTTAATTGCTTCAGCCCCTCGCCCTTCAAAGCCATCTAATTCGACGATTTCTTCAAAGGATTCGCGAAGCTGTTCAAATTGGTCTCGATAATCTTTATAATGCTTGGCTCTTGCTTCCATTGTATCACTTAATCGCTCTGCATTTAACTGTTTCATCGGATTAACCTCACTTGGATAGAAAATAAAACGAACCTTCAAAACGTGGGTGTTTTCGTTTTCCCCACTGGTGGAACACAAGTTAACGTCTTTGCGGCGTGCGAAACGCTTGTGTGACCAACATCCTGTTAGCCCTAGTGAATTAGACCATGAGTGTCCGTTATCGCTTGCTTAACTAATTTCAGCTCGGCCCTCTATTTTGTGGCGAGCGATTGACGGACGGTTATCTGCGATAATACACTACCGGATGATCGATGCATCTTGTTGTTGGATTAAATCAATATTTGCCCTCGTGTCTTCAAGGTTATACATAGTCACTTCTAAGTAGACATTAATTAAATCATTGATATCGCGCTCGCGTTCTTTAAATTGTTCAGCATAAGTTAAATGATTGCCCGTTAATTTAGAATTAGGTGGAGCTTTAACCGAAAATGCTTCTATATGGCGTTTACATTGCTCAATTTTCGCAACAACTTGTTGATGATTCAGCTGTATCGTTGGCATTAGAAGAAAAGCTCCCTTCTTATATGACTAATTTTGCTAGACACTTCATCGTAAACTTCTTCACCGAAATCGAGTAGTCGATTCACTTCACTGGCAATATTGTTTAACGCATTTAATCCCGAGCGTTGGAGCTCTAGTGAATTGATTTTCGATTGAATCGTTGACTGATATATATCATAAGAGTTGTTACCAATTAACAACATTACTTGATAAACATCTTCTCGCTGTTCTTCAAATTGATTCGCTCGATCACCTACCCAACTATTCTGTAAGTCCGGCTTCTTTAGCTCTTTAATTTCTTGTAAAACCGTTTCTTGTTCTGTCTGAACCTTAAGTTTAGCCTGATTTAGTCGTTCAATTCTTTCGTCAAGATTATCTGTTCTTAAATTTATTTCGTTTTGCAAGCCACTTATCGAAGACCAAAAACTCATATTTACCACCCCTTTATTCGTCATAAGATTAATCTTGTGCTGTCGATTTGTAATAAATATAAAGAGTCACACTTAAACCCAAAATTAATAAGATGGACGCTACTGCCAATAATAACAAGAAGGACGGCGCATCACTACCCGTTTCGTTAGTGGGTTGCTGTGTAGCCACTGATACCGGTTCATTAAACAGATCTAATTCAAGTGCTTGATTGGTAATCGTATGCGTTGCTGTCGTCGAAGAAAGGAAAAGCTGATCAATTACCGTATCTTGATCAAATCTAATATTTCCCTCAAAAGACAACGATCTCTGCTCTTCTGATATTTCACCAATCGGTTGAGCAGCACGACGACGAATCAATTCCGTCGTCCGCTCTCTTCGCCCTTCATATTGGTTTGGGACTAAATCATCAAAGTTAAATTCGACATCCGCCTGTAAATCAGGTAACGATATAAACAAAACAGTAATTATCACTAACATTGAGCCTAATAATCTAAGCGGTTTGTTCATCTAATCTACCTTCTTCATTGTTAACCAGTCGATGACGTTCAATGAAAATTTGGGCAGTAACTAATAATCCAAGTAATAATGCTAAAACAATCATGGCTGTTGGAAATAAGGAACGGCCACTATATTGCATCGACATGTACACACGTGACATCGGGTCGGTGAAACTAAAGTTCGGTGTCGTTAGTGCTAGCAGCGGTGTAACAAAAAATCCAACCATACCTACCGCAATAAACCAACCAAACAAGCGGTGCAAGGTGAATGCCACTGTAACCATGGCTGAACTGACAAACAATAATAAAATCGTGTAAACTGTCCATTCAATCATGCTAGACTCAGCTAATTGATAGATATTTAAACCAAATATACTAATAATAAAACCAACGAGCGTATTTAATAAAACAAAGAGTGTCACCCTTAACCATATTGGCATCATCGTAAAATAGTAGCTCAAATAACCAATCAATAAACTTGCTAGCAATACACCAAACAGGATCACCACTGGTGGGACACGGGATTCTGTCCGCTGAGTCGTTGTTGAATTCGTCAATTCTAGCGGACGCGCTAGAAAATCATAGACATCATCGTTTGATTGTCCATCAACAAATGTATTTCCTAATACTGAAAACACATCATCTCGAACATATTCAGTTGTTTCTACATTAGATGACCACTTTTGATTTAATGTATCTGCATCACTTTGAACCGAAGCGACCTCGCGTTGCAAGTCATCCGTGTATGATGTAATCGTTGATTGACTATCTTCAGTCACATCTAACCAAGTATGAATCGAGCCAAATTGATCATTAATTTGCATTTGATTTTGAACAATCGGTTCATGCGCTGTTCCTGTTTCTGGTGTAGGTGTTTGACTACCTAATTGTGTCTCTGGCTGCTGAATTTGTTGTAAAATCGCTTCAGCATCTGTTCTTACCTCTGTTAAACTTTCTGTCAAATCAGCTTGATTTTCTTCGATCACAAGTTGATAGTCAGCCATAAATTGCGTGAAGCGATCTTCTAGTGCCAACAAACCATCACGTGTCGTCGGTAAATCATCAGACAGCGTATCCCAGTACCGCTGTTCTCTATTCGTTACCCGTAAGATCTGTTCCATTTGGTTGTTTAAACCTGAATGTTCCATGACGCGTGTTTTAATTTCATTATCATTCTCCATCCGGATTAAAACCGCTTCATATTGATCAAGGTATGCATAGTAGCTTAATAGATCAATAACTTGGCCTGTATACAATGGTTGATCGAATAGATCACTCAATGCTTCACGTCTACGACTCGACAATTGATTCGATCTTAAAATCGACGCTTCTTTCGCTTCAATTTCTTCAATAATATCTGTTAAGCCACTGACATAATAGTCAAGTTGTTCACGTAATTGGTGATTAACATCAAGTAACGCGTCAGCATATTCTGTTAAGCGTTGCTTTTCTTCAAGTAAACTTTCCTCTGCACCACTTAATTGCTCCAACTCATCTACTAATGCTTGATTTGCTCGTGTAAGTGATTCAATTTGTTGCAACACAAGTAGTTGCGCATCATCTTTTTCTGTTAACGTCGTTTGAATCTGTTGTATATCGACTAACATCGCCTCTAAATGACCTTGCAGTTCAAGTAAAGGATCAGACAAGGGCTCAGATTGATTGTCAATTATATCAAGCATCAACTCAATCTGTTCTTCAATATCTTCAAGCATCGCTAGCTCATCTTCAAAAGATGGCAAATCTGGATCTTCAAGTTCATCTTGTTCCTGTCCTGCTTCCGTTTCTTGCTCTTCACCATTTTGGTCTTCTTCATCTTCTTCGAAAATTGGATTGTCATCAGGAGGATCAAGGATCAATAATTGCTCATCCTCACCTAATACTGTGCGCAAGCCAATAATCTCATCTTGATAGCGATTTAGCGCGGTTGTATCGACAAGTTGTTGATAATAATCCAAAACACGGCTTTGATGGTTAAAAAGATCGTCTGTTTGGTCACCGACATGTTGGTACCGGTAAGACTCTAAATTCGAAAATACTTCCTTATTTTTCTTGATATTATCTTCCAATGTCCCCATATCACCAATCATTTCTGTTTGATGATCATTTAATAATTGTTGCTCTTGTTGAAAGGTTGGTAATTGGTTTTCTGTCGCTGTATCAATTTGTGCAATAGCATCAGCTTGGATATCAGTTAGTAATTGCTGTTGCTGTTCTTGATAATCTTCATATGCATTAACATAGTCAATAAATTGCGTTAATTGATCAGTCACTTGATCAATTAGCTGTTCCTGATCATTTTGTTGCCCGCTCATGTCTTCAATTGAACTTTGTAATCCATTGATCATCGTTTGTTGTTCTGTAATTTGAGTAGCTAAATCTTCAGAACTTGGCTGATAGAAAGCAAGCATGGTCTCTTGGAAATCTAATTCTGCCTGTAAGATCCGATCAAATTGGTCCCGAACGTCTTCCATATCAGCTGACACGTAGTACCAATACAGTTCGGTAATACTATCATTGGTTCGGTTAATGACGCGTTCCACTTCACGTTGCGCGCGTTGGGCGTTCACGGTGTTCAATTGATCTTGGAGACGGTAATCAAAATTTATTTTTGTTGGGTTTGCTTCGTCATAACGCATCACATTAGCCGAGAAATCTGACGGGATGTAAACAATCGCGTCGAATTCCTGTGATTGCAAACCATTTTCAGCAGCACTTCTACCTAAAACACGCCATTCATACGAAGATTCTTCCTCAAATAAACTAAGTATTTGCTCACCTAATCGAATCTCACTACTGTCTGTTTCCAGACCGCCATCTTCATTGACAACTGCAATGGTTTGCGTTGCGTTTTGCCTTTCTTGCATCGGGTTGTCACCGATTATCATAAAATAACTAACGGGTGCCGCAATAATCACAAGTAAAGCAGCAATTAATTTAATCATGTCCTTTTTCATTAGGATATACTCACCTTCTCTCTTTCAATCGAAACATATGGAATTTGGAGCCGGACTTCTTTGCCATTCTCTACAAAGTAACCGTAGCCTGTTTGGAAATCCGGTTCTTTCCGTTCATATGCTAAATTAAATAACGTTTGATCTGTCTTTTTCATTAATAAAATCGCTTGACGAACTTGTTTTATTTCAACAGTTAAAGGATCAAAGCCTTTCGTTAACTCGTTGTTATTTCCGGAGACAATCAACTGGAAACCTAAATGACTATAAGATTTGAGCAGTTGTACGATCCGTTCTTGAACACGATTATCAACCATCCGTAAAAATCGAGCGTAGCCATCGATAATAAAAGCAGACGCTTCAAATTGTGGCAATGGCTGTCCCGAGCTCACCGCTGACAGATAAGCTTGTTCTCGCTCTTTAAACATTGCTTCTGTTTCATCTAACCACTGCTCAATCGCTTCTTTAGTCTCAATATAATTTACTTTTTCATGTTGAACCAAATAAGAGAAGCCACGATCGATTGAATCAAATAATGTTAATCGATCTGACGTCGTAGTAAGTAGCTGATTAACGATATGACGCATCACATTTGTCTTACCACTTTGGCTCCCGCCGATCACCAAGCAATGATTGATTTTATTCAAATCGAGCATAATTGGCTTCACGAGCTCTTCATGTAAACCAATTGGGATGACGCCTGGTCGATCGTCTTGTTTAACGAAATCTTTGAAATGCTCTGTCGTTAAGTTTTTCGGAAGCATTGGAATCGGATCTGGCTGAACAGCATCGTGATAACTATGATTGATCTGTTTAATCTCAGCCTTCAATTCCTCTAATTGCTGGTAATCATCTTCTCCATCAACAGGTAAGACCACTTGTGCTAAATAAGGATCTGACATTTTTACGATCGCACGACCAGGTACATTTTCTAAGGCAAATGGCACCCTACCTAGCATCGCATAACCTTCAGTCGGATCGAGTAAATAATGAACAATTTTAGTTTTCAAATTATTCATCAATGCTTGTCTTACGGCATTGACACGCGTTGAAGAGATAATAAAGTATATCCCTAGTGATTGACCATCTCGTGCAAATTGATTGATCTGAGTCTCTAAATCTTGCAGTTCATCTTTAACAACATCAAAGTTATCAATCGTGATAAACCATAGCGGAATTGGCTCCTCAGACAAATGGTTGAACATCTTAATCGTGCTAACCTCAAACTCTTGAAATAGTACTTTCCTTCTACTCATTTCATTTTGAATTAAGCTAACGAGTTTATTTAATTTCTTTTCTTCATCAAGTAAGAAATAATCTGCTGTGTGAGCCAATTGTTTAAAAGGTAAAAGTCCGCCATTACCAAAGTCCATTAAGTAAAAGTGCAATTGATCTGGTCGGTAAAGACGAGCGAATTGCAAGAGTAGCGTATAAATCGTATACGTTTTGCCATAACCAGAAGAACCAAAGATGCCAATATTTCCATCCGCCATAGGTTGATAGCCGATTGGCGTTTGACTTTGTTTTTCTGGTTCATCAACGATAGCAAAGATCAACTCCTCTTGCGTCGAAGGTTGCTCAATGTTATCAAAGTATAATCGCTCAGCCAACGGCGGTAGCCATGGACTCGCTAACTGTTTAAAGCCCATTTCCTTATGAACAGCTTCAATTTTATCAACGACTAAATCCATTTCTGTTCGCACTTCATGACCAGACCCTTGGGTAGTTGAAAGCTCTGACAAAGGTACGAGTCCCAGATCAGTGACTAATGCGACCTCATCTTCATTCGCTGAGCTCTCATCTTGATAAGGGGCACCACTCCAAGCAGACTGAAACAATTGATAGACCTCATTACTCCCTACTTGTAAATAGCCACGTCCAGTCACTGTCAGTGCAGCTGCATCAGCATTTTTTAATATTTCTCGACTATCCTCAGCATTTTGCACTTTAAGGGCCACTCGAAAACGGGCATTGCTCCAAATTTGATCATCAATCACCCCGCCTGGCTTTTGTGTCGCCAAAATGAGATGGACGCCTAAACTTCGCCCAATTCGGGCGGCACTAACGAGTTCTCGAATAAAATCGGGTTCTTCTGTCTTTAACTCAGCAAATTCATCAGAAATCAAGAACAAGTGTGGCAAAGGTTCACGTGTTTCGCCTTGTTTAAATAGCTTCGTATAATCATTGATATGATTAACTTGGTATTGATCAAATAAGCGCTGACGTCTTTTTAGCTCACTTTTAATAGACGCAAGTGCACGTGCACTAAAGTTCTTACTTCCTTCTATATTAGTAATCGTCCCTAATAGATGGGGAATATGACGAAACGGCTGTGCCATTCCTCCCCCTTTATAGTCAATTAATAGAAACGCGACTTCATAGGGATGGTAGTGAACGGCTAATGATAAAATATACGTTTGCAAAAACTCACTTTTACCTGACCCTGTTGTTCCCGCTAATAAACCATGCGGCCCATGGGCTTTTTCATGCAAATTAAGTGAAACAGTATCTTTCTTTCCCTTTAGTCCAATGGGCGTGGCTAATGATTTAGCAGACGCATTGGTCAGCCAATTTTCCTTAATCGGTAATGCGTGGATATCTTGAATATCAAGCATTTCTAAAAAAGAGACGCGTTCTGGGATTGAATTCGTCATCCCAACTTGGTGATCGAGTGTTCTTAATGTGCGTGCATACGTTTCATTATCTTTTAATTGGTGTTGGTCGAGTGTAAATGGGATTTGTACAGCACGCTTATTCTCGATCAAAATATCACCTTGATTCGCATTAATATAACGAATTAACGTATCGATATGATTTGAAAAACTTTCTTTCGCTTCAGCTGCAAAAATAACAGATAAGCCCAAATCTTGATGCTCACCTTCTAAATATTCTAAAATAACGTGCTCATTAATGAGCTCTTGATTAATAACAATAAATAGAAAATGTGGTTTAAATCTGATCTTTTCCTTATCTTCTTCTAAATCGCGTTCGCGAATCCACTCGTAGATAGATGTCAATAATTGATCACGCGTTCGTTCATCATAAATAAACCCTTTAGCATAAGACTGTGGTAATTGGAAATGTGGCAAACGTTTTAGCCACTTCCACTCTGGGTAGTCTTTTTCATCAAAAACCAATACAAAGCGTAAATCATGATAACTATGGAAGAAAGCAAGCTGACCAATAATCTGATGCAATTCTCGTTTCCATACCGACTCTTTACCAATTAAACCAATCGCTCCATCAGCTAAGTTGGCCGTGACAGGTAAATTTTTCAGTTCACGATATGTACGTTCCAATAATTGTGATTCTTCTAATAGCTCATCCATCTCTCGATTTGACATATCTGCGGCATTAACCGTTATTTGGTAACTAGATGGTACAGTTCCTGTCCCTAATCGGAATTGAAGGAAGTCTTTGCTGTCGAGTGTTCGTTCCCAAATCCGATCAGATACTTGTGCTGTCAAATACTTCATCCGCTCAAACGTAGGAAAATGAAATTGCATGACAAAGCGTTGCTTGTCTGAGACAGCTTCTAATTCTGTTCGTTTCTCTTCTAAATAGTTAGAATAAATCCGTTTGCGCTTTTCTTCTCGCTCTGCTCTTAGCCTCTTATCTTTAAAATATTGTACCGTTGATGTGACTAATGTCGTCATAAACATAACAACGGACACTAACATAAAGATCCCACGCGGAATCAAAATCGCAATTAATGACATAATGATCAACATCATTAACGGCGGTAACACAATCATCCACAAACTTTTGCCTGTATGATCGGGCTCTTGCCCTGGTAATGAAAATTTCACCTTATTATCAGGTAACTCATAGATCATCCGAGGTGTTCGACGATAAACAGGGTAGCGTTTCTGCATTTCCGACTGCGGAACAACCATCTCTTCTAACTCAACATCGACGAAACGAGGATGTCTTATTTCAAGTACATCCTCTTCAACAAAAGCTAAGTGGAAGCGTTTATATACGATCTGATCACCAACTTGATAATGGATCTGGTCAGCACATCTCTTCCCATTTAAATAAAGATAAGCATCATCGTTATGCAGCTGAATCAATTGTTGCTTCGGATAAATGGTAAAAGGAGCTGTTGAATCATACGTCTGTTTAACGATTGCTTGTTGCTCAGTCGATCCCTTCTCTATGAGGTGAATTTCCTTAAGTGGATCGACATAGTAACTAGCGTTCGTTAGCCATTCATTTTCCCAATAAACATATAACTTCCCATTGATACATGGTAGCGTCTGTTCTTGTCCATGTTCGAGCTCAACTGTTTCTGCTAAGCTTGATGACTCAATCATTAAATGCCCTTGGTCTGTACATATTAATGAAAAGGCATCTTCGTCCTTTAATTCCGTCAAAGTCACCGCATGTTCCAACTCTGGACCTACAGTTATTTTTTGTTTAACTTTTATCGGGTAGTAGGTGAACTTGTCTTGGTCATATATTGATACAATCCCCATGTCACACCTCCTAACTTGACTCATCTTCGGTCAGTTCTTCTTCTGGGTCTAATTCAATATCACTTTCCTGTTGTTCCTCTATTTCACGTTGATAGGCGTCAATTTCTGTTTCAATTTCATTCAATTGTTGTTGGCGCTCATCACTTGCCAATGATTGATCAGCTCTGACTAACTCTCGCTGTTTAATAAGTGCATACAAAATCAAGTCGCGATCTTCAATAAAGCGTGCCGTTTCAAGTGCTTCTTCTGACGCCCCACGACCGATATTAATCCAATACTCGTAATAGAGCTGATCAGATTGTGGGGTGATTGTATTGCGAATATTTTGCCGTTGATCTTCTGTTAAAGATTCCGTCATCACATAAGCATACGCTAATTGATATTGCGTAATCTTTGGTAATTGATCGATTTGATAGGATTGTAATGTCGAAACAACTTCACTATATGATTGGTTCAAAAAGCGACCATGTGCCTCGGTAATATTGGCTTGTCTAGGTCCGATAATAAAAATAGAATAGAATGAATAAATTAAGACCGGTATGAGTAATATTATCGTTAACCATAACCCGTAGCGATAGCCCTTCCACTTTTTAAGCGGGACTTGTTTCACTTTGCCTGCTTGCTGATCCTCTTGCTTCATCACCAGTTCAAGAATGGATTCTAAATCAGACCATGTACTGGCAGCGAAGATATCCTTAACCTCTTTTGACAACTTTAATGTTTGATAATGTTTTAAGTAACGTTCGAAGGTAAAGCTTGGATCAACCAGATAAGCAAGCATTGCCTTTGTTTCTAACAAACACTGTTCATCTTCTTTCTCATATGGCGGTAAACTCTCCTGCACACCATAATGAAGAAAATACGGTGATAATCCTTTGCTAATCACTAAATTTTCAGGACTGATTACGAGATGAAGTCTGGACATATGATGATTGTTAATTTTATCAATCAATTGATAGCCAACCACGCATCTCTCTTTTCTTGTCAAACGTTCACAGTCATGATTATAGTAACTTCCTGGTTTGATTTGATAAGTAATCTGTAATTCATCTTGACCCATATCAATCTGCCGATTAACCTTATCATCGATCGATGATAGAAAATTAATTTCAGCTACTTGATCAAGCTTTATCGTTTCTTTTTGAAAAGAAAAAACAACTTGATCTTGTTTTTGATCAATGCTTGCTTGTATTCTCTCTTCAAGATAGCTTCTGTTCTCATCATTCATGATTATTCTCCTTATTGATCACCGTTTAATCCCATCACCAAATGGTTTTGCTTCATTGGCTCATTCTGATTGGGAATTATTTCGATACAATCACCTGTTGTAATTCCTGCATCAACCAATCTGATATCACTGGTGATCACCTTATCCTTATTCAATACCCTTATCCAAGATGTAGGATTGGGTTTATCTAACGAATCCATCGCTTGACCGACGATCTCGATCACCTTCTTAACGGTATGGTAATCCGATAAACGAATATCAAGTTCAGGTTGATCAAATGGTTTTAAACTAACTGTAATTTCAACATACATTTAAAACACCTCAATGTAGGAAAGAGCCCTCATCAAAGATAAGCGCTCCTTCACTGTTTCATTCATTTTTAGCTGCGAATTTGACTTGCGACTTGCTGATCAGCATCTTCTAACGCTTTAGCAGAGCTGTTCAATTGTAATGAAATGTCTTCTAACAATTGTTGCATTTCAGTAAACGAAGGTCGTAGTGATTGATACTGCTCACTAAAAGCACGACTCGCTTGCCCTTCCCACATCGTTTCTAATTCTTGAATCATATTATCTAATCTGGTAATTTGTTCACCGACTTGACTACTCTCACTACTATAACGATTAGACATGCTAACTAATTCTTCTGGCGTAACGCGAATCATTCCTGCCATATTATCCACTCCTTTTCAATGTCAATACATATAATTCCTTTTATACGATTCTATTTTACATGAATTCTCGCGAAAAAGAATAGAATATAGCAAAAACAGGAATTTCAAACCAGACCAGTATTCATTTTTAGGACTAATCGTTCATAAAAATTGATTTTTTATATGCTATTTTCTTACTATTTTTTAATAGATGCATTTTTTTATCAAACTAAAGACTGATATTTAAGCGAATTCCATCGTCATAAGACATTTGAACTAGAAACAGAAAAAGTCCTCTTGATTAAGTAAGAACACTTAAAAGAAGGCTTTTTGTATATGATCATACCATTCTCAGATTTCTTATGTGCAGGACTTTAAACGTCCTACTTTTCTTTTAATCTATCGTATTTACATATTACATATACTTAAATTGAACTGCCCTAACGTCGATTCCTGGTTTGATATATTCAAGCTCGAGTTGATAATAACCTGCTTCTAGCTCAATTTTCTGTAGTTTTTGCTTTAACCATTTTCCATCAGTGCCATTGGTTTGAACGGTCGTAACCGTTTGGTGATTTATAATGATATGACAAGCCGTTTGAGCCAAATCGGTTCCAGACGATTTTACCCATGTAAACATTCGATACGTTCCCGGAGCTGTGATTTTCACAGGAATTGACGACTTTGACTTGAACTCTACCATTCCATCTGTGTTTAAGTGAATCAAATCACTAGTATTTGTATCTATATGAATAGGTGCGATCATCCCTACCGTATCTTCTAATACGTGTTCACGCTTCATTACAGGCAGTTCCATTAGAGCACGACAAATGTTAGCGGCAGAACGTTGTAATTCTCCAAGTGTCAGTTGTCCGTGCTCTAGTCCATGCAAGGTATGATCTTGACTCGCATTCACTTCTGCACCGTAGTTATTAACCACCATATAGAGATCGTTTTGTGCACGAATCATATGATGGGTATATTTCCGATCAGGTTCCCCCCCATCAATCGGATCATTCATCTGCGCCCACCAATCTGTCATCACAATGCCTGTAAAACCCCACTCGCCCCGTAAAATTGTCGTATTCAAGTCATAGTTCGAAGCAGACCAATGCCCATTTATCGGGTTATAAGCTGTCATTACTGCTAGTGCTTCGCCCTGCTTCACCACCATTTCAAACCCTTTTAAATATAGCTCCCTTAATGCTCTTTCTGATACCAGTGCATCAACCTTGTTTCGTTGGTGCTCTTGACTATTACAAGCAAAGTGCTTAGCTGTCGCATGTGCGCCACCTTTTCTGATTCCTCTGGCCGTTGCTACCGCAAATACACCTGTTACGAGTGGGTCTTCAGAGAAGTATTCAAAATTCCGCCCATTTAATGGATGTCTCCTCAAATTTAAACCAGGCCCGAGTAACAAATCAATGTGGTTTCGAACCAACTCTTTACCTTCTAATATATAAAGTTCCTCCACCAGTTCTTCGTCCCACGTGGCTGCTAGGAGGGTACCAATTGGGACTTGCGTCGCCTTATGTCCACTATCCATTCGTATGCCTGAAGGACCATCAGCTGTACAAGCTACTGGAATATTATAATGAAGCAATTGGTCACTGACACCGCCAAATGCTGAGGCGGTTCCTGGTGTCACAAAGGGACTACTCATCCCTTCACCACGCACAATAGTCGCTAGGTCAGCATTTGATAGTTGGGCAATAAAGGTTTCTAGCGTTACACGTCCTTGCTTGACATCTTCCAGCTTAAATCCTTTATCACCGGTTTGCTTCAGCGCTTTGGGCAGCCGTGCATGAATCCGATCAGCTATGCTGATTTGCCGAACTGGAACCTGTTCATATTCTTCTTGAAAGCTACCGTTTAACCTTTCTTGACTTGGTTTTATTCGCTGAAACGACTGAACAGGTGCCATCGCTTCTTCCAATTGCTCAATGATTTGAAGTTTTTCTACAAGATAACCTTTTTCATCATTAATATTAATCCGCTTCGTATCACGAACACTTGCGCCCACATGCAAAAAGTAAGTACCCGGTTCTAATACATATGCGGATCGATAACCGGTTGCTCCCGTATCATCATAGGATTTAAAGGCATCTGTTCGAAAGTAAATAAGCAGTTTCTCTGCTTCACCAGGTGCTAATCGTCTTGTTTTTTTGAAAGCAACTAGCGATCGACTAGGTTGACCAAGCTTCCCTTGAGGCGCTTCGACATACACTTGAATCACTTCTTTACCTGCAAAACGATGACCGGTATTTTTAACGGTAACTTCAACTTCTATCTGTTCAATTCCCTCTTTATCAATGATACGGGCAGACTGATCTGACGTTTCAAATGTGGTGTAAGACAAACCAAATCCAAATGGGAAGCGCACTTTTTCTGGTGCAAATGTTTCAAAATAACGATAGCCTACATAAATATCTTCTTGATATATATTTTGTGTATCGTTACCATGATTGATATGAGATGGATAATCTTCAATCGAATGAGCAATCGTATCCGTGAGCTTACCACTTGGCGTCACTTCTCCAACTAGCAGATCAGCTATCGCATGTCCACCTTCCATCCCACCATGCCAACTGTAGATAACAGCTTGTACGGGGTTATCATCAAGCCAACTCATATCAATAATATTAGATGTGTTCAACACAACCACAACCTGATCAAAATAACTGGTGACCAATTGAATCATGCGCTTCTCATCTGCAGTCAATAAATAACTTCCCGGGGCATTGGCGTTATCTTGATCTTCCCCAGCCGTACGCCCGATAACAATAAGCGCTTTCTCTGATGTCGCTTTTGCTTTTGCTACTATCGTTTCTGATAAAGGCATCTCCTTTTGATACCAAGGCTCCGCAGCCCAACCTCCCCCTCCATCGTCAAAGGGGTTTTGGTCAATCCATGATTGATAGCACGCTGCTAATTCTTCATTAACGACAACTGACGCCTTCTCTCTTAAGCTATCAATAAGATTGGTGGTATAATTGACGTTCACACTCCCCCCAGACCCTGTTCCACTCCGATAATAATCTTTTTGCACGCGACCAAACACAGCGACACGTTCGTTATTTTCAATCGGCAATGTTTGGTTTTCATTTTTCAACAACACTGCACCGTCAGCAGCAACTTTTCGACTAAAATGAGCAAATCCTTCTAGCGGTATACCTAGATATTTATTCACCATGGTTATTCCTCCCAATTATTCACTTATATAATACTGTAACAGAAAGCGGTTACAAATAAAACATAAAAAAGCAGAGCAAAAACCCATGAAAAATAAGCGATGTTTTAACTTATTTATATCTGGGTATTTTAGTGAGCAAGGAGGAATGAGATTTATGTTAAAAAAACTAGACACAAGTGAAGCAAACATTTTAGAGTACCATATTAAAGGGAATATCAGCAAAGCCGAAAATGATATGCTATTAAGGGATATTCAGCATACCATTGATAAATTTGGTGAAGTCAAATTGTTAGTTAAGTTAGATGATATCCCATTAACTGATGCATCTGGTCTAAAAGATCGACTTGTCTTTGCAAAAGAACATTTAGACAAAATTGAAAGGTATGCGGTCGTCACTGATATGAAAATTGCTAAAGCAGTTAAACAATTGGTTGACCCATTAACAGATATGGAACTTGAAACCTTCTCACCAGAAGAAGAGAATGAAGCAAGACATTGGTTGAGATAACACTGATTTAGAGGATGATAATAAGCAAGTAACCAACAGAAACGCCGAATGTCTGATCATTCGGTATTTAATATAACCTATCATCAATTAACATGAAACTTTAATTAGTAGTGTTTTGCGGACATTTATCTGTGATAAATAACGATAGGAAAAAAACTTCATATTATTCTAGCAACATTAAATAGACGCCATAGCTTTTACCTCGATGTCTCATCTGTGCGTGATAAGCAAATCTAAACCCATTTTTCAGATAAAATCGTATCGCTTGTTCATTGGATGCATTGACGTACAATGCTAATCTAGCATATCTTTGTTTTAAGGATTGAAGAACTTTAGAGCCTATCCCCTGTCTTTGGAATTGCGGATTTATCGCTAAACAATGAATGTAATAGTAATCGTCTGGTATTTCACCTGAAAATAAATAGGATATTTTAGTGTTCAAACGCTTTTTACTATAATAATCAAATTTACTTAATACCTGCTTTACAACAGCATAATTAAGCTTATTTAATACAGGAGCGATCTCAATTGGATAAAAAATCGTAATACCGACAAACTTCTGATTGATCCTCACCGTATATAAATATTTGGATGTGAAATAACTACAACCTTTCTCAATACATTGAGCCAGCATTGCTCTTGATTTCTTTCCAAAGCCAAGTTGGTGTAGCTGAGGATCTGTCGAGTAAAGTAAATCAATCACATGATCAATATGATCGACTTGGATTTGATGTGGTTTTATATAAACTGTCAAATTGGTCATCTCCTTTTGCGACTGCACTTAAAGAAACTTCATCATTTGTAGCTTTACCATTCCCAACGATTTAAAAACCCGTATTTGCCGTTTGTAAGCAAATACGAGTCCCTATGCTAACTATTTATCGTTGCTTCCATAAAACTACAAGCAGGGTAAATCATTTAGGTGAAAGCTAACAGACACATATGCCCTGATCCATGCAACGCCCCAACAATGGGAGAAGAACCCCTTCCTACTGATTGAAAGTTAAAGTTGATCAAAACGTTCGTGATGCGGCAAAATGAGGTACCGATCGATCATTTAACGATCCTTCTTCGTCGCTCGATAAAATTTATGACCACCTGACAAGTTCGAAACATCTGTAAAACCATGATTTAATAAAATGTTTTGCACCGCATTACCTGTTGTCCCACTATTACAATACGTAATCGTTGGTTTATGTTTGTCTAATTCAGCTAGCTTCGCACGGATATCTGCATGTGGAATATTGACTGCTGAATCGACATGCGCCGTATCATATTGCTTCGTTACGCGCGTATCAATGACCTGAATATCTTGTTGTTGATCAATTTGTGCTTGAATATCTTTTGACGTCCTGATTGGTCTACCTTTGCTAATTGCATTATCTAAAATCATGCCACTGTAATGAATGGGATCTTTTGTTGTTGAATATGGCGGCGCGTAAGCCAAGTCTAAATGGAAAAGATCTTCAGCCTTTGCTCCGTATGTGATCAGTGTCACAAGCACATCAATTCGCTTATCGACACCTTCACGCCCAACAATTTGTGCACCAAGAAGACGACCCGTCTCACGATCAGCAATCGATTTAATACACATCTCTTGTCCATTAAAATAGGCAGGTTTATCTGGCTTGATATTATGGGAAACCACTACATTATACCCCGCATCTTCAGCCTCTTGTTCAGTTAAGCCCGTATTAGCAATCGTCAAGTCAAACAATTTATAAATACTTGTACCGAGATTGCCGCGATATTCAAGCGTGCCTCCCGACAAGACGTCACCAGCAATCCGCCCCGTTTTATTCGCAGTCGATCCAAGTGGACGATAAACAGCCTTACCCGTTAGCATTGAGAATGTTTCAATACAGTCACCACATGCATAGACATCCGGCACATTTGTCTGCATCGTTGTATTTACTTGAATAGCACCCGTGCTCCCTAATTTTACGCCCATCTGCTCTGCAACTTTTACGTTTGGTTTAACACCAGTCGCCATAATCACTAACTCTGCATCAAACGCTTGTCCGTCTTCCAATAACACTTGGTTTTCAGTAATTTCCGTGATCGTCGCTTCTTTTTTAATCGTGATAGCCTTTTTCTTTAATTGATCTTCCAAATATTCAGCCATATCTTGATCGAGATTTGGCGTAATCTTTGGCATTTTCTCAACAATGGTGACATCAATGCCTTCAGCCCTTAAATTCTCCAGCATTTCAAAACCAATAAACCCTGTACCGGCAATAACTGCCGATTTCGGTTGTTTATCTATAATAAATCGGCGAATATCACGAGCGTGTTGAACGTGGCGCAGGGCAAAGACATGGTCACGATCAACACCTTCGATTGGTGGCATCACCGGTGAGGCCCCAGTGGCAATCACGAGCTTATCATAAGCATCATTAAACTGTTCACCAGTCGCAAGATTTTTAACGGTAACCCTTTTTTCACTTGGGTCAACTGCTACAACTTCATGCCTTGTAAAAATATCGATGTTGTATTTTTTCTTAAAGAAAATGGGGTCCCTTGGGGTTAACGCATCAATATCTTCAATTTCTCCACCAATATAGTATGGCAGACCACAACCTGAATATGAGATATCTTGATCTTTTTCATAAACAATAATCTCTGCATTGTCATCATTCCGGCGTGCTTTTGCAGCCGCCGAAGTGCCCGCGGCTACAGCACCAATTACAATTAACTTCATGTTTCATCCTCCCATTATTGCGATTAGTTAAACAATTGCTTTAGTTGTTCCCCTTTAAGATCATCAGCAAACCATTTCACCACTGCATAATGTCCATCAGTAAGCTTAGCCACTTGATTAAACCATTTTAATTCACTGCCTGCTTTTGCTTTCAAAATGGGGTGGGTGGTCTGAGTAGCTTGAAAGCTTGCGTTAATGACCCACCATTTTTGCGTTATTCCCGCACGCTTCAAGTCGTCAGATAATCGTGTTGCTTCATAGACAGGGGTTGCCTCTGGGTATGTCACAATTACAACAGCCGTCTGTGCTTGATCTCTCAATTTTGGTAATAAACGGCTAACAGATGGAGGGGTATCACCTTGCGTCCGTTCAATTTCTTTATGGTAACTCTCCGTTGCATCAAGCAATAACAGCGTATGACCAGTTGGTGCAGTGTCAATAACGACCACCTCGTCTTCAGCATGATCAACAATCTCAGCGAATGCATGAAATACAGCAATTTCCTGAGTGCAAGGTGAGCGTAAATCTTCCTCAATGTAGGCAAGATCGTCATCTTTCATCGTTTGACGTGCTTTCGTTAAAACCGCTTCCTGATACTTTTTCAATTCAACTTGTTCATCAATATGGCTTAAGCGGATATCATCACTTTCTTCGATCACATCCTGCAGATGTGCAGCTGGGTCTGTTGTTGTTAAATGCACCTTCTTACCACGCTCAGCTAAGCCCAAAGCAATCGTGGCAGCAATGGTCGTTTTACCTACCCCACCTTTTCCCATCGTAAAAATAACCTGCTTATCTGTATTTGCTAAATCTTCTATTATTCTCTCCAAATGCGGTACTTCAATTGAGACTTCTACCTTCTTATCCTCAGTTTGATCTTTAGTTAATAGGGCACGAACATTCGCTAAACCGGTTACGTTATATGAACGTAATGGAATTTGAAAAATCGGGAGGCTTTTCAATTGCTTAGGGATATGTTTGAGTGCCTTTTGTTGCTTTTCAAAAAGGGCAATCGATAGTTGATCTTGATAGTCAGTTAATACCCCGTTAACGACTAACCACTGATTGACTACCCCAATTTCCGCTAATTCTTTCGCCGCTCGTTCTGCCTCTTTCAATGGAGCTAACTCCGGTCTTGTAACCAAAATTAGTGTTGTCAAAGCTTGATTGGCTAAATTTTCGACTGCTTGTTGGTAAATCACTTGATTTCCCTCCAGGCCTGACAACTGGCCTAAACAAGATGCCCCATGCGTGCTTTCACTAATAAAGGAACTCCACGCAGAAGGCAATTGCAACAACCTTAACGTATGACCGGTTGGCGCAGTATCAAAAATAACATGATCATATTCTTTGGCTGCTTGTTCATCAGTAATGAAATTTGAAAATTCATTAAAGGCAGCAATTTCTACTGTACACGAACCTGATAATTGTTCTTCCATATTTTGAATGACCGCATCTGGAAGTTTACCTCGATATGGTCCGACAACCGACTCTTTATACTCACTAGCGGCTTGTTCAGGATCAAAATTAGCAACAACAAGGTTAGGAACAGCTTTAATCGTCACGCCTTTATTATTCAGTTCTGTTTCAAATACATCTTGGAGATTTGAAGCGGGATCTGTGCTAATCAGCATAATCTTTTTTCCGGCATCTGCCAAAGTAACGGCTGTTGCGCAAGCTGTTGATGTTTTTCCAACGCCACCTTTTCCGGTAAAAAAGATGTATTTTGTCAAATGCAAATCTGCTGGATTAAAAGCTTTCATGTTATCGATCCTCCAATGTTTTAACAACAGCCATCATCACAACCGCAATCATCAGATATTACATTAAATTTCGCTTGCAAGTGTGACGTTGACAGATTTAAATGTTGGCAAATTTCTTCATTACTCAAATACGCCTTTTTCTTCACCACTTCGCCATCTACCATAGTCACGGGTAACGCCTCAACACCTTCTTGATGAAGAATCGCATGAATCGTTTGATTATCAACAAAGATTTGTGGATTATTCGTCAAGTTATAACGTTCGACTAAGACGCCATTTCCACGTAAATTGTTAAGGACTGTTGATAGCCTTAATAATTCTTGATCAACAGAAGGACCACAAACTCCCGTATCACAACACATTGCTGGTTCAAAAATCACCATTCTACTCATTATTACACTCCTTTTTCTGAAGAAATCATCTCATCACAGATTCACTATACGCATCAACGTACCTGCTCTAAACTGGAGCAGACCGCCTGCTCATGGCAAATACAAGCATCTGTTTCTGAGATAAGCTCCGTTAAAAATTGTTTCACTTGATGGCTTCGTTCAGGATTTAATCGATAGAAATGCCATAGACCTTGCTTACGACTGTTTACTAAGCCACTGTCAATTAATACTTTCATATGATGTGATAGCGTCGGCTGTGTAAACTGGAATTCCTCTAAAATATCACAAGCACACTTTTCACCGCATGATAAGATATCAATGATTTTTAAGCGATTTGGATCAGCTAACGTCTTAAATAGCTTAGCGAAAGTTTGATACCGATTATTCATATCATCACCCTTACATAGATTATTATCTATATATAATATAAATGATTATCTATATAGTGACAAACATTTAAAACTAATTTACAAAAACTTAATAAAACGACCCAGCAGTGGGCGTTTTCGTTCTTCTCCACTGATGGGTCGTTGCGTGCGTGAGGATATGAGCGCCACCCGTTAGCTCATGCCAAAATAGATGGGCGCTACTATCTATTTAGAAGCGAGGGTTTTACCCGCGGTTATCCGCCATAAAAGACATTCGATAAATGTTATTAGCTGATTAGTTAGGCTTAATTGACTTCATGCTAAAGGTGAGATAAGCCAAGAAAGAATAATAATAACGCAGCTATGAAATCTGACTTTTCACTAATAAATCCTATTGAAACTTTATTTCCAAATTTAGCCCCCGCCCAAATAAACAAAAAACTTGTTATCCCTGCAAATAAGCTAGTTAAAAAGATCGGGTAATGAACAAGTCCCGCAGATACGCCTAAGGTCAGCGAATCGATGCCTAAAGCAACACCTAAAACGATCGCTCTTTTGATCGTGCCCCTTTTTACAGCTGTTTTAATATCGAATGTTGTGTTTTTTGCTTTTGTCCCCTGCCAAATGAACCAAACACCTAATAATATAAAAACAGACGCGCTAATATAGGCTGCTGTATCTGCTGTTAAAAATGCAGATGCTTGTTCTCCCAAAAGTAAGCCGACCATCATTGTAACAGCTGATATCAGTGCAATGACAGTGATACTTCGATTGCAAAGACGTTCTTTTAATCCCAATGAAAAGCCTACACCCAAGTCGTCTAGGTTTGAAGAAACTGCTAATAAAAGAATTTGTCCGAGCGTCATTAGTTCTGCTCCTTCTACAAAAAAATACTTCCTTCTATTATTATAGTCATCTCTTTGTCATCGCGCTATCTATGACAAAGAAGCGATCAAAAAATCACATTCACTCAAATGGATTCATTTTCTTAGACTTAGCACTTCAGTTTCAACCTGTTACTTCTATATTATTCATTTAAAATCAACACCTTTTTTTGAAAATCAAAATACCTGTCTTGCGCTATCATTAGTTACGATCATATGAGCATTCACACGAAAGTGATTTAGCGATTATTGCGGTTGTAATCATTTCTGTCGCAATAAACGATAGCCAAACACCCGTCATATTAAAAAGATAGGCAAAAAGTAAAATAATAGGAAACATTAAAACGAAACTTCGAATAATTGATAATTTAAATGCCAAACCAGCACGTTCAATTGCACTTAAATAAGCGATTGAAATAATATTAAAGCCAGCAAAAAAGAAACCAATAAAATAAATCTTTAGACCGGATTCTGCCATCTCAGCTAAAGCCACACTGTTATCACGATTAAAAATACCGATAATCGATGTCGAACCCATCGTGACCACGCCATAAATAATCAACGCTAACAACAAGGCAGCGCCTACACCGTAAGCTAGCATTTTTTTCATTTCGCTGTATTTTCGTGAGCCAAACAAGTGACTAACGATCGGTTGAATCCCTTGTGCCATTCCGGTATAAATCGCAATAACAACAAAAGCAATATTGGCTATAATACCATACGCAGCGACGCCGGTATTTCCTGCCAATCTTAAAATCACCATATTAAATATTAAAATCACTACACCAGTAGATATTTCAGTCACAAATGCAGAAATACCAAGTGTGACAATCTTCCCAAAAACAGCTGTTTTCCACTTGATTTTTTGCAATACCAATGTGTTTTTGGTTGATTTAAAATGTAACGCTAGCAAAGCTAGACTAATTAACGGCGTTGCCCCTGTTGCTAGAGCTGCACCCAGCATTCCCATATCTAATACGATAATAAACAGGTAATCCATGACAATATTCGCAAAACTTCCAACAAACATCCCTGTCATCGCTAGTTTTGGATTTTGATCATTTCTAATAAAGGAAACCAACATATTATTAAACACAAAAAAAGGGGCAAAGAGCATAATGACTTTCAAATAAATACTGGTCATTGGTAATATCTCTTCATCAGCTCCAAGAGCACTTGCTAAGAAATCTGATCCGATAAATCCAATGAGCATACAAAGTAAACTTAAGATCGCACCTAAAGCTAATGCATGATTAAAAACACTTGCCGCACTTTGAGGTTTATTTTGGGCGCGTAAAATCGTATACCAAGTTGCTCCACCAATACCTATAAGCAAGCCAAATCCAGATACTAATGTAAAGATTGGCAAGGCCAAATTGAGTGCCGCTAAACCAGATTCACCGACACCATTGGCAATAAAAATTGTATCCGCTAAAATATAGACGGATAAGCCAATCATTCCAATCACATTCATGCTGACATACTTAAAAAAGGTCTGAAAATCACCTCTAACTTCCATACTTGTTCCCCACTTTCGCCTCGCATTCCTAGCGAATCTGTTAATTTCTCAATAATACATTGGTACTTCTTTGTTAACCTTTTTACATTTTCTAATATGCATGTAAAAAGCACCAAGCAGATACCTACTTCGGCCTAAAGGTATCGTGCTTCGTGCTTCGTTTGCTCTACCCGTCGGCAAAGCTAACAGCGTTTTATTTTAATGATTATAACTCTAGCAAACCTCCATTAACCTGTCAACTTGATCAGATCATTCCCTACTGGAATGTACATATTCTACTATGATTAGCTATTAACCATTATCATTTTACTATAAATATTCAGGTAATCTGTTCATATACATTGCCAATGCATTATTATTTTTCTTTAGTACCTCAACTGTCTTGAAATGAGGCCATGCATAAATCGTTGGATAATCCATTTCATCATAATCGGGTTGAACAGCAAAAGCAAGTCTAGCCGTTCATTTTGTAATAAATCCTTCAACATACCACCTACTCTCTTATGTTAGTATTGATTATAACAATTCAGCCAAACACGTCTAAGTAAACTTAAATCTGTAGAAAAAAGACGTCGTTAAACTTGAATTACTAACAATTAAACAGACGTGATAACTTTAGTAGTGTCACATCTTCTCCGCTTTATTTCATGCGATTGGGCTTACTCAGTATGAACCACCAGTCTAAGTGGAGATAAGCAATGGGCGAGACTTCTGCGGGAATAGGATGAGCTGAAGATCCACTTGAGGCATGATCTTTGCGACTCAATTTAGCCGAAGCCATCCCCGCGAAAAGCGAATCCATTGCTTTTCGGAACGAAATAGCGTTCTGAACGTATGAGAAAGGCGCATGCGGCACATCCATTAAGATAGATGTTACTATTTAGCAGATGCGATATGTGTAGCCTCCTGTAGGAGTAGCGTGAGCTTGAGATCCACTTTGCCAAACCCTTCTTATATCTAATATGAGGGTTACCCTTATTTTTGCTGAACCTGAAAATTCAGATAAGAAAGTTGACTTACTAAAAAATAAACATGAGGAGCTGATATTTATCAATAATATACAGACGAAAGCGCTGATTACTGATCAGGAAATCATTAGTGCTTTCCCTATTATGCAACAACTTCGTCAACATTTGGATCAACAAACATACCTTGAACTTGTTAAAGAAGCACAAGAAAAGGATCGTTATTACCTATTTGCTTTAATTAATGGAGAAGAGGTCTTATCTGTTGTTGGGTTCAAACCGATGACTACCTTGTATTATGGGAGATTTATTTGGGTTTGTGATCTCATCACTGATCAAGTCCACCGTTCAAAAGGCTATGGAGAAAGATTACTTCAATTTGTCCACCAATGGGCAAAAGATAATCACTACCAATCGGTCGCATTATCATCAGGGTTACAGCGCACGGACGCCCATCGTTTTTACGAAGAGAAAATGGATTACGATAAAGTAAGTTATGTTTTTAGAAAAACTGGCATTTGCTAGCCATTCAACAAATATGGGGATTTAACGCAACCGTTAAGCGCTCCCCTCGTATAAGTTAAACCTAACGCTATTTGTTTATCAACTGCACAAATAGGAAATAGTTAACTAACACGAAAGGAGACCGCTTTTATGAAACGATTAAGTTATGCACTATTATTTGTTTTTCTAAATTTGGTTTTAATAGGTTGTCAACAGCATGAGCTTTTCGATCAAGAAATAACATCGATTGACATTTTAACATGGGATGATCAAGAGCACGTCGATGAATTAACAGACCCTGATTTGATAGCAGAACTGACTGGGCAACTGGAAACGTCTGAATCAGCTTCAACTGATAATCTTGATATTCCCTATCCTGATTATTTTTTACGATTTAACCACCAAGAGCAAACGATTCAAGAACTCGGTTACTATAATGAGGAGAAAACCTTCAACCAAGTGAGGGGACAGTTTATTAATAGCGAATCTGGCGAACTTTATAACGTCAGTATCGACTTAGCTATTGATGGTTAAAAAGCTATGATATATATGGATAGAGAAATAAGTCGAGACTATTTATCTCGGCTTATTTCTTTTAACTATCTTACTTATGCTTTTTTGTTTTTTTATTATGGTGTTTCTCCATCTCGCTAACCGGCTCATTGGCAAATTCATGATCAAATTGACGAGACATTGTTTGTTTCTTCGCTTGCTGATCATTTACCGGTTGATTTCGATAGGCATCATCTCTTTTAGACATGATCAAATCCCTCCTTTCGCCAGTAGCTTTTGCAAAAGAAGGGATTTTTATTTAAAAAGGCACTTGTTAAGAAGTAAGCCCTATACTAGATAACCGATTAAGATAACAGCTAACACAAGTAATGGAGCAGGGATTTTTTTTGTGTATAACGTCACAATTGTGGCCACCATCACCATTAAATTATCAATTGAAAAACCATTACTTTGCATAATAATAAGGGCAGAAGCAGCGATCAACCCTCCAGCAACAGCATTTACACCTTTCAAGGATACTTTTATCCCTTGAATTTTTTTTAGGTTTTCCCAAACAGGATAAACAAAATAAATCAGGAGTAGCCCCGGTAAAAATATTCCTATCCCAGCGGCGATCGCACTAGCAACTTGATATAACGGTGCACCTCGACCTGCAAGCCCACCTGCATAGGCGCTAAAACTAAACATGGGACCTGGCATGCCTTGAACCAATCCATAACCTGTTAGAAATTCATCTCCACTCATCAAACCATTAAGCTCAACTAAATCACTAAACATAAACGGTATAACAACTTGTCCACCGCCAAAAACAAGATAACCATAACGATAAAAGCTTTCAAAAATTGTTAGCAACGTGCTGTTAGTGAAAACAGCCAGAGTAGTTGATCCAGCAGCAATAATTATAAAAGCAATGAGATAAATCCAGGGCGGATTCAATTTCACACGATACCAAATTTTTTTCTGTTTAGACGTCAATACCGTAACTAAACCTCCAATAATCAAAACAAATGGAAATACCCAAGCTTGTCTGAAAAAGTAAGTTATCACCGCACCAAAGATAAGTAAACTGACGGTGATTCGATCTGAAGTAACTTTTTTACCGATCCTAAATGCAGCCACCGTAATAAAACCGACTGCCATCGGACCGATATAACGCAATCCATCTTGTGAAAGTTGCATACGATCCAAAAACACATATAGAAATGAGAAAAGTGTCATCAACGTTAAAACCGGCAGTGACCAAACGAGCATCGTCAAAAGTGCTAGTAATGGCCCACCTTTTTTATGTCCAACAGCAACAATTGTTTGCGTGCTTGATGGACCCGGCAAGATACTACATAAAGCAATTAATTCGACTAACTCTTCTTCAGTTAAATACTGTTTTTTTATAACAAGTTGATCGGTAAAGATACCATAATGTGCTTCAGGACCACCAAAAGCACCTAATGAACAAATAAATATATTCCATAAAAATGATCCCCAGTTTGTGCTTTCCCCTTTGTTTTGTTTTAATGCCTTCATTCCCCTACCCCCTTCGCTATTTCATTGATTCTTCTCTGTTTTTAAGCTATGATAAATATACATCATCACCACCGATATTGAAATTCGATATCGATAGTTATGTATAGAGCTTATCGAAGGAGTATGCAAAATGCAAGAACAAATTTTACGAAAATTTTTCCTCGGATTCATTCAAATTCACATTCTTCATCATGCCAAAGAGGAGCCCTTCTATGGGGCATGGATGATTGAAGAGCTAAAGGAACATGGATATGATATGAGTCCAGGTACACTTTATCCGATCTTACACACTATGGAAGAAAAAAAATTATTAAAGAAGGAAAACCGAACCATTCACGGAAAAGTACGTAAATACTACACTATTACTGAGTTAGGTGAAGGGGTATTAGAAGAAGCAAAGAAAAAAGCATATGAGTTATTTAAAGAGATAAAAGACTAATCAAATCCTTATGAGGACCTATCCGTTTCCGCGAAAAGAGGCCGGGACATAACAAAAATATGCTCTCCAAATACGAATGATGTTAGAATGTGTAGGTTTATCACATACCCACAAAGGAAATATACTCCCTTTCTGCGGGCACGGCTTCGGGCCTACAGGATGTA
>NZ_JH976438.1:128254-168249 GCF_000306965.1 Amphibacillus jilinensis Y1 | reverse complement strand
TTGGTATCATTCGTTTTAATATAATAAAGACGAATAATCCATTCACAAAACAAACGGATCATTCGCAACTGATCTTACGTCTTTTACTTTTGTCCCAACCTCTTTCATAAGTTTGCAACATTATCTTTTATTATTAGTGTAGTACTAACAACAATACCGTTTCATTTCCAACCGTTTCTCCTGTTTTTTCAAAACCGTGCCGTTCATATAAAGTGATCGCTACCTTGTTTTCAGGTTCAGCAGAAATTCTCAGTTCACTTTGATCAAAATGCGCTTTAAAATAGTCAATCGCTTGCAGTAAAGATTGTGTTCCATATCCTTTTTGCTGATGTTTCTCGTCAATCATAAACCGCTCAATCCACCAAGAATCGATTGAATAATCAGAATCACTTGGGAGAAAGCTAAACATAATAAAACCAACCATCTCTTCATCATAATAAATCGCAAAAGGCTTGCGATTAGCTTCATAATTTGCCTCTAATAAGGAGTACCAGTTGGGTGCGACGAATAACTTTTGATCTTCTTCCACAGCTAACTTAGCACATATTTTATAATTACTTTGGTCAATCGCTTTAAATAAAATCGCCATCTCGACACTCCTTTAATTTATCCCAACAACTTGACTACGTCTTTCTAAATAAATCGTATCTCTCCACTTATCCTTCATCTTACCAATCCGTTCAAAGTAACCGACTTGACGAAAACCAAGTGATTGATGTAAAGCAACACTTGCTTTATTCTCTGGAAAGATCCCTGAGTGAATCGTCCAAATCCCTTCTTGTTCACTTGATTCGATGACCTTTTTTAACAGCGCTCGCCCTACACCATTTCCTCTATCATCGCAACCAATATAAACACTTACTTCTGTTACACCACGATAAACACAACGACTTGAAGTCGGACTGAGTGCCACCCAACCTAAAACACGATCACCTTGAATAGCGACCCAACGGCAAACCTTTAAATGTGAAGCATCCCATGCTGTCCATGTTGGTGCTTCACGTTCAAAGGTTGCATGCCCACTAGCAATCCCTTCTTCATAGATTTTTTTCACCTGTGACCAGTCTGTTGGCAAAAGCTCTCTTATGTAATACTTGATAAGATCACCCCCTTTGATATGTTTGGTTTCATATTACCTTCGCTTACTATTATACTATTTTAGGAAGGTCGAAAACACACTATTGTTAACAAAGAAGACAACAACTTACATCAGTGGGCGTTTTCGTTTTTCTCCCACTGATGTTTAGTTGAGTGAATTAGGAATATCAGTGTCCGTTATCATCCACTTCAATCAATTTGGTCTATAAATTCATATTTTCATTGATGTTCACTGTCTAGCTAGTTCGCATAAAACAAATAATCCATTGGTGTTCCCCAATTTTCGCAACGATGATAACTCGAATTCGATGATTCAAAGCATATTTTAATGGGTGCTGCATAAAGTTGTTCGTGAGCCATTAAAAAAGCCCGATCGCCCAAAAAAATAGCCTCTAATGCTAAGGGAAGTTTTTGTCTAAAAATGCGATCTCGACGCTTTACGGTCTTGAATTCTCCATTCCCAAGATAAACCTTAACACAGAGCATATAAACACCGTCTTGCACAGACCATTCAGCCAACACTTCATCACGTAGGTCAGTGATTTTATCCTCGTCATATGTTAGGCCAATAGTCAGAAACAAATATCCTGTCTGATCTGAATGCGTCAAGGTATATTTCCTACCGTTTATTGGTGATATATTACCTACTGGGGGGTTAAAAACAACAAATAAATGCTCTGGATTAAACATGCTCAAAACAGCACCTACTTTCCTTTTGTCTAATATCACTATACGAATACAGCTATGGATTTAGTCTAAAAAATTATTAAAGGATTCCATACGTTTTTGTAGAATTTTATACAATAAAGGCAGGTAAAGCGAACATTCAATCAGTAGGATTGATTCGCTCGCACTGATGGTCGTTGCCTGAATCAAAACATGAATAGCCGTTAGCTTTCGCCTTAATATAGAGGGTTTTGTTCTCTATTAGAGAGGGAAGCGATTATCTGTAATAAAGTGTTAGAAAGGAGCACGTATGAAATTTACCATAAAAGAAAGTCTACTCTCTTTCATTTATCTAATCGGTCTGCTGCTATTACTATGGTTGATCGTCAACAACAACATCCACTCGGTTCAAACAGGTGATGTTGAATGGGGCTCATGGGTTTTTCGTGTTAATGCATTATATGCAGGATTAGGGGTTTATTTAGCTCTACCGATAATGCTCAAACGATTTAAAGTACATCATAAATGGGTATTTAATCTTAATAAATTTATTTTTGTTAGTCTACCGCTTTTTATATTTCCATATCTACCCATTATATTCACAACCATCGAACTGCCTCGCTTTATATGGGGGACTTGGGAAATATCTTTGCTAATCGCAAGCTATACATTGATTACCAGTTTTGAGAAAGAGAACAAATTTTTTTCTTGAAAACAACGTCGCTCATTATTACTTTATTTGATTAACAGCAGCAACTTTATTTCTCTGAGTTGCCTGGTCGTGCTCCCTTTTATTCCATGTACCTAGCAAGGGTGGCTAAGCCAACTTTTGAGAACGCGTTAAAATCCCGCCTTCTTCAAGGCGGGATTTTATCTTAATTTAAGAGATACTAGCGCTTATTCTCCGGTTTCTTAAAAAAGCATAAACAGCTAAAGGCGCATATCCTAAAGCAAAAGCTAAATGGAGTGAAAATAATGTATTATCACATAGTTAAAGAAGGAGAAACGTTATCAATCATCGCACGTGATTATCGCGTAAGCTTAACTGATCTGATCCAAGCAAATCCTCAAATTAATCCTGATCTGATCTTCGTTGGACAGCCAGTAATCATCCCTGGACTACCGAACCCAGAACAGCTACCCTATCAAATTCATGTATCGATTGCGCAACGAACATTAACCTTGTTAAGTGATCATGTACCACTAAAAACATACCCGATAGCCGTGGGACAAATCCTTAGTCAAACACCTATCGGACAATTTGTTATTATTAATAAAGCACCTAATCCAGGTGGACCTTATGGTACGATGTGGATGTCGTTATCCAAACAACACTATGGTATTCACGGGACGAATGATCCATCATCAATTGGCAAGGCCGTTTCACGTGGCTGTATTCGGATGTATAATCATGATGTTGAAGAACTAGCTGCTACGATTCCGATTGGCACACAAGTCACTATCACCCCATAAAACGCAACTTCAATCAGTCAACGCTTTCGTTCTTCACCCACTGATTGGTAGCTGAGTGAATCAGGGCATTAGCACCCGTCTAAATAGATTTGCTCCATGCTCTAATTTGAAGCGACGTTTTACGGAGGGCTAGCTGTGATAAAAGTCGATTTCCCGCGCCTGCCCCCCACCTTACACTAAGATGGGGGGCATGGGATGAATCTATCGTTAACCCATCCACATCACCCAAACAAACAGTGACCAAATTGAAATAGGCAAGCCTAAAATACAATTTATTCTCGTAATTATCATAAAAGCTCGTCTTTTTACATGTTTAGAAATCCAGCAAATAAGCGGGATCATTATATAGATGCCAATACTCGTGAAAGTGACAAGCGTTATAGCTGTTGTTAATGTCACTGCTGGAACATATGCATTGATAGCGTAAGCGAGATCTTGACCAAATAAACCAAACAAGCTAGCCATAATAAGACAAAAGGTTACAATAAAATAAATGATAGATGCCTTCAAGTCATCTACACCTCCCTTCACTTCATTCATTTTTAACTTTGATTCCAGCCGACCAACTTAAATAGAGTGGAGAAGCGTTATCTACACAACCGCTACTTCTTTAAACCCCACGCTTATTCCCCCATATTAATGTATGTAGTTGCGGAAGTACTCTAACTTTATTTAACTTTGTTGATTTAATTGTTTTATTAATTAACCACTGATATTTTTCCAACAGTAACTTTGCTAACTGTGGGACCTCCGTTTCCATTAAATCGGGATTACCTACTTGTATATAAAATAATAGATCAGGATAGCGTTGATGGACAGTTTCGGCATATTGAAAATCTTGATCATCAAAAACAACTATTTTTAATGATGTATGTGCTAGCCGGTTGTTATCTCTTAAATGATTAATAATAGTATCGAGTTTATTCCAATCGGTTTTCATTCCGGAACTTGGCGGTTTTGGCGATAAAGTTAAATCATCAATTAATAGAAACCATGATTGCCAACGCGTCCCTTGTGTTTCTATCGCAACTTCTAGCTGATTTTGCTGTAAAAGTTGAATCAATTGATCAAGGTCTTTCAATAAAGCAGGATTTCCTCCTGATATCGTGACATGATCGAATTGATCTTGACCGATAGCATGGAGTCTCGTCATAATCTCTGAAGCTGTCAACATCTTAATTTCTTCTTTTGCACTGCCATCCCAAGTAAAAGCTGAATCACACCATGAACAACTATAATCACATCCAGCTGTTCGAATAAACATCGTTTTTCGCCCCGCCACCATACCTTCTCCCTGAATCGTTGGTCCAAAGATTTCTAAAACAGGATAACGCGTCATCACATCCATTCCCTTCTAGCCTCTGCATAACTCGTTGGTGTTTCAAAGAGTCTAACAAACTCAAGTTGAAGATCACGTTGGCCAGCCTTCGTTAATGCTTGTTCCATCTTTTGATAAATCCAAACAACTAAATTTTCGGCCGTCGTGTTCATTGCCGGCAAACTCTCGTTTAAATATTGATGATCAAGATCGATTTCAATTTGGTCTTTCCAAATTTTTTTAATTTCACTAAAGTCGATAACAAGACCAATTTCATTCGTGTATCCACTAATGCCAAAAATAACTTCGTAAGTGTGACCGTGCAATGTGGCGCACTTGCCTTGATAAGCATGAAGGTGATGGGCTGCATCAAAGGTAAAGGACTTGCTGACTAAAACCCTATTATTATGTGATTTTAACTGATCTTGTTTAATATCCACACCAAATTTTTGTAAATGTTCTATAATTTTATTGTTATACATACGCAGATCTCCCTTTAAATGATGATACATTATATTTTCTATTTCAAAGCTTAGACTAAATATGTTCCCCCATAGCTTATGTTGTCTATAAACTTATACGATGAATCTTCAATCAATGAGCATTTTCGTTCTTCGCCCACTGCTTGTTAGTTGAGTCTGTCAAGACATTAGCCGCCGTCACTACACACCTATATAGAGCTTTGCCCTACGCTCTATTTTGAGGTGGGTGGTTTACGGACGGTTATCTGTGACAAAATATATGGTAGACTAATGTAAACATAGTACGTACTTTAATAACGAAAGAGGGGCGTGACATGGATAATATTAACCAACTTCAAGATTTAATTGATAAAACAAATCACATTGTATTCTTCGGTGGTGCAGGTGTTTCAACAGAAAGTGGCATCCCTGATTTCAGAAGTCATAACGGTTTATATAATCAGGACTATGCGTATCCACCAGAACAAATCTTAAGTCATTCATTCTTCTCAACGCATCCACACGTGTTCTTTCATTTTTATAAGCAAAAATTGCTTACGCTAGGTGCAGAACCAAATCCAGCCCACATTCAACTTGCTAAACTTGAACAAGCGGGAAAGCTCAAAGGTATTATCACACAAAATATCGATGGCCTCCATCAAAAAGCTGGTTCACACCACGTGATTGAATTACACGGAACGATTAATAACAACTATTGCCTTCATTGTCATAAGCATTATCCGCCTCTAAAGATAAAACATGCAGAGACCCTTCCAACCTGTACATGTGGCGGTACGATTAAACCAGATGTTGTCTTATACGAAGAGCCACTTGACCAAAGCCGCTGGCAAGCAGCCGTTTCATTGATTAATCAGTGTGAATTACTAATTATCGGTGGTACGTCTTTAACGGTCTATCCAGCAGCCTATTTAGTCGATTACTTTCAAGGCGAACACCTCGTCGTTATTAATACAACAGAAATTAACCAGCACAAAGCAGGTTTATTTATTTCCGATTCAATTGGAAGTGTATTTTCCAAACTGGAGATCATGTCTTAATGCTTATTACTTTTCTTGTTTGAGCAATAATAAGCAGTGTATATAATTTCTCCATCACATTCACAATGCTGTACCCCCAGTCTATCTTTCTTCAAAATAACCGAAGTTGTTGTGATGCTAAATCCTGATAGTCAATACCAAGCATCTGCTGAAGGGTTTGGGCATTATTTGCTGCATCACCACCTGAATTGTTATTGAATAACAAATAAATATCCTGTGACTGCTCTTCGAGTACCTTGATACGTTGTTTCCATTCCAATAATTCTGCTTGATTATAATTATATAAATATCGAACTTCTCGCCAATTGGTAGACTTTGTTTTCGGTCTGTTCCACCCGTGAACATTTCGACCATGAAATCTAATCAGCGTGGTTTGCTGATTGGTTGCTTCGGGCACGATTGGAATTGAGCCATCGCCAGCTTGTGGTTCATCAGCGATAGCATGAATCCAGTTGTCTGTTCGCATATAGGTCAATGTTTTCTCTCGATTCGGTTTAGCAAACCAAGACTGATGTCTAAACTCTAACGCAACAGGGATGTTAGCCATCCGTTGCTTACAATATTTCAAATAAAGGATGTGCTCTTCTTTACAATCAAACCAAGGTGGAAATTGAAAAAGTACCATCGCCAATTTATCTGCTTCTATGTAAGGAACGAGCGATGCCTTAAAGGCTTCAAACATTTCTGTTTTGCTTGGATAAGGCAACTCTGTTCGTTGATGACCGGTCATCCCTTGATATGCTTTAACAACAAAACGAAAAGATTGCGGGGTTTCGTTCACCCATTTTTCAGCATTACGGATTGGCTGAACAGCATAAAAAGAAGCATCAACTTCAACAGTTGGAAAATAACTACTATATTCAGCAAGTTTGTCTTTAGCCTTTAGATCAGCAGGATATAGTGAATAATGATCACCCCAGCCTGTTAAACCTATATAAATCATCAACAAACATCCTCCTATTTTTCTTTTGCAATAGTTTACCATAGTTTAACATATCTTTTTTCACTCGAACAGCGAACCATCCTTTTAACAAAGAAGGCAGTTCGAATGCTTCGAACTGCCTCACGTGCTATTTAACCATCTGATTCAATTGTTTCAATACGCTTTTGAAATAGAGCGTAGAACCTAGCCAAAATAAGCAATAAACCACGGTAAAACTAAAGACACCGATAATAATTGTCCACCAACCTAGTGGTACCCAACCTAAAAATAAAGCAAGTGGTAACCACACTAGGATAGAGAGTGAAAAATGAGCAACCGTCTGTATAAGCGGACTCCATCTTTCTTGCTCAAAAATAAATGAGGCAACGCCAAAATAAGCGCCCATTACTAAACTGCCAAGCATATGTTGCCAAACTTCATACACTGAAGTATCGACTTGTTGCAAGACTATTAATGACAATGCAACAAATGTGAGTACGCTCGCAAAACCAAAACCAACCCATATCCGTTTAATGATCTCATTCATGATTTTTATCACCATCCATTAACAATTTTGTTTTAATGTCATTGACATATTTTCTTGATACATACGTGCTACTCCCTGTTTTAAAATAAACACATAAATTCCCGTTAAATGACAACTCAAATTTGGTTATTCGCTTTAAATTACCAAGTACTGATTTCGAAAAACGGGTAAAATCAGCAGGCATTAATAATTGCTCAAGTTGATAAAGTTTCATATTTATCTGGATCGACCGGCCCTTTACACTCGCATATACCTTTCTATTTTGAGCAAAAATAAAGTCAATTGATTCTGGCGATAAAACCAGCGTTTGCTCACCGTCAATACCCGTAATCCGTTTGACATCTACTCGTTTTATGTTTTGAATCACTTGGTCAAGTGCTTTAGACCAGGATCTTGATCGGATAGCTACCTCAATTTCCTCGCCATAATCTTCATTAATATCGATATCAATCTTCAACTCGTTTCCCCCTTTCTTGTTATTATCGTAACGCGTTTTTTAATATATAACAGCATGAATGTCCTAACACGTTCATTTAAAGTGATAACTTGTTATAAATAATGAATGAACATCTTTCACTTAATCTATAAGACAAATAAGATGAATCGCGAGCTGAATACCTACTTTGGCAAATTTCCTTTGAATGCCGATTAGCTGAAGCCGTGTCCATGGAACGGGGGTATCGCTGGGTACGGGATGTTAACAAATATATATATAATTGACACTTCTACTGATGTCTAATATAATTGACATCGAATTGATCATCTAAGCTAGGAGAGAACCGTTTAATGAATCGTGTCGCCTATTACCGAAAAAAGCATGGATTAACACAAGCAAACTTGGCCAAAAATATCGGTGTATCAAGACAAACTATTAATATGATTGAAAAAGATAAATATAATCCTTCTTTGCTGTTATGTATTAACATCGCTAAAGCGTTACATACCGATTTAAACACATTGTTTTGGGAGGCAGAAAAAGATGAAGACAAAATTAATCAATAGAATACTAGGTTTCTCACGTGATCGTGATGAATTTCAATATCAAGAGATTTACCGCATTTTAGGTAATACAGGAATGTGGTTGTGGTGTATAAGTATGGTCTATATGTTCGTCAGACTCTTTTTCATTAATTATCAACAGGCTAGTCCATCGATTGACTACTTTTTTATTCTCGTCCTGAATTTAACTTATGCTGGGGTCATTACGATTAGGTTACGCGTTTCAAAAGTAGATATTGAAGAAATTTATAGCTATCAAGATTACATGATAATAAAGAAAAAAATAAAATGGCAAGCGGTATTTATGGGGATAACTTGGGGATTACAGATGTTTACCTTAATGGGGCTCTTTGATTTCTTATATACTGGCACGTATACTTATGGTTTCATCCATCTCACCATCTGGTTGTGTGGTGGCGCATTATTTGGCACCTTCATGTATTTTTCTGGTAAGTCAAAATTAACGATTGTTGAGTAAAACGAACCTTCAGTGGGTATTTTACAGATGGTTATCTGTGATAAAGTTAGATGTTAGCAAAAAGAAGTTAAGGAAGTGGCAAACGTGGCGAGACCAAAATCAAAAGTAGAACTTCTCGAAGCAGCTGAACATAATTATCAAGCCTTATTAACATTAATAAACACTATGACTGACGTACAACAAAACGGCACCTTCCCATTTGAAGACCGTGATCGTAATATTCGTGATGTCCTTGTTCATCTTCATGAATGGCACAATATGATGAAGCAATGGTACCAGGTTGGGATGAGTGGTAAAAAACCGATTATGCCGAGGGAAGGTTACAGTTGGAAAACAACAGCAGAACTAAATCATGCGATTTGGCTTCATTATCAAGATACAGATTTGCAAACAGCTAAAGCACTATTAGCCCATTCACACAATGAAATGTTCTGTTTAATCGATCGCCACAGTAATGAAGAGCTCTTTACTAAAAAATACTATCAGTGGACGAATACAACCTCTTTAGGCTCTTATCTTGTATCGGCGACATCAAGTCACTACGATTGGGCTGTAAAGAAATTAAAAAAATATAAAAAACAGTTAAGTTGACGGGGAAATCATGCAGAACACATCGATTACGAAGCATTTTGAAAAGATCTATGACCAAAGAGAGATATTCAGCCGTTTTATAGCGGAAAATAATTGGCAAGTCTGGGCTCGCCCACAAGTAAATAAATGGTCAATTGGTGAAACCTATTATCACCTGTATTTAATGGTCAAACGGTTTAGACAACTAAATACCGTTTATTTACCATTAGCCAAACCCATCGCATGGATCTGGAAACATTCATCCTACTCAACACAAATAAAACGAACCTTCAATCAGTGGGCAATTTCGTTCTTCGTCCACTGATTGTTAGTTGAGTGAATCAGGACATTAGCGTCCGTTATCACCCAGCTCAACAGATTTACCACTGTTCTCTATTTTGAGGTGGATATTTTACGGACGCTTATCTGTGATAAATAATATCTACCTAGAATATCGTCAAAAATACAGCAAAGCCATGCGAGCGCCTTCTATAATTATGCCACCTAAGCATGTTGAACAATTGATAAGCACGACGACTTTACTTAAGGAAATAGCGCATGAAACAAAAAAATTAGAGTCGATGGTGACAACTCTTAATGAAAGAATAGCCGGACATATTCGCTATCCTGATCCAATTGCCCACTATCCTAACTTCATTCAAAGCATCGATTTAATCGGCATTCATGAGCAACACCACTTTAATCTTTGCCAAAAATATTATAGAGACGGTCATTGATTCGAAAAGTAACACCGTCCCTCCTATCTCCACTACTCACGGTAATGATCAATCTTTTCTTTAAATGGATTGATCACGTGCCCGGCAATATCAACCGTCTGTTCATCTAACCACTCAACTTGAAAGTAATCAATCTGTGTCTGATCTAACTTTCCACCCCAATAGACAGTTCGCACTTGATCGACTGTGATAACATTATGCCGATCAGGTTCCTCATCATATGCCTTCGTCATCAGGTCAACAAGAATATGACCTTCTGAGGTTGTCGAATCTTTCTTTAGAAATTGCACCCATAATTCATGTTGATGGTCAGGAGCAGGGGCGTCACTATGAGTTTTACCTCGTTAAAATCTATACGATCAATAGCAATATCGGTGTTTGATCGATTAAAAATGAATGAGATAATCACTATACAAATAATAACAAAGCTAACGAAGTATCTGCTCATAGTCACCGTCTCCTTTCTCCACAACAAGAAATAATCATCATTGAACAAAGCAGCAATCTTGACTTCATGAGATATCATCATTGGGCTACAATCCCATGAAATCAATGGATACCCTTGCCCTTCTCTTAACTTAACACCTCAATTACCTGATTATCGGCAACAACTGTGACATAACTTTGTTTTGATTTATGAGGCCACGCCACGGTCATTTCACCTTTATCAACTTCAAGATTCAATAGAACAGCAGCTTTCTTTTGGTATAACCAATTCACCCAATAATGCTTCACCATTATATGACAACGGTTTTGATTAGCTAATTCAATTTGATTAGGGGCTATCCGTTCAATGTGTAAGGCGTGTTGATCTGAACGAAAAGTTTGATACACTTGATCAATAACGAGACTCGGGATCGCAGCCAGTCTAGTGATCACTTTAATTTGAGGATTTTGCTTTGTAAATCTTATCATTAACTTTTCTTTTGTTTCCGTATTTATGTCTTGTTCAAAGGTAATCACATCATAATCACTGGCTTGATAAGTTGCAGTGATTACTTCAATTTGCTTAAGTTGATTCGTCCAACTCACATGAAAGCCCTGGTCAACGCACACTTCTGTCAACTTTTTCAAGGTACTTGCTCGTTTACCAATGTGCAGTACACGTATTACTTGTTCTTGCAACATACTCCGCTCCCTTTGTTTTACATAACCCAATTCTTTTCTCTGCCATAATCTAAAAGTGTTGAAAAAGGATCATTTCCTGATAGATCTAACACTTTACAAAAAGCGGCTTCTGTATGATAACCCTGCTTTTTATATGCGATCACTTTACTTCTAGAGTCTGGGAATAGACTAAGTAATTTTGCTTCTATTATCATGTGTAAATAAGCATTTTGTTCAATCACTGGCTTGTCTTGCGCGAAGATTTCAAAAGCTAAGTTATGATAGTAGAAATTAACTTTTACTGTTGGTATATTTCGCACATTATAAAGTTTAACACGAAATCCTTCCATTTGACCATAAGCTTCTTTAACCTCATCAGTGAACACGTGGAAGTCCTTGACTGTCATAATAATATCCAAATCAGAGTGATCATGATCTATAGCTAACGGGATCGTCCCACAAAGGACGGGGGAGTAGCAGGAAAAGTCATTCATTATCCCTAATTGTTGCAATACCTGATACACGTATTTTTGTTTTGCATTTCCATCTTTTAAATACGCAATCGTCAAATACACCAAGATTTCCCCTTTTTAAAATGGATCAGATGCAGTTACCATATATTATATCATGTCAGTAGATCGGTGAAGTAGCGGTTTGGAACGTTTACGTTTAACATTGACAATCAGCAAATAACAAAGTAATAGAGAGAACATTGACATCACTGCGACACCAGCTAATACAATAAAACGCAGCGAAAAAAAGGCTGTTGATAAACCGATAAGACCCGTCATCAGCATAATAAATATGGCTTCAGCCATTTGATAAATACTACTTATTCGCCCCATCATATCAACAGGGACATGATGCTGATAAAATGTTAAAAAAGCGGTATTTGCAAATGAAGTAAAAAAACCAATGATAAAAAAGCCGAATCCAGCAATCACAAATGTGGTTGACCATCCATAAATCCAATAACCGATAGAAACAAGAACGACACTCCCTCCCATCATAAAGGATTGATTACATTTATTAACCATCCTTGTATTGAGTGATGCACCACTCAACACCCCTACCCCAGCAAGTGTTACTAAGAAACCGTATGACCGATCAGACAAAGCTAATACGCCTGTAGCAAAAGCGGCTTCCAATGAATCAACTGCACTTGTCATGCCAATCATGGTTGCATTAAATAAAAAATAAATAAACATAATTAATCGAAATTGCCGACTAAAAATAAGGACCGATCGCCAATCTTGCTTGAGTTGTTGAAACGACAAGCGATTTGATTGGCTTAACGTGCAGTCTACCGCTTCAACATCTGGGATAAATCGTGTTAATATGCCAGATACTAGCAAAGCAATGCTATTAAAATAAATCGCCAAAAGTGGCGTACCCAAGCCAAACAATATTCCCGCTAAGGCAGGTCCAATCAAAAAAGCCCCTGATGTAACAAGACTATGAAACGCATTAAATGACTTGCGTTGTTTTTCTTCAATTAATTTTGTCATATAAATTATTGAAGTTGGCCCAAACATCGCACTTGCTATATTAATAGCAAAGACGAGTAGATAAATAACCGTTAACTGATTTTGCAATGGTAACAGTATGATAAGACCTGCACGGATTAAATCTAACCACACCATTAACTGACGCTTATTTAAGCGATCAATAACACTCCCGATCCAGAAGCTTGCAAACATGGCTGCTAATGGTTTGATTAAATATAAGCCCGTTACCGCTGCAGGAGCACCTGTTCTCTCTAAAATGATTAAATTTAGTGCAATAAAATATAACCATTCCCCTACATGTGACAAACCAATAACAAATAAAAAAATAAAGCGATAAGATATAAACGCATTAAAATTTGACTTCATGAATCTCTCCCCCGATCACAATTCCTAGTTAGCATGATGCTATCTTTTTTTATATTTGGTACTCTTAACTATTTATGCCGTTACTTGACATTTGCTTAACATAGAAAAAATCCCACCCCCAAGACCTAGTCTTGAGGGCGGGAATTATGATCGCGGTGCCACCTCAGTTTATTAATATATCACTATATTAACCTTGTCGGGTACAGGATGATGTCCTTATACCCTAGCTCTGTAACGGGAGCTCCCGTCACACTATCACCTCGATTGGATCCAGTGTAAAGCTTAGAGGTTTGGTTCAACAAAATCCAGCTTACTCCTTTTCAGCTAACGGAGCTCTCTGCAAAGCCATCGTTTATCTACTCTTCTCATCATCGCTCATTAATAATTTTGAATAGTTTAACACTTCCCATCGATTCTGTAAAGCTTATTTTTTATCTCTCATTTAGACGGATACATAGCGTTCATCAAAGGCTAGATCTGCCAGCTTTTCTTCTATTCTACTTGCTTCATTGAGACATGTAGCATTTACTCTAGGAAGCTTGTTATATATTTTTCTAACACTGATTGGATAACTGTTGGCTGAAGCTTGCTTACTTATCTTTATTTGATCAGGGTTAAACAAAATGGTATTGATTAATTGTCTTGCTTTATCTGAGGGCGAATGTTGTAACATAAAAATTAGGTCTGCATCAATCATACGTGCAAATTGATCTTTATCAACTTGAGGTACCGCTAGCCAATGTGCCTTTACTGCTTCAGCCAATAGCCGATCAACCGCCACCATATAAGGTGATAAAAAAAGTTGATGATCAGCGAGAATAAGAGCCATTAAGTCACATCCTGTTTCTCGATCTGTTTCAATACCATCGGCTGTGCACGTTAAGTTAGCTAAAATTGATCCAGGCAGCTTTGTTAATTGACCAGACATATAAGTATCGCGAAAAAAACTATCTAAATGATCCAGCCCCAACACTTGCCCTCTTCCAGTTATCACTGTTGGCATGTCCAACAAATCAATAATCGTTTTTGGTTCAATCTCTAAACGCGCAAGAATATGGGTTATTTCCTCTTCTCGAATATAATTTTGGGTTAACTGATGATGATTAAAACCCAATGGCGCTTCGACAGCATGTGAAAATGGTAAATGACCAATATCATGGAGAATTGCTGCTATTCGAAGATTAATAGCATCAGGAAAAAAGAAACTAACCAATTTCCAGACGCCTACGGTATGCTCATATCGACTATGTATAACAGGAGACACTAAGGACCCGGCACCAAAATGAGCTAAATGCTTTAGCCGGCGTACAGGTTTACTTTTAAACAATGCTAATTCCCATTGAAATGGTTCAATATTCGGATATAACGGTTCTGAAATCAAAGTCATTGTGGCTTTCACAAACTCCTCTCCCCTTCACGCATCTATGATTCGCTTTCATCGAACACTATTATCCACTAAACACAGTGATTTTTCCACTTAAATTGTATCATCTTGAAAGGAAACGAAGAGACGCGTCCTATTTCACGGGCAGTTAATATGATCGTTCTACGTTTATGATGCTAATATTGCTGCCCGTTAAAGGACCCCTTCCCTGTCAACCACCTACAAAATCATTAATGGTGATGTATTGCGTCTTCCTTTGTTCGATGAACGGTTCCAAACGGGTGATGTGGTGGTGCATAAATAGAATAAAGTTTTAATGGAACATGGCCTGTATTAATCACGTTGTGCCAAGTGCCTGCAGGTACCATAATCGCATCATCTTTATTTGCATGTTGCTGAAAAGGCAAATGATCTCTACGATTACCCATTCGTACTAACGCTCGCCCTTGTTCAATTCTTAAAAATTGATCGGTATCACGATGAATTTCGAGTCCGATATCATCACCGACATCAATGCTCATTAATGTCACTTGCAAGTGATCTCCTGTCCATAATGCTTTACGAAAATTCCTGTTCTCCTTTGTTGCTCGATTAATATTAGTGACATACGGGTGCTTTCCATGATCTTCTTGATGCTGTTGTCTGTCGTCGGGATAGCCACGGTAAGGTTGGGCAGGTAAATGGTAATAAGGGACATTTTGATAATAATACATAATCGTTTACTCCTTTATCTTATGATGTATTAATGTATGCCTATTTTCTCATCTAGGTGCATTTAATCCCATGCTCTATTACAAATACACACGCTAAGCGAACTGAAATGAATACAATAACTACACATAAAGCGAAACTTCAATCAGTGGGGGTTTCCGTTCTTCGCCCTCTGATTGTTTGTTGAGTGAATCAGGAGATTAGCGTCTGTTAGCTCCAACTTAAATAGATTTTCCACTGTTCTCTAGTTTGAGGTGGGCATTTTACGGACGCTTATCTGTGATAAAACTGTTTTTTTAAAAAAGGATGCGTGAACCCATGGTGAAGATTGTTTTTTTCGTTAAACCCGGTTTAGACAACTTTTTAAATCCGATTATCAATCAGTTAGCTCAAACACATACCACAAAGAAAGTTTTAGTAAAAGAGAAGCAACAAATTGATGTGAACATGCAGTGGGCTGATATTTGCTGGTTCGAATGGTGTGATGACCTCGTCGTTTATGGAAGTCAACTTGCTCTCGCTTATCACAAAAAAATAATTTGTCGTCTTCATAGCTATGAGGCTTTTACAAACTATATTAAACAAGTGAACTTACAAACAATTGATCGGATTATCTTTGTTGGTGAACCGATCAAAGCATATGTCAAACAGCGATTACCTCAGTTAACTGAGCAACAAACGTGCGTGATTGAAAATGGTGTTGACTTAGCTAAATACACATATAAGACGCCTGGAGATCGTTATAGGTTGGCTTCACTAGGCTATATCAATTATAAAAAAGGGCCGATGTTGTTAATCCATGCCTTTAAAGCTTTACATGAACAAGATTCAAATTATAGGCTGCATATCGCTGGGGCTTTTCAAGATCAACGCTATCAGCTCTATTTCAACCAAATCCTAAAAGCACTTGACCTAGAAAAATCTGTGCATTTCGATGGTTGGCAAACCGATCCGAATCACTACTTAGCCGATAAAGACTACATCATCTCGTCTAGTCTATTTGAAACACAACACATGTCGATTATGGAAGGAATGGCCAAAGGAATTAAACCGCTTGTTCACAACTTCTATGGTGCCCAATCGATCTATGACTCCTCAATGGTTTGGAGTTCCATCCCTGAGTTTGTCGATATGGTGATTAACCAACCCTACGACGCCAAAGCCTATCGACGCTTTATTGAAGAACACTATCATCTAACTGAAAAAATGGAGAAAATCAATAACGTCATTGAAGGACTATCGCAATCCATTTCATCACCAGTCATAATAGACGCTAACCAACAGCCAAAAGTAACAGTTGGTATTATTAACTACAATTATGCCGATTATCTTGACCGATGCTTACGTTCTGTTCTCGCTCAAACTTACTCGAATATTGAGATCATCATTATAGATGATCACTCAACCGATGATTCAATTGAACGCATTCAGCAGTATACAAATAAACACGCTAACATATCAGTTATTGTCCATGATCACAATACAGGACTTCCTGATATCGCCATGCGTGATTTAATCGAAACAGCTTCAGGTGAATATCTGCTACCGATCAGTGCTGATGATTATTTATTCGACCAACATGTATTAATGAACTACGTGCACTTTTTTAGTAATCATCATGATGTTGATTACGTTTATGGTAATTTAATGCTTGTTGACGAGCATGAGAAGCCCATAACAACATGGCATTATCAAACTTACAATGATCAGGCAATCGTGCAAACTATTTTTGAACGGTTCGGATCGGGTGTCATACCAATGATTGGTCTATTCAAACTGGCGTACTATCGTGACCATGATTATGAATGGATAGTCGATCCAGCTAAACCGATCGCCGGAGATACATTGAATTGTCTCGTTAACATCAAACGTGGTGGCTGGCGCTACCATCACCTTGATCAACCTGTCCTTTGTCACCGTCGCCATGACCATAATCTATCATTTAGTGCTGAACGAATCGTATCGATGATCTATTTAATTGACTATATTGTAGCTCATTTCACTGTCGATATTTATTTACCTAACATTGACTGGACTGTTTTAAATCAAACTGAACAACAAGCTTGCAAACATTTCTATGTTGGAAAACTCTATTGGAACATGCTCGAGCAATATCACGCCACGCATCCACTAAAACAAGAGGATTTCTTAGCTTTATCTGAGCGAATAGAGGCGCATTTTAAAAAGAGTCTGCACCATGACTCTCTTTACCAAAAACAAGTTACATCCATTAAAGAACGCTTAAAACAAATGAAACCGAAGCTCGATTCAGAAAGTTGAATCGAGCTTCGGCACGTTTATCACCGGACCGTCCGTAAACCGGTCACTTCAACATACAGAACAGTGGCCAAACTGACAAGCCGGACGGTAACGGATACTAATGTTCTGAAGAACAAGAACCCCCACTGATTGAAGGTTCGTTTTATTTAACACCTGTTAATAAATATAATTTATTTTTTTGACTAATAGGAAAAGTGGAAATGGTTTCAATTTGTAAATGATGTTGATAACGCTCGATAACAGCTTGCTCTGTTGGGAAATAGCGAACATGACTAGCGCTATCAAAATTTGGGACAGATAAACAGATCTGACTGTCTTTTTTTATACGATCTAACACAGCTAAATCATGTTCAAGATGTTCTAACACCTCAAACAAAATAACGATTTGATAGTCCGAATCTAACCATGTCGTCTCGTAAATATCGTCAACAATAAAACAATCTTTATGTGATGGATTACTCGCTTTAGCTTGCTTAATCGCCTCTTCACTATAATCGATTCCCATGTAACGATCGATAGGGTATGTGAAGAGAAATTGAGCAAATTGACCAACTCCACAGCCTAACTCTAAAATTTTCGGTTTATCATTCATTTCAAGCGCTTCTATCGCTTGCTTCCAGATTGGAAAATAAGGACTGTCTTGATAAGATACCTTATACATTTGATTTTGCCCACCATTAAGATAAACCTGATTATAAAAATCAGCATCTTTCGCTTTCCTGTTAGCTACCATGTAAAAACACCTCGATTTCCTTAATCCATTGTTGTGCCCGCACTTGATTCGTATGATACTGTTGAACAAATGCATAGCCTTTATCCGTTATTTCTTGACGTTCTTTAGGATTTTCATGATAATAAAGGGCATTTTGATAAAGATTTGCTTGATTACAAGCAACAAAATGTTCACCATCAATGAACCCAAGTTCTTCAATATCTGGATTGGTTTCCGCCAATAACAAGGTTCGACATGCCGGTGCTTCAAAGTACTTGGATACTGGATACTGCATCACACTGCCACAAGTAAAAAAGATTTCAGCACGATTTAAATGTTGAGCAAACTGCTCATTTAACAGCTGTGTTTTCTTGGTGCGATGCCCAGGATGTTTAAAGAAGACAAAACCTTCTTCGTCACCAAGCTGGCTCAACACTTGCTCCCTAAAGGCATAGCGTCCCTTTGCCGGGTAACGGAGGCCACTATGATGAACAAGCCCCATCAATAAATAGGTGTATGCTTTTGATTGATGCCAATCTTTGAATACAGTTGGATCTATTGAAAATGGTACCCAACGCCATCTCTTTTCAAGTGCAGGGAATACCTTTAAGAATGGATATTTCGAAACAGAGAAAATCAAATCTATTTGATTTTCAGTAAAATATTGAATACGCTTTTGTTTTTTCCAATGCACGTCAATTACAAAACACCCTTTTGGGATAGCGATTTTATCTAAATTTTCTACATGGGGCGCGAAAGTATTGTCCCATGCGACATCATAGTGCAAAATAAAATCAGGCGTCACACCAATTTTTTTAATAATCTCTTTAATATCACCATCTTGATGCCAATAATAAACATCTGCAAACTGTTCTAAAGCTTTAATCATCTCATATTTCATCCGATGCTTTGGCAAATGCTTATCAAAGGGTTTGATCAGTATTAAGAGCTTAAGACGTGAACTTATTAATTGCCCTGTCATTCGTCTTCTCCCCTTATTATTTTCTTCTTTATCTTATGATCATAAAAGAAACGACGACAGAGCCAAATGTCGCTTATAGATAGAATTTTTCTCTTACACACACTTTTTTCTGAATCACAGCCTTGATAACGCCATTACTTTTCAGTGCTGATCGAGGCTTATTTGTTATAAACCGACTGACGCGCTATTTTTGTCGATAAAAAGATATTCTTTTTTAAAAGGGTATAGACAATATTTGGAGAAATAATCTATATCCACTTTATAGGAGGAAAGATAATGTTAAGAAAATTGCATTCGTCTCACGTTATTATTATTATGTCGTCTCTATTCCTATTATTTTTATTCCTTCTACCACGACTTGCCACAACTGCTAGCGAGCAAACTTTGCCTATACCTGATGGTAAACAGACGTTTTATATAGCATCTGATGGGAGTGATCATGGATCAGGAACAGAAGGCTCTCCTTTTGCAACACTTCAACATGCGGTAAATTTAGCTGAACCAGGTGATGTCTTTGTGATACGTGGTGGAACTTATTATGAAGACACACGTATTGATATCAATCGAAGTGGAACACCTGATAAGCCAATTACCATCATTGCTTATCCTGATGAAATACCTACCTTTAATTTCTGGTCCCAAGAAGAGCTACCAGGACGAGATGGGATTCGGTTAAATGGTGACCATTGGCATCTTATTGGTATTCATGTAACAGGAGCCGGGGGAAATGGCTTTCGCATCCATGGAAGTTATAACATTATCGAACGCTGCCAAGCTTATGAAAATCGATTGACAGGGATTCATTTAGAGGACGGTTCTTATAACATAATTAAAAATAATGATAGTTATCGGAATTTTAACCTTCGTGGACGTGTCGGTAATATGTCTGATGGATTTGCCGCAAAGTATGAAGCACTTGGACCTGGCAATATCTTTATCGGCAATCGCGCATGGGAGAACGGAGATGATGGTTTTGATCTATGGATGGCAAGTAGCCGCATTACATTAGAAAATAACTGGTCTTTTGGCAATGGAAACCCGGCTATTTGGAACCATCCTGACTTTGAAGGGAATGGAAATGGTTTTAAGCTTGGTGGCAATCGTATTGCAGGAGATCATGTGGTAAAGGGAAATATCGCATTTGATAATCATAGTAAAGGCTTCGATCATAACAATAATACAGGTGCATTAACGCTGATTCATAACACTGGATATAATAACGGCATCTCTCAAAATGGGAGGAACTTTGACTTTCCTAATCACCCAGCAGATGGTAGACAACATGTTTTTATTAATAATTTAAATGGTGTATCTCCGACCCATGTCCGTATTGCTAGTGGCTCCATTCAACAAGCAAACAGTTGGCAAATCGCCACTGTTTCCGCTGGTATGTTCTTTACTGTCGATACCTCGTTAGCGAAATTGCCACGGCAGTCCAATGGATCATTGCCAAATATTCGCCTTTTTGAACCGCGACCAAGTAGTTTTCTTGTTAACGGTGGCATGAATATAGGTGAACCTTTTACCGGCACAGCGCCCGATATTGGAGCTGTTTCTTATTCAGGCAATTGAAAAGAACAAGGACAAAGCATGTCCGTTTATCAGATATGCTAGTAGAAGGATAGGCGATTTACTCACTAGCACAAAGGAGACACCATCAAATCTTTGGTGTCTCCTATACAGGTATATATAAACCAGAAGTTATCACACGACAGGCTCATCTTTGTTATCTATAGTTGACCGTTATATTATTCAAAATAGCGATCTAATTTTCTAAATTCTTTAGCTGCTCGATAGTCAGGATCATCGTGTCTCATATTAATATATACCATTCTACGATGACCTACTATATAACCCATCACGCTACCAACAACCGCAGACCCTCCGACTTGGAAACCAACCATTTCAATCAATAGTACTGCCGCCGCAATAGGAACATTAGCAATGCTAGCAAGGCTGGCGGCCATTCCGGAAATAATTAAGGCATTGCTCAGACCGTTGCCCCCACCAACAAATACATTACTTAAAATACTTCCACTAACAGCACCGATAAATAGCGCAGGTATCACTAAGCCAGCACTCCCCCGAAAACCGATCGTAAAGGAACTTGCAAACATCTTAGCAACTAGTATTGCGATTAAAAACCATGTGCCAAATGAAGCATCAATTAAATTTTGAATAAAGGCTGTCCCTGTACCTGCTACTTCAGGAAAGAAAATTAAAATAACCCCTGTTAATGCGCCGCCTAGTATTGGGAGATAGTGACGCGCGCCTTTGTTTACTAACCAATCACCCCATTCTTCTGTTTTATGAAATAACTTCATAAACCATACAGAAGCATAGCCAGCTAACAAACCCGCCAAAGCGTAGTATAAAATATTGGTCGGATTCGTTTGGTAATCAGGCATTGCAAATAATGGATTCGCATCACCCACCGTACTGTAAATAACAAATCCAACCGTTGAAGAAAGAATAGCCGGGAACATATCACTATAATGTAATGACGTCTTATATAACAGTTCTGCAGCAAATATCCCGCCACCTAAAGGCGAGCGAAAGATAGCGCCAATGGCACCGGCTGCACCGCAAACCGTTAATATTCTTCGATCCTCTTTATCTAACCACCGCTTAAACAGTGGAATTTTTTCAATAAAATTACCCAGACTTCCACCCATTAATACCATGGGACCTTCCACCCCACCACTACCTTGAAAACCGATCGTTGCAGAAGAAGCCAATAATTTCGTTAACCATGTTCGACGGGTAATTTCCCCTTGATATAAATTAACACCGTCAATATACTTAGGCGTACCTGAACCTAAAACATTAGGGTCAAAACGATAAAGAAGCGAAACGATGACTCCACCAATCACCGGTGCTAACCAAAGTGGTAGCATCACACCCCAATAAGAAACAAAATCAATCACTGCATTTAATGCTAAAGCAGAAATACCGCCACCAATACCAACTAATGTCGCAAAAAACAACCATTTTGTCATGTATCCATTAACATATTTTGTCATGTTGAGCATTTCGTTTCGCTCCCTTCACACGAACCCTGTCATATCTTGAAAATTTTTTAAGAAATGAAATTATAACATAGAAGTTCACTCAGGGACAGTAGCGATTTCAATTGTTCAATAAAACGAACTTTCAATCAGTGAAAGGTTTCGTTCTTCACCCGCTGATTGGTAGTCAGTCGATTGAAGCAGGCATTAGCGTCCGTTAGCACCTACTTAACACACAAAAAAGAACGATACAAAGTTGTTGTTACTTTCTAAGTATCGTCCTTGAAGAAATCCAAATGTATCCAATATTTACTCTATTATACTTGATAAAACGGCATCAATAATTTGTTCATTAGCAATCACATCAGTACAGCATCAAAAAGACGTACCTAAGGTTTAAGAATAAACGGCTGATGTTCTTCCATCGTTACTTGATAAAGGGTAATCTCACCTTCAGGTGGGTTATTCTCTGCATCATAAATTTGGTAACCTTCATTTAAAACGATCGTCCAAGCGGGCTCGTCTTGATCGAATAATACAATAGCAAGTGTACCAAACTGAACAACATCATCCCAATCAAACCATTGACTTTGCTGCTGACATTCAATTTCTATGCCTTCTTGTCCTACGATGGCACGGGTGTCTTCACCTGCCCACTCACCTTGAATCTGCATCCCTACTTCGTAATATGAAATACCATCGCCTCGATCACCATATGTACCAACAAACTGTTCTACCGACCCTGTTTTTGTCTGATAAGTAACGGCGACAACATCCTCGGTTAACCAGTCAATCTTGTATTGGCCTTGCACCTGTTTAGGTAAACGTTGATGCGGTCGTGCAAATATGTAGTATTGTGTTCGATAATATATTGCTTCTCTTTGTTCTTGATCCTGCTTTACCACTAAAATATTCTCTGAATTCGGTGACAAGCTAATAATATTTTGTGTATGTTGTTGACTTAATTGCATCAGAACACTATTAACGAGGATGAAGATGACAACTATACCTATGATCAATCGCCTTACTTTACCACTTAACCTAAGTAAGAGGAGTAGACTAAGTAACAATAAAACGACAACTAAAATGTTAATGAAATAGAACAAACGATTATCTACATATTCAACCTGATAACGATGATGGATCAAAAAATAACCCGCTTGCAAACAGAATAAACCGACACTCCCAAGTAAAGCAAGCCAACCTAATACCATCACTATTCTACTATTATTGGACTTCATCGCCAGCCACCTCTCCAACAAATTCCCAAGTTTGACCATAATCATCGGATGTATACTTTCCTTTTACTAACCCACCTTGATAATCACCATTAGGTCCTTGATTAACGTAAATAGTCAATTGGTCTTCGTCACTAAACGGCATTTCCGCGGTAACAAAGATATCTTGGTATGCTTCTGGCGTTTGAAAAACAGCTTGACTCCATGTCTCACCACGATCATTTGTCACAAACAGATCTGGTTGTTCTGGATTAATCGTACCATAAGAAAGGAAAGCTGTATTCTCGTCTATAAAGCCCCCATCATACAGTAAGCGTGTCGTGTCAGCACTATTTACCTTCGCCCAGCTTACGCCCTGATCATCTGTAACATATATCAGCGTTCCTTCTGCTGACATCGTACGATCACCTGTAACGATCACGTAACCAAATCGATCATTAAGCATGTCAACCTTCCGAAAGCGTATCCCTGGAAAATCTTCTATAATGACGGTCGGTTCCCATGTCTCGCCTTGATCACGTGTTTGCATTAATTGTACATGCTCATCCGCATATAAAAATGCTATATAGTCATATTCTAAAACATAGCTATTAGCAATTAATTCTTGCTTACTTCCATTATAATCACCACTAAACAACAAACCAGTCTCAATGGGAACGGTTATCCAATCGACACCTTGATTAAAACTTAGATTAAGTTCATTGTTTTCTAAGCTATATACAATAGAATCACCACGATTTACTGGGGTTTGCACCGTTTCCTCTAAATGATTTTCGTCATCGTGATAGGATTGATTGCTTTGTTGAAGAGAAAATGGTTGTAATGGCTCTAATTGTTCATACAAAAAAATCCCTATCGTTAAGCCGATCAAGATGAACAGTGACAAGCTAAGTAGTATTTTTTTCAAAAAATCACCTTTTCATTAATGAACGCCCTACATTATACCATATATTAGAATTTATTATAATAGGATTTAAAAATGTTCTAAGAACTAAATCTTTCACTTCTCTGAGTTACAGAGAGCGTATACGAGAAGAACGATTAGCAAAAGCTATTAAAAATTGAAAGTCAGATAATCTACCAAGGAAACAGGAGACTATTGTGATTTGATCTATAATAGTAATCATGTGTGCATTTTATTATTAGCTAGATATATTTTAATCAGCGATAGTTACCACCGGATTCTTAACCATTATATGATTAATTAAAAGGAGCAAATTGAAATGAAAATTATTGCTTACAATGTCTTACCTTTTGAGGAAGAGCATTTTTTAAATGCTAAACAGTCTTATAATCTTGAGCAGCTAACGACAATTGACCAACCGCTAACGATGGAAAACGTTAACTTAGCTAAAGGCTTCGATGCTGTCAATGTTTTAGCACACAGCCAAATTAATGCAGAAATTTTAAACACATTACACGATTTTGGTATTAAACACCTGTCAACACGTACAATTGGCTATGACCACATTAATGTTGAAACAGCTCATTCACTAGGTATTAGTATCAGTAATGCGCATTATCCACCTTATAATGTAGCAGAATTCACCGTCATGATTATGCTAATGCTCATTCGCAAAATAAAGGTGTCGATCTGCCGTGCACTCGTTAATGATTTCTCTTTAGATGGTTTACAAGGAAAAGAATTACGAAGTATGACGGTTGGAATAATTGGAACAGGAAAAATTGGACAGTCGGTCATTGAAATTCTAAGTGGTTTTGGTTGCAAAATTCTTGCTTATAATAAAACACCAATAAGTCATGTTGAAACGTATGCTGAGTATGTTGATTTGGATACTTTACTTAAGCAAAGTGATATTATTTCACTTCACATCCCACTGACCGAAGAAAATCATCACCTCATCAACAAAGAAACCATTAAGAAAATGAAAAAAAATGTACTGCTTATTAATACATCAAGAGGCGGACTTATCAATTCAGAAGATTTAATTGATGGGTTAGAAAGCGAATGGATTGGGGGAGCAGGCCTTGATACATTAGAAGAGGAAACAGGGATTTCTCATTTTGACATTGGCACACGAATTATCAATAAACGCCCCCTCTTTTATTTAAAACAATTTCCCAATGTTATCTTTACCCAGCATTATGCCTTCTTTACCGAAGAAGCAACCAATGCGATGGTGCGAAGTGGATTAGAGGGCTTAATGCTCGGACTAGAAGGCAAAGAAAATCCATACCTCATCGTTTAAAAATTTAGTTGCTCGCCCTTTTAGCGAATATATTTCTATTATTCTCAAGTTGAGCTGGTTTGCGTGAGTATGTATACCTCATTTTAGAAGTATATAAAAAGTTGAGCTTTTAAAGCACCAAACACGATAAGAATAAACAAAGAAACCGAATGATGATTTCATTCGATTTCTTTGTTTATTCTGTTAAGGTTGGACAACACCCACTCCAGCATATTGGGTGACTAGTGCTTTTACATCTTGTACGGGTGTTAATTGATAGTGATAAGGTACAGTGTAATTTGTCGTTGACCATGTTGGTTGACTACCAGTACTGTTAATATAGCGATTGTTTGACACATTCCAATACCCTGTTTGATTACTGTACCAGAAGCCTAATGGATTGTTTGAGTTTTCAAATACGTTATTTTCAACTAAAACTTCTGCACCCATTCGCGCGTTAATCCCTGTGTCAATAATACCTTCAAAATAGTTATTATAAATATGCGCTTTACCAAAACGTAAACTTGGCACGCGTGAATTTAGATTTTGAAAGTGATTATGGTGAAAGGTAATATTTCGTTCTGCATGATCACTATCAGATGAGCCCATTAACATCGCTTTCCAACTATCATGGACATAGTTCCAAGAAAAAGTGATATTATATGCATCGCGCTTCACATCAAAAAGGCCATCATAATAGTCTTTATGAACATTGAGGCTTGCATAAAGCTCATTGTGATCAACCCAAATATTACTTGATGGCCCTTCAATGCTTATCGCATCTTTATCACCAATATTGACTTCATGGATCGTTAAATTACGAATAATAATATTTTCTGCTCGCCAAACTTTAATCCCAATTCCACTTAATACGCCATTTCGTCCAACCCCTATAACAGAAACATTTGATACATCTTTAATATCAATTTTGTTCTCTGATGTATTATTTGGGGTAATCGTTCCATTGACATAGATTTTTAACGGTCTGTTCGGGTTTTTGTTCTTTATGGCTTGGACTAATTCATTGCCCGTTCGAACGGTCACAACATCGCCACCTTCGCCACCCGTCGTTCCACCATTAAACGTAGCAAAACCTCTCAAACTAAAATCTGGTACACTAGCAGAAACCGTTTCAATCGACAATCCACACATTAACGTAACCATTAAACAGATGAACACTAACTTCTTTATCCCTGTTCTCACCATCTTATCACGTCCTCATTTAATTTTTTAAAAACTGAACGTTGATACATTGATGCGAAAAACACTGCCCTCCTTCCAATTTAATTATTGTCATCATATCACGTTAACGCTTTCTTTAAATAATCATTTCTACATATTATAGTCATTTATTAACATATTATTGAAATTGATCAAATGCAAAATGATTGTTATACCAAATGGTTCATGACATTATCACCGTTTATCATTAACGTTTATGTACCCCCCGATATTTTCTCATCTCAAATAGTAAAGAAATAAAGCCCTTATAATAGGGAATAAATTTATTTTCATTTACCAAACTGATAATCTCTTGTTCTGTTGCCCACTTCACATTTTGCACTTCTTCATATTGCAGTTTTAATTGTTTAATGTCTAAATCTTCTTCTAACAAATAAATATCATCAAAAGCATCATCTGCATGGATCGTTAAAGAAGGGCGACAATTGGATAGGTTAATGGCATAACCAATTTCTTCAAAAACTTCCCGTTCTGCAGCCAGTTGACTTGTATCACCTGATACAGCACTTCCCCCTACGGTAATATCCCAAAGATTTGACCATCCTTTTTTAAAAGATTGTCTTTGCTGAATCAACATCTCACCATTTGTATTAAAAATACAGACATGGACAACAAGATGATAGTCTTGTTGTTTGAGGCTAGCCCCTCTTTCTATCGTTTCTCCTGTTAACCTTCTATCTTTATCATAAATATCCCAGATTTCCATCTTAGACCTCCTCACAAGTTATTATAAAACAAACCTTTAATAGGTATTTTCATTTTTCTCCCACTAATCGGGCGTTAATCACAATATTAGCGCCGTAGTCTCCCATCTAAATAGATGCACTCTGCTCTCTATTTTGAGGTGAGCGTTTTACGGACGGTTAGCTATGATAAGGTTAGCATACTTTTATCCCTATAAAGTCAACTTTATTATTTTTAAAATGGATAATTCAACTATAATTGTTTTATATTGAATGTTTTAAAGCTTCGTGCCATACTGTAGCTATTAGATTATTATTTCAATGAATGGAGCGTGTGACCATGAGTATAGATACGAAAACAGAGATTATTGATGCTTTTCAGTTTAGACATGCGACTAAACAATTTGACCCTAGTAAAAAAATTAGTGCTGAAGATTTTGGATTTATCCTTGAAACTGGGAGACTTTCCCCTAGCTCAATTGGATTAGAGCCATGGAAGTTCCTGATTGTTGATAATAATGACTTAAAAAACGAGTTAAAGCAGGTCGCACAAGGCGCACAAGGCCAGCTCGATTCTGCTAGCCATTTTGTCATTATCCTTGCTCGAAATATCAAAGATGTCAAATATGACAGCGATTATTTAAAAGACCATTATACGAATGTTAAGAACTTCCCTGCGGAATGGATCGATCAAGCTCAACAAAAGTATAAAACCTTTCAAGAAGTGGATATGAACTTGGCAGAGAGTGATCGAGCCTTCTTTGATTGGTCAAGTAAACAATGCTATATTGCTTTAGCTAATATGATGACAGCTGCTGCCCAAATCGGTATTGATTCCTGTCCTATTGAAGGATTCCATTATCAAAAAGTGACGGATTTATTAGATAGAGAAGGATTGCTGGAAGATGGGCATTTAGGCGTTGCAGTCATGGTGGCTTTTGGTTACCGAGCTCAAGACCCTTTACCTAAAACCAGAAAGCCAATCGAAGACATCGTACAATGGGTTAAGTGATAAAAATAGAAATCGTTTTTTTACATACTAAGAAATTATGGTGAAATCAAAAAGCGACAGCATACACTGGCGCTTTTTTTTACTAGCCTTTATTCACCTAAATAATCAATTGCCGCTCTTTCAATCGGCAAACCTTTTTTATAGCGTTCGATAAATTGTTCAAACCCTTTGACATCGTCTGGATCTGGTTTAACGCTATTACCTGTTTGCTCGACAAATACACTGTTTGTTAAAAATTGATCTAAGCTTTCATTTTCCTTCTTGTTCATTAAGTAAGATGCTAAAATAGCAATGCCCCAGGCCCCGCCTTCTCCGGCTGTTTCCATTACAGATACAGGGGTGTTTAATGCAGCTGCCATCATGCGCTGACCAACACCTTTGGTTTTAAATAATCCACCATGGCCATGCATTTCTTCTAATTTAACCATCTCTTGTTTAAGTAAAATATCCATTCCGATTTTCATAGCACCTAACGCAGCATAGAGGTGGGTGCGCATAAAGTTAGCCAAGTTAAATCGACTATCAGCCGTCCGCACAAACAGTGGCCGTCCTTCTTCAAAATGCGTCATGTGTTCACCTGATAAATAGCCATAAGCAAGTAAACCTCCACCATCCGCGTCACCTTGTAAAGCTTTGTGATAGAGCGTTTCATATAATTTGTTGATGTTAACCTCTACGCCGATTGCCTCTGAATACTCAGCAAATAGACGTACCCAAGCATTTAAATCAGACGTACAGTTATTCGCATGTGCCATCGCAACTAAATGCCCGGTTGGCGTTGTGACTAGATCTATTTCAGGGTAGACTTTTGACAATTCCTGTTCCAAAACGACCATTGCGAACACTGACGTTCCTGCTGAAACGTTACCTGTCCGCTTCGCAACACTATTGGTTGCAACCATACCTGTACCCGCATCACCTTCTGGTGGACAAAGCGGAATGCCAGCTTCAAGCTCACCAGTTGGATCAAGCAGGTGTGCTCCTTCTTCTGTTAAGCGCCCCGCTTCTTCACCAGCTAATCGAACACGAGGAAGAATCCCCTCAAGTTTCCAAGGCAAGTGTTTATCACTCACTTGCTGGTTAAACTGACTTATCATTTTTGCATTGAAATTTTTGGTAGAAAGATCAATTGGAAACATCCCTGACGCTTCCCCTACACCTAAAACTTTCTCACCCGTTAATTTCCAATGCACATAGCCAGCTAGCGTCGTTTGAAAATCAATGTCAGATATATGTGATTCATTATTTAATATCGCTTGATAAAGGTGAGCGATACTCCACCTTTGCGGAATATTATACTGAAATAATGCTGTCAATGCCGTGGCAGCTTGCTCAGTTATATTGTTTCGCCACGTTCGAAAAGGTACTAACAATTCGCCAGATTTATTAAAAACCATATAGCCATGCATCATCGCACTAAAGCCAAGGGCACCGATCCGCTTTAAACCCACCCCATACTTATCTTTCACTTCAGCAGCTAACTTTTGATAACTATCCTGGAGCCCGCGCCAAACTTCTTCAGTACTATAGGTCCAAATTTGATCAACGTAACGATTCTCCCAATCATGGCTTCCTGATGCGATCGGTTGGTTTTCTTGATCAACAAGAACCGCTTTAATTCGCGTTGATCCTAATTCAATCCCTAATACGGTTTGACCTGCTAGAATAGCAGCTTTCACCTTATCCATACGATCTCCTCCAATCCAAAACTTCTATTCTTTCTTAATTTATAACTTTACTGATCAAAAAAATAACTATTTAAGTAAAGCGCTTACTTATTTAATTATTATATCTTAATAAATATATACGTACAAGTTAATATTGGATTTATCTTATCATTAAATTGAGGATAGTGAAAGGCTACAATATATATTAACTGGTCTTTCGCTAAATAAAGCGAACCTTCAATCCGTGGACGAATGGCTACACGCAGACGTGGCGATTTAGTCTACGATCTTACCCACCAACTGAGGAACACAAGCTAACGTCTTCGCGTCCTGCGAAAACGCTTGTGTGACCAACATCCTGTTGCCCCGAGTGAATCAGGACATTAGCATCTGTGATCACCCACCTAAATAGATGTGCTCTAATCTCTAGTTTGAGGGAGATTTTACGGACGGTTATTCATGATAAAATAATGATAAAAGGTGCGTACATTTTCCATAAGAAAACACCAAATTACGACATATCATAACCTGGTGTTAATGCCAAATAACAGCCTTACAGCTCTATCGTTTGGCTATATTGGCGTTCAATTGCTTTAATTTGTTGATAAAGTCTTTTATTAACTGGCGTGTTTACCCGGTATTGCTTGCCAAGTTCAATAACCGCACCACTAAATAAATCCACTTCTCCATAACGTTTTGCTTCAACATCTTGTCGCATCGATGGTTTGCCTTCTGGATGCAAGTTTGCCAAATTAGTTAACCAATAACTTAAATCAGCTTCATTTAATGGCGTTTCGGTATACTGTGATAAGGCGATAACCTCTCGCATCGCAGCGATCATTGTATCACGCGCTTCACCCTCAACTTGAATACCGCCATAGTTCGTTTGATACACAGCTACCACTTGATTAACACCAACATTAAGCATGAATTTTCCCCATTGCCGTTTCTTCATGTTGAAATCAATCTCATAAGGTAAATTTACTCGATCAAAAAAGGTAGCTACCGACTTGACTTTTTCCGTGAGCTGCTCCATTCTTTCTTCTCCAAAACAAAGCACGCCTTTATTAGCAAAGGTTAGCGCATTCCCTTCTTTCACAGCATCCATTCCTTGTGCTACACAATAAAGGACGTGGTCTTTCCCGTATACCTGACTTATATCTTGCTCACTCTTTATCCCATTGATAGCAGACATAATAATCGTATCTTGACCCACTTGGTTGGCAATCGCTGCTAAAGCTTGAGATAAACCATTGTATTTCACTGTGATTAATACTAAATCAGCTGGTTCCATCTGTTGATCCGGCGTAACAAATGTAAAATCACAGCGCTCACCATTACAATATAATCCCTCATCTTGATAACGCCTAATCCGATCACGATCGGCCACAATGCGTAGTGCACCTGTTGAAATATGCTTCGAAAAATGTTCCGCATACATAATACCAAGTGCGCCTAGACCAATAATCGCTATTTTTTTTATCTGCATTTTTGGTCATCCTCCCCTTCTCAGCACTGAAAACACACAATTGTTATTTTACATGATTTAGGATATAAAACAACGAATCTGTTATATTTTCTGACAGGTGAATGACTGAAAAATCTAGATTGTGAAGCTCACGCGTTGAACTTAATCGTTTTGAGTTATTAAAAATGTGCGCATATAATAAGTAATTAAAGCGAACCTTCAAGCAGTGGACGTTGAGTGAACGAGGATATGAGCGTCCGTTAACTCCCGCTAAAATAGATTCTCTGTTCTCTATTTTGAGGCGGGCGTTTTACGGACCGGTTATCCATGATAAAAAGTACAGTTTTATACTATATAGGCGAACAATGATATTGGGACAAAACACCCTGTTATGTACCATTTACCATTTCATCTATCTTTCAAACACTAGCCAATTACCAACTTGACTTCTTCACACCTGGTATCTGCCCTTTATGAGCGTACTCTCTAAAGGCGATACGAGACATGTTAAATTTTCCAATATAGCCTCGCGGTCTGCCCGTCACACGACATCGATTGGTTAAACGTGTTGGTGAAGCGTCTCTTGGCAACTTGCGAAGTGCTTGATAATCCCCCTTCGCTTTTAGTTCTCTTCTCAAATCAGCATATTGCTCAACTAATTTTTGTCTTTTTTGCTCTTTGGCAATTTTTGATTTTTTGGCCACTTTAGCCATCTCCTTTCAATATTATAGTTAGCTAATTGTTATATTAAAAAATATTTAAACAGAGACAATCTTATCTTACATAATTGACATTATAAATGAATCCAACATAAATGTAAATAGTAATGATTACTCTTTTCATTTATGGGTTCGATTATTATTTTAAGAAATATATTTTACAAAGCATGAGGTAGCAAAAAAACGGTCAGCATTACGTCATCAACGTTGTGATGATGTAATGCTAACCGTTAGATTCCGATCGATTTCTTATTTTTAAATAGCTTACCTATCAATTTCCCTAATGACTTTAGCAGGGTTTCCTGCAACAACAACACGCGCTGGTACATCTTTTGTTACGACTGCTCCTGATGCAATAACCGCATCATCACCAATCTTTACACCTGGATTAATGATTGCACTGCCTCCAATCCAGACGTTGTTTCCGATCGTTATTGGCTTTGCGTATTCTTTACCAGAATTGCGTTCAACCGGACCAAGGGGGTGTGTGGCCGTATATATTTGGACACCGGGCCCAAGCATACAATGATCACCGAATCGCACTTCACAAACATCTAATATCGTACAATCAAAGTTTGCAAAGAAGTGATCACCGACATGGGTATTGTAACCATAATCAAAACGTATGTTAGGTTCAATATACACATTTTCTCCTGTTGAACCCAGTAACGCCTCCAATATATTTTTACGCTTTTCACCTTCAGACACTGAGGTTTGATTAAATAATCTAACTTTTTTTCTTGCTTCTGCCCGATCTTTTAATAAAACGGGATCAGCAGGATCATACATTTCTCCAGCTAACATTTTCTCTTTTTCTGTTTTCACCTTATTCTCTTGTAATGATAACATTTGAATGATCGTTTTCATCACGCCATCTTCTTCATTAGAACACGTAACGAAACGTGCAGACGCTTTAACTTCTTTCACAGCGTTACGGACAGCAAAACTGTAGGCAGCCCTGCTCATGAGCTCTAAATCGTTGTAACCATCGCCAAATGCCATGGTTTCATCTGGCGCAACATTTAAAAGCGTTTGTAACTGTTCAACCGTCGTCCCCTTATGCACATTAGCATTTGCTATATCCACCCAAGCCGCTTCGGAAGCAACAATATAAGCAGATTCAAAGAAACGTGATAATTTCTCCTTTGTCTTAAAAGCATTTAAAGCAGGATCATGGATGGTAATCTTAACGAAATCATCTGTTACTTCATTAAAATGGGTAATCTGATTGACATGCGCATAGGAACGCCTTACGATCGCCTCTTCTTCAGGTATTAAATTGTTTTTTATCATTGCACCGTTCTTTGTACATGCAATAATTGTATGGTCAAGGCTTATTTCCTCAAGCAACCGAATAATTTCCAACCCTAATTTATTACTAAGCAACGACTGATAAACGAATTCACCCTTATGTTTAATACGGGTCGCACTATCGCCTAAAATCCATAAATCATTGGCGTCCTCGCCAAACAGTTCCTCAACACGCTCACACTGTTTTCCTGTTACCGGTGCAAAAACAACCCCTTTATCCTTCATTAATTGCTTTACCTGTTTGTACAGTTTTCGATTAAAGTCTCCACAATCATTTAGAAATGTTCCATCCATATCTGACAACACTAATTTAATCATAAAACATCCTCCGGTTTTTCATTTCATTCTTTTCAATAAATATAACGAACCTGCAATCAGTGGGCGGAGGGCTAAAGGACGTGGCGGTTTTAGTCTACGATCTTACCCCCCACTGATTAGTAGATGAGTGGATCAAGACATTAGCATTCGTTAGCTCTCGCCTATATAGGTTTCCTCTTTGCTCTAGCTTAAGCAGGCGCTTTACGGACGGTTATCTGTGATTAAAAATAATCTTTTAAGCATTGATCTTGATTACAAACATAGCATCCTCATCATTAATCCCAATATTTCTTCATAATCTCATGTGTCCATTCTGGTTGAACAATCGGTTCCTCTGGCAGAAATTCTTTCATGACTGGTTTTATATCTAAGATTGGTGTCTCATTAATACAGTCAAGCCCCGATACAAATAATCTTCTTCCTTCTTTGTTCAGCATCTTTACAGTTGTTAAGCCTAATTGATTCGGTCTGTTTTTACTACGCTGACCAAAAATACCAACTTTGGGGAGATTTTTATTGTTTCTTGGATGTCTCGCACCTGTAAAAACGTTCTTTTTTTCCACCTTATGAAAGTAAAAGATAATATCTAAGTGTGAAAACGATTCGATTTTAGATAGCGCTTCTTCCGGAAAAGAAGTGTCCAATATAATCTCAGAAACTACCTCCCCCCAATAATCGTCACCAATCTCATCTCTCTCATTATAAGCAAAACCTATAGGTTCTAGTGTGATCATAGCCATTCTCCTTTTCTTTAATACCAGATCGATGAATCAAAAACACACCTTAATTGAATCTATTGCTTTTATTGATTCTAGTCTTCAATACACTTCTTAATTGTTCACGGTTAGTATGAACATATGATATTAATAGTTTGACGCGTTTTACCTTGTATTGCTAAATCTAACTTATTTCGGATTTGGTGTTCCTTTTGTTAAATATGTTTACAGAAAGATCAAAGTCATCCTCAAAAAAACTAAGTATCACTATAATAACTGATAATAATAGGAAGAAAAGGCCCAAGCCCAAGTTGCCTAATGCTAAAAATAACTGATCATCGCCGACGTATAACCTGACAAAATATAGCGTTTCATTAATGATCGCTCCTGAAAGGCCATAGGTAAAAAGATTACTCAAGTATTGAAAGATAATTTCCTTTGGCTTCCTCTCTAAAATATGAATCCCTTGTTTTTTAAGACTGCTGCGGCGATGTTGAAGTCCTATACTAAGTGTAACTAAAGCACTTTGAAGAACGACCAACATACCTATGTTTTGAGGCACATGTTCTCTGATCAGTAAAAAATAAAAAATAATCATCACAAAAGAGATCAAATTAATCGTTCCAAAGATTCGATAAATATTTCGTAAATACATATAAGGCGTTTCTTGCGGAACTTCCAACGCTCCGATCGCCTGAATATCTTTATTATCATGAAGTGCAGTAAGTAATTCTTTTTTCTGATAAAGTTGATTGAGTTGTTTTTCATTTTGGTTGATTTTTCGAATAATGACGTCTTGCTTATCAGTTTCTGACTGATAAAAGCTTTTAATTTCATCAATTGAAAAGCCTAGATTTCTAAGTTTCTTAATTGATTTTAATTGTTTAATATTTTCTTGACTGTAATCCTTATACCCATTGTTTTTTCTAACCGTTCTTAATAATCCGCAATCCTCATAATAGCGAATTGCTTTTTTAGTCAACTCTGTTTCTTCTAATACATCTTTCAACTGCAAAATATCAGCTCCTTTTACTATGCAACATACCATGTGCCCTAAGGGATCGGTCAAGTTTTTTTTGAATTTAGCTTGGGTAATGAGATATTGTCCAATTTTCAGCCTTCTATTTTTCAAAGTCAATTTCATTTCTTTCATTATAAGCAAAACCTATAGGTTCTAGTGTGATCTTAGCCATTCTCCTTTTCTTCAATACCAGATCGATGAAGCCTTTTTGATTTTAGTCTTCAGTAGATTACTTAATGTTCAAGGTTAGACGCGCTTCACCTTGTACTGTTCATTTATTTATACTTTAATGCCAACACTTTACTATACTTCACGTCTCTTTGCACGTATTGTAATTAAATAATCATTGACCGATCGGTCGGTCAATGATAACATAGAAGGAGCCTTTAATCAGTGGGCGTTTAAGTAGATCAAGACATTAGCGTCCGTTATCACCCACCTCTATAGATTTTCTCTATGCTCCATTTGAGGGGATTTTACGGGCAGTTATCTGCAAAATTATAATAAAGGAAGGAGGTAGAGGGAAAATGGCTGAAAATCTAAAAATGTTTAAGGGAAACCAAACAAAAGATCGTATACTAGCCGCGTCTATGGAGATTATTGCGAAAGAGGGAATCGAAGGCTTAAGTGCAAAAAAAATAGCTGATCTCTCAGACATTAGTAAAAGCACATTGTTTCACCATTTCAGATCAATAGATGAAGTCTTAAATGTTGTTTTTGAGTATACCATTACTTATTTAATTAAACCTGTTCAATCGGATCAAAGTACGAACTTAGAAGGATTTCTTCTTTCTTTAGGGAAGAGTATGTACACGCTAACTGAAGAAGAAAAAATCGCTTATTTGGTTTTACTTAATTTCTATATTACTTGCTTGCATAACGATAAGTATAGAAGTTATCTGTTAAAGGCTAAAAGTGAAATGATTGAAGCTATTGCTCATCAATTATCAAACTATAGTTCGCAAAACAAAAACAAACTTTTAAAAATTTCAGAAATAATTATTATGGCATTAGATAGTTACGCCTTACATTTTTTACTCCAATCAGATAAAAGCGCTTTTAAGGACATCTGGGCTTTACAAGTGTCAGGGTGGCTGACTTTAATAAAATAAAATGGTGTCGTTCTTCTCCCATTGATGGGTAGCTTAAGTGAATCAAAACATTAGTGATCGTTAGCTCCCCTCTCGTCGAAAAAAATGAGCGCTGCTCTCTATTTTAAAGCAGAGGTCTTGCCGACGGTTACCTGTGATAAACTTTTTTATACTAAACTTGACCGAACAAGCGGTTAGAGAGAGGTTATCTATTATGATTAAAATTCCGAAATTTTTTCATGAACTTCTTGGTGAATATCAGACAAAGTCATCCTTGGTTGTCATTGGTGTTTTTATTGTGACTTCAGGTTGCTTATTGGCCTTGCTTGGCTATGATGAGTGGAAAGAACTGTTGGTTGTAAAACAATTAGTCACTTGGCTGTTGTTCTTAGATATCTCTGGGGGAGTTCTCGCAAACTTAACGAAGGGAACTGATCTTTATTATAGTCAACATCAATGGAGAAGATGGGTATTTATTGCTATCCATGTCCAGCCTATTATCCTTTCATGGGCAATGGATGTTTCTCTTCATTATGGCATGATCATTTACGTCTATACTTTAGTTTGTGCAATAGTCTTAAATCTGATTAGAAACCACCACATCCATAGTGTAATAGCAGGAAGTTTAACAAGCTTGGGCTTATTGATCGTTGCTTATTTCGGACAAACAGTGCCTTTCTTTGCTTCAACCTTATTCACTTTTTATGTTTTCAAAGTATTATTTAGCTTTTCTGTTTTTCATCATAGCGGTGCCCATTAATATTCTGCGCATTTCATATTTTGATTAAAAACAGAACCAACCAACTTATCAATCACAAATGTGGAACAAGTCAATCTATTGATCAACTGTAAAAAACATTACAGTTGATCATCATGCGTTTGCTCTATACTTTCTTATGTTTTCTCATAAAATATTCTTCCATGCTTCTATCCGTATCAGCTATGATTTTTATTAACGCGTCCATTGGATATGTGAAATTAGATTCTATCCATTTGTTGATGATGGCCAAGCACCCCTGTATGTGATAACCTACATGATATTTCAATTCTTCGTTAATATCAGAAAGCTTCCATTCCTCGTGCCACGTTTCCAAACACTTCTGCTCAAATAATCCATTCAATCGCACCATAAAACTACTCTCCTTTTTGGTACCGAATAACATTTGGCATAATTGCTTATTTTCTATAATGTATTCGACAATTAAACGATAAAATGTCTCCGGAGGCTGCGTGTAGTTTTGCATAATTATATCATTTAATTCTTGAACCACTGCATCTTCGACCTGCTGATAAAGGTCATAAATATCTTTGTAATGAGCGTAAAATGTCGCCCTGTGAATGTCCACTTTATCAGTCAACTCTCTAACTGTTATATTTCGAAGCTCCTTATGCACCATCAATTCTACAAGTCCATTTCGTAATGCTCTTTTTGTTTTTCTTACACGTCTGTCTTCACTACTCGTCATATTCATTAAGATTATTAAACCTCCGACATTTTATTATAAATGTGTCGCTTAACAGACAACCAAGTACATAATTGAATATAGATAATCGACACTAGTTAAATTATAATACACTTATAAACATAGAACAACTATTGTCGTGTTTCTGTACAGTTATTTAAATTAAAAGTAAAGTGACAGGAAAACGGCTGAAACATTTCATCAAAGATTTTGAAGGGACGTGAGTAGCAGATATAGGTGCTATGAGATCAACAGATTAGAGATATGAAGGTGGAGACAACATCATAATTTCGGATAAACTTAAGGGGGAAAAATGATGATTCAATATAGAAGACCAGAAAAGAATGAATTAAAAGATATCGCTAAAATGAGTGCTGTAACATTTAGCGATTATCCCATGTTTCATGAAATCCGGGATGAATTTAGCGACATGGATAGCTTTATTGATTTAATGAGTGAAGTCCAACATGTTTTTTTAAAAGCTTATTATAAAAATGCTGATTTTTTCGTAGGAGAGGAAAATGGCGAGATTAAAAGTTTTGCTGTTTTAATACCTCCACATAGCCCCAAAGTTAATATTTTTGATTATTTCCTTTCGGGAGCGCTTAAACTATTGGGGAAAACTAGCCTTAGAAAGCTTCTAAAGCTTGCAAATATTCTTGAAGAAGGCCACGGACCAATCAGTGAGATAAAAGAACAGTCGTGGATGTTAGAAGTTCTAGCCGTTGATAAATCTTGTAGAGGGCAGAGATTAGGGACAAAAATGCTCAATGACTGCATTATACCGTATATTGCAAAGCAAAGCTCCGGTACCAAGCCCGAGACATTTATTACTTTTACTAATACAGAGGGAAATCAAAAGTTTTATCTTAAAAATGGATTTACCGAATTTGATTATACAACGATTCAAAGAAATGGCCAGACTATTGGAAATTGGAGTTTTCGGATGACGATAGATCCTGCTCAAACAGCAACCCATTAAAATCATTTGAATTAAAGAAGCTTTCACAGGCCAGCGGGTTTGATTTATTCTAAACCCGCTTTGTTAGTTCTAAAATACACTAGGATATCACGACAAAACAAGCGTAAGACAAATAATAGCAGGTCGTGCTTTACTGATCTACGTTATATCAACACAATTGCATGTATAATTTGTGTTAGGACCAAAAACCGACTAGAGGATCGCCTGCGAGATAATAATTGACAGAGCTAAAAGCATGCATTGTTTGTTGGTTAAATAGGTTTGCCTAGTGTTTGAATGTACACGCATATCATTTCCCCTTTAAACGTCAAAATGAGCCTGGGACAAAAGAGTAACAAGATAAGAAAAATCCGAACATTAATGTCTGATACATATAGCGCTTCGGTAAAACACTTCGCTTTCCGTGGGCACGGCTTCGGGCCTACAGGATGTAGGTCAGTTAGACGTTGTCCCAGGACGGGACGGGGTTAGTCTAACATTCCTCCACTGT
>NZ_JH976438.1:117218-127633 GCF_000306965.1 Amphibacillus jilinensis Y1 | reverse complement strand
CGTGCTATTCCCACAGGATAAGGAAAGCGTCCTCGATCATACATCGCACGAAGAAAATCGTTCGATATTTTCGAGGAGTCTACGTGTTTTTCCTACGCTTTGTTCAGAATGTTCGGATACGCCATTTCATTATTTAGTTATATCCCACCCTCATTTCTTCTTCGGTTTATTAATTACGGACTCAATCATTAAATCCTTGATTAACGTGATAGTACTCGGTTAATTCGTACTAAACTGTAAGTGAGCGATCACGTGGATGTTCAGCAAGCATCGAATCGCTCATTCGTTTAACAACAGGATGCTTTGATTCGAAAAACTGAGCTTTTGAATCGTAACATTCAATTAGTTCTCCATTTTCTAACACGCCAAGATGATCGGAAATAGAAAAAGCTGCTTTTATATCATGGGTAATAAAAAGGTAAGATAAGCCGAAGTCAATTTTTAATTCATTTAATAATTCTAAAATTAAGCTCTGGGTAACCCTATCGAGACTGCTAACTGATTCATCTAGCACGATTAACATCGGTTTAAGAGCAATTGCTCTAGCAATATTAATCCTTTGCAACTGTCCACCACTAAATTGATGTGGATATTTTTTTGCATCTCTTTCACTTAATCCTACACGTTCCAAAAGTGAAATAACCGTTTTTCTTTTTTCTGTTAACGTTAGTTTTTCATAGTTATCTAATGGCTCACTTATAATGCTTTCAGCTGTCATTCGTGGGTTAACTGATGAATATGAATCTTGGAAAACAGCTTGCAAGTTGCGACGTATTTTTCGTTTGGTGATTTTATCCGCATTATAAATATCATGGCCCTGAAACAAAACCTTCCCATGCTGTGGACGTTGGATGCCAAGAATCACCTTACCTAAAGTGCTTTTACCCGCTCCACTTGTACCTAATAACCCTAAACATGTCCCCGCCTCAATAGCAAAAGAAATATTTTGAAGTACATTTTTGGATGGATCCTTCGATTGAAATGGCATCTTAAAATTATAGCTATAGCTTACTTCTGTTACTTGTAATAGGCTCATTCGTATCACACCTTTGCAAGATCGAGCATTGGTTGTTGTTTAGGATGTAAAGTAGGTCTTGTCCTTAACAGTTTTTTTGTATATTCATGTTTGGGATGATCAAACAAGTCAAATACATTGGCAGATTCAACAATGCTTCCTTGTTTCATCACGATGACATCATCTGCCATTTCTGCAATGACGCCAAGATCATGCGAAATGAGCAGAATCGCTGTTCCATACTGAGAGCGTATTTCATTTAAAAGTCGAAGCACTAACCATTGATTATGAAGATCAAGCGCTGTCGTTGGTTCATCCGCAATAATAACGGCGGGGTTTAAGCATACAGCCATGGCGATCATTACGCGTTGAAGCATCCCCCCACTTAATTGAAAAGGATAATTTTTTAGCAATTTATCGGGATTGGGTAAATTTACACTTTCCATCACATCAATTGCAAGCGCCTTTGCCTGCTTTTTCTTTAATGTGGTATGTGATTTAATCGTTTCAACAAATTGATGGCCAATTGTAAAAACAGGCGTAAAGGCATTCATTGGATTTTGCATAATAAAAGCAATATCCTTCCCGCGAATTTCTCTCATTTCCTTGTTTTTCAACCCGATTAATTCCTGCCCATTTAGTGTAATACTCCCTTGCACGTCCATTTTATTTTGATCAAACAGCTGTAAGATAGACAGACTTGTTACTGTTTTACCGCTCCCGCTTTCTCCAACAAGCCCTGTCACACGACCTTTTTCAACGCCAAAATTAATGTCTTGAACAAGTGTGGACAAACCTTCTTTTGTTTTCACTTTCACATATAAATCTTTAACCCTTAAAATATATTGGTCTTTTGATTCCATTATTTTACCCGTCCTTCTTTATTATCGGTGTTTAAACCAAAACGTTCCGATAGCGTTTCACCTAATAAATTAAAGGTAACGACAACAAGCATAATCATTAAACCAGGATAAACCATTAGTAATGGATTTGTTCTAATATATGATTTCCCTTCATGTATCATAGCCCCCCACTCAGGGATAGGGGGTTGCACACCTAACCCTAAAAAGGACATGGAAGATAAATGCATGATCGCCCAACCCATTTCTAATGTCGCCATTATTGCTAGTGGTGGCAGGACATTCGGAATAATATGTTTCATTATAATCTTCCATTGAGAAGATCCGCTTATTTTCGCAGCGGTAATATAGCTCTGTTCTTTCAAGCTTAGAACTACTCCACGGATGATTCTTGCGTAATAGACCCATTGAACAAAGATTAAGGCAATTAAAACTTGTCTAAGGCCAGCTCCCCATATCCCGACTAATCCAAGAACCAGCAAAAGGTCTGGGAAGGCCATCACACCATCTGCGAATCGCATTAATGCTTGATCCACCCAGCCACCTTTATAGCCTGCAATAAGACCGATTATCAAGCCGATGCTTAAAGATGAAATAAAAATTAATGTAGCAAATCCTAGTGACGTACGAGCGCCATAAAGAATACGTGATAACGTGCATCTTCCCAAATGGTCTGTTCCTAATGGATACGCTAAGGAAGACCCCTGAAGTTTAGCCGTTACATTAACTAAATTAGGATCATGAGGTGCAATCCACGGAGCAAAGATAGTGATAAGAAGGAACAAAGCTAATATTACAGAGCAAAAGACAATGACTTTTTGACTTCTTACCATAACACCTAAACGTTCAATCATTGAAACTGCCTTCCTTCTCTTGAGATACGGGGATCAATATACATTTGAATAATATCAACGATTAAGTTGCTTATAAGAAACAAACCTGCAGCCAATAGGACATAGCATTGAATAACAGGAACATCCCTGTTAAAAATAGCCTCGATAAAATACCTTCCAAACCCCGGCCATGAAAATACGGCCTCTACAATAATAGCACCAGTCATCAGCTTTCCTAAATTCATACCAAGTCCTGTAATCATAGGGGATATAGCACTTCTCAATACATGTTTTCCCATTATGCTTTTTTCATGGATTCCTCTTGTTCGTGCAAAAAGGACATAGGGCTCTTGCAGGTTTTCAAGAACGCTTGCACGTAATAAGCGAGTATATAAAGCGATTAAGGGTAAAGCCAAAGTTATAGCGGGTAAAACAAGATGTTTCCAAGTTCCTATACCTTCTACCGGAAACAGATCAAGTTTCACGGAAAAGAAAAAGATCAACAAATAGCCAAACCAAAAGGAAGGTATCGATGCCCCAAAATAGGAAAGAAACCGACTAAAATGGTCGATTTCTTTGTTCTTCCTAACCCCTGCTAAAAAGCCGAGTGGGATACTTACCACGATGGCAATAACAAGACTCGCTAAAGTTAATTCAATGGTCGCGGGAAGTCGCGAAGAAACCTCTTCCCATACGGGCTTATTTGTCACATAAGATACGCCAAAGTCAAACTTAGAGATTTGAATTACCGAATTTACATATTGAACAAGAAGAGGTTGGTCTAAGCCAAATTCTTGCCTTTTTTGAGCCAACATTTCTGCTGTTGGTTGTATATTTGCAGCAGCTAAATATGCTTCAGCAGGATCGACTGGTGATAGGTGAATCATTCCAAATGTTATCAATGTAGCTATAAGAAAAATTGGAACGATTGTCAGCATTCGCTTTACGATATATGTGCCCATAAGAAAATCTCCTGTCGCTTACTCTCCGATATGAATACCTGTAAAAGGATGCGCGTCCCGATTAGCAGGGAATGAAAAATTAGAAACATCTTTTTGATAGATTGCAATTTGTCTAATATAAGAAATAGGTACAATTGCACCTTGCTCTTGTAATGAACCTAAAATGGATGTGTATAGCTCCTGACGCTCATTCTCATCAGTTGTTTGTTGGACTGTAGCAATTTGGCTCAACAGCTCATCCTTGTTAGGATAAGATGATATAGCCTCCCTAAAGCCAAATCCCTCTGTGGCAACTATGTTTATGAAATAATGTGGATCATATGGCGCACCCGAAGTACTATAAAAATTCATTTCAAATTCATTATTATTAAACCTGTCAACTTGAGTAGGAAGTTCAACTCCATCAATGTTTAATTTCACACCAATTTTCGCCCACTCAGATTGTAATGCTTCTGCCATAATTTTTTGAATGGACTCTGCAGAATTATACATTAACTCAATTTCAAGTGGTTTACCGTCTTTTTCACGAATATCTTTTCCTTCTGGCATCTTCCATCCTGCATCATCTAATAATTGCTCAGCTTTATTAACGTCATAATCAATCGTGGTCGCCTCAACATTTGAAGTATAAGGGAAGTTCGTTGATAAGATAGTGTCAGCCTTCTCTTCCAAATTAGATGTTACGCTCTCTACAATTTCTTGCTTATTAAATGCATAATGTAAAGCTTGACGAACCTTGATATCTGAGAGGGTCTCCTTATTGGTGTTCATGACTAATATTCTAGTTGCAACGGGTTCAGAAATACTGGTTTCATAAGACCCTGTCGATTTTAATTGATTAAAAGCATCTATATTAATAACACCTTCACCAAATATAACGTCTAATTCACCTTTCTCAAAAGCTAATACGCGGGTTTCCGCGTCAGGAATAACTTTGACTTTAATTTGCTCTACACTTGGGTGTTCTCCCCAATAATCCTCATTCCGTTTAAAAGTAGCATATTGATCGACTTTATGTTCTTCTAAAACCCACGGACCTGTACCGATTGGTTGTTCTACACCTTCTGATGTGTCTCCATCTTCAGGGAATCCTGCCTCTCCTAAGAAACGTACTGGGCGAACGTTAGCTAGCTCCTGAATAGTAGGATAATAGGGTTCATTCAATGTAAATTTAAATGTATATTCATCTACGACCTCTGTTTGATCAATTAACGGAATAAACCCTAACCAACTATGCCTGTCTCCATTGTCTAAAATAGTATCAAAGTTCTTTTTTACAATCTCAGCATTGAAGTTTGATCCATCAGAAAATTTCACACCTTGACGTAAATTGAAGACGTACTCTTTTCCGTCATCAGAAACCTCCCAAGATTCAGCTAAATGTGGCTTTAGCTCTCCACCTTCTTCGTAACTAACTAAAGGCTCATAAACCATAGATTGTGCAAACATTTGAGATGGATTATATGCATGAGGGTTCATTTCGCCTACATCCCTCGGCCATGAGAAAGTAATCATATGACTATTCTCAGTTGAGGCATCTGCTTCTGACTTTTCTACAGATTGACTTGTACAACCGATTAAAACAATTGATACAGTAAGAAATATTATAAATATAAGTAAAACTAATTTTTTATTTTTAGTATGTAACATAGAACTTGCTCTCCTCTACAATTGATAATGATAATGATAATTATTATCAATTGTAGAGTTTATGTACCTATTTGTCAATATAATTTAGCTAATTGACTGTTACAACGAGCCTTCAATCTCATTTGTATTATTTAAATTCTTTCCTTAATCGTTTCTTCTACGTAAAGAAGAAGATTACTGTACGGGGAGTCCCCTTTCAAAAATTGAGATACCACATGCAAAGGTAATATCACTTTATCCTTCTTTTTAGAATAAAGAACACCTTGAATTTTGCTATTACTAAACTCACCATTAAAATTGGACGAATAACGATGTACTGAATCAGACTCATACCAATAAAAGTCTTGATTAACGTTGCTTTTAATAACCTCACCAATATACGCACCTATGCGTTCCGCTAAATTATCAAAATGTCTACTTAACAGTCCATTACCAAACTGCGTATCCATTAATCTTTTGGCATAGATATCAATATAACGAACGCTTTCAAGAGTAAAGTCTAAATTTCTTTTAGTAAGATTTTCTTTATCCCATGAGTCATCTGATACATCCTGATACAATAATTGGGCAATGCCTTTTAAATCATATTTTTTTAATTTTGTTTTATTTAAAAAATTAATCATTTAATGGAATATCTCCTTTATCAATTGACTACATATACAGCAATGATAATTATATCGCTTATTTCCCTATCCTGTTCGCTACTTTAACAACAGTAGGACTCACAAATAAAAGTTCTTCTAGCTGATACACCCGTTGCTTTAACTAAAACTATTGAAATTAAATGTTTTTTAACCATAACTTAAATTTTTCCAATATCTCGATAAGTTCACTGTTTTTAATGGGTTTATCCGAAGATTTAATTAATTTAATTTTCTCAAACAATTCTTCATTGGGAAAATGCAACTGTAAAATCATTAAATTTTCATCTACTTTGGTTGACCAACTCTCGTCTTCAACATTTATCTTTAGGTACGCTCCTCTTATTATCCTCTTTAATATTGTGCGCTTCGTTACCTCAGGCATATTTTCATTATTAAGTGCTTGTCTATAGAAGTCAGTTAATTTAAATAGGTCTCTATTTAACGCCGCACTAATTTTTTCATTTGCCTTCATTCTAGGGAACGTTGTGGATATGTCTTCTCCGTAAATGCAAGTACACATATGACGTAACCAAAAACCCCATTCATAAAGATTTTCTTGTGCCAAAGCTTCTTTAGACTCTCCAATATCATAATCTATTTTAATAATTTCTTTGTGGCGTCTTAGAAGAGATAAAGTCTTTTCGTTAAGCTCATTTTTTTCAGCAAGTGTGGTTGGGGATTTCACTATTACTGTAAGGTCTAAATCAGATTTATAAGCAACTGCTTCTCCTCTTCCAACACTTCCATAAATATAAATGCTATGTAATTTTTCTGCAAACACACGACACAATAATTTAATTCATTGACCGCACTGAAGATTGGTTGTGATGACCAAACTTTTATTTTCATAATACATGGAAATAAACTGAAATAATAATTCCGCCCCCCTCTTTATGAAGGGGGGTATAACTTAATTCATCTAATAAAAGTAAATCCAATTTTTCTATTTGTTTAATTAACTTAGGAGAGGGAACCTTACATTTTTATTTTGCCATAAACATTTATTTTACATAATACAGCTATAGAAACTTTACAAAGTGAGTTTAAAATAGTCTTTATTACAACAGTAATATGAGGGAGCAAGTGGCATGCATTTATAAATGCCATTTCATACATTTTCTACTTGCCAAATACAATCGGAAGGTAGATACGATCAAAAAATATCTTAACGCCTGTGATACGAGTGGTGTCGACATCGTCGTGATGGACCTATCAAAGTGGTTTAAGAAAGCGGTGCGTGACGTACTGGGAGACCCGCTCATCATCGCAGACCGACTTCATTTTATGAGACAGGTGTATTGGGCGCTTGATGAAGTCAGACGTGACGTGCAGGGTGACCTTGATAAAAAGAGCCGGATCCAGATGAAACGGCGTAAGAAGTTGTTGTGGAAGTCTCATTACGCCCTGGACGAAGAACAGAGGGAAAAGGTTGAAAGGCTTCTTCAGATTGATCCGAGATTAAGAGAGGCATACCAGCTAAAAAACCGGATGGAACGTTGGTTCAGAGAAAGTGATAAAGAAACCGCAGCGAAAAACCTCGACCAATGTCTGAAAGTCTTGAAGGCTTCCAAAATAGAAGGATTTAAGAGGGTTTACAGAACCTTTATGAACTGGCGACAAGAGATTATTCAAGCCTTTATGTATCCATTTAACAACGGTTATATTGAAGGTGTTAATAATACGATTAAAGTGATCAAACGCAATTCTTATGGGATCAAAAGCTTTGAGAGAATGAGGGATAAGATTCTGTGGAACCAGGAAATAAAGAAGGTGATGGGATCATAACCCCACCACCACATTTGACAGAGAACCATTAAAAAAGGGAAAACAACTTAAAGCTTTTGATTAATTAAAATTAATTCATTTAGACTTTGCGATTTTAATATATTTTTATTAATTGTAGCTACATCTTTTATAAACTGTTTAGTTATTAGTTTAACTTCATTGATAAATTCTAATCTTTTAATATCAGTTGTCTCCCATTCATCTGAAAATTCTTCAAATGGCTTTGTGATAATAAAATCATACAAAGTTCTTTTATGGTGGTTATCTTTCACTTTTTTTACTGTTATTAAATCTTCTTTACAAATCAATTCTATCCAGTAGTCATCAGTTTCCATTATGGTAAAAGCAACATAATCATTTGTATTGAGCGTTAAAACTACTTTATTTATGAGTTTAAACCATGAAATTAATAGCTCATTTCCAAATGGAATTTCTTCATGTACAAATCCTTGTTTGTATTCATTAAAATTTAATTCAAATTGACCATATATTTCCCCATATTCGTTATCGAAACTACTTTCATCTAATTCTAAGATTTCATCAATAACTTCATTAGGGATATTATACTTTATTAAAAACAATCCATTCACTCCTAAAAACCAAAATCCGACAATTTAAATTTATGTTGCCCCCACGCTGTTTGGAAAGTTCCATTATTTAGCTGTACAGTTATTTTTTCTCCAAAAACTGTTACAGTATGTCTTCCATGAGTAGCTCCTCTTTGTAGAACCTGATTATATGCCATTTGTGTAGCCTCAGTTATTTTCGAATTTGACCAATTCTTATTAAAGAAACTTCTTTCTGCTAAATCTCTTGCTACATCATTTCTAGAACGCTTAGACAATTCAAACCCTAGTTGATTTTTAACATTATTAAAACCATGTCTATTTAAAACATGCTTAGTTTTTCCACTCGAAAGTACAGCATTACCTATACCCTTAGCCTTACTCGCTCCCCTCACCGCGTCCTCAATCTGATAAACACCCTTAACCACATCCTCAACCCTATCAACCTGCTTCGCCACATCTCCTGCTTTGTCCAGTGCTTGGGTGGTATCACCTACTTTGTCCAGGGTTCGTCTTGTTCTTTGCACATCACTTAGCTTACCCGTCTGAAGGACCTTCCCTCCGTATAGGCTCACTAACACATCCGCTGCCACATAGCCACTCACATACATGACGCCCTCTTCTTCCCATGTATCAGATATGGACTGCCCGATTGATTCTACCATCATAAACGGGTCTTCGATGATTTGCTTCGTAACTTCTTTAAAGTCTGCAACGTCCTCTTTTATGTTGTCAGATTTGTCTTTAAGATAAGCAGGTTCAATGTCGTCAGGTATGATGTCTGAGATGACTAGGATAAGCCCATTACTGACTAAGGTAGGACCATTTCCTACTAACACGACAGCGCCTTTGACAATGTCAACTAAACCAGCTACAACGCCCCTTATCAAATCTGTAAACGCGTCGATCATTTTTTTTTGGCTTTCCACATGGATTTCCCACATGGTGGTATACTTTCCCTTAATGGCTTTTGCTTTCTGACTATAGTCATCGTCCATATTCTCGAACGGTTTCACTTTTGAGGTGTACAAGTCCCAAAGGTTGTCCATTTTACTAGACAGTGTCTGATTCGTCTCTAATAGGTAAAAGGTCACTACAGCCTAAACTGTGTGACCTCTTTGAATACTTAGAACAACATTCCTAGATATCGATTTTATTTTCTATGATATAGGTATCATCGAGCTTAACTTTAATTAGATTTATAGCATCTTCTATCATTTTTAGAAATTCTTCTCTATCTGATTCACTTTTGAATCCAATAAAATTAAACTCAGTTGAGTTATCAAGGAAAAGACCGTCATAAATATTTTGAATATTTACGAAAACATCATCTAACTCCTTATCTCCTATTAACTCTAAAGGTAAGTCATTTTTTACCAACATTTCATTATCATCATATATCCACACAGGAAAACATCGATAATCTAAGTAAATTTTTATTTTCTTCATATTTCTCCTCCTATGGTAAAGTTGTGGGATTGGCACCTACAATAAATCCATTATCCCCTATAGTAATTGCTGTATGGTAGGTTTTTCCTCCGAATATTACTTCGTAGATAGGTCTACCTGTTCCTCTTCCCTGGTATCCTACAATTTTCCCATTCGTAATTGATTCCATTACTAAGTCCTTAATTTGATTTTGTTGTATACCTTTTTTAGCAAAATCATCTGCATGGTTAAGAATATGTTGCATTCCAGCCTTAGAGTTACCCTTTTCAAGCCATACTAATTTACCATTTCCTGTTTTTGTTACTGCTAAGACATCATTAGGGTTATATTTAACACCTCTTTTTGCAAGGTCCTCTAGCAAGTCAACATCCTTCCAAGTGTTACCCCCCCTCTTAGCCTTACTCGCTCCCCTTACCGCGTCCTCAATCTGATCAACACCCTTAACCACATCCTCAACCCTATCAACCTGCTTCGCCACATCCCCTGCTTTGTCCAGTGCTTGGGTGGTATCACCTACTTTGTCCAGGGTTCGTCTTGTTCTTTGCACATCACTTAGCTTACCCGTCTGAAGGACCTTCCCTCCGTATAGGCTCACTAACACATCCGCTGCCACATAGCCACTCACATACATGACGCCCTCTTCTTCCCATG
>NZ_JH976438.1:100570-116889 GCF_000306965.1 Amphibacillus jilinensis Y1 | reverse complement strand
TCCCAGCGAATACGAATGAACGGGGTTCGCTGAGTCGCAAATACAGCTTTCATTGTATGATGCGAAATACCATTATCGATTTGGCGTAAATTAAACCAAATATCATTGCGATCAACGCGCATCATCACCTGTCTGGCTACTGGTGTAATATAGGCTGTCGTATCCGTTACATAGCCATCAAATAACGCAAGAAGGTCTATCACTTGCTCGGCATACGCACTTATTGTGTTCTCTGACGCTGCTATCTTCTCTTCCCACGCATCAATGGCTTCGCCTTCATTGTTTTTTATATAAACTTTCAGTTGGTGAAGGGACGTTTCCATCGTTTGGAGCGCATGGTGATAAGCATTTAATTGCTCGACAATATCATCTAAAATGCCGTAATTAATTTTTAAATCACGGATCATCTTTTGCCACCTTGCATGGCCTGACTAAGTGCCTCATCTTGCTCTTGCATCTTTGTTAAAATGCTTTCACCACATGCATGTAAGTTCGTGAGTTTGTCGAGTAAATCCGACTTTACATCATCACGCATATTCGTCAAGAGCTCACTGGCTTTACTGGCAAAATCAGATTGAAAATCATCTAATTGATCCCGCGTTTGGGTACGAAATGTCATCGTATAACTTTCAAATTCTTCCATACTTGCCTTTAAATTATTTAGAATTATTGCTAATCGGGACGTATCTAATTGAATTTTTCCATTTGCCACGCCTCATCACACCTTTCCTGTTACAGACATCCCATCCTTTTTATCTCACATCACCGCAAGCTTATTTAAAATGAACGTCCGACACATACGTTTTAAGCGCCTCTATCTCCTTAACCATCTCGGCGACAATCTCCTCCATCTCTTCTTGCACGGAGGCATTCTCTAAATCCATATCTGCGTAGTTTTTCTCAATGGCCCGTTGTACCTTATCTAAATGATTAAGAACACCACTCGAAAAGCCCGATCCATTCACAACTTTATGGCAAAAACTTGCATCATATACCATGTGTCCCTCATCCTATCATTAATCTTTAGTCAATTCTGTTTGTAGCTGTGTCATAGCCTTAGGAGAAAATTCAAGGGAGGTCATCCCTCTATTTAGCATTAATTCTCGCTTCATCATCAGTTCAAAAGCTAATTCACTTTCATCTTTATACCCGCGCTGGATCACTTTTTTGATCAACGGTGCCGTGAAGTGCACATGGGCGTTTGCTTTCACTTCCCCCACCGGATAGACGACACCTTTATAAGGGAAGTACGTCATATAGCCTTTTGGCGCAATAAAGCGTCCTGTAATGACAAGTAACGTGGGAGAATCTGTTTTCTCGCTCGGCTTAAAGTAGAGAGGATCTAATTCGACAACAGAACCTAACGGCAACACCTCTCTTACTATCTCTAACGTTACCGCAAGATACCTATCATCTATCATTTAATTATTAGCCGTTCGCATTTAATAGTAAGGTCTTTCCTTATTATCTAGAAATTAATACCACTATTAAACATCTTCTTCATATTAAGAAAAATCTTCCTTTAGGTAAATAAGGCGATAGACATATTTCTATTAAAAATTGATTAAGATTGTAGAAAAACAGGGATAAAGATTCAGGTCCATTGGTCGATTCTATCGCGTGACGATCGTCAATAAGGGAGGCACTTCCATGAAACTCCCCGTGGGCTAAGTGGTGTCACGATCACATAGTATAGGGGTTCTGAGATGCTAAGCTTTTCATTTAAAAACCAAAGAAGACAAAATATAAAATTTTAAAAAAACAATCCGTACATAATCCAGTGAACGCCTTTAGCCCGCCCTTGACATACCATTGTGACCGGATACATAATAAAACCTAGAGCAATCCTTGTAGCAATAATGTATATGTTAAGGGCATCTCCAACACCGTGAAGAGAAAGGGCACAGCAATGTTAAATGGCTTAAGTGAATATCTTCCAACACTCCTGACATAAGCATCCCGACAATGATTAACGCAGGGGATGTCACAGAGTTCGTGACGATAACGAGGGCTCGCTACTATTCCTGAATCATGGATAATAAGGTACAATAATGTAATAGTCATTCATCAATTGATAATTAAATGGCGATACATATGAAAAGAAGAGGGGGAAACATGAAGCAATACGATGTTATAATTATTTCAATTGCCCGCTTCTCGATTAAATATAGTAACGTTGTGAATATTTATCATTTTGTATTGAATGGACATATGTTCACCTCAAGTTATTATTGCTGTAAAAATCAAATAGTTATCTATGAATAACGTTAAATATATAATAAAACGACCCTTCAATCAGTAGACGTTTTCATTCTTCGCCCACTGATACTGATAAGGAACACAAGCTAATGTCTTCGCGCCCTGCGAAAACGCTTGTGTGACCAACATCCTCTTGGCCCGAGTCGACCAGGACATTAGCATCCGTTAACTCACGCCTATATCAAATCATCTCTACGCTCTGTTTTTAGACGGGGGGTTTTTACGGACAGTTATCTGTAACAAAAAAAAGAGCCATTTACTCTTGAAAAGGCTCTGAACTGGCTCACATCATTTAATTCGCTTCATGGGGTTAGTCGTACAACGCACTCACATATCGTATCACATCACTATTATATAATTTAACAAATCAAAGTTGATGTTTGAAACTTTTAACAAAAGCTATTCCTGGGGGCAGACAATCCTTCATTAAACACCAGCTGTAGGTCGCTTTTCCCAACTCATGACATACTCAACCTCGTTCGTATGTTCATCGAAAAGTTCTTCTTTAATATCAAAATTTTCCCGTTGATAGAATTTTACTGCTCTCACATTATCTTTATATACTTTTAATGATAATGCTTGGTATTTTTGTTTAACATAATTAAGCAAATATTTACCAATACCTTTAGATTGCTTCTTATTATCTACAAAAATCCCTGCGATATAATTGTCTGTCAAACCAACAAAACCTTGGATTTCTCCATTTTCTTCATAAACAAATATTGTCGCCTTTGGCAACATCTCTTTTACTATTTCATAATTCCCTCGCCAATAACCAGCATCGATAAAATCATGAGCTTTGATATTGGATTCAAGCCAAATCTTCATAATATCTGTTAAATCACCTATTTTAAATGTTCTTATCATCTTTTCCTCCGTAAAAACGCTATTTGTTTTTTTATTCTTGAATTGAATCAATTTCATAATTCATCTTTTTAAAAATTTAAAGACCTACAGAATTTTAGTGATATCGTTTTAAAAAGTTTTTTTAAGCAACTTGTTGCTGATTTAACACTAAATTCACACGATCACTTGCTAATTTTGATGCATTATAAACAAGCGTGACGATGTCAAAATGAACTTTTGCTCGTTTTCCAGTTCGATAACGCACATTGTCCAGTTGAAAATATTCCTTTAGATAACCATTGACGCGTTCTACTGCTGAGCGGCGCTTTGATATATGTTTCCACGCTTTTGACCCACGAGCTGGGGCTGTATATTTTCGGAGATCTGTCGTGATTTTTACTTTATAAACCTTTTGGCAAATACTTTCGTTAGCTAAAGGACAGTCGCTACATTCTTTTGGTCTTGTGTATTTCAACGTTTCATACTTGGCATAAAAACTATCATAACGATAGGAATGTTCCCTAAAACAGGTTGGGGCAAAGTGTTTATCAAACCCAATGGGTTCTGCTTCATTTTTCTTATTATAAGCAATGACAGATTGGTTTCCCATTCGATGAACTTGAACATAAATAGGGGCGTAGTCATATCCTGCATCCATTGTCTGGTAGGTCAAAAAAGGCAAGGATAGGCATTCATCCACTCCCTTTAATAAAGGAATAGCTGCTTTTCCATCATTGAGACTGCCAGAAGAAAAAAGAGACTGTAAAATGTACTGACTGGATGTTCCAACAGCTAAGTGACCTTTGTAGCCGTACCAAAAGACATTTTTTCCTTCGCTGTTCTTTTTCACACCCCATTTAGGGTCTTGAGGAACTTCCGAACGTAACTCATGTAAAGGAACATCCAACTGAGCTTCTATTTTCTTTTCGTAAAGGGGAAGTTTTGCTTCCTTTTCTGCTTGTTCCATCAGCCATTGTTCTCGCTCGTCTTTTGGTTTGCGCCCGCGCTTGTTAGGCTCTGCTTTTGGCTTTTCTTCTTTTGGTGGTGCTTGATCACGTGCTTCAAAATGGGTGGCGTCAATAGCGACGGTGTCATCCATAATAAAGCCTTCAGCAATGGCTTGAAGAACAACTTTCTCTTGTGACTTCTCTAACACATCAGAGGCACTCAGTTTCGTTATAAGTCGTGAATAGGCAGCTTCAGAGGGAGTGTTGTCAGACACAAGAAACCCACAATTCAACTTAAATAGAACGTCATCATTCAGACGTTTGATCAGGTCCTTCATCGTCGGAATGCGCTCAACGATTCGTACAAACATAGAAATAATCATCGCCGCATAATTCAACGCTACGGGTGCACCAAGTCGGGATTTTTTGTTTATTTCATGGTAGATAGCATCCAAATCTATTGCTGAAATAATGGCTTCATAACGTTGGGTAGGTTCCATCTCGTATAATTCTTGGATGCCAAATAAGTTTTGTTGTCGTATAATGGTCATAAGGGGTACTCCTCCAGTCTTTTTTTGGTTGTCTCTCAACTACCATTATACAAGATTTGGGGAGGTACTTCCTTTTTTATCTCTCAAACTCGTTGGGGCTCAAGGACTCTGAATTATGAAATTCACTCAACTTACCTATTAATCAATTTTTTATTATATTTGGCTGTTCTCTTAAATGTTTATTAAGTTTCAGATCATTATTTTCCAAGTATCCCCTTTATAATTTTGATATTCAACTTTGTCAGGTTCATCTGAATGTGCATACTCTTGTTTAAAAACTAAAGGGTCAATGCCAAACTCTATTAGACTTTCACAATAGTTGCCATAAAAAATTACTTTTTATTTTTTAATTCTAAAAGTATAGGTGTTATATTAAGTAAGGTAGAAACAATTGTTAAAAACCATAATGCTTTTTCCATAGTAGGTACAACATCCAATAAAGCTGACCAATCTTCGTCTTTTACCCAATTAGATATAAGGCTATATTCCGCACAGAGTGTCAAGGCTGTTAATGATAATCCCATTGTCATCGCAAGTTTATAATCTCTTCCTGTTTTATACATATAAAGATTTATAAAAGTAGCTACTAAAGCAATAGGTCCTAATATTAACCACATAATTATGCCTCCATTAAAGCAAGTTAATTTATCATTCTCAATCAGCTGTGACTTTCCATGTCTGACCAACGATATTTCCATAACTTTCCCTACCTAATGTTGAATTTCTCAATACTATCTTTCTTGTCCTATCATACGCGTTAGTCTATTAATGAACATTTAGCAATTTGATTAATTCTATGATTTCTTCCCCGCTATTCGGGTCAACATGCACTAACTCTGTATTTCCAATAATATCTTTGTAAAAATTTTTTTCCGCTGGATACTCACCATCCCAGCGCAAAGGAACGTCGTATACATTAATCGTTCCATCCCCATTACCACTATAAGTAACCGATCCATCTACTAAGCGAGAACCTGCTAACTGGATAACGTCTTCTGGATAGCTTGCACTGGAGTCATCGTTATCATTAATTGGTTCACCAGCATGAATATGTCGAACATTTAACTCATCTATCTCTTGGTTTGGTCCAAGTTGCAACCAAATTCGAGCGTATTCAATTTGTTCACTTGAATACTGTGATAGTGTTTCCTCATCCCCTACTATCGATCCTTCTGAAGAAGTGTCATTTTCATCATCAGTTGTTGTGGTTGATTCCTCTCCCCCACTTGTTGACGTACTTTCTTCTGTTTCAGTTGTATCTTCTGCTGTTGATACTAAATCTGAATTATTTTCAGAAGAATCATTTGTGGATGCTTCATCTGTATTACCAGCACATCCGATAATTCCTATTAACATAAATATAGCAAAATTAAAATAAATAATCTTTATTACCTTTTTCATTCTTCAAACCATTCCTTTCATTAAAAGCTTAGAGAGACATACTCGCTAACTTTTTTATCTTCATCGATTTCTCTAATTGATTTTTCCCTTCTTTAGTAGCTTCAATGAGTATCATTTCAGATATTTCTTTTAAGTCCAACATATTATCAACCATTCTTTCAAACTGACTTAGCGTTTTATTTAGTTAATACCCTCCTCATAAACTTGTTAGAATGTTATATCGCAACCTCTACACTACCATATTTCTTACATAAAAGTGGAATAAAACAATAAATTTTTTCAGCTGAAAATTATTAAATAAAAAAAGAGCCTTTCAATTGCTTAGAGAGGCTCTTAACTCACTGTTATATCTTTTATCTTCCCTCATAATTTAGTAGTGAACATTACTCCACGTGTAAGGAATTGACAATACAAACAGGAATGGTATGGGTTCAAAATTAGGACGGAGCTCTTAAATATATCGAAGGCTCCATTTCCAACTAAATTGCTTTAGCTAAAATAATAAATCGGTGTTGTTTTGCGTCAAAATAACCCTTTTGTACAATGGTTTTATGAATGGTGTATAATTCATCCTTGAAATTACTTATTTCAAAACCTGGCACTTGCCAAGGAATTGCTTTAAGATAATACACCAATGCTCCAATATCATAAAATCTTAAAATAGGAAACTCTTCAGCACTTTTCAAAACCTCAAAATTATTCTCCTGTATTTCTTTTAAAGCTAGTTTTAGGTTCCAATCAATAAATTGTTCATTTATTGATACCCCTAGATTTTCATTAATCTCTAAACAATCGAGCCCACCAACTTGTTGAGTTAGAAAAATACCTTCTTTCGAGATAATTCTTCTCACCTCTTTGGGTGAAAATGACTCATGTTGATTGATGATAAGATCAAATTTTCCAGTCTCAAACGGAAGAATTCCATCATGATCTATTTGAACTACCTCAACTCCTAAAGGTGTTAATCGTTCTTTTGCGATAGGTACATTAGGCATGTAACCTTCTGTAGCATAAACTGATGTTGGAAAAGGTCTTAAGCTTGATAAAAACTCTCCACCACCTGTTCCCATATCTAGCATTGATTTTGCACTTTGAACAAGAGAAGTAGCCATACTACCATATGACCACGAAAGCAACTCACTCTTCATTCTTCCAGTTTCAGATATGAATGAGAAGTCCCACCCAACAAAAGGTTCATCTGCTTGTTTTATAAATGAAGAAAACTGTTTGTCATTCATAATAATCCCTCCAATAAAAATTTTGCCGTTTAAATGTTTAAAATATTTGGTGGGCCTCTTATGAACGCATAAAGTTGTTATGTTTCATGTTCTTTCAGTCTCATATTTAATAATCTCCTGTAAAAAATTGATTTACTTTACTATAGCACATTTACCAATTACTTTTATAAAAAGCATCCTACTTTACCTCAATAAACAAATAAAAACAATTAATGGGAGTTGCTTTTTAAGAAGAAGGATTTTCAAGCGGTTGAAGAACTTATAAGAAAAAGGCGCGGGCTATTTGATACTTACGTTGTTCCTTTCAAACAATCAAAGCCAATTAGATGGACTGTCTGGATCAATCCTACTCTACATTAATTTTATCTGGTAAATAGTTTCTATGATAGAAGTGTCTTCGCGTCATGAAAATTAGAGTAGTATCTCTTTAATTTTCTATTTCCTATAAAATCATAAATATTCCAAAATATTTACTTATAGAACTAAACAAATTAACTTTACATCCGATAAATATATCAGAAGGAAAATATATACATATGAGGAGGGGAGAGGTCAGAATAAAGGTGGAACAAAAATAAGAATTTTGGAGTGATTACTATGTTTAGTACTAATAATAAGATTAAATTAATATTAACCATTTCTATTTTATTACTAACCTTTTCTTTTCCAAGTACTATTTTTGCTCAAGAATTAGATTTAAATAATGAATTTCAGGCAGTAGACACAATACCTAACCTCAAAGAAATGCCTACAAACACAATCAAATCCCTTGAAAAAAATAACAACACAGAAATAGCAGCTCAAAAGTCTCTTGAAGACAAATTTGAAATTGAGCAATTAAAACAAGAAAACGAATTAACACTCCCTCAAACCGCCCAAACACAGAATTTTAATAATGGTTTTTATGGTTATGTGACTGATTATTTAACAGTAGAAGGTGAAGAAAAATACGTATATCCATTAGCTGTTGAACCAGGAGAGGTTCTTCATGTCCAACTAGATTTACCTAACTCTGAAGAATTAGACTATGATTTATATCTTTTTGAAGTAGATCCCGATACTTTAGACATGACTCTAGTAGATTTATCACAGAATAGAACATTTTTAAATGGAACTGAAGGTACTGCTCCTGAAAGCGTGGGAATATTTAATAGAGAAGATACAATAAAGGAATATGCAGTATTTGTAGTATCTGAAGTAGGTTCTAGTATAAGTCAACCTTTTACCCTTCACATAGGAATAAATGCTAATACAGATAATTATGAAGCAGATGAAAATGTAAATTGGGCAATTAATTTTACTCTAGAGCCAATTGGACCAACGGAAATAAATATGAGAAGTATGGACACTTTAGTTGATAACGATTGGTATAGTTTTACAATCCCTAATTCTAAGAATTACGACATAATAAATTTCACATTAGATGAAGATTCGAGAAATGCAAACTATAAAATTGAATTATATCAACTTGAAAATAATCAATTAAAAAAGGTAAATATCTCATCGAATGGAAAAGCTGAAATTGATTCAGGTCAGTATTATCTTAGGGTTACCGCAATAGAGAGCACTTACCTAACTGGTTCAACATATAGTTTAAATGTATTACCTGATTATCAAGCTGATGAAATTTACATTACCAGCTTTGAAGGAGGAAGTGGCTATGCAACTTACCAGTTTGGAACGTACTATAGAATTAAAGGAAGAGATACTTTAACAGTAAACGGAATCGCTGGTTATAAGGGCTATGTATTACCGGATGCTGACGTTTCCGTAACAGTAATTAACGAACACTGGAATCCAGATGATTTAAGATATAGAACTGCAACCACGAGATCTGATTCAAACGGAAGTTTTGCTGTAGACATACAAACATCTAGTTCAACAGCCTATCATAGTTACTTCATATCTGGTCCAATGAGTTTTACACATTATTTTGATTATGGATATGTAAGCGTAAATTCAGGAACTGCTGTAGCTGTTGAGCCAATATACTTTTTTGCATATAGTATTGGAAATTAAAAATTTTGGAAAGGATGAATAGCTTGATTAAAATCGCTCATGTTCAACAAACGCCCATCTATTCTTTTAAGCCCGTTGTCGATAAGAATATTCCAGATAAAAATAAGGTTAACACTCAGATAGCGACGGTAGCAATAAGTGAGGAATCTCATAATAAATATAATCAATCACTAAAGTTTAAAGAAACGAATAAAGATGATGTACTGGGACAACAATTCAAAGAATTCTATGAAGAGTATCATAGTGCTGAAGCAATTGAAAAAAGAAGACTTGAACGATTAGAAAAAGAACAAGCCAACAACCGTTTAGTAGATGAATTTCCAGATAACACACTCCATCATGTAATTAAAGAAGCTTTGGAAGGGAAGGTTATAGACGCGTCGCTTTATGCTAAAGAATTAGCTTCTACTATTCGTAGCTCCGTTTCAATGCCTGATAAAAGTGTTGAAGAACGCGCAGCTTATCGAGAAATGGGATTAAAACAAGCTGAATATATTGCTGAACATTACTTTGATGACGAACTAGAAGCTGCATCTTTCATGAATGAAATAAATAAATATTATGAAAACGATGTGTTACGAGAAAAAGGATATGTTGTCTTTGACAATAGTGACCTAGAGCCACTTAAAAGTTATAGTAGCCGTATGTCAAACGACGATGATATAAGTTTTTATACGCTCGCCAAAAGGTATATGGATAAGGACTATTTTGAACGGTTCATTAAGGGAGAAGGAACTCCAAAAGAATCAGCACGGTTTCTCATGGAAATCAAAAATAATAAAGAAAAATATAGGGAAGAAATTATAGAAGCGTTTGAATTAAACGAACAGCAAGTTGAAAAGCAAATCACAGCAACAAAATCAATTTTTGATTCATTTGTATGGGAAAATGGACTTGTTACTGAAACAATGGAAGAACAACCAACTTATTTAGTTGAAATATTAAAGTGGAATAAAGACATGTTGAATTTATTGAATTAAGCACATGAAAATTACCGTCAGTGGGTGTGTTAACTAAACTGTATAGGTGAGAATACGTCCGATTTAGTGTTTTCCCATAAAATTAGAATTTTCATTATGCAATTGACTGAATTGAGTTCGGTATTCAACTGGACTCAATTCTTTTTTTTTCTTGTTTTTCACCTCCACTATCTTACTACACACCTTGATACAAGATATAGAGGTTTTCCTTCCAAATTAAAAAAAGAAAGTGATAAGAATGAACTCAGTTACATTAGCAGAAAGACCATAAAAAGCTAGGGCTTATGAAACAATCTAAAAAATCTGCCCAACTAAGTGTAGCCGATTCACTTTAGCACCTCTCCTATTGGAATCTCTTCATTTTCTAAAAGGAACCTTAGCAGTACTAACGAAAACTCATCTTTATCTATACCATTCTCATTTCCCTCAAGCATTGTCTACCTTACCCACTCAATATTCTTAGACAATTGTCTAGGAAGTTGTTTCTCAGTCATTACTTTCCACTCCTTTTTGCTTCCAATACCTTCTTTCTATTTCTAGTTTTTCAAATGTTATTTTTCTTTTAAATTCGGTAGTATTTTTTATAGTTCTTGCTACATCCTTCTCTTCTCCATTATCACCCTTTACAGTTATTAGATAGTCTGACCAAGGTAGATACTTTTCGATTTCAGTAGAATCTGTGAGATCTACATTCGGAAGTTCTTCAAATAAATATTTTTAGTATGCATAGGGATTATGGTTATTCGCCTTAGATGTTTCAACGACACTATAAATAAGAGCGCTACTTTTTGCTACCAGAAAGTTGTCGCATACCAAGTAAGAAGTAACCCAATCATAGCATGAGCCCAGACCTGAATCATAGGTGTAGGCTATTTGACGCTTACATTTAATCTCTAAGCTTTTTCTGCTTAGCATCAGTTCTTCAACTAACGTCTCCGTTAGTTGAATTAAATTAACTCTTTTAATCTCTTCATTGCAGAATGTACCGTAAGTCTATGGAACGAAATCAATTTATTTTTATAAATTACTCCATAGATGCCATAAGGCGTAGGTGAAAGTTCCAACAATTCTTCTCTATCCTTTAAATCAATAATTTGTGCTTTTATATCTAATTTGTTTGCTCCCTCTATAACGTTGTCAGTTGCTATATCTACAAATGGACACTGCTGTGTTCGTAGGATTGTTAATTCGTTAAATTTTTTCAATCTCTCATCCCAATTCTTTGGAAAATATGGATTTGGGAAATTTCCAAATTTATATACAAGTAGTTCAAAATTATAAGGAGCTTGTTCAATTTCATAAAAGTTATTTTTTATAAAAACGTCTTTACTCGGTGTCCAAGAAGTTTTTGGATTTGTTATTACGATAACTCCATTTTTATTTTGCTCTTTCGCATCTTGAATACATTTATCAATTAATTTTGAAGCATATCCTCTCCCCGTAACATTTACCCATAAGCAATGAATAACCAAATAGTTATCTCCATAGACAACTCTTGAAGAAAATTCAATTGGTGTATATTCAATAAAGCCTGCTGGTTTGCTATCATCCATTATTTTTATGTATTTTAAACCTTCATTAAACCTTCCTCTTATCCAGTTTTTCTTATTTGTAAAACCTTTTGATTTTGGCTTACTGCGAAGACAGTAACAACCCGTACCTTCAAGATTTTCTTCGTTTAACTCTACCATTTCAATAGTTTTCAATCTATTTCCCCCCTTTTTTTGACGGGCTTATTAAAGAATTCTGCTCGTTAGTTGAATAAAGGCTAAAATATTTAATCTATATTTTTTTAATACTACCATATTTTTTACGTAAAAGTGGAAGAAAACGAAATAAATTAATAGTGAACAGCACTCACAACTCAACATGCGTTTTTATAGAATGATAATATTGAAACGCGTATATATTACGATCAAGAGCGAATTAAAGTCACAATGGTATGACCGCCATTTAAAATAAAACAGTTGTGTTTAATTAGTAGATACACTTATATGGAAATTATATTCCATATTTTTAAATTGAATTAGACTTTATTCACAAGATATATATGCTAATCATAGTCTAAATTTTGGTTCTTTGTCAAATGACGTTGGTCAGAATTTTTGTCGACAATTTTATAGTTGAATTTCACAAACATTTAAGTAGGGTTATACTGCTTGAATGTTTGTTTGGTTTGGCACCATTTTTGTTGATTTTGATTCAACTGATCTTAACTTGAAATGAAGTAAGATGCGGTATTTATAGTTTCTGAAATTGCGATAACCATAGGCCACACGATTAAGCACTTTAATCTTATTGTTGATCCCCTCGATGCGTCCGTTGTTAAACGGGTACGTAAAGCTATTTTTAATGTAAGGCAGGTGTTGGCGTAAGGTTTTCATACTTGTCTTCATATAGCTAGAGACTGGGCCTTTATGCTGGTGGTTTAAGAGCGTCCGCAGTGCCTCCTGATCTGCTTGCTCAAACGCACACAAGATACGCTGATACAAGTCGTAATTCTCTTTTAATTCAGAGGAGAAACGAAGTAGTTCTTCTACTACATTGGTTTCCAACCGTTGCCCAAATAAATGAAAATACTTATATTCTGTATTCGATAAATCCGATTGACGCTTTAATAACAGACGCCAGTAACGCTTTAAGCGACGGTATTTCTTAAGATCTTCTCCGTTAGAAGTATGGAAGCTATTCATCACACGAATACGCGTCTTATTCATGGAACGATTGATTAATTGCGTGAGGTGAAAACGATCAATAACGATCTCCGCTTGAGGAAACATCGCTTTGATGACATTCACGTATCCCGCATTCATATCAATGGTGATGGTTTCCACATTTTTGCGGTCAGCTAAGCTATAATTCGCGATGAAGTGATCCTTAATCTTTCGAGCGTCTCGGTATTCAAGGATATCAAGAATATCGCCCGTTTCCGCGTTAATGTATTCAAAGGCCATCAATCCTTTGGCGTATTTAAATTCATCAAACGAAAGATGTTTAGGTAATAAGCAATGATGAAAGCTATACCCTTTCGCTTCTTCCGTAATGAGCCGTTGAACCGTTGTCGCAGACACGGCCGTATCTTTTGCGATATCCTGTAAAGACTGCGCTTCTGTCGCCTTGATTAAAACACATGCCTTCGTATATTTCGAAAGATAACAATGTTTTTCTACAAGAGAGGTAGTTGCGGTAAACGTACCCTCGCACGCCTTACACTTAAAGCGTTGCTTTCTCAAATTCAGGTAGGTTTTCTTCACCCCATCAATCGGAAGGGTAATACGTGAGCATTGTGTGCCATTTTTATAGATCGTGTAATCTTCATTCTTAACGCCACAACTTATGCAAGCTTCTGGTGTATACGTTAACTTTCCTTCTACATAGCGACACGGTTTTCCCTTTAATTCCCCATCATAGAGGCATCCTTCCTCAAAAGTTATATTTCGGTCTTGAATATCGAGTAACATTCTAATATCATTAGAGTATGACAAGTGCGTTCCCTCCTGGATTGGTTTTCGTCGACTTTAATTCTACAGGGAAACGCACTTGTTTTCTATCTATATACATAGAAAAGACGCTAGTGAATTTCGATCTCCTTTTCACATAATTATGAAAGGGAGATTTCTGTTCACCAACGTCAAATATTATACAACCAAACTAATAATAGTTAGCAAAATTACGAAATTGGTAGCAGTGACATTTAAAAAATCCAGCCACACTTACTACTAGATTTATATGTACACGAGAATGACAAAGCTCATGAAGGTAGAACCATCGCCAGCCAAGGCAAATACCTAGGCAAACAAACGATGCAAAAAATCGGCAATATGAACCTAATTAGCGGTTCCAACAACACATTCCACTCGTTTGGTCAAAAGCAAAGTGGTCTACAGAGATGACTTGGCAATAACCAAGTCCAGCCCGCCTTCGCAGGTAATGTTCCAGACGTACCGATGCGTGTGATGGATAGTAGGCATATCAACAATATGGTGAAAAAAGCAACGCCGAATACAGCAAGTACAAAGAAAATGGCGACTTCCTTTGCGGAACAAATGAGTCCTCAAGATGCGAAGAGGTATAATCAATTCTGGGATTATGCTGAAAGTGGCCTAAGGGTTGAAGATCGCGTTAAATTAAGTGGCTGGGATTACAAACCAAGTGGAGAGTTGTATACAAAATATAAACATGTTTATGATAACCCAAAATATTATGATCAGATCAACGGACAAATTCATTGGCCATATTGTAAATGCTAAACTAAAGTAGACAATATTTGCTCAATAAAAATGAACACTTTTAAACCAAAAATAACGCTCCGTAGTATGATAGATTTATCATCTATCAACAGGAGGAGAAAAGGTGGAAAAGTGGCTAATGTTTATGGAAATCTATCAAATGAAGAAACAAGGGTTTAAAATCAGGAGGATTGCAAGAAAATTAGGTATTTCTCGAACAACCGTTTATAAGTATCTCGAAAATCGCCAGAAGAAATGGCTGAGTGGATGGCCTCTACACGGATAAGGAAACGTAAATTGGATCAGTACGAGTTATTAATTCATACTTGGTTAAGCGAAAACCCTGATCTTTCTGGTGCTCAGGTTCATGATTGGTTGAAAGAACGCTTCGCAGACCTGTCGGTCGCAGAAAGTACCGTTCGTCGATATGTTAAAGCATTAAGAGAAAAGTATAACATTCCAAAAGTGATGACACCTCGTACCTATGAGGCGATTCCAGAGCTGCCGATGGGAAAACAGATACAAGTAGATTTTGGTCAATCGAAACAAAATTCAACACAGGGACGTACTCAAAAAGTGTATGTGATTTGTTTTGTTCTGTCGCATTCACGTTACAAGTATGCAGAGTGGTTGGATCGACCTTTCACTACAAAGGATGTTATTCGCGCTCACGAACATGCTTTTGAGTATTTTGGGGGAATACCAGACGAAATGGTTTATGATCAAGACGCATTGATCGTTGTGAGTGAGAACGGTGGTGATATTGTGTTGACTGAGGCATTTCAAACCTATTATAGAGAGCGAAAGTTCCAACTATATGTTTGTCGTAAAGCTGACCCAGAAAGTAAAGGGAAAGTGGAGAATACGGTGAAGTTTATTAAGCAAAACTTTGCCAAGAACCGTGTATTTAGAAATATAGAACAATGGAATGAACAGTGTTGGGACTGGCTTGAGAGGACAGGAAACGGCAACGTTCATAACACAATAAAAAAGAAACCGGCCGAAGTGTTCTCCGTCGAAAAGAAACACCTTAAGCCGATTACTAAGAAAATAATTCACTCATCTATCGATTCAAGTATAGCAAGAGTTGTACGTAAAGACAACACTGTTTTATATGAATCCAATCGCTATTCCGTGCCGTTAGGCACTTATGAAAAACACAAAACCGTTTATGTGATCACAACAGATGACCAGAAGCTTCGCATACATGAATCGATGGATGGACCTATTATGGCTGAGCATCCCTTATGTGAAGGGAAAGGAGAACTCATTCAAGATCGACAACACAAACGAGACCGAACCAAGGGTATACATGCCTATATGAGAACTGTTTCCGAAGTGTTCCAGAATCAAGACAAGGCGATGAGGTACTTAATGAAAGTTCAAACACAGTATCCCCGGTACATGAGAGATCAGCTGAAAATCATTTCAGATTCGATTAAGGGTGTTCCACCTAACATAAGAACCCAAGCTCTGAATGAATGTCTGAAAAGCCATTTTTATAGTGCTTCGGAATTCAAAGATGTCTTATCTCATTTGATGAGGCAACAACAATCCACTAAGCATACAAAAATGCACATACAACAGATGGCATCTGGTCAATCTGATTATAGCAGCATGAAACCAGAAGTAAGAGATCTGGATCCGTACCTTGAAGTTCTTGAAGGGACGGTGAGATCATGATGACTTTAGAGTCGTTACAAAAACAATTTAAGACATTACGTTTAGCGGAAACATCAGAATATCTACCTGAACTCATTCGACGCGCTGAATCTAAAGATTGGACTTATCGTGAGCTATTAACAGAAATGGCTTCATATGAGTTAAAACGACGTGGCGAAAAGCAGAT
>NZ_JH976438.1:15286-100401 GCF_000306965.1 Amphibacillus jilinensis Y1 | reverse complement strand
AAGGCCTCTATTATATTAACTTCAAATAAGGGACCAAGTGAGTGGGGCGATTTATTAGGTGACCAAGGGATCACTACAGCCATTTTGGATAGGATTCTACATCGAGTAGAAGTTATTCAATTTCAGGGGGAAGACAGTCATCGAATGAAGAATCGAACATCCATATTTAAGGGAGAAAGTGTTCAGAATTAATTAGCAAAAAGTGTTCATTTTTACTTGACGCTTACACTTTCTAATTACCACCACCCCCTTAGCAAATAATTTTAAAAAACTAAATGAATTTATAAAGTTTTGCACGACAAAAAAGCCCAGATTGCTATCTGAGCTTAAGACATCTATTTAATTGTTCCACAATCGCGCCCGTTTGTTTATGTTATAGATAATGGTTTTCTAACGTTATTCGGGGATTATTGGTTAAAAGTAAATCAATAAACTCGCTTTCATTTTTAAGGGTTATCAAGATTTCTCCATATCTTCCGTACCGTAATAACACCCTATCTATTGCCAAGGCAGGTGTTATCAATTTACTCTTTCTTTTTCCAATTTCATTTATATCCTGTATGAGAACTTTTTCTTTAAAGGGTCCATATTTAATTTGTATACTTTTATCCTCGACTTTATAATTTGTACCGAACCAGACCCAAATTAAAAATCCTATAGCTAATAGTCCAATTAATGCTGAAAAAATAGAGAGTACACTTAAGGAAAAATTAAGAAAGATAGCCAATGAGGTAAAAATAATTGTCCCCCAGCAAAGCAAAGAATAAACAATGTCTTTTTCGGATGTAAAAAACACCTTTTTCACCCCTTAGTTAACCGATAACGGGCGCAAAAGTTTATTCCAGAAAAGCGCCCGATTGTTTAATTGAGCACTGAGAGTATCCTAAATTTCTTTTTTTAATGTGCTGTTTAAAAATTGTACGGTTTGTTCCCACGAATTATTTGCTGTCTTTGCATTATCTTTCTTTATACCCCCAAAGATCATTCTCATACCAAATTGAGTGTTTCCTGTAATCTGAGGGAGGTTAGGTAGGTTGCCGGGAAATGGCGCAAAATGCCCTGCATTCTTATAATAAATAAACTCATTCTGACTTTTATACTCATGATTTTGTAGACGTCTTTCCATTTTCTTCGTGAAAAATATAGCAGGTTGGACATGATCATCTTCCCCTGCAATAAACATCATCGGTGCCTTAATTTTTTCAACAGGTATCGCTTTGTCCTCTAACTGTTGTTTGTTTTGTAGATTACGATTTATCGCATCCAGACCTGAGAACGGCTTTCCGAGAGCCCAGTGTTTAAAAAAAGATATTGTATCTCGCGTAGTACGCTCCGCCGGAAAATAGGGAAGGGGTTCGCCTTTATATTTCCAAGCTGGTTTATCCACCGGCTGCATATTGACAATCCCGGGAAAAACAACCGCACTTGGTGCAACAGCAATCACGGAATTTATGGTAGGAAAATGCGCTGCGTATAGTAAAGCGAGTTCCGATCCTCGTGAAAATCCAATGATACCACAGCGCTCCTGGTCAACTTGTGATAAGCCCTTTAAGTATTGAAACGCGTGATCTACATACTCAAGCGGAATGTCAACAATCCCTTTCGATAATCCCTCTCGTCCGAAATAGGCAAGTGCAAATACAACATAACCTTCACTCGCAAGCAAGGCAGCGGCAGATTCGTGTACCCCCGCATCTGATCCACCTACAATCACAACAGCAGGTAATGAGTCCGCATTCTCGGGGAAAAATAATGATCCAACCAACGTATCATCATTCAATACTTTTTTAACAACATTATTTTGATAAAATGTTCGAGTCACCTTTTCTGAAGTTATTAATTTACCATTATCATAAACTTCAATGTGAACTTCCAATGGCTCTGAACGGTGTTTGACAAACATACGACCTTTTTTTGACTGCATTGACCAGAATAATCCGCAAACATCCACACCGTTATAGTCACCCTCTACCGGAGAGTGTTGATTTAAATCAATAAAACCATTTTCATCGGATATATACGTTGCTTTAGAAGTAAATGTCGTTTGACGGTCGTCTTTAGCAGTGGCTTTAATTACGATTGGGTGTGACGGTTTATTTGTATTAATTTGAAAAGAAATAAGTTCATCGGTTTTCGATTCCATTGGAGCAATGTCTACTTTTAAACAATCATTATTTAATGTCATCTTCATATCTTCCTTCCCGCAAGTGCTAATAGGGATCATTGCGATTATTCAACTAAATGGCCCGTTTGCTGAACATTCAACTTTTTTTATATCTTATCATAATTATTCGGTCTACACTAATTTCTCACCATTAGATTCGTTCTCTAAAGTAGCATCATCTTTTTCATATGAATCTTCAACAGCCCTACGTAAATATTCAACATCAAACCCCGTACTGTTATATCCTTCTAAAATGGTTGAGTAATAGTAATAACTAGGCTGTTCAAGTGGTCTGCCTTCATTCATAATATAGACCATTGCGTTGACGGTCTTTTTATCGACCTTTATTTTCATTGTTTCTTTTCTGTATAGATATGGCCAACCTTCATATCGATCAAGTGCCTTTTCATCATCGGCTGTAATCTGCCACACAAGGACCGGAACGCTTTCTCCCTTGCCATGGTTCAACCGTTGCAACTGCATGCGCGTATGGCCCCCTAAAAGTGAGTTTGTGGTCCTTTATTTCACTTGTTCCTACTACTTTTGAGGTTGGACATCTGTTTGCCATTTGTTCTAGATTTAAATTTGATCCATAGGCAATATATAATTTACCCATCATTTCAATCCTTTCACAATTTACTTTTGAATGATCCCGGGTGGCTTACCCAACCCGGAACCTCCATGCTGCTGATCCCGATAAGGGTTTGGTTAAGTGTGATCTACAGTTTGCGAATTCCTCTCCAATCAATCCGATTCGGTTGAGATACGTTCGCATGGCGAATTTTTCATTTTCAACTTGCGGCTTTTTCGATGATGCACTTTTCTGCGTTAATGCTTGGTTGTTTATCGCTAAGGATAAAACGATAAAGCTTCTAATCTTCCCAGCGTGAAGAACGCTGTTAAAGCCACGTAATTCAACTGTTCGATTCCTTCTGAAAAAGCTGTGTAGGTTTAAGAAATGGTATCGGCTATTGTGGTAGTGTCTACTTCTGCTTTCGCTGTAGCCTTCATACCAAATGTCCTCAATTTCTCGCATTGTCTTTGGCTTTTTCCGATTCATCTTTTCAACCAAAAGGTTGTCCATTCGTTTGCAATAGCGCATTCTCTCATTCTTAATTTCTAGTGCCTTGTAAAACAAATCGTTCCTACTTGCTATGATGTTTATAAAATTTCTAATGCTCCTTGGTGTATGTGGACTCCCGTCTAAGTGAATGTGAATGCCACAAGATGAATTTGTAAAGGCTCCCGCTTCCCGTATCTTTCGAACAAGCTCCTGTAGAGTATCAATGTCTTTTCGGTAGGTTAGAATTGGACTTACAATTTCAACGCTGTAATCTCTGTTTGCATTAACCCTTCTGCCGCTTCGACTAACTTGCGTTCGAATACTTCCGTCATAATATCTAGTTCATATTTTTTTCAAAAGTTATATGCAATCGCCTTTTATTTTTCGAATATTTTCAAATAAACATCTTTGAGAGTATGAGTAGTCTTAATAATAAATTGTATTAATATTTATTAAAATTAAAAGTATTACATTTAAAACCTATTATTAGAGTATTATTTATTCCTTTCACCACAAATTAACAAACATATCTAACCTGTCAACTCTTCTGGCAAAATCCATTCTATCAACTCAACCTTAATCTCTAGCAATTTTTGTATAAGCAACAAAAAGAGTTTCATCCGTTTATTCATATAAAATAAATCTAAATGAAACCCTATAAGTATTGCTATATCAATACTTCAACTCTTCTTATTCATCTGCCCTAGACATCAATGCTACCACCTCAACATGTGTCGACCTTATTGTTGGAACACAATTCGTTAACCTCGTTTCGTGTATAGGAACACAATTCATTTGGTGATTCTTTTTTTTTAGCATTTTTTCTTGGTGGTTTAAAATTACTTCCATCCAATGAATGACTAGAACCTATTTTATATATAAATGTTAAATCATAAGGATTAGTATGTCCATCTTTATCAATTTCTCCAACTATCACTTTCTCTATTAAACTTTCAAAAACATGTCGATCAAAAATGGCTAAACCTTTATCTTTTTCTAATAACTTTCTAAAGCCTAATAGACGTTTTTTAATACCATTTTCTTCTTGGAGATTTTCCTTTAAATAAACCCTCCTTTGCTCTTTTTTTTCTAATTTTTGTATAATTTCGTTATATTTCTCTTCATACGTACCTCTATCTAAGCTATCTTCTAATCTCAAATCAATCAACTTATTTTTCCTCGTTTCTATCCTTTCAATCTCTCTTTCTATTTTAGAGACTTCATCATATACAGCATCCGGACTTAAACTTTCTTCCATTCTTTGCAAAAACTCTTCTAAAACATCTTGATTATTATTACACATGATACGATAACTTTCTAAAAATGTATTTTCAATTACTTCCTCCGAAATACCTTTACTATTTGGACAGTATTTTTTCCCATGCTTTGTACTAGTAACACAGTGCCATATTGCCTTATTATAATTTTCCCCACTATGCCATCTGCGCCTTGTTAAAGAAGCTCCACAATACGCACATTTCATCAAACTGCTGAAAGTATATTTGCGACTATATTTTTCTCGTTTTCCACCATTCTTTTCTACAGTATTTTTACTCCAACTTCTGCGTAATCTAATTTCTTCTGCTTTTTCAAACATTTCAGTACTTATTATTGGTTGGTGATGATTTTTTATATAATATTGATCTTCTTCTCCATAATTATCTAACCTGCGTCCTGAAATGGGATCAACAGTGTAAGTTTTCCCCATTAAAAGATCACCTTTATACTTCTCGTTTTTAATAATTCCAAGAACCGTTGACTCATGCCATTTTGTAGATCCTCTGTTGGTTTTATGACCTAAAGCTTCAAGTTCTCTAGCAATCATACTACCTCCAGCACCTTCAACATACCGCTCAAATATATATCGTACTGTTTCCGCTTCTTTTTCATTTACTGTAATCGTTTTATCCTCGGGGTGGTAATCATAGCCAAGACAACTATTAAAGCCAACTAATTCCCCACGTTTCATCTTCATCTTTAATCCTTTTTTCACATTAGCAGAAATATTTTCAACTTCTTGTTGAGCAACCGAACTCAAAACTACAAGTAATAATTCACCATCCATAGTAAGCGTATTAATTTTTTCATCCTCAAAAAATACTGCAACATCTCTTTCCTTAAGCATTCGCACATATTTAAGTGTATCTAAAGTATTTCTTGCAAAACGGGATATTGATTTAGTTATAACCATATCAATATCACCATTCATACAGTCATTTATCATTCTCTGAAAGTTTTCTCGTTTAATTGTTTGTGTTCCTGTAATTGCTTCATCAGCATATATATCCACTAATACCCATTCCGGATTGTTTTTTATTAAATCAGTATAATAGGTAACTTGTGACTTATAACTACTTAATTGATCCTCTGTATCCGTACTAACCCGACAATATGCTGCTACTCGACGTTGTTCAATAGTCTTACCTCTTCGATGACTAAACCTAGTATTGTTTCCTTTGATAATTTCTACCTCTGCCATTACAAACCCCTCCCTGGATTATGTTACCAATATTCTACGGCGATCGAACTCAAAAGTCAGCCTGTAATATCAGAGATAATATGATAATCTTTCATTAATTTACTTTTGACCGTTTTATATTCTTTCTCAGAAATTAACTTATGCGTGAGTAATTGTTTTAACATAGAAATTTGCATACTGTATAGAATCAAATTATTCTTCATAAAACCTACCTCCTCACATAAATTCATCATGAAAAATCAGACGGCCGTTGGTACAGCTCCACGGGAGTTTCACCCCTGCAAGTATTGCTTCCAGCCCTACTCATAGCTTGCGACGCTCCAAACGCTCGAACCATGACGGTAGGGGAGTATCATTATCCTCACTGATGAGTTATCGCCAGTAATCTACCACGATTACATTAGATTCTTTGTTTATCGCTCGTTTCAGCAGAAAGTCATGGCGCAAAAATCCAGTAGCTCTTCATCAGCAGAATGTATCTGATTTTCCTATTTATAATGCATGAGATTAATCATGCTTTCTTTGTCAAGGATCAGTGAATTTATAGTAAAAGGGGAAAAATACTCATGGTTTACTTAAATCTTAAAAGCCAAAACAGACTGCATAAGTTTGGATTGTAAACGATCACGTACATCTTCATCCATACCCCAATAGATGTTCCCTTGTTCATCACGAAGTTTTCGCATGGATAGGCTTGCCATATAGCTTTCATAATGTGCAATCACTACTTTCATTGCTTCGGCTTCACCCTTGTTTGCAGCTAAAATAATTGAATACGGTAACAGACCACGTTCTTTATTTTCGGTAGACATATTATTCATCCCATTCATCTGCAGGCTCCTCCAAAAATCGTTTTAACCGTTTTAAAGCACTTGTCCTTCGATAATGAACAGTTCTACGAGGGACATTCAGTTGTTGACTAATTTCCTCGTCAGATAGATGAAGAAAATAGTATAAGAGGATAAGATTACGTTTATCCTCTGGCAATGTGTGCATAGCTTCTGCAAGTAACTCTGTTGTAATTTTCTTGTCTGCGATTTGAAAATCTTCTATATTGCCCTCTCCATAGTCATCTACTGAATAAAGTTGATTTGCTTCAACAAGTGTTAAATCAGAGAAAGTTGTCTCTTTCGACTGTTGACGCCGTCGTTCCTTGTAAATATCAATGGCGGCATTCTTTAATACACGTTTGCAGAAAGCATTAAATGCACATCGGATTTGCCATTCGGTACGATTAGGTGTTATCATGCAAGTCATCTCCCTTCGCAATACTGCAAAGGTGGGCGATGATGATTTCCCCTTTCATATCCTTCAACGGTGAAATTTCAAAATTGGCAAATATTAGAGTGACTTTTATAAAGAAATATTTGTAGAACACAAAAAAGCCCAACTAAACATGAGCCAGTTGGGCATGATTTTTAATATAATTTATTAACTATTTTGTGATTGATAAATTAAGGTCATCATTAATCCATTACAGTTCCAGACTGTTCTTGAAATGAAGAATAATATCCAAAAAAATAAATAAACACAGCAATACTTTCCTTTATATCGCTGTCTCCTTAAAAAGGCGAATTTAATACATTTTCTGAAACTCTATTTTCAAAAACACCGTTATTTCTTCGTTGTATATTTTTTTATCTCCAGCAAACTACAGTTTTCGGTTGTCTTAGTAAAGAAATATTTGTAGTGAAACACACAAAACAAAAGTATGACTTTCTTATCTGCGTTAAATCAAATGAATCGTATTATTGTTGAAACACTCTTTTTTACAAAAGTCCGCTTATTATCATCTTTATCACCTCCTTGAAGCTAAAAATATAAAATTGATAGAAATGTTAGTTACTAATAGAGGAATAAAATTGTTTAATACAAAAAAGCCCAACTAAACATAAGCTAGTTGAGCAAGAAGATTACTATATTTTATTAATTATTGTATACTCATAAATTACAGTCATAATAAACCCATAACACTGGAAAAATTCATTTCAGAATAGACTTCCTCTACTAGATAACAAATTAAGATGGGTTCCTTTTTTGACGAATTAACTGAATTAACCCTAATAATAATAAACCTATTAAACTTAATACACTTCCAATTTTTAGATATGGATTTTGATAGGAAAAGACAATTTCTGAATTTCCTGAACCCAGAGGTACGCCGATAAATCCAATATTAGCTTGGACTATTTCTCTATCTTCCCCATTCACTGTTACCTTCCATCCTTTTTCATATGGAATCGTTGTAACTAAGATACCTGGTTCTTCTCTTTGAACAGTCCCTTCAATACGTTCATTTTCAAAAACTTTAATATCTAGTGCATTTTCCCATTTTCCCTCAGCAATCTGCTTATCGATTTTTTCATCTGCAGGCAGTGCGTAAATGGTAATATCATTCATATGATATTTTCCAGTATCCTCAAATTGAATAAATATATCATCTGTTCCCACATCAGTATATCCGAGGTTAACAAACATATTTTCTCTGTAAAAATATGTACTATATGAATATTTATCAGATTGACGTAAAGTGTTCTCACGACCTTCATATAGAAAGCGGATATTATAACTTGTATCATCAGGCATATAAAAAGGTATATCCGTAGTTTCATACTCTAAACCTTGTAAGTAAATAAATATATCATGACCTGCAAATTCATCTGCATTTTTAAGGGAAATTTTAAAACGAGCCCCACTCTCTGTAACCTCTACTAGGTCTTTATCTAGCGGCAGAAGTTCCGGATCATTATATTCGATTTGATATTCAACTTCTTTTATTTGTTCATTTGCTATTTCCTCAATTTTTCTTTCTTCAACATCTTGAGTTGTTTCTAAAACAACACCCTGTGTTAGAAACGTTTCTTTTTCAACTGGGTTAAACTTCGAAAAATTTTCTCGTGTAATCATCACATCTTCAACATATGCAAATGGGAAATTAGCTTCGGTTTTTGCAAGAATAAAAGCTGGAACATCATTTGATCGGTGTACAACTTCATAACCATATGGAAGATAGGCTTCATTTTTTTCCTCGGTTAGTATATATTCAATGTTTAAAAAATGATTAGTTATTCGGCGATCATCAACACCATTTCGAAGAGGTTGAATAATTTGATAGGAAGCAATTTCCATCTCTTCAGCAAATTCAGCTAAATAACCATTCGTGACTGAAAGATATGTACTTAAACCCATTAAATCATGATAAATAAATTGATTACGCACATGACTATCTTGTGATGTAACTCCTACTCGATACAAGTCTTCTTCAGGTAAAAGATTTTGAATACCTCCAAACAAATTCTCATAACGCTCCAATGAAGTATTCAATTCAATTGTTTTTGATATTGAATCATTACCGTATGAGTAATACAAATTCGTTGCGTTAGTTGCCATACTCAACATGACTAATGCCAATAATACGATAGAGATTTTATTTACCATTTTCTTTTTTATTTCTTTCTCATACATCAATATAAACCAGATCAACCAGCCCAGAACTAATGGTATAACATAATACAAATACATATGTTGTGCAATTGCTGCTATTCCATAAATAAAAGTGAAGCCTATCAAAATATATTTAACTACCCGCAGGTCTTTTACTTGTAGCTTATCCCGTTCTTCCAAAAATTGACCACTTGCAAAGGATAAAAACAAAGGGATTGCAAAACTAAAACGGTTATATGGTCCAGACATGCCATTCATAAACGATCCAAAGAAAGGAAACAATAGAAAAACACCTAAAATTAGAAGCATTATGCCTGAGAATGTTTTTTTCTTTTTCGTTTTGAATAAAAAAGCAACGGTAAATAATGCAAAAATGGAGAGCCCACCGGCAGACCAGAAGTATGCATTAGGAACAAAGAGATTATGAATCGTTGCTATATAGTAACTGCCGTGATAAAGAAGGAGATTAATTGCTATTCCATCTGTATTTCTTGATGAATTTAAAAATCCGTCAACCATTGGCAAAAAGACTACTGCACCCAACAAAAGACCGACAAGGTAGTGTAACGAACAACGTCCTAATGAACTACCTAATTGCTTCCAATCTTTGAATTTATGAATCATTCCATAACGTACAATTCCATATATAAAAATTAATATGGTTAACTTGTAGAAAAAGTAAAAATTAGCAATTGCACTGACCGCTACCATTATACTAAATAGCAAGGCTGACTCTCTTTTTAATATTTTTTCAACTCCTAAACAAAGAAGCGGCAACCAGATTAATGGTAAAATAAAAAAGGGATGTCTATCTGCATTAAAAATAACGAAGAAACTAAATGTATACATAAATGCTCCCAGTAAAGCAGCACCATGTGAAACTTTAAATATTCTTACAAAAATGAGATAACTAAGTCCAACACACCACATTCTAATAAACATTATTAAATGAAAAGAAAATTCTCGCAAACTTTCCGGAAAAAGCACTCCCAGATAAGCAAATGGATCTCCTATTACATAGTAGCCATAAGAAGTAATCGTATCCGCCCCTGCACCAATTGACCAATCCCATTGAGAGAAACCTTCTCCTCTTAGCACACCTTGTAAGATATTCACATATTCATTAAACAATAGAAAATGTTGTGTAAACCCATCACTTTCCCATATAAAAGACCCTCCAGATATGAAATAATAACTATAAATAGCCATACACATAATACAGAAGAGTACAGTATAATAACCAAATGTTTTTTTTGAAATAGATTTATTTAATAACTGCTTATCAGAAAAGATTTTATACCCTCCTTTTCATTTAAAGATATATAGCTTACTAAACATATAATTTGAGATAACGATTATAAATTGTGTAAGAATTTTGGAGAAATTCGTTTCTAAGTTCATGAAGTCAACGAGTATCCACATGCTTAACATATCAAATAAGCCTGAAATCAATCTTAAACCTGTAAATAAATAAAATTCTTTAAAAGCTATTTTAAATGTAGATGATTCCGTTTTAAAAACATATTTTTTATTTGTAAAAAAAGCAAATAGAATAGCAGCAATAATGGAAATAGCGTTTGCTATAAGATATGGAATGTTAAAGACTGTATCAAACAGAATGAAGACAGCTATATTAACAACTGTTGTCAACACTCCAAACAAGATATATCTAATTACTTCCTGATATTTGATATATATTTTTTGTAACCACTCCATAAAATTAGTCCTTTAAATTTATTTTTTCACTAGATTTTTCTCTAACAAAATAAGCTGGCCTTCCTTTTGTCTCAACAAAAACTCTTCCTAGATATTCACCAATAAATCCTAAGGAAATTAATTGAATTCCTCCTAGAAATAAAATGGCTGCAATCATTGTTGGATAGCCACTCACATCTGTTCCGTACAAAATCGTCTTGCCCACTTCATATGCTAAAGAAAAAAATGCCAAAATTGATATGATAAATCCAACATAAGACCATACTTTCAGAGGAACGGTACTATAGGATGTAATCCCATTGATTGCAAGCTTGAATAGCTGTGTCCAACTCCACTTAGTAACCCCTGCTGCACGACCATTCGCATAGTAGGTCAATTCTTTTTTCTTAAAACCAATCCACCCATACATACCTTTTGTATAGCGTTCCGCTTCTCTTAATCCTTGTAATGCTTCAATACATTTTTTATCGAGCAATCGAAAATCTCCCGCAAGAGGATACACATTTTCACTAGACATTTTTTGCAGTAATTTATAATATAATTTTGAAGTCCATTCTTTCAGACGGCTTTCTCCTTCTCTTTTTTCTCGAACAGCATAAACATCTTCGTATCCTTTTTCCCACCACTCTATCATTTCACTAATGAGTTCTGGCGGTTGTTGTAAATCGGCGTCAAGAATGACAACTGCATCTCCTTTTGCATAATCAAACCCTGCAAGCATTGCAATTTCTTTACCAAAGTTTCTAGATAAATCTACATAACGTATATAGTGATTATTTGCATTATATTTTTTCAAAATTTGAATTGTATGATCTTCACTTCCATCATTCACAAACAAAAACTCAAAATGATAACGCCCATTTAAGTCTTTAACAATTTCTAAACGATTGATTAATTGTTCTAAAACTTCTTCTTCATTATAAGCAGGAATTAAAATGGTAATTAATTTTTTATCTTGCTCATGATTAGCTACAGCCATTTCTACCCTCCTTTCATCGTTTTACTTTGTTTAATGAAAATACATGCATTATCTTTAATTCCATGATTCTAAATCAATCCAATAAATCTTTATTTCGCTGACGAATACAATAAATGATTGGTAAACTGATACTGATAACCAACAGAAGGATTCCCATATATAATTCAATCATTGGAATTTTTGTCCATTGATACAATACATTATTTAGGTAAAACGCATTATAGAGTATTGGATCAGCAACGAACATAAAAACAAAGCCAACTGGTATTACCTTCATGAGTAAGGACAAATAATGTTTACTAGTTTGAGAGAGAAACAAGAGAATACTGCTATAGGTCATACCAATCAATAAAGTCAACAATCCTACTTTTACCATCCACTGACCAAATGTCCATTGATAAAAAGAAACTTGCAAAGAGTCAGCCATAAAAAATGAATTTAATCCATTTGAAAAATATTGTCTGAAATCAGTGAAATACAATAAACCTCCAAAGAATCCAACAACACAAGTAACCACAAAAAAACTGACAGCCATACCACTAGCAAATTGGGTCCAAAGAATATTCCGTCCATGACGGCTGCTCCATTGAATATTTTGTAATCCTACCAGACGATCTCTAACAAAAACAGAAGGAATTAATAAAGACAATAGAAAAATAACCAGTTTTAAAATCTCATTAAAATGTGAAGTGATTGCCGAAGATAATTCAGTTGGCAAAATGTTACGCCACTCTTCTTCCAGAAACAAAGTTTCTGAAATTCTTTCTTGTTCTTTTTCCGTATAGTCTTCATTAGTAGGAAATGTGTCCGATGAATCAAATTGCTTGATTGAATGATATAAATTTTGTAAGACATAGATTTGATTCACCATTGAACGCCCAGACTCATCTGTCAGGTCTTGTTCAATCGCCTCACTTTGTTCAATAATTTCTTCCTCTTCTTCATTCATCTCGTTGATTCTCCCACCGGAGACGTTTTCTTCATACCATGATTCAAACTCCTCATAAGTGGTAATTTGAAGTTGTTTTGCGATAGCGTTTTCCGATATTATCTTGTCTACTTGATCAAGAAGGTTAAAATACTCCGCTTCAATTTCGGCTATTTCTTCCTCTTCCAGTGTTGGTCCAAATCGACTTTGCCAATCTGAAGCAAACTCATAAACAGGAACAAAAGGACCATTCGGCCAAAATGTATGAATAAAACTCAAGTTGAAATTAAAGAAAACAATCGTTATCAAAAGTGCTACAAGAAGTAAAATCGGTTGAAATAATTTTTTTAACTCCACAGGAAACACGTTATTTCACCTCCTTAGTTACATAAAATTTGCTTGTTAAAAGAACCCCAATACCTAAGAGAAATAGATTAACGACCATTGCAAAGGATTCTTGCCATGGAATGGTTGCATAAGGCCCCATTTCTGTAAACCAATAGCCTTGTTTGTTCCACAATGAAACAGGGTGCCACATCAATAAATCATGTATATTCCACCAACCAAATTGATTAATGATGTGTTCAATTCCTAAAAAGACAACATACAGCACAACAAATATAATAAATCCTCGAAAGAAATGCTCTGTCCATATGCCTACAAGAAAATTAAATCCATGACAGAATATGATTAATAATCCACCTAATCCAATCGACAGAACCATGTAATTTAACAATGTCATTGGCTGCCAGATGATAAAGGGAATTTCCAATGAGTGAGTTTCCAGTAAATTAGAGGAATAAAAATTTGGGTGAAATGCTGTGGACATACTTGTTTGCCACAAGCTCCCAATAGGATGCATATGATTAAAAATTATAAAGGTCAACATAATCATCATTCCATAAAATAGAAGTGTGAGAATGAAGCTCGCTGCATATTTACTCACTTGTGTTTTACGTCCTGCTTTTGAACTCACCATTAAAACATCCGTTTTTGTTAATTTCTCAGAAGTACTTCCATACAAGCCCAGCAATAAAGCAAAAATTAAACTTTCTCCTAAAATCACATGAAATAAATGATCTTTTATAAAGGTGAAAATATTCATTGTTTCTTCCGCTGCTCCGACTTCCAATGCAACCTGTTCTTCCGCTAATTCATGGACAACAGGAGTTAATTTTTCATACTTTTTTTTCATTTTTTCAGCAACTGAACCATGTATTTGAAAAAAATCAATCATCTCTTGACCCAATGCTTCCGTTGAATAACCTTGAAAAATATTCTCCCGTTCAGCAGTTTCAGTTAGTAAACGTTGTTGTTTCTTACTAGCAGGTTGATCAGAAAGAGTTTCATGGAAATTAGAGTTAATCAAAGTTCCTGTTTTTGCTTTTGTTTCCTGAATATAATTTACATAAGATTGGTCCACCCCTGCTGTAACAATAAAAATAGTGTTTAACAATAAACTGGCAATAAAAAACAAAAGAATTATGGGCTGTTCCAATAGCTTACGAATTTCAAAGGGAATGATTCGCAGCAACTGCAGCCACCCCATCTCGATAAATATACAGAAACGCGTCTTCTAAATTCGCGCTTACTTCTATCCCTTTCTTTGGAACTACTGAGCTAGCAATTCTTAGCAAATGTCCTTCATCGCTTTGTCTCTCACTTAATAACAGTTGTTCTGAAGTTAATACATAGTCAGCAGGAACTTCAAAAATTTTACCTTGTACTGACCGCATAATTTGAGAAGGTGTTTCACAACAGTAAAGTCGATGATTTTTTATCATAATGATTTGTTTAGCAATAGTTTCCACATCTGAAACAATGTGAGTGGATAAAATGACAATCCTGTCTTGAGCAAGACGATGAATTAGATTTCGAAAACGAACGCGTTCTTTGGGATCTAGGCCTGTTGTCGGTTCATCCAAAATCAATAACTTCGGATTATTTAACATTGCTTGAGCAATTCCTACCCGTTGAATCATCCCTCCTGAAAAACGTTTCATTTTCTTGTTTTTCACCTCAGAAAGTGCAACAAGTTCTAAAAGCTCATCAATCTTTTTTTCCGCTTCTCTCTTATTCATCTTTTGTAATGCTGCAATATATTTTAAAAACCTTGTAGGTGAATAGTTGCCATAATAACCAAAACTTTGAGGCAAATAACCCAATATACCACGATAATCTGCTCCCAACTCCTTGATTGCTTGTCCATTCCACAATATTTCACCAGAAGTAGGAAATAAAAGGGTGGTAATCAATTTTAATAATGTCGTTTTACCAGCACCATTTGGAGACAATAATCCGTAAACTCCATTTTCAAAAGTTAAAGAAATGTCTTCCAAAACGGGAGTGGATTGAAATTTCTTACTAACGTTGTTAAGCATTAGCATAAGTAATCGTTCCTTCCTTTTGCATAAAATAGTTGTGCCGCAATAAATACATAAATAAAAGAAGTAAACTAATAACTATCCCTGAGACAACCGAAAGTGGCAGATAGAACAGAAGCTGAGCAATCTTTTCTTGTTGCCAAATTAAAAGAACTCCAACAGCACCCCATATCATTGGCGTGACCCAATAGCTGTAATGAATCGGTATTTTATATTCTAAAAGGATTTGAATATTTGCAAATAAGAACAAGGAAGTAAACGACAGAATGAACAATCTCATTAACGAAAGTTCCTGACCAAGTAATTGCCAAATAAAGATATTAGTCCCTGCAGAAACAAGCAATGAAATCCCACTAAACGCCATCATTCGTAAAATGAGTAGCTCCTTTAAAGAAACGCGCAGAGTCATTTTTAGTTCAAAGGTTCCTAACAGCTTTTCTTTCCAAATGCCAAGAAAATACAAGAGCGCATAACAAAGAGGGGATGCCATAAAAACAGTAAAATAAACTTTGTTACTATAATCATTCTCAAGTGAATAATGAAAATCAGAAAAATACATAATCCCTGTTCCTACCATCAAAAGACCAACAATAAATAAAATATCGCCTATCCCCCAAAAAAGATAACGGAAGCCAACCTCTTGAATATAAGAACGAAGAAATACTCTGAATGTTACTGGTTTAATATCAGCTTCTTTTAAAATAAAAGCAATGCTATTTTCTTTTTCATCATGTGTCAATGGGCTATTCTTTCTGACTCTATTCATAGTCACGAAACTCCTCTCTAATTTTCTTAATCAGCCGATAGTATTGAGCTTTGATTCGCTCCTCTTTTTGAGTAAGTAATGAAGCAATCTCTGGAAATGATAACTCTCCATAGACTCGTAAATGAAAGACTTCCTGAATTTCCGGATGAAAATTTGCAATATAGTTATTAATCGCCTCTAATAGCTCCTTCTGACACAAATTAAGATCAAAATCCTTTTCTTCTACCCACTCCGCTTCTTTCAATTCTAACCAAGTCATCTTCACCTTACGACGTGCGTCAATGACTTTATAGGTTCCAATACGAAAAAGCCATGTTCGAAATGAAGATTTGCTATCATCATAAGAACTCAATCCTTTTAGAGCAGAGATAAACACTTCCTGTGTTAAATCAAGAGCGTCATTTCCATTACCCACTTGACGATAAAGATAATAATACAGGTCATCATAATAACGCCGAATCAATTCATCCGCAGCTTGATTCGATCCTTTTTTTAATATGTAACGGATTAAACGCTTATCAGTTAACACTTTTCCGCTCCTTTCGCTTTCGTTACCCTTATATTCGAAATTCAACATGCAATCGTTGCACTTTTTTACTTTTTATTTTTAAATTTTTTCACCATAAAAAAGTCTAATTTAATTTCCTCCTAAATAATACAAACTTTACCTTGATCTATGTAAAGAAATAAAGTACTTAAAAATGATGAATTCCTTGACATAGATCCATGTTTAATCAGATAATTCGGCTATTCCTTTAATTTCAAGCATTATAGCTCGTTGTTCCAATTCAAGTAGATCAATAATTTTAATCAATTCAGGAATAGCATGGTCTATTGTATAAACACTGTCTGCCTTCAAACTATAGGTAACTTTAACTAGTTTTTCTTGTATTTCTGCAAAGTACAATTTACGGTTCAATTCATGCGTTAATAGTTGTTCTTTTTTGTTATCCATAATCATGTAATCCCTCCTCGTATATGATGTCCTTTCTCACGCGTACACTTAAAGTTTGATTCATTATATCGCGTGTTTCATTAGAAAGTCAGCATACAAAAGGCTTTTAAATACTAAACAGCAAAATATAAGCGAACAGTCGATAAATATATGATCTCAATTAGTATAGTTTGAACAACTTTCTTATAAGACCAATTTATGAAATTCACTCATTTTGGTATAATAAAGATTATAAATTATACTTAAAAAACAGAAAGATATTAATAGGTAAACTTATAAAGGATGGAAGGTAAGGGGATGAAAAATCATATAAAAGTTAATGGAAAGCTCCTCCAATCCAACAAACGTTTCTCACAACTGAAACAGAGTCAAAAAGAATGGATTGCAATAGAACTTAATACACTTTACCACAGTAAAATGAAGGAAAAACGTACCACAAGAAAACTTCCTGCTACTCACCGCGATAAAGTGATTTCCTCTTTGTATGAAAAAATTCAAAAGAGAGAAATTTGGATTCCTTATAGTGAAATTGAAAATTATGCATTTAGTAAAATCACGAAGATTACAAAATCGTTCAAGAAAAATTATCCTAAGCTAAGTGCAGAAATAGAGGCCGAGCACTTAAAGAAAAAAGAGTAAAAGCAAGTAATCCTTTTAACGAAAGATAGTTCTTTTGATGATACAATCTAGTATTAATTGAAATAAGTGATAGCATGTATTCTAGCGCATTAGAATACATGCTAAATAAATTACTTTACAATCATCCAGTTAGTATCTTTTTCGAGTAGGAGTTCATACTGTGAAAACTGTGTAGCTTTAGTAGTCTCATCTAAATATCTCACAGTAACCCATACTTTAATTTGATTATCTATTTCTTGAAAGACTGGATTAACAAGTTCAGAAAAGGTGTAGTCCTTCTCAATAACTGGTAAAGCATTGTTTTTCACATAATAAGCAAGTTCTTGTTCTGTCGCAGTAGGATAAAAAGCAAAGAAAGTTTCAAGAAATATAGTGACTTCCTCTGCTGTTTCCGATTCCACCGTTCCGTTACTATCCACTTGTTTTGGTGTGAAGTAAGATTTTTCTGGTTGATTCCATAGTGTTGGATTTTGGATAATCACTAGATTTCCTTGTTCATCTTGATAGAGTACAACCCGATAGGTAGAGCTTGTTAAGGAACTGTCTTTTTCTTCGGTGATTTTTTGCCGTACGGAATAAACCACTGAAAAAATATTTTCTTTTTCTTCCGTTATTGACCAAATATTTATATTTTGTACATTGGAGCTAGTTGGAATATCCTCTCGAATCATATCACTATTTAAAGCTTGCAATTCTTCGGTTAAATAATCTTTCAATTTTTCGGTTCTTTCATCTAATGATTCGGTTTCATTTTCCCAAGAATAGTAGTCTGTTACAAAGTTTCTTGTAAAACTTTCAATGGCAGTTGTATCTTGAATACGGCTTTCTATAATTTCTCTTTCATGGATCGTATGCTGATCAATCGCGGTAAAGTTTTTATAGATTCCAAAAGCAAGACTGCTGATCAAGAGAAACCATAAAAAGAGAACCAACTTTTTACGCTTGCCAATGGTTCTTACTTTGGCCTTTTTTTCTTTCTTTGGCTGTACCTGTTTTTCTTTTTTACTAAAAGGTAATTTCATGCTATCCCAACCTTTCCTTAGTTTTTGATACGTCCAGCACCTACGAGATGGGCTTGCCAGTAAGAAGAAGTTAAATCCGCATAACCAATCGGGTAGAGTAGGAAAGCGTCGCCTTACCGTATTTCTACGGCAGGTTTACGCAGACCTCTCCCTAGAACCGTGCTTGCACCTCTCAATGCACACGGCTCGCCATCTTTGCTCCATTACAAAATTAAATTTTTAGAATCCATGATGTATTTTCTGGTGGCATTCATGACAAACCACCATTGTTTTACGCCTTTTTGCTATCATGATTTGCTCCCAAGGTTCTTTTCCCTTTAGATTTTTCACCTTGTTCACATGATGAATTTCGTATCGCTCGCTATCTGTTCTACCGCAAACTTCACAGACCTTAGCTTTCAATCGGTCGTCAAAGGTCGTTTTTCCTTTGGCGTAAATCGTAATCGCACGGGGGAAAATGTCCTCGCACTTTTTCCTATCAATTTCATAGATTTTTGTTAGACGTTTACGTTTCATTCCAGATTTCGTTTGATATGGAATTCCCCATCGCTTATTTGCCATGCGACATTTGCTAATAATCTTTGAGATTTTCGTCCGATGTTTAGTCGCAAGGGTTTTCAGGCAACTGTATTCCATGAGATAGCTGAAATAATTCAACTTGGAGTAGTTCACTGCGAGGGAATAGTAATTGCAAATTCCCCGCAATTCTGCGTCATAGGTTGATACGATTTCCAAATCTGTTTGGCGTAAAAGCGAATTCCTACGAAAAGGCTCCATCTTTCCGTTGTCTTTTCTCTGTCTGACAATTCCACGAGAGAAGAGAAACGATTGAATTTTGTCCTCCAAAGGGATTAACAATTCCACACTGTTGTTCATAGTTCGCTGTTTGGTTTTCTTCCACGCTTTGATCTGTTGGCTACGGCGAATCCGCACATCATAACCTAAGAACCTCGCACAAATACTGCTGTGAGTGATTAGCGTTTTTTCCTGACTTAATTCCATATTTAAATCATTATGGATAAACTCTGTGAGTTTCGCTTTTATCCATTCACAATCCTGCTTGTTTCCATTGACGGCAATGAGAAAGTCATCTGCATAGCGGACATACATGAGCTTTTTATCGTTGCATAGTTTCGCTGGGATTTTATATATTTGTTGCGACAGATTATTGTATTCTTCAATAAATCCGTCACGTCTAGCACCAGCTTCACAACGTTTGATTTTTTGAGAAAGACTCGAACGCTTATTCATGACTTTCTTGTATTCCGCGGTTAATTGATACGGAGTTCTATTATCAAAGTCCTGCTTTATCTTCTCCATAAAATTATCCAGTTCATTTAGATAGATGTTCGCAAGAATTGGAGATATGATTCCGCCCTGCGGGCAACCGCTGTAAGTACCGTAGTACTTCCAGTTCTCCATATAGCCTGATTTCAAGAATAGGTGTACCAACTTGATGAATCTGGCGTCTTTGATTTTCTTTCCGATTATCTTTGTTAATATTGTGTGGTCGATGTTATTAAAACAGCCTTTAATATCGCCCTCCACAAACCAACGAGCACCAATGAATTGGTTTTTGATTTGTGTCAAAGCTGTATGACAGCTTCTTCCTGAGCGAAATCCGTGTGAATTGTTTGAGAATATCGGCTCATAAACCGATTCCAGAATCATACGTATAACTTCTTGCACCAGCTTGTCTGTAAAGGTCGGTAGACCTAGTGGACGCATTTTTCCATTGGATTTCTTGATATAGGTGCGTCGAACTGGTTTAGGACGATACGTTTCTGTTCTCAAGGCTTCGATAATTTGCTCCACATATTTCTCGCTGAAACCGTCCGCTGTTTCTTCATTTATACCTTTCGTTCCAGCACCTCTATTAGCATATAGGTGTTGATAAGCTACAAAGTATATATCGGGACGGAGCATATAGCGAAAAAGTCTAGTGAAGACTTCATCATGGTGTTTCTTTGAGTTTTCTTGTAATTTGGTCAAAATCTCCATTGTTGGTTTCATTTGAGGTTTTCCTCCCTAATCAATTTTTGATTTCAACTCGCTTAGACTGCTTCCCTTCGCCATGTGAACGGCTTTCCCGTATCCGTTTTTACGGCTTTCCCTGTCTGTTCAGGGTTCTCGGACTACTATGGAAGCTCCGTTGCCATGCCAGATATTCGAGCGTCATCTCACTTAGCAGAGCCTTGTGATTTATCACTTAAAAGAAAAGCATTACGCATAGCCCATAGGGCATTCTGGTTTAGGCAATCTCCAGTTTACGAAAGTAGTAGGTTAGTGTGAATTGTCGGATATGCTTTCATTCCGTTAACACCGGTTCTCCGGCGTGCCGTGCAGTTTGTTTGATAACCTGCCAGAAGGCAACCCTTTCTGGCAGTACTGATAACGTATTAGAAGGCTCACCTTTCTAATTCCGTTGCACCATAGGTTTCAGGTAAATTTCCTATGCCCACACGCAACGAGGGCTGGGAACTCACATTCAACAAATACAGTTTTATCCTCATATTCACTTATCCTTGCGGTTGCGTCTCACCCGATTACCTTTAGGTGACTTTCCGCTTTCCTGATATGCTATTGTTCCGTTCAGCTTTCGCCTTTCGGTTAGTCAGGTGGATTCCTGTGTTATCTTACAGGGTAGTACCTTTTTCTGTCCTCCTTTCGTCTACTTCTACTTCCGTCCTATCTGGACGCACATCTCCCGCATGGAACATTTGATTATCTCCAAGATAGAGTCCATTGTGCGTAATGTGATTGGCGGTGTTGTAAGTCGAATGGAAAAATACTAAATCTCCTGGCTTTGCTTCCGATAGAGGGATGTGTTCTGTAGCTTCATACTGTTCTTGAGCGGTACGAGGTAAATTAATTCCTGCTTCACGGAAAATCCATTGCATAAGTCCGCTGCAATCAAAGGAGGTATCAGGATGAGCCCCACCAAAAACATAAGGAAAACCCTCATATTTTAAAGCTTCTTCCATCACTAATTGAAAAGTATCATCATCAAAGGATGGCGTTGTACGAAGGTAAGGCTGCAACAAATCCACATAAAACATATTGCCATAGCTAAATCTCCAACCTCCGTTTTTCTCGACTGCAATGGGATTAGAATAGGTGACTTTCTTTCCTCCTGACCGCTCTTTCGCAAAGCTTTCAGCTAGTTTAAAAGAGTAAGAGCTTCCTTGTCCTGCTACATAATCAATAAAAGCACCGCCATAGTTATAAGATTGGAGTACGGTTGAATCATCAACACCTTTTGTTTCTGCTGACTGCAATAAGTCCGCAAGATATTTCGTTCCTTGCTTAATAGAGGCTTCCGTATCTAAGGTGTTAGGCGGTAATCCTAACGATTCACTGCTTTGCATGACATCTTCGGCAGTACCGCCACTTTCAACGGCAATAATCGCAAGTAAGATCGGTACATAGTCGCTGATTCCATATTCACTTGCGTATTTTTCCACCATTGCTTGATGAGCCAACACATCTTCGGATAGAGATACATTCCGCAAATCACCTGGTGAACCAATATCCATAGAAGAATCAAAATCCGCTTCATCTGAAATGAAAATAGCCACAAAAGCAAGCAATCCTAGAAACGCTAAGAAACCTATCCCACCGACAATCAGCATAATTTTGAGCCGTAATAATATCATGAGCGATCCCTCCTAACCGTTTGTCTATTGCGCGGAGGCTTCAATTTTTGTCTTGTCCGTTTTCTAGGTAAAACAGGACGTTCGATGACTCGTTTTTCTTTTGGTGGTTGTTTTGGAGGTCGGACAGTTTTTTTCTTTTGATAAGGTTGCTTTTTTTCAGTCGACTCTCTATAAGTTGGATTTACTTTTTCCTTTGGATTCCGTAAAGTGTGTATTTTTTCTTTTTGCACAGGTATTTGTTTTCTTTGATCATTTTCAGGAACTAACTTTTCTTTCGGTTTTATATTCTGTTTCTCTTTGATGAAAGGAGAACGAGAATTCTTTTGTACCGTTGGTTTATTGGAGTAAGCAGTGGTATTTTTCTGCTTTTTATCCAAAGCTTGTCGTCTTTCTGCAATCGTTTGACGATGTTTGCTCGTACGTTCCGTGTTTTCACGTTGCCGTTGTTCTTTCGCTTGATGGACTCCTTTTCTAAAATCTTTACTAGGTTGTTGAAGTTTTTCTTTTCCTTGTGTCACAGCATATTTTGCTGTTGTTGGTAAATCTTTTACTTGCTGTTTTCGATGTTGCATATTGACACGTACACGATTTTTTGTATCCAGCACTTTACCAGTGGTTTGTCCGATCTTTTGACTAAGTGATTTTCTCTCCTGATTAGGTTTTTCTGTTTTGTTGGACCGCATAGAATGTAGACTTTGTATAGGACGGCGAAGGGAGAAAGCGTTTTGTGTTTTTCCTGATTTACTCATCATCTTACCCACAGTCGCCCCAGCAGTGACACCTGTCAACGTGCGACCAATGGAACGTTGCAATCGGCGACTACCTCGATATGCCATTTGTTTGGGACGCCGCATAACACTTCGTCCGACTTGTTGACTATCGCTACTTTGCAATCGAAACATACTCATGATGTCACCAAGCTTTAGATAGATCCCAGCGAAAGTCACAATCTGCAAAAAAGCAATTAAGAAAAACGGATAGGTGCTCGTTAAGCTGTACAACATAGAAGAAATGCTAAAGGCAATCGTAATCACAAGCGTGATTCCAGCACGCAGCATAATCACGTTAAACAGCTTTAAAATGGCCTGTTTTCCCATATTTTCGAAAGTCGGTATCATGGAAAGGAGGAAACTAATAGGAAGAAATGTCGCAAACACAATAAATAGCAATTGGGAGAAAATCATCATCCCTGATAAGAGAAATACGAAAATCGAAATTCCAATATTAAATAGAAATAAGAAAAAGACCATCCCTAAGCGAGTAGTCGTTTTGGTAATGGTCAAGTTTTTATTATCGTGATCCTCAATTTCTGCTTGCACGGCTGCTTCTCGATCTTCTCCATTGTTTGTATCAGGACTGATGGAAACTAAAGCGTCCACTCGTTCTTCTCCAATCGCTGCTTTGTCCGAGTTATCAAACTGCAATAATAACCATGGTTGTTCCACTTGAATGGAAAAGAGATTATTACGGATCATATCAACGCTATCTCTTCCTTGACTGTTAGAGTTAGGCATAAGAATGTTTGTCCCTAAGTCAAGGGCTGCTTCACTCACATCTGCGGAAAAATCATTAATTTTTGTAATATAGGTTGGAGCAAATGCAATAAAAGCAGCCGATACGATAAACACCACTAGAAAATTAATCACTGCTCGAATGGCTTTAGTCGTTTCACGTTTCATCAAACCTGTGTAGGTCACATAAATACCCAAAATTAATACAAAGAGAAGGAGGAAACCAACATAAAAGCCTTCTGTTCCAAAACCTTGTGCAGTAACTCCAGCTAGTGTTTGCATATTTTTACCGATGGCGGTTGCTGTTTCGGAAATAAAATCAAGGGAATACGCTTGTTGTACTAAATAACCAGTGGCATTTGAAAGATATAAATTGATAATCCAAATAAAATTGGTGATCGTGTACAGTCCGTACATGACTTGTTTTCCGATTCCATCATCCCAATTCCAAGGCAACCAATCCCAACCCGAATCGACGTAAAAATCTAACTGATAATGGTCGAGTGGGTACAAGGAATAAAGATTGTCCTCTGATACCGTATCATCGACCAACCCAGCAGCCTGTGTTACAGTAAACAGGGAAAGAAACAATAAAAAAATGACCGCACCAATGAGTACCGTCATCCATACAATCTTTTTCAGTTTTGGTTTGTTCATCTTATCACTGCCTTTCTAGGACAGGTGGGCGAGTGTCGAAAGCGTCAAATAAATCTTCAAACACAGGATGAACCTGAATAATCCCAACTCGTCCATATAAATCTTGCATAAGGCATTGTCCATTTTCCAATTCTCTTAATCGACGTTGATTGGCTTCATCTTCCGCGTCCACGCCAAAAAATTGAAGCGTTTTTTTAATTTCTGTACTATCCCTGGAACGAAACGCAAATTTCACACCAATATTATTCTTCAATTTTTCGTCTGTTAGATCGTCAGCGTTCTGAGTAACAAAGTACACACCTGCATTCATGGAGCGACCAGCACGTACCAGTTTATTAGAAAGTGTTTTCCCTTGTGCCACTTGTAAAAAGCTCCAGGCCTCATCAACATCTACAATTTTAAAAATGCTGCGATCAGAGTGAATGAAGTCTAAGGCAAATGTAGAAATAATAATTAACATGGCAACACTCAATAATTCCATTGTCGTGTATTCTTCAAAGTTTGTTTCCGCGTCAGGCAATACTAAATCTGCCACCTGTATAATATTGAGCTGTTTTTCTAAGCTGATAGAATTTTGAACCGTTCCGTCTGAAAAAAGAAGGTGGGCAAAGTCATAATCGGTAAAACTTTCGATATGATCTGCAATAGTGTAAGCAAGCGGATTTGGATCACTCCTTAGTTCATGAATCACCAGCATTAAGCCGCGTTCATCTTGTTGACCGACTGCTCGAATAGCTCGTCGTAAGACAGGAAACTTATCACCATCCCGACTGGAAATACCCGTTAAGAAGGTAAGAATATCAATCGCTAAACTTTCCGAATCCTTCTTATTTTTCATAATGACAAACGGGTCAAGCAGCCCTTGATTGCTTTCTTCACTGGTTAAATTAACGATATTAATTTCATCAGCAATATCAGGTAAAGCTTCTTTCCAGCCGCCACGTTCGCCCTTAGGGTCGACAACCAATGCTTGACCACCAAAAAGAACGGCATAGTATACCAGTAAGTTATTGGAGAACGATTTTCCACCACCAAGTGAACCTAAAAAAGCAGAGGCCAAAGCGTTGGTGACAGAGCCTTTTACGCCTTGACTAGCGAGGCTAGGATTGAGATAGACATTTCTTCCCGTATCTAAGTTGTACCCAAAATAAATGCCTTCTGTTTCACCTAGCATTTGTGTTGCACCAAATCCAAGGCCAGCTAAAAAATCCGAAGTGACATACTGTACATAGTCGGTGATATAGCGTTTACTGGCAGGAATAAATTCACCATGTAAACCCAACATATCGCCAAACGGACGAACCAGTTTTACATTTAAGTCATCATAAAAATCTTTGACTTCATTACAGCGTTGTTTGAGCTCATCCAAATTAGAAGCAGATACCCGAATGACATAGCTTAACTTATACATGGATTCTTTCGTCTGATCGAGGACATCCTCTAATTCATTGACTTGTTCCAAAGCTTCCAACACGTTATTTCCCGTTTCATTATCTGAATCCATCGCATGGTTATCTAAATCCTTTAATTCCTTTTTTTTGTTACGTACGGTTGATAATGCTTTCTTATTGGTGACTATCTCGACATGCATAGAGGTGTCGATGGGAAATGTGAATTGTTGCTGCTGGTAGTAAAAGATTTCATCACTAGGAAATTCCAAATCACCGACAATCGAGTTAATGGTAAAGTAAGCAACATAGGTTGTTGTATCTTCTTGTTCCAACTTCATGTAACGCTGTTTTTCCGTAATCAAGCAACGAGTTGGTTTAATGAGGTCATAACGTTTAACGTAAGTTTCTTTTTCACCTTTCTTATAAGAGAGATTATAACTGTAATCTTCAAAGGCAATACCCGTTTGTCCGTGTAAGTGTTCGATTAAATACCCCATGTCATTTTTCGTTAAAGGCCGAACCTTAAAACGCTTAGTGATTTTATTCTGTAATAATTGTTCCATTTTCAGAAAACGAGCAACTTCACTATGTGGCATAGAAACAAAATCACCCATCAAGTGATGATTCACATCTCGAACAAAAGTTGAGAGAGACGCCGTTACTGATTTCCCCATCGATTTCATACTGACTTCTTCTTCATTCAACAAAAGCTTAAATCCAATAAAGAAACGATAATCGACTTGATGTTCTCCAATCATGGAAACAAGGGCTTCTGTTTGGTCGTCAATTCGATTGTAAGCTGCTTCTTGCAGCCTTCCTGTCACAAGTTCTTTACTTCTTTCTTGGACCGACCGAATACTGCTTTCGGTGCTTATCTGTAAGGCATGGATTTTTCCATCTTGATTTTGGGCAATTAATTGCCTAAAGTGTTCGTGCACTTGCATTTTTTCATCTTCAGATAAGAAGGAATAGTTGTATGGCAATAATTCGTAATATGCAAAGGCTTCTCCGTCATGATTAAAAACAAGGTTATTTTCGATATATTTAATTGGATAACTCATACGATTTCCCCCTTTACCACTGTAATGGTTTCATTAATTGTTTGTTTTTGAAGTTTTACCGCTTTCCCTGCATACGTCACTTTAGGGCGGTACCAATACGTGATAACGGACTTTAGGAAGCCATAAGGCTTTTTACCGTCAAAACTCTTTTTACTCATAATCCATGTCAAAGCTACTGGAACACCAACATATTTTAGTAATGCTCCGTCAATCAAAGAGAGAGGGGGAAGGTTTCCAAGTAACATGACAGCCAAAAGAGAAAGCACAAACCAAGTCATTTGCGAAAAAGTGACAGGAAAGGGTAAACGAAAATCATTAATCGCATAAATCACTTTTTCAACCGACCAGATTCGTGTGTAACTTTTTAATTTCTTCACGTCTTATCATCCTCCAAAGAAAAAAGCAGCCTGTTATAAAACAGACTGCCTTCCAATTTATCCGACATATTCAAATACCCCATGATTCGTTACAAGAAAATTTGCTCCTATTTCAAGGTCACGTCCATAGGCTTGATAATCAATATAATTTTGTAAATGAACAGGTACTTCTCCTAGTGTTCCTGATTCCTCTATCAAATACCTTGCGACATCTTCCATGTTGTCACAATCGGGATAACAAATAATATCATCTTGATTTTCCAGTAATTCTTCGACACTATTAAACCAATAATTCTGTATTTCTGAAAGTGCGTCGTACAAGGGAGAACCTTCGATTTCTTGTACCATTTCACATAAGCGGTTGATTTCGGAAATCGGCATGTACTCATGGATTTCAAATGGCAGCTCGTAATCATGCACAGCGTATTCTTCATATTCACCATTTAACCCGATTCGTTCTTTTACCTCTTCAAAATCAATGGGTGGTGTAAACCACGAACCCATGATTTCTCCTTCATTATATTTACCGAGATTCGTTATAAAAACTTGCATTTCCACTTGTTATCACACCCCTTTTGTAAAATAAGCATTAAAAAAACAGCTAACTGTTTAAAGTTAACTGTTTTTTTGAGAATCCGTTGTCCTCTTAATCAATTTTGATTTTCAAATAGGAAATAGCATAAATTTTCTTATTAAGCTCTTATTCAACAATCGCAGCCAGTTGTGAAAAAGTCACATTCCAGACATTCCTGCAATTATCACAAAGGTAGTCCATAAAAAACCACAAATTAATAAAATAAGTGTCGCTATCCCGAGCATTGACAAACCAAATATTAATTTTCCGTTTACGTTTGCTTCCCTAGTAATTGCTACCACTAAGAAAACTATACCCATCAACCAAAGAAAATAAGTGAAAGCAACTCCAACCCAATACCAAGTAAAATCATTTCCCCAGTACGCCATACTTTGAAATGGACCACTCATTAAAAATACACCTATTGCACATAATAGCGATAAAAACACAAAAAATTGTTTCGTTTTTATAAAGTTCATCTTGCTTCCCCCTTTACTTACGCCACAAAATGGCCCGTTGGTTGAATAAGGAATGCTATAATCTTTTATACGATGCTTCAATCTTACAATAAATACATAACAATCTCCATAAATTGTAACATCTACGCACCTATAATTCTATTAAACAAATTCAACAATACATCCTTAACACCACTTGTATTAAAGACTAATCCTACTGCCACGAGCGCAATAATCAGAAATCCTATCAATTTGGAAAACTCACGCTTGAATCCTAAATAAATACCAATCATCACAATTGCCATTAAGACTAAGGATTGAGCATTGTCCAAAAACCAGTTATAAATATTCTGCCCAAAGTTCATCTGACTATCTCCTTGTATATTATATTTAGAGTTTTTATCTTCCGATTTTTAATAGGAAACTCTATGAACCAAAGTAATTTAGTTAGATATTAACTCAGTTTTTCTGAGATAATATATTTATTGGATTGAGAGGTTAAGCCGTTTTCTCCTTGGGTCTATGAACTCGTTATCGAAAGACTGGCGTCTCTCTCTGATAAGCAGTTTACGAATGAGTTAGATGTTGAAGGCTTTCGCCTTACTCCGTATCTAGGACAAGGTAGTAACGCTTTTCAGATGAGTGGCATTCAATCCAAAATATTTTTTAAGGGTGATTTCATGTTCTACCTTGGTATCGATATTGGTAAACGTACTCATGTAGCTTCTGTTATGAATGAAGAAGGCAAGGTTGTACTTAAAGGATTCTCTTTTCCTAACACAACAGAAGGTGGAGAAAAATTACTTACAAAACTCCAATCCTTTTCCCCTTCCATAGACGACTTTACTGTAGGTATGGAAGCTACTGGGCACTATTGGTTAGCCATCTACTCATTTTTACATGACCGTCATCTTTTAATCCATGTCCTGAATCCCATTCAAACAGATGGTTGGCGGAAAGGAACAGAAATTCGAAAACGAAAGAATGATATTATCGATTCTGTATTAATCGCAGACTTAATTCGCTATGGAGCTTTCATAGAAACATCCCTTTCCGATGAGAACATATTCTCTCTCAAACAATTGTCTCGTTATCGTACTTATTTGGTTGGCACATCCAGTGACTTTAAACGAAAAATTATTGCCGTATTGGATCAAGTATTTCCTGAATACGATTCTGTATTTAGCAAAATAGGTATCTTTGGAAAAGCGTCCAAAGAAATTTTACTTGAATATAGCTCCCCCGAGAAACTTCATAAAGTCCCAGCGGATACATTAGCTGAATTACTTAGTGAAGCCAGTCGAAGCCGATTAGGTATGGAAAAAGCAGAATCATTAAAACAGGCAGCGTCACACTCTTTTGGAATCAAATTTGCCCAAGGTGCCTTTACTTTCCAACTTCGCTCTATGATTGAACAGCTGAAGTTTCTCGAAACACAAATTAAGGAAACAGAAATGGAAATCAAGAAAATTATGCATACGCTACATTCCGTCATTGAAACCGTTCCAGGAATCGGCCCCATTAACGGTGCCTCTATTCTTGGAGAAATTGGCGATATTCATAAGTTTTCCAATCCTGCAAAGTTAGTAGCTTATGCTGGTTTAGATGCTTCTGTCACACAATCTGGTGAATATGAAGCTACACATAACGTCATGAGCAAGCGAGGGTCACCTTATTTGCGAAAGTCTTTATTTTCAGCTGCTTTGGTGGCATCACAACACGATCCTGTTCTTAAAGACTTCTATCAAAAAAAGCGTTCAGAAGGAAAGCATCACCTCACGGCTGTTGGAGCTGTCGCTAGAAAACTGTGCTATATCATTCATGCGATACTCAAGAAGAATGAACCCTATGAAATTAGACAATAACCTTGCGAAAAAAGAACTTTTCTCAGGTTTATTTCGTGTGCTTTCATTTCTGTAAAATCATTATTCAACTCTAAAACCATCTCTTTTATTTCTCACTTGACTTTATATAGTTAGTCTTTCTATTTTTCATCATTGTTAGTGGACGGAAGGCGGATTGCTTTCTCCACTGGGACGGTTTGTTGCAAAAGTATCTTTTGATGACGTTTCGATAACTCTGCTTGTGCTAACATATCTTTGATGACAGTGGTTTGATTGATTTCATCCACTTCTGTTGCTAGCTTCCAAGTAGGAGCAACTTGATGAGCTAACCATCTCAACGTTTTGTCAAACGTATAAGGTTCGGGTTTTGTCGTTAAAGAGATTTTTCGATTCACGCCCAAATCCAAAAAGCGTTGCCAATCTGCATTCATTTTCCAACTGCTCCGCCGTTTTTTCTCATCCTTATCGACAAAACGAATGTAACGGTTAATGATGGAGAAAGCAGTTTTCCCTGCGTCCTCATAAGTCATTAAGTCAACAATCGCATGGTAGGCTCGATCATTTTTAAGCCGAATTTCAAAACGATTTTTCACATCGGTGTCCTCAATAGACGTACCATATTTCACATACTGCTCATAATCTTTTTCATAGATACTAAAATATACGTCACTTTTTAACGAACCGATATATAAGGTATGACCCATGTCAGGTTTATCTTCTGCATGAACCAGTTCACCCGAACGATAACTTTTAAAATTGCGAAATACCGTGACACATTCTTCATTTCTGCATTTTTGAGTGAGAAAGGAGATATCCAAAATGCCTGTCTTATCATTAATGGCAAGGTCAATTCGCTTAAAGACACCACCCACACGAAACACTTCCATAAAAAAATCAAACCATGTCCGTTGTTGAGCTAAAAGGAAATTTTCAAATTGACGACAACCTTTTCCTTTTAGTTCAAGCAGACATCCTTTGTCCTCATCAGGTGAAACCATCACCACAATATCCCCATAGACATATTGCTCAAAGTACGAGTAAAACGCGAAATCTTCGTGAAGCATATAACTCTTTTTCAACTGTAAAATATCTTCAATTACTAGGGTAGGATTCGTTGTTAAAAATCGGATTCGCACATAGTCAAATAATATTTCCAATGGTGCTTCTGGGTTAAATTGTTCTAAAATATCGAACAAAGTAGTTTGAATAGCTTCCGAGGGTGTCACTTTTCCTGTCTCAATTTCACTTAGATATTGTCTTGAAATTCCAACGTGTACCGCCAATTTATTTTGTGATACACCATATTCCAATCTTTTTTCTCTTAATACGTGATACCAAGGCATTTGATACACTTGCATTCCTCCTAACTAAAAAGATGTCAACTTTGGCTTAAAAGCTGACATCTTTTTAATATACCCTAAATCGTTGTGCCATCAGGCTTTGTTGGCTTTTGGAACAATTTTCAATTGTTTTTCTACCCCCCTGTTAGAAATGGGGGGTTAAGGCGTGGCTGTCGCCACGCAGGCTTAGCCCAGCACAGCGCCTTTCGCTTCGCACGTCGCCGCACTGGGCAGCCTTCTAGCTAGATAATTTACCAATTTCCTTTAAAAAGTCATGTCCTTTTGGGACAAGGGGCGTGTAAAATTCAGAGATCACACTATCCCCTTTATCGACATATCCACGCCCTCTGATTGGCTTTAAGAAAAATTGTTTTTGTACGTCGCTGCCAAAAAGCATACCGTACCCAAGTTCACTCATTCTACCTAAACCTACTCGAAAATTAAATTGATCCCTAATTCCATCTCCAAGATACTTTGCGTCTGGTCTTTGACAAGCAAGGATCAAGAAAAAACCTGACTGCCTACCAAGCATAACAATTTGTTTTAGTTTACTCATGACTTTAATGCTCTCTTTCCCAATCATTTCCATAAATGACGTATACTCATCAAAGATTAAAAAGCGAGCAGGCAAGCCTAAATAAGCATAGTTTTCACCAGTCTTATAGTTCGGCATTTGCTTCATTTCCTCGTTCCTTTTCATCATGTCCTCATAGAATTGATCAATACATGCTGTCATATTTTCCTTTTTGTAGTACACATCAGGCATAACGGTAGCTAAGTCTGCCAAATCAGCATTTTTGGGATCTAATATATATAGTTTAGCATCTGTTTTGAGTAAGGCTTCAATCAACGTGAGAATGAAATATGATTTTCCGCCGCCTGTTCCGCCAGCGATCAACATATGCGGTAACTTGTCATACTCCCAATAAAAAGATTCCATTAATTTTAAGCTGCCATCCTGTGCGATAACCTCATCAATGGAAATGCGGTTCGCAATCATATCATAGAAAAGCGTGTACTCCACGTAAGAATCACGTAATTCCTTCCATACCAATTCACAATACAAACCACTTTCCAGTTTTGTTTCTAAATTTAATAATGGTTCTTGAAATTTTCCAAGTGTAATCTCTACTTGAATGTAAAGCAAACCCTTTTCAAACCGATAATAGATTTTCGGGAAATGGCTGATTTTCTCCTTTGATTTATTAGATGGAATATCCTTAAAGAAACTCTCTTGTGTGACTTGTTTTGTTTCATACCAACTGTTTTCTAACACCATTTTAGCAAGCTTTTGTCGATGAATAAGCTGTTTGAAGTGGTTATAGCAATAACGATAATAGACAAAAGCACATGCCGCCGTTAAAACAAGACTAATACACAACGTCACTAATCCATACAAACTAATAAAATGTGCTTGTAGTTCTTCGAGCTGCCACGTTGTAGCCATTAAAAATGACAAGTGAAAAGGGAGAAAGAAAAGCAGCCATGTGCCAAATAAACTAACGAATATAAACTGAAAAACGAGAGAAGCGTCTTTTTCTTTAATACGTTTCCCTCGTTTTTTGAAAGGGTTCATTCTTATTTATCCTTTGGTGGTATTTTTGATGGGTTTTCTCCAATAGTTAAAGTAGCTTTTCCTTTTAACACGATGTCATCGGCTTTTATATACCAATCGACATCCGCACCACGAAAAGTAGCGTTGGCGACTGTATCCGCAATAGGGTTCATAATTTCTACTTCTGCGTTATAATCAAACTCTTTCAATGGAACAGAAGCAGGAAGACTCACTTGGATCATACGTCCTTGTTCCCTGGACTTTAAATCATATGTGCGTTCCTTTACCTCCGTTGATACGGTACCATCTTCATTTTGTAAAAATACTTCCCGTCGTAATGCGGAAAACTTCAATACTCCAAATGTTTTTTCTTTATCAATCACAATTCCTTGTGCTAATCTCATATAATATTCCTCCTTATATTTTGCCTATGTTATGCTTTAACGATGTCATCAGCATGTAGTATATAGTTTGTAAACCCACGATCCCCGATTTTATAGCCTTCTGCGGTAATGCGTGCATTAACTAATTTGACTTTATCTTCGTGTTCAAAAAATTTTTCTCCAGCTTCGTTAGGGAGAACAACCTCAATATCATCTGCTCGTTGAACATCTGAATAAAGATTATAACTACGGGATAATGTTGTCATCCGCCCATTAATCCGTCGCTGTTCGACCTTTCCTTCACCTGCATACTCTAAATTACCAAATGTTTTTTCCATATTCGGAATCACATATTTTAATTCCATTCTATATACCTCTTTCCTTATTTTTATTTATAAATGAGATAGAAGAAAACGAGATAGAAGGGAGGGGAACGAGAACAAAACATCTGCATGATTCATCACTCCTTATGCGTCTTGAAAACGATAATCTACACGTCCATAAATGACACACCAAAATACAATCATGGTTTCCTCATTTTTATCACGAATCAGTTTCCCATGAGGAAAAAGAGGATAATCTTCAATTTCAACTTCATTTAGAACAAAGTGATCGTCAATCCATTCCATTACCTTATCTTCGTATATTTCTTGTTCTTCCAAAGACATCATGCCCATTTTCCTTTCCAGTGCTTTTATCCATTCAAAAAGCTTGTCAGAGGAGAGTTATCCAACAAGCTAAGGAATTGATTTTCTATAAACTTTCCGCGATACCAGCCATAATATATTCCGCACATGGTACAGCAATTGAATTTCCCAGTGCTTTATATCTGGCATAATCGCTAATAGTTTTTTCTTGATCTCCAAAAGCTGTCCAACCTTCGGGTAATCCCATTAAACGCTCGCATTCCAATGGAGTAAGCTGTCGAATAAAACCATCTTTTTCTTTCCCTTCATACCAAAAAGAAAAGAAGTTGACTGAACCAGCTAACAAAGTGGGAAAAGGGTCACCTGTTTTTCCGAAACTTCCAATGAATCCTGTTTTGTTTTTATCTTTTGCGGCACTTCGCATACGCCTTTCTTGAAAGGGACGGACGATGGGTACTTCCCACCTTGTTTTTTCAGAAGATATTTGACTGGTGTCGGGGGAGGATAACCTGCCCTCTCCGCTAGTCGAAAGAAACGATTGCAGATTGCGGGCTTTAAATAATATTTCTCGGGCACGGTTTCCTCTAAAATCTGCCACGAGGAAGATACGTCTTCTTCTTTGAGCGAGAGTGGGCTTTCCCCAATATCGGGCGTCCAACAATCTCCAACAGACATCAACGTTGTTCCCTCGAACCATTCCGGCGTTTGCCCATCCTCCAGTAGCAGGCATTGGAATTTCGGTGTTTGTGAAAGATTCCAGCACGGCTTTAAAATCCATCCTGTTATTTGATGAAAAAGCTCCCATGACGTTTTCCCAAACAGCGATAACTGGATATACACCATTCGTTGCACACCTCATTTCTTCAATAATTCGTAATACTTGATAAAATAAGTTGGATTTGCTTCCAGCAAGACCTTCTCGCTTACCGATATTAGATAAATTCTGACAGGGAGAACCAAATGTAATGATATGAACAGGTGGTATTTCTCCACCATCTATTTTGGTAATATCTCCTATATGAAGTATGTTAGGAAAATGGCGTTTCGTAATGGAAATAGGTGCTTTTTCTACTTCACTTGCCCATGTAGGTATAATTCCATAACGAGAAGCAGCGAGAGGAAAAACTCCAATACCATCAAAAAGGCTTCCGATTTTTAGATTTGTATTAAATTTATTTTTATTTTCCATATAATATTTCTCACTCCTAAAAAACGCACTAAAAAACGCCATTTGTCGGTAAAATACCGTTCAAATGACGTTATAGTGAGCAGATAGATATATTTTTTAAATAAAATAGCAAGAATCAAAATATCATGTTGTATAAGTTTTATAATTTTGTGTATCAATAAAATTTGTAACATTTCTGTTTAGCTTACTTAGATAATCAATTATTTCCTCTTTATACACCAACAAATCTGATAATGTGGTATCTCTAGCGCTATCAATAAATGACATATTACCATGAGCTATAGTGTTTCTTTTATCTTTTACTTCTTTTAAACCAGCACCCACTCTTGATCCGTGATTACTTGGCACAGTTAATCCATGATTCTTAAAAATATCCTTTATTGATCTAAAGTCAACATTTCCATTAAAGCTAATATCTTTTTCAGTGAGAACTATCTTCTCTTCATTAATAACAAAACCAATCATTTCTTTCGCTTTATTTTTATGTTGATCAAAATTGGTAGTTGTATGACCTAATGAATCATAAGATACATTAATCCAGATTTTTTGTAATTCTTGCCTTATATCTTTATAGCCTAATCTTTGGATAGTAATTTCGTCATATACTCTTTGTATCAATGATCTAACTGTTGATTCTATCAAGTTATATAACATGAGATAACCATTTGATTTTAATATAATCATAAAATCAGAATGATTTAGTTCACTACCACTTAATTTGTTTTTCAAAACTTTAGATTGTTTCTGATCAAAGAATTCATATAATGTCTCTAGACAAGAAAAAAAATAATTTACTTCATTCACTCTATTTTGAAATTCTATATTTGGAAATTCTGCTGGTGTTGACATATTTTTATTCCTCACCTAATAATTTGTCACGTACAAATTCTATTCTATTAGCCACTCTCGTTTTAGAATTACTTCCATCAGAAGTAGTAAGAATTTTAAATTTTTCACTTTCAAGCCATGTATTAACATCAGTGGGAACTAACTTTTTTTTCTTTCTAAGTGCTAAATTTATCCCCACTGATAAAGCTTCGAATCTTACTCTTGGAGTAGTCTTAGCATTTTTAGTTTTTCGAAAGCCAATCGGGAAATACTCTGTTGCAAACTCTAACATTGAATTAAATTCATCTTCCATAATTTGTTCATCGAATGAGTTTTCTACTTCTTCAATATAATCATCAATAAAACTTTGAACTCCATGTTTGAAATTTTGATAATTATTAGAGTAAGCAAAGAATCTTAAAACGAATTCAATATTTTCCTGTCTTTGTAAGAGTTTTTTAGATATCGGAGCAACTTCAATTAGTTTAGGATTTTCAGATAGACGAATAACAAAATCCATAAACTTGCCTCCATATGAACCCTTTCTTACTTCAGAATCACTAGCTTTTAATGAAGAAGTATTTAATCTGTTAAATAACTCTTTTCTAATATCTTCTTTAGTATTTGATCTTAGAACTATTACCCTTAGTGACTTTGATTTTAATTTCCTTTGTTGTGAAGGAGGTAAATCCTTGAAATAAAAACCATTTATGGAATCTAATTTTTTTAGTTCATTTAATTGTAATTCATTATTTATAAAAGAAGACAATGTACTAATTCTTTGAACACCATCAACAATTTCTAATTCTCCTGTTGCAGTATCTGATAAAAAAATTAGAGGAATTGGCAACCCTAATAATAATGACTCAATAAGACGAACCCTGTACTCCTTTGTCCACACATATTCTCTTTGATATTCAGGGACAAAATACTCGCCCTCATTAAAATTTTCAACTATAAAGGCAATTGGGAAATCTCTTATATCATAGTCAACTCTTGACTGTTGCTCTAGTATTTGCTGCTCGGCTTTTTTAATGTCCTGTGCGCTTATCTCCTGAGTCATAACATTTCCCCTTATCTTAAAATAAATTCAAACATTTATTTTATAGTTTATGGCACATCATCAATTTACGAACTATCGTACATCCACCAATCTGTTATAGTAATTATATCATCACATAAATTTAAGCATTTTGACTTAAACAATGGATTTAAATATACTACTTAATATTATTCATTATTTAAGTGTTGGATTATTGAATTCCCTATAACTTCTCCTAATTTAACTGGAACAGCATTTCCAATTTGTATTCCTAATTTCTTAGTTGTAACAGGTTCCAAAGGATCTAAAAATTTATAATCATTTGGGAACGTTTGAAGAAGCGCCCCTTCTCTATATGAAATTGCCCTATTTTGCTCTGGATGTCCAAAACGTCCATTTCCATAACCATAAAACTTAGTTGTAACTGTTGGAGCGGGCTTATCCCATTCCATACGTCCGTAAACAGATGGATAGGATTTTCCAGAACTTTTTTTATGACAAGAAAGTATCAAATTCTCATCCCAATCTCTCCAAGTTCCCCCCGGAATTGATTGTTCTATACGTTTTAAATTGATATCGCTTAATTTTACACTTTTATGCATAGGATCTTCTTTAGAAGCTTCACCAGCATTTATAGGGGACAGAAAACCTATAGTATCTCGAACTGTTACAAATTCATCTTCATTAAATAATGGATCTATCAGCGTAATAGGACCTATTTTGGAAGCTAGTAGTAAAAGCCTTTTTCTGTTTTGAGGAACACCATATTCAGGAGCAAAAATAACTTTCCATTCAATAAAATATCCATTTTTCTTTAATAACTTTATAAAATCAGAAAAAACATCCTCTTTTTTCAATTGAGGAACATTTTCCATAGATACAATTTCTGGTTGCACACTCTCCACTAGATTACCAAAGTAATCTAATAAATCCATTTTGTTTATTGTATTTTGATTATCTTTATATCGATAACTATAAGAAGAAAAAGGCTGACATGGAGCACATCCCATTAAGATTTTTATATCAGTATCTTTAGAATAAAGCGATTTTATTTCTTCTCCTGTTATTTCTTTTACATCTTTATTGATAAAATTAGAATTATTATTACTTTCATAGGCAAAACGGCAGGAATCATCAATATCGTAGCCCGCAATAACATTAATACCACTTTGTTGCATGCCGTAAGTTAAACCACCTACACCACAGAACAAATCTACAGCTTCAATATTCAATTCATGTCCTCCCTCACTTCAAAATTAACATAGTTTATTCACACCTTAAATTACCACTTAAATCCATTTCTAAATAGTTAAATTACTGCTCAACTTAACATTTAAAACACATATAAATTCATTTTAACAATTTTGTTTTGCTATTACCATAAAAATTAACTATTAACATAAAAACAAGTAATGTGACAAAGCCAAGAAACTAAATACATTTATTATTTTTGATATAAGGACATTTTGTGTTAACTACTGCTTATTTTAAAAGATTTGTTCTTTACGCAAGGTTCACAAAATAGTTTTGTTCTTACTATTTAGAGAAAACATAACTAACAGTACTGAACTCTATAATTTTACGTATTTGACAATAACGATACCAATTGAACGAAAATCAAGACTTTCGCCAGAAAGAATAAATCTTAAGTTTTATTCTAAGAATTATTAAATATTAATTTCCAATTTTTACATAAAAAAATAGACGTTCAGTTTGTTTGAACGTCTAAAATAATGAATCTATTTTAATATAGAATAATTAATCTCACATGTCTCCTCACACTAGGTCAATTCCTACTGAAACATTAATGTGGTTTTTTATCACTTTTTTTCTGCCATTTTCACCTTTTGTCTCAAAGTAAGAATGCTTGTGAAACGCCTTGAAACTAAGGATTTCTACGTAGTTTGGCGACATAGCAACGTTATCGTCTCTACATGACTCGTCTGCGGAAACATATCCACAGGCTGGACTTTCTGTGTTTGATATCCTCCCTCTTCTAAGATGGCTAAATCACGAGCTAGCGTTGAGGGATTACACGAAACATAGACAATCCGATCAGGTTTCATCTCAAGCATCGCATCAAGCAGGGCTTGATCACAGCCTTTTCTTGGCGGATCAACGACAATCACATCTGGTCTTAATCCTTGCGCGGTCCACCATGGCATAACTTTTTCAGCCTGGCCAACAACAAATTCAGTGTTAGTGATGCCATTTAGAATTGCATTTTGTTTGGCGTCTTCAATTGCCTCTGGAACCACTTCGACACCGTAAACTTTCTTAGCTTTCTCTGCTAAAAACAGTGAAATCGTACCAATACCACAATAAGCATCAATAACGGTTTCGCCTCCCGTTAGATTAGCGTATTCAAGTGCTTTTTCATAAAGCACTTTCGTTTGATCTGGGTTGATTTGATAAAAAGATTTGGCTGAGATCGCAAATTTGATCTCACCAATGGTGTCATAAATATATTCGTCACCCCAGAGGCAGAGCGTGCGTTTACCTAAAATGACATTGGTTCGCTCCTGATTAACATTTTGAATAATCGATTTAACGTTAGGATACGTTTCGGTTAATTGCTTGATCAATTGTTTTTTATGTGGCAATTCATTCGTTCGTGTGACAAGTACAATCATGGTTTGGTCGGTTTCTTGACCTGTTCTTGCCATAATATGACGCAAAACGCCACGATGAGATTGTTCATCATAGGCAGGGATGCCAAGTTGATCGGCAATTGAACGGACTGCTTCTACCATACGATCATTAACCTCTGCTGTAATAATGCAGCGATCCATTCCCTCAATAATATCATGACTTTTTTTACGATAAAAACCAGTTATCAATTCACCCTGTTTATTCGCAACAGGGATTTGCACTTTATTGCGATAGCGCCAAGGATCCTCCATTCCCAAGGTCGGTTCCACCGACACACTTTCAATATGAGCTATTTTCTTCAATACCGTTTCAACTTGTTGACGTTTCATATCTAATTGCATCTGATAGCTCATGTGTTGCAGCTGACAACCACCACACTGAAAATACACATTGCACGGCGGGGTAACACGTTCAGCACTTTCTGTTTCAATCTCTAACAACTTACCGATTGCATAGTTCTTCTTCACTTTAATTGCTTTTACTTTTGCTGTTTCACCTGGCAGAACATTCTCAACAAATAGCGGATAACCATCTAGTTTGCCGACTCCACTTCCTTCATGTGTGATGTCTTCAAAATTTAAGGTAACCGTCTGATTCTTTTTAACAGGTGCTTGTGGTTTATTCATTGTATCAACGTCCTTTTCTTAGCACTGTTCATAGTTTATCAAAAAGCCCTTAGGAAAGAAAGCGACGCTCTTTCGACTTTTTATTTCCTAGGAAATAATTAATTTGTCTAAATTCGTCCTTGAGGACTTTATTCTTTAGAAAAGCAGGGATATTAGTGCCCTATCAGATTACTAAAATGAACCTTTAATCAGTGAGGGCCGAGTGAATCAGAACATTAGCGGTTGTTAACGCCCACCTAAATAGATTTGCTCTACGCTCATTTTGTGGCGAGCGTTTTACAGGCGATTACCTGTGATAAATACTAATTTCAAAAAATAAAAAGCCAGCATTTATCGCTGACTTTTTAGCCATTAAACCTTTATATCTAATTTTGCAAACTCAACATCTAGTAAATAATCATTTACCTGATCGTCTGGTATGATCGTCTTAATAAAACGGTTCCAGTCTTGAACATAGTTGTTGATCGTCGATGAATGATTGTTGTTATTGTATCTTGATAGATTTGAATGTTGGTCACGATTGGTTTTGTACATTTCAGTAATGATAAGGATGTCATTTTCAATAGCTTGTTGCACATCATCCGTTTGAAGACTACTTACCATTCGCTCAATAATGTCATAAACCAACTGTTCATTCCAATCCATTTTATAAGCTTGCTTATTTCTCACATAAGGATCTTTTTGTTGCTGAGTAACATAGTCACGTGCCCTTTCGTTCTCTACCTGTAAGTATGTTTTAAAAGCTTGATCAAGCTTTGCTTTAAAAGGATCACTTAGCTGATAGGTGTCACTGATCAACTCATATTTCATCGCCATTAACCCTAAGGAAACACCTAGCTCTTCTTCTGACTTATTTTTATACGAACCGAGGAGTCGAGATTGATATGTCATCTGCCACGTTTCAGAGGCAATGGTTCCAACTGCAACCAATTCCTCAATATGGTAACCATGCTCGCTAGAAATGCTCATTTCTGAATGTTCTTGAGTAAAAGCATAACGCAAATAATCACCCATGTAGATCGCATCATCTAACAACCACTCATCTTCAGTTCCTTTTAAATGAGCATAATCTTGATTTTGTTGATAAAAGTTTTGGTATTGCTCTGTGCGTTGATGAAAATGATCAATTAAACTTGCTTTAATGTCCTCTGCTTGAACAACCACACCATTTTCATTTAAAAAACCACCCGTTATCTCAGCAAATTTCTCGGCATACTTCTCTACTTGTTTGCTCATGAGTTGATCAAGCTTCTGAAGTTGCTCCGCCTGCTCCTCTTCACTGTATAGCCGTTTAATTTGATTTTGATAATTGACGTATTCAGAAGCTAAATAATCAATGTCGTAACCAACGTTATCCGCAGTGCTATGGTTTGGAACAAGTGGAAGTGCTAATAACCCCCAATTAAACCTTCGACTACTATCTGCGGCGGCTACCATATCTGTAACTGTACCTTCGTCATTTCTTACAATGTTAAAGATCTGTTTTCCAATTCGATTAGAGGCTTGTTGTTTATATATATCTTGATTAGCTAGATAATCAGCGCTCGTCAATACTTGATTATTCGTTTGATTAAAAAGAGAAAGATTAGACGTTCTACTCTGATTTATCAATCCTCCATAATACGTTGTGGCAAATCTATTGGTAATCATAATGTTTATCTCCTTTGTTGCTGCAACTGAGTGAATCTTTACTTTTGCTACTGTAAAAAGCTAATCGTTGGCGTCCGTTCTACCCCACTTGCATAGTAATAATTCAAGACACTGAAAAAGTCTATCGCCTCATTATTTTCAATATCATAGACCAAGATATGATCGCCCCAGTAATCAAAGTCGTCTTGATCTAGACGTCTTGGTGTGACCTTTCCAATCGTATCTACAAAAGAACTTTCATACTGTGTTGGTGGTCCTGACCGGAAATAAGATTCATGATGCATAAATAGTGTATCTATATCCAAATAAATGAGTAAAGCATTAGCTGAACTCGCATATTGTGATTGATATCTTACAGGGGCGGAAACATTGCTAACTTTTACACTTGATACGGTGTGTGTCCGTTGATTATAATTACCGTCCCAATTAAATTGATAGCGACGCTCCCAATCTAAATGACTATTATTACCGCTAAGGTTAGCAATATAGTCACCGTTAAGATAAATGTCACCGCTGTCATAGCTTAATGCGACATATAATAATGAAGAAGATCTCGATAAAACACCTACAGCACCTGATGGATTGGTTGCATTCATTTTTATCGTATAATCATTCCCTAATTGATCATTTGAATAGACACGAAGTGCCCAATCCCCTTCTGGGATGTAACCACCAGCATATAGTCTGTTAGGACTTGATCCAATGCTTGTCTCATATGCATTGCCCGTATCCCAGTCTACTAGATAAAGTTGGATATAGTAATCTGTTTGATCACTTTCGAGTTCAAATAAGAAACTTCTTTCTTCCTCAAGCGAAAAAAACCACCAATCATCAGGATCATCATTCGTTAATGTATCAGTAAAATACATACGGTCACCATCAACCGAGTAATAACTTTGTGTCGACATTGTGTTATCTTCTTCAACCTCAATAGCTTTTGATTTATCAATAATGAGCTCTTCTTCACTGATCTCAACATCATCATCTTCATCAATTAAACCTAAATCAAAGGAGGCTAACTTAGTCTCATCCCAGTCAATATCGCTTTGTTCTTCAACTTCAGCCATTAACGATGGAATGCCTAGGATGGTTGTTAGACTGATCACGAGTACGGCTATCCATACCACTTTTTTCATTTTACTTTTCACCTTAATCACCTCTGTTATTTTTTATTGATGTCGAAACAAAGATGTTCATTGATTTAAAGCAAATGATGTTTAAGTAAACACAATGCTCCTTTTCTAAATCGACGAGAAAAATTTGGAGAAGTGGTTTACTTAGCTAAGTTGTCGTTATCCTAGCGGTTCGCTTTCTTCTAGACCCCCTTTCTTGAATCGCTAGAACAAATGAATATCCATAATATAACACAAGGCAGTTGTGGAATTTGTCGAATGCTGTACCTTTTCAGAAAAAGGACTTTATACCTTAACTAACTTCATATCGACAGGACAAAAGTTATGCCGATCTAAAATGAAGGTCGCTCATCCTTAAGCTTAGATAAGTTGAAACCCAAAATAAAAACCCTCGAATTTATTCAAGGGCTTCTTCAATCGGTTCTTCAATTTGTAATGTAGCTTGGTCAGGTGTCGGAACAAAATATTCAATATGTTGCTTAAGATTAGTGAATTTACCCGGTAACAGTCCACCATATTCACCATCGATATTTAATTGCATCTTTTCTTCTGTGTAGACATTAATAGCTTTAGCTCTGGCATGAAATACATTAGCATCATCAAAATGTGCACCTCTCGTAGCGGCTGACAACACACGAACAAGTTCAGCAACATTACTTTTTTTCAAAACGAGCAGATCAAATAGACCATCATCCATTTTTGCTTCTGGAGCTAATTTTTCAAAGCCACCAACAGAATTTGTATTTGCGATTAAAAACATCATGATCTCGTCCTCAAAGACTTTATCGTCAAATTCAATTCGGGTCCGAATCGGTCGTAAACGTGGTGCGAGCTCAACACCCTTCATAAAATAAGCAAGTTGGCCTAACATCGTTTTCAATTTACTTGGTACCTCATAAGATACCTCTGTCAACTTTCCACCACCGGCAATATTAACAAAATAATGTTCATTCACTCGACCGACATCCAGTTTGCAGGTGTGGTTCGCTAATATAATATCAACAGCTTTGTCAATTGCCTTAGGAATATTCAAAGCACGGGCAAAATCATTCGTTGTTCCAGCAGGGATAATACCTAAACGCGGACGCTGATCAGCATCTGATATACCTGTAACAACTTCATTAATCGTGCCATCTCCCCCTACTGCTACAATCACATCAAAATCTCGAGCAACAGCAATTCGAGCCGCTTCAGTTGCATCTCCAACACCTGTTGTTGCATGCGCTGACGTCTCATAACCGGCTTGCTCGAATTTTGCTAATACGTCAGGAAGTTTATTTTTAAAAGCTTCTCGGCCTGACGTTGGATTGTAAATAATTCTTGCGCGTTTCATAAAAAACCCCCTAATGACATACACTATCTGACTTTATCATACCATTTTTGTGTCAGAAAAACTCCAAATTAGCAGTTTTTTTATCACAGATAACCGTCCATAGGTCCTCCTCAAACGAGTGAAGAGAGATTGCCTATTTAGACGGCGTTAACGGACGTTAATCTCCTGATTAACGCTATGACCAATCGATGGGGGAAGAACGCACCCACTGATTGGAGGTTCATTTTATAGTAATGATGAGCAATGTTATCAACACATAGTAAGTATTTAACTTCGTTATTGCCTAGCAACTTCAAAAATATTCATGCCTCTGATTAGCACCTTGAGATCTTGCATTTATCTTTTCCCATTCGTTTATAATAAACAAATGTGTAAAGAAAGACTATCAATAACAACTGTATTGATAGTCCTAAATAAGTGCTAGCGTTTTTTTATTTCTGTTAACAAGATCTTATTCACCATTGGTGGATTAGCTTGTCCTTTTGTTTCTTTCATCACTTGACCGACTAAAAAGCCAATCGCTTTATCCTTACCATTTTTAAAGTCCTCAATGGATTGTTGATTTTTATCAAGGATCGTTGTAATGATTTCAGTTAATTGACCTTCATCTGAAATTTGCACAAGACCTTTTTCCTTAATGATCTGTTCAGGATCTCCACCATTTTCAACAAGTTCAGCAAAGACTTTCTTCGCCATTTTAGATGATAAAGTGCCATCATCAATTAGCGTGATCATTTTTGCCAACGCGGCTGGAGTCAGTGGTAAATCATGAAGTTCTTTCTGATGCTTATTCATATAGGCAGAAACCTCACCCATTAACCAATTGGAAACAAGTTTGACGTCAGCCCCAGCTACTATAGCAGCTTCAAAGAAGTCAGACATTTCTTTCGTACTCGTTAAGACCATCGCATCGTAAGCTGGTAAATTTAATTCTTTAATATAACGTGCTTTTCGAGCATCTGGAAGCTCTGGGATTTCTGCACGAATTCGCGCTTTCCAATCTTCATCGATATAGAGTGGCACAAGATCTGGTTCAGGAAAATAACGATAATCATCTGAACCTTCTTTAACACGCATTAAAATCGTTTCCTTTGTTTGCTCATCATAGCGACGGGTTTCTTGTAAAATAACGCCACCTGTTAATAATTCTTTTTGTTGGCGCTTTTCTTCAAACTCTAAGCCTTTTTGAACAAAAGAAAATGAGTTTAAATTTTTCAATTCTGTCTTAACACCAAATTCCTCTTGACCAATCGGTCGAAGTGAAATATTAGCATCACAACGTAATGAACCTTCTTCCATTTTACAATCAGACACACCTGTGTACTGGATGATGTTTTTTAATTTTTCTAAATACGCATAAGCCTCTGCTGGTGAGCGCAGATCTGGTTCTGATACGATTTCCACAAGTGGTGTTCCTTGACGGTTAAAATCAACGAGTGAGTAACCATCATCACTATGTGTTAGCTTTCCAGCATCTTCCTCTAAGTGAAGGCGAGTAATGCCTATCCGCTTTGTTTTGCCCTCTACTTCAATGTCAATCCAGCCATTTTCACCAATAGGTTGATCAAATTGCGAAATTTGGTAAGCTTTAGGGTTGTCTGGATAAAAATAATTTTTACGGTCAAATTTAGTATCTGTGGCAATTTCACAGTTTAACGCCATGGCAGCTTTCATGGCGAAATTGACGGCCTCTTCATTTAGTACAGGTAAAACACCTGGATAACCTAAATCAATTGGATTGACATTTTCATTTGTCGCTGCACCAAAATGGTTAAAGCTTGGACTAAATATCTTTGAATCTGTTTTAAGTTCAACGTGAACCTCTAAACCGATAATTGTCTCGAAATTCATGACTTCACCCCTCCTAAATGAGGACGTTGTTTATGATAATCTGTTGCCTGTTCAAATGCATATGCTACCCGATAGAGGGTACTTTCATCAAAATGTTTTCCGATAATTTGCAAGCCAATTGGTAAGCCCGCATCTTTTGAGAATCCACATGGTATTGACATGCCTGGTACGCCTGCTAAGTTAACAGGAATCGTTAAAATATCATTGGCATACATGGTCAATGGATCATCAACTTTTTCGCCTACTTTAAAGGCTGGTGTTGGTGTTGTTGGCCCAATAATAACATCATAGTCTTCAAACACTTTATCGAAATCATTTTTAATTAATGTTCTTACTTTTTGCGCTTTTTTATAATAAGCATCATAATAACCTGAGCTAAGTGCAAAGGTTCCTAGCATAATCCGACGTTTAACTTCATCACCGAAACCCTCACTTCTGGATTTCTTAAACATATCAATCATATTGTCGGCATTTTCTGTGCGGACACCGTAACGAACACCATCAAATCGTGCCAAATTAGCTGAAGCTTCTGATGAAGCAAGCAAATAGTAAGCGGCTACCGCATATTTAGAATGTGGTAGTGAAACCTCTTCCCACGTCGCACCTAACGCTTCATATACTTTAAGCGCAGCTAATACAGCTTCACGTACTTCGCTATTTACACCTTCTTGATCTGACAAATATTCTTTTGGCACAGCAATCTTCAACCCTTTAACATCTTGTTTCAAAGCATCACTATAAGTCGGGATTTCGACATTAGCAGATGTTGAGTCCATTGGGTCATGTCCAGCAATTGCTTGTAAGAGATGGGCATTATCTTCTACCGTTCTTGTAATTGGACCAATCTGATCAAGAGAAGAAGCAAAGGCGACCAATCCAAAGCGAGACACTAGACCATACGTCGGCTTTAAACCTACGACGCCACAAAAAGCAGCAGGTTGACGAATTGAGCCACCCGTGTCTGAGCCTAGTGAAAAAAAGACTTCCCGAGCTGCAACTGCTGCCGCAGAACCACCGCTTGAACCCCCTGGCACATAATCAGTATGCCAAGGATTACGGGTTGTATAGTAGCCTGAATTCTCATTAGATGACCCCATCGCAAATTCATCCATGTTTAATTTCCCAATCATAACGGTATTTTCCTTGTTTAACTTATCAACGACGGTTGCATCATATAAGGGATCATTAAAATTAGATAAAAATTGACTCGCACACGTTGTTCGTACCCCTTTTGTTACCATATTATCCTTTATACCAATTGGTATACCGAATAATGGATGATTGGCTTGATCAACTTGCTCATCTAATTGTTGTGCTTGTTTAAGGGCTGCTTCTTTATTTAAAGTTAAAAAGGCTTTAATTTGATCATCAACTGCTTCAATTTGATCAAAGGAAGCTTGCACAAGTTCTGACACGGTAAGTTCTTTATTATGTAGCTTAGCTTGTAATTCTTTTAACGTATACTCAAAAACTGACATTTCAGCTCGCCTCCTATTCTAAAATTGATGGCACTCGGAATTGACCATCCTGTTGATCTGGTGCGTTCTTTAAAGCATCCTCGCGATCAATCCATTTACGTGGGACATCTTTACGCATTACATTTTTAAGATCCAGTACATGTGTCGTTGGTTCAACTTGACTAGTATCTAAATCATTTAATAGTTCAGCATAGTGAATAATATCTCCTAGTTGCTTTGTCATCACTTCTACCTCTTGATCAGTTATTGCTAATCGAGCGAGATGAGCGACATGTTTAACTTGTTGTTTTGAAATTTCAGCCATTTCTGTCACCTCCATGAGATTTTTACTTCATCTGATTAAACATACTTATGATAATAGCAAACAATAGCGCGCTTTAGCAACTTTAGCCTTAAAATTGGCGTTGATGTAATATTACCTCAAAAAACAGGGAAAGAAAAAGGGGACATAAACCTTCTTTTTCTTTCTCACTTATCGCAACTTACAATGACAACGTTGATACTTCAATAAAGCTTGGTTACCACAATAATCAATTTACCTTTCATATATATGGACAATTGGTTCTTCTTCACCTGCTTCACGAACAATCAAGCTTTGTTGTTGATCGCTTGACTTAATGTTGACCTCAATCGCAAAGTGAGGTTGAAAGCTATCCATAATTAAACCATATACATATTGAGTAAAGCCAACAACTTCAGCCTGCCCATTAAATTCAATCGGGATTTCTAATGTGAGCTTGCGAATTTGGTCACCTTCATAAAACCCTTCGCCGATGATGCCGACATAGTTTGGAAAATAGTCTGCAATTTCTGATTTAAACCCTTCAATCGTAGCCGATAGATCTGGATCTAAATCACGCGCATCACTAGAAGGAAAGAGTACATATTGCTCATCAACAGAATCCCAGTTACCGATCGATTGACTCCCTCCTTGCACAGTTGTTGTTGCAACAAAGTGACCTGGAACAAGAGCATCTCTTGCGGCCTCTCGATAAATACCAATCATGATTGGAACTTCCTGTAATCCTTCTTTTTGACGCATCCGGCTAACCACTTCCTCTGCAATAACAGAAGCTTCTTGAAGCATCGCTTGTTCTGAAATATCTTCATAGTAAAAAGGACCACCGATTTCAGTCTGAAAACGATAATTGGATTTCATCGCAATCCCCAAGGAAATACCGGCTAGCTGAACCGTATTATCATCAGTTCGAACAAGGTAATTTTGTTCAAGGATATGTGATAAATATCTTGGATTATCTCGTTCTTCCTCAATAATTTCTTCTTCATCGTCTTCTTCATCATAGTCAACGGATGGATTTAAACCGAGTTCATCTGAGTCAGACTCGCGTGCTAACCAACTATACAATTCACTTGTCCCCAACTGTTGACCTTCCTGAAAATAATGGTTACCTGGATCAAACACATCCGTTGAATGTCGACGCAACCCATTTTCCAATGCAGGGATGTCTAAACGGTTCGCGACTTGGTTCGTTGTCACACCACGTGATTGACTCAAACGATAAGGTAATAGAATTTGATACTCCTGATCAGACACACTATAGTTCGGAATGATCGCAGATTCTTGTGCAACATCATCAGGCATGTTTTCATCTACGACTTCTTCTTGATTAGAAAAATCAGGTGCACAGCCGGCTAATACGATGAAAATAACACTTAATAAAATTAGTAAACGTTTCATTCCAGTCCTCCTCCCGTTTATTTATCTATTTGATCAATAAACTGTTGTTCAGTCCATATTTCAATTCCTAACTGCTCTGCTTTCGTTAGCTTTGAACCTGCATCTTCACCAGCAATGAGTAAGTCTGTCTTTGCACTTACACTTCCTGTCACTTTTCCACCGTACATCTCAATTTTTTCTTTTGCTTCATTTCTGGTTAATTGCTCAAGTTTCCCCGTTAAAACAATTGTTTTATTGTGAAAAATCGATTGTTCTTGATTCACAGTTGGCTTTGGTCCTCGATAATGCATGTTCACACCAACTTGTCTCAGACGATCAATTAGTTGCCCAACTTTTTCTTCCGCAAAAAAACGGACAATTGAATCAGCCATTTTTTTCCCAATTTCATCAACAGCTTCTAATGATTCACGTGAGGCGGCTCGGAGTTGATCGATATCATCAAATGCGCGAGCCAATGTCTTAGCTGCTTTTGAACCGACAAAGCGAATACCTAAACCAAATAGTAGCCGTTCAAGTGAATTTGCTTTTGAAGCCTCAATTGCTGATAACAAATTGCTAACAGATTTTTCACCCATTCGCTCAAGCCCTAATAATTCATCACGTTTAAGCTGATAAAGGTCAGCAACATTGGCAACCAATTGATTATCATAAAGTTGTTCAATCACTTTTTCCCCAAGCCCATCAATATTCATAGCATTTCTTGACACAAAATGGGTCAAACCTTCTTTTAATTGGGCTGGGCAGTTTGGATTAATACAACGTAACGCCACCTCTTGATCGAGGCGAACCAGTTCCGCGCCACATGATGGACATTCAGCTGGCATTGAAAAAGGTTCGGCATCTTTTGGTCGTTGTTCTGGTATAACCCGCACCACTTCAGGAATAATATCTCCTGCCTTTTTAATGACAACCGTATCGTTAATACGAATATCTTTTTCTTTAATATAATCCTCATTATGCAAAGAAGCGCGTTGCACGGTTGTGCCAGCAACTTTTACGGGTTCAAGTAACGCAGTCGGTGTGACAGCACCTGTTCGTCCCACACTTAGAATGACATCATTCAACGTCGTGACAGCTTCTTCTGCTGGAAACTTGTAAGCCATCGCCCAACGTGGACTCTTTGCTGTTGTCTTTAATACGTCGTGATAATCCAGACGATCAACTTTAATGACAATACCATCTATTTCATAAGGTAATTCATCACGTTTAGTTACCCAACTCTCCACATAATCAATCACTTGGTCAATGCCTTGACACTTCTTCCACTCCGGATTGATCTTAAAGCCTAACGAGGTCAGGTAAGTTAATCGATCACTATGTCTATCTAAATCGCCCGCTTCCCATTTCCCAACGGCATAGATAAAAATGTCAAGATTACGACGTGCAGCAATCTTTGGATCAAGTTGCCTTAATGAACCGGCCGCTGCATTTCTCGGGTTGGCAAATGGCTCTTCCTCACGCATCTCTTTATCTTTATTTAAAGAAAGAAAAGATTGTTTTGGCATGAAGGCTTCGCCGCGGACTTCAATCGTACTGGTTTCATTTATTTTCAATGGAATACTGCGTATCGTTTTCAAATTGTGCGTAATATCTTCGCCAATATTCCCATCGCCACGTGTTGCCCCTTGTTGGAATATACCTTGGTCATAACGTAATGATACAGCTAAACCATCAATTTTCAATTCACAAACATAATCAACCTGTTCAATCCCCAATCCTTCGCGAACTCGGCGATCAAAATCACGTAAATCTTGATCATTAAAAGCATTTGCCAAGCTGAGCATGGGAACCTGATGCTCAACTTTATTAAACCCTTCAAGTGGTTGACCGCCAATACGTTGTGTCGGTGAGTCAGCTGCAGTGAGCTCAGGATTGGCTGATTCTAACGTTCGCAATTCCTGCATTAATCGATCATATTCGGCATCAGGTACTGTTGGTTGATCAAGGACGTGATATTGGTAATTATAGGTGTGTAAAGTCTCGCGTAAATCAGCAACTTTTTTCTCTAGTGATGTCAATCCTGTCACCTCTTCATCATGGTTTCGTAATAGGGGCAAATTTAGCGAGCAATCGTTTAACCCCAGTTGGTGCCGGAAAGGCAATATCTAATTCAAGCGATTCACCCGCACCCGATACTTTGACAACCGTACCCGTACCCCATTTCTTATGATCCGCTTTGTCACCTACTTGCCAATCCTGTGTCTCTCCACCAGTTGATCGTTTCTGAGCCTGACGCTTAATCGTTTGCTTTGGCGTAGGTTTTTCCGCTGGTGTCGATTGCTGTTTATGTGACAAAGAAAAAATAGGTTGACCTTTTTGTTCCGTTAATCCCTCGACCAGATCAGTTGGTATCTCATGGATAAAGCGACTGATTGGATTCATATTGGTACGCCCATATAGGGATCGCATCTGTGCATGGGTTAAATGCAACACCATTTCCGCACGGGTAATCCCAACATAAGCAAGGCGACGTTCTTCTTCCATTTCCTCATCATCCATTAACGAGCGGCTATGCGGAAAAACATTTTCTTCCATACCGATTAAAAACACAACAGGGAACTCTAAACCTTTGGCCGCGTGTAAAGTCATCATTGTTACCTTATTATCAGCATCTGGATCATCATCGATACGATCAATATCAGCTACAAGTGCTAAATCTGTGAGAAAAGCAACTAATGTTTTGTCTTCACTTTCCTTTTCAAAGTGTTGGGTGACCGTTTTAAATTCATTTAAGTTCTCCAAACGACTTTGCGATTCGATCGTACGTTCATTAACAAGCATCTCTTCATAGCCTGTCCGCTTTAACACTTCTTCAACCATATCGGTTGCTGCTAAGAATTCTTGCTGTTGGGTCCATTCTGCAATCATTTGTCCGAATGCCGCAAGTGACTTGGTTGCACGTGTACTAAGTCCAACAAAATCAATTTCTTTTGTTGCTGTATACAATGATATATCATGACTAGCTGCATAGTTTTGGAGCTTTTCAAGTGAGGTCTTGCCTACTCCACGCTTTGGTTCATTCACGACACGGGCAAAACTCAAATCATCATTTGGGTTAGAGATCAGACGTAAATATGCCAACATATCTTTGATTTCCTTACGATCGTAGAATTTCGTTCCACCGACCATTTGATAGGGGATATTCGCCTTCACAAATGTTTCTTCAATTGCACGAGACTGCGCATTGGTTCGATAAAGAATGGCAATGTCTCGATAATTAAATGTCTGCTCTTGAACATAGGTTTCAATTTTATCAGCAACATAGAGACCTTCATATTGTTCGGTCGCTGCTTGGTAATAATACAATTTAGAGCCATGATCATTATCGGTCCACAGTTTTTTCGGTTTGCGACCTGGGTTACGGCTAATCACTGCGTTTGCCGCATCTAAAATTGACTTTGTTGAGCGATAGTTTTGTTCGAGCATGACAACCTGTGCATTGGGGTAGTCTTTTTCAAATGATAGAATATTTTTAATATCTGCTCCCCGCCAGCGGTAGATCGATTGATCCGAATCACCAACGACGCAAAGATTTTGGAATTTAGCTGCCAATTGTTTGACAAGCTGATATTGTGCGTGGTTCGTATCTTGGTACTCATCTACATGAATATATTGAAAGCGTCTTTGATAGTATTCTAAGACTTCTGGAACGCGATCAAACAATTTAATGGTTTGCATAATTAAGTCATCAAAATCTAATGATTGATTTTGTTGCAACACTTTCTGATACCCGTTATACACATCTGCAACTGTTTTATCATAGAAATTGCCAACTTCTGCTTCAAGTTGTTTAGGTGTTAGCAAGCGGTTCTTAGCTGCACTAATTCCAGCTAACATTGCTCGTGGCTCGAACTTTTTTGCATCAATATTTTTTGCCTTTAACACGTTTTTTATCACAGTTAGCTGATCACCACTATCTAAAATAGTGAAATTGCGATTATAACCAATCCGATCAATATCTCTTCTTAACATACGTACACACATTGAGTGGAAGGTAGATACCCACATGTATTCACCCTCTGGACCTACCAATTGACGGACACGCGCTTTCATTTCTCTTGCCGCCTTATTGGTAAACGTTATCGCCAGTACATTGCGAGGGGCAATTTGTTTTTCATCAAGTAAATAAGCAATCCGATGGGTCAACACACGTGTCTTACCACTACCGGCACCTGCCATGATTAACAGTGGTCCTTCAGTATGTTTAACCGCTTCTTGTTGTTTTTTATTTAATCCATTAAGGAAATCTTGCGTCTGTTGATTCACACTATCACCGTCCTTATCCATGTTTGACTGCAGTTACTGTTTCGATCGCTTCATCAAACTGTTCATACAAGCCATTCCCTACAACAATTACATCTGCATACTGCGCCATTTCTACTGCCTGTGAGCGATGCTTAATGCCACCACCATATACAAGTTGGGTGTGTTGCAGTTCTTGTTTAACTTTTTTGACAAGCTCCGGATCACCATATGTACCACTGTATTCAATATAGAAAATCGGTAATTTAAAAATATGCTCAGCCATTTGGGCATAAGCAATGACGTCATCGCTATCCGGTAAGCGACAATTGGTTAATTGATAAGCTTTGGCTTCAGGATTTAAGATCACATAGCCTTCCGTCACTAGTTCATCCCAATTTAAGAAGTGTCCATATTCTTTCACTGCTTGATGTTGAATATCCATCATCCACTTCTTCTCACGACTGTTTAGAACCATTGGGATATTATAAAAATCAAAACCAGGTGTAATCGCATCAAGCGTTGATACTTCAAGTACACAAGGGACAGTATAACGACGAATTTGACTCATTAAATCAAGTACACCATCAAGCGTAACATGATCTGTGCCACCAACGATAATAGCATCCGTTCCAGATTGACATATTTGATCTAACTGTTGATCAGTTAGCGATTTATTCGGGTCTAGTTTAAATACATGCTTCCATGCCTTACGATTATACAACATGAAGCCTCCAATCTCTTTATTTTCATCTCTTCATTATAACAAAAACATCATCAAAACGGGGAGATTTTATCAAGGAATCATCAATTAATCGATTCAATTATACTTCTTAGCATAAAATGAATCTTCAATCAGTGGGCATTCTTCGCTCGTTGATTGTTAGTTGAGTGAATCAGGATATAAGCGTTCGCTATCACCTACCTATATTCTCCATTTTGAGAGAGGTATCCTACGGACGGTTAGCTGTGCTAACTAAAAAAACGCACTACCAAGAGTAGTACGTTTCTAATTGAGACTATTCAATATATATTTGTGTTGCGTTAAATCTCATCAGCAGGAAAGCGCAAGCCAATAGAGGCTCTCGCTTGATCAAGCAGTTTCATTGTATTCAACGACACCAGATGACTATTCACATCACTTTCACGCAAACCGTCCTGTAATAAGCCAACAAAATGGTTAATTTCGTAATACATTGTATTTTGCTTTTGCTCAACAGAAATATCGGTGACGGTCCCTTCATTATCGATTAAAGTCAGTTTACGCATATCACTCCATTTATCAACGACAATCGTTCCCTTTTCACCTTGGATTTCTGACGGGATACTAGAGTTTGTAATTTTTGAAAACATTAAATCTGCAGTTAGTTCCGGGTACTTAACAGCGATAGTTCCTTGACCATCAACACCAGAATCAAGCATATAGGCATTGGCATTGACATGTTCAGGGAACCCGAACAATGCCACGATCGGATAGGCCGTATAAATACCGATATCCATCAATGAGCCATTAGAGAATTCAGGCTTAAAGGCATTTAGCACAACACCTTCCTTATACTGATCATACCGCGATGAATATTGGCAGAAATTAGCTACCAAATGGCGAACAGGTCCAATCGTTGTCAGTTGATCTTTAAGCACCTTAAAGTTAGGTAAATGGGTAGTCTTCATCCCTTCCATTAGCAAAACGTTATGCTTTTTCGCTGCGGCAATCATTTGTTCAACCTCTCGCTGATTAGAGGCAATTGGTTTTTCAACAAAGACATGTTTACCTTGCTCCATACAACGGATAGCTTGCTCAGCATGAAGTGACGTCGGGCTAGCAATGTAAACCGCATCAATCTGATCACTTTGTGCAAAGCGATCAATATCCGTATAGGTCGTATCAACTTGATACTTGTCAGCAAAAGCTACTGCCTTGTCTTTAGTCCTTGAGTAAACAGCAGTTAAACGAAAATCCTCTACCATAAAAGCTGCATCTAGAAAACGATCCGTAATCCAATTTGTTCCGATTACACCAAAACGAACCATCTTTACCATCCTCTCTTATTCTCCAGTCTTTTTAGTGATTCGATCTAATACTGTTGTATAACCTTCACTTCCATAAGTCAAACACCGTTTAACGCGCGATATCGTTGTTGTTGACGCATGAGATTCTTCGACAATCGCATGGTAAGTTTGGCCTTCATAAAGCATCTTGGCTACCATTAACCGTTGTGCAAGTGCTTGAATTTCATTCATTGTAGCAAGATCATCAAAAAAACGATAACACTCTTCACGATCCTTTAATGTTAAAATCGCATCAAATAATTGATCGAGCTGTTCCCCTCTCAATTTATCGATTTGCATTGACGCTAACCTCCTATTCCATTTCCGTTATCCCATTCAAGCCTGGATCTGTTGGAATCACATTAACCCATGTTTTCCCCGGAACAAATCCAACAGGCTCATCGTTGCGTACCGGAATGAGTCTACCTTCACTATTTTTCCATTGAATCTTTTGCAACTTACCCTTTTGCAATAAATAAGCATTGCCCCCTGATGTTAAATCAATATCTCGTCGTCCTTGATCATCAATCACTTGGTGTGGGGTTTCTATGATGAAAACATTATCCAATTCAATCGGTGTTTCATTTTCTAATTCAACGGTTTGTTGTTGATTATTATAACGCAAGTACTTATCGATTGTCTCATCATACACGTAACGAACGGACTCTTGTCCATAATAGAGGGTAACCTCAGACCGCTGTTCTCCGGCAATATCACCTAAAGTTTCCTCATCTAAAAATGGTAAAGTCTCATATGTAGCTTCCATATCATAGCCTTGAGTAGTCGCAACATCTTCTACAGCTTGATACTGCAAATAAGAATTATGTGGGGCGACACGAAAAGTTTCTCTGACAAACAAGTGACCATCATTGTCAAAATAGGATCCATTCAAATGGTCAGCTGCACCGCCTTTAAGCATATTTTCAATAAAATCTGCCGCACCATGGTAAACATAAAGCGCATTGTAATCATCAGCTAAATTAAAATAATATGGGCGTGCACTCCGAACAGGCCCTACAACCTCTGGTGCTTCACTTTGAAACATTGCTAAAAAGCGTGTTGTTTGTCCTTCAGCGAGCATTTCAAATACGATATCGGCTTGAGATAGACCCGTTTGGGGGCGCGCAGACGGATGATTATTAATCATCACACTAACAATTCGGTTCGTAACAGGCTGAGAAGACGGCAAACCTGTTAGCGGATAATAAAATTCAGGTTCAGATGTTTCAATCGGCTCCTGATCGATTTCTTTTGAAGCCACATTTTGACCTGTCTGATCCGCATCATCATTAGAACAAGCGATTAAAATAATTAAACACAACATAATAAGACTTAATAATTTCTTTGTTATCATGACATCCATCCTTTACTGACATAGAAGTTAACGAGCTTTATTTTTACGTTAAGAAAGCTTGAAAAATTTCAAAATCCAAGCCTAAAAAAAATCAAAACATTTGCTAAGGGGAAGTGAATGCAACTTTTTATAATCTATATTATACCAAAGATCTCCACGAAGCGCTTGGCTTTTTCAGTGACCCACGCACAGTATAAAACGAACCTTCAATCAGTGGGCATGTTCGTTCTTTGTCCACTGATTGGTAGCTGAGTAGATCAGGACATTTGTGTCCTTTAGCCCCCGCCTAAATAGATTGGCTCTCGCGATTTTTGGGGGCCTTTTACGGACGGCTACCTGTGATAAAACACACTGTTACGCAAATAAAACAAGTTCCTTTTCATGTTAAAATAAACCGTTTTCGCAAACGACCTAGCCAACACATGTTTTCCAAGGTACAATGATAAATGATAACGCTTTTAAGAGTGACTAACTAGGATAACCGAGAAGAAATGGAGGCAAATAGCTTATGACAAAGAAGTTAAAAGTTGCAACGATTGGTGGAGGTTCAAGTTATACACCAGAATTAATTGAAGGATTTATTAAACGTTATGATGAGTTTCCATTAACAGAGCTTTGGCTCGTTGATATTGAAGCAGGAAAAGAAAAGCTTGAAATCGTAGGAGAGCTTGCCAAACGCATGGTGAAAAAAGCAGGCTTACCGATTGATGTTCATTTAACATTAGATCGTGAAGCGGCATTAAAAGACGCAGACTTTGTCACAACACAATTCCGTGTTGGCTTATTGGAAGCACGTGCTAAGGATGAACGGATACCATTGAAATATGGTGTTTTAGGTCAAGAAACCAACGGTCCTGGCGGATTATTCAAAGGGCTACGTACGATTCCAGTTATTGTAGATATATGTCGTGATATCGAACGTCTCTGTCCTGATGCTTGGTTGATTAACTTTACTAACCCAGCAGGAATGGTTACAGAAGCTGTGCTGCGTTATACGAATATTAAGAAAGTGGTGGGCTTATGTAATGTGCCAATCGGCATTGAAATGGGTATTGCCAAGTTACTCGACGTTGATCACTCAAGAATCCGCATCGACTTTGCCGGTTTAAATCACATGGTATATGGCTTGGATGTCTATTTAGATGGTGTTAGTGTCAAAGAAAAAGTGATAGAAATGCTAACAGATCCTAAAAACACAAGCTTTGTCAAAAACATTGAAGGTATTGGTTGGGAGCCAAGCTTTATCCGTGCTTTAAATGCCCTGACTTGTCCCTATCATAATTACTACTATAAATCTCAGGACATGCTTGAAAAAACAAAGAAAGATGCAGCAGAAAAAGGGACGCGTGCAGAAGTTGTGCTTAAATTAGAAAAAGAGCTATTCGAACTCTATAAAGATCCTGAGCTAGCAATTAAACCGCCTCAACTTGAAGAACGTGGAGGTGCTTACTATTCGGATGCAGCAGTTCGGCTAATTACGTCTATTTATAATGACAAACGTGATATTCAACCTGTAAATACGAGAAACAATGGCGCAATCGCAAGTATTCCGGACGATTCAGCAGTAGAAGTTAGTAGTATCATTACAAAAGATGGACCTAAACCAATCGCAGTCGGGGACTTACCTGTTGCTGTTCGTGGATTAGTCCAACAAATTAAATCATTTGAACGAATTGGTGCAGAAGCAGCGGTAACTGGTGATTATGATAAAGCTGTCTTGGCTTTAACCATTAACCCACTTACGCCATCTGATACCGTAGCTAAACAAATTGTAGACGAAATGATGGAAGCGCACAAAGAACACTTGCCACAATTCTCTTAACGAAACGATATTTCTTTTAACCGTAAATACTGAAGGTATCGTGCTTGGGACAAACCCCAGATAAAATGTAAAAAGGAATTCAGTCGATACTGGATTCCTTTTTTCTTATACTAAATAAATCTATTTCATCGGTCGCTTGCTTTTTGTTCGTCATCACACAAATTGTTTGTTATAATATGAAGGTCTTATGAAAATCCACATAGAAAAATGACAAATAAAGGAGAATAGCTATGACACACAAAAAAATACCATTTTGGAAAAGACTTCATATTCATGCGATTTCAATATTAGTCATTGTTCTACTAATAAATACAACCGTTTCTGGACTGTTATTAAATTTAATTGAGATGACCGGTATAGAATTGGGGCTAATTGGACAATTTTTAAATGGCTTTATGAATATCATTGTGGCTACCATCTTAATTACCTTGTTTATTAATTACTATATTATTAAGCCGATTCAAACAATCGAGAAAAAAATTTATCAGTTCCAGCAAGGTGACGCTTCTGTCCGAGTAAACGCAAAGAACTCCAATGAGATTGGTGTACTCAGTCATCGTTTAAATGAGTTGTTTATTCAAATAGAACAACATCAAAACGATCAGCAAACCCAAATTAATTTTGTAGAAAACAAATCACAAACCATCTCGGAGAGAGTTGATCATTTAACAAAGGAAATGCGCTCAATGCACCAATATTTTGACGATATTTCGAATAGTGCACTTGAGCAATTAAGTACATTTGAAGAAACGTCAGCAGTAACAGATAATATGAACGATCAATTTCAATCGATTGCTACAAGTATCGGTGAATTGACAGAATCTTTCAATAAAATGCGTGCCAGTACCGATGCTGGCATTAATCAAGTTAATCAGTCGTCTACTGCAATGGAGGAAATCGCAAGTAATTCTGATCAAACCAAAACGATCGTTTCTAACCTTACCAACGAAATCGATAAAATAAAAGGCATTGTCACACTGATTAATGATATTTCTGAACAAACAAATTTATTGGCTTTAAATGCATCGATAGAGGCTGCTAGAGCAGGTGAACATGGTAAAGGCTTCTCAATTGTTGCTGATGAAGTAAGAAAACTTGCTGAGCGTTCGGTTGATGCAACAGACCAAATTGCAAAAACCGTTGATCAAATTTTAGCTGGTGTTGAACAATTTACAACACAAACAGAGACACAGGCGACAAATATAGCTGATGAATCGGGTAAAATCCTAGCGATTAATAATGACTTCAAACAGTTTGCCCAAAATATTGCTGAAAATATTAAGGTGATTGATACGATTAATCAACATACCCAAGATATCTCTAAATCGAGTGTAGAAATTGCTAGTGCAATGGAACAAGCAACAACGAAAACCGAATCAACCACCGAACATGTCGTTAAAATGAATGATGTTATTTCAGAACAACTTAAGCACGCGGAAACGATTAATGATGAAGTTGCTGATTTAAATGCATCTTTTCATTAAGCATAGTAAACCATGCCATGGGCACGGTCTTAGGGTTACCTACTGTAATCCTAAGCCCGTGCTCAGTATTTTGCCGAAACGTTGGAAGAACTAAAATATACCTTCTCAATTTTTCATTTTCATTACAGAACTTTCTTCCACACAAAAAAGTTCGCAATAAGCAACACAAGTAAGTAAATATATAAACCAATTGGGATCAAGGTAAAGGCAAAATGAATAAAGGCAAATATTCCAATTACAAACATGGCAACAAATACTAACACTGCACCCGCTGAATCACTAAAAGAAAAAGATACTGAAAACGGATATGTACCATTGTTAAAGATTTTATGACAGATCACCGTAAATAGGCATGCAGTGACAAGAATAATAAATAAATCAAGAAACAGTGAAAAATCTATCATGACCACATAAACAATCAGCAATACACTCAACAATGGTAAGCATAGTTGAACAAAAAATGCTTTCAATGTCCCACGATAATATAGACTTCGGTTTTCTATCGGTACCACTTTATATATCCATGCACCATTTGCCTTACTAGAATACTTTAACATATAAACCACGTTTGGAATCATCAACAACACAAAGTATCCGTAAAGATAACTAAGACCACCACCGAACCCTTGATCAGGGTTAAATAAATTAAACAACAAGAACAGCGGTAAGATAATTGAAATAGCTAATGAAGGATATACTTTTAATTTAAACTCACGCTCTTGTCGCATCATTGCACAAGCAAAAGTGAAAATCGTCCGTTCTTGAACATCACGACAGACTATCCGACCTATCAACGTTGACCACCAATGTTTTTTAGGCTTACCTGTATGACTGGTCATCAATAGTTTTTGTAAGTTGCGTTCGAAAGTAGGCATCCATTTGAAATAAAGCGATATCGATAATAAAGGAATCATAACAGCAAGTACCGAAGCTATGATCAACACGAATGAATAGTTGTTAAGTAAAAACATCTCAAAAACCGCACTAAACCAAATAGGCGGTAGAAATATGTGCCACCACTGCCAATCGATTGTAATCGATAAGTCAACAACACCAAAAGATTGCACAATCAATTGATAGCCTATAAACAACCCAACAGTTAAAAAGATCTGAATCATATTAATAAGATTGCTTAATTTTTCACCATCAAAAAATTTTAAAATAGCCATATAGAAAAGAGCAGTTATAACCATACAAAATGTTGCATTTAAGATAACGCTTATAAAAAACAATAATGAAAATAGTGGGCCTTGGACCAAACTACTTACTAAAAAAGGGAGCAATAAAAAAGCCCCCGTCAATTGCACCATATAAATGATAACGTGGGTAAACTTTGCTAAAGCCCGTGTTCGCGCATCTAGTGGTTTGGTATCCAAAATCACTTTATCTCGAACATCTAATAAGACAAATGAGAAATCCGATATCATCGATGTTATTAAAATAAACATCATTATAGCAAAGACAATCATCATCTGCATTAGATAAGAATCCTCAGAAATAAGAAATGGGATAAGGAACAAGCCATAAAAAGCATATAATAATAATGATTTAACAAATGGAGACATGATTGGATCTGCACGCTGTTTACCACCTTGCATAATTGTAGGCACACGACGATGATCCATTTTGATTTTAAATGCAATAATTAATCTTAACGAACAATAATCTGCCTTTAACAAACGAAATAGCCAGGCAAATTGATCAAGTATTTTTAATGTTAATGACTCATTCATTATTATCATCTCCATGAATAACCGCCACAACGTCCTCTGCTAATTGTTGATGCTGATCAAAGCCGGTCAGCTGGTTAAATATTTGCTCCAACGTTCCTTCCTTGTTTTTAGCTTTTAGTTGATCGAAGCTGCCATCCGCTACTATTTCCCCCTCATTAAGCAATAAGATTCGATCACTTATCTTCTCAACAACGTCCATAATATGCGATGAATAAAAGATCGTCTTTCCTTGCTTAGCCAATTGCGCCATCATCTCTTTAATAATCATGACACTATTTGCATCTAAACCACTTAACGGTTCATCGAAAAAAATCAAATCGGGATTATGTATTAAACTTGCTATAATTAACAGTTTTTGTTTCATCCCTTTAGAAAACGTACCAATTCTTGAATGGGTCACGGTCTTCATATCAAACTTCTCAAGTAGTACCGCTAATTTCCGCTTAATGATTTCAGCATCCATCCCATACATCTGTCCAACAAAAAGGATGTATTCTTGTGCGGTTAAATCATCATAAATTTCTCCGTTTTCAGGAACATAGCCAATTCGACGTTTATATTCGACTGTTCCGTGTCTAATATCTTGACCAAATACGTGGACGTGTCCTTGATAACGGTCAAGCAAACCTAAAATGATTTTTACAGTTGTGCTTTTTCCTGCACCATTTGGACCAATATAACCAATAATTTGCCCGCGTTTCACATGTAAGTTGATGTGGTTAAGTACTTGTTTTGCATGAAACTGAATGGATAAATCTTTTAATTCAAGTACGAGATCCTCTGACAAATCAATCGCCCCCTTAACTAATCACTTCTTTAACCTTAACATAATTTACTAATGATCACTAAAGATTTTATTACAGATAGCCGGCGCAAATGTCCTGGTTAACTCAACTATCAATCAGTGGGAGGCCAGATCGTAGACTATCTTTAAGAAGGATTACAGACTAAAACCGCCACGTCCTATGGCCCTCCACCCACTGATTGAAAGTTCATTTTAAATGGATCGACGGGTATAGCAAAAGCTTGTCACACATAAACGTGCGACAAGCTCTTTCTCGTTAAGATTCAGTTATTCCTATATCTTTGCGGTAAAAGAAGTGATTCGTTTGATCAAATTGTTTAAGGTAATGATAGATATGGGCTTGTGCTTTTTCAGGTGTGCTATCTATCGCCCCAACCAATAAAACACGCCCTCCATTTGAAACAAGCTCCCCCGTTTCTCCTTGTTTAGTACCGGCATGAATCAGGTAACAATCTGAATCATCACTAAGTTCCGGTAAAGGGACACCTTTGTTATATGCTGCTGGATAGCCGGCTGCAGCTACAACGGTACCGATTGCGTATTGATCACGCCACTTTAATTTTGGATCGGTACTTGACGTCACGTCCTCAATCACTTGAATCAAATCATTTTCTAACAGCGGTAAGACGACTTGTGTCTCAGGGTCACCAAAACGCGCATTAAATTCAATCACCTTAATACCTGACGTTGTTTCTATTAATCCAGCATACAACACCCCGGTATAAGGGTTTCCTTCCTTGACCATCGCTTTGGCGACCGGCTTTATAATCGACTCGACAGTAAATGATACATGAGCAGGGTCTAAGTCTGGCACAGGTGCATATGCACCCATCCCACCAGTATTAGGGCCTTGATCATGGTCGAAAGCGCGCTTGTGGTCACGAGCCGGAATCATCGGGTAAACGGCTTCCCCTTCAACAAAAGCAAATAGAGAAAATTCTTTGCCTTCTAGAAATTCTTCAATGACGACCGAGGCGCCAGCTGAACCAAAACGATTGTGGACAAGCATTTGTTCAACCGCTTGATGAGCTTCTTCAACAGTCATCGCCACGACCACACCTTTACCCGCAGCTAAACCATCTGCCTTCACTACAATCGGTGCCCCTTGCCTGCTTATATAGGCTTTTGCTTGTTCACTATTCGTAAATGTCTGATACTTCGCTGTAGGGATATGATATTTTTGCATTAAATGTTTGCTAAAATCTTTGCTAGCTTCAATTTGCGCAGCTGCTTGTGTCGGTCCAAATATCTTTAACCCTTCTCGCCGGAACACATCTACAATCCCTTTTGTTAATGGAATTTCAGGGCCGACGATCGTCCAATCAATCGCTTCTTTTTTGGCAAATGCAACAAGCTCTTCAATTGCATCATCTTTAATGTCCACACAAATCGCTTCTGTTGCTATCCCACCATTACCTGGCGCAGCATAAACTTGCTTAATACGATCTGATTGATTTAATTTCTTCACAAGCATATGCTCACGTCCACCACTACCAATCACAAGTACGTCCATCTGAATCCCTCACTTATCTTAAAATCTTAATGTTTAAAATGACGCATACCTGTCATCACCATCGCTATACCATGATGATTGCATGCATCAATTGAATCTTGATCGCGCTTCGATCCACCTGGTTGAATAATTGCTGTAATGCCGGCCTTTGCAGCATTCTCAACGGTGTCCGGCATTGGGAAAAATGCATCTGAGCTAAGAACGGCTCCATGTGTTGCCGTACCAGCCTGCTCAAAGGCGATCTGGGCAGCACCGACACGGTTCATTTGACCGGCGCCTACACCGATGGTTTGCTGACCTTTAACGACGACAATCGCATTTGATTTCACATGTTTCACCACTTTCCAAGCAAATAATAATTCTTTCAACTCCGCTTCACTTGGCGCGCGTTCTGTCGCAACAGTTAATTGATCGGCATCAATCTGACCAAGGTCACGGTCTTGAACAAGAAGACCACCAAGGACACTGACGACTTTTTGCGTATCTTGTTTATCTGATTCCATTGATGCTTCGAGTAAGCGTAGATTCGGCTTACTCTTTAAAATATCAAGTGCTTCATGAGAAAAGCTTGGCGCAATCACGATTTCTAAAAAGATGTCTTGCAACAGATGGGCTGTCGCTTGATCCACTTCGCGATTTAACGCAATAATCCCCCCAAAGATCGAAATAGGGTCAGCGTCATAAGCCTTCTGAAAAGCTTGTTCAATCGTCTCACCAATCCCCACACCACAAGGATTCATATGCTTTACTGCAACAGCAGCTGGTTGCTCATCAAATTCAAATACAATTTCTAAGGCAGCATTTGCATCTTGAATATTATTGTAAGATAACGCTTTGCCATGAAGTTGCTTTGCATTTGCAATTGACCCACCATTTATGATCGGTTCTTGATAAAAAGCAGCTAATTGATGTGGATTTTCCCCATAACGTAGCGATTGTACTTTCTCATAAGTAAGGGTTAAGGTTTCGGGGGCGTTCTCTTCTGTTATTTCAGCAAAATAATTAGCAATTAACGCATCATAATGTGCTGTATGACGAAACACTTTTGCTGCTAATTGCTTGCGGAATGCTACAGTGACTTGCCCGTCATTTAATTGTGATAGCACCATGTCATAATCTGTGGGATCAACAACAACAGTAACATCACGGAAGTTCTTTGCTGCTGACCTTAACATCGTTGGTCCACCAATATCAATATTCTCTATCGCATCAGCCTCTGTTACACCTGGTTTTGCAATCGTTTCTTTAAATGGATACAAGTTGACGACAACGATATCAATCGGTGTAATCCCCCGCTCGGCTAATTGATCTTTGTGTGATGGATCATCACGACGAGCTAATAAACCACCATGGATGGCTGGATGTAGCGTCTTCACACGACCGTCCAAAATTTCATCAAAATGAGTAACAGCTGATACGGGTAAAGCCTCGAGTCCAGCTTTTTCTAACGCTTTTAACGTCCCTCCAGTTGAGATTAATTGATAACCAGCTTCGACTAACCCCTTTGCAAATGGCACAAGATTATCTTTATTTGAAACACTTAATAACGCTCTTTTCGTCAACGTCTATTCCCCCTCTTTGATTAGTTGCTGAATCGTTTTGGGATACAACATATGCTCAACTTCTTGAAGCTTACATTGTAACCCCTCACGTGTCATGTCTTCTTCAATTTTAACAGGTTGTTGTGCAATGATTTTCCCGGTATCCATACCTTGATCGACATAATGAATCGTCACGCCAGACACTTTAACACCAGCCTGTAAAGCTTGACCGATCGCATCTAGACCGGGAAACGCAGGGAGTAGCGATGGATGAATATTTATCATTTTCCCTTGATATGCTGACAATAACGTAGGGCCGACAAGGCGCATATAACCAGCTAAAACGATCCAATCTACCTTTACCTCTCGCAACTGCTTGGCAATTTCTGCTTCAAAATCCGTTTTCGTTTGATAATCTTTTGGATTAAAAACAAAGGTAGCGACTTTGTTTTGTTCTGCTTTTTCAATCACTTGCGCACCTGGCCGATCACAAACCAGTATAGCCACTTCCGCATCCAGCTCACCTTGCTTAATGGCTCGATCAATCGCATCATAATTACTCCCGGTTCCAGAAGCAAAGACAGCCAATTGCGCCTTATCCTTCAATGCATGTCACCCCTGTCTCTGCAACTACATTGCCAATATGATAGGCTGCTTCGCCAAGGTCTGTCAATAATTGCAATGCCAACTCTTTTTGCTCAGCATCAATAACCATCGCCATGCCAATCCCCATATTAAATACACCAAATAAATCTGAATCTGTTAACTGAGCTTGATCTTTTAAAAAAGTGAAAATAGCTGGAATCTCCCAACTAGACGTTTGAATGATAGCACCAAGGTGATCGGGTAAAGCACGCGGAATATTCTCGTAAAAGCCGCCCCCAGTAATATGACTAATCCCTTTAATCGTGACGTTCTTTTTTAATGCCTTAATTGCTTTCGCATAAATTCTGGTTGGTATTAATAGTGATTCACCAATCGACCTATCGAGTTGTTCTGGGACATCCGTTAATTTAAGTTGCTGATCAGTCAAAATCTTTCGAACTAACGAAAAGCCATTAGCGTGTACACCACTTGAGGCTAATCCGATAATACAATCCCCCGCCTTAATCGTTTCGCCTGTGATTAAATCAGGTTTATTTGCAATACCGACAACGAAACCAGCGAGATCATATTCACCTGGCTGATACATATCAGGCATCTCGGCGGTTTCTCCACCTATTAGTGCTGCCCCGCTTTCCACACAGCCATCGGCAATTCCTTTAACAATTTGTTCGATTTGTTGAGGTACATTGCGGCCACAAGCGATATAATCAAGAAAGAACAACGGGTCCGCCCCTTGAGCAATGACATCATTTACACACATGGCAACTAAATCAATACCGATTGTATCGTGCTGATTTAATTCAAAAGCAAGTTTTAGCTTCGTCCCAACACCATCTGTTCCAGAAATAAGCACGGGTTGATCGTATCTGAATCCAGTAAGATCAAATAAACCAGCAAAAGCACCGACACCACCAAGGACTTCTGGACGATCGGTTCGTTTTATATGTTTTTTCATTAACTCAACCGCTTGATAACCGGCATGCACATCAACACCGGCAGCTTTATAAATATCACTCATCATTATTCGCTCCTGTCCTTAATCTTTGTAAGCTGGTATAACCGTATCCGGATAGATTTCGGTTGGATAATTGCCCGTAAAACATGCATGACAAATACCTTCTTCAACTGAAGGCTCTTTTACAATCGATTGCTCTAATCCCTCGACAGATAAAAAGGCCAGGCTATCTGCGCCAATTTGTTCACACATTTCTTCAATCGAATAATTGGCAGCAATGAGTTCACTTTTAGTTGACGTGTCAATACCGTAATAGCACGGGTTCATAATCGGTGGAGAAGCAATCCGCACATGCACTTCTGTTGCGCCAGCTTCCTTTAGCAAGCGAACAATACGTCGACTTGTTGTCCCTCTAACAATTGAATCATCAACCATTACGACACGTTTCCCTTCAACAATCCCCCTAACCGGAGATAGCTTCATTTTCACACCTTGCTCTCGCAATTCTTGTGAAGGTTGAATAAACGTTCGACCGACATAACGATTTTTGATTAACCCTATTTCATAAGGAATACTACTCGCTTCAGAAAAACCAATCGCAGCAGAAATACTTGAATCAGGAACGCCAGTAACCACATCAGCTTCAATCATCGATTCTTTCGCTAACTGTTTCCCCATTATTTTTCGACTAGCATGAACATTTTGACCGTTGACATTACTGTCAGGGCGTGAAAAATAAACATACTCCATGGCACAAAGTGAGCGACGCATTGGAGAACTGAATACACTTGACTTCAGCCCATCTTTGTCAATCGTAATCAATTCACCTGGTTTTACTTCTCGTAAATACTCAGCCCCAATTAAATCAAAGGCACATGTCTCAGAAGCGACCACATAAGCATCACCTAATTTACCTAATGAGAGCGGACGTAAACCCCTTGGGTCGAGTGCTACGAATAACTGTCGCTCTGTTAGAAAGGTAAATGCATATGCCCCTTTGATCATGCCTAATGCTTGCTTAATTGCTTCCTCTAAACTAAGGTAACCACTACGTTTGATTAAATGGGCGACAACCTCTGTATCAGAGGTCGTTTGTAAAATGCTTCCTTGTGCCTCGAGTTGCGCTTTTAAAGCAAATGCATTGACTAAATTCCCATTGTGGGCAAGAGCCATACTCGATGTTTGTGAACGAAATAATAAGGGTTGTACATTTTCATATCCACCACCACCTTGTGTGGCGTAACGAACATGACCAATTGCAGCAGTACCGGTCAATTCTTTTATCTGTCCTTCTTGAAAAACATCATTAATTAAGCCTATCCCCTTATGAAGGTGGAGTTGATCACCATCACTTGTGACAATGCCGGCACCTTCTTGCCCACGATGTTGCATGGCGTGTAAACCATAATACGTCATCTCCGCGGCTTTCTCATGACCCCAAACTGCAAAAACACCACATTCCTCATTTAAGCCTTTGATTTCAGCAAGCATGGTATAGCTCCCTTCCAGCGTGATTCTAACACTGTCATTGGTTTGCTAATCAGCATGTTATCATTGATCGTGATCTTTAAATCAGCCGTCTCAGTGACTGTACCAATCGGTGCTGCATCTTCAATTTCCGCGAGTACACGTTTTTTGTCAGCAGGCGCAACCGTTATTAAAAAGCGTGATTGACTTTCGCTAAATAACATTGTTGTTGCATCACCAGTTAATTGAACGTCAGCACCTAATTGCTTAGTTGAAAAGAGCGATTCAGCTAATGCAACAGCTAACCCACCTTCAGATAAGTCATGAGCTGATTTAACAAGGCCTTTTTGAATAGCTGATAACAGTTGATTTTGATGCTTTTGTTCTATGGCTAAATCGATCGATGGGGCTTTACCATAGTATTGTTTTTCTAATAGATTTTGCAACTCACTGCCACCAAATTCCGGCTTGGTTTCACCAATAAGGATAATCACATCACCGCTAGCTTTAAAGTGTGAAGTGGTAATATCCTTCGTTGATTGATGCAACCCTACCATACCAACGATCGGTGTTGGGAAAATCGATTGACCATTTGATTCATTATAAAGTGACACATTCCCACTAATAACAGGCGTATTTAAGGCTAAGCTAGCCGCTGCCATCCCTTCAACACTTTTCTCCATTTGCCAGAAATTTTCTGGTTTATCAGGATTACCGAAATTTAAACCATCTGTTAAAGCAAGGGGTTTTGCCCCTGATGCTATAATATTACGGGCCGCCTCAGCAACAGCAATCTTCCCACCCATTTCTGGATCTAAATAGATATAACGGGCATTACAATCTGTTGTGATCGCAATCGCTTTATCGTAACCTCTAATACGAACGACCGCCGCATCAGAACCTGGTGCGACAACTGTATTAGCTTGAACCATCGAGTCGTATTGATCATAGACGTATTCTTTACTAGCAATCGTCGGTTGAGCAAGTAATTGTTCCAATAGCTCACCATGATTCGTTACCTTTGGATAGTAAGCAGGCATCGCTTGAAATTTTTCATAATAAGCAGGTATTTGTGATGGTTTATTGTAGACGGGTGCATCTTCAGCTAAACTGTCAACAGGAATATCACAAACGACCTTTCCTTGATGAAGTAAGCGAAATTGCTTATCATCTGTAACTTGCCCAACTGCGACAGCCTCTAATTGATATTTTTCAAAAATAGACGTGATTTCATGTTCGCGACCTTTTTCAACAACAAGTAACATCCGTTCTTGTGATTCAGATAACATCATCTCATATGCCGTCATATTCGCTTCACGCTGTGGAATCAAATCTAAATTCATTTCCATCCCCATGCCTGCTTTACTCGCCATTTCACTTGCTGAAGACGTTAGACCCGCAGCTCCCATATCCTGCATCCCAACAAGGGCATCTGATTTAATTGCTTCAAGGCAGGCTTCAATTAATAATTTCTCCATAAACGGGTCGCCAACTTGAACGTTTGAACGTTTGCTTTCTGAGTCCTCCGTTAGGTCTTCAGAAGCAAATGTAGCACCATGAATACCGTCTCGTCCTGTTTTCGATCCTACATAAAGCACGGTATTACCGAGTCCAGCCGCAATACCTTTTTGAATATCTTTTTGATCGATCAGACCGACACACATCGCATTAACAAGAGGGTTCCCTTCATAACATGCATCAAATTGAATTTCTCCCCCTACAGTAGGAACACCAACACAATTACCATAACCAGCAATACCATGGACCACTTCATCAAATAGGTACTTCACACGACCCGTTGTTAGCGGACCGAAGCGTAAGGAATTGAGTGAGGCAATCGGACGTGCACCCATCGAAAAGATATCACGAATAATCCCACCAACTCCAGTAGCTGCACCTTGATAAGGTTCAACTGCTGAAGGATGATTGTGACTCTCTATTTTAAAAGCAACGGCTTGACCATCACCAATATCAACAATACCGGCACCTTCACCTGGTCCTTGGATCACTTGTTGACCCTCGGTTGGAAACTTGCGCAATAATGGCTTTGATGTTTTATAACTACAATGCTCTGACCACATCACGGAAAATATCCCAGTCTCTGTAAAGTTAGGGCGTCGACCTAAAATACCCACGATCGATTGATATTCTTGATCGGATAAACCCATTTCTCGATAATGTTTTTCTCTTTCAATGGTCTCAGGGCTAACTTCAAGCGTTTGTAACATAGCTTTCCCTCCAATTTACCAGCATTGACTTAAATAAGTTCAAGCCATCTTCGCTGCCTAAAATAGCTTCCGTTGCACGTTCAGGGTGTGGCATCATGCCAAGAACATTTCCTTTTTCATTAACAATGCCGGCAATATCCTCAACCGAACCATTCGGGTTATTTTGATAAGTAAAGACAATTTGATTATTTGCCTTCAACTGAGCAAGCGTGGTTGGATCACAAAAATAATTGCCTTCTCCATGAGCAATCGGAATCGAAATCATTTGCCCTTTTTCATATTCCGAAGTAAATAATGTTTGGTTATTACGAACGACTAAATGCTCATGATGACACAAAAATTTTAATCCCTTATTCCTTAATAACGCCCCCGGTAAAAGACCGGATTCGAGTAAAATTTGAAATCCATTGCACACCCCTAATATCGGTGTGCCACGATCAGCTTCGCGGTGAAGTGATTTTACAATTTCTGAAGTTGAGGCAATGGCGCCACAGCGTAAATAATCACCATAAGAAAAACCCCCAGGAAGTAAAATCGCATCATAGCCTTCAAGAGATGAATCTTGATACCAGACCAACTCAGCTTCTGCTCCAAGTGCATCTTTGGCAGCATAATACATATCACGATCACAATTTGAGCCAGGGAAAACAATCACAGCAAACTTCACTGAACAACGCCCTCCTCAATGGTATAGCTATAATTTTCAATCACTGGATTAGCCAAAAGTTTCTGACACATTTGCTCGACTTGCTCTGTTACCTGTTCACTATCAGAAAAGGTCATCTCAATCAACTTACCTACACGGACGTCTTCAACACCTTGATAGCCTAGCGTATTTAAAGAGCCTTCAATCGCTTTCCCTTGGGGATCAAGGACACCCTCTTTTAGCGTGATATGAATATTAACTTTAATCATTTTACTGCCTCCAGTCGTTTTAGTATCGTATCATAGACGGTTATTAAATCACCGGTACCTTGTCGAAACACATCTTTATCTAGTTTAGCTTCAGTCGTTTTGTCCCAAAGTCGGCACGTATCTGGTGAAATTTCATCAGCTAAGACGATTTCTCCTAATCGATCACGACCAAACTCAAGTTTGAAATCTACTAATTTAACTTCAATCGTATCAAAGAAACTTTGCAGTACATGGTTCACCTTAAGAGCATAGCTTTTGATTTGATCAAGCTCTTCGACCGTTGCATCTGTTAAAAGCAAAGCATGTTGGTCATTAATAATAGGATCATCAAGCGCATCTTCTTTAAAATAGAATTCAATCAGAGGTGGATCAAAAACAGTCTTTTCTTCAATGCCTAATCGTTTGACAATGCTACCTGTTGCTAAATTACGAACAACGACTTCAAGTGGAATGATTGTCGTTTGTTGGACAAGTTGTTCTGTATCACTTAACGTTTGTTTGAAATGACTTGGAACACCATGATCCGCTAAATAGGTAAACAAGTAAGCTGAAATTAAATTATTATACCGGCCTTTCCCATTAAAAGAGGCCTTCTTTTTTCCGTTAAAGGCAGTCGCCTCATTTTTATAAGAAAGCACAAGTAAATCCGATTGATCGGTTGTATAGACTTGCTTAGCTTTCCCTTCATATAAAAGCTGTTTCTTCATCAGCTACACCCCTCTATTGTGATATCCTTCTATTTAAAACAACGTAACCAAAGGCAAACCTGATTTACACAAGTTCAAGCCGTTCAAAAATTTGATCAACATTTTTCAGATGATAGGTGTAATCAAAACAATCATCAATTTGCGCTTCAGACAATAGTCCTGTAATCTTTGGTTCTTGCTCGATCAAACGACGGAAAGACGTAGCCGTTTCCCATGCTTTCATGGCATTTGGTTGAACAAGATCATAAGCCATTTCTCGACTCATCCCCTGATCAATCAATGAAAGTAATACGCGTTGTGAGAAGATCACACCATAGGTCCGATCAATATTGCGTTTCATATTATCAGGAAATACGGTTAAATTTTTAACAATATGACTAAACCGATTAAGCATATAATTTAAAGCGATGGTGGCATCTGGTAAAATCACTCGTTCAGCTGAAGAGTGTGATATATCACGTTCATGCCACAATGCGACATTTTCATAAGCTGTCATCATATAACCACGAATCACACGTGCCATCCCCGTCATATTCTCAGATCCAATAGGATTCCGCTTATGCGGCATAGCTGAAGAACCCTTTTGTCCTTTAGCAAAAAACTCTTCGACTTCACGTGTCTCTGTTTTTTGTAAACCTCGAATTTCAGTCGCAAACTTTTCGATTGATGTTGCGATTAGTGCTAATGCAGACATATATTGCGCGTGGCGATCGCGTTGCAACGTCTGGGTTGAAACAGGAGCCGGCTTTAGTCCAAGCTTTTCACAAACATAAGCTTCAACTTTGGGATCAATATTGGCGTAAGTCCCAACCGCGCCGGACAATTTACCTGTTTCAATTCCCTCTGCCGCTGCATTAAAGCGTTCAAGGTTACGCTTCATTTCTTCATACCATAATGCCATCTTCAATCCAAAGGTCGTTGGTTCAGCATGCACACCGTGTGTACGTCCCATCATGACGGTATGTTTATGCTCGATTGCTTTATTTTTTAAAACATCAATAAATTGTTCAACATCGTTACGAATAAGGACGTTTGCTTGCTTTAGTAAATAAGACAAAGCTGTATCAACGACATCTGTTGAGGTCAAGCCATAATGCACCCACTTTTTCTCTTCACCAAGTGTCTCTGAGACCGCTCGTGTAAAAGCGACAACATCGTGGCGTGTTTCTTGCTCAATCTCTAAAATACGATCAATACTAAACGAAGCATGTTGACGAAGTTTCTTCACATCAGCTTGCGGGATAACACCAAGCTCGCTCCATGCTTCACAAGCTAGAATTTCTACTTCCAACCATGCTTGATATTTGTTTTCATCTGTCCAAATTGCACCCATCTCAGGTCGCGTATAACGTTCAATCATCTTTATGTCCCCCTAAATTAAATGTTGTTGCTTTAAATATTGCACCAATTGTTGACGATCTTGGTCAACAAAGGTAAGGTGACCTACTTTTCGTTTTGGTTTAAGCTGATCCTTGCCATACATATGAACATGGGCACGCTCAAGCCGTTCATCATTTGAAAAATAAGTATCTATATTATCACCAAGTAAGTTGATCATTACCGCTGCCCCGTGAAAGTAAATGGGAAGTAGCGGTAAATGACAAATCGCTCGAATATGTTGCTCAAACTGTGACACATTACAGGCTTCAATGGTATAGTGTCCAGAATTGTGCGGTCGTGGTGCTAATTCATTGATAAAGACCTGATCATCTTTAACAAATAACTCAATCGCAAATGTACCAACCACACCAATCGTTTCTGCTATTGATTCTGTCGCCTGTTTCGCTTTGTTTATGACGATTGGTGAGACACGAGCGGGAACCGTTGTTGTATGCAAAATATGATCGCGGTGAACGTTCTCGCCAATCGGAAAGAAAGTAATCTCACCGTTGATACCCCGTGTGAAAACAACCGATATTTCGCAATCAAAACTGACCCACGCCTCATAAATAAGGCGTTGATGCTTTGTTAAAAATGTCGATGCTTCTGCTAAATCAGCTTTGCTCGTTAACTTTATTTGCCCTTTACCATCATAACCACCGCGACATGTTTTTAGCACAGCGGGGAAGCCAATCGTGTTCACTGCTTCTATTAGATCTTCGTTGGTTTTTATGATTTTAAATGGGGCTACTGCTTGTCCGCTAGCGAGCATCGCCTGTTTTTCTTTTTCACGGTCTTGGGTAATTTCAAGCGACTTGGCGCCTTGTGGCAAACACCCCTGCTTTTCGAGATAGCGTGCCATTTCAAGGTCGACATTCTCAAATTCATAAGTTACTAGATCTGTTTTGTCAGCTAATGTTTTGATGGCTGTAAAATCGTCATAGGAGGCGATAATTTGCTCGTCAGCTAATTGTGCTGCTGGGCAGTTCGGTGTCGGATCAAGTACGATCAGACGATAACCCATGTGACGTGCTGTTGTTGCCATCATCCGACCTAGCTGTCCACCACCAATGATCCCGATTGTTTTCCCAAAGCAAAATTCATTGTTCGGCAAGCTGATCCCTCATTTCCGACACTTTTTCACGCATTTCCGCTTGATAAGCGGTTAATTTAGTCGCTAAATCAGCATCATGTGTTGCCAAAATTTGCGCAGCAAGTAAACCTGCATTTTTCGCACCAGCAACACCAATAGCAACCGTTGCGACAGGGACACCGGCCGGCATCTGTACAATCGATAGTAAAGAATCAATACCATTCAATGCTTTCGATTGAATCGGTACACCAATAACCGGTAACGTCGTTTTTGCAGCAACCATACCTGGTAAATGAGCGGCTCCACCTGCACCAGCAATAATCACACGCAAACCTTTTGCACGAGCTGATTCTGCATATTCAAACATATCTTCAGGTGTCCGGTGAGCAGATATCACTAACTTCTCATAATCAATTGCTAAATAATCGAGCACCTCACATGTATTCATCATTGTTTGCCAATCTGAAATGCTTCCCATAATCACACCGACTTGAACCATCTTATCCCCCTTTTCCTAAATATATAAGAAGAACGCGCATTTACTTATTTTCATCAAATGAAGTCGCTCTTCTTATACTTTCCTCTTTTAAATACTTAATGATTCTTCATTTTTATTTTATACAATCTAACCTTATAAAACGAACCTTTGATTGGATCAAGGCATTAGTAGCCGTTATATCTGGTCTAAATAGATCTGCTCTACGCTCTAGTTTGAGGCGGCATTTTATTGACGGCTATCGGTGATTAAAAAAACCTATCCACTTCTCCCATTTATGAGAGAAGATGAATAGGTGAATTGGCGTTTACACACCAATGAACAATCACTGTCTGAACCAATAGTCAGAACAAAAGAACATCACAACATTAAATAAATCTTCAATCAGCGGTTTTTTCGTTTCTTCTCCTACTGATTGGATCAGGACATTAGCGACCGTTATTACCCACCTCAATAGATTTACCTCTACTGAGGTGGGTGTTTTACGGACGGTTATGTGATCGTTGATAGATTGCTGTTGTCATGCTTCATCTTCCCTCATAGTCCATTATTTACGGTAACGGGTAGAAACTTTTGAGCCCTATTCTCAAATTTATATGAGGTCAGTTTTTATATTCATTCATTATCATTACTGCATGTTTATCATAACAAGGACGCCTTTATTAGTCAACAAAAAATCGAACGATAAATAAATAAAAAGACCTATTGTTCGTCTTTGTTCACAATCGCGTCAAAAACAATCTTTTTTCCAATCGGTTGATAATCAACTTCTTCATTTTTGATCACTTCTCTAAAAATCGGCTTTTCTATCCTTCTTGCCGGCTGATACCCCGCTGCTTTTATCCGATCTATACACTGATCAATCGTCTCGTTGTCCATCACTTCGAATTGTTTCTTGTTTTGGCTGTTCTGCCGTTTCATTCGTTTGTTGGTCAGCTTTGAACCGCTCAATTTCTTCTGCTTCGACACTTTGCTTAATCTTTCCTTTCTTAACTTGTTTAACCCAGAAACCACCATTAATATGTTTAGGTTCATAAGATATAATGAAGGCTTTAGGATCCATCGTCTTAATCGTCTCATACAGGTGTAGCTCATACTTTCTTGGCGTCAAAATTTGCATCGCTAACCGATCACCATCCATGCCATACGCATACCAACTGGTGACACCATAACCTTTTGCACGCAACTCTCTTGAAAAAGCAATACCAGGATCAGATGAAATTACATTAACTGTTATGTAACCTAATGCTAAGCGTTCCTCAATTTTCGAGCCTACAATGACCCCAATACCGTAACCAATTCCGTAGGCAAGTAAATTTTCGATCCGATCAAGATTATCAAGTACAAGACCGAGTCCTAATGTATAGATAATAATTTCAACCGTTCCAATCATTGCAGCAATATACTTCTGTCCTTTTAAAGTGAGAATAACTCTAATTGTTGAAAAGGATACATAAATAATGTTAATCGCTAATATAATTGAAACCATTATCATCGCACTTTCTAACATATGCAACCCTCCTAGCTCCATTGTATATGACTTATTCTTATTTTTCCAATGAACCTTCTTATGCAAATGGGCATATGTTAAGGATAGGATGACATGGAGGAGGTTCAGTTTATGCAACAATGGAAAAAGAATTTCGATCATTTTTTTGGTGATCAATTTTGGCATTCCTTTGAACACATCTTAAAGCCACCTATTCCACAGACGAATATCTATCAGCTTGATAAAGAAATCACGTGTTATGTCAACGTCCCAGGTCTAGAGGATGTCAATGCCATTAAACTTTACGTTAAAGGGAGTCGTTTATTTATTATTGGCGAAATCCCCTTAAATCAAACAGAAGGCCAACTTATTCAGGATGAAATTGTACATGGTGCGTTTGAGCGATCAATTGATCTCCCTTATTCAGTGAGACCCGATCAAATACAGGCGTCTTATCGAGCTGGTTTACTTATTATTCGATTACACCGACAGTTAGATGAGGATGCACCTTCTACAACGATTCCTATTGAGAAAATAGATTAAACATACTTTTTTTGGACTATATCAGTGCAAAAACATAATAAAAGCGAATGATCCCGTCAACTAAATCAACGGATCATTCGCTTTTCACTTTGTTTCTTCTATCCCGGATAACCGTCCTTAAAACGTCTGCTTTAAAATAGAGAGCAGCGCTCGCCTATTTAGGCGGGCGAAAACGGACGCTAATGTCTGTCCTTATTCACTCAATGAAACAAGCTGCAAGGAACGAAAATCCCCACTAAAGATTTACTTTTATTTTTGGCTAGACCTTTTTTTCACCTTACTCAGCTAAGAAGATGAGGAATAACACAAATATAACAGATAGTCCCCACATTAATGGGTGAATGTCTTTTGCTTTACCACGCGCTGCCATCGTTATTGGATAGAATGTGAAACCAACAGCGATCCCTGTTGCAATACTATACGCTAGTGGCATCATAATCACCGTTAAAAACGCTGGAACAGCAATTTCAAATTGATCCCAAGCAATATCTTTTAACGTTGAAGCCATCATCACACCAACAATAATTAATGCGGGCGCAGTCACTGAAGATGTGACCACATTTAAAAGTGGCGAGAAAAGTAATGCTAACAAGAAAAACATAGCCGTAAAGACTGACGTTAAACCTGAACGCCCGCCAGCACCAACACCTGTTGCCGATTCAACATATGAAGTGGTTGTTGAGGTACCTAAGACGGCCCCAGCTACTGTTGCTGTTGAATCTGCCATGAGCGCACGACCGGCACGCGGTAATTCATTATTCTTCATAAAACCAGCTTTTTCTGCTACCGCAACAAGCGTACCTGCCGTATCAAAGAAATCTACAAATAAGAAAGTTAAGATAACACCTGCCATTTGTATCGTAAAAATATCTCCAAAGTTAGCAAAGGCTTGACCAAAAGTTGGCGTTAAGCTCGGGACAGGAGCAAAAATTGAAGACGGTAAATCAATTTGTCCAACAATAATCCCCGCCACTGCAGTTATCACCATACCATAAAACACACCACCATTAACTTTTAAGGAGATTAATACCACCGTAACAATTAAACCAAAGATAGCAAGTGCCGTTGGTCCGTAAGTGAAGTCTCCTAAAGCAACAATCGTCGCCTCATCAGCAACAATAATTTCTGCATTTTGAAAACCAATAAAAGCAATAAACAAGCCAATACCAGCACCTACCGCTAATTTCAATGTTGGTGGGATCGTGTTAATAATTTTTTCACGTACACCTGACAAAGTTAACAAAATAAAGATTAGACCAGAAACAAGCACACCACTTAAAGCTGTTTCCCAAGGGATACCATAGCCTAAAACAACCGTATAAGCAAAGAACGCATTCAAACCCATACCTGGTGCTAATGCAATCGGGTATTTCGCATAAAGTCCCATAATTAATGTACCAATGACCGCTGACAATGCCGTCGCTGTATAAACAGCACCTTCATCCATACCCGTTGCTGCAAGCATTGGTGGGTTAACAAATAAAATGTAAGCCATTGATAAAAAGGTCGTTAAACCTGCGATAAATTCAGTTTTCACATTTGTACCCAACTGATCTAACTCAAAGAAATTCTTCATAAATCCTCGCTTCCCTTCTTTTTCGTCGCGTAAAAAAGCACACCCTTAACAATATAATCAAGGATGTGCTCAGCCAGTCAGAAGTAGAAAATAGATTGATAAATAAGCATTAATAAGACATATTTCTTCTATTCTTCTGCGTAGACAGACCATTTACGGTGGTCGGTAGAGACTCTAGAGCCATATCCTCAAGATTATACGACGAATTTAAATTTAATTTTTAATACAGAAATAATCATACTAGGGAACCCATCGATCGTCAAGTGAAAAAACGAATGTTCACAAAAAGGATATATCCATCGTTCGGATATACCCTTTTTCGTCATGTCTCTCTTATTTTTATTGGTTGTACAATAAATGACGTTGGTGAGTAAAAAAACGCACTAACCTCACATGATGCTTGAAGCGCAAAGGAAATATACTCGCTTTCCGCAGGCACGGCTTCAAACACAAGATAATTTAGTTGACTACTAGGACTTACCAGCGTCATTTGACGTAGAACCTTTTTAGTTGCGTAAATTAAGGCACTAGCATCGGTTATCTGTGATACACAGCTAATCGCTTATCATTCATTTGATTTTAATGCTTCAATCATATCAACAGATTTTAATTTGCGATGCATAATCCACATCACGAATGTAGAAAAGACAAACGTCAAAATCGCCGCATATAAGTAGCTCGACCAATGTAAGTTGGGGCTAAACATCATATTATCCATTGAAGCCGTCTCCAATACAAATACATGGAGAATACGGCCGAAAAAACTACCTGCAACAATACCCATTATCGTTAAAATTAAATTTTCACGATAAATATACATCGTCACTTCACCGTCATAAAAACCAAGCACTTTAATAGTGGATAATTCTCGAATCCGCTCAGATACATTAATATTTGTCAAGTTATATAAGACAACAAACGCCAACCCTGCTGCCGCAATAATTAATACAATAACTACGACATTTAAGCTTTCCATTGAATCTTCAAACGTTTCAATCATGCTTGCATTAAATGATGTGGTAACCACCATGTCTTCTTCCATCAATCGATCAGATAAAGCATCTTCCCAGTCACGATCTTGATCATAGTTTAATAAATCTGCGTTGAAACGAATCGGTTCATCTTTAACTTGGGCGCGATATACAGCTTCAGTCATATAGAGATAATGCCCCGTGTAGTTCTCGGTGATTTCCGCAATTTCAATTGGATAGGATTCATTATCAGCATCGGTAATGGTAAGGGTGTCACCCTGCTGGACATCAAATAACGTCGCTAACTTCTCGGAGACAATCGCTCCATCGTCGGTTAGTTGATAAGGTTGGTCAGATGTCCGATCAGTTAAATGAATAAAATCGGTTAACCTGTTGGGCTCCTCTGGTACAATGACATGAACATCTTGACTATTTTGCCCCGTTTGAGCAACTTCGTATTGTTCTTGATACACGGTTAAATGATCATCCAATCCATCCCACTCAGCAATAAGTTGATGATAAGATGTCGCATCTTGTTCAGATGCATCTTGATCAAGGATAACCATTGCATTATACTGCATCACATCACCAAACTGTAATGTTGTCAAACCTTCAACGGCTCCCTTCAAACCAAAACCGGTCACAATTAAAGCTGCGCAACCCGCAATACCAAACACCGTCATTAACATCCGTTGCTTATATCTAAATAAATTTCTAGCCGTTACCTTTTCAATGAAACTTAGGCGTTTCCACAATGGTGTAATGCGTTCAATTAATATCCGTTTCCCTATCTTCGGCGCGCGCGGGCGCATTAAAACAGACGGATGGCTTCTTAAATCAACACGAAGAACAATCCACGCGGTCAACACAGTTGATAGTAAAGCAATCGTCAAAGAGATCACAGTATACAACCAATAATTGGCCAAAATTAAATCAGGTAGATTATAAAGCATCCGGTATGCATCATATATAATGCGCGGTAATATCAAGTAACCTAGTAATAAACCAAATACTGTACCAAGTAAGCTTGCACTAATCGCATAGGCAAAATACTTTAAGGATATTTCGCCGTTCAAATAGCCTAAAGCTTTTAATGTTCCAATTTCTCCACGTTGTTCTTCAATCATACGTGTTATCGTTGTTAATGTGACCAACGCTGCAATTGCGAAAAAGACCACCGGAAATATAGAAGCTAAATCGCTTAATCGATCTGCATTATCAGCATATTCAATAAACGCACCATTGTCTTCTCGAATAAATGGATAGTAGCTTGGCTCTTCAAGGTCTGCAAGCTCAACACGGGCCTCTGCAATGTCTGCCTCTGCCTCTTCTATTTCAGCTAACGCATCTCCCTGTTCATCTTCAAAGGTAGCCAGACCCTCATCATATTCTGCTTCCGCCTCTATAAAGTTAGCCTGTTCCTCATCAAGTTGGGCTCGCCCCGATTGATAGTCATTCCATCCTTCGTCCAGTTCAGTTCGAGCTTGATTGAGCTCGGCTTGCCCCCTATTTCGTTCACGCTCTAAACGTGACTCCTGCTCAGTTAAAGTCGCTTTGCCTTGATCAAGTGCTTCCTGTCCAGCCTCTAGTTCGGTGCGTCCAGAATCAACTGCTTTTTGCTGATCACTAACTTCTTCCACGGCTTGATCCAGTTGTACCAAGCCGGCTTCAAGTTCGGCTTCCACTTGGTTTAACAGCTCCTGAATTTTGTCGGCATCTATCTGCCCCGCAAAATAGGCGGTTAATAGATCAGCCAACGTCTGTTCTCCCAATTCAATAGAAGCCGTTTCTTCTATAATTGCTACTCTTTGCTGCTCAGGCACATACTCAACTGGCACGTCAAACAACGGATTGAGCTCAGCACGAAGTTGTTTGAATTCTTCTTGTTGCTTAACAAGTGTTGCACGTTGCTGATCAATTTCTTTTTTGGCATCGGTTAGTTCAGCTGAGCCTTGTTCAAGCTCCTTCCGTCCCTGATCAAGCTCTGTCTGTTGGCGTTTAAGTTCGGCTTTTCCCTCTTCAAGCTGTTCTTCTCCATCTGCTATTTCGTTCGTAAAGCTTTCCAAACCCGCTTGATAATCTCGTTCACCTTGCTCGAGGTCTGCTCGGCCTTGCTCTAGCTCGGCTTCTGCTTTAGCGATCGCCTCTCTTCCCTCATTTAACTGCTCTTTTGCATCATCTAATTGCTGACGTGCTTCATCTAGCTCGGCTCGCCCATCAGCAATCTCCGCCTCTGCATCAGCGATGTCTTCCTCTGCTTCATTTCGAATCGACTCAAGACGTTCAGGTCCATACGCTTCTAAAAGCTGTTCAATTTCAGTTTGGTGTGAACGACTAAGCTGTTGATAATCACTTCCATACGTATCGAGTGCTCTTAATCCAGTAAAAGTGGCGAATAAATCGGTATAGACCGGTAAGTTAAAGTCATCTTCGATAATAACCCCGAATGCATCAAGTTGCCCACGTCCTATAGTGGTTTGACCTCGCGAATCTTCAGTAATATAACGTGGGCTTGTAACAAACCCAACAACTTCGTACGTCGTCACATTGAATTGCTCCGCTAGGTCTGTATCTTGCTTATCAGCGTAAAGTGTAATTTGGTCACCGATTTCATATTGGTTACGAATCGACTCATGATTATCTAAAGCAATCTCACCGCTATTTTCAGGGAGTCGCCCACTATTGACTATATATTGATTTAATTGCTGGTCTTGATGATAACCGATTAATTTCATAGCTAAACGTTGCTCACCAGCTAATACATCTTGACTATAACCAGCTTCGAGTTGCTCCGTTGCTTGATAGTCTGCAATCATTTGTATTTCTTCATCTTCAAAACCCAGTGTTGATTGGATATGGATATCATAAAGATGTTGTTGATCGAAATAATCATCAGCTGTTGTTAACATATTTGGACCTGTTGCCTGTAGCCCTGCAAAAAAACCTACCCCTAAAAGGATTAATATTAAAATAGACAAAAAGCGCGCTTTTGAAGTCCAAATCTCTTTAAAAATCAGTTTTCGTAATGCTGTTTTTTTACCCACTAATCACGCCTCCTTACCATTCTATCTCTTCAACCGAACGTGGCCGTGGATTTAAAATCGTTTCCCTTACCTTTGCATCATTGATATAAATAACGCGATCAGCCATGGGCGCAATCGCTGAATTGTGGGTAATAACAATAACTGTTGTTCCGGTTTCACGTGCTGTATTTTGTAATAACTTAAGGATTTGCTTGCCTGTTTCAAAATCTAATGCTCCTGTTGGTTCATCACAAAGCAATAGCTTCGGATTCTTCGCCAAAGCACGCGCTATCGCAACCCGTTGTTGTTCCCCACCAGAAAGTTGGGCAGGGAAATTAGCGACTCGATCGGCTAAGCCTACATCATTCAACACGCCATCAACATCTAAAGCATTTGGTGATATTTGTGTAGCCAATTCAACATTTTCCTTTGCCGTTAAGTTAGGCACAAGATTGTAGAATTGAAAAACAAATCCAACATCATCACGACGATACTGAGTTAATTGCTTCGTTGAGTATTCAGCAATATTATGACCATCGACTAAAACCTTTCCTTCGTCAGGTGTATCCATGCCACCTAGAATATTAAGCACGGTTGACTTTCCCGCACCACTTGGACCCAGGATAATCGCAAACTCACCTTGTTCTATCTCAAAGGAAATACCATTGTTTGCCACAATAGTATTTTCACCCATTTTATAACGTTTATGTTCATCAACAACTTCAACATAGCTCACAGATTTTGCCCCCTTTAAAATGTCCCATAGACCATTATACTACAAATAAAGTGCATCTTATCACCAGGTCAATAATGCCTTTAACATATATTTATCTTTCCGTTCAGCCACTGTTGACCACTATTCATAAAATTGATATATTCCATTATAAAGACAGCGTGTTGGGTATTCAACATACAGTTCTTTTAAAAACGTACAGTCCCCAACAAATATGACTATTATGTTGCCGTACTAACATTTTCATTATTATTGTATAGTTTGATATGCTTAGGTAGGAGGAGTTGGAATGGATCGAAGAAAAAAATACACAAGAATGGTGTTAAAAGAAGCGCTAATCAACCAACTTAAAGATAAATCTATCTCTAAGATCACCATTAAAGCATTATGTGAGGAAGCAGACATTAACCGTTCAACCTTTTATGCCCACTTTCGTGATGTCTACGATTTACTTGATCAGATTGAAACAGAAGTGATGAACGACATGGAGCAAACATTAATCGCATACTACCATGTCAATATAAATGAAGCGGATGAAATGGTGATTAAATTATTAGACTATATTGTAGCCAACCAAGATATATGCTTAACACTCCTAAATGAAAAAGTGAATGCAGGCTTCCATGACAAAATCACGAGCATGGCTCATAATTTTGTTGTTCAAGGGTTTTTAGAAACAAATAAAATTGATGAAGAACTGGCGGATTATATAAGCACATATATAATTAGCGGTAGTATCCGCCTGATCGAAACATGGCTAAAAAATAATTCCACCAAATCGTCTGTTGAAATGGCTGATATTATAATGCGTCTCGGTCAAAATGGTATAGGTGCATTTGAAAAGTAATGCCTTGCTCTCTCTTTATCAATGCTAACGATTTGAATTTTCATTTTAGCATAAACACATTTTAAAGAG
>NZ_JH976438.1:0-15276 GCF_000306965.1 Amphibacillus jilinensis Y1 | reverse complement strand
TTGGTATCATTCGTTTTAATATAATAAAGACGAATAATCCATTCACAAAACAAACGGATCATTCGCAACTGATCTTACGTCTTTTACTTTTGTCCCAACCTCTTTCCTACGTTTAGTCAATAGGTTTTCAATTAATTATTTTGATGTCACCTAAATCTTGGCATACAAAATAAACCTCATCTTTGTCTATTTTTAAATAAGGTTCTTATGATATACTACAGTTATTGGTCCTTTGAGACCGCGTGCGAGTATTCGTACTTTGTATGGTTCCTAGCCATGGAATACATACACTTTATGCTCTTGTTCATACAAGCGACAACGGCAACCTTGTCCTTCTTGGGGGTAGGTTGCTTTTTTAGTTTGTAATAATAATCGACAATATGGTTAGGAGCTGCTTTCTGCTGGCGAATCATGTTCCGAATAATTAGATACAAAATCTTTCTCCCTTTGGGATTTCCGCGTTTATTAATATGGTCTTGTCCTTGATATTTACCAGATTGGTATCTCCGGATATCAATTCCCACAAAAGCGTTCACTTTTTTGTGATTCGAGAAGCGGGACAAATCACCAAGTTCTCCCATCACAAGAGCGGCACTAATTTCTCCAATACCAGGTAAGCTAAGAAGTAAATCAAACTCAGGAAGTTGTTTGGCTTCCGCGATGAGTTCTTTAGATACGCGTTCTTTTTCTTCTAAAAGATGGAGAAGCTGACGCGCATAGTATCGTACCTTTTGAGTTTGAACACTCTCTGGAGAAACAGCTGGGTAAGAAGAGTGAGCGTAGCTCATAATTTCTACGGCTTTCTGTTTCGCGCGATTCTGTGAAATGTTCTTTAAAGTATGATTAATCAACTGATTTTTAATTTTTGTGACACTCGATCTTAACACAAGATCTGGATGAGGAAAGAGCTCTATAAGACTTAATGCGTAAGGTGTAATCCTACTTGAGAAAAACTGTTCAAGCTCTGGAAAACTAAGCTGAAGTGCATTGTGGAGATACATACGTATTCGTTTAATCTCCTCTTCAATCTCTTGATAAAAACGCGAGAAGTCTCGCAGATGTTGATAGCCCACCGATTGGGATTGATTCTCCTCTCTTCTGTGAAGGGCCTGAGACTGAGCTAACAAGTGAGCATCGTGTTTGTCCGTTTTCCAGCTTCTGAGAGTTCCTAGCTCGAGCTGTTTTTTGGCTTCTAACGGATTTAGAAGACAGTACCGCAGCGCATTCCTTTGACAGAATGTCTCGACTGGTTTTGAATAGATCCCAGTAGCTTCAAAGACAACGATCACATCCCCTGGAAGGGTCTGAATGTGATTTAATAACCGTTGAAACCCCATTTGGTTATGAGGAATTTCTTCTTCATACAAACATCTTTGGTCCTGATAAATGACAGCATAACTTTTCCCCATGGATACATCTAGTGCAACTACAAATTCCATATTGATTCCTCTTTTCGTATAACATTGAAAGATCTTCACTTAGTTCATTCCGATTCTAATTTCCTTTACACGAGCTCAGTGGCCCCAACATACTTAAATCTGATTCAAAAATGAAAGTGAAGAAGCTCGGTTTTTTATACGGATTCTATGACCCCTGAGGCTTTGGTCGAGCTTTCTTTCACTTCTCACTATAACTCTAAAAAGAAAAATAGTGGGCAAAATCATCCGTCGATGATCTTACCCACTAATCTTAGTATGTTTTTCATAGATACAGCGTCAGATCTTCGTCATCTTGTTACTCGATAATTAACATATCATTGTCATCAAAAATCCAGTCTTCTCCATAGGCTACTTCCCAGTAGTAACCATCTAAATCAGTAAAGTAGCCACTATAACCACCCCAAGAAACGGTTTCAGGAGGCTTCACAATCGTCGCCCCATGTTGTGCAACTAATGCAAAAAATGCATCCACCTCTTGCTTAGACTTCATGTTTATTGCTAAAGTTATCCCAGCAAAACCTCCCGTATTCACTTGAGGTGGATTCGTCTTGTCAATATCTTTCGCCAATTCATGAATATTAAATAACTCTAGTTTGGTCCCACTATTTTTAAAGAATACAACAGGCGCATTGTCCCCGGCAGTGGTTTCAAAGCCAATTTTTTGATAGAAATCCAATGCGCGCGGAATATTAGCTACACCTAAACAAATCAAATTAATCCGATTCAATTTGCCCACTCCTTTTCCACTTCATCGTGTACTCACTTGCATCAGTTTCCTGATTGTGTTGCATGTCCATAATTTGAAAATCGTTGTTAAGGTAAAATCGAACAGCCTGCTTGTTTTGTTGGTAAACATTCAACGTTAATGACTGAGCTCTTGCTTTCGCATGATCAAGTAAAGCTTTACCTATTCCTTTACCACGTTCACTTCGATCAACAAACAAACCAGCAATATAACCATCACTAACTCCAATAAAACCAACAATATTTTGATCACGCTTTTTAATGTAAAGTGTAGCCGTCGGAATCATTTTACGAACGGTTTCCACACGCGATTCCCAATAACTTATGTCTATAAAGTTGTGCGCCTCACCATTAGCTGTGAGCCATATCGTCATTATTTGGTCTAATTCTGTCTGTTTTAGTTCATTTAATTCTATAATCATCGCTAAATATCCTCTCTATTGGTTTATCTAAGATATTTAGTTCACCACACTCATCAAGGTCCCCCCATTCTATAACTACACGTTCCATTCACAACTTATCCCAGCTGTTCACGGACTTTTTTGGTTAGTTTTTTATAAACAAGCTGATACGATTGTAAAATTAACCGTTCAATTTCTTCATCCGTTAGTTGCTCTGTCCTTAGCTTTATTGAATTCCAATGGACTTTATTGGCATAATAACCTGGCTTCACATCCGTGCATGTTTCACGGAGAAATTCATTATCTTCAGGCAACCCTTTCAAAGTAATAATCGCATCTTCATTCGGTTCAGGCGTCATCATTCCGAACATTTTTCCAACTAAATCAAAGTAATAGACATTCCAATCTTCTCGATAATAGACTTTTGCCCCTTTCAAGCGATCACCTACATTTTTAAGGTGATCAATCCGTGTTGCGATTAACTGAGACATTAAAACCCTCCTTTAGAAAATAAGAATTTTAAATTAAGTATACCATGATAGCTTTAAAATGACCCTTCGTTCCTTCCCCTCTTCTTATTCTCTTTCAAGTCAATCCTATATGATCCTTTTAGACAAACAGAACGCATTCACTAATATCCTAGTGAGTGCGCCCCGTTCCCTTTTAATATTGGTAGATGACTTTATCGTCGTTATGATCCTTTACCTTTTAAATAAAGGTTCTGTGTCAAATGACGTTGGTCAGCATTTTTGCCGATAATTATATAGGTGAATTTCACAAACATTCAAGTCGGATTATTAAGTTGAATACCTTAGACATATTTTATAATCATCATTCGCCTCATGCTTTACACACCATTGTCCTTGAATCATTCTTTCCAACAAAAGTAGTTCTTTATTGTCTAATTGCAATTTTATTATGGTTAAATCTTTTTGATGATAATCTATGTTTTCCTTTTTATTAAATCTATAGTTTAATAGTTTTTTCAACCCATTCAAATGTAAATGTTTCATCTGGTATCCGTTAACTATTGCTTGCTGCCAGTCTTCATTCAGATCTGAAGCTATTTCTAGACGGTCAGAAAAATCCATATCGGGGTCAATCACTTTATCTTTAAATATAGTAAAATCTTTACGATCAAGTGCGTCAATAATCGATGGATGTGATAGACCACTCGTTAAACAATTTTCAATTAAAAAAGCGACTGGCATCGACAATCTAATCGCGCTCATGTTTCGCTCTCTCCTTTTAGATATTTATTAAACCAATCATTGACATGTTCAAGTAAGTTGATTCGATAGTATGGTTTCCCATTCTTTAATACACCGTGGTTAGCACTTGGAAACCTGATTAGTTTTGTGCATTTGTCTTGGCTTTTTAACGAGGTAAATAATTGGTCTGCTTGTTCGACAGGACAACGCAAATCGTTTTCACCATGAATGATTAGAAGTGGTGTCTCTATGTTATTGACGTATGCAATAGGCGACTTGTCCCAAAGGTGTTGTGCATCCTTCCATGGATCACCACCAATCATAGCTCTCGTATACCTGATTCCAATATCACTCACCCCATAAAAAGACAACCAGTTCGATATACAGCGTTGGGTAACTGCAGCCTTAAATCGTTTAGAATGACCGATGATCCAATTCGTCATAAGTCCACCATAACTGCCACCAGCAACACCTAAGCGGTTATGATCGAGGCCTGAAAAATGTGCTAAAACATAATCCACGCCTTTCATTAAATCTTGATAATCGCCTTCCCCCACCTGTCCTCGACAACCCTTGGCAAAGGATTGCCCGTAACCAAAGCTTCCTCTAGGATTAATAAACATCACCGCATAACCTTGACCGACTAACGTTTCGAGTTCATGATTAAATACATTCGCGTACATTGCATGTGGACCACCATGAATATGTAAAATAAGCGGTAATTTTTCATGTCCTGCTTGTTGTTTTGGTGTTTTCAGCCATCCCTGAATGTTGTACTGGTTATCACTTTCGAACCAAAAAGGGGTTGTTTCACTTTGATATCGAGTTACCTGTAATGATTGGTGATTATTCGTTACATTTGTTGTTTCTCCTGTACTTAAATCAATGGCAAATAAGTCTGATGGACTGGTATCGGTAACAGCAGCAATATATAGAAGGTTATCATTCTCTGAAAACACAAAATGATAAACATCCTTTGCACCAGTTGTTATCGCTTTGACCTCTCCATGCGCATTCAGTTGATAAACGTGTACATACCCCTCCTTTGTTCCTAGCAAATAGATCGATTGATCTGAATCTTGATAAATGAAGGTTGAACAACTTCCTTTTACTTTTGTATCGCCTAATGCAAAATTCCCCAACTGCATATCAATTGCCGCTGTTATACAAACAGGTGTATCATGTGCTGACGACAATTGAAAAACTTGATTTTGCGAAGCACTACCTTCCGCTTGATCATTCGCTAGAAGCCAAACCGTGTCACGATTAGTCCCATAGCTATACTCAGCAATAGATAAAGTCGTGTCCGTTCTTGTTCTAATCTCTTGACTACTGAGGTCAAGAGAATAAAGCGCATGATTCGTTATTTTATCGATATCCCCAACATCGCGCTTAACCTTTACGAGGAAAGATAACTCCTTTTCATCAGGTGACCACTTCAAGGGACCTGTTATATTTATAGTAAAAGTGAGCTGAATCATGGTCGCAGACGCGAGATCGTAAAGGTACACATCTTGGACATGCCCATCAACATAACCACTACCCTCATTTTTATAATCTAACTGCTCAAATGCCTTCCCCGCTTTCTGATCGTTATCACCTAATGGATAATCGCGTACAACTATAGCCAAATATCGACCAGTAGGTGACCAACTAAAACCAGTGACACCATATGGAAATGTGGTAAGCTGTTCTTCTTGGCGCGCATCTAATGCCAACAGCCAGAGTTGCTTCCCTTCTTTCGATTTCCTTAAAAAGGCAAGTTGATGTCCATCAGGCGACCATGCTGGAGCTGTGTCCTGATTCCCTTTTGTTATTTGCTTGTTTCCCGTTGTACAAATCCGGTTCACATATTGATCCCTTTCTTCATCTACAGATCGTTCGACATAGACTAATTGATCATTGCTACTGAGAATCGGATCGCTTATTTGCTTATAAAGCATTAAGTCACTTGCTAAACATTTTCTTCTCTTCATCGCCCACTCCCTCTTTCATCGCTTCCATCACACGATTTAACGCTTGCTCTAAATCATTTATAATATCGCTAGGGTCCTCCAGGCCAACAGATAACCGAAGTAAACCGTCTGAAATGCCAAATGTCAGCCTCTCCTCCTTCGGAATAGAGAAGTGCGTCATTGAAGCTGGATGCTGAATTAACGTCTCCGGATCACCCAAACTAAAGGATATAATAATCAGCTTTAATTGATTCATAAAATCATTGGCTTGCTTTAACCCACCTTTTAATTCAAATGAAACAATGCCACCCATATCATTCATCTGTTGTTTAGCTAACTGATGTTGTGGATGATTGGCTAAGCCCGGATAAAAGACATGCTCAACTAAAGGGTGATCCATTAAATATTCAGCGATTTGCTTGGCATGCTGACAATGTGTTTTCATGCGTATTCCCATCGTTTTTAAACCTCTCAAAATTAAAAACGCATCCCAAGCATTTAAATGTTGGCCGAGATCACCAGCAATTCTTTTTCGAATAAATTCTATTATTCGTTTCGATCCGACAACGAAACCTGCCAATACATCACCGTGACCATTAATGTATTTTGTTGCGCTGTGAACCACAACATCCGCCCCTAAACAGAGTGGGTTTTGTAAATAAGGTGACATAAATGTATTGTCAACGATTAACGGGATACTAGCTTCTTTAGCAATTGCCGATAATTTACGAAGGTCAACAATCGTTAGTAGCGGATTAGAAGGTGTCTCTACATACAGGGCTTTGGTATTATCTTTGATTGCCGACCGAACTGCTTCGACATCGGTACAATCAACAAAATCAAAATCAATACCAAAACGCGGTGCGAGGTGGGTTAAGAAATTATAGGTTCCCCCATAAATGTCCTTTGTTACTAAAAGATGCTCGCCAGTTTGGACGAGTGCTAGAATAGCTGAAGAGATCGCAGCCATCCCACTGCTTAATCCAATGCTTGCTTCACCTGCTTCTAATTGAGTTATTTTTTCCTCTAGCTTGCTTGTTGTTGGGTTACCGTAACGACCATAGAACGTTCCTTCTACTTCACCAGAAACGACTGACGCTGCCATTTCACTTGTTGAAAAAGCGTAAGCAACCGCTGGGATGATTGGCTGAGCTATCGGTTTAGTTTGATGACTGTGGTTATCATCATGAATTGCGATTGTATCAAACTGCCATGTCTGGTTCATGATTATCTTCCTTTCTGATTTTAAAACGCTCACGATTATCGTCGGGCAGGTTGTTCTTGATTTAGTGCTTGACTTATATTTTTATTTAACGGAAAATGGCAGGCGACATAGTGCCCTTCTCCATCATTCTGAAGTTTAGGTACATTCTGCTTACAAACCGATTGGGCATATGGACAACGCGTATGAAATTTACAACCACTTGGCTGGTTCGCTGGGTTCGGTAACTCCCCTTCCAAAATAATTCGATCTGTCTTTTGATGCGGGTTCATAACAGGAATCGCTGAAAGTAACGCTTCTGTATAAGGGTGTTTCATATTATCAAACAATGCATCTTTTGTTGCGATCTCAACAATTTCACCCATATACATGACAGCAATTCGATCGCTAATGTGCTTAACCGTAGGTAATCCATGGGCAATAAAAATATAGGTCAAATTATATTTTTTTTGTAATGTTTTTAACAAATTTAAAATTTGAGCCTGAACAGAAACATCTAATGCCGATACAGGTTCATCACATACAATAAGCTTTGGCTTTAACGCTAACGCTCTAGCAATGCCAATACGCTGCCGTTGCCCACCACTGAATTCATGGGGAAATCGATCTAAATGTTGCTTTCCTAGTCCAACCTCTTCTAATAAATTTAGCACGTCCTCTTTTAACTTCTTACCTGAAGCCATGCCATGAACAATCAGAGGCTCGGCAACGATATCAAAAACCTTCATTCTTGGATTAAGCGAGGAAAATGGATCTTGAAAAATAATCTGCAAATCTTTGCGCACTACTCTTCGTTCATGTTCATTCAAACGACTAAGATCACGACCGTCAAACCATATATCACCAGAAGTCTGCTCCAGAAGCTCAGCAATCATAAGTCCTGTTGTTGTCTTGCCACAACCCGATTCACCTACCACACCGAAGGTCTCGCCAGCTTTCACTTCAAAACTAACGCCATCAACGGCTTTAAAGAATTGATCTTTCTTTTTTAAGAAACCTTTTTTTATCGGGAAGTGCTTTTTTAATGCCGATACTTTTAATATAGGCACCCCATCTTGATGATTTTCACTCACTATAACCCCTCCTTCGCCCGAATACACCTTGCAAAATGATCAGGAAAATCCTCGATTAATGCTGGTTTTTCTAATTTACAAGCCTCGATGGCGTATTTACAGCGGGGATGAAATGGACAACCCGAAGGCATTTCAGTCAAATCGGGAACCACTCCAGGAATGGCCTCGAGCATCTCTTGTTCGACTTCTAATCTTGGAGTTGAGCCTAATAATCCCATCGTGTAAGGATGTTTAGGGTTATCAAATAATTCCTCAACCGTCGTTTCTTCCACAATTTCACCTGCATACATGACGATTACACGATCAGCCATTTCCGCAACAACACCTAAATCATGGGTAATCAGGAGTACACCTGTATTTTGTTGCTCACTTAGATGTTTGATTAAGTCAAGTATTTGAGCTTGAATCGTGACATCTAGTGCTGTCGTTGGTTCATCGGCGATTAACAACTTCGGCATACAAGCTAATGCAATAGCGATCATAACGCGTTGCCTCATGCCACCAGATAGTTGATGAGGAAACTGTTTAATCACTTTACTTGCATTGGAAATTCCGACGCGCTCTAGCATTTCAACACTTTTTTTAATTGCTGTCTCCTTATCTACTCGCTGATGTTTACGAATAACTTCACTTATTTGATTTCCAATCGTAAAAACAGGATTAAGGGAAGTCATTGGCTCTTGGAAGATCATCGACATTTTATTCCCACGATAACGATTAAGTTTTTTCTTTGATAGCGATAATAAATCACTACCTTCAAATAAAACTTCACCTGCTATGACTTTACCTGGGTCAGTAATTAAGCCCATTATAGAGAGCGAGGTCGCACTTTTCCCACAGCCTGATTCACCAACAATCGCGACTGTTTCCCCTGGATTAACAGTAAAACTGATGTCATTAACAGCTGGAACATCACCGTTTTCACTACTAAAAATTGTTTTTAACTGTTTGACCTCTAGTAAGCTGGATGTCATCCTCTCGCCTCCTTGATTAACCTTGCTCATTTGATTAGCCGTTTTTCATCTTCATCCGCGGATCTAGGATATCCCTCAACCAATCACCGAGGAAAATAACGCCTAAAACGGTAATTGTAATTGCAATGCCTGGAAAGGTGGCAACCCACCAACTTGTTGCCACATACTGTCTACCATCACTTAACATGCCTCCCCAGGACACGGCAGGTGCTTTAACGCCTAATCCTAGAAAACTTAATGAAGCTTCTAGCACAATCGTCGTTGCAACATTCATTCCAGAAATAATGATGAATGAGGAAAGAACGTTAGGAAGAATATGCTTGAAAATAATCCGTTTCTTTTTTGCACCGATTGCTTGTGCCGCTTTAACAAACTCTCTTTCCTTTATACTCAATACTTCGCCCCTCACAACCCGAGCATAAGGGACCCAACTTGTTATTCCAATCACCACGATTAGCGTACGAAGTCCAGGTCCTACCACTGCTAAAAAGACAAGCATCAGTAAAATAGTTGGAACCGCTAAAAAGGCATCGGCAATCCGCATAATAATAGCATTAATCCAACCGCCATAAAAACCTGCCAGCAAGCCAAGAGTTGCGCCAATAAATCCAGAAAAAAGAACCGCACCAATTCCAATAATTAAGGATATTCTTGAGCCAAAGACGATTCGACTCCAGATATCTCTACCCAAATTATCGGTGCCGAGAATATGATCCGCTGACCCACCTTCCATCCACATCGGTGGCTGTAATCTGGCAAGGGGATTAACTTGAGCAGGATCAAATGGAGTAAGCCACGGGGCAAAAACAGCAAGACACGTGACGAGTATAATAAGAAATAAACCAACCGTTCCTGTTTTACTGTTAAATAGTAATTTAATCGTTTTACTTAATTTGCTTTTTTTATTTGAAGCTGATCGTGTGCTTACATGCTTTTCTTCAAAGGTCTTAGCTAACACGACACGCGTCACCTCCTTAGTTATACTTAATACGAGGATCTAACAGTCTATAGACCACATCTGTTAAAATATTGATGACAATAACAAGTAGAGCAATAATAAGTACAGCCGCTTGTATAATCGCCATATCTTTATTGTTTACGGCCGCCACTAACAACTGTCCAAGACCAGGCCATGCAAAAACAGTCTCTGTAATAAGCGTACCACTGATCAGACTTGTAAATTGAAGGCTCATAATTGTCACTACAGAAATCAGACCATTTCTAAATGCATGCTTACCAACCACAATGGCTTCAATAATCCCCTTGCTTCTTGCTGTCCGAATATAGTCCTGATTTAATATTTCAAGCATAGTCGAACGAATCATCCGTGTCATTTGTGCAGCTAAGCCCACGCCTAATGTGAACGCAGGAAGCACCATATTTTCTAAGCCACCTCTCCCCGATACTGGAAACATCCCTAACATAACGGAGAAAAATAAAATCAACATAATACCGACCCAAAAATTAGGCATTGCTTTTCCAAGTACTGAAATACCTGAAATAATTAAGTCTAAATAGGAGTTTCGCTTCAAAGCAGAGAGAATGCCTAGTGGAATCGCAATAAGGGTCGATATAACCATCGAAACAACAGCCAGTTCAATACTTGCTGGGAGTCGTTCAAGAACCAACGGAAGCGCTTGTTGTCCGTAATGATACGAAATACCGAAATCGCCTCTAATGGCATTTGATATAAAAATGCCATATTGAACATAGAGGGGTTCATTTAACCCAAGCGCCTCAGTCATTTCAATCCGATCTTGTTCTGTTGCTGATTCTGGTAACATTAACGCGACGGGATCACCCGTTGCGCGCACAAGTACAAACACCAGCATTGAAATAATAAATAAAACAGGGACAATCTGTAAAATAGATTTAAATAGATATCTAGTCAAAAAAGCACCTCCCTCTTATCATTTGGTTAGGCTAAAGGCGGCAAATGCCCCCTTTAGCCATCGTTAAAGTAGACTAATCAAGAGAGATTTCTTCAACAATAAACATTTCATCCTCACGCGGGCTATAGTCAAGGCGGTCATTTACACCATATATCCCTTCCATTTGAAACAGATAAATAGATGGACGTTCCTCTGCGAAGATTTGTTGAACCTGCTGATACTGACTTTCTCTGTCTTCAGGATCCATATTAACAAGCGCGCTTTGTAATAGTTCTTCTACTTCTGGATTATCATAATCTGTTTCATCTTCTGCTTGCTCAGCTAGATAACGACCGTAGTTATTAGCTGCGTCATTTAAGGAGTTGCCAATTCCAATCATAAACATCTCCTCAAAGTTCTTTGCATTGAATTGCTCATAAAAGGCAGTAGCTTCTAAAATATCAAGATTAACAGTAAAGCCCACCTCGGTTAACATAGCGGCAATGACTTCTGCATACTCACCATATTGCGCAGCAGATGAGAAACTGATTTCCAAATCTTCACTCGTATAACCAGCTTCTTCTAACAAACGTTTGGCTTCTTCTGGATCATATACTGACTGTTGATACAAACTTGGATCAGCACCAAAGTTACCCGGCGTGACGGATGTTCGCGTTAAAACACCAGCACCACCCGCAATACTATCGACAATGGCTTGTTTATCAATAGCTAAATCAATGGCTTCTCGTACGATTGGATCAGATGTTACATAGCCGTCTGTATGACGTAAAATCGTTTGAAGTACACGTCTTGTCGGAGCTGTAATAATTGAACGTCCCTCTTCTCCTGCCACTCTATCCATGTCAGCAACGGGGACATTTGCAATAATATCAACACCACCGACAAGTAACTCAGACACACGCGTAGACGCTTCCGGTATCGTTCTAAACACGACGGCATCCCATTCCACTTCACCCTCGTAATAATCTTCATTTTTCACCAGTTCAACCCGATCATCTCGCGTCCAACTACTGAATTGATAAGGTCCTGTTCCAATTGGCTCTTCTAAAAAGTGATCAAATCCATTTTCTTCGATATAGTCTGCAGGTAACATCCCTGAACCCATTCTCGACAATCTATTAATAAAAATTGGATCCGGGTTTTTTGTTACAATGGTTACGTTATAATCATCTTCAATAATGACTTCATCAATTTCTTGATATAAATAATACTGGCTAAGCGCGCTATCTTGTGCTACTCTTTCTAAAGTGAATTTCACATCTTTTGCAGTAAAAGCATCACCATTATGGAAGACCACATCATCTCGTAATGTTAAACGCCAAGACGTTTCATCAATATTATCCCAATCAGTTGCAAGACCAGGAACTTTATTACCATCGGGATCATTTTTAATTAAATAATCAAACACATTGATAAGCACCGCTTCACTAATCGTGTTGTTATTGTTATGAATATCAAAACTTTCAATATCAGTAGCGTTTGCAATCGTTAAAACTTTTTCATCATCTTCTACTTCACTTGCACCCTGATCAACGTCTTCGCTATTCCCGGTGTCTTCATTTGAACTACAAGCAGCTACAATGAGTAGCACAGTGGCTAGCAAGACAAATAATAGTGGTTTAGTTAAATAATTTTTCACTTTCATATCCCCTTTTTTTATTGTTTTTGTGTTGCTGATCGTTTAAATAATTTAATGCAATGGTTGACAACATCGCCGCACCTAAAGGTAGAGCCCGCTCATCTAAATCAAACTTAGGATGATGAAGTGGGTATGCGGTTTGTTCTTGTCCATTTCCTGCCCCTAATCGAAAAAAAGCTGCTGGAATTTTCTTAGCATAAAAGGCGAAATCTTCACCCCCAGTTGAGGGCCGCATGTGATGCCAATGATCATCACCCAAAACATCTTTACCACTTTCAATCACTAAATCTAGTAAATCATCGTGATTTCTTAGTGTCGGGTAATTTTTTTTGTAGGTTAGGATATAATCAGCCCCAAACGCAGATACAACGCCTTTGATCGTTTGCTCGATGAGATGAGGGAGTTGTTTTCTTATTGAATCAGATAATACTCTCACGGTTCCCACCATTCTGACTTGAGACGCAATCGCAGTCCCTATTGTACCTCCCTGAATCTGTCCTATCGATATAACAACAGGCTCTAGAGGATCGATCATTCTGCTTGAGATGTTTTGTAGGGCGTTAATCACTTGAGCGGCAATTGCAATGGCATCTAGACCTTCGTGAGGACGAGCACCATGTCCTCCTCTCCCAATAATATCTATTTCAAGATCATCTACTGAAGCAAAAGCAATACCTCGAGTTCCACCAATGTGACCCACTGGTAAGCTTGGATAAACATGTAAACCAATGATAGCATCAACCTTATCACGGTCTAATACACCATCCTTGATCATCGCATCCGCACCTGCTAATAATTCTTCAGCCGGTTGAAAAATAAACTTGATATTGCCGTATTCTGGTCTCCCAATCTCAGTTAGGATTTGAGCCGATCCCATCAGAATACTCGTATGTGCATCATGGCCACATAAATGCGCCTGGTTTAATGTTTGAGAACGATAGCTGACCTGTTTTTCATCTTGAATCGGTAGTGCATCCATGTCTGCTCTTAAGGCAATCGTTGGCCCCGGTACGTGGCCAGCTAACATGCCAACCACACCTGTCCCACCCATACCTGTCGTTACTTTCAAACCTAAGCTTTGTAAATGTTCCGCTACAATTGTGGAGGTTCGTTTTTCCTTGTATCCTAATTCAGGATGCATGTGAAAGTCTCTTCGCCACATCGTTAATTGATCTTCTAAATGTTCTGACCTCATTAATAGATTTTCTGCTAACATAATGTCCCCTCCCATACATCGCTTGACATACTGTTTATCTATCAATCTCTCTTTCAAAGACACGCCTATAAATCGCATCTTTTGCATCGATAATATGTAAAGTCATGAGTTCTCTAGCTCTTTCTCCATCTCCTTTTTCAAGTGCATGAAGAAGGTCGGTGTGACCCTCAATATTCTTTTCCTTAACCCTTTGATTATAGGGCATTAAATCTAAGGCAGGATTAATCTTTGTTCGTATTTCTCTTACCGCACTTTCAAAATAATGATTCGCTGAAGCTTTAGCAATCGTCAAATGAAAGCGAACATCCAAAGATCTAAACCACTCTCGCGTACAATCCTCAGTCATGCTTTTATCCAAGTAATCTCGCAACTGAATTAGCGTGTCTTTGTTCATCCGTCTTGCGGCTAAAAAAGCTGTTTCAGGCTCGATAATGTTACGGTATTCAAATATTTTTGTTAAACAATCCCATGCTTGACGAATTTCTAGTCTATTTCGTTTGTGAGAATTATCCGTTAGAGGTAAGACAAACGTCCCTCCTTTTGCTCCTAATCGCCTTTCGATTAATCCCCTTCGTTCTAATTCTGCCAATGCCTCACGAATCGTTAACCGACTTGCATTAAATATAGAAGATAGTTCTCGCTCTGTTGGAAGTTGTTCACCTGCGATAAGCTCTTTTAAGATAATAGCTTCTTCTAATTGTTTTAGAATAAAATCACTGACTTTTTTAGAGCTGACGGCTTCAAACTGAAAACTCGAATCTGTTCGCATCCAAATCTCCTTTCTTCCATTAGAACCTTGTAGCTGCCCAACCTTTTGAGTAAAGGCGCTAGATTTCTTATCCATATCACTTTAACGTGAAAAATGTTTATGGTTTAAACCTTAAACCTTTATTAAATAACAATATAAGACACCTTTCGACTGAAGTCAATACAATATTCAGAAAATTCTGATAAAGTCTGTTAAATAATCTAACAACAAAATTTTCAGAATCAAGGGCGAATACTTTGATATTTCATAACAATATAAAACGAATCTTCAATCAGTGGGTATTTTCGTTCTTTGCCCACTGATGGTTAGCGGAGCGCATCAGGCCGTTAGTTCCCACCTACATAGATTGATCTCTAATATCTATTTGCAAGTGAACGTTTTACGGACAGTTAGCTGTGATGAAATAAATTGCACATAATAACTTACGGTAAAATAGCAAATGCGCGAACTGGAAATACAGACGCTTTTTCAAACTTTGGTACAATCACAAAAAGATAAAATTGAATCGCATGTAGAACATCACTCATTTTCAACCCACCTCATCTGATATTTTTTGAAACATTTATCTACATATCGCGCTTTCTTTAAGCTTTAGCAAAGGCTGGATTAATTTCGTTGTAAGGAATTTGTTCACTTTCCAAATCATTAGGTGTTTTAATGCTTTCCAAACGCAAAAAACCCCTTCTAAACAAAGATAGAAGAGGTTAATAGACATCAATTGTGATGACTCTTCTTATCTTT
>NZ_JH976437.1:101404-233355 GCF_000306965.1 Amphibacillus jilinensis Y1 | reverse complement strand
TTGAATTATTTTCAAATTATGAACTTGCTGATAGTTATCCAATGACTCATTACACTGATTGGTATAAGGTAGCAGAAGCACAAGGGTCAATTTGTTGCTGGGATGAATCGCAAATGGCATTTAGTAATCGGAAATGGAGCAAATATGGTTCAACAGTTGCCACAGAGGTATTAATGTTTACTCGAAAAATGCAATCCGTACAAATGTATTGTAGTCCAAGTATAAATAATGTCGATAGTCGAATTAGGCAAATTGTTGAGATCCTTATTACAGTTCGAAAAATTGGAGACCGTGGTTTTCAGTTGCACTTTATGGATTATCAAACTAAGCAATTTATGCATACGCAATTCATTCCAATGTTTAAAGCTAAACGTATATTTAAGCTGAACTTATATGACACGTTTAATATGGTTCAATCCTTTCCTTTACCTTCTACGGAAAGAGAGGGAAAAGATTTTTTTGAAACTCTAGATGATATTCACAATAATGCAAGGGGGAAGATCAAACGTGGATCTAAACACTATAACTTTAGTACCTAATCATTACAAAGATAAAGACCCTCGCACATTACCTTATCTTTATCCAGAAACAATAAATATTGTTGCTTATGCAAAAAAAGTACAAGTATTTTCTTTTTATCAAACGTTAGAAGTCGCGGAAGATTTAGCAAAAAGAAGTGGTTTTTTGTTGTTACCATACAGTTGCATGCATTGGCAACGAGCTAAGCAATATGGTGTTGATCGGAAGGTTAAGATAGGAAGAAAATCATTCTTTATGTTAAAGCCAAATGAATTAACTCTAGGCGAACGTGCGAAGTTAAAAGATTATATTATTGAACAAGTAGGCTATCAACCAACGTTCAGCTAATGAGATTGGAGGGTAAATTAAATTGAATCTAATAATCGAAAAGACAGAAGTAGCGAGTTTATTAATGGTTATGAATATTTGTCGGAGTAATGTGAAGAAGCATTTTAAAAAACAAAACAAGAATCAAATGTTAGAAGCTTACGATTCAATAAAAGCACATCTTCAACACAATATAGCAGACTTGAATGAAGAAAATATAAACGTACAATGTAGACTCTTATTTGACTTAAAAGAATTGCACTTAGTTCATGCATTTATTTCATGGTATGTAGTTCGTACTAGAAGGTTGTTAGAGAAGGTAAATAGGAAAAACAATCAGGTTGATGATCATCAATTAAAGGCATTAATAGGTATTAGACAGAAAATTGAGGTGTTACTCGATGGGTAAGTTAAAGGTTATTCTCATACTTTTCCTATTAACACTTTTAAACCAAAAACAACTACAAGCAAATCAATTAAATTCGTATCAACAAGAACTTGATATGGTCATGACGGAAATAAATTTAACAACAGATCGAGCAGTCTTAATCGAATTAGTAAAACAAGAAAATGAGCTAGCAAAGTATATTAGAGCATATCAAGCTTTGCATGATCTAAATAATGTAAAAGTAGAGAATTATAGTAAGAATAGTGAAAATATTGATGTCGTTTTAATTGGTGAGCAGTGGATCAACAATAGCGAATATGCTTTTGGTGGAGGACGAAACGAAACTGAGATTAATAGAGGATTATTTGATTGTTCCTCTTTTGTCCATTGGGCTTTTGATCAGGTGGGTGTTAAGTTGGGTGATCGAACAAGCGTAACCACAGATACATTGAAAACTAAAGGGGATGCTGTCTCTAGCGAACACGTGCAACCAGGTGATCTTGTGTTTTTTGATACCTATAAAATTGATGGTCATGTAGGTATATATGCAGGAGAAGGGCAATTTATTGGTGCTCAAGGTTCAACAGGAGTCTCATATGAAGATATGAAAACAGGGTATTGGGCAGAACGTTTTAATGGACGAGTGAGAAGGATACAATAGTTCCTTTTCTTTTTTTGTCATACATGTGTCAAAACTTAAAAGTATTGAATCAAATGACTATAAGCTGATTTTATGCATGATTAGCTTGTATCAAAACATAGTGTCATAAATGGGGTGGGAAAATGAAATATGGTTATGCAAGAGTATCGACTTTGCAACAGGATATTAAAGCACAAATCAAAAGGTTAAATGATGAAGGATGCGATAAAATATATCAAGATAAATTCACAGGAACTAAGCTAGATCGACCAGCTTTTAATGTATTACTTCAACAGCTACAAGAAGGTGATACGCTAATTGTCACAAAACTAGATAGATTTGCTAGATCAACAGTGGATGGGATTCAGACAATAAGAAAGTTGTTTGATAAAGGGATTAGGGTTCATGTGTTAAACATGGGATTGGTAGAAGATACACCAACAGGAAAGCTTATTTTTAATGTGATGAGCGCCTTTGCAGAATTTGAAAGGGATATGATCGTAGAACGTACGCAAGAAGGAAAAGCGATAGCGAAGCAACGTAAAGATTTTAAAGAAGGTAGACCTAAAAAATATAGTAATAAACAGATTAAGCATGCATTACAACTAAAAAAGTCTCATTCATATAAACAAGTTGAAGAACTGACAGGGATTAGCAAAAGCACCTTAATAAGAAATAAATAAGAACAAGCGTTCTCTTCTAGGCACTTTTTATGTATAATTAATGATAGGGGTGATATCATGTCTAAAGAAAAACAGAAGCTTACTTTTAAAGATTATCCTTATCTTGTTTATACTAGGGTATCAACTGACAAGGATGAACAAAAAGATTCGTTATCAAATCAAATTGATATATGCCGTTATTGGTTGGAACAAAACGACTTTGAATGGGATGAACGTTCAATTCTTAAAGATGAAGGTAAATCAGGAACACTGTTTTTAGAAAGAACAGCATTACAATTGATTTTGAAAAAGGCACGTAAAAGGGAAATAAAGATGGTTGTTTTTAAATCTATACATAGACTTGCTCGGGATCTCAAAGATGCACTTGAAGTTAAAGAAGTATTACTTGGTCATAGTGTAAGGGTTGTAACCATTGAAGAAGGATACGACAGTGAATATGAGGGTAAAAATGATATGAAATTTGAAATGTTTAGTATGTTTGCAGCGCAATATCCTAAAACTTTATCCGTTTCAATAAGTGCTGCTATGTCAGCAAAAGTTAGACGTGGTGATCATATTGGCAAAGTACCTTATGGTTATGATCGAATTGATAATAAGCTTGTCATAAACAAGGAAAAAGCTAAGGTGATTAAGAAGATATTTCACTGGTATGTTAATGATAACATTGGCATGAAATCTATTGCTGTAAGACTCAATGAACAACTAAAAGAAGGATTAGTACCACCGCCAAAGCAAGGGTCATATTGGCAGTTAACAACGGTTAACAGCATTTTAAAAAACAGAACCTTCTGTGGTGACTTTATTTATAATCGCTTTACGAAAATTAAAATAGATGGGCGCAAAAAGAGAATTGAAAATCCTAAGAGTAAGTGGGTTATTATCGAAAAGCATCATCCTGGCATTATTTCACGAGAAGTTTATGAGAAAGCAAATAGTAAAGAAGTTGTAAATCGCAAACGAAAAGTAACACCGTGGAATGAATTTAGAGGATTACTACAGTGTGCACACTGTGGATCAAATATGGTGATACTAGAGTCATGGAAAAAGAAAAAAGACGGATCAAAAACGCATTGGAATTACCTAAAGTGTAGTAAACGAAGACGATCAGGGTTGTGTGTTAATCACAAGCCTATGACATATGAAGAATTAAGAGAAATTATCCTTCAAGAATTAAAGCAAGAAAGTGAGAAAATAAGCTTAAATTTTGATGAAACATTGTTGCATACTAATCAGACTAAAATTAAGCAGCTCGAAAAGCGTGAAAAAGACTTGGCAGATAAACAGAAAAGATTACTTGATATCTATTTAGATGGCATATTAGAAAAGCAAGAATTTGAGGCTAAAAAGCTCGCATTAGATACTAAACTACAAAGAACAGAGGAAGAAATATTTCTTTTAAAAAATAAGGATGAACATGAGTACAATGTAGAAAACATTAAAGATGCAATAGAGCAACTTAACAATACAAAGCAAGACCTGTATCACGTATTTAATACCTTAATTGAAAAAGGGATAGTGCACGAAGATGGGAGAATTGACTTGACGTTTACTTTTCAGAATAAAGAACTCTAAAAAGGGGGTAATTAGTATGATATACTGTCTAAAAGTCTATTTTTAGGTGGTGAAGTTGTGGAGGGTTTGATTGATCTCATAAAAAAAGTTTTAATAGTTCTTGTGTTTTTAGTAATTATATCATTTTTAATCGTTTTAGGTATAAATCCATTTGTCATTCCATTTTATTTTAGGTGGACAATAATTATAGGTGTTTTATTGTCTATATTGTACTGGTTAGTCAGACTTGTAAAAAGAATTGAAGAAAAGAGTTAGCTAAATATCGCGTTTTGCTTATAGTTGAAGAGACTATTTTAAAATTTGTTTTGCAATTACTACGTATCACAAATACGATTCAGAAGCTGGGTGTTAAGGGGCGTTCACAAGCTGTTGTAGAGCTTTTACGTATGGGGGAGTTAAAGCTCTAAGCAAAACCGACTTTCGTTTTGGAAGTCGGTTTTATCATGATTACAATTTATATTGTGTGCCATATGCTATAGAAGCATCTTCATCATTCATATTTAATTCATTTTCAAAAGTTTGAACTATAATTTAATCCATTTTGTAACACAACGTCCATGGTGAATAATGTATCTATAAGTGATAGACAATAACTTAGTTAGAGCTTGTTTATAAACATAACATCTTGAGGGGAGTAACCTTCAGTAACCACCCGTTGATATAATAAAATAAAAAGAAAAAAACTGAGCTAAGAATAACAAAAAAGGGTAACTTCACTTTTTTCAAGAAACCCCTCCTAGTGGCTCACTTATGTTAAGTGAAAAGTCAATGGAAACAAAATAATTACATAGATTTAACTTAGTATATGATCATAAGCCATATCTGACAAAGATGCATCACATCTAATTATTTAGTGATTTTAAGCTAGCTTTAATCCTGTCATAATCTTTTTATAATGTAAAATTTTTGAAAATAGACACCCCTTAATCCACGCACCCATAAAGAGTGCGACGTTAACGTTCAAAAAATTGTTTGATCTTTTTTATATTTCAATCCACGCACCCATAAAGAGTGGGGCGTTAGCGTTCAAAAAATTGTTTGATCTTTTTTATATTTCAATCCACGCACCCATAAAGAGTGGGGCGTTAGCGTTCAAAAAATTGTTTGATCTTTTTTATATTTCAATCCACGCACCCATAAAGAGTGGGGCGTTAGCGTTCAAAAAATTGTTTGATCTTTTTTATATTTCAATCCACGCACCCATAAAGAGTGGGGCGTTAGCGTTCAAAAAATTGTTTGATCTTTTTTATATTTCAATCCACGCACCCATAAAGAGTGGGGCGTTAGCGTTCAAAAAATTGTTTGATCTTTTTTATATTTCAATCCACGCACCCATAAAGAGTGGGGCGTTAGCGTTCAAAAAATTGTTTGATCTTTTTTATATTTCAATCCACGCACCCATAAAGAGTGGGGCGTTAGCGTTCAAAAAATTGTTTGATCTTTTTTATATTTCAATCCACGCACCCATAAAGAGTGGGGCGTTAGCGTTCAAAAAATTGTTTGATCTTTTTTATATTTCAATCCACGCACCCATAAAGAGTGGGGCGTTAGCGTTCAAAAAATTGTTTGATCTTTTTTATATTTCAATCCACGCACCCATAAAGAGTGGGGCGTTAGCGTTCAAAAAATTGTTTGATCTTTTTTATATTTCAATCCACGCACCCATAAAGAGTGGGGCGTTAGCGTTCAAAAAATTGTTTGATCTTTTTTATATTTCAATCCACGCACCCATAAAGAGTGGGGCGTTAGCGTTCAAAAAATTGTTTGATCTTTTTTATATTTCAATCCACGCACCCATAAAGAGTGGGGCGTTAGCGTTCAAAAAATTGTTTGATCTTTTTTATATTTCAATCCACGCACCCATAAAGAGTGGGGCGTTAGCGTTCAAAAAATTGTTTGATCTTTTTTATATTTCAATCCACGCACCCATAAAGAGTGGGGCGTTAGCGTTCAAAAAATTGTTTGATCTTTTTTATATTTCAATCCACGCACCCATAAAGAGTGGGGCGTTAGCGTTCAAAAAATTGTTTGATCTTTTTTATATTTCAATCCACGCACCCATAAAGAGTGGGGCGTTAGCGTTCAAAAAATTGTTTGATCTTTTTTATATTTCAATCCACGCACCCATAAAGAGTGGGGCGTTAGCGTTCAAAAAATTGTTTGATCTTTTTTATATTTCAATCCACGCACCCATAAAGAGTGGGGCGTTAGCGTTCAAAAAATTGTTTGATCTTTTTTATATTTCAATCCACGCACCCATAAAGAGTGGGGCGTTAGCGTTCAAAAAATTGTTTGATCTTTTTTATATTTCAATCCACGCACCCATAAAGAGTGGGGCGTTAGCGTTCAAAAAATTGTTTGATCTTTTTTATATTTCAATCCACGCACCCATAAAGAGTGCGACTGCGATTATCACCTAAATTAATCCAAATAGATGGTTACATGCAGAAAATTAAATGATTTTTATAACCAATCAACAATAAATTAATTAAGATAATAAATCAAAATACCTAGTTAACTAAAAAATAATAGTGCGAATCCCTATGGGAATTGATGTGAGCTTAACATTCGCACCAACTAACATTCCTCGTCAATATTTGACTTTATTCTAACAAAAACTTTGAAATTAGTGAAGGGTTATGGTAAAATATTCATATAAATAAGACTTTATTACCGGGGTGATGGTTTTATGTATATTGCACATATTCGATCTTTCGATGGTGAAATACAAACAGTTAGGCAACATTTAACAGAAACATGTCAATTGGCTGAGGCTATAGGGAAAAAAATTAATGTGCAATATTTGGCAGGATTAGCAGGTTTACTTCATGACATGGGGAAGTATACAACTGAATTTAAGGAATATATATTAGCGGCTGTCCAAAATCCCGATAATCCACCGAAAAGGGGAACTGTTGATCACTCGACTGCGGGTGGTAGATTGTTATTTGAACACTACTATGGGAAGTATAATACTGTTGAGGATATTATGGTTGAGGTTGTAGGGAACGCTATACTTTCTCATCATGGATACTTACAAGATTATATAACACCTGATCTAGAATTGAAATTTTTACATCGCATCAAAGAAAAGGAACTAAAAGGATATAATGAAGCTAAAGTTAATTTTTTTAGAGAAGTTCTTACTATTGAAGATTTTCAGTCATACGTTGTTAAAGCAATAGAGGACTTAAAAAACTTTATTTCTCGAATTAACGTCGGAGAATTAAATAGTTCTATTATGTTTTTAACGAAATATATATTTAGCGCATTAATCGACGCTGATCGAACCAGCACAAGACAATTTGAAGAGAATACACAACCTCAAGAAATACAACTACATCATTTACTAAAAGACTACCACGAGAAACTACTACAAAAAATTGAATCCTTTAAAAGGCCTGGTCAAGAAACTTCCACAATTAATAGATTGCGACACGAAATGTCTTTGCAATGTGAGCAGATTGCTGAGAAGCCTTCAAATATTTATAGCTTATCTATTCCTACTGGAGGTGGCAAGACTCTAGCAAGCTTGAGGTATGCACTGAAACATGCAATCTTACATCATAAAAAGAGAGTTATTTATATTGTCCCATTTACAACCATTATTGAGCAAAATGCGGAAGAAGTAAGACGTATTCTTAATGATCCTTCTAATATTCTTGAACATCATTCAAATGTCTATCCAGATCAATTATCAGCTGAAAGGGCAGAGGCTGAGGATGGTGTAATGAATGTATCACAAAAATTATTGCTAGCAAAAGATAATTTGGATGCTCCTATTATTTTTACTACCATGGTACAATTTCTCAATGTTTTTTATGCAACTGGCACTCGTAACATTAGGCGATTACATAATTTAAGCGAATCCGTAATAATCTTTGATGAAGTGCAGAAAGTCCCAATTAAATGTATCTCACTATTTAATCAAGCAGTTAATTTTTTAAAGAACCATTGCCACAGTAGTATTGTATTGTGTACAGCTACTCAGCCTGCTTTGAGAAACGTCGAACATAATCTCCAGATAGGAGAAAGTGCTGAAATGATTGGTAATATTGATCAGGTAATCGATGAATTTTCTAGGGTTGAAATTATTAACCAAGCAAGTGTGAGAATGTCTACAAATGATTTGGCTGAATTTATTATAGACCAAACAAATCAATTCTCAAGTCAACTTATTATTTTAAACACAAAATCAGTTGTAAAGGAACTCTATCGGAAACTAAAAGAAACGATAAGTGAGGACGGTGTTTTTCATCTGAGTACATCGATGTGTGCGATGCACCGGAAGGATATATTGCAAAAGATTAAAGATAAGTTAATGAAAAAAGAATCAATTATTTGTGTTAGTACACAATTAATTGAAGCAGGAGTAGATGTTAGTTTTCAAAGTGTAATCCGCTCTTTATCTGGGCTAGATTCTATTGCTCAGGCGGCGGGGCGGTGTAACCGACATGGGGAATTTAAGAAAGGGACTGTCTATTTAATCGATCATGAAGAAGAGAGTCTAAAATGGTTACCTGAAATTAATATAGGAAAAAAAATTACGAATAAAATGCTGGTGGATTTAAGTGAAAATCCAAATTCACACGGTGGTGACTTGTTATCTAGACAGGCATTGGAGTATTTTTTTAAAAACTTCTACAAAGAAATGGCTTATGACCTGGACTACCCAATAAAAGCTTTAGCAGTTAAAATGACAGATTTACTCATAAATGATAGGAGTAAAAGTGATTGGTATAGTGCCTACTCCAGCAAAAACAGCGAGAAATTTCCGATGTTTTCACATGGTAGTTTTCAGACTGCAGCAAGACATTTTAGTGTTATTGCCAATCAAACAACTTCAATTCTTGTTCCTTACGGAGACGGTAAAGAGGTCATTGCTGATATAAATGGAAATGAAAAAATTGAAGATTGGTCGCTATTATTCAGACAAGCTCAACACTATTCAGTTAACGTCTATGATCAAGAGTTTTCTAGATTAAAAGATGCAGGTGCAATCATAGTGTATTTTGATGGACAACTCTTTTCCTTAGATGAAAGTTATTATAGTCGAGAATATGGGATTGACTTAGAGGGCGAGGCTGAACGGTCAGAATTCATTTTTTAAACCTACCTTGTGAAAAGATAGGTTTTTAAAAAATAGTATTATAACAGAAATCAGCAATAATATTACTTGATTTAAAGGAGGTGTTTTCATGCGCAATAGCATTGAATTCTCACTATATGGTGATTATGGTTTGTTTACCGATCCATTAACTAAAATTGGTGGGGAGAAGATGACCTATCAGGTTCCTACATACCAAGCGTTAAAGGGGATTGTGGAAAGTATTTACTGGAAGCCTACATTAATTATGATAGTAGATGAGCTTAGGGTAATCAATGCCATTCAGATGGAGTCAAAAGGTATTCGACCAATTGAATATGGTGGCGGTAATACGCTTGCCAACTATACTTATTTAAAAAAGCCGCACTACCAAGTGAAGGCGCATTTCGAGTTTAATCTAAATCGACCTGATCTGACTTATGACCGAAATGAGAATAAACATCACAACATCTTGAAACGTTCTTTAAAAGCTGGTGGACGTCGTGATATTTTTTTAGGGGCTAGAGAGTGCCAAGGCTATGTTGAACCATGTAAGTTCGGGGAAGGTGCTGGATTCTACGATAAGTACGATGAGGTTCATTTGGGCACCATGGTACATGGAGTTAATTATCCGGATGAGACAGGGAACAATCAAATGGAAGTGCGACTTTGGAACCCGGTATTGAAAAATGGGGTGATAAGTTTTACTCGACCTGAGGATTGTCATAATGTACGTCCAATTAAAGAGATGACACCCAAGCACTTTGATCAAAAAAATGTTCAGTCAGTTGATGAACTTTTTACATTATATGAAGGTGAGGTGAATCAATGAGTTGGTTGCAAAAGCTTTATGAGACGTATAATAACAACACGGATAAAATAGGTGTGGTTCAAAAACGTTATAATGACAGTAAATTCACGCTCTTGCCTATTTCGCATACGACGCAAAACGCTCATATAGAAATCAACGTGACAGAGGATGGTAATTTTCACTCCGCTGAAGTATTAGATAAAGAAAACACACTCATTCCTACCACGGAAGCTTCAGCAAGTCGGTCTGGAAAAGCAGTTTATCCTTATCCTTTACATGATAAGTTGTCTTATTGTGCAGGTGACTTTGAACAATTTGGTGGTGGAATTAAAGAAAAAGAGCAATTTAATGCTTACATCAATCAGCTGAAAAGTTGGGTGAATTCAAACTCGAGCCATCCGAAAGTGAAAGCAATATTTGACTATGTCAATAAACGGTCAATTATTCATGACTTAGTTGAGAAAAAAGTACTTTATTTAGATGATAACAAAAAGTTGATTACCAAATGGGAAAAGAAACATGTACAAGTAGCCGAAGATAAGCCAGAAATATTTACGAAGGTGACTGGTGATGTATCGGCAGCATTTATCCGTTTTAATGTTCATTCGACAACCACGATAACTGAAGATATTTGGTCAGATAAGACTGTTTATCAATCCTTTATTGATTTTTATAGCGAAAAGCTACAAGAAAAAGATTTGTGTTATGTAACAGGTAAATATCTACTAAGTACTGAGAAACATGCGAATAAAATTCGACACGCAGCCGATAAAGCGAAATTAATTTCATCAAATGATAATGTTGGTTTCACATTTCGAGGGCGATTTGATAAAAGCTATCAAGCAGCATCGATAAGCTATGATGTGTCACAGAAGGCACATAACGCTTTAAAGTGGTTAATTAATCAGCAGGGTGAAATCATTGATGACAGAGTGTTTCTTGTTTGGGGAAATGACAAAATTGAGATCGTTAATCCAGGTGCTGATCTAATTGCCTTAAATCCAGCACTCAAGCTAGAAGATGAAATAAAGGTTGATACATTAAAGCACTATGCTAATCAAGTTTATAAAGCTATTCATGGTTATCACCATGACCTTAACTCGAAATCAGAGGTTAATATTTTAGTGCTTGATTCAGCAACAACTGGAAGAATGGGTGTGCTTTACTATAGGAATTTAAACAAAGAACTCTATCTTCAAAGATTAATAGATTGGCACCATTCATGCACTTGGATACACCGATACAAAAAGGGCGAAGATGGTAAGCAACTTTCATTCTGTGGCGCACCCGCCACAAAGGATATTGCTTTTGCTGCATATGGCGCGCAGGCAAAGAAAAAAGTTGTTAAGGGTTTAATGGAGAGAATGCTTCCCTCTATTATTGATGGCAGAAAAATCCCTAGCGATATTGTAATCAGTGCCATTAAGCGTGCATCAAATCCAGTATCTATGGAGCGTTGGGAATGGTTGAAAACACTTAGTATTACATGTGCACTTATCAATAGACAGGAGGGAATTGGTGTGGCATTAGATAATGAAATTAGGGACCGTAATTATCTTTTCGGTCGTTTGTTGGCGGTAGCCTATGTGATTGAGAATTGGGCATTAAGAGAGCAAGGAGAGAAGCGCTCGACAAATGCGGAACGTTATATGGTTAGCTTCTCAAATAAACCTGTTCAAACATGGAAAAACATTCATGCGAGTTTAGCTCCATATAAAACTAGACTAGGTGGCCGAGCAAGTAAATTAAACCAATTAATTTTAGATATTACTGACCAATTTGATTTTGAAGATTTCAGTGATGAGCCTCTAGATGGAAAATACTTATTAGGTTTTTCAAGTCAAGTACTTGCTTTAGATAATAGAAATAAAAAAGAAGAGGAGAATGTATAATGACAACATTAGATCATAAAATTGATTTTTCAGTAATTATCTCAGTCAATCATGCTAATCCAAACGGTGATCCTTTAAACGGAAATCGTCCACGACAAAATTTTGATGGATATGGTGAAATTTCAGATGTGGCGATAAAAAGAAAAATAAGAAATCGATTATTAGATATGGGCGAAGCTATTTTTGTCCAATCGAATGATAATAAGGTTGATCAATATAAGAGCTTAAAAGATCGTGCAGATGCCAATGAAGAATTGTCTCAATATAGTAAAGGAAAAACCAAAGATAATGAGAAGTTTGCTGAAATTGCATGTCAATCATGGCTTGATGTCAGAGCTTTTGGCCAGGTTTTTGCTTTTAAGGGTATTGATGTTTCAGTGGGAGTTAGAGGACCTGTTTCTATTCATCCAGCGACGAGCGTTGATCCTATTGATATTGTCAGCACCCAAATTACCAAAAGTGTAAACTCAGTTACAGGTGATAAAAAATCTTCCGATACCATGGGTATGAAACATCGCGTGGATTTTGGACTTTACTTATTTAAAGGAAGTATTAATACTCAACTGGCTGAGAAAACAGGCTTTACAAATGAGGATGCTAAAAAAATCAAACAGGCACTTATCACTTTATTTGAAAATGATGCATCCTCAGCCCGACCTGATGGCAGTATGGAAGTCTATAAAGTGTACTGGTGGGAGCATTCTTCAAAATTGGGTCAATACTCCTCTGCTAAGGTTCATCGATCAGTTGAAATTGATAGAAAAGTAGCTACTCCAAAAAGTTTAGAAGATTATCAAATAAAGGTAAATGAATTAGATGGTTTAAAGGTTGAAGTATTGGATGGACAATAATCCTGAAGAATATTTAATGTTATCAGGTATTCAACATTATGAATTTTGTCCAAGACAATGGGCATTAATTCATATTGAACAACAGTGGGAAGAAAATGTCCGAACCGTTCAAGGTCAGCATTTACATCGAAATGCTGACCAACCCTTCATTCGAGAAAAAAGGGGCGAACGGATTATTGTTAGGGCAATGCCAATTCATTCTAATGAACTTCAGATCAACGGCATCTGTGATGTTGTCGAATTTGTTAAAGACTCTTCTGGTGTGTATGTACATCAACTACAAGGATACTACCGCGCCTTTCCAGTTGAATATAAGCGAGGTAAACCAAAGAAAAATGATGCGGACATTTTACAATTAGCTGCTCAAGCCATTTGTTTAGAAGAAATGCTTCTTTGTAAAATTGATACAGGATATTTGTTTTATAATGAAATAAAAAGACGTGTAGAAGTCCCGATTGCGGATTCAGTTAAAGATAAAGTGCATACCATAACAGCAGAAATGCATAAATATTTTAAAAGAAAACACACACCTAAAGTAAAAACAGGCCCATTTTGTCAAAGGTGTTCTTTAAAAAATATATGCCTTCCTAAGCTTATGAAAAAGGAAACGGTGCACCGTTATATTGAAAGGAAGCTAAAGGAATGAAAAAACTCTTAAATACTTTATTTGTTACACAACCTGATGTTTATCTTTCACTTAATGGTGATAATATCGTTCTTAGTAAAGAAAAAGAAAAAATTGCTAGAATACCTCTTCACAATTTAGAATCAATTGTTTCATTTGGATATACTGGTGCGAGCCCTCAATTGATGGGATATTGTGCGGAACAAAATATTTCACTTGTTTTTTTAAAACAAAGTGGTCAGTTTTTAGCACGTGTATCTGGTAAAAGTAAAGGCAATGTTGTTTTAAGAAAAGAACAATACCGGCTTTCGGATGACGAAAGACAGTCTGCTTTAATCGCAAGGAACTTTATCATTGGGAAGGTTTATAATAATAAGTGGATTCTTGAAAGAATGACCCGTGACTATCCTTTGCGTATTGACGTGGACAAATTTAAAAGTGTGTCGGAACATCTATCCGAGCTTTTGATTCATATCAGAACATGTGAGGATTTAGAATCTTTGAGGGGATGGGAAGGTCAAGCTGCATTTAGCTATAACAGTGTATTTGACGCTATGATATTACAACAGAGGGATGATTTCTATTTCAAATCTAGAAACAGAAGACCGCCATTGGATAATGTCAATGCATTATTATCCTTTGTATATACATTATTAGCTAACGATACTGCAGCAGCACTAGAAACAGTTGGATTAGATGCGTATGTTGGCTTTTTGCACCGTGATCGCCCAGGAAGAGTTTCTTTAGCGTTAGATTTAATGGAAGAGTTAAGAGGTGTATACGCAGATCGATTTGTTTTATCGATTATTAATAAGAAGGTTTTAAATAAAGAAGACTTTTTGAAAAAAGAGAATGGTGCGATTATTTTAAAAGAGGAAGGTAGAAAAAAACTACTTAAAGCTTGGCAGACAAAAAAGCAGGATAAAATAACTCACCCGTATCTAGCTGAAAAAATAAGTTGGGGATTAGTCCCGTATGCCCAATCTATGCTTTTAGCTAGATACCTTAGAGGAGATTTAGATGAATATCCACCTTTCTTATGGAAGTAGGTGAAAAAAATGCTTGTGTTGATTACATATGATGTTAGTACTTCAAGTACAGGTGGTACCAAGAGATTAAGGAAAGTAGCAAAAGTTTGTCAAAGTTACGGGCAACGTGTTCAAAACTCAGTATTTGAATGTATTGTTGATTCTACACAATTTGAAGAGTTAAAGATAAATCTAGAAAAAATAATAGATTTAGAAAAAGATAGTTTGAGATTTTATCGCTTGGGAGATAACTACAAAACTAAGGTAAAACATATTGGGGTAAAAGAGTCTCTTCAATTGGAAGACCCATTAATATTTTAGTGCGAATGATAAGTGCACATAAATTCCCTGGTAGGTTCGCACCAGATTTAAAGGCTATATTTAAAATAAAAGATAGTATTGTACGTATTTAAATATTAAAATTGTTTGTTTTAGGTGGTTTTTACTTAAATTTTCTTTGAAATCCAGTTAATTTATTTAAAAATCGCAGTCGCACTCTTTATGAGTGCGTGGATTGAAATTAATTAGAATTTGTGATAGATCATTACATAACACGTCGCACTCTTTATGAGTGCGTGGATTGAAATTAATTAGAATTTGTGATAGATCATTACATAACACGTCGCACTCTTTATGAGTGCGTGGATTGAAATGATAAGTGGAGTAACGGACTTGGTCAAGGTTGGGTTGCACTCTTTATTATTGTGTGATTGAAATATAGAGTATACTTATTTAATTATGAATTCATCACTGTTTTTAAAAAAAGGAAGGAAATATGGAAGTTTACGTAGAAATATGTATAAATGTATCAAAATGCCCATTTAATTTGCACATTTTGGTTGGAGGGATAAGAATGACTAAAGAAGAACGTAAACAGAAATTAGTTAGAAACATCACAACAAATTACCGGCAAGTTGAACAATCGATTGTGAACGAGCTTTATATGAAACATGATCTGCATGGAACAAGCATTGGTTCTGCTCGTGAGGATATCTGGGCTCAGTTGTTTGACATGATTATTCCCAAAAAATTTGTCATTGAACACTCCGTCTTTATCATTGATTCGGAAGGGAATGTCTCCAGTGAGGTTGATTTGGCTATACTCGATGAAACCTACACCCCTTATATTTTTCGTTACGGGCGTTTGAAGTTTATCCCGATTGAAGCGGTGGCTGTGGTGGTAGAATGCAAAAGTCAAAGTTTAAAAGGGATCGAGGATTGGTGCGGTAACTTAACTGAGCTAAAAACCGCAGATGATTCAATCGCGAGAATTGCTGACCGTATTGCCATTGGCTCGGTTCCCACACAGAAATCGACATACCCGATTCGCATTTTATGTACGCTGAAGTCGGTAGTGAACGAAGAGATTCAGCAAAACTTTGATTTTGTGCTCCTTGCTGTAAACGATGACAAGGGAGGACGTATTGATATTGAGGATAATAGAGGAGGGAGCTTGAAAGACTGGTTTAGAAAGCTTAATTTTCATAAAACGAACCCTGATAAAGAAATCAGGGACGAAGATCTCTTAACGGATATCAAGCTGAAAGACTACGAGGTGAAAGATGAAGATGGTACGCTTGTATCGCTCCTCACATTCAATTTCCAACTGAACCAATTATTAATGCTAATCAACAATCCTTTGCTGTTCCCGCACCGTGCATACGCAGAACTATTTGATATTGAGAGGAAGGAATCTTAATGGGGCAATATGTTGTTGCTATATCCATTGATAAAGTACAGACATTTTTATACTATGTGCTGCAGGCGTATATCCAGGAAAATCAGGCCAACAGCGGTACACTTCGGGAGATAGTAAATTCATCGCATTTGATCTCCGAGACGTTTTTTGGGGACATTGGAATTGAGGGAGAAGATGGCGAGTTTAGCGATCATTTTGATGAGCAATTGCTCACATGTTCAGGTATGTGCATATTTACCACCTCGCTTGACCAAGAACAGATTACGAAAAAGCTGAACCAATTGTTCATAAAGTATTATAAAATGTTCAAAGGCCAGCTGTTAGTTAAATATGTTGTTTTTGAGAAGCAGCTTTCGGAAAAACCGGATAAGCTAGAGGCAATTAAAGAGAGTAAAGACCGCCTTAGACAACCGAAGTGCCTGAATGAGATCATAGCCAGTCATAGAGATTTGTTATTTCAGTTTTGCAGTGTCCCTGAGGGAAATAAACTTCAATTATCAATTGATCTGGAAAAAAAATATCCGTCGTTTTCCAGCGATATTAATGCGCTCTATTCCCAAGAAGAGGATGACAACGACAACCATTTTCGGATTGCTGTTATTAAGGCTGATTTAGACGGCATGGGGGCTTTATTTGAACAACTTGGAGATTACACGATATATAATGCAATCAGCCAATTATTGTCCAAATTCATAAGTTTGGATTATTTACATAAAATCACTGCGAAATATCAGGAGAAGGATAAGGACTTCAAGCTGTACCCATTATATATGGCTGGAGATGACATCTTCTTCGCGGTGACTGCTGCTCATTTATTGGATGGTATCAATTTGTGCAAAGAAATTTTGCAGCAATTGAATGAAGAGATCAACAAACTAAGTGAACATTACATCACCAATTTGCCACAGCTTTCTTTGAGCGTAGGCATTGATTTTACCTTCAACCGTGAACCAATTCGGTATTACTATGAGAGAGTACAGCATCAATTGGATGAGGCTAAGGCTTATTCACGAAACTGTAAGGATAAGGTTGAAAAGTCCTCTTATATGAAGATTAGCATTAATGATTATGTCTTCGAGGATTATGATGCAGAGAAGAAATCACAATGGGCTTATTTTAAAGATGATGTAGCTCTATTGAAAGGAGCCATGGAAAAAGGCTTTGCCGCGCATCATTTTTTATACGGGTTGCTAATGAAGATTAGCGACAAGACGATCTGTAGCAGTGACGTTAAATTCAGCAACGCCGTTCTGTATCATTTATTGCCGGAGCATCTGGAGAGCAGCAATAAAGAGCTGAGCGGGTTTGAATTATTACTGATTGAAAAACTCTTGAGGCAGTTGCTTACCCCAAAAAAAGAACGTAGCTGCGGGAGAAAAGAAAATTCGAATAGAAAGAGGAATTCAGAAAAGGAATTGCATTTTGGGTCTCGTCAACGTATTCGGTTAGAAAGATATGTGCGTATGCTGCTGCTATTTTCTGATCCGCGTTTTGCGATTACAGGTGATAAAGTCAAGCCTAAATATTCTGATATCCGTAAGTTACGAGGAATTCTGTTCAATAAGCCGTTGAGGTATTTGTATCATCAGAATTTGTATGGTTCCTTGAAGAAAGATAACACGATCAAAGAGTATGGTATTCGTCAATTCCGCAATATTTTTGCGGTGTTTGCAAGTTATAAAGCTCCTAATGGATCTAAGGTTGAGACTTACCGGAGGTTACAAATCTCCAGCTCCATGTTTCACCGCTTCAAAAAAATGGACAAGAGTCAAATCGGGACAGTTGCTGAGATGCTTCAATCAGTGAATGATCGGACGAAAGAAGATATTGAAGAACTGAAAGCTCAAAGGGAATTAGAAAAGAAAGCACCACCGGGGCTATTCTTTGATAAAGAAAGCTTTCGGAGTGTTGGAAATCGGACAAACCTTTGGACAGATGACTATATAGACTCCTTGCTTATTTTCTATCGTTTGAACGAGCTATCGATACTATACAAAACTTTATATCCGGATAAAAAGAAAAAAAATCAGAACCAAAAAGATAGAGAACCGAAAGGGGATAAAAGATGAGCGTGAATACGATCCAGTTGAAAGTGACTACACTTTCTAATCTGTTTATAGGTGGTTCCCCGAGAACCTTTGAGATCGGCGGTATCGATCTGTTTACCGTCACTGATCATAATGGCAAGCCTTATATTCCGGCATCTTCTTTCAAAGGGAGCTTGAGAAGAATTGTGCGGGATCTAACTAAAAGTTCCGCAGAAGCGAAGCTGATAACGGAAGCTTACCAAGAATATCTTGTCACCAAGCAAGAAGAAAACTTGCTCCGGATTGAAGAAATGAAAGAGAAGGATGAGCGGTTCCTAAGGGAAAGGGTTGAAAAACGTTTTGAAGAAGCAATCCATAAGGCATCGGCGGAGTACCTTTTTGGAGTGGAAGGATTTAATCATACGCCGAAATTAATCTTTAATGATTTGCAACTAATAGAAACAGGAGATGTTGATCCATTCTCTATTGACTCGAAAAACTCGATAAAAGCCAGTGAACCTCATGAAGAACCTAACGTAGTCGCCAATCCACGAACCTATAAAACGGTTCGTCCAGGTGTAGAGTTTTCAGGGGAGATTCATTTTTATATGCTTGATCAATTAACAGTACCAATGGATGTTACAGCGAGATTTATAGAGAATGCTATCTATCAGTTTAATGCTGGCGTATATCGTCTGGGCAATTCCGGAAGCCGTGGATACGGCAGAATACAGGTGGAAGTGAGTCGGGAGGGAGATTGATTTGACTGAAACTGTAACCTATAAAGTAGAAATGTCACTAACGGGACGGCTTACGCAGCTACCAGATTCTCAGAGAATATTTGGCGCATTAATTTATCTGTATGCAGAGCGGTATTCCTCCGAGCGAGCAACGTTACTGGTTTCGAAGATTAGGGAAGGGGAGTTGTACATTTCCTTGTCCAATATGCTGCCTCGCAATTATTTGCCGCTGCCACAAACTTATTTACTGGACTCATTATCTGGACAGCCGTCCGATCAGTCTGATAGGAAGAAGGACAAGAGGACCTATAAGGAGATAAAGAAGCGCTCTTTCATGAAGTTGGCCGAGATTTACAAGGCGATAGAGAATCCGAACCAAGATGACTACCTGTATCCCTTTTCGTGTATAGAGTCCTCCCAACAGATTCACGCGGCGATTGACAGTCTCAGGTATGACATGCCAGGGCTGGATCCCAATGTGTACTCAGTACCAGAAGTCAACGTCGTCGAGGTATTAGAGGAAGGAAAAAAGGAGATCGTTACTGAATTTTCGTTCTACTTATGTGCCGATAAAGGTGACGAGAGTGCTAAATTGTTAGATGCCCTACACCATGCAAAAGAGAGTAAAAGACGTTTTTTTCTGGGGGCGAAAGCATCGCAAGGCTTCAATACATTTATAGTAAATTGTATACACTCATTGGAGTGGGGGAATTCAGCTGATCAGCCAAATACCTATTTGAATCTGGGGATGCTTTTACCTCAAGAGATTAATTTCAATCTCTCGTCACTAAAGCTTTTTACTTCGGAAAGGCGCCCTTATGATTCTGCAGGAGGATGGGCTAAGGAGTTCTCTGGTCAGTTTATCAGCTTTATTGACGCAGGCAGCATTGTTTTTGTAAAGGAAGCTTTGAAAACAGCTGGATGCTCGATTCAATCACCATTTAACTCGCGAGATATTGTGTTTGGGAATGCTTTTCTACTTCCAATAAATATTGATAGGAGGAAACAGCATGACGCTCCATCTACCTCGTAAATATAATTATCGAATGAAAACTTACTCAACACTGGTTCTGTCTCCGAGGGATCACCAAGGTTTTTATAAAGCGGCAGGCGATTTCATATCGGAAGATTTGGAGAAGCAGGCTTCCGCGCATGTGAACAAGGAAAGAGTTAACATTATTTATCCGTTTTATCAGTACGGGAACTATCTCCGATATGCGCCCGCAGAGACACAATATTATATTCCAGGTTCCTCTATTAAAGGAGCTTTACCAGATATCGGAACAGAGAAAGGTAAACCTTCATTGATGGTAGATGATATCAGAGTGAAGAGCGAGGATATTCAGCTATATCATTTGCAAAAAGTACAGAATATATCCAAAGAGGATACGCCAATTGAAGTCGCTGAGTTCTTCCCCAATGTTGCTGTTGAAATGCTTAGAGCGGACTCGGAGTATACTGGAGAACTTTTTTATGTTGTGTCAAAATCAAACACAAAGCTAAAACATGAACCAGAGCTTTATTTTAGAGAGGCAGATGAAGCTACAAGAACCAAGCTTGAGCAACTGGTTCAAAGAATCAAGGGGATGTCCGGTCAGGTAAAAAAGGAAGAGGATCAGCTTATCTTAAATGAATTGGGGAAAAACGTCCAAGCGATCCTGAATGAACCGCAAGCCGATAGGAGCAATAATTTTCTATTAATACTTGGCGGCTACAAAGGGCTTATGCTTTCAGCAATATCAATTAGAGATGGCTATAACAGTGCGGTATATCTTGATAAGACAAAAAGATTGCCTCATGGCTTGGTTCAATTAACATTGGAGCATAGCAATGTATAATTCAGAGTTGTTTTCACTATCATATATGCCACTACTAATCCGATTAAAATGTTGCGAATCCGTGCGATTACCGCGTTATCTAGGCTCTACACTTCATGGTGTGATGGGATGGATCCTATCCACGAATAATGAGACCTATCAATATATTTTTGAAAATCGCAAATATGGAGGAGGAAAACAGGACATTGTAAATCCTTATATTTTGGAACCGCCCAGATATCAAGAGATTTACAATGAAGGAGATCTGCTGTGCTTTAAGTTTGTTCTGTTAGGCAAGGCCACCAACTATACGAAAAGCGTGATCGATTCGTTGGTTAGTATTCCCTACTTCGAGCTTGGTGTGAAAAGAAAAAAGTTTGAGCTTGTGGATATTATACAGGCTGACAGACTGGAGATGATTTTGGACGCTCACAAAATCTATTCAGAACCAACGGTTTCCAACCTGCTTCCTTCCTGGGATCACACAGGAATCTCTAGCTGTTCTATCCATTTGATAACCCCGCTTCGTATACGTCGAGGTGGAAAGCAACTGAAGAAGGTAGATTTTTCTACCACCATTCGAAGTATTACGAGGAGAGTTACGGCTTTAACGGAGCGTTACGGTGGATTCGTGGATGCTGATTCAGTACCCATGGTATGTGAATTGTCAAATTCGGTCCAAATGACTTCATCTGGGCTGTACTGGAGTGAAATTAGCCGATATTCTAATAGAAGAAAAAAGAAAATGGATTTAAGTGGTTTACTGGGGGCCATGACTTTTGAGGGGAATATGTATCACTTTGCTCCATGGTTGTATGCCGGACGGTACCTGCATATTGGACGAAACGTTACCTTTGGTTGTGGTCAACTTGATGTAGTGTTTGGATAACTGAATTTTAAATTTTATTATCATTAGGTATGAACACTAAGTGTAGTAATAAAGAAGGAAAATGATGGATTGCATATGCTTTAGCTATTAGAAGGATATAGTCAACAGAATATCTTTTGATGTGCAATAAATTTAAAAGAATGATTAGTAATTAAAAAGGTAGCATCAAATTTATTTCAAACGCGAATTTAATTTTCTTTAAAATAGGAAGCTTCCGTCTATTTAACCCGTACCGATAAAAAAGCTTTACATTGTAATTAAAAATAATAAAACAAGCATCATATCGAACTGTACCACCAATTGTTAAGCTAATATGCATAGCAAAAGGAAAGTTCAATTCTCGATGCTTGTTTTTCTATTCTAACTTCTAAGGCAAGCTGTTACCTGCTGCACGATAAAGTTCATACCATTCTTCACGTGTTAGTTTCACATCACTTGCCTTAGAGATATCGGCAAGTCGTTTCGGGTTCATTGTTCCAACAATAGGTTGAATCTTAGCTGGATGTCTTAATATCCATGCAATTGCTATGGCAGAAGCGGTAACGCCTTTTTTGTCTGCGAGCTCGTCTAGCTTAGCATTGACTTCTGGAAATTGTTCATTTCCGACAAAAACACCCTTAAACATGCCATATTGGAAAGGAGACCATGCTTGAATCGTCATATCATTTAAACGGCTGTAATCTAGGATGCTGTTGTCATAATCAACCGCTTTGTCATGGACCATGTTAACATTAAATCCAGCATCAATCATAGGTGTGTGCATGAGGCTTAGCTGAAGTTGATTGATGATTAAATCTTGATCTAGATATTTTTTTAATAATTCGATTTGCATGGGATTTTGGTTACTTACACCAAAATATTTAACTTTACCACTGTCTTTTAATTCTGCAAAAGCTTCTGCTACTTGCTCAGGTTCAACAAGTGTGTCTGGTCTATGTAGGAGCAGAATATCAAGATAATCCGTATTTAGGCGTTGTAGACTACCTTCAACTGAACGGATAATATGTTCCTTTGAGAAGTCAAAAAAACCTTTTTGAATCCCACATTTTGATTGAAGGACCATTTTTTCACGGACGTCTGCATTCATATTGATGGCGTCAGCAAAGACTTCTTCGGATTTTCCTCCACCATAAATATCTGCATGATCAAATAAATTAACGCCATGTTCTAGTGCATTATCAATAACATTGCGGGCTTCTTGTTTGGAGAGGCCACTCATACGCATACAACCAAGTGAAATTTCGCCGACTTCTAAATTGCTTGTTCCTAACTTGATGATGTTCATGTTATCTACTCCTTTCATGAGTATAATTTTATTTTATCATGTTAAGCTAAAATAGCGAAGAAAACGCTTTAAATTTATTTAATATATTTTATCACAGCTAATCATTGGCAAAACGCGTCACAAAATATAGAGTAGGAATTAATCTGTTAATGGGGAGGTTCACAGCTGCTAATGTCTTGATTGACTCAACGATCAATCAGTGGGTGAAGGGCGAAATGAAGTACCGTTTTATAAAGGTCTATCACTTTTGTGGTTGGAAGTTATCCATTATAGTGAAACGGAAGAGGAATTGGGTTAGATGGCGATCTTTTAACATCTATGTGCAGACTATACATACAGCTAACCGTATACATTATATAGTGAGGTAAGGTAGAACAAATGTGAACATGTATGTTCAAAGCTGGTATCATCCTTCTATAAAATGTTAATATACTTGTATAGGTTGATGTTGGCTGATCTTGTGAATGTTAAGTTGATGGTAAAGCGATGTTATATGTTCGAAGGAGGACACGTTGATGCTTGACTCTGAAAAGTGTAGAAGAATCATTGAACAAGGGGCGACCCAACAAGAAGCGTTTGCTTGGTTTGATCAGCTGGAAATAGTAAATTCAGCAGATATTTTAGGGTTATGGAAGGGGATAGAAATCAAGACAGGTCATCCGTTAGAGGGCGTCTTATCAGCATCCAATTGGTTTGGAAAGCGATTTATCAATGAAGAGCAGGTAGATCCGTTAGTTTGTTTGAAAAATGATGGGACGCTTTACAACGTTAATCCGTTGTTGATTCCGCTTGATTTGCCTATCGATAAACTACCGTTAATATCTATTAAGTTAGGTATGAGATTATTTCAGCACTTGTTAGCAACGGATAAAAGTGCAGCAAGAATAAGAATGATAACCTATAGAGGTAAGACAACTGCTAGCATGATTTATGATGATAAAGCGATTATTGATGTATTTAGAAAAATTGATGACCAGACTTTACTAGGCGTAATGGATTTCAAGATGCGTAAAGTGGACAAATCTTATTTCTTTGTCTTAAGAAAAGTTCGATAATTAATGAAAGGGTTGATAAAAATGAATCGAGTAGTGATTGTAACTGGTGCGTCTTCAGGTATTGGAAGAGAGATTGTTAAAACAATTGATCGGGATTATCCGAATATTGATGAGGTTTGGGTGATTGCTCGCAGGAAAGACAGGTTAACGCAACTATCAGAGGAGGTTTTTATTAAACTAAAAATGTTAGATTTGGATTTATTGCAGTCTGAAAGTATTTCAGATTTGGAAGCAACATTAGCAAATGAAAAGCCAAATGTAACGTTATTAGTAAACGCTGCTGGTTACGGTAAGTTTGGTAAAATTGGAGAGCTTCCTCTTGAAGCGGAGCTAGGTATGGTCAAGCTTAATTGTGAAGCGATGACAGCAGTAACAAGTGTCGTGCTACCTTACATGAAATCAGGGGCTAAGATCATTCAAATTGCGTCATCAGCTGCTTTTGCGCCACAGCCGAATTTTGGAATCTATGCAGCGACGAAAGCTTATGTATTATCGTATAGTCGGGCATTACATGAGGAATTAAGAGGTCGTGATATTTCGGTCACAGCTGCTTGTCCAGGTCCTGTTAAAACGGAATTCTTTGATGTTGCTGGGGAATCAACGCGTCATTCGGTCATTGCTAATTTACCAAAAACAACACCAGAAGAAGAGGCGATTCATGTGTTAAGGGCAAGTCGGAAAGGCAAGTCAGTTTCGACTAACGGACCTGTCGCGACAGGTTTTCGTATAGCAACAAAACTGTTACCTGTTGGTGTACTATTGTTAGCCATGCGCGCCGTCAACAAGAAATAATGGTAGGATTTAATGATAGATAACGGTAGTTTGAATAATTATTATTTTTAACATCACCACACCTTCGGCTTGAATGAGAATGTAAGTACTTTTTCTCATTCAAGCCATAATAACCTCCGATCTTTTCTGTAATAGCGTGCAATGACTACATTTCACTAATAAGCGACCGTAGAATGGCCACCCCAAATCGGAGAACAGAGCTCTTCTATTTAGGAGGGAGCTAACAACGGACGTTATGCAGTGATTCACTCACCCCCATCAGTTGTAGAAGAACGAAAACGTCCCCCCTGATTAAAAGGACGTTTTATTTAGCTTATCTATTACTTCTACTGCTTCAGTAATAATCAATTGATTATTTTTTACCTAAACGAATAAAAAAATGTTATGATACAAGAAGGAATTCTATCAAGGGAGGAATTATCAAGGTGGAAAACGAAGCAGTTGATCGTCCAATTGCTCAAATTGAAAAAAACATGCGCTACATAAATGGCATTATTAAGCATAAAGGACGCGAAATTTTAAAGAACTATTCTATTACCACACCGCAATTTATTGCGCTTCAGTGGCTTTTAGAAGATGGAGATCTAACAATTGGAGAATTATCCAATAAAATAAATTTAGCCTTTAGTACAACAACGGATTTAGTCGACCGAATGGAGAAAAATCAGTTAGTAGAACGAAGACGTGATACAAAAGATCGTCGGGTTGTACGCATTCATTTACTCCCAAATGGTAAAGAAATCATTCATGAGGTCATTCAAAAACGCCAAGCTTATTTAAGTGCGGTTTTAGCTGATGTGTCTGCGGAAAATGTTGATGCTTTACATCATGTGCTCGATTTGTTGTTAGAAAAAATGAAGTGGGATAAAGAGAACAATAAGAAAAAATAGAAAAAGAGGGATAGAATTGGATCAACCAATCGGTGTTATTGATTCAGGTGTTGGTGGTCTAACGGTAGCGCGTGAGCTTATGCGCCAATTACCGAAAGAACAGCTTATTTATTTAGGTGATACAGTACGCTGCCCTTATGGTCCGCGTCCAAAAAAAGAAGTGATCCGTTACACATTGGAAATGGTAGATTTTTTAATGGAGAAACAAATTAAGTTATTAGTGATTGCCTGTAATACGGCAACAGCGTTTACGCTTGAATTTTTACAAGAAAAATTGTCGATTCCTGTTATTGGTGTTATTCAACCTGGGGCTCGGGCTGCGATGAAAATAACAGAAACTAAAAAAATTGGTGTGATTGGTACAGAAGGAACTATAAAAAGTAAAGCTTATCCAAATGCCTTGCAATATATCTCGTCTAAACTAGATATATATGATTTGGCTTGTCCTAAATTTGTACCATTGGTAGAAAGTGGACAGTTCTCAAAGGAGGCAGCAGAGCAGATTGTTAGTGATTCTCTACAACCCATGCTTAATCATAACGGGTTAGATACATTGATTTTGGGTTGTACACATTATCCTTTACTTGCTGATCAGATAAAGGCTGTCATGGGAGAACGTGTACAAATCATTTCATCAGGCGAAGAAACGGCTCGTGAAGTCAGTGTTATTATGAGTTATCAACATATCGCTTATGAAGGAGAAAGGGTTGCTAGACACCAATTTTATACAACAGGTTCCCCTATATTGTTTGAACAAATCGCCAATCGCTGGATGGACTATCCCGTTCAATTTATTGAACAAGTTACGATAGATCAAACACTAATAGATAATGATAGTGAGCGAATGGTATAGTTATATATTTATCATAGCTAACCGTCCGTAAAGCATTCGCCTAAAATAGAGAAGAAAGATCATCTATTTAGTCGAGAGCTAACGGACGCTAATGTCCTGAGATTCACTCAGCTAACAAACAGTGGGGTGGAGGAACACCCCTACTGGTTGAAGGTTCGTTTTATTAAAGTCGATACAAACATTGTTATTTGATTAACATGTTTAGTATCGATTTTTTAATTGAGTAATATTTAACATTACATTAGTGCTGAAAGGGTAGCTGTTAGATCGTTTTGAAAAATGGTATTCAACACTTTTTTAGTTAAGTAGCTCAATCGCTTATCTTTTTCCTGTTCACTGGTCTAATTTTTTTATAGGGCTCGTATACATGTTAGTACAAACCATCTGAGGAGGACATGACATGAATAAACGAGTGCTGATTCGATCGATAGGTCTTAGTTTGTTACTTATTTTTAGTGTGTTAACGGTATCTGGTTGCGGCATTTTTAACTCTGATGACACTTTAGAAGACATAGATGTGCCAAATGAAGAAGAACAAGAAAATGAAGAGGGATTAGTAGAGGATGATCAAGCGGAAGGTGAAGAGAAAGAGACCGTTGCAAGACAGTTGTTTTTAATTAGTGAGGAAGGGATTGTTGTTCCACAAACGATTGAAATACCAAAAGCAGATTCAAATGAAGTAGCCACACAGGTACTAGAATACTTGGTTAAAGATGGACCTGTGAGTCAATTATTACCAAATGGGTTTGAGGCGGTTTTACCAGTGGGGACAGAAATCTTAGGTCTTAATTTACAAGAAGACGGGACGATGATCGTTGATTTATCAAATGAGTTTAAGGAATATGAGGCTAGTAAAGAGCAACAAATCATTCAAGCGATGACTTATACATTAACACAATTTGATAATGTCGATAAGGTAAAGCTATGGATCAATGGTTTTGAATTAACAGAAATGCCGGTTAACGGCACACCGATCATGAATGGTTATTCAAGAGCAAACGGAATTAATTTAATCGAAAGTGAAGCGATCGATTTACTAAACAGTGAAGCGGTGACCGTTTATTATCCAACCCAATTAGGACCGAATTTCCACTATGTTCCGGTGACCCAACATATTGAAATCGATAGTGACAATCGCTATCAATCGATTGTACAAGCGCTGCTAGATGGCCCTAGTTATCAGTCGAACTTTTTACATGTGTTTAATCCAAATGTGGAAATTCTCGATATTGAAGAGCTAGAAGATGGTATTCTGTCAATTGAATTTACGGAAGAGATTTTAGCTGACGTTAATGAAGCGTATATTGCAGATGAAGTGATTGAAACGTTAGTATTAACCTTGACTGATCAGCCAGATGTATCAGCACTTTCAATATCTGTAGCCGATATTGAACAAGTTTTCAATGAACACGGGGTTCCTTATATTGAACCCGTTACGCGTGATACTTTTGTGCCAACAGGCAGTTTATAAGGCTGATCATCATGATGTATAGAAAATGCGAGCTTGTCACTGTCAAGACTTGGTGACAAGCTTTAATTGTTATGAGACACCACTATTTAAATTGAAGGAAAGTGAAACAGACAAGATAACAGCATATAGGGATATCACAAAGATTGATTTGTTCTTTTTATAGCGAATAAGAGAATGAATTAAACGTATTGGTTAAAAATATGTTACGATAATAACGGAATAAAAGGAGGAAGATGGAATGAGACCGAATAATAGATCTGTTAATCAATTGAGATCGATAAAAATAGATACAGGCTTCACCAAACATCCTGAAGGTTCGGTGTTAATTACTGTAGGAGATACAAAAGTGATTTGTAATGCCAGTATAGAAGATCGCGTTCCTCCATTTATGCGAGGCCAAGGCAAAGGCTGGATAACAGCTGAATATGCCATGCTTCCAAGGGCAACAGAGCAACGAAACATAAGAGAGTCGTCAAAAGGAAAAGTATCCGGTCGTACAATGGAGATACAACGTCTGATTGGGCGTGCCTTACGAGCTGTTGTGGATTTAGATAAACTTGGGGAACGGACGATATGGATTGATTGTGATGTGATTCAAGCAGATGGGGGCACACGTACAGCTTCAATTACAGGGGCATTTGTCGCCATGGTTTATGCACTGGGAAAATTAAAGGATCAAGAAGTACTTCATGAGATGCCGATAACTGATTATTTAGCAGCCATCTCTGTAGGGATCATGCCAAATGGTGAAGCTGTTCTTGACTTGGAATATGTGGAGGATGCTGAAGCCAATGTTGATATGAATATTGTCATGACGGGTTCAGGAGAATTTGTTGAAATTCAAGGGACAGGGGAAGAAGCGACTTTTACACCAGACCAACTTCAGCAAATGCTTGACTTAGCAAATCAGGGCATGAAGCAGATTTTCTTAATGCAAAAAGAGGCGCTGTTAGACTATGCTACACTGCTGGAAGTTAATGAGGAATGAGTAATGGATAAAATATTAATTGCAACTAAAAATAAAGGAAAAGTGAAAGACTTTAAAACACTGTTTAACAAACAAGGGATTGAAGTGATTTCCTTACTTGATTTAGATGAAGAAATTAGTGATGTTGAAGAAACAGGGACAACGTTTGAAGAAAATGCAACATTAAAAGCTGAGGCTATTGCTGAGATTATGCAAATGCCTGTGTTAGCTGATGACTCAGGGCTTGCTATCGATGCTTTAGATGGTGCACCTGGTGTTTACTCTGCACGCTATGCGGGTATGGAAAAAAACGATCAAAAAAATATAGAAAAAGTGCTAAATGAGTTAAAAAATATTTCAGAGCAAGAACGAACGGCACAGTTTGTTTGTGCCCTTGCTCTCGCTGATCCTAATGGTGACACGGTTATTAAACAGGGGTATTGTAAAGGCCATATAACGCTTGAACCCATTGGGGATCAGGGGTTTGGTTATGATCCAATATTCAAACCAGAGCATTATTCATATACGATGGCTCAATTAACCCCGGAACAAAAAAGTGCCATAAGTCACCGTGGACAAGCATTACATAAGTTAGCAGATTGGTTAGCACTTGATTAGAAAGTAGGGTTGGACATGGCGAAAGTTTTAATAATAAGTGATAGTCATGGTTGGTTAAAGGAAGTCGAATTACTGAAACAGCGTTATCAAGGAAAAGTTGATGAAATGATTCATTGTGGTGATTCTGAACTTGATTATAATCAAGTGGAAATCCAAGGTTATCAAAGAGTAGCCGGCAATTGTGATTACGATGCAGATTATCCAGATGAATTAGCAATAACGATTGCTGGTGAAAAATTTTTCATTGCCCACGGACATATGCATCATGTTAAAATGAACCTAACATCTATTACATATCGTGCAAGTGAAGTCGGTGCGAGAATTATATGTCACGGCCACTCGCATTTGGCAGCAGCGACTAAAGTCGGTGATCAGCTGGTTATTAACCCAGGAAGTATTCGTATGCCAAGAGGTCGACGTGAAGAAACATATGCCATTTTAGAATGGGATGAGCAACAAAATTATCATGTGCATTTTTATCGCTTGAATGGTGATGAAGTTAAAGACTTAGCCTATCATACAACTTTGGTTTAAAAGTAAGAAAACGATGTTTATCATAGATAAGCGTCCGTAAATGTCGCCTTAAAATTGAGATTGGAGCTCATCTATTTAGGCGCAAGCTAACGCGGACGCTAATGTCTTTGATTCACTATACCATCAATCAGTGAGGAAGAACGAAAACGCCCACTAATTGGAGATTTGTTTTATCTTCAGCCCACTTTTTCAATACGTTAAGATAGTATCAAGTACTTAGTAAAGAAGTGGTGAGCGATAAAGTGGCTATTTTACTGTTTATTTGAGAATTGCGGAGCTTTAAAGACAAGTTAAACGCAATTTTTTTCAAAAAAATAATTGACATAATTGGCGAAAATGACTATAATAAATCTTGTCTGTTACGAAAGATTACTGTTAAAATACTAAATAGTTCAATAGTGCGGGTGTAGTTTAATGGTAAAACCTCAGCCTTCCAAGCTGATGACGAGGGTTCGATTCCCTTCACCCGCTCCATTATTATGTCCCAGTAGCTCAGCTGGATAGAGCAACGGCCTTCTAAGCCGTGGGTCGGGAGTTCGAATCTCTCCTGGGACGCCATTTTTTCTTTGAAAAACTCAATAACCACAAAGGTTTGACGAGATTAGGGATAACTAAAGGTATTCGAACTTACATAAAATATCCCCGAAAAATCGTTAGCGTAAATCAACTTCCCATATTAGAAGCGGGAGGTTTTTTTTATGACTAAAAAGTCAGGATTGTTTGATGTTTCATTAAAAACCAATTTATTGAAACCAACAGAAGTAGTATCAAAAGGAATGGCAATTGAAAAGGCGCTGTCAATTATTTCTCGACAAATGGAATTAAACGGATAAAGGGAAAGGACATTGAAAGATTATGATGATATATTTAATGGTTTCATCAAAATTACTGGCGTTAAATATCTTGAGGAAATTTCGGTTGATACAATTTTTGAATGGCTAGATAAAATGGAAGTGTCCAATTCAACAAAATCAACTCGTCTAAAGTGCCTGAAAGCCGTTCTAAGCAAATGTTTAAATAATGGGTGGTTTTCCAATCGAAGTTTTGGCAAACCATTCAAATTAAAGTCGATAAGCAAGTTAAAAAGGGTGCCAAAGAAAACGATCTAAATATTTTGCTGTCATTATTAGATACATCAACATTTATCGGTTTACGAGATGCAATTGCCATACTAACGATATTAAAAACTAGAGTTCGGATAAATACATTAGGACAAATTAGAGAATGCCACGTTGATTTAGCAAATGGTTATCTAAACCTCGATGGTTCTGTAATGAAAACTCATAAAAATATTAAGTTGCCAATAAATCAACAACTCATTGAATTATATAATGTGCTAATGGAACAAAATGAGAAAATAAGGTCTCATTATAAACAAGACAATGATTTTTTATTTATCACGAAAAAGGGAACAACCATTAATACCAAATCAACCAATAATGCTATCTCGAAGCAACTTAGTAAGTATGCTAAACGATATGAACTCCCGAATATTAATGCTCATGCGATAAGAAGGACATATGCAAAGACATTGTATGAGAAGAGCGCTGATATTGCTTTGGTTAGTAAAGCGTTAGGACACTCTAATTTTGCTGTTACGACACAATATTTAGACCTTGATGTTGATGAAGTTGCAGCGAAATTGCGAGATTATTTATAATACGAATGAAGGCTCAGCCGCTTCGGTTGTGTCTTTATATATCCTTTCATAAAGTGAGATAGGTGAATGTATTTAAGAATGTAAAATTCATTTGAATCAATTTCATAATTCATCTTTTTAAAAATTTAAAGACCTACAGAATTTTAGTGATATCGTTTTAAAAAGTTTTTTTAAGCAACTTGTTGCTGATTTAACACTAAATTCACACGATCACTTGCTAATTTTGATGCATTATAAACAAGCGTGACGATGTCAAAATGAACTTTTGCTCGTTTTCCAGTTCGATAACGCACATTGTCCAGTTGAAAATATTCCTTTAGATAACCATTGACGCGTTCTACTGCTGAGCGGCGCTTTGATATATGTTTCCACGCTTTTGACCCACGAGCTGGGGCTGTATATTTTCGGAGATCTGTCGTGATTTTTACTTTATAAACCTTTTGGCAAATACTTTCGTTAGCTAAAGGACAGTCGCTACATTCTTTTGGTCTTGTGTATTTCAACGTTTCATACTTGGCATAAAAACTATCATAACGATAGGAATGTTCCCTAAAACAGGTTGGGGCAAAGTGTTTATCAAACCCAATGGGTTCTGCTTCATTTTTCTTATTATAAGCAATGACAGATTGGTTTCCCATTCGATGAACTTGAACATAAATAGGGGCGTAGTCATATCCTGCATCCATTGTCTGGTAGGTCAAAAAAGGCAAGGATAGGCATTCATCCACTCCCTTTAATAAAGGAATAGCTGCTTTTCCATCATTGAGACTGCCAGAAGAAAAAAGAGACTGTAAAATGTACTGACTGGATGTTCCAACAGCTAAGTGACCTTTGTAGCCGTACCAAAAGACATTTTTTCCTTCGCTGTTCTTTTTCACACCCCATTTAGGGTCTTGAGGAACTTCCGAACGTAACTCATGTAAAGGAACATCCAACTGAGCTTCTATTTTCTTTTCGTAAAGGGGAAGTTTTGCTTCCTTTTCTGCTTGTTCCATCAGCCATTGTTCTCGCTCGTCTTTTGGTTTGCGCCCGCGCTTGTTAGGCTCTGCTTTTGGCTTTTCTTCTTTTGGTGGTGCTTGATCACGTGCTTCAAAATGGGTGGCGTCAATAGCGACGGTGTCATCCATAATAAAGCCTTCAGCAATGGCTTGAAGAACAACTTTCTCTTGTGACTTCTCTAACACATCAGAGGCACTCAGTTTCGTTATAAGTCGTGAATAGGCAGCTTCAGAGGGAGTGTTGTCAGACACAAGAAACCCACAATTCAACTTAAATAGAACGTCATCATTCAGACGTTTGATCAGGTCCTTCATCGTCGGAATGCGCTCAACGATTCGTACAAACATAGAAATAATCATCGCCGCATAATTCAACGCTACGGGTGCACCAAGTCGGGATTTTTTGTTTATTTCATGGTAGATAGCATCCAAATCTATTGCTGAAATAATGGCTTCATAACGTTGGGTAGGTTCCATCTCGTATAATTCTTGGATGCCAAATAAGTTTTGTTGTCGTATAATGGTCATAAGGGGTACTCCTCCAGTCTTTTTTTGGTTGTCTCTCAACTACCATTATACAAGATTTGGGGAGGTACTTCCTTTTTTATCTCTCAAACTCGTTGGGGCTCAAGGACTCTGAATTATGAAATTCACTCATTTATAAAAAAATAAATTCTCTTGACAAAGTGGAATATTCAGAATATGAATACGGTATTCATAGTTTATTACGTAAAATAACTACTTTACGAGATAAACTAATTTAGAAACCCAATGGTATCAATGTTTCTTTAGTACGGAAATTATTATATAATTCATTCTTTTATACATTGTTGTAGAATCAACATTTCTTGGGTATAAGTACATAATATTTCCCAATAATTATTGCATAAAATATCTGGGTAGTTACGATACAAAAATCTTCTTGAGATACATTATGATATGTGTTAGAAGGTTGTAGTATATCTACTGGTCTATTGTATTGACTATCATACTAAGGTCTAATCAGCAGACCATCCCCAACCCCGCCAGGAAAAAAACATCTGTAGGAACGAAGAAACTGAGGTCACATCTGCTTACACCACAGGTACCCATTGAAACTTTTTGTGTAAAATTCATTTGGGTAAGTATGTTAAAATATTTATAAGACATCAATTAGCAATTGGAGGTGTAAGATGGCTGAATACAATAATATCCTACATAAATATTTAGGAAATGTGCCGAAATATTATAATGACACTCCTTCACCTATTGACCTAACATACAATCAACGTAAAAAGATGATAAATGAACTCCGCTCACTTTCGGGAAAATATAAAGGGGAATATTATTATCATTTATCTCTAAGCGATACATACGCTTTGTTTGGCGATTATGAAGAAGCATTAAAACATTGTTCGGCACCTGAACCGCTGCAAACATGGACATTGTTAAGTGAGAAGCGATTAAATTTAAAAGTACGTCTTGGATATGAATGTGATGCTTTAGATTTAGTAACACTGTTTCGTAAAAAACTCACTGCTTACGGAAAAAACATATTAATGAAGTCCTAGATGCCATGAACAATCTTATAAAAAATTGGGAAGATGAGAATGGGAAACCATTACTTAAATACATTGTTGAAAAATATCCCGAGTACAAAAATTCCCCTGACTATTTTTATAATGGCACAATGGTTGGTCATGATTTTACAAAAGATAAGGTCTTCAGTTTTGGCAGAATAAAAGAATTTCAGGAAACAGCAAGGGAATTAATGAGAGAAGCAGAAAACTTAATTCGTGAAGATAACGGGATTCCTAAAGTAGGTCATGGATGGGTCGGTGAAACGGAATTATATTATAAGGTCAAGAATTACTTAAAATCGTATGAAGTAATTCAACATGGCAGACCAGATTGGTTACGGAAGCAACATTTAGATGTCTATATCCCAGACCTCAAAATAGCGTTTGAATATCAAGGCTTACAACATGACCAACCAGTTGAATTTTTCGGTGGCGAAGAGGCGTTTAAGAAAAATCAAGAAAGGGATAAACGGAAGTTCAACCTATGCAAAAGACATGGTGTGAAGATAATATATGTTCGTGAAGGATATGATTTTAAAGAAGATGTGGCAAGAGTACTAGATGAACGAGTGGCATCTATACAAACAAAATAGCAAAAATTAAAAAGATACTAAGATTAGTGGGCAAAATCATCCGTCGATGATCTTACCCACTAATCTTAGTATGTTTTACATAAAACCCCTACATAACATAACCAAATAACCGATACAATGGTCAGGGGTGTTTGTGTGGATATAGATTTTAATCCATTGGAACTAGTTATGAGTGATATATTTTTAGGAGTAGTTAAGGTTTTGTTTATTCCATTCATCGCTAGTTTATTAATAGGATTTATATTAAAATTTCTTAGAGTTCCTAATATAATTGCCAGGTTTGTTGCTATAGTAATTTTTTTATTAGTCTTTTATCAGATGTTAATAACAATACAGTAACTAGAGGATGCGATTGTTATTCTGAATTGTTATGTAATTTATCTCAAAAACATTTTTTGTAAAGGGATTTTACCATATTATATAGAATATAACAATATTATGGTAAAAGGAGATGATAGAAATGGAATCTAATAATAATAAAAAGTTTTTTTAAACAGTATTGTTTGCTACTCTGTTTTTTGTATTAACAGTCCCTTCAGTCTATGGTGCAACGCATTTAGAAACTGAATACGATGTATATCAAAAGGGAGATTCCATCTTTGTGTCTGGTACCAACACTTCTTATGAACCTTATTCAACTTTTAGATTAGATGTTATAAAAGGTGATCCATATTTAGGGGAGATGATTACCCAAACTTTTGTGCAATCTGATAATGATGGTAATTTTAATGCGTTTATTGAAACTGATATTACATGGGATAGTTCTGATGATTATGTAATTGCTATTTATTATGCACCGACGGGAAGACTCATGAATTGGTCAAATACATTTTCAATCGTTTCACCTACAACATATACCGATAAGTTAGTTTATGAAAGTGAAGAAGAGGTATTAGTAAGTGGTTCTACTACTTATGGGCCATACTCTCAATTCAGGTTAGATGTTATTATTGGAGATCCTTATTCTGGAAATATAGTTGCTCAACAATACTTGCAGACAGATCACCAAGGTGATTTTTTAGAAACTATAACTGTAGACTCATTTTGGCCAACCTCGGATAATTATAGCGTTGTAGTTTATTTTGCTCCGACAGGTAGAATGTGGAGTATTTCAAATACTTTCTCAATTCGATAATTTTTAAATTTCAAGACATCTCACTGAGGTGTCTTTTTATTATGCATAAAAGGAGAGTGTTAATCATGCACAAAAATATAATCACATGTGATAACTGCAATAAAGATATTAAGATGATACTTCGAACGAGACGAAATGAAGCTGATGTAATGGTGACATATTTCAAGTGCAATCATTGTGATAATGAATATTTTTGTTATGCAATTAATGAAGAATCACGAAATCTTCGAAACGTTAGTGAGGGGTTGGTTTAAAAAACTATAAATATATATTGCAGAAAATGAATAAATATAATAATGTATTTATAGATTACCAAATTAAGGAGTGTGCTTTATGAAGAAGCGATTTAATATATTTTATTCTATTTATATAATTTTAGTTTTGCTCGCTAATTGGATTTTTGATCTTAGTAATCCAACTTTAACTTGGCTGTTCGCTATATTTTTAATATTTGTTTCTAGTTCCCAATATTATTTAAAGTATAAAAAAAGGGATCAAAAATGAAAAAAGTAAACAATAATAACTTTTATAAAAGTTATTGATAAAGAACACAAAGTCAACTGACTAGAAGTCTTTTTTTGAGAAGGACCAAATTTTTTGAATTATTAAGATAATAATAGTTAGAATTAATTGAGTATAATGGAACTGAGTTAGGTTCCCTATAGCGAAATTAAAAATGGCTGAGACAGCAAAACTTAATATTAAAAACAAAATAGAAACAACTATGTTTATCGAAATTAAGTAGTTAGAATAGACAAATTCCTTCTTTAAATTAAACCAAAAAAACAAAGTCAATAACAAAACAATTAAAATTGCCCCAAGTATATCTGATAATTCGTTTAAAAAATTGAGACGTAAGTAATCTTCTCTTTCTATGTTTTTGCCAAAAGCTATTGATAAATTTCTTCTAACAACCTCTTTGTAAATCTCTAAAGAAAAGTAGATGCAATTGCACAAAAGAAATGGAATCCCTATTAATCCAATTACTTTTTTGTTGATCATAGTGTCTTACACTCCCATCTTGTTGATAAATATAAATACAAAATAATGGCGAATTCAGCTGTATTATTTCCAATATCATAGCATGATATTGTTTTTGGTAAAAGTAGATCCTATACAAGCTAATTTTGGTGGGGCATTCAATATAATATCTCCAAGTAACTATACAACATCGTATTCTTATACTAGCAATAGAAAGGGAATAATTTTTAGAGGTTCATACAAAATGGAGGCAAGCCCAGTCTTTCCAGTCCCTATTGGAGGATTTGAATTTCCTATTGGAAAAAAATTCAGTTGGGGTACATATCAGTATCTAAGATTCAAAAGTAATATAGTTTATCCATAATGCAAATAAAGGGCGAATAAAACATCTAAAAAAGTTGAACCTTAAAAGCATATCAATCCTAATGATGAGGGGGAAACAAAAGATGTCCGGTAAGAGTCAGAGAAAACTTCGTGTGATCACAAGTTCTTTGTTAGCTTTGTTACTGATCTTCGGTGTAGTAGGAAACATTGTATTAGCTCACTTTTCTGATGTTATCACGGCGCCTTTTACTACAATCGACAATGAGAGTCGGGAAGAGGCGGAAGCGCGCAAATATTCGGAAACAGTTGCACAGATGATTGTTGATGAAGGGGTTGTTCTGCTCAAAAACAATGATAACATGCTACCGATCACAGCGTCGTCCGAGAAAAAAACAAAGGTAAACGTTTTTGGCTGGAGCTTTACGAATCCTATTTATGGGGGAACGGGTTCTGGTAAAGTGGACATTGAGACAGCCATTACCCCGAAATTAGGACTTGAAAATGCAGGATTTGAGATAAATGAGCAATTATACAATGATTATGTAACGTTAAATATTGATAGACCGATCATTGATTTAGACGGGCAGGACTGGACGATTCCTGAGCCGATCGCTACCGAATTTTATACTGAAGAGAGAATGGATCAGGCGACAGATTATTCTGATATTGCAATTATCTTTATTGCGCGTGCCGGCGGTGAAGGGGCAGACCTTCCAAGAAGTATGGACGGTCCTGATACGTTTGAGCCGGAAGGTGGACTTTTTGGCGCGTCTGGAAGTAAGTATGGCTATGAGGACGACCGTGATCCTGACAAGCATTATCTTCAGTTAAGCAATCGAGAAAAGGGGATGGTTGATGCGGTTACAGCACATTTTGACAATGTTATTCTTGTTGTTAACAGTAGCAATACCTTTGAACTTGATTGGGTAGATGGATATAGCCAAATTAAGAGCATTGTAACTGTCGGCGGACCGGGACAAAATGGATTTAATTCCGTCGGGAAAGTTCTTTCGGGGGAAGTGAATCCTTCTGGGAGAACAGTAGACATCTATACAAAAAGTCTTCTGGATCCACCGGCAATCACAAATTTCGGTGATTTCGACTACGTGATTAAAAATGTAGACGGATCCTATGAGCAAGCTGTGGATGCCAAGGGTGTACCTTTAAAGTACATTGATTACTCAGAGGGTATTTATGTTGGCTATCGTTTTTATGAAACAGCAGCAGCTGAAGGTGCTATTGATTATGAAGAAAAAGTACAATTCCCGTTTGGTTATGGTTTAAGCTACACGACATTCGAACAGGAAGTAGTGCCGGAAAGCCTGAATTGGGATGACACAGATGTCACTTTTGATGTGAAAGTAACAAATACCGGTTCGGAGGAAGGGAAGGAAGTAGTTCAAATTTATTATTCTGCACCATATACGGGGAAATTAGAAAAATCTGCTGTTAATTTGATTGCTTTTGAAAAGACGAATATGCTTCAGCCAGGTGATTCAGAGACGGTTACCATTTCCTTCAAAGTAGAGGATATGGCCGCTTACGATTACGATAAGATTTATAGCAGTACAGGTTCGTATGTTCTGGAGGAAGGCGAATATGAGCTGTATCTTATGCACAACTCTCATGAGAAAATCGAGGATATTGGTTTCAAGAATCTTGCCGAAACAGTGTTTGATTACGGGCGTTCTACAGACGAGCAGGCGCCAGTCAACCAGTTTGATGATCATATGACTGGAGAGGGTGGCATTACGACCTATCTTTCCAGAGCGAACGGCTTTGAGAACATCAATCAAATCGATCATAATGAGGTATTGACAATCACAACGGATGTTGGTGAACGAACAGTTAAAGGTAAGATTATAGAAGCTGATTTTGTCAACTTTGTTAACAGTACACGCTATGATGTACCAGCCGACAAGCATACAGATCCACCGACGACAGATGCTAAGAACGATAAGAAGTTAAAAGATTATATTGGCGTGGATTATGATGATGAAAGCTGGGATGAACTGCTTGACCAATTGTCTATTAATGACATGGTTAATTTGGTGACGCTTGGTGGTTATCGCACTGTTAAAATCCCTTCGGTGGGCAAACCGGCAACACTGGATTATGATGGGCCTTCAGGAATTTCAACTTTCCTCTCAAATGACTCCATAAATGGAACTGCATTCCCCTCGGTAGTTGTTCTTGCAGCGACTTGGAATTTGGATCTTGCAGAAAAAATGGGTGAAGCGATTGGTGCTGAAGCACAGGCATTTAGTGTAACCGGATGGTATGCACCAGCGATGAATATTCACCGTACTGCATTTGGTGGAAGGAATTTTGAGTATTATTCAGAAGATGGGCTCTTGTCAGGTAAGATGGCAGCTGCCACTACGAAAGGGTATGAAAGCCAAGGTGGATATGTATATATGAAGCACTTTGCGCTAAACGATCAGGAGCAAAACCGTATGCTTGGCGTCTTAACATGGAGTAATGAGCAGGCGATGCGGGAAATTTATTTGAAACCTTTTGAAATAACGGTGAAAAAGGGGGGAGCAAGTGGTGTGATGTCTTCCTTTAACAGTATTGGTGCTGTTTGGGCTGGAGCGAGTGACGCTTTACTCAAAGAAGTACTTCGCAAGGAATGGGGATTTGAAGGGATGGTAATTACTGACTTTTATATAAATGGTCCTGGATGGGAAGAGTTTCCTTACATGGTATTTGAGCTTGGTATCCGCAATGGCAATGATCTATATTTAACTGGATTGGCTCCCAGAGGTGTCCCTCTAGTGAATGTCGCCAGCAATGATACGTTATGGGCATTGCGAGAAGCGGCGCACAATATTTTATATACAGTTGCTAGTAGTAGTGCCGTTGAATAACCACAGTTTCCAGTCATAAAGCGCCATTTAAAATGAAAGCAAAGCTAATCTATTTAGGCGGGAGATTGCGGACACTGATTCACTCAACAATCAATCAGTGGCGAAGAACACCAACGCCACTGATTGAAGCTTCAATTCATGAAATTAAATGCCTGCCAAAATGAAAAGTAGTACAACATCTGCATACAAGTTAATGGAATTCACTGGAAATTATTCGCTTCTCCATTGTATAAACCATTCTTTACGTGACCCATCGGTTTTTGAAAATATTTTATAAGTCCCATTCCATTTATCACGACCTGTATGCGTTAAATAAAAGTACATATTGAAAAAGGTGAAAAATCATAATTGATTGGTTAAAGAGGTAGTTTTGTATAGGGGCGCGTTGCTTGGGTTGTCTACATTATCAATCTGACACAATATATGAAGCCGATTAATAACCATTGGAAGCTTATTTCCATGTTGAGCATGAGTGCTTGTGTTATATCGCTATTCTTGCAGCTTTTAAATGACCATAATCAGTGGCGCTTGAAGTGGTTGGCGGGTGTCTATAGTAGCTGTTCTTCTCATTGGTACTATTAGCTTGAACATTATCACTCTAATTGTCTATCAACGTAAACTTATAATTATGATAAAAGGAAGCATAGTGCATTTACCGTTGGAGTCCATGTGACAATATTGTCATATGGATTCGTGTTTTGTTCGACCGATCGATGTTAAAAGGGCATGTCATTTGCTACGATTAGCTTACTAAATATGTTAGAGAGGGATATTCAATGGAAGCTTTCTTATTTATCGTAGCTATGTTGTGTCTTGGGTTAAGTTTTGTGGTGTTCATTTCGGGTATTTTTAAACATAGTGTAAAAGAAGTTTTTAAAACTAAATATGCAAAGGTATCTGTATTGTTATTAATTATGTATATTGTTGCATTCATTGTATATTTAATCATTGCAAATTGAGGACTTGGTAGGCGAGTGGCTTAAGTTTGAGCACGTTGTAAATGAAACGGAAATTAGGTTTTGATAATCTTTGTAGATATTATTAAAGGGGTAATGGGTTACTAGGCGTGTATTGACATAATTGATCTGGGACTAATTTGATGTTCAGTGGTGACAAAGGGATCGTGCATTCATCTAAAGCCTTTAAGACTTCGACAACCTCCCAGTATTGAAGTGCATACTGGGAGGTGGCTATAAAAAATTGATTTACAACTCTGCTAGTTACATTGATGTAAGTCAAAGCACACTCATTTGAAAATCTATCGTGACCTTATTGTTAATTACCAGCTAGGGATTGGTGTCCCATTAATGCGCAATGTGTTACTGTACACGTTTGCGCTACCGCTACTTTGATAACCTTCTACTGTAAGTGCAACTTCATACATATTACCCATTGGCATACCTAAGTTTTCCCAAGCTCTAAAGTGTTCACTTACAGATATGGTACCACTAGTTCGTCGTGTTCTACGCACACTCCAGTACTGTTGGAAAGTCGCATCCCCAATAATGGAAGGTTGGTTAACTCGAGTTGTTTCATAAATATCGTAAACACCACCGTCAACAGTAACCGTTCCTTTTGCGTTAGCTCCTGGTGGGCGCCAGCTTCCCCAGCTATCAACGATGTAATATTCAACAAGTGGATTAACCGTCCAGCCATAAACGCATAAATAAGAGTTACCATTTGGTTGGTAGTTGACACCGTAGTTTATTGAAATGTTACCAATCTGCTGGTGTCTTTGCGTTTGATCGAATTTTCTACCTTTACGGAATAATATATTGTTGACATTATTCCACTGGGCGCTGAAAGTACCACCTTGGTTAAGTGTCATACTTCCCCAGCCACCGCTATCTTTCCAGAATTCATAATCATAACCACCGTGGTTACCGATTGAATTACTGGTTCTTGTTTCTGCATTAACAATGGTTGCTGGTATCGTTAGTACAAAACAAACAACGGCAGCAAAAAACAGTTTGAATACTTTTTGTTTCATCGTTTCATTCCTCCTTTTGAAAAATGGCATTTATTGTTACAGTCATGCTTTTAAACCACGCTGTACTTCAGCCCTCCCTTTCCACCAGGATTTGTAAACGTTTACAGATTTAATTTTACTGTATTTGGTAAGATTATTTCACCACCTAAAGTATAGTTGATACCATAAAAAGTTCAGGTATTTAGTTGATAACAGAGAAATTTGCTAGGAAAATGTTTAATATTTTAAGTGAATGTATTTGAAGCTGTGATAGTGTAGCTGGTTTAATCTTTCATTTGCTATCTGATGACCCCTCTCTTGCTTTAGTTGTGATTGCTATTGCAGCAGGTGCAACGGTACTTTCGCATGAGAATGACTCCGGTTTTTGGCTTGTTAGCCGGTATTTCGAATTAGAAGTTAAAGATACGTTTAAAACTTGGACGACTATGTAAACGTTAATTGGCTTAGTAGGTTTAGTCACGGTTATGGTAATTAGTTTATTTATATAATAAATATTTGCATGGATGCTAATAGATCTCAAAAGAATGGTAAGAACCGAATAAGTTAAAGCTTTCTTATTTAATGTTGTTAGGTATAATAAACGTAAGTTAAATGATAGTGGAGGAATATATAATGAAGAAATATATGCTCGGTGTAGACATAGGAACGACCAGTACAAAAGCGGTTATATTTAATCGAGCTGGTGAGGTCGTTGCCCAACAATCAAAGGAGTACCCATTAAACACACCTGTTCCTGGTGCTGCTGAACAAGACGTTAATGAGATTCTACGAGCGGTTAAGTATACGATAAAGGATGTTCTGTCTGTTAGTGGTATTGATAAAGGGGCGCTCATGTTCATTTCTTTTAGTGCAGCAATGCATAGTTTAATTGCCGTCAATGACAGCGGTGAGGCTTTAACTGCAAATTTAACATGGGCAGATCAACGCAGTGAACCCTATGTAAAGATATTAAAACATAATCAAGGGCATGAGCTGTATCTTAGAACAGGTACGCCAATCCATCCGATGTCACCTTTAGCAAAGATTATTTGGTTGAAAAATGAAAGACCCGAAGTGTATCGACAAACAGCTAAATTTATTTCTATAAAGGAATATGTCTTTTATCATTTTTTTGATCAATATATTATTGATTATTCTATTGCATCTGCAACCGGATTATTTAATTTGAGTGATTTAGATTGGGATGATCAGGCGTTAGAAGTAGCTGGAATTAATCGAAACCAATTGTCGCGAATTGTGCCAACAACAGAACGGTTAGAGGGATTGAAGAAGGAAGTCGCGAGTGAATTGGGCATACCACAAGACTTGCCTTTTATTATCGGAGCAAACGATGGTGTGCTTGCTAATTTAGGTGTGAATGCGATTAGACCAGGTGTTGTGGCTTTAACTATCGGCACAAGTGGTGCGATACGCACGGTTACCAACCGCCCTGTAACGGATCCAAAAGGTAGAATTTTCTGTTATGCGCTAACCGACAAGCATTGGGTCATTGGAGGACCAGTGAACAATGGTGGTATGATTATGCGTTGGCTTCGTGACGAGATAGGCTATCAAGAAGTAGAAAATGCTAAGGCATTAGGGCGAGATCCTTATGACGTTATTACGGAAAAAATTACTCATATTCCTGCTGGAGCAGAAGGTCTCATTTTTCATCCGTACTTAGCTGGGGAGCGCGCGCCGTTATGGAATGCCCAAGCTCGTGGATCATTTTTTGGATTGGCGATGCACCATAAAAAAGAGCATATGATGCGTGCGGTTTTAGAAGGAATAAACATAAATATGTATACGGTTATGCTTGCCTTAAAGGAAATGATCGGTATTCCTAATAGAATTCATGCAACGGGTGGCTTTGCAAAATCAGAGGTATGGAGACAAATGTTAGCTGACATATTTAATCAGGAGGTCCATGTACCTGCTAGCGTGGAAAGTTCTTGCCTAGGAGCTGCTGTTTTAGGTCTCTATGCAATAGGAGAGATTGAAGACCTCAGTGCAGTCTCTGAAATGGTGGAAACTGTTCAGGTCAATCATCCTATTAAAAACAATGTTAAAACTTATACGGAACTTATTCCACTCTATATTCGATTAAGTCGACTATTTGAAAATGAATACCAAGCGATTGCTACTTTTCAGCAGAACCATACTTGCTAACTACTTCATAATAAAAAGAAGATTGCGTCCAGTTGGGTTTGTGATAAATGATGTTGTAGTTGCTTATTGCATATGAAAGAAGGTCACACAAACCGTGTGACCTTTGTGCTTTTACTTGCTATTCTTGTAGTTGTCGTTTCCAATAAAATTTTTTCAATTAATGTTCTTCTAATTGATTTACAGATACACTTTTTTTCTCTTCGGGATTTGCTAAAGGGTGGATCGTTGCAAGATTTTTATCTTGATCCACATGTTCAATATAGACTTTCTCACCGTTACAAGTGACATGAATCATATCAGGTATCATGGTTATTTCTTGTGCGCGTTGTGCTTCGATAAGGTTCACCACCTTTGTTTTGGCATATCTTTATCTTGCACACTTGGGTTATCTTTATACTTTCCATCTCGGTATGGTAAATTCGCACTAAAAAATGGTTAAATAAGTTTATTTTTAGCATATTTTCAAGTCTTATATACATGACCGAAAATAGTATGCATAAAATAGAATATAGAGAGGAGGTGCCATGGTGAGTGTTGAGATGGTTGTTAGTTTGGTTGCTTTGTTGGCAGCAATATTTAAGAACATAATCTCAGCATTAAAAGATTTAAGTGACATGAAGGCAACGAAAAGAAAGAAAAAGAGACGACCGCGATATTTAAAAGGTCGTCACCATTAAGCAGAATATTAGGGAGGTGTTTTCCTCCCTAATATATAATATAATGCTAACCTGCAAATTGCATGCAAAAAAATTTTAGCGATTCACGTCATAATTGTAAAGTGCTTGCAAACCAATCGATATTTCGTTAAAGTAAACCATACATTTGAGATTTAATGCAAATGAACGATTTACATAATGTATATTTCTTGGCTATGAAGTAAATAAGTAAACAAGAAAGAAATTTCAAAAAATCGTAATTAAAACCCATTTGCAGCTCTGGATAAATTTAGTCTATAATTAAGTAGGACATTAAGCAAGCGCTTATTCAACGCTTGATGCTTTTTCTGCTTTTGCAAGTATGTTCTGTGAAGTTCACACGTATCTTTTATACAGGGGAGGGATTCGTGTGGAACAAGTACTTATATTTGCAACGGCATTGTTACCTATTGTATCAGCTTTAGTGGAGATGATTAAATTAACATTTAATTTACCAAAGAATATCATTCCATCGATTAGCTTTGTTATTGGCTTATTAATCGGTAGCATTGCCTATCCTTTTACTGATCTTGAGCTCGTCTTGCGTCTCTGGGCTGGGGGATTAGCCGGTCTATCAGCAACGGGCTTGTTTGAAATGGTGAATAAGAGGGAAGGAACTACTAAAGCATAGATACAGACAATGAGCTGTAGAGGAAAGGAGGGGGAGATAATGAACCGGCAACATGATAATGTTGTCCTGTTCCCTAAGCAAAAGCAAGATCTTGAAAAGAATGCTTATCAAGCCATGCAGGATAAACAGTTTGCAGAGGCACTAACCTATTTAAATCAATTAATAGCTCATGGTGTTACCGATCAAGAAGTATTCTTAGGTAAACTTACATGTTTAATTGAACTTGGAAGACAGAAGGAAGCCGAGCAAATGTGTGAGGACCTTATTGCTAAGAAGGACGACAACTATTTTTCATACATAAATATTTATGCAACATTATTATTTCAATTTCATAAACACAAAGAAGTTGCAGAACTTCTTGATGAAGCATTGGAAATTAATCGTATTCCGGATCCTTTAAAAGGGCAACTGAAAAAACTATACGAAGTTAATCAGCCCTTAGTAAATGAGCAAGTGGAACAAGAAGTAAATGTAACGAAGCATGAGTTAGAAGAAGCGATAGACAATGATGACACGATGGCACAGTGGCATCTAATTAATCACCTTCAGCGTGCTGATATTAAACCATACATAGATTTATTTGTAAGTATGCTTGTAGAAGAAAATATTCATCCGGTCATTAAGACGGTTATTGTAAGCTTATTACAAGCAGAGTCGATTAATAAAGAGTTCGAAGTGGTGAAGTTTAGACAACGTTTAACGATTAATCCGAGTGTTTTTCCATATATGAACAAACATCCATTCCGTTTAAAATTAAAAGAAACGCTTGCTGATCTTGAACATGAGGACCCTTCTTTTTATCGGTTTAGTAATCAACTCATTGATCGTTATTTCTACGTTCATTATCCATTTGTTCCAAGAATGGATGAAGTCGATAACATGAATCAAGCCGTTATTGCCATTGTTAAGGCCTCGTTTGATCCCCAAACAGGGATTGATGAAGCGATTTATTCAATGGAAGTGTTAGAAAAGGTCAATAAAATGATTGAATCCGAGCAAATTTACTTTTCCATTATGGAAGAATAAATGAAAATATCAGCGTTCTAAATAGTAAATCTTGAAAGCGCGCTTGTTTATGTTATAATGAAAGGGTTGATTTGCGTTCGGTCTTGTATCAAAAATAATGTATCATGAATGAACGGCAAATATAAAAATTTATACATGTACGCATGGAGGGAAAATAAATGACAGCTAAGTGGGAAAAGCAAGAAGGTAATCAAGGCACGTTAACCGTTGAGGTCGATGCTGAAAAATTTAACGAAGCCTTAGATCAGGCGTTTAAGAAAGTAGTAAAGGATGTGCAACTACCTGGTTTTCGTAAAGGTAGAGTGCCACGTGGGTTATTTGAACAACGTTTTGGAGCTGAATCTTTATATCAAGATGCAGTTGATATTATTTTACCAGAGGCATATGCTGGCGCTGTAGATGAAGCGGGTATCTCTCCGGTAGATCAACCTGAAATTGATATTACACAAATTGAAAAAGGTAAAAACTTAATTTTTACAGCTAGTGTTACTGTGAAGCCAGAAGTTAAATTAGGCGAGTATAAGGGCTTAGAAGTTGAGGAGCAAGATGTTGCGGTTACAGATGAAGATGTTGACCAAGATATTGAAAACCAACGTCAAAATCAAGCAGAACTTGTTGTTAAAGAAGAAGGAACAGTTGAAGATGGTGATACAGTTGTTCTTGATTTTGAAGGTTTTGTTGATGGTGAAGCATTTGAGGGCGGTGCCGCTGAAAATCATACGTTGGAAATTGGCTCAGGCTCATTTATTCCGGGATTTGAAGAACAACTTATTGGCAAAGCTACTGGAGAAGAAACAGAAGTGGAAGTCACTTTCCCAGAAGAGTATCATGCTGAAGATTTAGCTGGCAAAGCGGCGACATTCAAGGTCAAGATTCATGAGATCAAAGCAAAAGAATTACCTGAATTAGATGATGAATTTGCTAAAGATGTAAATGATGATGTAGAGACATTAGCTGAGCTAAAAGAGAAAACAAGAGAGCGATTAGAAAATCAAAAACAATCTGACGCAGAGAATCAAAAGCGTGAAACACTCATTAATCAGGCAACTGAAAATGCTGAAATCGATATTCCAGAAGCGATGGTAACAACGGAATTAGATCGTATGCTTCGTGAATTTGAACAGCGTCTACAGCAGCAAGGTATGACCCTAGATATGTACTTTCAGTTCTCTGGTCAAGATGAAGATGCCCTTAAAGAACAGATGAAAGAAGATGCATCAAAGCGTGTTCAAACAAACCTTGTTCTTGAGGCTATTGCTGATGTGGAAAATGTTGAAGTAACTGAAGAAGATGTTAATGAAGAATTGAAGACAATGGCAGAAATGTATCAAATTGAAATTGAGCAACTTACCCAAATGCTTGGTGGCAATACAGATTCCATTAAAGAAGATTTGAAATTTAAGAAAGCTATTGATTTCTTGGTTGAACATAGCCAAACCAAATAAATCAGAAATATGGGAACAAGGCGGTTAATTTCTCGCCTTGTTTTCTACCATCCAAACCTTTTTACATATTATAAGACCGTACACATACACTTAACATCACTTTAAATTTTACATAAGATAACATACATAACATAAGGATGCACCGTTTAGCGTTTAAGTAAATGGGTAAGACTAAAAAAGGGACTTTAAGAGGTATTATTTTTAATATCTACTGTAATTTGATATGATGAAGAAGTAATAGGGATATAGGCACCTAAGCTGATTAACCTTTGCATATCAATCAAATATAGCGTATTATACGCGATTAAAGACAACACGTATCGTTTTTTAATTATAGAGGGGTGAGCGTAATATGTATAAATTCAATGAAGAAAAAGGCCAGCTTAAATGTTCTTTTTGCGGAAAAACACAAGATCAGGTAAGAAAATTAGTAGCTGGTCCAGGTGTATATATATGTGATGAATGTATTGAGCTTTGCTCTGAAATTGTCGAGGAAGAGCTCGGAACAGATGAAGAAGTAGAATTTAAAGATGTTCCGAAACCTCAAGAAATTCGTTCGATTTTAGATGATTATGTGATTGGACAGAACAAAGCAAAGAAGAATCTTTCGGTGGCTGTTTATAACCATTACAAGCGAATTAATGCGACGCGTGGAACCGACGATGTAGAACTTGCAAAGAGTAATATTGCAATGATTGGTCCAACTGGTAGTGGTAAAACGTTACTTGCTCAAACATTGGCAAGAATATTAAATGTACCTTTTGCAATAGCTGATGCTACTTCTCTGACAGAGGCAGGCTATGTTGGTGAAGATGTTGAGAATATTTTACTTAAGCTAATCCAAGCAGCAGATTACGATGTGGAAAAAGCTGAAAAAGGTATTATTTACATTGATGAAATTGATAAAGTTGCCCGCAAATCAGAGAATCCATCAATAACAAGAGATGTTTCTGGTGAAGGTGTTCAACAAGCATTGCTTAAGATCTTAGAAGGAACGACAGCAAGTGTGCCACCACAAGGTGGAAGGAAGCATCCGCATCAAGAGTTTATTCAAATTGATACAACCAATATTTTATTTATTGTAGGTGGCGCATTTGATGGGATTGATCAAATTATTAAAAGTCGCCTAGGTAAAAAAATAATTGGATTTGGAGCTGAAACAGATTCTGATGAGCTAGACAAAGCTCAATTGCTTCAAAAAGTTTTACCTGAAGATTTATTAAAGTTTGGTTTAATTCCTGAATTCATCGGAAGGCTACCTATTATTGGGAGTCTAGAACCGTTAGATAGAGAGGCATTGATTGAGATACTAACAAAGCCAAAAAATGCCCTCGTTAAACAGTATAGGCGACTTTTCCAGATCGACAATGTAGATCTGGAATTTGAAGAAGAAGCCCTTGAAGCAATTGCTAAAAAAGCAATGGAACGAAATACGGGTGCACGTGGTTTGCGTTCTATTCTTGAAACGATTATGTTAGACGTCATGTTTGAACTACCTTCACGTGATGATATTAAGAAATGTATCATTACAAAGGATACAGTGGAAATTGAGAATGGGCGACCGAAATTGTTGCTTGAAGATGGTTCGATGATTGATGAAGAACCAAAGGAGAGCGCTTAACTGTTAACTATTAAATCCCTTGTGTAAAGCAAGGGATTTTCTATTCCATTTATCATTACATAGGCTTAGGATTATTTAGGCAGAAATTTTTAAAAAACTTATATGTGATTTCGAGATAAACATGGGTATGATAAAAATAAAGATCAGGGAGGGACGTTCTATGAGTGAAGAAAACCAGATGGTATTACCATTACTCCCGCTTCGCGGTATGGTCGTTTATCCATCAGTTGTCATGCATTTAGATATTGGGCGTAAGCATTCGGTTGAAGCACTAGAAATGGCGATGATGCATGATCGAAAGATTTTACTCGTTGCTCAAAAAGAAAGTGCGGTAAAAGAACCTGCAAAAGAAGATCTCTATCTTAATGGTACAATTGCTTACGTTAAACAAATGTTAAAGTTGCCCAACGGTACATTTAGAGTGTTGGTTGAAGGGATCAAGCGGGCGGAGGCTGTTTCTTTTCAGCAGATTGACCCTTATTTCTCAGTTGAAGTTGTTCCATTGGTTGAGCAAGGCTTGGTCGAAGAACCGAGACAATCAGCGTTGATGCGGACCCTTTTGGACCAATTTAAAAAATATGTTGAATTATCAAGTAAATTATCAAAGGAAACTTATGAAAGTGTTATTGACATTGCAGACTTGTCACAATTAACAGATTTGATTAGTTCTCATTTGCCCATTAAATTATCAATTAAACAAGTGTTATTAGAAATGATTGACGTCGATGAACGCGCACAACAATTAATGGAGTTAATTTCTAATGAGCAAGAAGTTTTACGTTTGGAGCAAAAAATTGGACAACGTGTGAAGCGATCAATTGAACAGACGCAAAAAGAATATTATTTGCGCGAACAAATGAAGGCAATTCAAAAAGAGCTTGGTGATAAAGACGGTAAGTCTGGAGAGGTTGCAGACCTACAAGATAAAATAGAACAAAGTAACATGCCGGAACGAATTTTGAAACTAGCTGAAAAAGAGCTAAAGCGCTTTGAGAAAGTGCCACAAACATCAGCAGAAAGTTCCGTCATCAGAAATTACCTGGAATGGCTTGTTAGCCTTCCGTGGTCAAATGAAACAGAGGATCATCTCGATGTTGATCACGCTGAAACGATTTTAAATCAAGATCATTATGGTTTGGATAAAGTGAAAGAGCGTATTTTAGAATATTTAGCTGTTCAACAATTAACTAAATCTTTACGCGGTCCAATCCTTTGTTTAGTAGGGCCACCAGGAGTAGGAAAGACTTCATTAGCAAAGTCTATTGCCCGGGCAATAAATCGTCGTTTTGTTCGCTTGTCGCTTGGTGGTGTTAGAGATGAAGCCGAAATAAGAGGGCATCGTCGTACGTATGTTGGGGCAATGCCTGGGCGTATTATTCAAGGTATGAAGAAAGCAGAAACAATTAATCCGGTGATGTTATTAGATGAAATTGATAAAATGGCAAATGATTTTAGAGGTGATCCATCAGCAGCTATGCTTGAGGTGTTAGATCCAGAGCAGAACAGTCAATTTAGTGATCATTTTATTGAAGAGACGTATGATCTTAGTAAAGTCATGTTTATTGCAACAGCTAATCATTTACAAACGATTCCTCGACCGCTGCTTGATCGTATGGAAATTATCTCTATTCCTGGATACACTGAATTAGAAAAACAACATATTGCCCGTAATTATTTACTACCTAAACAATTGGCCGCACATGGATTGAAAAAAGGTAACCTACAAGTGCGTGATGAAGGTTTAATAAAGTTAATCCGCCGCTATACTCGTGAAGCGGGTGTGCGACAACTTGAAAGACAATTAGCCGCATTATGTCGAAAGGCAGCAAAGCTGTTTGTATCGGAACAAAAGAAGCGGATTGTGATTACCGAAAACCAATTGGAAAAATTATTAGGCAAACCTCTCTATCGTTATGGTATGATGGAAGAAGAAGATCAAATTGGAACGGCAACAGGTTTAGCGTATACTGCTGCTGGTGGTGATACGTTAGCGATTGAAGTTAGTATTGTACCTGGTAAGGGCAAATTAGCTTTAACAGGTAAACTTGGCGATGTCATGAAAGAATCTGCACATGCAGCATTGAGTTACATCCGATCAAGAGCAGAACAATTGAAGATTGATCCGGATTTTCATCAAAAACAAGATATTCATATTCATGTTCCAGAAGGCGCGACACCAAAAGATGGACCATCAGCAGGCATTACGATGGCGACCGCACTTATATCAAGTTTAACCAATCATCCTGTGCGAAAAGAAGTAGGCATGACAGGAGAGATTACCCTTCGAGGTCGTGTTTTACCTATCGGTGGATTAAAAGAAAAAACATTAAGTGCTCATCGTGCTGGACTAACAACCATTATCATACCGAAGGAAAATGAAAAAGACTTAGATGATATCCCTGACAGTGTTAAACAATCACTAACCTTTATTGCCGTTGACCATTTAGATCAAGTACTTGAACATGCGTTAGTGGGGGAATAACATGAAAGTAACAAAATCAGATATTACTATTAGTGCTGTAACACCGAAGCAATATCCGCCAGAGGGATTACCTGAAATTGCATTAGCAGGTCGGTCCAATGTCGGGAAATCGTCGTTTATTAATAAGCTTATTAATCGGAAGGCTTTAGCGCGTACATCCTCGAAACCAGGAAAGACACAAACCTTAAATTTTTACTTAATCAATGAATTCTTTCACTTTGTAGATGTTCCGGGTTATGGTTATGCGAAGGTCTCGAAGACGGAACGAGAAGCTTGGGGTAAAATGATGGAAACGTATTTTACTGAACGTGAAAATCTGCAAGCGACTGTACTTGTCATCGATATTCGGCATCAACCGACAAATGATGACGTGGCGATGTATGATTTTTTAAAACACCATCAAATCCCGGTTCTAGTTATTGCTACAAAAGTGGATAAAATTAAAAAGGGACAAGTAGCCAAACATGTTAAGCGTGTCAAAGAGACATTAGCTTTAGAAAGTGGAGATCAGATTATTCCATTTTCAGCTGAAACAGCCCAAGGGAAAGAAGAAGCCTGGCGTGTTATTACCTCATTTTTACCGCATGCCAATGGGGGAAAGCGTAATTGAATGAATGTCACAACGTTTATCTAGAATAAAGGACAGCTATGCAAATAAGGCACTCAAATCTGCTGTGCTGTAAAGATTTAAAAAAAGATAGCATTTTTGCTATCTTTTTTTAAATAGTAAATAGATGCCGAAAACGATTAAGCCAACTGGCCAATAATCTTCTAACCAACCAATAAGTTGATGGACGGATTGGGAAAATTGTGAATTCGTCATTGACAAAAGGATAAAAAGACCAAGAGAAAGTAGAATTAATCCGGGGTATAAGCCGGCCTTCGTTTTTTGATAGCGAAGCAGAAAAGCTAGCCCGATAATAACTGCATAAACACTCCAGTGTTCAACCCATTCAGGGTAGACGGAGACAGCATGAAAGTGAATGCCGAGTCCTAAAAGAATCGTTCCCGGAAAGATTTTATCATGATCTCGAGTTAGATAGCCGTGAATAAGTAAACTCAATCCTAAAATCATAAACAAGCTAGGCCACGTTGAAAAATTAGCTAAAAACGGTAAGTCCCATTGTTGAAGCAAAAAGTAAAGACCGACTCCAATCAATATGAATGCACTTAATTGATTTTGTTGACGCATGAAAACCTCCTCTGCCAATACTGTCCTGTCATTGATTGGCTTTAAAAACGATAATAAGTTACTAAAGTGCTTGTCTATTATAAAACGAACCTTCAATCAGTGAACGTTTTTGCTCTTCGTAACTAGTTGTTTAATGAGTAAATCAAGACATTAGCGTCCACTATCACCCATTTCAATAGATTTCCTACTGTTCTCTATTTGAGATGCGTGTTTTACGGATGCTTATTTGTGATAAACTACCGTCTATTTTATCAGAAAGGTAGAGGTTTGCCTATTCTCAATATGGGGGTGGCAAGATGGATGTTGTCATGTTAGGAACCAATTATCGCCATGTTCAAATTGCCACCAAAGAAAAATGCATAATTGAGTAAAATCAATAACATACGCTATTTGAATGTATACGACTTTAAACGGTGTTGATCAAGTGGTCATTCTATCTGCTTGTAATCGAACTAAATTCTAGTTAGCTATTGATTTTTACATTGGGATCTAAAGAAAGCAGATGTAATAGACGTCTGTTTCCTTTTGGTCCTAGAAATAACTTAAGGAATGGTTATAATCTGTATAAAGTAGAGACTCATCTTAGTGATGGTACGCTAGGCTGTTATGTAAACACGTAGTGGATAGATCCTAGACAATATTCTGGGCTTTTGTTCGTATTCACATATTATTCTAAGTTAGGGTCTGATTGAAGTCTGCTTACAACTTGACATATTCTTTTGATACTATCATATATCTGTTAATGAGGATGTGTTGAGTTGAAAGGAGGAATGTTGATGGCTGAGCAAGAGTCAAAGTCATTTCAGTTTGATTTAACTGAAACATTATTATTTCAAAAGGCAGAAGGGGTTTCTGAAATGTTAGGTATAGGTCTTGACCCTGAAATTTCTATTCAAACCTTTCCTGATTATGTTTCAGTACGAGGAATTATTGCTTTAACAGGTGAATATTTACCTGTTGAAATTGAGGAACAATCTGACATAGATGAACCAGAAGTGACAGGGCGATATTTTAAAAAGGTTGTTCGAGATGAGGATGGGATCTGTGAGTTTTCACATCATTTTCCTGTAGATATCTCCATTCCACATGAACGAGTAAAACGGATGGATGAATTATCGGTAAGCGTTGATAGCTTTGATTATCATTTACCGGAATCTTGCAAATTGGAATTAGAGGCATCTCTTGTTATTCAAGGCCTAGAACACGATCGGGTGGAAGAAATTAAAGAAATGGAAGAACCAGGAGATAGTGATGGGGACCTGGAAGAATCAAAAGAAGAAGATGAAGATAGAATCACATTTGATTTAAAAATTAAAGCAGAGGAAAAGGAGGCTGAGCAAGGTAAAAACGAGGAAGAAGAGATAGAAGAAAAAGAAGAAGATAAAGTGGTTCCATTACACCGGGAGGATTTAGAAGAACCAATAAATGAGCTTCAGCCCCCAGATGAGCCGACGGCTGACCCAGAGTTAGCCCCTATTAAAACGCAAGAAACACATGAAGAAGAGATTCGCAGTGAATCATTAATAGAAGAAGCAGATCCTGTTGTTACAGAAGAAAGTCATACAGATGAACAACAGCGGCCAACCTCCTTGTTAGATTTGTTTGATCAAAGTAATTCAGAGGAAGAACAGTATACAAAAATGACAATGTATATTGTTCAGGAACAAGACTCTTTAGAGGGTATAGCAGAACAATATGGAGTCAATACAATGAAACTGCAAGAAGCTAATCGGCTAGAATCATCAGATGTTTATCATGGTCAAATTATATATGTACCAAAATAAAATGAAAAAGTGATGACACCTTCCAATAGTAGTGTTCATCACTTTTTTGTAACAGATAACCGTATGAGAAGCATCACCTTAAAATAGAAAGCAGAGCAAATCTTGTTAGGTGGGTGATAACGACCGACCAATGTCCTGATTCACTGAACCTTCAATCAGTGGGGAAGAAGCCTCCACTGATTGAAGGTTCATTTTATATCCATTTTAAGTAAAAGGAAACATAGACACCAATAAATAAGCCCAATAAAAAGACATCAAGTGTCGTTGGAAAAAATAAGGTTCTGATCAGTTGGACGATACAGATTGGAAGTAAACACCGTTCAATCACTAAAAGCCATTCTCGACACCATGGTGGCAAGCGATAGCGATAATATCGAGACATAATTCCACCCTTTCGTTACAAAGTACAACCTTCTGCTATAAACAAAAAATAATGGGTAACGTACTGAATGTAATAAAATATGCATATATGTTTACACATAATTAATACTAGCTCTTATCACAGTATATGCATAAGTTTTAAGAAGTTGAAATCTTTACTTGTTGGCATGATTATTAAAATCTTTATTGACTTTTATGTGCTATTTTGGATAAAATAACTGGTATAGAAAAGAACTATATAATAAAGATGATGAAGAGGAAGAGTATGCTGGTCAAACTTATAGAGAGGAAACCAACGGCTGAAAGGTTTCTAGTCCCTAACTGCAGAAGGTAGCCTTGGAGTCGTTTAACCGAACGTGTAGATGATTATTAGGTTAAACCGGTTATAGACCGTTATTGAAATGAAGTGTATAGCTTGTTTTTGCTATAAACAAAGGTGGTACCACGGAATGTTAAACCCTTTCGTCCTTTTTAGGATGATTAGGGTTTTTTGTGTGAATCCAAGACAGTATTTGGCCTAGGAAGAGATGATAAGTAAGTTCATTTTTAAATAAATGATAAAAAATAAGGAGGTTACACAAGTGTCAGAACAAACACATAATTTACCACCAAAATATGATGCGCAGGCCGTTGAGAAAGGCCGTTATCAATATTGGGTTGATCGAAAATTTTTCGAAGCAACAAATGATCCAAACAAAAAACCATTTACAGTTGTAATTCCACCACCAAACGTAACCGGTAAATTACACATTGGACATGCATGGGATACCACACTACAAGATATTATTACTCGTATGAAAAGAATGCAGGGGTTTGATGCCCTCTACTTACCGGGGATGGATCATGCAGGTATTGCTACACAGGCAAAGGTAGAAGCTAAGTTGCGTGAGGAAGGGATCAGTCGTTATGATCTTGGGCGTGAAAAATTTCTCGAAAAAGCGTGGGAATGGAAAGACGATTATGCTACTTTCATTAGAGCGCAATGGGAAAAGCTAGGACTAGGTCTAGATTATTCACGAGAGCGTTTTACTCTAGATGAAGGGTTATCTGAAGCAGTTAAAGAAGTATTCGTTAAGCTTTATCAAGAAGGCTTGATTTATCGTGGGGAATATATTATTAATTGGGATCCAGCTACGAAAACGGCCTTATCAGATATTGAAGTTATTCACGAAGAAGTGACGGGTCATTTTTATCACATGAAATATCCTCTTAAAGATGGTTCAGGTGATATTGAGATTGCAACGACACGCCCTGAAACGATGTTAGGGGATACAGCTGTTGCTGTTCATCCGAAAGATGAGCGGTATCAGCATATGATTGGCAAAACAGTAATTCTGCCAATTGTTGGGCGTGAAATTGAAATTGTTGCTGATGATTATGTTGATCAATCATTTGGTTCAGGGGCAGTTAAAATTACGCCTGCTCATGACCCTAATGATTTTGAAATAGGTAATCGTCATAACCTAGAACGCGTACTTGTAATGAATGAAGATGGAACAATGAATGAAAAGGCTGGTAAATACGAAGGAATGGATCGCTTTGCCTGCCGAAAGCAGCTTGTCAAAGATCTTCAAGATGAAGGCATTCTATTCAAGATTGAAGAACATGTGCATTCTGTAGGGCATTCGGAAAGAAGCGGGGCTGTTGTTGAGCCATACTTGTCAACACAATGGTTTGTGAATATGCAACCTCTTGCTGATGAGGCTGTGAAGTTACAAAAAGATAAAAAAGAAAAGGTTAATTTTGTTCCTGAGCGATTTGAAGGTAATTATTTGCGATGGATGGATAACATTCGCGATTGGTGTATTTCTCGTCAGTTATGGTGGGGGCATCGTATTCCTGCTTGGTACCATAAAGATACGGGTGAGATTTATGTAGGGAAAGAAGCACCTGCAGATCTTGAAAACTGGCAACAAGATACGGATGTTTTAGATACTTGGTTTTCATCGGCTTTATGGCCGTTTTCAACATTGAATTGGCCTGATTTAGATGATCAAGATTTTGAGCGCTATTTTCCAACTAACGCTTTAGTGACAGGCTATGATATTATCTTCTTCTGGGTTGCAAGAATGATCTTCCAATCTAAGCATTTTACAAAGCAACGTCCATTTGATGATGTATTAATTCATGGTCTTGTGCGAGATGCTGAAGGGCGTAAAATGAGTAAGTCACTCGGAAACGGTGTCGATCCAATGGACGTTATTGATAAGTATGGAGCTGATGCATTACGATACTTTCTTGCAACGGGTTCAACACCTGGTCAAGACTTACGATTCCAATGGGAAAAAGTCGAATCAACGTGGAACTTTATTAATAAAATATGGAATGCTTCACGATTTGTCTTAATGAACATTGAAGGAATGGAATTTAAGGATATAAGTCTGTCAGTCGAAAAGAATGTAGCTGATCATTGGATATTGACCCGTTTAAATGAAACAATAGAGCAAGTTAATCGCCACACAAATCGTTATGATTTTGGTGAGGCAGGGCGCCATCTCTATAACTTTATTTGGGATGATTTCTGTGATTGGTACATTGAAATGGCGAAGATACCATTGTATGGGGAAGATGAAAAAGCTAAACAAGCAACACAATCGATTCTTGTCCATGTATTAGACAGTATTCTGCGCATGCTACACCCATTTATGCCCTTCGTAACAGAGGAAATTTGGCAACACTTACCTCATCAAGGGGAATCGATCACACAAGCGGATTGGCCAGCGATAAATATGGCTTATTCAAATGAGCAAGCAGCGACAGAAATGAATCGTTTAGTTGCGATTATTCGTGCAGTTCGTAATATACGTGCAGAAGTAGATACACCGATGTCCAAGCCAATCGTACTCACCGTTAATGCAAGTGATAGAAAAGTTGCTGAACAATTGCTTGCTAATCGTCACTATATTGAGCGATTCTGTCACACCAGTGAGTTGACCATCGCGACAGATTTAACCGCTCCGGAGAAATCAATGTCTGCTGTTGTTACGGGAGCTGAGCTATACTTGCCATTAGCTGGATTAATTGATGTGGATAAAGAGATAGCTAGGTTAGAAGCGGAACTATTAAAGCTAAACAAGGAAGTTGAACGCGTTCAGAAGAAATTAAGTAACGCTGGCTTTGTCAACAAAGCCCCTGAACATGTTGTTGCTGAAGAAAAACAAAAGCAAACCGATTATCTTGATAAACGTGACAAAGTTGCAGCAAGGATAGAAGAATTAAAACAATAAACGATAAGCTGTCCAAGTCGAATAAGACTTTAGGGCAGCTTTTTTAAGACGTTAGCAATATGAATCATTTTCATCATTCGCTTTTCATACTGCGCTATTTTCGTTACAATTTATCACAGATAACCGTCCGTAAAACGTCCGTCACAAAATCGAGCGTAGAAATTATCCATATAGACGGAAGTTAACGGACGCTAATGTCCTGATTCACTCAGCTACCAATCAGTGGGAAAGCTCGCCCCCTGATTGAAGTTTCGTTTTATCACAGATAACCGTCCGTAAAACGTCCGTCACAAAATCGAGCGTAGAGATTATCCATATAGACGGAAGTTAACGGACGCTAATGTCCTGATTCACTCAGCTACCAATCAGTGGGAAAGCCCACCCCTGATTGGAGATTCTGTTATAGGGTGTTAACAATAGAGAGGAAGATTTTTATTATGTTTAGATCGGTTCAAAGTTTTGAGGGATTTTTAGATCACCGTGAGCAAATTGGAATAAAACCTGGATTAGATCGTATGCGCCTCTTACTTGAAGAGGTAGGTCATCCAGAGAAAAAAATAAAAGCCATACATGTAGCTGGTACAAATGGTAAAGGATCAACAACTGTTTATTTAGCGACTACGTTAAAATTAGCTGGTTATCAAATCGGAACGTTCACATCACCGAGTCTAACCAATCGACAAGCGATGATTCAACTTAATGGCACTGCCATTTCAGATCAATCCTATCTACATTATGCTAATCGATTGTATCATGTACTTCGAACGCTTGATCAATTAAACAATCCAGCTAGTAATTTTGAAATTATCGTTGCTATTGCTTATCAATTCTTTGCTGACGAAGCAGAATTTTCAATTATTGAAGCAGGAATGGGGGGGCGAGAAGATGCTACCAATTGTATTGATCCGCTTGTTGCGGTGATCACATCAATTGATTATGATCATACTAAATTTTTAGGTGAGACGATGATTGAAATTGCTAGTCATAAAGCAGGCATTATTAAGCATCAACGTCCTGTGGTCGTGGGGGATGTTTCAGAGGAAGCATTTCAAACCATCGAAGATAATGCACGGGAAAAAGGAGCTGAAGTTTTTCAGTTTGATAAAAATTTCCAAATCATTAAACAGAATGACCACTATATTTATAAAGAGGAAAGTCTGACAATTCCGTTTCGGTTATTTATGAAGGGTAACCATCAACTGCATAATGCTGGGCTTGCGATAAAAGCGCTCATGTTGTTAGATTTTAATAATGAGCCACTTTCACATGCTGTCATTACTAAAGCATTAGCGACAGCTGTCATTCCTGCTCGTTTCGAACGGGTTCATATGAAGCCGCCTGTTATTATTGACGGTGCACATAATCTTGCGAGCATTGAAGCTTTTTTAGATACAATAGAGATGCTATATGCTGATCAGCAAAAAACATTGGTATTCAGTGCTTTTAAAGATAAACCTATTCAAGCTATGATTGAAAGGTTAGATAATAACTTTGATCAAATTATATTTACAACATTTGACCATGACCGCGCTGAAACTGCAGAGAATTTATATGAGTATTCTCATCATAAAAATAAAAAGGTCGTTTCTAATTGGCAGAAGCTTCTGGATCAAATGATCTATAAGAACAAAAACCAATCTATGACATTTGTAACAGGATCTTTGGCGTTTGTTGGAAAAGTCCGCCAATATTTTAAGTAATTAGTCTTGCTCTAAAGGGTATAAACTACTATAATTGACTATATCTATAAGTCTTATAAAAAAGGATTGGCTTGGTTTCAAATGGGGTGGAGACAATGATCGAGAAAAAGAAGCAAGTGGGAATATGGCTGGCATGGTTATTGATCTGGCCGATAATAGTTAGCTGGCTTTATCAACATTCAAGTATTGACACCTCTTTTGATCTTTTTAGTTTTATTGCTTTTTTACTGTTAGCTGTTATGGTTGCTCTGTTTCCTATTACGATTAATAAAACACCGATTTTTTTAATTAATAGTGTGAGTTTGGCAACTTTTCTGATTTATGGATTATTTATTGAAATCATTGTTACTCAGTTAGCAATGATCTTTGTGTTAATTCGGCTTAAAATAAGTAAACATGATGCGTATCGTATTCCACTAAATTTAATAATGTTTCTTGCAGTGTCACTTATTTCAGCATCGGCTTATTACCTTTCGTCACCTTATATGCCTGAACGTTTAGTTTTTTTAAACTACAATATTTTGCAGTTACTGATCTATATGTTCATTGCATTTTTAGCCAATCAAATCATTTTATTCTTAATTAAACGTTTTATCTACAATAGAAAGGTAGCTTTTTTAGGAGAAGGTTTTTATTTTTCTTTATTTATTATGGGGTATACAGTACCTTCGGGGATTGTTTTAGTTTATCTTTATCAGTCTTTTAATGCGTTAGGTATCTTGATGATGAGCATTCCCATTGTTACCATCTCAATTAGTTTGAAATTGTATTATCAAAGTAAAACAACTAACCAGTATTTAGTTCAGGTTAATCAGCTTGCACAAAAACTAACAGGTTATTATACACGTGATGATATTCTGAAAACATATTTAAGTACAGTGCCGGAAATTTTTCCAGCTGATTCGGTCGTCATTTATGAATTGTTTCATGGAGATCAGTATAAAAGGGTGCGACTTTTGAATGATAAAAATGGGTTGGTTCTTGAAGAAAACATTGTTGACCGCAACGGTCATTTTATTGTAGAGCAGGCTATAAATATTGGAAAGACAACGATTTATGATAAAGTGAAGCGATGGGAACATCTCGCAACTAATGATTTAGTGAATATAGGAGAAAGTATGATGGCGATGCCTATCCAAAAAAATTATCAAACTGTTGCTGTTATCGTCATTATTGCTAAGAAAAGGTATGCTTTCTTAAGTATCCTTGTTTCCGTCTTGACTGTGCTTAATCATTATTTAGGCATTGCCCTTGATAATGCAAAATACTATGAGAGCATTGAATTGAAAAGCCAAACGGATCATTTAACGCGTTTGCCAAACCTTAGGTACTTTGAAAAAATTCTAACAGACTACAGAGCGATCTCACCAAGTGAAGGTTGCTCATTAATCATGATTGATCTTGATCATTTTAAAGTGATTAATGATCAGTATGGGCATGAATGTGGTAATGAAGTGTTAGTCCAAGTGGCAGATTTGATTCAAAATTACTTGAAACGGCAAGGAAATGCAGAAGTGGCCCGCTACGGTGGTGAAGAATTTATTATTTTTCTGCCAAATTACAAGCAAGCCAAAGGAATTAAGTTGGCAGAGGAGATCCGCTCTTTAATAGAGCAGACTGCTTTCATATGTCATCATCATATACTTAGTCACCAAGAAACGATTAAATTGAATTTGACTGCTAGTCTAGGTGTAGCCAGTTACCCAGAGCAAACTGACCATCTTGATGAATTAATTCGACTAGCAGATCGAGCCATGTATATCGGAGCAAAGCGAGAAGGACGTAATAAGGTGGCGGCATACCAGCGCTAAAAGGGGTGAGAAAATGATAAAACGCATGTTCATACATCAAGATGGATTGACTTTAGTGGAAGTGTTAGCATCTATTGTTATTCTTTCAATGATTGTTGTTACGTTTCTTACCTTTTTTATCAACTCAGCACGTACAACTAAAGTGTCAGAAACTATGCTTGATGCCTCCTATGTAGCTCAAGAAAAAATGGAATCCATATACTTTCAATCAACGCTACTCACTTATCAACAACTCATTGATGATTTGCGTCATGAATCTGATCATTATCAAACATCTGAAAATACGGAAAGAATGACTCAATCGCATCAGGGACTTAGCATAGAAATATATTTAGAACCTACAAGAAATAACGCAGGTGTCATTTTAGAAAATTTATATAGATTAGTTGTAAAGGTATATGGTGATAACGATCAGCAGCAAGCGCAAATGGAGACTAATTTATTTTTTGATGAGGTAGGAGATAATGGTGATTAAAAATGAACAAGGCATTACACTTGTTGAATTATTGGGTGTTTTGGCAATATTGTCGATTGTGATTGTATTAATTGGTTCTGCTCATCTATTCGGACAACGGCAATTTTATCATCAAACCGATCAAATAGATAAACAAGGTGAGGTAAGGCTTGTAGTTAGCCAATTAACCACTGATTTACGTAAAGTAACGGCTGAGTCTGTTTCTCAATCTGAGGGGATATGGCAGATTGGAACGAATCGTTATCGTCATCATGGAGATATCGTTTATCGTAACGATCACCCATTAAGCGATGCAATAGAAATATTTGATTTAACCTTATTAGAAAATGGTGCAGCTATAACGATTAAAAGTATTGCAAATAAACAGGGGCGTGAAACTGAAATAAGCACAACGATTTATTATAGAAAGTAGGTGATCAGTTTGAAAAAGTTAATGAATGAAGAGTCAGGGGTAACCTTGTTATTTGTATTAATGACTGTAGTTGTGCTGTCAATACTTGGTGTTGCATTAGCTACGGTAGCATTTGCTAATGTTAAATTAACGACAACTGATCGTGCGTATCAATCTACTTACTATATTGCGGAGGCCGGTGTCAACCAAGCTTATGCAGAAATAAAGGAAATCGTAGAACAGGCTTATGATCTGTATCCTTCTCAAGAGCAGTTCTATCAAAAGATGAATGAGCATATTTTCGAAAAAGTAGATGCAGTTATTTATAAAAACTTTGAAGGCCATTTTGGAGAAGAACCTTTGGCAGAAATAGAGATTATAGAAATAAATCAGCAAAACCCTAGACAGTACAAGATCATTTCTAAAGGTCAAATTGGATCAAGAAATCGATCGATTGAACAAGTATTTACAGTGAATTGGAGTCCAAAAGATAGTGGGTCTAATCCTCAATTCCCTGAAATACCAGAAGATATGCTAGCGCTTGTTAGAAGTAGAATTAATTTAAGTGGAAGTGTGAATTTAAATGGTGATATTTACTTAAGTAGTGATGATCATGATGTAAACATTCAATTAGGTGCAGGTTCCACAATAAATGGTAATCTATATGCTCAATCTCAAAACAATATTAACTTTCAAATTCGTGAGATGTATGGAAATGCCTATTTAAATGCAAATAAGCAGAATTCGATTAGTTTTACAAATGGTGGGATGATGAGAGGTAATCTTTATGCTGTGGCAAGTGAAACGAATACTTTTAGTATACGAGCTGGGGCTCAACTAAATGGTACTGCTTATTTTAGAGGGAAGCAAGGTAATAACATTACGACACAGCATGCGGGTATTACTCAAGATATTAATTTAAATCCATCCAGCAATAATGTTATGAATATTGATGCTTCCTTAAAGGGAGACGTCGTTTATAGTGAACAACCATTAATATGGGATGACCCTCGTTCAGATTTTAAGGGATATGAAGACTATGTGAATGCCTTTCCTGATATCCCAAGTTACTCCCAGCATGAAAACATTCGTTATGGTGATGAAAGTCAACCTTGGAATCAGTATGATGTCATTAAGGATGGCGATTTATTGGTTACAACATATCATATTGATTCATATACGTTACAGCTAAATAACAATTATGCTTTTAATAAAGTTCAAGTTGGTAATGGTAAATCTTTGTATCTAGACACAGCTGGACAAGATAGAGAGATTGTCATTGATGACTTGTCACTGAATGGTGATTTAGTCATTAACGGTAACGGACATGTGAGCATCTTTGTAAAAGATCGCATAAGTTTGGCTAATCATATCAATATTACGAGTGAAGGAGAAAGTACGTTTACAGTTTATTATGAAAATAGCCGAAAGCCGATCATTAACGGAAATATTGAAGGTTCTCTCTTTGTGAAACAGGCTAACTTAGAGTTTGCCTATGGATCCACTATAAGTGGCTCTGTTATATCAGGAGGAGATCAAATCATCTTTAATTCTACATCTGATGGTGTTGTTCTAATCGCTCCCTATGCTACATTAATACCTAATAATGTGCCAACAAAAGGTTTTTTTGTCGTTGACACGATTAGCGGAAATGGTGGTGGAAGTATTGAACTAATGGGAGATTTAGATTTCTTTATACCAGGCCGACCAAATGACGATCAAGATGTTGATGAAGACTTGATTACTAAGGAACCGCCAATTGAACAAAACGACTAGGATAGGAGGCTATTGAAGTGGCTATTCGAAATAAACGAAAATTAGGCGATGTGTTAAAAGAAGAGGGTTTAATAACTGAGCAAGAGATTCTTGACGTCCTAGCTAATAAGAAAGAGCGTCAGAAATTGGGCGATGCTCTAGTGGAACAAGGCTATATCACTGAAAAGCAATTAATCGAGGTATTAGAGATTCACTTAAAAATTGCAAGTGTTTCATTGTATCGTTTTCCTATTAATGAACAACTCATGGAATTAATTCCTAAAGAAATTGCACGTGAGAATATATTATTGCCAATTGAACAGCATGAAAATATCTTAACTGTGGCAATGAATGACCCACTTGATTATTATGCGATTGATGATTTGGAATTAGCGACGGGTTTTGAGATTAAACCTGTGATTGCGACAAAGGAAGATATTCTTCAAGCGATCAACAAGTATTATGACATGGAAGAAGACTATGCGGAAGAAGTGGAAGGCGAAGAGGCTCCGGCGGTTCGCATTCTTGATCAAGTATTACAAGCGGGCATGGCGCTCAGAGCTAGTGATGTCCACCTAGATCCAAGTGAAGGTAAAGTGGCTGTTCGTTATCGCGTGGATGGCATGCTTCGTAATGAGAGGACATTGCCTAAACGGATGCAAAATGCTCTTATTGCTCGTGTGAAAATTTTAGCGAACTTAAATATCACCGAAACACGTCGTCCACAAGATGGTCGGATTCGAATGGTTATCGATGCGAAACCAATCGATCTACGGGTGTCAACGTTGCCCACTGTTTTTGGTGAAAAAGTAGTTATACGTATGCTTGATTTAACAAATATATTCAAAACACTTACTGAGCTTGATTTAACTAAACAAACGTTAGAAAAATATCAAGAGTTGATTAATCGACCCTCAGGATTGATTCTATTAACTGGCCCAACAGGATCAGGGAAAACAACAACTTTATATGGTTCAATTAATGAGCTGAACCAAGAGGACGTCAATATTATTACGGTTGAGGATCCAGTTGAATATCAATTAGAAGGGATTAATCAGGTGCAAGTCAATCCAACGATTGGCTTAACTTTTGCTGCTGGATTACGTTCAATTTTGCGGCAAGATCCTAATATTATTATGCTTGGTGAAATTCGAGATAAAGAGACAGCTGAAATGGCCATTCGTTCTTCGTTAACAGGACATGTTGTATTTAGTACACTGCACACGAATAGCGCCATTGATACGATTCCACGCTTATTTGATATGGGAATTGAACCTTATTTGGTTGTATCGTCACTTACAGGTGTAATGGCACAACGACTGGTTAAAAAAGTTTGCAAAGATTGTAAACAGACAAGACCCGTTACACCAATGGAAAGTGAATTATTTTCCAAGCGCGATATAGCTATAGAATACGTAAGTGAGGGTAAAGGTTGTGACAGTTGTCGAGGTACGGGCTATCGAGGACGTATGGCTATTCATGAATTATTAGTTATCGATGATAAAATGAAAAAAATAATGATGAATCGGGCAAGTATGTCGGAAATAAAAGCATATGTTCGTCAACAAGGCATGCGCTTTTTAATGGATGATGGTTTATTAAAAGTGAAACAAGGAGATACAACGATTGAGGAAGTGATGCGTGTAGCAATTGAAGACTAGGGGTGTAAGATAAAATGAACCAGTTATCAGATATATTGACAACAGCCTATCAAAAAAATGCTTCAGATATCCATATCACCGTAGGTTCTGTCCCGATTTTTCGAATCGATGGCCGATTAGTACCATCCGAAGAAAGTGTATTAACGCCTGAAGATACAAAAAATATGGCACAGTCTATATTAACTGAGGAGATGTGGAAACATTTAGAAAAAGAACGGGAGTTAGATTTGTCTCACGGTATACCTGGTGTGTCTCGATTTCGCGTTAATATCTTTTATCAAAGGAGTAACCTTTCCTTGGCTTTTCGGATCATTCCCACTAGGATTCCACAGATTGATGAGTTGGGCTTGCCTCAAATATTAAAAGACATTGTCAAAAAACCACATGGGTTGGTCCTCGTTACCGGACCTACGGGAAGCGGGAAAAGCACATCACTGGCAGCTATGATTGATTATATGAACCGTTCGATGAATCGTCATATTATTACATTAGAAGATCCGATTGAATACTTACATAAGCATAATCAATCGATTATCGATCAAAGAGAAATAGGCTTTGATACTATTTCTTTTCAAAAAGGGTTGCGGTCCTGTTTGAGACAAGATCCTGATGTGATTTTAGTTGGAGAAATGAGAGATCTCGATACGATTTCTACTGCTATTACAGCGGCAGAAACAGGTCATTTAGTTCTAGGGACGCTTCATACGCAAGATGCGGCTTCGACGATTGATCGAATTATTGATGTGTTTCCCACCAACCAAAAAGATCAGATTCGTATCTTATTGGCGAATGTTTTAGAAGCCATTCTTTCACAACGATTATTCCCAACGGCCCAACATAGCGGAAGAGTTGCTGCAACAGAAATATTGATAAATAATGCTGCAATTAAAAATTTAATTCGCAATGAAAAAATGCATCAAATTCAGAATACATTACAAACATCCAAAGATAAAGGTATGCATACGATTGAAATGGATATTCGACGAAAGGTTAAGGAAGGACTCATCTTTCAAAAGGATGCCGATCCCTTTTTAAAAAAATCATTATAAGGAGGTGAGTGCATTGCCAATCTATGCTTATCAAGCGCGTACACGTGAAGGTAAATTAACAAAGGGTAAAGTGGAAATGGAGACTGAAAAGGATGCATTAATAGAATTACAACAAGTGGGTCTGCTCGTTTTTAAAATCAAAAAACTTAATCCCATCTTGTATAGTGATATTAATATAGGACGTCCAATAAAAAATAAAGATTTTGTTATTTTTCTTCGCCAATTTTCAACGTTAGTTAATGCAGGCATTAGCTTAGTTGATACGACAGAAATATTAGCTGAACAGTCAAATAGTAAAACATTAAGGACCGCATTAATAGAGGTGAGGGCGCATATTCAAGAAGGAGAATCTTTATCTCGTGCATTAGAACGCTATCCAAAGTTATTTCCTGAATTATTAGTAAGTATGGTAAATGCAGGCGAAGTAAGTGGTCGTTTAGATGAAATATTTGAACGAATGGCAACTTATTATGAAAAGCAATATCAGCTGAAGCAAAAAATAATTACAGCCATGACTTACCCAATAGTGATTGGATCACTTGCTTTGTTGATTACGATGTTCTTGCTTGCTTTTATTGTTCCGATATTTACTGATATGTTTTTATCATTTGGCCAAGAAATCCCACCGTATACGCAGTTTATCGTTAATATTAGTCATTTTATGCAACGGTTCTGGTGGCTGTTTGTCGTTATTGTCAGTTTAACGGTGGTCATCGTTAAAGCATTAGTAAAACGTGAACGATTCGCTTATTTATTTGACCATTTACACTTTAAATTGCCTATATTCGGCATTTTTGTTCAAAAAGCGACATTAGCAAGAATGAGTCAAACACTTAGTTCATTATTAAATAGCTCAATCCCTATCTTAGAGGCTCTTCAAATAACAGAACATGTGATTAGTAACCGGATCGTTAAAGACGTGTTAAAAGAAAGTAGAATAGCTTTAGAAGAAGGAGAATCTTTAGCAAAGCCGATGAAAGAGCATTGGGTATTCCCGAAACTTGTCACTCAGATGATTGCAGTTGGAGAAGCGACGGGTTCTATTGATGCAATGTTAAAGAAAGTGGCGGACTTCTATGAACAAGAATTAGAAGAAGCATCGGATAAGTTGAAATCCCTGATTGAACCGGTATTAATTATCTTTTTAGCATTTGTTGTTGGGTCTATTGTCCTGTCTGTTGTTATACCGATGTTCGATTTATTTGAAAATATATAAAAAAAGTAAATTTGTCATGTACTTTTTAACCTATATAGGTGGACAAATACATTTATATTAGTATAATAGTATTATAAATTAAATCAGAAACGAGGAAAATTTACCTTATTTGGGCACTTTGGTAAATTGGAGTTAGTAGTGCAACCGGCTGGCATCATAAAGGTTATTTATGTTGTGAGTCTTTTTTAAATGCGTTCTTATTATCAAGTAAGGACAGAATATACAGTATTTGGATATGATTTTCTTGGTTAGACGTTATTGAAAATCATTGCTAAAGCAATTGCACTTCATTTACATCATATGCTGTGAAATTTAAATACCGCCATAAATAACTTTTAAGTTAATTCAGAACTTATATCACTTGTTTTAAGGAGGAAGTAAGATGTTAAGTAGAATGAAGAAAATACTTAAAGGTGAAAAAGGTTTTACGCTTGTTGAGCTGCTTGCAGTTATTGTTATTTTAGGTATCATTGTTGCAATTGCTATTCCAGCGATAGGCAATATTATTAAAAATGCTCAAGGTGACGCAGATGAACAGGAAGTGGCATTGATTTTAGATGCAGCTAGACTTTATGAAGTTCAAAATGAAAATGGCTTACCTGTTGATGTCGATACACTTATAAGTGAAGGGTATTTAGACTTGAGACAAGGTGATGCACCTTCTGGAACAGTTGACAGAGATGCAGATGGTAAGTTAGAACTCAAATAAATATAACATGTAGACTCCTCCCTGAGGGGTCTTTCATTCTATTAGGAGAAGACAATGGCCCTTTTTTATTACATCGTTACCTTTATATTTGGATTGGTGCTAGGTTCTTTTTACAATGTGGTTGGTTTGCGTGTTCCTCAAAAAAATTTTCTGCAATCGGATCGTTCATATTGCCCTAACTGTAAGAAAGTGCTGCGATGGTTTGAATTGCTTCCAGTTTTGTCATATCTGATCCAAAAGGGGAAATGTCGTGGCTGTCATAACGCAATTAGCAAGCTTTACCCCATAATTGAATTGTTAACGGGTACAAGCTTTACTTTGAGTTATTGGCGTTTTGGTTTATCTTTTGAATTAATTGTTGCTTTCTTAGTTATCTCTTTAGCCGTTATTATCATCGTTACCGATTCTCGCTATTTTCTTATTCCAAATAAAATACTAATCTTTTTCTTACCGTTTGTTATTGGGGCGCGTGTCCTTGTTCCATTGGAACCATGGTGGTCACCAATCTTAGGTGCTATTATTGGTTTTGGTTTAATTTTTTTAATCATCATTGTGAGTAAAGGCGGAATGGGTGCTGGTGATATGAAGTACTTTGCCTTGCTTGGTATAATATTTGGCTACCCATCTATATTATTGGTTTTTTTACTAGCAACATTTTATGGAGCATTGGTGAATACGGTTTTATTATTGATGAGAAGAGTGGATCGGAAATCTAAAGTGCCTTTTGGTCCTTATATTAGTTTAGCTGTATTGACGGTTTTAATATATGGAGAATCTATAATCGATTGGTATGTATCGCTATTCTTTTAATTGGAATTCTAACTAAACTAAAGGATGAAATATATGCAATTATTTAGTAACTTACATGTTTTTGTAACGATTACGGATCGAAGTATTCGCTACTTTGTCTGTCCTTACAACAAGCCGGAACAAGTGGCTGATTACGGCGAGGTGATTTTTGATGTCAGCATGATTGAAGATGGCCGTATTGTTAATGAGGAACAGTTAATGCTTACGTTAAAGATGTTAATTGAACAAAAAAAATGGAGACGTCGCAAATTATCATTTATTGTTCCGGACAGCTTTGTTGTTATGCGATTTGAAAAAATACCGAGTCAGCTAAATAAAGAAGAGGCAACATCATATATAAAATTACAACTTGAAGGTAGTATTCGATTACCGTTTAAAAAACCAGTGATCGACTATCAATGCTTACAGGAAGGCGATAAAGAGAACGATATCTTATTATTTGCTTATCCGTCTGAAAGGCTACTTCCCTATTATCATTTATTTGATCAATTGCGTTTGCAACCCGTAGTGGCAGATGTGTCCTACTTAAGTGTCTATCGATCGTATGTAAAGCAAGACTTGTTTAGAAAAGGCGAGCATTTACTGATGATTCAATGGAATAAGGTTGATTTAGTGTTAACCGTTTTTCATGATCACTTACCACGCTTTAGCCGTCATATTCATTTTGCAAATGCTTTTCAGGCATGGGAAAAAGACCAAGTGAAACACCAATTAGTTTGGCGTCAATCCACTACTGCTACAGAGACATTTATTGAAGAACAACTCTTAACAATTGAACGGTTTATCGATTTTTATCAATATTCAGTAATGAATGGCCTTGAGCAAGTAACTGATTTGTTAGTGGTTGGTGATTTTCCTGATATGGAGCAATTAAAGCAACAATTACGTGATCGATTAGCATTGCCAATTAAAAATTTTCATTTAACAAATCATCTGCCATTAGATTATGCAGCGCTGTATGGATTAGGGTTAAAGGGTGCCAGCTTTGACTAATAATCATAGCAGCCTTTCGATAAGGGGTTATAAACATGATTGAAATCAACTTTTTTGAAAAGAAGAAAAAGAATCTTATACCCTATTTATTAATGGGGGTATTATTACTTGGTATAATGAGTATAAGTGGCTATTTCATACTGACTTCTATCCAATTAAACAAGCAGAATCAAACGAATCAAAGTCTTATTCAAGAACAATCAACCATCATTGATGAGTTGCAACATGTTCATTTACTAGCGAATCAAGTTGATCAGTTAGCGAACGATCTAAATCGCCTTATTGACATTAAACATCCAACTGTCTTTTTAAATGATAACATCTTACAGCAACTCCCTGTTGATCCAGCAACCACTATTGTTGATTTTAACTACACGATTCAAGGTGACTTGCTATTGGAATTACAATTAGCAGATGCTAACGCTGTTTCTAGTTTAACCCGTGATTTACTGGCCTTGACATATGTAACTACTGTTGAATTAGAAGCAATTGATCTGATCAATGAAGTCGAAGCAGACTATCAAGTGAATTTAACTATAGGTATTGATCAGATTCAGTTAAGTGAGGTGGCTAAAGATGATCATTAAATGGGAGAAAAACTATTTGCTATATCTGTTATTAATTATAGTGGTTTTAACAGCCATCTGGTATTATGGTGACCGTTTGTTTTTAAGTGAAGCCCGCCAAGCCTTAACAGATTCTGAAGCGATGCTAGCTAGACAGCAAACGTTACTTGATCAATCATTGCGTGTTGATAAAGGTGAAGAAGATTGGTTAGATGAAGCAGCGAAGCTACGTCAACAGCTCCCGACAGAGCAAAATGTTGATCAGCTAATTGATGCTGTTTTTGAGCTTGAAGAACGACTAGATGTGACCATTAGTAGTATCGCTAAAAGCACAGAAGCTATCATTTTAGAGCAAGACGGTTATCCAAATCAAATAAATATAATTGACTATCAGTTATCATTTGATACAGCATCTTTAGAAGTATTTAATACCTTCATTAGCGAGCTAAATGATATGGATCGATTTATTGAGCTAATACAATTGGATTATCAACAACCTTTTGATGATCACGTCTCGAGTAATGTAATAATTAGGGCTTTTTATAATGAAAATGTATTAATAAATTAAAATATCACATATTTTGATGGGAAATTAACGGCTCTTGCTGACAAGGGTCGTGTTTTTTTTTATTCGCTCCATGCTAGAGTAATGATAGAGTAAGGAATGGAGTGAATACACTTGGAAAAGAAAAAACAAATATCTATAAAACTATCTGATCAAAGTAAAGTATCAATTGATGATAATCTTACTAAGGAAACGGCAGCAAGTCTTTCTGATCTGGATAATGACCCTCCTGAAGTAGAGCCTTATACTTATGGATTACATTCATCAAAAAAAACAATGATTAAAAACGCGTTTTGGGTTAAATTTATCGTGACGGCATTTGCTGCAATTGCGATTGGAATGGGATTTGGCATGACATTTATTTATATATTCACAGGTGAAAAAGAAGAAGCTACAACTAACCAAGAGCTAACACAATCGTTTGAGGATCAAGATAATCAAACAGCTTCAACTTCAGATCTCAAAGTACTTGACGGCTTATCAGCCTATGTCATTCAAGTGGGAGCCTTTGAGATGCAAGAGCAAGCTGAACAATTTCAAAAAGATTTAAGCAACCGTGACTATTCAGCTGTTGTTTGGCAAACAGATAATGATTATCGTGTGTTTGTAGGTGTATATCAATCAGAATCTGAAGCAAAGCAAGCAGCGGAACAGCTAGATATAGACACCTATATTCGAGAGTGGCAAACTGACGCGTATGATATTGCTGTAACAGATGAAGAATATCATTGGCTAACGTCTTTTTCAGAACTATGGCAACAATCATTATCAGGTATTACAGAACAAGTGGAACAAGATTGGCAGCAATGGTTAACCGTTGATCATTATTCTGAATCAGAACATGTTTTACAATTCCATCAACAAGTGGAAGAGCTATTACAAGAAATCAACACGAGTCAAACCGCTACACTTTTAATGGAACTTTGGTTTACATATGATCAATTTGCTAACTGACAGAGATTGATAAATTGTGTTATTTCTGATCTCTTTTTTTCAATTATCAAGCTGATTTTTCAATATGCATCAATATTTATTTACCGTATATATAAAAGCGTATAGTTGTGAGTTTTTTAAATTATGTATACATTAGAGTTAACCTATTAAGAAAGGAGGTTTATTATGCCTGAACTTCATTTAACGATGAAGGATATCCCTAAACAAGACCGGCCAAGGGAACGTTTGATTGAATGGGGGGCATCACACCTCTCCAATCAAGAATTAATTGCTATTCTTTTAGGAAGTGGAAGCAAAGCAGAAACAGTTCAAGATCTAGCAAAGCGTGTTTATCACCATTTTGAAGGGATTGAGCTACTAAGGGAAGCAACCTTGGAAGAGTTAACGGCCATTAAAGGGATTGGGCAGGTTAAAGCAGTAGGAATGCTAGCAGCGATTGAATTTGGCAATAGAATGGCCCGGTTAAAAGCAACAGAACGTTTTGTTGTTCGGTGCCCCGAAGATGGTGCGGACTTTGTTATGGAAGACATGCGCTTGTTAAAGCAAGAGCATTTCGTTGTTCTTTTTCTTAACACGAAGAATCAAATTATTCATCGACAAACCGTCTTTATTGGCAGTCTCAATGCTAGTATCGTACATCCACGAGAAGTGTATCGCGAAGCTGTAAAAAGATCAGCAGCTTCTGTTATATGCGTTCACAACCATCCATCTGGCGTGCGCCTATACTGTAGTTAATAAAAGTGGTCACAAGATGACCTAGAATTCCTTATCATATTCTATGACCAGCACCTTACTTCTAGTGGAAACACAATGAAGGACAATAGCATGGTGTCAATTTGATTGGTCAAATAATGTAAGGTAAAGGCTAAACTGCTTGAACTCTAGACTAATTAATGGATGTGATGGTATCGTAACATGTGTTTACGCGAATGATATAAACACCACGCGTCAGATGGTGTTTATGATAAGGATTATTCGCCATTCTTTAAGATGGAGAGATAGTCGAAAGGAGTACCTAACCATTATGTATCTTTTATTAACTGTAAGGTAGGGATTACCTAAGTAGTGCTGCACTATAAGGTAACGGAATCCTCATAGTACCCAACGTTTGCAGGTAATCTGTTTAGCAGGGGGAAGGGGGATAGGCTGATCAAACAGATTTGATTGGAGGTGTCATGAATGTGACAAGTCCCCCTTTTAAACAAATCGTTGTTATGCGTGAGCGGATAAGAGCTAAAAAATATGTTAAGCATTGTTATAAACTTTTCTATCAAGATGCACTTTGGCTCCAAGTGTTAAATGAGCGTGTGCATGATATTGACAAGCCGCGTGATTTAAAAAAGTATGTTGACCATTTAAAACAGTTGTTTTTAAGGAAAGTCAACGTTAATCGTCTTAATAAACAAAAGCGAGACGTGGTTAAAGAAGCCGTTGTTTATCTTATTGAACAGCTATTCATAACAATGCATGGGTCTTCCAATCCATTTACCCAAGTAAGAAGGGATTGGAAACATGTCAGATGGGTAATCATTTTTAAACCAAAGCTTGAGGCATTAGAAATGTTTACAGATAACATCAAATATTTGATTGATGATATTCGCTTTAGACATGTGATGACTCGTGTTTTATATCAACTAAAACAGGAAGAACCCGATCGATACTTGTATTTGCTTCAAGCGATATTTCTTTCGAATTATATCCTCCCTATATTAAATGGGTTTCCCCTAATTAAACCTTTTAGACTTTATATTGATCAATTTACGTATCTAGGCCTAGCAACGACTAAAGTTAAAGCGATTGACCTTCTTCAATACTTGCGAGACACCACCAGTTATCACATGGACGCTATTGACTTCCAACATTTTTCGCTTCCAATCTATCTTCATGGGCTTCAGATCAAAAAAGATCAAAAAAATAATAAAATCTGTATTGATGTACCTCAACATATGCTGATCAAATTAACGCAGATGTTTCAATATGGTCATTTTCATCAAGGGAGAGCGAGTGCAAGAGGATATTTAATTCATCGATCGATCCGCGAGATTGTTAACGTCTATCAAGGCGAGCTTCTTGTTGTTAGACTCTTATACGCTATTGTTGACAACAGTAAACAGCTCAAGCGATTTCATTATTTTGCTTATCAAAGTTTACTACGAACAATCGCTGTTAAGAAAGATTACTCAATTAAAAAGGCTGCATCTTTATTAAAAGAAAATAATATAACAATGAAGCAAATGGCTCATGTTTATAAATCAGCTGGCGAGCCGTATACATCTAAAGGTGTACGTACGGTTCTGAGGGAGACGTCTAGATATCTTCGAAATAACGTCGACCCTACGACCCTTCACCATCTCAAGAAGATATCCTTGTTACAAAAAGATTAGCAGAATGCGGTAAGATGATTGGCATAGAACTTTTAGATCATTTAGTCATTGGTGATCATAAATTCGTTTCATTAAAAGAAAAAGGATATGTATAAATACTATCTATTTTTAACATTTTCTCGTATAATTAAATAGGCGAGTTATCTAAGTAAGCGCCCTACGGCAAGAAAATTCTTGCGTTAGGCGCTTCTTATTGTGATAAAATGTGTAGTAATAGTTTTTTTACAATCCGAGATTATTGATCATCAGTATGTTGTGAATAATTAAGGGCAATGGTATTTCTAAAAGCTGTAAGGTATGACTTTTAACGAAACAACAGTAACGTTGTGTAAAAATTCCATGCAAATATAAACATTTTACTTTTTCAAAGATAGAGAGGACGATTAATGTGTCAAAATTTAGTTTTTCACAAGATTTAGGTATTGATTTAGGGACAGCGAACACGCTAGTTTACATTAAAGGAAAAGGGATTGTTGTTAGAGAACCATCTGTTGTGGCTAAAAATAATTCAACAGGTGACATTGAGGCCGTTGGTGGTGACGCGCGTAATATGATTGGTCGTACACCAGGAAATATTTCTGTTATTAGACCTATGAGAGACGGTGTTATTGCAGATTATGATACCACTGCTGCCATGATGAAATATTATATTCGTTTAGCACAAAAAAATCGCTCTGTACTTGCACGAAAACCAAACGTGATGGTTTGCGTTCCATCTGGCATTACAATGGTGGAGGAACGCGCGGTGATCGATGCGACTAAACAAGCGGGGGCGAAAGAAGCTTATCCCGTAGCAGAACCTTTTGCGGCAGCTATTGGAGCTGGACTGCCGGTTTGGGAACCTACCGGTAGTATGATTGTAGATATTGGTGGAGGAACAACAGAGGTAGCCGTCATTTCTTTAGGTGGTATTGTGACAAGCCAATCGATTCGTACAGCTGGTGATGACATGGATGAGGCGATTATACAATATATTCGCAAAAAATATAGCCTAATGATTGGTGAACGTTCTGCTGAGTCAATAAAGATGGATATTGGTTCTGCAGGCTATCATACTGAGGTTGATGAGATGGATATTCGTGGGCGTGATTTATTAACAGGTTTACCTAAGACAATTACAATAACTGCGGAGGAAATAGCTCATTCTTTACGTGATACAGTGACAGCTATTATCGATTCAGTGAAGAACACATTAGAAAAGACGCCACCCGAATTGTCTGCGGATGTGATGGATCGAGGCATTGTCATATCTGGAGGCGGTGCATTACTACGTGGTTTGGATCAAGTCATTTCTGAGGAAACAAAGATGCCCGTATTTGTAGCAGAGCAACCATTGGATAGTGTAGCTATTGGTACAGGGAAGGCCCTAGAATATATTGAACATTTCAAATCACACCCTAATATTGCATCGCGTTCAACTATGGATTAAATTGGAGGATTAGCTATGTCTTTTTTTCGAAGAAAACGTCTGTTTTCGATTTTGTTAGGTCTAATCATTTTAGTAGGTCTAATTGGTTTTTCGCTAAGAGACCGTGATCAGCTATCTTCTGTCGAAGAATTTTTTCTTGATGCGGTTGGGTGGGGCCAACAAATTGTGTTAGCGCCAGTTAATTATACAAGCCGTCTCGTTCAAAACATTAGCAATCTGAATAATCTTTATGATGAAAACCAAGTTTTAAAGGAAAATTTAGCCCAATATCAGCAAATGCTATATGAAGTACAAGAACTACGAAATGAAAATGATGAGCTTATGGCTCTTTTGGATAAAACAGAAAGTATCACTGATTATACCGCTATCCAAGCTACTGTTACAGCAAGGAGTCCTGAGCAATGGTTCAAACAAGTTACGATTGATAAAGGAAAACAAGATGGGGTTCAACCAGATATGGCTGTGATTACAGCTCAAGGGATGATTGGTAAGGTGCAGTCAGCTTCTCAGTTTTCCTCTAGTATCCTTTTATTAAATGGATTTGACCGATCGAATCGAATTGCGGTTAATGTGAATTTGACTGATGAAGACGAAGATGCACGTGGCTTTATTTTGGACTATAATGAAGAACGAGATCAATTAGTATTGGAATTCACTGAATACTATGATGAAATACCAGAAGGTGAACACGTCTTTTCTTCAGGGTTAGGTGGGATTTTCCCAAAAGGTTTAGAGATAGGGACGATTGAAGAAGTTACAACTGATCAATATGGCTTGACTCAAATTGCTTATGTCAGTCCTTCAGCAAATCTTAGTGATTTAAACCATGTTATTGTTGTTGATCGTGGTTTGCCATCAAACAACGATGATGATGAAACGGAGGAGGAATAATGTCTAGAGTTTATCTTCCTCTTATTTTGTTGTTATTGCTTGTTATGCAAGGAGCAATGATTGAATTAATTCCTGCTCGAGTCGATGAATTAGGATGGCTCATTGTCAGCCACTCTGTTTTTTTGTTCCTTGTCTTATTCAAGATGTTTTACGATTTAGAGGATACCTACTATGCGTTATTTTTCGCCATCTTATTTGGTTTTTTAATTGATGTTGTGTATACAAATATTTTAGGTGTGTATATGTTCAGCTATGCGATTTCTATTTACTTTGTTCACGGAATGCGTAAGTTGTTGCATGCTAACTTTTATGTTGCATCATTACTGGCCTTTGTTGCTGTCGGGTTGGTAGATTTTCTACTTTACCTTATCTATTATGCTACTGATGTAACCCAAATGATCATGGCGGATTACCTTATCAACCGGATGATCCCAACAATGGTTGTTAATCTAATGATCTTTCTTATTTTTTATGCTCTGTTTAAAAGGAAGTTAGTTAAATGGTCTAAAGAACGATTTGATGAAAAACGTTCTACAAATTAAATGATGTCAACATGACTATGCAGACCGAATGGAGGTGTTTGCTTGGTGGCAAAGAATCAATATGTAACGATTAAAGGTACAAGAGACGGACTAACCCTTAACTTGGATGATACGTGTTCTTTTGAACAACTGTTACATGAATTAGATAAAACGCTCTCTCAAGATGATATCGATGTTGAACAATCAATGATTACGGTTAAAGTTCAACTAGGTAATCGTTACTTACATAACGACCAAGAGGAACAATTGCGCACCCTTATTCGTCAGAAAAACAAGTTGGTCGTCCAAGATATTGAGTCGAACGTGATAACAAAAGAACAGGCAATGCGATGGAAAGAAGAAAGTGATATGCGTATTATTACAAAAACGGTCCGATCAGGCCAAGTCGTTGAGATAACAGGGGATCTTCTTTTAATTGGCGATGTCAATCCCGGCGGAACCGTAAAGGCAACTGGAAATATATTTGTGATGGGTAATCTTCGAGGCATTGCTCACGCCGGTTATAAAGGCAATCAAGACGCAGTAATTATGGCTTCTTATATGCATCCGGTACAATTGAGAATTGCAACGCTTTATAGCCGATCACCTGATTATGAATCAGATGGTGTTTATATGGAATGTGGCTATGTTGATCAATCTGAAAAAATAATAATTGATCGTTTACAAATAGTTGCTAAAAAACGACCAGAATTAAGTGGATTTGAAAGGAGTGTTTTAAATGGCTGAGGCTATTGTTATTACTTCAGGTAAGGGGGGCGTTGGTAAAACAACGACCACTGCAAATCTAGGGACATCACTAGCGCTTATGGATAAAAAAGTGTGCTTGATGGACACGGATATTGGTCTTCGGAATTTAGATGTTGTTATGGGGTTAGAAAATCGGATTATTTTTGATATTATCGATGTGGCGAAGGGGAAATGTAAGTTAAAGCAGGCATTGATTAAAGACAAACGTTTTGACTATTTGTATTTATTACCTGCTGCCCAGACGAGTGACAAAAATGATCTCTCACCAGAAGCAATGATAGAGATGATTGCGGAATTAAAAAAAGAATTTGACTTTATTATTATTGATTGTCCAGCAGGTATTGAACAAGGATATAAAAATGCGGTGGCTGGTGCTGATCAAGCGATTGTCGTAACAACCCCTGAAAAATCAAGTGTACGTGATGCAGATCGGATTATTGGTTTATTAGAGCAAGAAGAATTGGAACCAGCTAAATTAGTGATTAATCGAATCCGAAATCATATGATGAAAAATGGCGATATGCTAACAATTGATGAGATTATTCAAATCCTTTCAATTGATTTATTGGGTATTGTAGCGGATGATGATGAAGTGATCAAAGCTTCGAATCACGGAGAACCTATTGCCTTTCAACCGAATACTAAGGCATCGATAGCTTATCGAAACATTGCTCGGCGTATATTAGGTGAGTCTGTACCCTTACAATCATTTGAAGAAGAACAAGGCATGTTCACTAAAATGAAAAAATTCTTCGGGATGCGTAATTAATAATTCTTTAACGATGGATGACTACTGGTAATGAGATCAGGGTGTGATCATTTTAACGACTTCAAAGATTTTAGCCACATAATTAGAGTGTGTGACGCGTGAAATAGATCAATCAATACAGGAAGAGGTGGACAAGTTTGTCTGCTTCTTTTTCGTTGTCAGCAAAAAAGGCGCTGTGATTAATGATTAATCACCTAGCACAGGCCAGCTACTACATGTTAAAAAATGAAGCAACTTTTCGAGCACCTCTTTAAGTCATGATAGGACGTGTTGAAAGCTTTTGTAACTAACCCGAAGATCAGATTAACCGAATAAAATCAATGCTGATAAACTCATAATTCTTAGTATGTTGAATAAACTTGTACAAATGCTAATAGAAAGTAGTGAGTCTATCGTGAAGCGAGATTTAAAACAAGTACGTAAGACCTTGGCCAAACGGAAAAAAGGAAAAACAAAAGCGGTTAAAGTTAAATATCCTAATCGGCCCCCTCGATCACTTGATACATTAAAGCAACAACATACAAACCATTCTAATGATCGAATGCCTTTATTTATGAAACAATTAATCATTTCAGGCTCCTTTTTTCTAATAGCAACACTTATTTTTCAAACGCAATTGCCAGCATTAAGTCAGACCAAACAATGGTTAACGAAGCAATTGAGCGAAGATTTTCCTTTTGCTACAGTTAATGTCTGGTATCAAGAACGTTTTGGATTGCCTTTTGGATTATTTGTTGATCAATCAACGATCCCAACCTATGGGCAATTGGCCATGCCTGTCAATGGTGTTGTTTCAGAGTCTTTTGAAACAAATGGACAAGGCTTAGTTATAGAAGTGATAGACCAGCCGGATGTTTATGCAATAGAGCAAGGGACAGTAATTTTTGCTGGAAACGATCGGCAAACGAAAAAAACAATTATTATTCAACATCCTGATCGAACCAAATCAATATACGGTTTTCTAGATGAGATCAATGTGACCCCCTATCAGTTTGTCCATGCAAGTCAAATGATTGGGACAGTATCTACATTGTTAAATGGTCAACATCACTTGTATTTCTCCATGCAAAAAGGTAGTGAATTTATTGATCCCATCGAGGTAATTCCTGTTGATGATACGAAATAAAAACACTTTTATTTATTTACATCCATCAATTTGGTTTACCATTATTGTTTCTCTATTGACGGGTATGTTAACTGAAGTATTAATTATTTTCACTATCGTTATTTGGCATGAGTTGGGCCATATTATTGCTGCTAAGTCATTTAATTGGAATATACGTCGTGTGACACTATGGATATTCGGTGGTGTGATGGAGACAGAGGAACACGGAAATAAACCAGCTTTTGAACAATTTCTTATTACAATTGCGGGTCCGCTACAACATGTATTTATTTATTGGATGTTGTTACAATTTAACACAGCGTTACAACTTTCTGAATCGTTACTTTTATTTGCTATTAAATATAATCAATTTATTCTACTTTTTAACCTCATTCCGATTTGGCCGCTCGATGGTGGTAAACTATTTAATCTTTTATTAAATAAAATATATCCCTATAAAAAAGCATATGAGCGTACGTTAATTTTCTCTTTTGCTATGCTTTCTATATTTTTAGTGATTGTAACCATTTACTATGATGCTTTTTTAAACGCATCTGTTCTGTTTACTTTTCTTATTTTAGAGAATCGCTTAGAATGGAAAAGAAGATTCTATGTATTTCAACGTTTTTTATTAAGTCGTATGTCAAAAATGAAGCAATCGAGGAAAGTTGTTCCACTTATACTTTCAAGTCAAACGTCATTAAGTGATGTTTTTTTACATTTTCGTGCCAATTGCTATCATCCTATTTTAATTAAAGAACGTTGTAGAATGACCAATGAAAGCACGTGTTTAAAGCACTATTTTGAACAAGGTAACTATCAGGATCGGTTAAATGATGTCGTTCGGAATTGAAGGAAAGAGGCGTACAAATGGTAGATATTATGTTATTAACCAAAACAACAGAAAAGCTCGGTCTAGTTATAGCACAGGATAAAATTATTGACTTGGCGATTGACCGACCCAACACACCACAACTTGTAGGTTCTATTTTAAAAGCAAAAGTGACAACTGTCGATAAAGGCCTTCAAGCTGCTTATCTAGACATAGGGTTAAAACATAAGGGATACTTAGAAAAAAAAGAATTGCCAGCATCGATTAATCCAACAGATAAACCGATTGAGTCTCTGCTCGTTGAAGGTCAAACCTTATTTGTGCAAGTAGTCAAAGATGCTTACCAGCAAAAAGGGGCGCGGTTAACGGCGGATATCACTTTACCTGGGGAAAATATTATCTACTTACCTTATGGTCAGCGAGTAGCTGTTTCAAAAAAAATAACAGTTAATCAAGGTGAAGAACTGGCAGGAGTACTAGGAGAAATCTGCGCAGACCACGAAGGTTTAATTATTCGCACAGAGGCGGTTAACCATTCAGTTCAAGAGCTAACGCAGCAGGTTGAGCAGCTTCGTCAGTTGTGGCATCACCTCAGACAAGACGCTAAGGATGAGAAGCCCCCTTATCAAGTTTGGCATGCTCAAACGGTAAGTGATCAGCTAATTAAGAAGTTTTCAGGTGCTGATATTAACATGATATATTGTGATCAAGCAACGACTGTAAGACAACTTAAGCAGCGTTATCCTAAATTAATCGAAAAAGTAGTATGGGATAAACAGTTAACGGATAGATTGCCGATTACAGTGGACCATTTATTTGAGCAATTGTTAGATCCCGTAGTGGTTTGTCAACATGGTATAACATTGCATATTGACCATACTGAAGCGCTGACCGTTATCGATGTCAACTCTGCCGGTTATACCGGAAAAAGAGGATCTCATCAAACAGCATATGCAGTCAATAAAATTGCTGCTGTTGCGATTGCAGAACAGCTTCGACTGCGAAATATATCTGGAATCATTGTGATTGACTTTATTCGCCTGCGAAAAACACAGGATCAGGCGAAGTTGCAAAAAATATTTACTGATAAGTTAAAACAGGACGTACTACCAATTAAGGTTTTCGGCTTTACAGCGCTGGGATTATTTGAATTAACAAGAAAGCGAGAAGCGCCGATCCATCAGTTTACAATAGGGCAAACAATAGCTAAGGCGAGTCGTGCCTCACCAGAAACAATGGTTTTTCAGCTTGAACGGCAGCTTGTTTCAATTAAAGAAGAGGCAACGGTGGTAGAAGTAACTGAGGGCTTCAAGCAACTTTGGTATAGATGGATCAATCATGATTTGCTTCAGCAAAATCTTCAAACGACTGTCTATTTTAGTATAGTAAAAGGTGTACACCATTATCACATTAAACGAATAGGTTCAGAGGCACTTATTCAGGAATATATCGCTAAAAAGAAACAACAAAACATTGACAAGATAAATTAAATCATGATATTATTCTAATGTTATGCAAGTCAAGTAGCACCCGTTGCTACAACCGCGCAGAACAGGTGAATGCATAAGCGGGAGTATATTCCGCACCTGTGATGGCGAGTCTGAGTTATTTTAAGGAGGTGCAATTAGGATGTACGCAATTATTGAAACAGGCGGTAAGCAAGTCAAAGTAGAAGAAGGTCAAAGCATCTACGTTGAGAAATTAGCAGCTGAAGCTGGAGAATCTGTTACGTTTGATAAAGTACTTTTTGTTAATGGGGATGATGTTAAAGTAGGCGCACCATTTGTAGAAGGTGCTTCTGTATCGGCTAAAGTTGAGAAACAAGGTCGTCAGAAAAAAGTAACGATTTACAAATTCAAGCCTAAAAAGAATTATCACCGTAAACAAGGTCACCGTCAACCTTATACAAAAGTAACCATTGAAAAAATTAACGCTTAAGGTTGAATGATTATGATAAAGGTTACGATTTATCGTAAACAATTCAAACATATAACAGCGTTTGAACTGAGTGGACATGCTGAGAGCGGTCCTCATGGTCATGATTTAGTGTGTGCTGCTGTGTCAGCAGTGGCTTTTGGAATGACAAATGCTATCATTAATTTAGCTGAGATTGAGCCAATTATTGATCAAAGTGACAATGGGGGTTACTTAAAAGTGGAGCTACCTGAAAGTTTGACAAAAAGCCAGCTTGAAAAAGCGTCTTTATTACTTGAAGGTATGCTAATTTCTTTACAAACCATTGCACGTGATTATGGTCAATATATTTCCATCTCTGAAAAATAAGGAGGTGCAAAACCCATGCTACGTTTAGATTTACAATTTTTCGCGAGTAAAAAAGGTGTAGGTAGTTCTAAGAACGGCCGTGATTCAGAATCAAAACGTTTAGGTGCTAAGCGTGCTGATGGCCAAATGGTTACTGGTGGTTCTATTCTTTACCGTCAACGTGGAACAAAGATATACCCAGGTAACAATGTTGGACGCGGTGGTGATGATACGCTTTACGCAAAAGCAGATGGTATCGTGCGTTTTGAACGTGTCGGACGTAACCGTAAACGTGTAAGTGTTTATCCTGTTGCACAAGAAGCATAATGAATGAAAGTGAACGTGTCTCAAAAGATAAGTCTTTTGAGACACGTTTTTTTCATTAAACTGAAATGTATATTAGGTAAAATCACTATGATATTAAAGTATTTTTATTAAAAGACTCTCAGCGATGAGTTAGAGTCACTTTTACGAATTGAGGGTAATCTGGTATAATTTTTTTACATTGATATCGGCGGTGATAAAATGGATGAAAAAGAAATTGTAAATTTGCTAAGGCATTATCGACATGATTGGTCGAATGATTTACAAGTCATTATGGGTTATGCCCAGATGGGTAAGCTAGATAAGGTCCAACAAAAATCAGCAGAAGTCGCTGAAAGACTTATGCGGGAACAGCAATTTCAGAATATGGACTTACCAGCAACGATACTAAAGCTGATGCGATTAAATAATTTGGAAACAGGCATAAGATGGGAGCCTGTTATTGAAATTGTAGAGCCCCCAATCATAAATGATCACCAATTGGCACATTTAGTTGAATCTGTTCATCAAATAATCTCAAAGTATCTAATGAATTCAATGCTTTACCATGGTACAATAAAGTTTCAACAATTTAAAAAGCAACCCTTTCGTCTAATATTAGAAATAAATCAAGCACTTAAAGATTTAACTGTGCTTATTGACGAATTGACCGCAACGGATTATAGAATACAAATAGTATCTGCTCAAGAAGAACGACTAGTGGTTGTTTGGGAAGCGGATTAAAGAGGTGACATCATGTTTGTTGATCAAGTGAAAGTATATGTAAAAGCAGGCGATGGAGGGAACGGACTTGCTTCATTTCGTCGAGAGAAATATGTGCCATTTGGTGGACCATCAGGCGGCGATGGTGGCAATGGCGCCGATATAATCTTTGAAGTAGATGAAGGTTTAAATACATTAATGGATTTTCGTTATCAACGTCATTTTAAGGCGAAACGCGGTGAGAACGGCATGAGTAAAGGTCAGCATGGTAGGAATGCAGAGCCCCTTATCTTAATGGTACCACCTGGGACAACGATTAGAGATGAAGCCACGAATCAGGTTGTTGCCGATCTAATAGAACACGGCCAACAGGCATTGATAGCAAAAGGTGGACGAGGTGGTCGTGGAAACATTCGATTTGCGACTGCACGGAACCCTGCACCTGAGATTGCGGAGAACGGTGAGCCAGGCATTGAACGTGATATTATAATTGAATTAAAGGTAATCGCCGATGTAGGGTTGGTGGGATTCCCAAGCGTTGGGAAATCGACGTTGTTATCTGTCGTTAGTGCAGCACGCCCTAAAATAGCTGATTATCATTTTACGACATTAGCTCCTAATTTAGGTGTGGTTGAAACAGATGATCAACGTAGTTTTGTGATGGCTGATTTACCGGGTTTAATCGAAGGTGCTCATGAAGGGATCGGTTTAGGACATCAGTTTTTACGTCATGTTGAACGGACAAGAGTGATCGTTCATGTATTAGACATGGCAGCCACTGAAGGAAGAGATCCGTTTGAAGATTTTCAAGCTATCAATGAAGAATTAGGCGCTTATGATCAGACGTTATTAGATCGCCCACAAATTATTGTAGCGAACAAAATGGACATGCCAGATGCAGTTGAGCAGTTGGAGTTGTTTAAGGAACAATTGCAGGATGAACATCCCATTTTTCCTATATCTGCAGTGACTCGTGAAGGGCTTCGTGATTTGCTATTTGCTATAGCTGATCAATTAGCACAAATACCAAAGTTACAAAAGCCAGTTGAAGAAGCCTCAGAACATGTTGTCTATAAACATCAAAAAGAAGAAGTCCCGTTTCAAATTACCCGGGATTCGGATGGTGCTTACGTTATTTTTGGTAAGAAAATAGAGAAGCTGTTTAAAATGACAGACTTAACAAGAGATGAGTCAGTCCAACGTTTTTCAAGACAGATGCGAAGTATGGGTATTGATCAAGCCCTAAGAGAAAGAGGGGCCAAAGATGGTGATACGGTCCGATTGTTAGAATATGAATTTGAATTTATTGAATAAAATTTTGTGTTATCACAGATAACCGTCCGTAAAACAACCGATTCTTTTATTTAGGCGGATGTTAACGGACGCTAATGTCCTGATTCACTCAGCTAACAATCAGTGGAGGGAAGAACACCCCCACTGATTGAAGTTCGCTTTATTTTTAGTGATGGGGAGGGTAGCAATGAAAAAAGAAGAGGAAACATTTTATCTGGTTCGTGGTGATTTTCTCCCTGATGCGATGCGGAAAACTTTAGAAGTTAAGGCACAGTTAGATCGAGGAAAAGCGAATTCGGTTTATGAAGCGGTAAAGCAAGCTGGACTGTCGCGGAGCGCGTATTATAAATACCGTGATGCAGTCTTTCCTTTGCAAGCTATTCAAAAAACTCGAATTATCACATTATTCTTTCATTTAGAGGACCGGTCCGGAACGTTATCAACGTTGTTAGATACAGTTGCTAGAGCTGGGGGGAATATTTTAACGATTCACCAAACTATACCAGTCCATGGAAAGGCTAATGTCACCTTATCATTAGATGTTGAACAATTAATGCTTGCATTAGATGAACTTATTGTGCAATTAAAAAACCAGCCGTTTATCGATCGCGTTGAGATCCTAAGTTCTGGTGCATAGGAGAGGAAAGGTCGGGGATAGAGTTGTCATTTTCAGTAGGCTATTTAGGTCCAAAAGGAACATTTTCACAGCAAGCTGTTGATGCATTATTTCCACAACATGTATCGATGAGCTATCAAACCATTCCAGCTTGTATTGACGCGGTTAAACTTGGCCATGTCAAGTATAGTGTAGTGCCCTTAGAAAATACATTAGAAGGCACGGTTAACTTAACACTTGATTACTTAATCCAAGAAAAGATGTTAAAGATAGTAAGTGAAATTATTATTCCTGTAAAACAACATTTTATGGTTCACTCGCAAAATAAGATGAAGTGGGAAAAGACGGAATCCATCTATTCACACCCTCATGCATTGGCGCAATGTCACCAATTTTTGAAGCAAAATATGCGTGAATCAAAAGTAGAAACATATACATCAACTGGAGCGGCGGCTCGCTTTGTAAGTGAGCACCCTGATAAACGAATAGGGGCGATAGCTAATGATCTTGCGGCAAAGGAGTATGGATTAGAAATTGTCAAACCCAATATACATGATTTTATTAACAATCAAACCCGCTTTATTGTTTTACATAAAAATGATACCGCCTTGCGTATTAAAGGTTTGGAATTAAAAGGATATAAAACAACGCTTATGATTGCCTTACCTACTGATCATGCGGGTGCCCTTCATCAAGTATTATCTGCTTTTGCATGGCGCAGGATTAATTTATCTAAAATTGAATCTCGACCAATGAAAACAGGTCTAGGCCAATACTATTTTCTAATTGATGTCGATCAACAGATGGATGATATTCTAATTCCGAATACAATTGCGGAAATAGAGGCTATTGGTTGCCATATAGAAGTCTTAGGTACTTACCCCTGTTATGTAAGTAATGACTAAACAAAATAAAAGTAAAAGATCGAGCCTATATTGGGAAAATGTAGGTTCGATCTTTTTGTTTTTAATTTACAAATAATGCTATCTGAGTCTGAATATATACTTGGTGTAACAGATTCATTCTACGAGAGGTCAATTGCTAGACGAACTTATTCACACAGGTAACAAACCGTAAAATACCCGCCTCAAAGCAGAGCAAACCTATTTAGACGGGAGCTAATTTCCGGGTTCACCCAGCTAACAATCAGTGGAAGAAGTAAGAAAGCTCCTCAGATTAAAGAGTTGTTTTTTTCGAGTGATTTACTCAAGTAGCTGTATTACTAAACGTTTGCATCACTTTTATTTTTACGACTATTCAATAGTGAAGCCGTTATTTTTGAGTGCTAAATACGCTGCTTCTAACTTATCCTCGTTTTCAGCTTCAAGGGTGTGGAGATGTACACCATCTGTTAATTCAGATAAGTAGGGTGCATGTGTAGAGTTAATTTTGTTGATAAATTGTTTGACATCATGACGATCACTTACCATAATAAGTGCTTTTAATTCGCCATATACGGGATGCTCTACGATGACATTGCCAACTGTTACGCCCTGGTCAACAATGCATTCCAATTCTTGCTGTGTTTGCTCTGGACTATGTTTACAAGCAACAATCCGTTGGCATTTATGCGTTTGATTATGTTGGTCTATTAATAAATAACCTTGACTTGTGGCGATAATAGGTTCCTTCTTTGCTTTTAACAATGACATATCTTGTACGATAACTTGTCTGCTAACCCCGGCCTTCTCTGCTAGATCCCCACCGGTTAAAGGTTGATTTGATTCTCTTAACCATGTTAAAAGCGCAGACCTTCTTTCATCCCCAACTAGTTTATGCGTGTGTTCCACTATTGTCACTCCTTTTGTCTCCTCTAACTGAAAGTAAAACCCCTTTCCAACAGAAGTTTTACTTTATCACAGATAACCGTCCGTAAAACACCCGATGCGAAATAGAGCGAAAATTTGATTTGGTTAGGCGGAAGTTAACGGACGCTAATGTCCTGATTCACTCAGCTAACAATCAGCGGTGGAAGAACACCCCCACTGATTGAAGGTTCGCTTTATCACAGATAACCGTCCGTAAAACACTCGCTGATGGAAGGTTCATTTAATTTTTCCATTCCTGTAACATATTTTCGCATACTTTTATTGTTTTTTCTAGTTCAGATTTTGTTGTTTCATTTCCTAGTGATAAACGAATAAAGTTTTTGGCATGTTGTGGATCTATCCCTAGAGCAATCATAGTGGGAGATGGCGATTGTTGGTTGACAGTACAGGCGCTTCCTGTGGACATTGCAATCCCCGCTTGATTGAATTTTAACATTGCATAATGACCAGGTATTTTATTGAACAAGATGCCAATCACATGTGGTGACTGTTGCCTTGCTGTAAATACGCTAGCGTGGTCAGTGATATTAGCGCTGTTTTCTATAAAGTAAGTTCTTAATTCTTTAATATGCTTAGCTTTTTCATCAATATGTGTTGTGCCAATATCAGCCGCTGCTGCAAATGCAACTAATTTAGCAATGTCTTCCGTTCCCCTGTATAATCTTTCACTAGTGTTTCTACTGGGAATGCTTCTTATATATGTGGCACCTATCCCTTTTGGACCATAGATTTTATGACCAGAAATGGAGTAGCTGTCAACATGTAGAGCTTTTACGTCAACGTGCACTTTTGAAAATGCTTGAACACCATCACAGTGAAAAAGGATCCCTTTTTGCTGTATCCATCTGCCAATCGTTTCAATATCTTGAATAGTCCCAATTTCATGGTTGATATGCTGAATAGCGACAAGGCATGTATTTTCCTCTACTTTGGCGATGACGTCGTCTAATAATATTTCCCCTTGGTCATTTGGGGTAAGTAAACTAATTTCATACCCTTCTGTTAGCTGTTTCTTTTTTAAAAAATCAGCAATCGAAAAATGTTCGAATGGTGTAGCAACGATATGTTTTTTGTTATGAGGCTTTGTTTGTAAAAGGGTTTCAAGCGCTAAATGATTTGCTTCTGTTCCACTATGTGTCATATGTAGTTCCTTTTGATCACATCCGAGGCAGCTGGCAATCACCTCATAGCTATAACGAGATAATTCCATCGCTTCTGTTCCTAAGTCATGTAAACTTAGCGGGTTTGCAAAAAAATCTCTTGCGGTTTGTTGGTAAATTTTTAATATATGCTCGTCGACAGGTGTCGAAGCAGCATAATCTAAATAGATCATAAATGCTCCTTTCAAAGAAGGTTCGTTTATTATTATCTTAAAATAAGTATTGTCATATGTAAATAAATATGTAAAGATAACTGTAAAGACATTAAAAAAGGAGACCACATGGATTATCAAACAGTCATTATTATTGGTGGGGGATTGTCAGCCATGGTTCTAGCTGACCAATTAGCAACGACACATCAAGTCACTGTCTTGATGAAAGCAGATATATCGGAAAACAATTCTATTTTGGCACAAGGTGGCATTGCAGCAGCATTGTCCCCAACAGATTGCTGGCAAGATCATATGGCGGACACATTACAAGCTGGTTATTATTTTGCGAACGAAGACGCTGTTAAGGTTCTCACAAAAGAAGGGGTTAGCGCGGTTTGTGATCTAATAAAAAAAGGCTTTCAATTTGATTCAACAAATGGTGCACTTATTTTTGGTCAAGAAGGTGCTCATCATAAAAGGAGAATTCTTCATGTCGGTGGTGATCAAACCGGTCATCGCCTGTTTAGTTTTTTTTATAATCGATTGGAAGGAAGCGTTCAATTAAAACAGGAACATAAGCTAATCGACTTAGTTATCGAGCAAAGTCGATGTATCGGTGTGCGATGTCAAACTGCAAATGATGAAGATGAATATTTTTTTGCTGATCATATTGTTCTCGCTACTGGTGGATGTGGGTCATTGTATCAATTAACCTCAAATAACCCGACGATTACTGGGGATGGATTAGCTATTGCTTATCGTGCCGGGGTAGAACTCATGGATTTGGAATTTATTCAATTTCACCCGACGATGCTTGTTAAGGATGGCCGCAATTATGGCTTAATATCTGAAGCAGTTCGAGGAGAGGGTGCTCGTTTGTTAGATGAGGAAGGCACTCTTCTTATGGAAGGGATCCACCCATTAAAAGACTTGGCACCTAGAGACATCGTGGCACGAACGGTTTATGATCATTACCTTGCAAATAAGCAAGTTTATTTAGATATTTCAATGATTGAAAGGTTTGATGTGAAATTCCCTACAATCAATAAATTATGTCAGAAAGCAAAAATAGATATGCAAGAAGGTGCCTTACCTATAGCACCTGGTGCTCATTTTATGATAGGTGGAATAAAAACTGATTTGGTTGGTAGAACATCTATTGATCGACTGTACGCCATTGGAGAAGTAGCTTGTAACGGGATTCATGGGGCAAATCGCTTGGCAAGTAATTCATTACTTGAAGCCTTAGTGTTCCCCAATCGATTAGCATCAGTTATTTCAGAGAGTACTTTAACTAAACGAATCGATCCAGTTATTAGCACTACAAATAGTGTGACGTATCAATCAATCGATTTACCATCTTTAAATACTTTGCAAAAGCAGATGACGACCTACGCTGGAATTGTTCGTGACCCATTCGGTTTACTTACACTTAAAGATTGGCTTGAAAGCTATCCTATCCATTGCCCCCTGGATCAGATTCAGCCAAAACAAAGGGAACGCGCTAATCAATTGTTGTCCGCATGGCTAATTGTTACTTCCGCATTAAGAAGGACTGAAAGCCGAGGTGCGCATTGGCGAGTTGATTATCCAAACCATTCGAAGGACTGGGATTTTGTCCATACGTTACGTTCTAAATATCGTGATAAACATCCACATAATAAGACTTGCGCTATGACGTCAAGAAATAAATAATAAAGGCTTTGATTATTAAGGCTGTCATTTAGAGAAGAGGGCAATCATTTAATTGGCTGAAATAGAAGCCTAAACATATTATACGAGGGGGAGCGTTATGAATCACTTGAAAGCTAAACAAGCAATTGAACAATTTTTACTAGAGGATATTGGAGATCGTGACTTGACGAGTGACTATTTATTTTCAAAAACGGATAAAGGGCAATCAAAGGTTGTTGCCAAACAATCTGGTGTATTGTCCGGTATTAACGTAATAGAAATCGTTTATCAATGTATTGATCCAACAGTTATCGTTCTCAATCACAAGTGTGATGGTGAACAAGTGCAAATAGGAGAAACGATCTCGACGATAACCGGTCCGCTTCCAGCTCTTTTAAGTGGTGAACGAGTCGCTTTAAATTTACTCCAACGCATGAGCGGTATAGCGAGTTTAACGGCAACCGCGGTCAATCAATTAAGCGATGAACAGACAAGAATCACTGATACTAGAAAAACAACACCAGGCTTAAGACTTTTTGAAAAATATGCAGTTACCTGTGGAGGTGGGTATAATCATCGGTTTGGTCTGTATGATGGCGTCATGATTAAAGACAATCACATTGCGTATTATGGATCAATTGAAGCAGCAGTTCAACACATTCGATCAAAGCTTGGACATATGGTTAAAATTGAGGTAGAGACTGAGAATTTAGCTCAAGTTGAGGCAGCCGTGAAATCGGCTGTCGATATTATTATGTTTGACAATCAAAAAGCGGAAAAGGTGCGCCAATATATTGAGCATATTCCTGAACACATGATCACCGAAGCTTCTGGAAGCATTACGCTAGATATGATCAAGGATTATCAGGACACAGGTGTAGATTATTTAGCATTAGGATTCATTACACATTCAGCGAAAGCCTTCGATTTTAGTATGGACATCGAAGGGTAAAGGAGGTAGAGAAGATGAATATGCTAACATATTTAAAGGAAAAAGAGCATAACACAGCATTAATGAAGTCCTATTACGCTTTGTCAAAACAAGAGTTAGAGAATGAAGTTTTCCGTATAAAAGAGCAATTAGGTGAGCGCTTATTTATCCCTGGACACCATTATCAGAAGGATGAAGTCATTCAATTCGCAGATATCAGTGGTGATTCACTGCAACTTGCACAATTATCAGCTCAAAATACCGTCGCCTCATTTATTGTTTTCTGTGGGGTTCATTTCATGGCTGAGACAGCCGATATGTTAACAACAGAGCATCAAAAAGTGATCTTACCAGATATGCGTGCAGGTTGCTCAATGGCTGACATGGCAACACTTGAGCAAACAAATACATGCTGGTTGTCGTTGGGGAAATTATTTGGTGACACTGTGATGCCGCTTACCTATGTGAATTCTACCGCAGCGATTAAAGGGTTTGTGGGTAAACATGGTGGAGCAACCGTTACGTCATCAAACGCTAAAAAAGTAGTCTCTTGGGCGCTACAGCAAAAGCAACGATTGCTGTTTTTGCCAGATCAGCATTTAGGCCGTAATACGGCTTATGATTTGGGTGTACCGCTTTCGGATATGGCGGTATGGAATCAACAAAAAAACCAATTGGAATATCAAGGGGATTATCAGCATATTAAAGTGATCCTATGGAAAGGTTTTTGTTCTGTGCACGAAAATTTCACAGTAGAGAATGTGGAAAGTATTAGAGCAGAGGAGCCCAATCGTTTTATAATTGTTCATCCTGAGTGCCGCTTTGAAGTTGCCCAACGTGCTGATTATGTTGGCTCAACTAAATACATTATAGAGATGATAGAAAAGGCTAAATCAGGTACTAGTTGGGCAATTGGAACAGAAATGAATTTGGTAAAACGACTACAAAAACAACATCCAGACAAGAATATTATCTCATTAAACCCATATATGTGTCCTTGTCTTACGATGAATCGCATTGACTTGCCTCATTTACTAGCATCATTACATGCGATCAGTGAAAATCGTTCATACCACCAGATCTCAGTCGATCCAGAAACAACGATGTGGGCGAAACGGGCTTTAGATAGAATGCTAATCCTTTCGTAGCTAAAAAAACAAACCTTTGTGTGTAAAGGTTTGTTTTTTTATTCAACTTTTAGATACAGTTGCATATGTTGTTAGGGAATAAGCCTGTTGTTTGCCCAGTAAAAAGACATCAGAGAGGAGATTAACGCGTGAAGATTCATACTGTACAAAAAGGTGATACGTTATGGAACTTATCGAAAAAATATAACGTCGATTTCCAAGAACTTAAAGCACTTAATAATCAATTAGCTAATCCTGATATGATTATGCCAGGTATGAAAATAAAGGTTCCTAGTGTAACGAAACACGTCACACATCAAGATGCAAAGGAAAAAGTTATGGAACCTTTTAAATCGGTTCCACAAAAGGCGCAGCCAGTTATTAAAGAGGACGACCAAGTGCCTAAAAAAGAAGTAGAAAAGAAGATGCCTAAAAAACAAACACCGTTACCGAAGCTACCGCCAATGTCCATTCAAATGCCAAAGCTACCTAATATTTATTCTAATCACTATAATATAGATGTCGGGATTGAAGATAATGACACCATTATGCAAAATCAATCGATCCATCATTATCATCAGCCCAAAAAAGATGAAAAACCTAAAGAAATGAAAAAAGAAGAGGTGAAGAAGCCGATGCATACACATGATATGAAGGGATGGCCAATGATGCCGTGTTGCTATGTATGGGTGCCTTGTATGCCGATGCAGACACATTCCCATATACATCCAAGTAAGGATTGTCAGCCTGCTCCTGATGCGTGTTATCAATATCAAGATCCATCAATGCTACAGATGGCTCAGCCATATTACATGCCAACAGCTAACTATCAACAGCAAGGACAGTGGGGAGATCTTGGAAGTGGGGACCCTAATGTAACTGAAGGTATGGCTATGTATGATGATTATGATAGTGGAGATCAAAATCTCCAGTCACCTATGCATACGCAACAACCTATGTATATGCAGCCGAATCAAATGGATCCTTATATGCAACAAGCTATGCCTTTACAGGACAATCAATATGGATACATGGACCCTAATGCGATGTATGGTATGTCACCTATGATGCCATATAGCTACGATCCACAATGGACGGGATGGGGGCAATATCAACAACCCTTTCAGCCAATGCGTGAAGAAGATGAAGAATAAATAATAAAAGAATATGAATCGTTATTCAGCCAATCTTAACAAGTAGTTGGATGCACGAAGTGACGATTTTGTTCAGCATAAAATGCCCTCAGCAAATAGATACACTTGGCTGAGGGCATTTTATTTTTTAAAAGTGAGCTCAAATGAAAGGCATTAACGTTTTTTCATGGTCTTTTATCTAATTATTCATCTTATATTGATATAAATGTTTATGTTTTTATGCTTTAAATAATTGCATCTTTACCCATATTAAGTAATAATAAAAAGAGAAAACAAACTTTAAAAACCGGAAGGGGATATGTAAGGTGGAAGAACAAGTTGGCAAGTTGGTTAAGTGGTTACAAGATCAAGTGAAGGAGGCAAACGCTAAAGGGTTGTTAGTCGGGATTAGTGGTGGCATTGATTCAGCAGTTGTTGCTAACCTAATAAAAAAGGCAATGCCTGAGGATTCCCTAGGTGTTATGATGCCGTGTAAAAGTAACCCTGATGATTTAAAATATGCAAATGAAGTAGCAGAAGAAGCTGATATTGAGCATATTACCATTGATTTAACCGAAGCGCATAATACGTTATTTAATAAAATTACGAATGAACTTGATCAACAAGGCATTCATTATAAGGAGCAAGATAAGCTAGCAGATGCAAATTTACGTGCGCGTTTACGAATGAGCACCTTATATACGGTTGCTACGAATCATAATTATTTAGTTGTTGGTACTGATAATGCGGCAGAGTGGTACACGGGTTATTTCACAAAATATGGTGATGGAGGGATTGATCTCGCGCCTATTATTCACTTAACGAAAGGTGAAGTAAGGGAAATGGCTAAGTATTTAGGTGTTCCAGAACAGGTTATTACGAAAAAGCCTAGTGCCGGCTTATGGGAAGGACAAACTGATGAAAATGAAATGGGTACAACTTATGAGCTGATTGATCAATTTTTAAAAGGGGAATCAATTCCTATTAAAGATAAAGAAATTATTGAAGCGATGCACAAACGATCTGCTCATAAGCGTGAAGGGATTAAGGTGCCTGCCAAAAATGTTTGACATAGCAGATAAAAGTCTATCTATTTAAATGATTGTGACAATGATAAGAATGACTTTATTTAACAGCCTTGCCTATGCTATCATATAAAACGGAAATGATAAGTTTTATTTGAGAAAGGAGTCATAGTAGATGGCTGGACATTCTAAATGGAAGAACATTCAAAGACGTAAAAATGCCCAAGATGCAAAGCGGGGAAAAATTTTTATGAAAGCTGCCAAAGATATTTATATTGCAGCTAAAGAAGGTGGACCAGATCCAGAAATGAATCCTACGCTACGATTAGCTATTGATAAAGCAAAAGCAAGCAACATGCCAAATGACAATATTGATCGTGCAATCAAAAAAGCTACTGGTTCATTAGATGGAGCGAGCTATGAAGAAGTCGTTTATGAGGGATATGGTCCAGGTGGGGCAGCTATAATGGTTGAAATCTTAACAGACAATAAGAATCGTTCAGCCTCAGATGTTCGACATGCCTTTTCTAAAAATGGTGGTAATTTAGGTGAAAACGGTTGTGTATCGTTTATGTTTAATAGACGCGGTTATCTTGTGATTGATCGGTCGACAACAGAGGCTGATGAGGATACCATTATGTTAGCTGTGATAGAAGCTGGAGCAGAAGAAATGGAAACGACTGAAGATACTTATGAAATATTTACCGAACCCGATCAATTTAGTGATGTGAAATCTGCTTTATACGAAGAAGGCTATAACCTAGAAACAGCTGAAGTCACGTTGATTCCATCAACCTATTCAAGCTTGTCAGAGGGTGAGCGTAGTAAAATGGAGAAATTAATTGACCATCTTGAAGAACTAGAAGATGTGCAAGAGGTTTATCACAATGCAGATTTAACGGAATAAAATATTAAAAAGGTTATATTGAGGTGTGTATTCACAATGTGTGAAACAAGTGATGGTGAACAAGAATTTGCCTGTTTTTCTGATCAAGATAGAGAGAAAGCAAAAGCATGTTTAAAGCAATTTACCGCTGATCAATTTGATTATTTTGTTGTATATCAGAAGCAAGATCAAAAGACAATTAGAGAATTCCATTTTAATCAGGTGAAAAGACAAGAAAATGGTGATTACTTAATTGCTATGCATCATGAAGATACACTAGATCATATTAGCTATTACAATGGAGAGTCGCTTGTGCTCTCTCCGGCTGAGATATTAAAAGTAAGAAAAGTTGATCCAAATGAATATGATTTTGTTGTTTATACCGACTAACCACTAGTCGGTTATTTTTTTGCTTCTAAATTGAAATTTCAAAAAATCTATGGTTGCAAAGGGGGGATTTCATATGTGTAAAAAAAAAATAATTGTCTATGCTATGTTATATAAATGATTTTAAGAGGTGAAAATGTTGAAATATTTAATAGGGATTAACTTGTTATTGATCGTCATGATATTCTTTTATAATGGCTATCTGAATAACGATCAACCAGAGATAGAAGAAGATGAGCTCGTTGAAGTGTCCCGAACAGAACAACAGTCAAAGCACCCTGATGATTTAGCAACCATAGAAATTGTTTTGCAAAGACAATATTTGGACGGTAGAATGGATTCAGAAGTATTTGAGGAAACGATTACGTCGATGGAAGATTTTTGGTATACTTATGAACCTTATCAACTTATTGACCAAAAAATGGGGCAAATGATATTTAGAGAATACTTGGATGACATTTCCCCATACTTAAAAGAAGTAGGCTATTTCGGTTTATCTGAGCAACAGTTAACCATCTTTGAAGGTGAACCTCAATATGAGCAAGTGATTCAACAAGTATATGACTTGGACCTTGAGGCGTTACCAAAAGACAAACAGGAGAAATTGAGAAAAGGTATTAAAATTGATTCTAAACAAATATATCAAGATACAATCGAAGTTTTTCGCAACCATATTCCTAGCGAACAAGTACAAGGAGAGTCTGGATAATAACAGACTCTCCTTGTCGATTTCCTCCCTCTTCTAGAATCTAATGATTAATGGGCTAAACTAGGCGAACATACGATTGTGTGGTAAAATAGCAATTATGAAAGTATAGTGAGAGGTTGAGGAGCGATAATATAATGATAGCATACATACATGGAACATTAGTGGAAATGACAGAATTGGCAGCGATTGTTGATGTCAATGGTGTGGGCTACGAAATTTTTTGTGCTAATCCATTTCATTTCCAAGAATATATGAGCCAAAAAATTAAGATACATACTTATCATCATGTTAGAGAAGATGCGCAAATACTATACGGCTTTCGAAATACTGACGAGAAACAATTGTTTTCACAAATATTAAATGTGTCTGGGATTGGTCCTAAAGGGGCATTATCTATTGTAGGAAATGCCTCAGTAGAACAGTTTGTTCTGGCAATTGAAGAAGAAGATGAAAAGTTTTTAACCCAATTTCCAGGAGTAGGGAAAAAAACAGCGCGACAAATGATTTTGGATTTAAAAGGTAAATTGCCTTTTGTGATCCAACAAACTGAAGATACGCAGCAAGAAAATGAAGCCGTCGTTAAATTTGATAGTGAGAGTGTCAATGAGGCTGTAGAAGCTTTAAAAGCTTTAGGTTATAAAGAACGAGAAATTAAAGCTGTGATGCCACAATTGAAACAGGCTAAGCTCTCGAATACGGATGCACTAATACGTAAAGCTTTAGCGCTAATGATGCAATAAATGGGGGAGGGGGATATACGTGGAAGAGCGTATGATTACTGGAGAACAACTTGATAAAGAAGAAGAGATTGAATTAAGTCTTCGGCCACAATCGTTGAACCAGTATATTGGTCAAACGACAGCAAAAGAAAATTTGGCTATTTTTATTAAAGCGGCAAAATTAAGAAATGAACCTTTAGATCATGTTTTATTGTATGGTCCGCCAGGGCTGGGAAAGACAACAATGGCCTCTATCATTTCAAATGAAATGGAAGTGGCATTTCGTATGACCTCAGGTCCAGCCATAGAACGGGCAGGTGATTTAGCTGCGATTTTATCTGGATTAGAGGCAGGCGATGTTTTATTCATTGATGAAATTCATCGCTTGCCCCGCGCTGTTGAAGAGATTCTTTATCCAGCAATGGAAGATTTTTGTTTGGATATTGTCATAGGTACAGGATCTACTGCTCGCTCTGTAAGGCTTGATTTACCACCGTTTACTTTAGTTGGCGCTACGACTAGAGCTGGTTTATTGTCTGCGCCGTTAAGAGATCGTTTTGGTGTGTTAACGCGTTTAGAATACTATGAAGTAGAGGATTTAAGGGAAATTGTTGAACGTACATCTACTGTCTTTGATGTTAAAATTGCTAAAGAGCCAGCGTTAGAGATCGCTCGCCGGTCAAGAGGGACGCCACGGATTGCTAATCGACTGCTCAAGCGGGTTCGAGATATCTCCCAAGTTAAAGGTGAAGAGACTATTAGCTTAGAGACAACCCAACATGCTTTAGAAATGCTACAAGTGGATACGACGGGTTTAGATCATATTGATCATAAGCTATTGCTGGCTATTATTGATGCATTCCAAGGTGGACCGGTTGGTTTGGATACACTTGCTGCCACTGTAGGAGAAGAGTCTCAAACAATAGAAGATGTTTATGAGCCCTTTTTATTGCAAAAGGGATTTATTCAACGCACACCGCGTGGAAGATTGGCAACACCTAAAGCATATGAGCATTTCAATCGACCATTATTAAATTCAGACTGACGTTAATGCTATAAAACGAACCTTCAATCAGTGGGGGTGTTCTTCCCTCCACTGTTGTTAACTGAGTGAATCAGGACATTAGCGTCCGTTAACACCCGCCAAAATAAATTAGATTTACGCTCTATTTCGAATCGGTTGTTTTACGGATTTACTGCACATAAACGAATAGGAGATCATTATGGAAATAGAAGATTTTGATTTTTCATTACCAGAGCAATTAATTGCACAGAAACCATTAAAGGATCGAACAGCATCAAAGTTACTGGTGCTCAATAAAGAAAATCAATCGCTTGAACATACGCACTTTCATCATGTGATTGAGTATTTAAAACCTGGTGATTGTTTGGTGTTAAACGATACGAAAGTTTTACCAGCAAGGCTATATGGAACAAAGACAGATACCGGTGCTAAAATTGAATTGTTATTACTTCACCAAAGGGAAGGCGATTGCTGGGAAGTACTTGTTAAACCAGCGAAAAAAGTTAAAGAAGGTACTGTAATCAGCTTTGGAGAGGGTCTATTAACAGCAACCTGTAAAGAGGTGCTAAACCAAGGTGGTCGAATTGTAGAATTCACTTATCAAGGTATTTTTCTGGAAATCTTAAATGAACTTGGTGAAATGCCTCTCCCCCCTTATATTAAAGAACAATTAAGTGATCAAGATCGTTATCAAACGGTCTATGCACGTCAAGAGGGATCAGCAGCGGCACCAACAGCAGGATTACATTTTACAGAAGAGCTATTAAACAAAGTAAAGCAAAAGGGTATTGAAATTGCTTTTGTAACATTACATGTGGGGCTTGGCACATTTCGTCCCGTCAGTGTCGAGCGGGTAGAGGATCATCAAATGCATGCAGAATTTTACCACCTTAGTGAACAGGAAGCAAACAAAATCAATGCAGTTAAAGAAAAGGGAGGGCGTATTATATCTGTAGGTACCACTTCGACGCGTACTTTAGAAACGATTGCCTCGAATCATAATGGACAACTTATTCCGACAAGCGGATGGAGCTCTATATTCATTTATCCCCCTTATCGCTTTAAAGTAATTGATGGACTCATTACCAATTTTCATCTACCGAAGTCAACCCTTGTTATGCTCGTAAGTGCTTTAGCTGGGCGTGATTTCATCATGGAAGCTTATCATGCTGCTATTGAGCATCGCTATCGCTTTTTTAGCTTTGGCGACGCGATGTTAATTTTATAATATAAGAGTAAGAAAGTAGGAGAATAATGAATGCTGTAAGATATGAATTAATTAAAACATGTAAACAAACGGGTGCCCGATTAGGCCGTGTGCATACGCCACATGGTTCATTCGAAACACCTGTCTTTATGCCAGTAGGTACTTTAGCTACAGTAAAAACGATGAGCCCAGAAGAATTAAAAGAAATTGGTGCTCATATGATATTATCAAATACGTATCATTTGTGGCTAAGGCCTGGAGAGGATATTGTTAAAGAAGCTGGTGGTCTTCATCAATTTATGAATTGGGATGGCTCTATTTTAACCGATTCTGGCGGTTTTCAGGTTTTTAGTTTAAGTGACTTACGAGATATAGAAGAAGAAGGCGTACACTTTAGAAATCACATTAGTGGTGAGAAGTTATTTCTATCTCCTGAGAAAGCGATGAATATTCAAAATGCGCTTGGCGCTGATATTATGATGGCATTTGATGAGTGTCCGCCATACCCGGCTGAACATAAATATATGAAAGATTCAGTAGAACGAACAAGCCGCTGGGCTGAGCGTTGTTTAACTGCACATCAGCGTGCACATGATCAGGGCTTGTTTGGTATTGTTCAAGGTGGCGAATATGAAGACCTCCGTCGACAGAGTGCTAAAGATTTGACGTCACTTGATTTTCCTGGTTACGCTATTGGTGGGTTGTCTGTAGGTGAACCAAAAGATGTCATGAATCGTGTGTTAGAATTTACTACACCATTATTACCAGATTCTAAACCACGTTACTTAATGGGAGTAGGTTCACCGGATTCATTAATTGATGGTTCGATTCGTGGTATTGATATGTTTGATTGTGTTTTACCGACACGAATAGCTCGTAACGGTACGTGTATGACATCAAATGGTCGACTCGTTGTTCGAAATGCAAAATTCGCACGAGATTTCTCACCACTAGATCCAAATTGTGATTGTCACACGTGTCAAAATTATTCAAGAGCTTACATTCGCCATTTAATTAAGGCGGACGAAACCTTTGGATTAAGACTTACCACTTATCATAATCTATATTTTCTGGTAAAATTAATGGAGCAAGTTCGCGAAGCAATAAAAGCAGATCGACTTGGTGATTTTCGGGAAGAATTTTTTGAACAATATGGCTTCAATAAACCGAATGCAAAGAATTTTTAATGAAAGGAGGATGACTCAAATATGGGAGAAATGATTAGTTTAATGGCACCGTTTCTTTTAATGGCGTTTGTTTTTTATTTCTTTTTAATTCGTCCACAGCAAAAGCGTCAGAAACAAGTTAATCAAATGCAGTCTGATTTGAAAAAAGGTGATCAAGTTGTCACGATTGGTGGTATGCATGGTACTGTTCATTCGTTAGATGAAAGCACTCTTGTTATTGAAGTGGATGGTGGTCAAAAGCTTACATACGATCGCTCAGCTGTAAAACAAGTAATTGCACAAGAATAAGAAAGGTTCAGGTAGATAGTTGTCAAAGCTATCTACCTTTTCTATGGTGTTTTGTTTGAGCTTGGCCCAGAGACTAAATGAGTTACTAACATATTTGGAATAAGGAAGGCGTTTATATGGGTATAAAGAAAAAAATTGTTTTGATCAGTTTAGTCATCTTTTTAGTGTTGATCACCGTCGTCATTTGGTATCTAAATGATAGCTATGAGCCGATGGATGTAACCAATGTGGCTTTTCAACCAACAGAAGAAGTAGATGTTGAAACCATTCCAGAAGGCTATAGATTTACTCCGGTTGATAGCCCTACTAAAACAGGGCTAATCTTTTATCCCGGTGGTAAAGTAGAGACAGAATCATACGGTTTACTCATGCAGAAGTTGGCTGAACAAGGATATGAAAGCTTTTTGGTATCGATGCCATTTAACCTTGCTGTACTAAATCCTAATGCTGCTGAGGATATTATTAACAATAACCATGAAATCGAGGTATGGTATATCATAGGGCACTCTCTAGGTGGTGCAATGGCTGCCAATTTCACAGCCTCTTATTATGACCAGATTAACGGCTTAGTTTTACTAGGTGCTTATTCAGCTACCGACCTTTCGAATTTAGATATTTCGACCCTTACTTTGTGGGGCTCAGAAGATAAAGTATTAAATCAAGACAAATTAGTTGAGAATAGGGCGTATTTACCTAGCGAATCTTCTATTGAAATAGTAATAGAAGGGGGCAATCATGCTTATTTTGGTCATTATGGTGAACAAAATGGTGATGGTAAAGCGACAATCTCTAGAGAAGAACAACAATTAAACACTATTGAACATATTAATGCTTTTATCACAGATAACCGTCCGTAAAACACCCGATTTGAAATAGAGCATAAATTTGATTTATTTAGTCGGATGTTAACGGACGCTAATGTCCTGCCTTACTCGTGTATCGACAATCAATAGGTCTCTTCGTAATGAGCTAATTATGAACATCCTGTGAATCTATACTTGATAATGTTTACTCTTTCACAAAAACAAAGTATGATACATAAGTGTGTGCTTACTTAATTTTATTTATTTTTGAGAGGAGAACTTGAATGGAACATCTTATTCAGCAAGTCGATAGTTTACAGTTACTAAACCATTTCTTATTATCATTATTTTTATTAATACCTATGGTTCTAATTGCCCGGACTGTTGTCGCTGGTACACGTTATTCCCCAATTTTAATCATTGTTATTTTCGGTTTAGCCATGGGTTTTGTCCTTGTTGCAAGCGACTTAGCTGAACCTGGTCTTCAACAATTCCCCGTTATCGAATTGATTTCAAAAACAACCAATATTGCATTAATTGTTACTTTTTTTGTTGGTGGTCAAGAAATACGAAAGATATTTGGTAATAAGACCGGTGCAACCAAAGATTTACTTATTCACAATGAAGAAGAAGCAGTACTAGGTACAACGCGAACACAACTTGTTTTAATTGTGCGATCCTTCTTTTTACTAATTGGTATTGAAGCGATGAGTCGTATTCTTCTAGGTTTAGATACGGGCTCACTTGGAAGCTATTATCCTATTATGGCTTATCTTGGTCTTGTGGGATCGATTATTTTGATCGATAATCGAGCGAAAATTTTGGAAAAGCCATTATATATTCGTAAAGGTGTACTTGAGATTATCGTCATTATCGGTGTGCTTATTATGTCGTTCCACTTAGCAGAATGGGTACATACATTAGTGACACTCCCATCCATCTTCTTTGCGATGGTTATTGCGACAGTACTGGGTGTACTGTACTATGGCTATGTTTTTGGGCCAACAATTAAAGCGCTTTTGTTTGCAGGTATTCCAGTCGTTTTAGCAGGTAATTTCATGGTAGGTGGTTCTCGTATTATCGAAGTTTTTGAAATGGAGGGAACAGGTGCTGTATTAGGTTATGGGTTTTTCGGACAAATCTTTTGGATGTTCGGCGGTATGGCACTATTAATCTATTTCGGTAAGACAGCAAGTGTACGGAACTTAGCACCAGGTATGGCTGGAGCCCTATCACACACTGGTTTAACAGGTGCTTGTACCGCAGGTGATTTAGGTAAGCGAGCAGCAAATCGTGCACCTATGCTTGTTAATATCCCGTTTGCAATGCATATTTTTGTTTTTTCTATTCTAGCAGTTAGCTCGGAACGTGGATCATTGCTTTTAATACCATCGATGATTATGATTGCAATTGGTTTTGTTTTATTAATTATTGGACTTAGAAATATAAAAAAATCAAATAGTGATGATCGATCGGAAATGAAATCATTATTACAATTTGGATTCGGTTGGCAAATCATTGCCATTTTCGGTGGTTTGTATTTGCTAAGCTTTAGCAGTATGTCCATCGATTTTGCTGCGATGGCAAAGGCTTCTGCCATTTCTCACTTTGGTTTATTTGCCGGCATTCAGGAAGGAATGTTTGGTGCAGAAGCAGCGGGTTTAATCACCTTTACTTTCTCGATGACATTCTTAGTTCATCCGTTTGTTTTCTTTATGTTTGGTAAAGCAATGGAGAATAATGAAGAGATGCCTAAATCGCCTGTATTTATTCTATCTGCAATTGGATTAGTTGGCATTGTAGCTTCAGCACTATTATTATAAAAAATTGTAATTTTTCATCTACACCTAGTGGTAGCAAATTGTTTGCGTTAGCAAAGTGTAAAATGTCTACTAAAAAGTTAATCCGCAGGTGTAGATTTTAGTATGAAGTAAAAAAAGAAATTGATTCATTCAAGTTGGTTATAGGGTACTGACGAACTCAGGACATAAGTTCGTCAGTATAAACCTTTTAGATGGTAATTCAAAAATTTAAGACTAGTAAAATTGAAAGGTTATCGTGGCGTGAATCAACACGAAAAACTGTGCATGTTGGAATATCTGGTCTTTATGTTTTTTGACCTATCGATTCATTTATTTTTAGTAGCCATAATCGTGAGTCTGCTTAGATATGGAAGTGATCGTATCAAGATAAAGCAGAACCTCAGTAGCTTATGCATTATTAACTAAGCATTATCCTTGTGCTTCACCAACCGCAAACCTCATAGTAATCAACTGCATTCATACTTGTGATAAACTGGTCATGAGTAATCACTTTTATCCCCTCCCTGCGTCACCCTCTTCTGTTTGATGGTTTGGCTCACTGTCAGTATGTTTGTCAGCCAACGAATACAAATACCCATGCCATAATTAACGTGTACTCTAAGTATATGGGTTCACTAATTGTTATATAAGCGAACTCATTGGTGATTTTTTATATAGTCTGGATTTTTTTAAGATATGTTTTAAAGGATCTTATAGTGGTCATAATAGCTAGGTTAAAAGGCGACAATTAATTTGGCGTCCTAGCCTAAAATCAGTTGATTATCTGTGTCTAATCGGTAAGTTACTCCTCTTTCTTAAAACAAATTGGTTTTAAGAAGGGGTTTTTTGCCATTGCTAATTTACTGAGCTTTCAGCTAAAATATAGAATAATCATGAAACATAGCTACCTATAAAAGTGAAGATAATGAAATATGTCAAGCCGAGTGAGGTACTTTAAACGTGAAAATGAAAAGATTCGAGTCGAAAATTAGAAAAGACATTCTGAAGTTCTCATTTAAAATTATTACGGTCATGATTCTTATTACCATTATCACTATCGGTTTCTTCAACTACAATATGAGAAATTATCGATTGAACAATACACTTGATCATTATGGCGAAAGCTTGGAAGCCATAATAAAGACAAAACAAGAAGAACTTTATCAAATATCTGAGGATGTATTCGTTCGATTTTTGCAAGGCCAATCAGATTCAAGAAACGTATTTAGTTCATTTTACAGCTATAATGCAAGACAACAGATCAAAAGTGACCTTTTGGTTTTTGATGAAGACGTAGCTTTAGTGTTACATACTAACCCTGTTTTTGAAACTGACTATGCACTCTTTCATTTCTTAAACTTAGTCATCGAAAATGAAACACCTTTAGCTGAAACAGGAGTAATGCGGGTTTATCGCTCAAATCAGTCCTCTTATTTATTGTATATACATCCAATAATTGATGGGTCTATTATTGGATATGCAGTGTCGGTTATTAATGGAAGGGAATTTCAACTGTTAAGGGAAGATGCAATCACAAATTATGTCATTTATGATCAGTATGATAATGTTTTATCATCAAGTTCAGATAGTATTGTGAATTCAACGACAGGTAAGTTAGATTTTAATAATGACAACTCAAATAGAAATTTTCTATATAAAGAAGCACAGCTATATAATAATATCAATGTTACCGCATATATCAGAAATCAAAATTATGTTGGTGTTTTTTTGGCAAGCTTAATTGTGCTTACTATCTTATCATTGTTTATTTATTTTCAAACCTATATTTTCTCTAAAAATGTCTCGACAAAAATTGGTCACTCCCTATATTTACTTTATGATGAATTAATTAAAGTTAGCCAAACACCCACGCATCGAATATCAATTCAGACGGATGATGAATTTGAGACGCTAGCACAAAATATTAATAATGTTCTCGCTGAATTACAGAATGCGCATGACCGGAACATTAAGTTGAGTGAATTAAATTTAGAATCAGAACGTCGTAAATTAGAAGCACAATTTCATCCGCATTTCTTGGCAAACACATTAGAGACGATTCGCTCTGCCATCTATGTAGATAGCGGGTTAGCTGAAGAGTTGCTGACGCTAATGAATGATATCTTGAGATATAGTATTAGTGAAGGAAATGTCGATTTGAGCCTGCAGGAAGATTTAACTTATATTGAAAATTATTTAAAAGTTAATCAAATACGCTATGAGGATTTCACTTATGAATTTTATATTGATGACAAATTAAATCATTTACGTGTTCCCAAATTGTTTCTATTGCCACTAATTGAGAACAGCTTGAAATATGGATTTAAGTATCGACGCGATTTGAAGGTGCGGCTCTCTATCCATAAAAGCACTCATGGAGATGTCGTTATTCGTATCATTGATAATGGTGGCGCCCTAACATCAGATCAAGCTAACCGCTTAAATGTGATGTTAAAAACGACAACTAAGCCTGATCAGCACCACGGACTGATTAATACGAAACAACGCTTAAGCTTAATGTATCTACATTCTAGTTTTGTCATAAAAACGAAATGGAATTACACCGTTATAGAATTAAGAATCGCTGGAGGTCATTATGTATAAATTAGTCATTGTAGAAGATGAACCACTTATCCGTAAACGTCTGGTATATGGCTTAGATTATGAAAAACACAACTGTATTGTTGTAGGTGAAGCGAGAGATGGCGATGAAGGTGTGAAGCTTATTAAGGAGCTAGAACCGGATATTGTTTTGACAGATATCAATATGCCGATAAAAAGTGCATTTGAAATGTTAGAGGAAACACTAGATTATAGGTACTGCACCATTATTCTGTCTAGCTATAATGAATTTTCCAATGCTCAGAAAGCGATAAAATTTGGCGTGACTGAATTCATCGTAAAGCCGATAAATGAACAGGAGATCTATCAAGCTTTAGAACGAGCAATTACACAAGCGAAACAATTAAAAACAATTAAACAGCTCTCTTATTCCCAAGAAGCTTTAAAAGAACTGCATGCAAGCGAAGTAAAGATTCATCAAGTCAATGATGAAGTTGTCAATGAAATGATTCAGTTTGTCATGGAGAATTATGCTGAAAAGTTTGTATTCGATGATGTATCAAAAGCGATTGGTTACAGTCCTACCTTGCTTCACGATCGCTTCAAAAAAGAAGTGAACACGACTTTTAATGATTATTTAAATCGCTACCGTATTAGGAAATCAATCGAATTTATTTTAAAAGGTGAAAAAAAAGTTTATCAAATTGCTGAAGATTGCGGGTTCAGTGAATACAAATACTACAATAAGGTGTTTAAGAAGTATGTAGGTATGAGTACAAAAGAGTTCGTTGATAACCTGTAGGATATTCCCCTATACTATTCGATTTTTGGATATGAAAACGCGATCATTACCGTATAATCAAGGTATTAAACGAAAAAGGGGAGATAACAATGAAAGCGCTTAGAAAACAGTTGTTAGTTGTTTTAGCATTTATTGGTTTGATTACTTTATTAATCGGTTGTTCAAATAATGAAGAAGGTAACAGTGATCGATTAGTTATTTATTCACCTAACTCTGAGGGATTAATTAATGCAACGATACCAGCCTTTGAAGAAAAATATGATATTCAAGTGGATCTCATTCAAGCAGGTACTGGTGAACTATTCGCTAAATTAGAAAGCGAGAAAGATTCACCAGTTGCAGATATTATTTTCGGTGGTGGCTATACGCAGTTTTCGATGCACACTGATTTATTCGAGGAATATGTATCATCAGAAGATGGAAGTGTCATAGATGCTTATCAGAATTCAACAGGTTTCTATACGCCTTATACACTAGATGGTAGTGTATTGGTCGCAAACCGTGACATTTTAGGCGATATTGAAATTAATAGTTATGAGGACTTACTAAATCCAGAATTGCAAGGGAAAATCTCTTCAGGTGATCCATCGAATTCATCTAGTGCCTTCGCACAATTAACAAATATGCTGTTGGCTAAAGGTGGCTATGAGTCTGAAGAAGCTTGGAGCTACGTCGAAGATTTATATACCAATGTTGATGGTAAAATCAGTTCAAGTTCAAGCAATGTCTATCGTACGGTAGCTGATGGTGAAATGGCTGTAGGTTTATCTTATGAAGACCCTGTTGCCAAGCTGATTGAAGATGGTGCTAATGTCGAAATCATTTATCCTGAAGAGGGCGTTGTTTTCTTAGCCGCAAATGCAGCTATTATTAAAGGGGCGAATAATCAAGAATATGCTGAGAAGTTTATTGACTTTATTATTTCACAAGAAATCCAAAATGTACTCTCGACAACAACAACGAATCGCCCAGTTCGGGAAGATGTAGAGACAAATGATGTTATGAAGTCGTTCTCTGAAATTAATGCGTTGGAAGAAGACATGGATTTTGTATCAGAAAATCGACAAGAAATCGTGGATCGTTACAATGAAATCTTTGTACAGATTCAATCGAATGAATAAGGGGGGAGATTCTTATGACATTAATAAAAATAGAGCACGCAAAGAAAGTTTTTGACAATACCGTTGTTATACCGGATCTAAATATTACCATTAAAGAGGGGGCTTTATTCACACTACTCGGCCCCTCCGGTTGTGGTAAAACAACACTATTGAGAATGATTGCTGGGTTTAACTCGATCGAAGGAGGCGATTTTTCTTTCAATGAAAAGCGCATTAATGATCAAGAGCCTAGCAGACGAAATATAGGGATGGTATTTCAAAACTATGCGATTTTTCCTCACCTTACCGTTCGAGAAAACGTAGAGTTTGGGTTAAAACAGCGCAAACTTGATAAGAAAATTATTAGAGAGCGTGCTGAAAAATATTTAAAACTAATCCAAATGGAAAAGTTTATGGATCGTAAACCAGAACAACTAAGTGGCGGTCAACAGCAACGTGTTGCCTTAGCACGAGCATTAGCGATTAATCCAGATGTATTACTGATGGATGAGCCTTTAAGTAATTTGGATGCCAAACTAAGGATTGATATGAGAAAAGCCATTCGTGAAATTCAAAGAGAAGTTGGCATTACAACCGTCTATGTGACTCACGATCAAGAAGAGGCGATGGCAATTTCCGATCAAATTGCGGTAATGAAAGATGGTATTGTGCAACAAGTTGGCTCGCCTAAATCTTTATATCATCGACCTTCTAATGAGTTTGTTGCCTCCTTTATTGGTCGAACAAATATGCTTAATGCTGAATTGAAGCATAACGAGGAAGGTATTGCTGAGCTCCATTTACAAAATGACTTTACCATTCCTTATCCAAAATTAAATCATTTAGACGACCAGCAAGTACGTATTAGTATTCGGCCAGAAGACTTTATTCGAATCGAAGATACTACTTCGGTAGATACATTTAAAGTCAGAATTGAGGACAGTGTTTATCTAGGTTTGAATACAGAATATGTTGTTTCGCTAACGGATAAACATCATATCCAAGTAACCGAGGAATCAAGCTTTGATGAGGACTTAAACGTTGGTGATCGTGTTCATTTAACGATTAATACGAATAAGATTAACGTGTATTGTGCCGACGGGTTAACTAACCTTTCGGAGGTGAAGTAATGAAAAACACAAAGAAAGTAAACCGATTTCGGTTAGATATTTGGGGGATAGCTGGCTTAGTTATTTTGATAACCTATTTGCTTTTTCTAGTCTATCCAGTTGGTAATATATTGAAGCAATCATTTTATACTAGTGAACTCGGTTTTTCGATTGAGAACTTTTCTAAATTCTTTTCAATGAGTTACTATTCTGACACGCTCTTTAATAGCTTTAAAGTCTCGATTACAGCAACTTTTTTCGCTTTGATTATTGGTATTCTACTCGCCTACCTATTCGCTATGTTTGACTTTAAAGGGAAAAAGTTTTTAAGGATTTTAATTATCATTGCTTCAATGTCAGCACCGTTTATTGGCGCGTACTCTTGGATTTTATTACTTGGACGCAGTGGTGTCATTACAAGCTTCTTGAGCAGGATTTTTGGTTTTCAAATGCCAGACATTTATGGCTTTTCAGGCATTGTACTCGTGTTTACCCTTCAACTATTTCCATTGATTTTTCTCTATATTAATGGTGCGTTCAAGAGCATTGATCAATCGATTTTAGAAGCTGCAGAAGGCATGGGGGTAACAGGTATAAGTCGTTTCTTCAAAGTTGTCTTACCATTACTAATGCCTACCGTCCTAGCTGGAGCATTGCTTGTCTTTATGCGTGCATTCTCAGACTTTGGTACACCAATGTTAATTGGCGAAGGCTATCGAACCTTCCCAGTGTTAATTTATACTGAATTCATTAGTGAAGTCGGTGGAGATGCTGCCTTTGCTTCTGCATTAGCGGTCATTGCCATTGTCATAGCACTATCGATTTTTATGCTTCAACAGGTCGTTTCATTGCGTTTTGCTTTTTCAATGAATGCTTTGCACCCTGTCCGAACAAAGAAAGTAACCGGTATTAAAAAGGTGCTTGTATATGTTGCGAGTTACGGCATCGTATTTACAGCGGTACTTCCACAACTGTATCTTGTTTATACTTCATTCCAAAATACAAGTGGCATGGTCTTTCAATCGGGGTATTCTTTAGATAGTTATCTAGAGGCATTTTCACGGATGGGAAATTCAATCTTTAACACGGTAAGAATTCCTTTCTTTGCGATCATTTTGGTTATCCTGTTCGCTGTCTTTATTTCGTATTTAGCTGTTCGGAGACGAAATGCCGTAACATCAACAATTGATAGCTTAAGTATGATTCCCTATATTGTTCCAGGTACAGTACTAGGGATTGCTTATTTAACGTCATACAATACTGGTATTGGTGGATCAGGCATTTTATCAATCACCGGCACGACGATGATCTTAGTTATTTCATTCGCTGTCAGGCGGCTACCTTATACCATTCGCTCTTCAGTCGCTTCACTTCATCAAATTTCTCCATCGATTGAAGAGGCAGCTCAGAGCTTAGGTAGTAGTAAGCTAAATACGTTCTTTAGAATCACTGTACCGATGATGATGCCTGGTATTATTGCGGGTGCGATCCTAAGCTGGATTACAATGATTTCCGAATTATCGACCTCAATCCTGTTGTATACAGTGAATACCAGAACCGTTACGGTTGCGATTTACACTGAAGTCATTCGTGGTAATTACGGCATTGCCGCGGCCTTATCAACGATTTTAATGATTTTTACCGTCCTATCCTTACTATTGTTCATGAAGGTTTCGGGTAAGGATGAAATTAGTTTGTAATATATCTTTATCGAGCATAAGCCCTTTGTCTAAAAGTAGATGAGGGGCTTTTATTTAGTTAATATCCTTGAAGGGAGGCTTAACAACACTCAAAATGGTGTTGTAAGTCCGGATCCTCCTTGCTTACCTGGTTGTTCTAACGCCCTCAATAGTAGCTCTCTACCCACCATGTATAGAAGGGAGATTTGTTGTGAAGTGAGAGCGTTATGAACAACCACTTCCTGAAAGTTACACTAAAGCTTTTCAGCAAGCATAGCTGTTCTTAACTTTAAATTTAATTTCCTCTTTAAATTAAGTTAATCACTATAGCGTCTACTACAATAATTACTGTTATCAATGGCATTTAAAAAGATGGCCCCTGTTCAATAGAAACCACCTCTTAGTTAATTGAACTCTTTTTTCATTCTTGTGTGCATGATGCGGGGACCACTTTATAGCAGATCGATTTCTTTATTCAAGTAAAATATTGATAATGCAGTATGAAAATCAATTGCCTTATTAAAATTGAGTACATATAAGTACGTTCATCAGGGCTAACTAAACCGCAACTATCCGTCACTTGATCGACTTCCCAATAAATTCACCCCTAAAATTGCTCCAAGTGTACTCGTGATTAAAAAACCAAGGTGATAAAGGAGCTGATACATGGAAAAATGTTCGCTATACCCCAAATATTGATAAAGATAAATCATTAAGCTGAAACCAAGGCCCAGTATTAAACCTACCAGCCAACCATTTTGTTTAGCTTTCACACCACTCACAAATGCACTAAAAAAAATCATTAGAAATGCGATAATTGTTGTTAATCGGCTTAACAATGGGTTAGTCAGTGATGTGAACTGTAAACCTAAAGCGAGAATAAAACTTGATAATATCAACAAAGTAATCATCATCATCCAGCCATAGATTAAAGCTGTCGTATGCTGTTTCACTTGCTTTCCTCCCTCTTAACTTGTCCTCTTGTCATTACAATATGATGATAAATTCTTAATTAGACATCGATATTTCAAACATTTATGACATATAGTGTACAAGTAATGCCTATCAATTGATTGGCTTGGAGGGACTTGTATTGGCAGTTACTTTAGCGGTAAGTATATTTATTATTTGTTATTTTTTTATTATACTTGGAAAAGTTAATCAAGCATTAGTAGCGATGACTGGTGGCACATTATTAATGATTACTCACATCTACAGTTGGGAAGACGCGTTTCGTTGGTATATAAATTGGGATACGATTGCTTTACTTTTTTCAATGATGGTCATTGTCTCGATCACCGAACGAACAGGTTTATTTCACTATATTGCGGTCTCCTTTGCTCAAGCTGTTAAAGGGAAACCCGTTTCTTTATTAGTAGGCTCTTCAGTACTAACAGCAATCGGTTCTGCATTATTAGATAATGTGACGACCGTGCTATTATTTGTCCCTATTATGCTTGCGATCACAAAGCGATTACATTTACCGACCTTTCCCTATTTAATGATGATTATTTTTAGTTCGAATATCGGTGGAACAGCAACGCTTATTGGTGATCCACCTAACATTATGATTGGGCAAGCTGTTGAACATTTTTCCTTCTTATCATTTATTGTCCATTTAGGGCCGATTGTTGTTTTATTGTTAGCTATTGTAAATGTTTTTATGGTAGCTATATTCAAGAAACATTTGGTTGTTGATCCTAAATTAGTTAAACAATTATTAAAACAAAACCCAGCATATTATCTGCAAAATAAAACGCTACTTCTACAATCTGTTGCTGTTCTGATCCTTACGATGCTTGGCTTTATTTTTCACTCTGCCTTAAACCTTGATTTAACAACTGTTGCTGTTTCAGCAGCCATTTTGTTACTCCTATTAACAGAACAACAGTATTCTATTAATAAAGTGTTTGAAAAAGTTGAATGGGAAACATTATTTTTTTTCTTAGGTTTATTTGTCTTGGTTGGTGGGTTGGAAGAAGTCGGTGTCTTAGACTTTATTGCTCAACATCTAATTTACTTGACCCGTGGTGATATGATCTCAACGTCAATAGGTTTATTGTGGGTTTCAGGTTTGATCTCACAATTTATTAATAACGTTCCGTTTGTCGCAGCGATGATTCCAGTTATTCAGGAATTTCAATCATTTGGTATCGACTATCTAGATCCATTATGGTGGGGACTGGCACTAGGCGCTTGTTTGGGAGGTAATGGCACCTTGATTGGTGCTTCAGCTAATGTTGTCGTAGCAGGTATTGCAGAAGGAGAAGGTGAACGTATTTCTTTTGTTCAATTTTTGAAATTTGGTTTACCACTTGTTTTTCTATCACTTGTACTGTCAACGATTTACTTGGTATTGCGTTATTTGTTTCCGTTGCTTTAACACATAACTTTAAGGTGCTTGGGTACTTTAACAGTAATGCTGAAAAAATGGGTGATTATAAATGGTAATTATTATTACCCGAACGTTGTTGACTTACGGGTTTATTGTATTGTTTTTCCGTCTGATGGGTAAACGTGAGATTGGGGAGCTAAGTTTACTGGACATTGTTATTTTTATTATGATGGCAGAAATTGCGGTATTTAGTATAGAAGACCCTAATAATCCAATCTCACATGCGATTGTCCCGATGTTTTTACTAGTGATTATTCAACGACTAACTGCCTATATTTCTTTGAAAAGCAAGCGTTTTAGAGATTGGTTTGAAGGTAAACCCTCATTAATCATCGCGAACGGTCAAGTTGATGAGAACGAAATGCGTAGACAACGTTATAATTTCGATGATCTTATGCAACAATTGCATGAAAAAAGTGTAAAAGGTGTCCAAGATGTAGAGTATGCTATTTTAGAACCTAACGGCAAACTTACGGTATTTGAAAAAGAACAACCCCAATCTAGTGGTTTTGTTCATCTGTTAATTATGGATGGAGAAATTCAATACGATGCGTTGAAAACATTAAATAAAAGCGTGCAATGGTTAGAGGCAGAATTATTGAAAAAAGGTTATTCAGAGTTAGATCAAATATCTTATTGTACGATTGACCAAGCGAAGAATTGGTTTATTGATCTAAAAGATGAACGCTGATCATTGATCAGCGTTTTCGAATGAGTGGCCTTACTTCTTTGAGTGTTATAATTTTTAAAGCAAAGATATAGATTAAGTAAAGGCCGATCATCACAGTAATAAGTATGACGAGTAACCATAGATTGTCTTGGTAGAAAGGAAACCAAGCCATTAATACCTTGCCTGTGATATAGGTTAACAATACAAGTAATAGCATCTTGAAAAGGTCACGAAAAGCAAGCTGAAAGTTAATTAGTTTTTTTAAGCTGGTGTAATGCAATAATGTCGTAAAAATCGCTGATGCAGATAAAGCAATCACCGTCCCGAAAATACCTAATGTCGGTTGAATCGTTAACACAACTAGAATGGCATATTTTAAAATAGTTGCAAGCAATGTATTCCACATCGCCACTTTTGCAAAGTCAAGGGCTTGTAAAGTGGCATTCAAGGGAAACTGTAAATAGACAAACAAGAAGAACGGAGACATAAATTGGATTAAATAACTTGCCTGGGTATCGTTGTACATATACATTAAAATGGGTTCAGCAAATAAAAACAAAACAACCGATGCAATGGCACCAGAAGCAAAAGAAATGCGGATCGCCTGGTTAATCCGATAATGAACAGTGCGATGCTGTTGCTTCGCTTCAGCTTCACTAATATTTGGGATTAACGCAATCGCCAAAGCGTGGGTAATAAAGGTTGGGAAAAATAATAATGGAATCGCATAGCCGGTCAGTATCCCGTATTGTTTGGTCGCCATCACGGTTGAAAAACCAGCAATAGCCAAGCTTTGCGCCACAAGAATGGGTTCAAGAAAATTGGATAGGGAGCTAATCAAACGGCTTCCTGTACTTGGGATCGCAATGGAAAGTAATGATTGAATCGTTGTCTTACTTGCTTTTAAAGTTGAAAAAAACTGTCTTCTTACTTTTATTTTTTTACTTGTCTTAAAATAGCTGAACATAAAAACTAATGAGACAAACTCTCCAACAATAACTGAAAACATCGCCCCAGCAGCAGCGTATTCAACACCATAAGGGATGAGTAAATTCACAAAAAAAGTAATGCAACCAATTCGAATAACTTGTTCAATAATTTGTGCATAACTCTGTGGCTTCATATTTTGCAAGCCTTGAAAATAGCCACGTAAGACTGCACTAATCGCACTAATAGGTACCATTGGTGTAATGGCTAATAAAGGATAGAGCGTGCGATTATCTGTCAAGAGATGATTGGCTATATATGGAGAAAGAAAGATCATCAGGCAAATAAAAAGAATACTTAAACTTCCGGTAATTGTGAGTGAAACAACAAGGATTGTTTTAATTTTTTTGCGATCTTGATAGGCATTTGCTTCGGCGACACGTTTTGAAATGGCGATCGGTAACCCCACCTGTGATAAGGTGTACATTAAGAATAGGGTAGGTAATGCCATATTATATAGACCAATGCCTTCTTCTCCCATTAGTCTTGCCATCATGATTCGATTTATAAACCCAAGTAAGCGCGTAATTAACCCTGCTGTAGTTAGAATAATCGTCCCTTTTAAAAATGATTGCTTTGGCATAATTTATAAATCCTACCTTCTCAAATTTTTAAAATTCATATACAATGAATTATATGCATGGCAGATGTACAAGCATGACTAGATGGTGAAATTCATCTGCTTTTGAGGAGGAAACGCAATGGAAAAGAAGCATGTTGAAGCATGGAAACCACTATTGCAAGATGTGATCGATAGTAAAGTTAGCGAATTGCAATTATTTGGTTATCGTGATGCGACTTCAGATAACGTTTGGCAGTGCTTATTAACGAAGGTTTGGCGTAAAGATCAAGAAAAAAGATTGTATCAAGTCGTTGAAGATATTTTCCACCTTAATGCCCATGTGTTTATGAGTTATCTGACTGTGCAAAACTATCAAAATGATGATCTTTTAGCATCAATTGCAGCAGTTACTACCGATCAGCAAGAAGATAATTGACAATGATTGTTAAACCCCGCATAATACATAATGGTGATTTAATTATCTTTAAATTTATTTTATGTGTTCATTTATACAAAATGTGCTTAGCTTGTTTAATAGGAATAATCAAAAGCTTAATTTTTCATTTGAATGTTAAGCTGAGGAGGAAGCAATACATATGATTAGAAAAAATCGCTTGATTGGCTTTTTAATTGTTTTATTAACCTTAATTGCTGTCATTTCAACGACAGCAACCGATACGGCGAAAGAATTAAACCTTGGTCTTGATTTACAAGGTGGTGTTGAAATTTTATATCAAGTAGAACCATTAGATGAAGAACAAGAGATTACGTCCGGTGTCCTTGATGCTACGGTTCAATCGTTGCGTCAACGTGTTGATGTGTTGGGGGTAAGTGAGCCAAATTTCACTATTGAAGAACCGAATCGGATTCGCGTTCAACTTGCTGGGATTGAAAATGAAGACGAGGCACGAGAATTGTTGTCAACATCGGCACGGTTGTCCTTTCGAGATGTTGAAGATCAAGAATATTTAGATGGCTCAGACTTAGTGGAAGGTGGCGCTCGGCAAGATTTTCATCCACAAACGAATCAGCCGATTGTAACATTACAGCTAAGAGATGCGAGCCGATTTGGAGAGGTAACCCGAACAATTCGAGAAGATGATCAACTAAGTAATCAGTTGGTTATATGGCTAGATTATCAAGAAGAGGACGCGTTTGCAGAAGAAGTTATCAAAGATGATCCGAAATTCATTTCAGCACCGATGATTAATCAAGTGTTAAATACAACGAATGTATGGATTGATGGGAATTTTACGGTGCAATCTGCACAACAATTAGCGGATATTTTAAATGCAGGTTCACTGCCTGTTGATTTAAATGAAGAATATTCAACATCTGTTAGTGCCCAGTTTGGTATAGATGCCATGAATGAGACGATATTTGCCGGTGCACTAGGGATTCTATTTATCTTCCTTTTCATGATTGCATATTATCGATTTCCAGGTATGATTTCTGTGATCACATTGAGCTTGTATATTTACCTCGTTCTACTTGTGTTCGGATGGATGAATGGTGTACTTACCTTGCCAGGTATTGCGGCACTGATATTAGGTGTAGGGATGGCGGTTGATGCCAACATTATTACCTATGAACGTATGAAAGAAGAGTTGATGCAAGGCAAAACGATGATTGCAGCCTTTAAAGCTGCTAATAAAAATTCGTTATCTACGATTTTTGATGCGAATATTACAACCCTTATTGCGGCAGCGATTTTATTTATTTTTGGGACAAGTTCAGTAAAAGGTTTTGCAACCCTACTTATAGTCAGTATTGTTTTGAGTTTTATTACATCTGTATTTATCTCTCGATGGCTGTTAGGGTTATGGATCAATAGTCGTATCTTAAATAAACGTTATCGTTGGTTTGGTGTTAAGCCATCAGCGATTCAAGATATTTCTGATGCCACACCGATTGAACCAACCGTATTAGGAAAACAGTTTGATTTTGTTAAACATCGCAAGAAGTTTTTTGCCGCTTCTTTGCTGTTAATAATAATGGGTGTTGTCTTCCTCAGTACGATGGGACTTAACTTAAGTATTGATTTCACTAGTGGTTCACGTGTTGAAGTGAATACGGTCGAAATGGTAGCTGAAGAAGAAATTATTGATCACTTTAATGCACTTGACTTAGATGTTCAAAGTCTGTCTTTCTCTGGTAATGATAATGAAATAGCTGTGGCACGGTTTGACCAGCAATTAAGTCAAGAAACGGTTGCCGATGTACGCTCATATTTCGATGAAGCCTATGGAACTGATATTAATGTCAGCACGGTTTCACCAATAGTTGGTCAAGAATTAGCACGAAATGCGATTCTGTCTGTACTATTTGCATCAATTTTCATTATTATTTATGTCACGATTCGCTTTGAATTTTATTTTGCATTAACAGCCATTGCTGCATTATTACATGATGCCTTTATCATTTTAGCGATATTTAGTATGACACAAATTGAGTTTAATAATACGATCATTGCTGCGATCCTAACAATAGTCGGTTATTCGATAAATGATACCATCGTTACTTTTGATCGAATTCGAGAAAATTTAAAAGCAAAGCAACGTGTGCGTTCTTTTGATCAATTAGCGAAAATCGTTAATGATAGCCTGATGCAGACGTTGGCTAGGAGTATTAATACGGTACTGACCGTCATCGTTGCCGCATTGTTTTTATTCCTATTCGGTGCAAGTGCAATTACAAACTTTTCATTTGCTCTTGTCATTGGTTTGTTTGCTGGTATGTACTCCTCACTTTTCATTGCTGCACAAGTATGGCTCGTATGGCGTGGTCGCAATATTAAAGATAAACCAATTGTTTATGTTGAGAAGAAACGTAACAATGGTCCGCAAGTTTAAAGTTATAAATAAGTTCGAAGCCAGTAAAGCTAATAAAAAACGCTTTACTGGCTTCATTTTTTTGTTTAACAAACTGAATGTTGTGGTAAAACTTAAATAAGTATGATCATTAAAGAGGTGATAAAATGAAAGGGCAAACGTATATTATTTCAGCATTAGTCTTTGCGCTTATTGTAGCTATTTTTGCGGTTATTAATGTTGAGCCTGTCGAAGTGAATTATCTATTTACCACAGCTGAATCTCCACTTATTTTAATTATCCTTGTTTCAACGCTGTTAGGCGGTCTAATTACAGGCGGATTTAGTATTTATCATTTGATAGGCGTAAGAAAGACAGTTCGACAACTTGAAGCAGAAAATACAAATTTAAAGAACAAACTTTCTATCGATGAGGAGCAAGAAAGTATAGAAGTTAACCCTGAAGTTACTAAAAGTGATCCCATTTCATAAATATCCATATATAAACACAGCTATAAAAAAGCTAAATCCATTATTTGTGTTCTCTACCACTACAGACGTTCACTTTTCATTAGCACGATCCTGCATAAAAGTAAAAGTTTATTTGAACCCCCTGACAGACTCTAGTATAATAGATTGGTCAGGGGTGAACTTATGTTACATAGTCAAAAAAAATGGAACTTTACATATAAACAAGATCAGTTACTAGCATCAAATTCATCTTCAACTATTGTTGAGCAATTGCTTGCAACACGAGGGATGAAAGACGAAAAGGTCATTGAACAGTTTTTAAATCCAAAATTAGAAGACTTATTATCACCTGAGCTTTTAAGCGGTGTAGAAGCAACTAAAAAAAGAATTGGGGTCGCTATTGATCGCGGCGAGAGTATCCTTGTTTTTGGTGACTATGATGCGGATGGTGTCACAGCGACGACGTTGTTGGTTGAGACTTTACATGAATTAGGCGCGATGTGTGATTATTACATTCCAAATCGTTTTACAGAAGGATACGGTCCTAATCCAGCTGCTTTCCATGAAGCCAAAAAACAAGGTTTTGACCTCATTATTACGGTAGATACAGGTATTGCTGCATTTGAGGCTGCTGATGTAGCGAAAGAGTTGGGTATAGATTTAATTATAACTGACCATCATGAATTACAAGATCAATTGCCTGAAGCTTTTGCTATTGTTCATCCTAAATGTTCAGATCGTTATCCTTTCAAAGAACTGGCTGGAGTCGGTGTTGCCTTTAAATTAGCACAAGCTTTATTAGGTTACTTTCCCGAACAATTTCTTGATTTAGTGGTCATTGGTACAATAGCTGATTTAGTTCCACTAAAAGGGGAGAATCGTATTTTAGCCAAGTTTGGGTTAACTGCGATAACGCGTAGTAAGCGCCCAGGCATTCACGCATTGAAAGAAGTGGCAGGAATTAAAGGCGAGGTTAATGAACAGGACATAGGTTTTGGCATTGGTCCACGCTTAAATGCTGTCGGACGATTACAAACCGCATACCCAGCTGTTGAGCTTTTATTAACTGAGGATCCATTACAAGCACAACAAATTGCCTCTGAGATTGACTTAATGAATCAAGAACGTCAACAGATCGTTTCTCAAATTACTGAAGAAGCCATTGAACAGGTGGAGCAAGATATTGAGAGCAATCAGCATGTGATTGTCGTTGCAAAAAAAGGCTGGAATGAAGGTGTATTAGGCATTGTAGCCTCGAAACTGTTAAGGATATATCAGCGTCCTGTCATTTGCTTAACGCTTAAATCTGATTTGGATCATGCTAAAGGTTCAGGTAGAAGTATTGAGGCTTTTGACCTTTTTCATTATGGCATGCAAGTACGTGATTTATTACTTCAATTCGGTGGTCATGCACAGGCAGCTGGTATGACGTTAGCTATCGACCAAATTGATCATCTGAGGGATGCACTAAATGCTTTGGCGAAAGAAAATTTGAAGCCTGAAGACTACAAGGAACAGGTGTCGATTGATGCCTCTATTGATCTAGCAAATGTTTCATTAGCTGTTATTGAAGAAATAGAAAAGCTTGCGCCATTTGGTATGGCAAATCCGAGGCCGCTTTTTCATGTGAAGGGAAAACCAAAAGATATCAAGCAGATTGGTGCCAAGAAGAACCATCTTAAACTGGCACTTAAGGACAACGAGCACGAGTTAGCAATGGTTGGCTTTGGATTAGGTGAATTACTATATGCAGTTACTACGCATACGGAGGCCGAGATTGTCGGGCAGTTGCAAATGAATGAATGGAATGGCATGCGATCGCCACAAATGCTTATTGAAGATATTAGAATTCAAGAAGATCAAGTTTTTGATTTTCGAGGTTCAAAATTATGGGATAAACGAGTAGAGCATTTAACGACAAACGATAGTTTATGTGTAACGTTTCAAAATATAAAAAATAATAGTCCACTACCATTAATACAATATGATGCTTTATCTCAAGCAAACGCAAGCCGGATCAGCAATCTCGTCTTAGTTGATTTACCTATTGATTTGAGTGAGTTGCAGCATATTCTATCTGTCATTAAACCTGATAATATTTATGCTTGTTATAGTATTGAAGAAGATCATTTCTTGGAGTCATTACCAAGCCGAGCTGACTTTAAATGGTTTTATGGTTTGCTTTTAAAAAGAGAACTGAATAATAACGTACTCGAAAAAAAGAAAATTGCTCAGTATAAAGGATGGAAATTAAATAAAATAGAGTTCATCTTAGAAGTGTTTTCTGAATTGGAATTTGTTAAAATAACTAATGGGATAGTACGGCCAAATCAACAGGCTAAGAAACGACAAATAGATGAATCTGTTGTATACCAAAAAGCTTTAAAAAAACGAGAAGTTCAAGAAGCTCTGTATTATTCTAATTATCAACAATTAAAATCATGGCTAGAGAGTCAAGTAGAACGCACACGTTCTACAGAGGAGGAAAATGTTTATGGATTATAAACAGTATATTACAGTAGTACAGGATTGGCCTAAAGAAGGTGTCCAATTTAAAGACATCACTACACTTATGGATAATGGCCCTGCGTACAAAGCAGCTGTAGATGAGATTGTTCAATATTCGAAAAAGATGAAAGCAGATCTTGTAGTAGGTCCTGAAGCGCGAGGATTTATTGTTGGTTGTCCCGTGTCTTATGCATTAGAAATTGGATTTGCACCTGTCCGTAAAGAAGGAAAGCTGCCACGAGAAGTGGTAAAAGTAGACTATGGTTTAGAATATGGTAAGGATGTTTTAACGATTCATCGTGATGCAATTAAACCAGGGCAACGTGTCCTTATAACGGACGATTTGTTAGCTACAGGTGGAACAATTGAAGCAACTATTAAGTTAGTTGAAGAACTTGGCGGAATTGTGGTAGGGTGTGCATTTTTAATTGAATTGACTTACTTAAATGGTCGTGATAAGTTAAACGGCTATGATGTCTTGACATTAATGCAATATTAATATAGCCATAATCAAAAGCGTACCTCTGTGTTGGTACGCTTTTGATTATGGCACAATATGATATGAATTGAAGTGTCAGTTAATCGTTATTATGATTCATCATAGTGGAGATAACCATCCAACGCCCGCCTCAAAATAGAGAGTAGAGCTCATTTATTTAGGTCATCTGCCAATCAATAGGAGGAACGAAAACACGTTCATTTTATTTGGAAATAAGCAAATTCATTATATTTGACGTAATTTGTTGAAATAGTTTTGATAAGTATTATAAAATATAAAGCATACGTGTTATGATAGTGAACAAAGTAGTGATAACATATAATTATTTAAAATATGTTACAGTATTATCATATTATTCATCGATTTGATGCTTTCAAGTATCGATAGTGATATGTATTAAGTAAAGGTTACTTAATCATAACTTGGCATTGAGCCAAGTTTTTCTAATAGGATGGTAAAAGAGCGAAACTTATCACAGATAACCGTCCGTAAAACAACCGATTCGATATAGAGCGTAAAATTTAATTTATTTAGGCGGTTGTTAACGGACGCTAATGTCCTGATTCACTCAGCTAACAATCAGTGGGGAAGAACACGCCCACTGATTGAAGGTTTGCTTTATCACAGATAACCGTCCGTAAAACGCCTGACTCAAAAATGTGAGCAATGATAGTCTATTTAGATTGGCGTTAACGGTCGCTCATGTCCGGATTTATTCTACTACCAATCAGCGCGGGAAAGAACATCCTAGACTGAAGTTTCGTTTTATAAAGGAGTTAGGCTGCATATTAGGCATTTTGATGCTCAAGTACAAGGCGTACTAACTCGCAAGTTTTTCTAACAAAGGATTAAGGTGATTACAAATGGCGAAAGAAAATATTTTAACGGCACAGGATGTGATTGATCAAGCATCTTCATATTTAGTAGAAGAAGATATTAATTTTATTCGCCGTGCCTATGAATATGCGAATAAAGCGCACGAAAATCAATTTAGACGATCTGGAGAACCATACATTATTCACCCGGTACAAGTTGCAGGTATACTTGTACACTTGGGGATGGATGCAGAAACCATTGCTGGAGGATTTCTTCACGATGTTGTAGAGGATACGAATATCTCTTTGACTGACCTTTCAGAAACGTTTAATGATGAAGTCGCCATGCTTGTTGACGGTGTAACAAAATTAGGGAAAATCGAGTATAAATCGAAAGAGGCACAACAAGCGGAAAACCATCGGAAAATGTTTGTTGCTATGTCCAAGGATATCCGTGTGATTCTGATTAAATTAGCTGATCGCATGCATAATATGCGAACCTTAAAGCATTTGCCGCCAGAAAAGCAAAGACGAATCGCCAATGAAACGTTGGAAATTTTTGCACCACTCGCGCATCGACTTGGTATTTCAGCTGTCAAATGGGAGTTAGAAGATGCTGCTTTACGCTATTTAAATCCACAACAGTATTATCGTATTGTGAATTTAATGAAACAAAAAAGAGAAGAACGTGAATATTACATTGAAGAAGTCATGAAAGAAGTTCAGCAACAATTAGAAGATGTCAATATTAAAGCAGAATTCTCTGGACGTCCAAAACATTTATACAGCATTTATCGCAAAATGGTCATACAAAACAAACAATTTAATGAAATTTATGACCTTTTGGCTGTCAGAATAATTGTTAACAGTATTAAAGATTGCTATGCTGTTTTGGGAATTATTCACACATGTTGGAAACCGATGCCTGGTCGTTTTAAAGATTATATTGCAATGCCAAAACCAAATTTATATCAATCATTACACACGACGGTAATTGGCCCTAAGGGCGCTCCATTAGAAGTGCAAATTCGAACGAAAGAAATGCATGAGATCGCTGAATATGGTATCGCTGCACACTGGGCATATAAAGAAGGTAAAAAGTTAGAACCAGGTAAAGAAAATTCTGAAGAAAAATTGGCATGGTTCAGAGAGATTCTTGAATCCCAAAGTGAAACAAATGATGCAGAAGAATTTATGGAATCATTAAAAGTTGAATTATTTGCTGATATGGTCTATGTCTTTACACCTAAAGGTGATGTTATTGAATTGCCTAAAGGATCTGTACCGATTGATTTTTCCTATAAGATCCATACTGAGGTAGGCAATCATACTATTGGTGCTAAAGTTAACGGCAAGATGGAGCCGTTGGATTATCCGTTAAATAATGGTGATATTGTTGAAGTTATGACATCAAAGCATTCATATGGTCCTTCACGTGACTGGATCAAAATGGCTCAAACTTCTCAAGCGAAAAATAAAATCAAGCAATTTTTCAAAAAGCAACAGCGAGAAGAAAATGTAATAAAAGGTAAAGAACTTGTTGATAAAGAAGTGAGAGCGACAGGTTTTGACCCTAAGGATGTATTAACCCAAGAAAATACACAACGTGTCGCTGATCGGTTTAATTTCATTAGTGTTGATGATATGTATGCTGCTGTCGGTTATCAGGGCATTACTGCATCACAAATTGCGACGCGTTTAACAGATAAATTGCGAAGAAGTGAACAAAAGCAAGATCTAGAAGATAGTATTGAACAAGTACAACAAAAATCCAAAGCTAAGCCATCCAAACGGAAAGATTCAGGTGTAAAAGTTGAAGGTGTTGACAACTTACTCGTTCGATTAGCTAAATGTTGCAACCCAGTGCCTGGTGATGAGATTGTAGGCTTCATTACTAAAGGTCGTGGTGTCTCTGTTCATCGTAAAGATTGTCCGAATATGAATATTGAAGGTGCAGAGGATCGTGCTTTAAATGTAGAGTGGGAAAATGCTGGTGCTGATTCAAAACAATACCATGTTGATATAGAAATATCAGGGTATGATCGAAGAGGGCTCTTGAATGATGTTTTGCAATCCGTTAACGAGATGGGAACAAATATAACAGCTGTGAGTGGTAAATCTGATCGGAACAAAATCGTTGTTATTCATTTGACTATTTTAATCCATAATATTAGTCACTTGAGAAAGATTGTCGATCGTCTAAAACAAATAAAGGATGTTTATACTGTGGAGCGCGTTGTTCAATAAGATGAAGGAGTTTTTTTATGAGAGCCGTTATACAAAGGGTAACTGAGGCAAAAGTGAGAGTGGCTGAGCAAGTCATTGGTCAAATTGGCCAAGGCTTAGTTGTATTATTAGGCATTACGCATGATGATACGAAAGAAGATGCAGATTATTTAGTCAAAAAAATAAGCCATCTGCGTATTTTTGAAGATGATCAAGAAAAAATGAACTTATCCTTATTAGATGTTAAAGGTCAATTATTGTCAATCTCACAATTCACTTTATATAGTGATACACGGAAAGGTCGCCGGCCAAGCTTTATCGAGGCAGCAAAACCTGATCAAGCTGAGCCATTATATAATTATTTTAATCAACAAACACAACAATTAGGTGTTACGGTTGAAACAGGGAAATTTGGTGCGATGATGGATATCGATTTAATAAATAATGGACCGGTAACGATTATGATTGATAGTCGAGATCGCCAATAATAAAAACATGCCGCTAAGGGCGTGTTTTTTTTGCTTTTTATATCATGTAATCTGATAAGAGGCTGGAGGATAACAGGAATATCTTCTGTGAATCCGAATGATCCATTTGCATGTGATCTTAATGCTTTTATCACAGATAACCGTCTGTAAAGCAACACCTCAAAATAGAGAATAGAGTTAAATCTATATAGGTGGGATGATAATGTCCTGATTCATTCAACCTTCATTCATAATCCCTTTATTTTAAGATGTTTTAATTCTATCGCCACGCTCTTAAACATGTATTCTAGTATCGCTATATGAGCGATGATGTAACCCCCATTTTTAAAATTTACAAGTTCTTAACACTCAATTAACGATAAGTTCAAACTTAGGCGTTAAGATGGGTTTGTGGCCAAGTTAAAAAGCCCGTAAATCATATATAGAAACTGAGGAGGATTTATTTGATGAAAAAAATGAAGTTAGTAGGACTAGGTTTATTTATGATCTTAATGATTGGTTTTTTAGCGGCATGTGGGGGAGACGATGCCAATACTGATGCTGATCCAGCAGATTCAAATGATGAAACTGAAGATACTCAGACAAATGATGAAGCATTGTCAGGTAGTGTTGTTATTGATGGATCAGGAACTGTTTATCCATTAATGGCGCGTGTAGCGGAAGAGTATATGACTGTCGCTCAGCCTGATGTATCTGTTGAAGTTGCTCGTGCAGGAACAAGCGCAGGTTTTGCTAGATTCCTAGTTCCGGACGGTACTGATTTTAACGATGCATCACGTGAGATTAAGGAAGAAGAACTACAAGCTGCGGAAGAAGTAGGGTTTGAAGTAAAAGAGTTAAAAGTAGCTTTAGATGGTTTAAGCTTTGTGGTTCACCCTGATAATGACTGGGCAACAGAATTAACTGAAGAAGACGTGATTAACATTTTTCGTGCAGATGGTGGTATTACACAATGGTCTGATATAAATCCTGATTGGCCAGCAGAAGATATTAATACGTATGGTCCTAACGAAAATCATGGAACTTATGAATTCTTTTATGAAAATATATTAGATGAAGCGGATTTGGTAGATGGTGTTGATTTACAACAAGAGTATTCAACGTTAGTAACATTGGTCAGTGAGGATGAAAATGCGATTGGATTCTTCGGTTTTGGTTACTATGTAAATAATCAAGATCAATTAGGTGTAGTAAGTGTTGACTTTGGGGATGGTCCCGTAGAGCCAACGCTTGAGACGATTGATGAAAGTGGCGATTATGCGCCATTTACTCGACCAGTATTTACTTATTTGAATTTAGATAATGCAACAGCTAACAACCAGGTTCTTGATTATGCGATTTACTTAATGGAAAATGTAAATACCTTTGCAGGTGAAACAGGCTTTGCACCATTACCTGAAGAGGAAGTACAAGCTGATGTTGAATTTTTGAAAGATTTAAAATAAATAGATTGATGAAGGTGAGAAGAGGGCAACCAAGCTCTCTTCTTTACCGTCAGCTTAAAGGTGGGTTAATTGTGTCAATCAATAGTCGTACAAATACACAAGATACTGTGCGTGTAAAAACATTAATTGAAGAGAATAAAGATTCAAGGAAGTTACTCATGCTTGGTGAAAAAACAATACCCAAGGTTCTATTTGTTGTAGCATTCTTATCCTTGTTAACAACGGTAGGGATTGTGCTTGTCCTTGTCACTGAAACGATTGAATTTTTTGAACGTGTCTCTGTCATTGAATTTTTTACAGGTACAGTATTGAGGCCGTTAAGTCAAAATCCTGAGTTTGGTGTTTTACCCTTGATTAATGGGACGATTATTTCATCAATCATAGCCATGCTTGTAGCCGGACCGATCGGAATAATGACGGCTGTTTTTTTAAGTGAATACGCATCGGATCGTACCCGCCGTGTGCTGAAACCGATGCTAGAATTATTAGCTGGTATTCCTACGATTGTCTATGGTTTTTTTGCTTTTACTTTTGTTACGCCACTCTTACGTCAGTTTATTCCTGAATTAGGGGCAACGAATATTTTAAGTCCAGGGCTTGTGATGGGGATCATGATTATTCCAATGATTGCCTCATTATCTGAAGATGCGATGAGTGCTGTTCCTAATGCCATGCGTGAAGGTGCACTCGCTCTAGGCGCGACAAAGCTTGAGGTGACCTTTAAAGTCATTATTCCAGCCGCGCTTTCCGGCATTATTGCTTCTTTTGTATTGGGAATATCAAGAGCAATAGGGGAGACGATGATTGTCACTATTGCTAGTGGTAGCTCAAAGAACTTCACTTTAGATGTTACAGAATCAATGCAGACGATGACAGCCTATGTGGTGGAGGTTGCAGCTGGAGATGCACCTGCGGGTTCAACGATTTATTATAGTTTATATGCAGTTGCGATGACACTCTTTTTATTTACTTTAGTGATGAACATTTTAGCACGCTATGTTTCTCGTCGCTTTAGGGAGGAATACTAAATGAAATATATGGAATCTGATCAAGTCCTAAGAAAAATGAATCGCCGTATTTTATATAATAATCTATTTAAAGGTGTATTCTTTCTAGCAACGACATTAGGGATCATTGTGCTAGCAATATTACTCATTCAAGTGGTTACAGAAGGTATAGGTTACATTAATATGAATTTTTTAAGTGGACGCTTGTCAACTGATCCTAATCGTGCAGGGGTAATGGGGGCCATTTTAGGTACACTTTGGCTAATGGCAGTGGTTATACCGATTACAATGTTATTAGGCGTTTGTACAGCCATTTATAATGAGCTTTATGCGAAGCAAGGGAAAGTACAATCAATTATCCAGACGAATATTGCTAACTTGGCGGGTGTCCCTTCAATCGTTTATGGTATTTTAGGGATGACTATTTTTGTTCGTACACTTGGCTTAGGAAGTGTGGTGTTAGCTGGTGGATTAACCATGTCTTTACTTGTTTTACCAATTGTTATTGTTTCCAGTCAAGAAGCAATTCGTGCAGTGCCACAACATCTAAGTGAAGCATCTTTTGGACTAGGGGCAACAAAGTGGCAAACAGTGAAAAATATCATTTTACCAGCTGCTTTGCCGGGCATTTTAACCGGGACGATTCTTGCGTTATCGCGTGCAATTGGTGAGACAGCTCCACTTGTCGTGTTAGGTATTCCAGCACTACTGATTCCTTTTCCAGGTGGGCTATTTGATCGTTTCACAGTTCTCCCTATGCAAATTTATTATTGGACATTAGATGCTTCATTAGTTGATGAGTACGCAAACTTAGCCTCAGCAACTATTATTGTATTATTAATTATGCTATTCCTATTAAATTCAGCTGCGATTATTATACGAAATAAATTTCAAAAAAGATATTAACAATAGGAGGGAAACAAATGGATTTTGTTACAGGTATAGCCCTTAAACAAACTGTTGAAGTGTCAAATCAAAATATTGTTTATCATACAGAAGATTTAAACTTATGGTATGGGCAAACCCATGCTTTAAAAAATATTAATCTACCGATCTATGAAAAAGAAGTGACCGCCATAATAGGTCCTTCTGGATGTGGTAAGTCAACATTTTTAAAAACATTAAATCGAATGGTCGAACTCGTTCAAGGTGTTCAGACATCCGGTATTATTCACTACCGTGAACGGAATATTTTAGATAAAACGTTTAAAGTTGAAGAATTAAGAACAAAAGTTGGGATGGTTTTTCAAAAGCCTAATCCATTTCCTAAGTCAATATATGATAATGTAGCTTACGGACCTAAAATACATGGAATTAAGAGTAAAAAGATACTCGATCAAATTGTTGAAAAAAGTTTAAAAGGTGCAGCGATATGGGATGAAGTAAAAGATCGCTTAAAAGAAAATGCTTATGGCCTATCTGGTGGTCAGCAACAAAGATTGTGTATTGCTCGGGCACTAGCAATTGAACCTGATGTTATTTTAATGGATGAGCCTACCTCAGCTTTAGATCCGAAATCAACATTAAAAGTAGAAGAACTCATACAAGAATTGAAAAAGGATTACTCGATCGTCATTGTAACGCATAACATGCAACAAGCTGCACGGATTTCTGATCGAACAGCGTTTATGTTAAATGGTGAATTAATTGAATTTAAAGATACTGATACGATTTTTTCAACACCAGAAGATAAGAGGACAGAAGATTATATAACGGGTCGTTTTGGTTAAATACTAAGGAGGTATGTTTATGGTTGGACGTGAGCAATTTGATCAAGAGCTTTTAGCAGTTAAAGATAAAGTGATTCAATTGGCAAGGTCTTCTCGACGCCAATTAGAACAATCGGTTGAAGCGCTCTATCGAGCTGATGTTAATTTAGCTAAACGGGTGATTAAAGCGGATGAACAATTAGATGAAATGGATCTTTCAATAAATGAAGCGGCAATTCTATTAATTGCCCGTCAACAACCGGTTGCGACAGACTTAAGGAAGCTGATTGTTGCAATTCGAATATCGACAGATTTAGAACGGATGGCTGATAATGCTAAAAACATTGCCCGATCAGCCATTCGGTTAGGTGAGGATCATCAGTTAACCATTCACTCATCATTAGCGGATATGCGAGATGTTGCGTTTAAAATGATTGATCTTGCTATCGATGCTTATTATAAAGAAGATATAAAATTGGCAAAGCAATTATCTGAATTAGATGATTTAATCGATAACATGTTTAGTCAAGTGCTCGAAGAAATGCTGCATATGTCAGCAAGTAACCCGCAAAAGATCCAATTAATTATGCAAATGGCCTTTAGTGCTCGTTATATTGAACGTTTTGGTGATCATTTAACGAATATAGCTGAGAATGTAATGTATCTAGTTAAAGGTGAAACATTTGATTTGAATGAGTAGACAAAGAGACTGA
>NZ_JH976437.1:0-101394 GCF_000306965.1 Amphibacillus jilinensis Y1 | reverse complement strand
TAACATTCCTCCACTGTGTGAAGAAGTACACTTCACACAGTGGATCCTCAGCTCGTGCTATTCCCACAGGATAAGGAAAGCATCCTCGATCATACATCGCACGAAGAAAATCGTACTTTATTTTCGAGGAGTCTACGTGTTTTTCCTACGCTTTGTTCAGAATGTTCGGATACACCATTTCATTATTTAGTTATGTTCCACCCTCTTTGTTATACGTTAGGAAAGCATTTAACAAATTGCGAAGTGAAATGACAAAGTAGCAAGTGATAAGAAACGCTCACACATTCGTTGAAGATCGAGCGAATCTAAGTTTTCTAATAGATGAAGAAGCACTTAATTATGAACTGGTTGTTATTTTAACTTGATTTATCATTAAAGTAGGCTTCCAATCCTTCAATAATCCCTTGACTAATGTTGAGTTGATAAGTATGCGATTGAATATTTTGTTCTTCTTCAGCATTTGATAGGAAACCAAGTTCAAGTAACAAACTCGGACGCTTAGATACTCTTAAAATGAGATAATCACCAGATTCGAAACCACGATCATTAGCTTCTGTTTTTTTAATTACAGCGCTGTGTACAGCTGTCGCTAACCCCTGATCGGTCTCATTTCGATAAAATGTATTAATACCAGTTGCTGATGGGAATTGGGGTTCGCTATTATAGTGAATACTTAAAAACACATCTGCATGAACGTAATTGGCTAAAGATGAGCGAGGCGTTAGGGCATAATAGAAATCATCATCGCGAGTCATATACACATTGGCACCAAGCAGTTCTAATTGATGTTGTAAGATTCTTGATGTGTATAGAGCATAGTCACTCTCGTATCGGTCAGTAACGCTAACGGCTCCCACATCATGTCCACCATGTCCAGGATCGATAACAATTGTTTTTCCTTGCAATGTAGCTAAAGTGCTGGATTGCTTATTAATCATTTCATCCACCACAATAGCTGGTATGTAACCGTGCTGTTCTTGCCATTCAACTTCTATCCAATCCTCATTTACATGATCAAGAACAGTTACTTCTTGATTATAGGGGATTTCATCAAGTTTAGTCGAATGGGCAGTGGGTTCACTTCGTAAGTTAACGACTTCAACTGGGATATTAAAAACATAAGGAAAGGAAAGAGGATCATCTCGTTTCGCTTCCGTGTCGTGATTGTTTGTATCTTGGCTAATCATTGAGGCATATTGACGACTCACCCAGCCGATTTCCCCATTGTAATCAATGGCAAACCAATCCACTTGTTCTTCTTCAAGAGGAAAGGTATCTCCATCATTTGCATGCCCCAAAGGATCATACTGCGTACCAGGTCCGCTTCGAATCAAAAGGTCATTTGTATCAATTCTAACCGATCGTGCAGATAGTATTGATGATGGTAATAAAATCAATAGCAAACAAATGGTTATAAAAATGATGATATGCTTTTTTGGAAACATAAAAAAACCCCTTCAAATGATGATCTCTTTTAATGATAATCAATAGTGAGTGTTAAAGTCAAAAAATTCTTTAGTGTGGTAAAGAATTTTAACAAATCAGCCTTGACAACAAGCGATCCAAACAGTAATATTATAAACAATTCTAATCATTAGATAAATTCAATACCAATGAGGGAAAGAGTAGTTAAAACATGCAGATGCAAGAGAGGAGATCTATTAGCTGAGAGGGTCTCTATCCGGCATTTTAATGAAAGACATTCCTTAGGTGCTATGTTGAACTTTTAGTAAGCATAGCCGCGGACAAGCGTTATTTGTTTAAAGTGGGGTTAATTGTTATTAATTCAACTAGGGTGGCAACACGGGTATTCGCTCGTCCCTTATTATAGGGAGGCGTTTTTTTTGTGTTTAAAACTATAAAAATTTTTCGCTCTTAACCCATTTACATAAAAGGTCTTTGATTTTAACTGAGCAATAGGAGGAAAGAAGATGATTAATTTACCAAGAGGGACTCAGGATATTCTTCCAGGAGAAAGTGAAAAATGGCAGTATGTTGAAAGCAAATTTAATGAGTGGTGCCGACGTTTCAATTATCAAGAAATACGAACACCAATATTTGAACACACTGAGTTATTTCAAAGAGGGGTCGGTGATACTACTGATATCGTCCAAAAAGAAATGTATACTTTTGATGATCGAGGGAATAGAAGTTTAACCTTGCGGCCAGAAGGAACAGCTTCAGTGGTGCGTGCATTTGTTCAACATAAATTGCACGGCGCAGCTAACCAACCACAGAAGTTATTTTACAGTGGTCCTATGTTTCGTTATGAACGACCACAACAAGGACGCATGCGTCAATTTGTTCAATTTGGAATTGAAGCATTAGGTAGTGTCGATCCTGCCATTGATGCCGAGGTGATTGGTTTGGCCATTTCTTTTTATCAAAGCTTTGGCCTGAAATCGTTACGCCTCGTTTTAAATTCACTTGGTGATCAAGTGAGTAGAGAACATCACCGTGAAGCACTAGTTAAACACTTTATGCCACATAAAGATGAATTATGCTCGGATTGTCAAAGTCGTTTAGAGAAAAATCCTTTACGGGTGTTAGATTGTAAAAAAGATAAAGATCATCCAGCAATGGCTAGCGCCCCTAAAATACTTGATTATTTATCAGAAGCTTCAGAACTTTATTTCGATCGATTAAAGACACATCTCGATGCCATGGGCATTCCTTATGTGGTCGACCCTAACCTTGTTCGAGGTTTAGATTATTATAATCATACAGCATTTGAAATTATGAGTGATGCAGAGGGATTTGGGTCAATTACTACACTTTCTGGTGGTGGACGTTACAATGGTCTCGTTGAAGATTTAGGAGGGCCAAGCACACCTGGAATTGGATTTGCTTTAAGTGTTGAGAGACTGTTAATGGCATTAGACGCAGAAGGGATACATCTGCCGATAGCTCAAGGCTTAGATTGTTATGTTGTTTCAATCGGTGAAAAATCTGAATTGAAAGCAGTCGAATTGGTTCATCAAATGCGCCTAGCTGGTATTCAAGTTGATAAAGATTACTTAAGCAGGAAAATGAAGGCTCAATTCAAGACGGCTGATCGTCAACAAGCGAAGTGGGTCGTTATTCTTGGTGATGAAGAAATATTAAATAAAGAAGCAATGGTTAAGAATATGGATAATGGTGAACAAACAGCTGTTAAACTTGACCAGCTCATTTCATATATTAAAGAACGGTTATAAGGGGGCTTATATTAATGACAGAACAACGTCAGCTTGCTGGTGAACTAACAAAAAAAAATATAGGAACAAAGGTATTACTTAAAGGATGGGTTCAGAAACGACGTGATCTAGGTGGCTTGATTTTTATTGATTTGCGTGACCGTTCTGGTGTCGTACAAGCTGTTTTTAATCCGGCAATCTCTGAAAAGGCGCTTTTGATAGCTGAAACAGTGAGAAGTGAGTACGTCATAGAGCTAGAAGGTGAAGTTGTTAAACGTGATACTGAAACGGTTAACACGAAGTTGAAGACTGGGGAAATTGAAGTGTCGGTAAATCACGTCAAGGTATTAAATGAAGCTAAAAATCCGCCATTTACTGTTTTGGAAGGTGATGATATTTCTGAAGATGTTCGTTTGAAATATCGTTATATCGATTTGCGCAGAGAATCGATGCAATACACATTTAAATTGCGACATCATGTTTCACAAGTTATTCGACAATACCTCAATGAACAAGGTTATTTAGAAATGGAAACGCCAATGCTGACCAAAAGCACACCAGAAGGTGCAAGAGACTATCTTGTTCCAAGTCGTGTTCATCAGGGGCATTTTTACGCTTTGCCACAATCGCCACAACTGTTTAAACAATTAATTATGATGGCTGGCTTTGAACGTTACTTTCAATTTGCGCGTTGTTTCCGTGATGAAGATTTGCGAGCAGATCGACAACCAGAGTTCACGCAAATTGATATTGAGACATCTTTTATGACAAGTGATGAAATTATCGAGATGACAGAGCAAATGATGAAGTGTATTATCAAAGATGTAAAAAGAAAAGATATTTCATTGCCATTACCAAGAATGACCTACGATGAAGCCATGTCACGTTATGGTTCTGATAAACCAGACACGCGTTTCGGATTAGAACTTATCGATGTATCTAAATTGGTTTTCAATTCAGAGTTTCAAGTGTTTTCAAGTGCAGTTTCATCTGGTGGGAAAGTAAGTGCGATTAATGTTGAAGGCCAAGCTGAGCAATTTTCAAGAAAAGATATTGATAAATTAACAGACTTTGTTAAGATATATGGCGCTAAAGGTTTGGCGTGGTTAAAAGTGGTTGAAGGGGAGTTGAAGGGGCCGATAGCTAAGTTTTTTGATCAGGCTGCTCAAACAGAATTAATCACACATTTATCTGCAAAGAATGGAGACTTACTTTTATTCGTTGCTGATCAAACGTCTGTTGTGTATGACAGTTTAGGTGCGCTAAGACAAAAGTTAGCAAAGGAATTAGATTTAATTGATACCGATCAATTCAACTTCTTATGGGTAACGGATTGGCCACTATTAGAGTATGATGAAGATGCTGGTCGCTATTTTGCAGCACATCATCCATTTACATCACCGATCGCATCTGATTTGGATAAACTTGAAACAGATCCTGGCTCTGTTAAAGCAGAGGCCTATGATCTAGTTCTCAATGGATTTGAACTAGGAGGCGGTTCACTTCGTATTCATCAAAAGGCGTTACAGGAGCAAATGTTTAAGGTGCTTGGTTTTTCAAAAGAAGAAGCGAGTGAGCAGTTTGACTTCCTGTTACAGGCTCTTGAGTACGGTGCTCCTCCACACGGCGGTATTGCTTTAGGCTTTGACCGTTTAGTTATGCTGTTAGCTGGTAAAACAAATTTACGAGACACGATACTATTTCCTAAAACAGCATCAGCTTCAGATCCATTGACAAATGCGCCTGGACAAGTAAGTTCAAAGCAATTAGACGAACTTCATTTACAACGATTAAACAAAGGAAATAAAGAAGAGTAGGACGTTGTAACCCTTTGCATAATTGCTTGATTATTTGTTTGATATATGCTAATATATGTACAGAAGTCAATAATGAATCGGTTAACAAATCCTGATGTGTGCGTTGAAATTATTAATGTTTTGACCGAACATTATAAAGTCGGGAGCTTGACGTTTCCTTGTGGATTACATGCCTTGTTGTTGTGTTGAGGAAGTAAAAAGCAGGGGACAAAGCACCCACCTGCCAAGAGCGGGTTCAAAACTTTTTATTTAGACGGCACGATCGGGATTGATTTATTGACCAACTAATAAGCGCTCATTTCACTAGTGAAATGAGCGCTTTCTATTCATGTATGGTCATTGATTTATTTGAAGATCTTTCTATAAAAAAGGAGCTGTGCTTAAAAAGGACAGCTCCTTTTTTTAATAGAGAACGATAAATTTCTCTATTCTAACATATTCTTTTAACGGTAAATGACATTTAATGAGGTATAACACAACAATGATAAACGTATGGATAGTCTTGTGAAGTCTGAACACTAATTAGATAATAGTCCACACTTATCTTGCTACTTGCTCTAGATTTCCGTTTTTGTCCATTATAAAAGTTGGTAGTTTTTTCTCATCTTCGTCACTAAATACCACCATTTTTCTTGCGCGGTCCATAATCTTTAAGAAAGTTTGATAATCTTCTTGAACCGTCTCTAACTGCTTCTGCAATGATTCAACCTCTTGCGTTAACTGTTTATTTTCAGTAACTAATGCATGGTGCTTCTGTTCAAGCTCACTATATGCCATGACTTGTTTATTAGATTGCTCTGTTTGCTTCTTTAGGTCAACTAAATAATGAATAACCGCATTTAAATCTAAAGTATCTTGTTTAGAATGATTGTAGAGTTGCTTTTCTACCTGCTCATTATTCTCCTCTTTAAAGAGGGAGGTGCTCGCCTGATTGGGTTTATGTTGACGTAATTGCTCGCGTTTATTTTGCTTTCTTTGACGCTTGGCAATGGCAACAGCCTGGTCATAGTTTTGTCGAACTTCAGCATTCCATCTAAATCCGCAAGCGGCTGAGGTACGGTTTAGTTGATCGCCAACTTCTTCAAAAGCATTTAATTGTGTACTTCCTTCCCGAATATGTCGCAACACAGTTTCCGCCAAGAGAAGATCATCTTCATGTGACCAAGCATCTTGTCTAACTTTCGCCATTCTTTTCACTCCTTAGTCAATTGATCTACTTAGTAACTTGTCAGATCAATAGGTTGTTTATAAGAAAAGTATGGTCAAAACCTAGTTTATTTATTCATGATTATTTAATTGCTCGTACATCTGTTTTAATGCCCGTTCAAATTTGCCGGTATCTAATGGTTTATAATATTTTTTATCTTTTAAAGGGTCAGGTAAGTATTGTTGTTTAATCCAGCCACCCGGATAATTGTGTGGATATTTATACTCTACACCACGTCCAAGTTTACTTGCTCCTTGGTAATGGCTATCTTTTAAATGTATTGGAACATCACCAATTTGTCCGTGCCTAATATCATAGAGCGCTTCATCCAATGCTTTATAAGCTGAGTTAGACTTTGGTGATAAACATAGCTCGACGATAGCAACAGCTAAGGGGATCCGTGCTTCTGGAAACCCAATTCGTTCAGCAGCTTCAATAGCGGCTAAAGTACGTGGACCTGCTTGAGGATTAGCCAGGCCAATATCTTCATAGGCGATCACTGTCATGCGTCGTGCTATGCTATCCAAGTCACCAGCTTCAATCAAACGCGCTAGGTAGTGTAAGGCGGCATTTACATCACTCCCTCGGATTGACTTTTGAAAAGCAGAAAGTACATCGTAGTGGGCGTCACCATTTTTATCATGGGAAAAACTTTTTTTCTGCATACAAGATTCAGCTACGGTTAAATCAACATTAACGATTTGATTAGCAGATGTCTTAGTGGAGAAGGCAGCTAGTTCTAATCCATTTAATGCAGCGCGTAAATCACCATTAGCTGATTGCGCGAAGTGATCAAGAGCTTCCGGTGTAATGCTTAGTTGCCGATTTCCAAGCCCATGCTCGACATCGTCAATGGCGCGAGCTAACGCTTGTTTAATTTCAGTCGTGCTAAGTTGATGCAACTCAAATAAATGAACACGGCTCCGGATCGCAGGGTTTATTGCGTGATACGGATTACTTGTTGTGCAGCCGATTAAAGTAATCAGATTGCTTTCAACATGAGGCAGCAAGTAATCTTGCTTGCCTTTGTCTAACCGATGCACTTCATCCAAAATGATGACTAATGTGCCAGACATTTTTGCCTCTTCAACCGCTATCTCCATCTCTTTCTTTTTGTCTATTACAGCATTTAAAAGTTTGTAACGTAAGTTTAAGGATTTCGCTAATGCTATAGCCATCGATGTTTTCCCTGTTCCTGGGGGGCCAAATAAAATCATAGATGTGAGTCGTTCAGCATCAATCATACGACGAATGGTTTTGCACTCTCCTACAAGATGGTCTTGACCAATAATGTCATCAATATGAGCAGGACGTAGTCTGTAAGCTAAAGGTTGTTGTACCATATATTAATAACTCCTTCATTTTGTTAAAAGTAGCAAAGCTAAAAATGTATTTGACTTGACTTTAGTTATTTCTATCGTTTAGAATATTCTACATTTGTAGAGTAGCATAGTGAACGATTTTATTTCATTCCTACTTAGTTGTTTTTAAAACGATAGGGTGTCTTATATAGGAAGCATGACACCCTCCTGAGCTTGTAGAAGAATCGTAAGTTTGACTTTACCACAGTTAGCCACCCGTAAAATATTCAGCCAAATCAGAGAGTAAAGTAAATCTATTTAGGCAGGGATAACGGACGCTAATGTCCTGATCGACTCAACTAACCAGTGGGCGAAGAACAAAAACGTCCACAATTGAAGGTTCGTTTTATATATAGGATAAATGGTTAGGATTGCTTTCATCGTACTTATTTCAGCGTTGAAATGCAAGTAATAAATAATTCATGCTATAATAGCGAAGTAGCTAAAGAATGAATAAGTTAAATAGAATTTTATTGGTTAAAGGTATAGGAGAGGGTCATTATGAAAATTTCAACCAAAGGCCGTTACGGTTTAACCGTGATGATTGCATTAGCTAAACATACTGGCGAACGTCCAATGTCATTAAAAAGTATTGCACAGAGCCATGATTTGTCAGAGCATTATCTTGAACAGCTTGTTCCGGCATTACGTAATGCCGGTCTTGTCAAGAGTATTAGAGGAGCATATGGCGGCTATATGTTAGCAAAGGCTGCTAATGAGATTACAGCAGGCGACATTATTCGTATATTAGAAGGGCCTATTACACCTGTGGAAGGTATTGAAAATGAAGAACCCGCTAAGCAGGCTTTATGGATAAGAATTCGTGATGCAGTAAAAAATGTACTCGATACAACGACATTAGATGATTTATCAAAATATGATCAACTTGAAGATAACGAACCATATATGTTTTACATTTGAGAATTTTGAGCAGGGAGGTATGCATAGTGGATACCATTTATCTAGATCATGCTGCAACAACACCGATACATCCCGAGGTTATTAAAACTATGAGCGAAGTAATGGAAGAATCGTTTGGTAACCCTTCAAGTATACATGGATTTGGCAGACATGCTCGAGCTTTACTTGACGAAAGTAGACGTTATTTGGCACGTTCGATTGGGGCAGACGAAAAAGAAGTATATTTTACAAGTGGAGGCACAGAAGCAGACAATATTGCTTTAATCGGGGTTGCACAAGCAAATAAAAACAAAGGAAAACACATCATCACGACTCAAATTGAACACCACGGTATCTTACATGCCGCTGAACACCTAGAAGCTATCGGTTTTGAAGTGACTTATTTGCCTGTGGATGCGTATGGACAAGTGGACATTGAAATGTTTAAAAAACATTTAAGAGAAGATACCATCCTCGTTTCCATTATGATGATTAATAATGAAACAGGTGCCATACAGCCGATTAAGCAAATAGCAACTTTACTAGAAAGTCACCAAGCTTATTTTCATACGGACGCAGTACAAGCTTATGGGCTTAAGCCCATAAATGTTACCGACTTAGGTGTTGACTTAATGTCGATAACAGCTCATAAGTTTAATGGTCCAAAAGGGGTGGGCTTTCTTTATGCGAAACAAGGCGTGAAGTTTACCGCTTTATCACACGGAGGAGCACAAGAGCGCTTAAAAAGGGCTGGAACAGAAAACCTCCCGGCTATTGTTGGGATGAAACGTGCTATTGAAGTGATTGAAGAAAATAATTATTTAAATTTTGAACGGTATAAGCAATATAATGAACAGTTTTACACGCAATTAAAGGCTGCGTGTGAGTTTGTGGTCAACGGTCAATACGACAACCAATCACCTACTATTTTAAATGTCAGCTTCCCTAACACGAATGTTGAATCGTTGTTAATGAACTTAGATCTTGAGGGAGTTGCTGCCTCAAGTGGAAGTGCTTGTACAGCGGGATCACTTCAATCATCACATGTGTTAGTGGCGATGTATGGTGCTGATGATCCTCGAACGCAAAATTCCATTCGTTTTAGCTTTGGTCTAGCTAATAATCAAGATCAGATGATTGAAGCAGCCACCCGTGTTGCTCGTGTCGTCAACAGGTTAACTAAAAAATGATAAAAACAGGAGGTGTTAATGATGAGTAATAATGAAGATACGCGTGTAGTCGTTGGGATGAGTGGTGGCGTCGACTCATCAGTAACTGCCTTATTATTAAAACAACAAGGCTATGATGTTATCGGTATTTTTATGAAAAATTGGGATGATACGGATGATGAAGGATTCTGTACAGCTACAGAAGATTATGATGATGTAGTTAGAGTGTGTAATCAACTTAATATTCCTTATTTTGCGGTTAATTTTGAAAAACAATATTGGGATAAGGTATTTACTTATTTTTTAGATGAATATAAAGCAGGCCGAACACCCAACCCTGATGTTATGTGTAACAAAGAAATAAAATTTAAAGCTTTCCTTGACCATGCCTTATCATTAGGTGCTGATTATGTTGCTACCGGACATTATGCACAAACACGTATACGCGATGGGAAAGTGGAATTACTAAGAGGCGTTGATGACAATAAAGACCAAACGTATTTTCTTAATCAACTTTCCAGTGATGTTCTAAAGAAAGTAATGTTTCCACTTGGTCATCTACCAAAAAAAGAAGTCCGTAGAATAGCAAAAGAAAATGATCTTGTCACGGCGAATAAAAAAGATAGCACAGGCATCTGTTTTATTGGAGAACGTGATTTTAAAACCTTTTTAAGTGAGTATCTTCCCGCCCAACCTGGACGGATTCAGACGATGAGCGGTGAAGATAAAGGTCAACATGAAGGGTTAATGTATTATACCATTGGCCAACGGCAAGGATTAGGAATTGGCGGTCCGGGCGGTCCTTGGTTTGTGGTTGGGAAAAATTTAAAAGAAAATCTATTATATGTGGAAGCAGGGTATGATAATCAATATATGAAATCAGACCAATTGCTAGCTGTTGACATTAATTGGGTTAATGGAGCGCCAGCTGAGCAATTCACCTGTACAGCAAAGTTTCGGTATCGTCAAAAAGATAGTGAAGTCTCAGTTCGAATTCAAGCGGATCAAACCGTGCTTGTTAACTTTGCTAATAAAGAGCGAGCTGTTACACCAGGACAAGCTGTTGTTTTTTATCAAGGGGAAGTCTGTTTAGGTGGGGGAACGATTGACAAAGTTTTCAAAGCAGGTCAATCCTTAGACTATATAGGTTAAGGTTATGTTTATAACTGTAATAATCGGCCGTAAAAGGTTCACTGATTGAAGGTTCGTTTTAACATCTAGCAAGAAGATATAATCTTACTTGAAAAATACAGAACCGTAGACGTACGTTCTGTATTTTCCTAGTTTTTACTGTAAGTTGAGAGAGGTGGATGGAAATGGATTCGCTTGCCCAAGGAATAGAACAAATGAAGCATCAAGATTATCAGGGGGCAGCAGCTAGTTTTCAAGCTTATATAGAGCAATCTCCTGATGATCCAATTGGGTATATTAATTTTGGTAATGTGTTACTACATGTTGGTGATTCTACTCGAGCTGAACATTTTTTTCAACGTGCGATTGCCTTGGATCAAAATGCAGCGACTGCCTTTTATGGGTTAGGTAATCTGTATTTTGAGCAGGAAAAGTATAAGCAAGCCACGAAGTATTATAAAGATGCACTTACAAGCGGTTTAGAAGAAACAGATGTTTATTTTATGCTAGGGTTATCCTATCAAAACTTGTCTGATACTATTCACGCGTTACCATACTTTCAACGTGCAAGAGAGTTGAAAACAGAAGATATAGAAATAGCTTTTCAATACGGGTTAGCATTGGCACAAACGGATCAACTTGATAAAGCCACCCATTTATTTCGTGAAGTGATAGAAAAAGATCCGATGCATAGTGATGCATATTATAATCTAGCGATCGCTTTCCTATATCAAGAGCAGACTGATCAAGCGATAACGTATTTACAAAAAGTGTTAGCAATCGATTCTGAACATGAGATGGCGAAGCAAACTTTAGCACAGGTGCAATACATATTAGAAGAGGATCAGGATTAAAAGGGGTAATTTGTAATGGAAGAAAAGCAAAGCAATGAAGAGAAGCGCTACATAAAAGGAGAGCTCATTTATACCATTTATAATAATCAGACTGAGCATTTTTCCATTGCAAAAGTTAAAGTATTAGAGACAAATGAGGATTACAAGGAACCTGACCTTGTTGTCAAAGGGTATTTTAGTGAATTGCTACCAGGTGAAGCTTATCTTTTTTATGGTGAATTCGTTGAACATAAAAAATTTGGTCTTCAATATGAAGTTTCCCATTACAATCGTTATTTACCAGATACTAAAGAAGGTTTAATTGCCTATTTGTCTAGTGACCTGTTTCAAGGTATAGGTAAAACGATTGCAACAAGGATTGTCGATCAATTAGGCGAAACGGCTATTTCTAAAATACTTAATCATTCAGATGTACTTAGCTCAATAAAAGGGATGAATAAGGAACGTCAAGAAACCCTCGCTACACGCTTAAGAGAGCATCAAGGCTTTGACCATATTGTTGTTCATCTGTCGAAATTCGGGATCGGGTTGAAGATGGCTCAAAAAATCTATCAGGTTTATCAAGAGCAAGCGATAGATGTTTTAATGTCTAACCCTTATCAATATGTTTTTGATATTGAAGGATTTGGTTTTCACCGTGCAGATTTAATTGCTGTTCAAAATGACCTTGCTTTAAATCATCCATCACGCATTCGAGCAGGCTGTTTATACAGTCTACATGAGTCTATGCAAGAAGGACATGTTTATCTTCCGTTCGAAACGCTTATTCAACGTGTAAATAAACTATTAGAGGCACAACGTTATCAAATTGAAGTGACACAGATTAATCAGCAATTAATTGAAATGGAAGAAGAGGATTTTCTAGTTATTGATGAGGAAAGGGTTTATTTGCCTGTTCTTTATTATGCTGAAGCGGGTTTTTGTACGCAATTAAACCGACTTATTTCCAACCCTCATGACCAAGAAATAGTTGAAGCAGATTTGTTAAAAGTGGTAGGGGAAATAGAAGAAGAAGAGACGATTAGTTATGGTAAAGAACAGTATTTAGCGATCAAACAAGCATTAGCTGAAAAGCTTATGATCCTAACAGGTGGGCCTGGTACTGGAAAAACAACCGTTATTAAAGGGATCCTGCGTGCTTTTAGTTCACTGCATCAGCTTTCATTAGATTTATCAGATTACGATAGTAAAGCAAAATTCCCATTTATTTTAACGGCTCCGACGGGACGGGCAGCTAAAAGAATGACTGAATCCACAGGCCTTCCTGCCTTAACGATACACCGACTTTTGGGCTGGGATGGGCATGAAGGCTTTGAAAAGAATGAAGAAAATCAGTTGCAAGGACGCTTTCTGGTTGTCGATGAATTCTCTATGGTTGATATCTTTTTAGCTAATCAACTCTTTAAGGCCATTCCAAGCGATATGCAGGTTTTGCTAGTGGGTGATGAGGATCAGTTACCTTCTGTGGGACCTGGCCAAGTTTTAGCCGATTTAATAGCTAGTCAACAAATAACAGCGGTTCAACTTGATGAAGTTTATCGACAAAAGGAAGGTTCTAAGATTATTACACTGGCTCACCAGATTAAACACAATCAGGTTGAGCGTGATTCATTGGACAAATCTAATGACTTTAACTTTATTCCTTGTCAATCACAGACAATTCTTGACCTATTAAAACAGATTGTTAAAAAAGCTTTAGATAAAGGTTTTGAGTTAAAGGATATGCAAATATTAGCTCCTATGTATAAAACAAATATTGGAATTCATCAAATTAATCAAACGATCCAAGCGATCGTTAACCCGAAAAGAAAAGACGTAAGAGAAATGAGGACTAAGGATGCGACCTTTCGAACCGGTGATAAAGTGATTCAACTGGTTAATCAACCTGATGATGGTGTTTTTAATGGCGATATTGGTCAAATTACCGCTATTTTTAAAGAATCAGAGAATGTCGAGCAAGAAGAACAGCTTGTCGTCTCTTATGATGACAATGATGTCGTTTATAATCGTAAAGATTTACTGAATATCATGCATGCCTATTGTATTTCGATTCACAAATCTCAAGGTAGTGAATTTCCGATTATTGTGATGCCGGTAGATATGAGTTATCGGCGGATGTTAAAAAAGAATTTACTCTACACTGCGGTTACGAGGGCAAAACAATCATTAATTATATGTGGTAATCAACAGGCTTTTTTATCGGGTGTTAACGAAGAGGACACACGTAGACGGCATACAACATTGAAGGAGCGTTTAAGCCGTATTTTGGCTGATGATCAATATGCTAATCAAATAGAAAAAGCGATTGACGAAGAGGCTAGTCTTTCACCATTTGATTTTTTGACTTAATCTAACCTTTATGACATTAAGAATGAATTGTGAAATTGATTCAAACAATGAAATATTTATTTTATAGGTTTAAATAACGCCCTTTCTTTCCATAATAGTTATTAGGATAACAACGGAAGGAAAGGATGTTTTTTAATGCAGTGTATTAATTGTCAATCTAAGAATTTAGGAGAAATAGCACCAGGTCATTATTATTGTTGGAACTGCTTTATTGAGATGCGTAAACAACAAAATTTTTATCACATCCATGAAGTAGACTTAGATGGTAGTTTGCTATCTCTAGATGACTTATTCAGTGAAGATGAGCGCCGTGTCCAATGAACAACAAACGGAGCAGCCTAAGAAAAAGTTGAACTATCAACGCTACTATCACCTAGGTATCTTAATGATAATGGCATTAATTATCTTATTTCTAATCACACGCGTCTTTCCGAATTATTCAGTAGTTCTGATTAGCTTATATAAAATAATTTTGCCATTTTTTCTTTCTTTATTATTAGCCTATTTGTTCAACCCGATAGTATCGAAACTAACACAATTTCGACTTCCTAGGTGGGCAACTATTATCGTGTTATACTTGTTTATCGTCTGCACCGTTTCTGCTATTGTGTATTTTACATACCCCATCTTTATTGATCAAGCGAAACGATTAATCGATCAATTACCTTTACTTATAACGGGCTATCGGGATTGGATTAACCATTTTGATGATGTTATTGGTGTCTTGCCCGATGCTATTCATCAGGAGTTAGATGCAACATTTAATCAATTTGAGAAATTAAGTGCAGATTGGATTGAAAAAAGAATTATTGGTTTTACCTCTCTACATCAATACTTAATTAGTTTAGCTGTTGTGCCGGTATTACTTTATTACTTTTTACTGGAACCTAGTAAAATAAGAGCAAAGTTGTTCGCTTTGATCCCTAAAAAGTATCAAAAGCGTTCAAAACAATTATTAAAGAAAATTGATAAGGACCTCGGTTATTATATTAGGGGACAGTTGCTTATTTGCTTATTTGTTGCCTTAACGACGTATATCGTTTATCTCATCATTAAATTAGAGTTTTCTTTACTGCTTGCTTTATTTATGGGAATAATGAATATTATCCCATACTTTGGTCCGATTATCGGTGCTTTACCAGCTGTTCTGTTGGTGATAACGACCAGTCCATCAACCCTATTGTATTTATTAATCGGTATTATTGTTGTACAACTTGTAGAAAGTAATTTACTATCGCCATTAATCTTAGGGCGGAGCGTACACATCCATCCCGTTATTGTGATTCTCGTGTTGCTGATTGGAAGCGAGTTAGCTGGTATAATAGGGATGATTTTATCTGTTCCTATCTTTGTTATCATTAGAAGTGTGGCTAGTTGTCATTTGATTAGCCGTGATTGACAGATTTATTAAATTTCTCTATAATATCCAAAGTAGTAATAGTTTAAAGCGTAGAAGAACAATAGTATGTAACAGTCCATTTGAAGAGAGGCAAATCTATAGCTGAAAGATTTGCTAAATGAAGGGTTACAGAAGCTCGTTCAGAGTGCAAGTTAATCACTTGTCGGTGAATACCGTTATCAATGAACAAAGGTGATAGTTTAACAAACTATAATCAGGGTGGTACCGCGAATATACTCTCGTCCCTGCATTTTATGCAGTGTTGGGAGTTTTTTTAATGCGATTAAGTACCAATAATGAGGCGAGTAAAGCGTTAAATTACATAAAAGTTTGTGGAACAAGGGTGAAGTGACAATGCTGTAAGAGGTATAACCGAACGACTGAGTCAATGAAATTATAGGAGGAATGTAAAGTGAAACGATTAACGTCAGCAGAAGTAAGACAACTCTACTTAGATTTTTTTAAGGAAAAAGGGCATAAAATAGAACCAAGCGCGCCTTTAGTTCCTAACGAGGACCCGACATTACTATGGATTAATAGCGGTGTAGCTACACTAAAAAAATATTTTGATGGACGTGTGATTCCTGATAATCCACGGATTGTTAATGCACAGAAATCGATTCGTACAAATGATATTGAGAACGTGGGGTATACCGCACGCCATCATACTTTTTTTGAAATGCTTGGTAATTTTTCTATTGGTGATTACTTTAAGAAAGAAGCTATTGAATTTGCTTGGGAATTCTTAACTGATAAACGTTGGATAGGTTTTGATCCAGCGAAGCTATCTGTTACGGTTCATCCTGAAGACGATGAGGCTTTTCATCTTTGGAAAGATCATATTAAGTTACCAGAGCAACGTATTATTCGATTAGAAGAAAATTTCTGGGATATAGGTGAAGGGCCAAGTGGACCAAATACTGAGATTTTTTATGATCGGGGCGAAGCATTTGGTAATGATCGAAATGATCCTGAGTTGTATCCAGGAGGAGAGAATGATCGTTACTTAGAGATTTGGAACCTTGTTTTTTCACAATTTAATCACAATCCTGATGATAGTTATACCCCATTGCCGAAAAAAAATATTGATACGGGTATGGGACTTGAAAGAATGGTATCAGTCATTCAAGATACACCGACTAATTTTGAAACAGACCTATTCTTACCAATTATTCGCCATGTTGAAAAAATGACTAAAGTGAAATATGGAGAAGCTAAAGGAACAGATACGGCTTTCAAGGTAATTGCTGACCACATAAGAACAGTTACTTTTGCTGTTGCAGATGGAGCGCTACCGTCAAATGAAGGGCGGGGTTACGTACTTCGTCGCCTGCTTCGCCGCGCCGTTAGATTTGCTAAACAGCTTGGCATTGATAAACCATTTATGCACCAGTTAGTAACAACAGTCGTTCATATAATGGAAAGTTTTTATACAGAGGTTAAGAAGAAAGCTGATTTTATTGCAAATGTTATTCAAAATGAAGAGGAACGCTTTCACGAAACATTGAACGACGGTTTGGCTATTCTAGCCACCATTATTGAAAAAGAGCGGGATGCTGGCTCAACTGTTTTTCCAGGGTCAGAAGTGTTTCGCTTATATGATACTTATGGTTTTCCTAAAGAATTGACAGAAGAATATGTTGGTGAAGCAGGGTTTACGATCGATCTAGCTGGTTTTGAATTAGAAATGAAAGCACAACGCGATCGTGCAAGGGAAGCCCGTCAGAAAATAGATTCTATGCAAATTCAAGATGACGTGTTTAGTGAGTTGTCAGTTGATAGCACATTTATCGGCTATGACTATCATACGATAAAAACAACAGTCGAAGCCATTATCCAAGACAAACGTTTGGTCACCCAATCTTCTCAACAAGAGGTTTACCTTGTGTTAAAGGAAACACCTTTTTATGCGGAAAGTGGTGGACAAATTGCTGATACAGGTTCAATACATGCATCTAAAAATCAAGCATTTGTATTGGATGTCAAAAAAGCACCTAAAGGTCAGCACTTGCACCGAGTTAAAATAGATGAGGGCTATTTTTCTGTTGGTGATGATGTTGAAGTTAGAATAGATCGCCAAAATCGACAGGCGATTGAGAAGAATCATACAGCTACACACTTACTACACCAAGCTCTAAAAGATGTACTAGGTGATCATGTCAACCAAGCAGGGTCGCTTGTAGATATGGATCGTCTGCGTTTTGACTTTTCACATTTCAGTGCAGTTACACCTGAGCAACTAGAGGAAATTGAACGTATAGTTAATCAAAAAATCTGGGATGCATTAGAGGTAAACACTGGTATATATCCAATCAATGAAGCAAAACAGATGGGCGCGATGGCTCTATTTGGAGAGAAATATGGTGATCAGGTTAGGGTTGTGAAAATAGGTAACTATAGCATTGAATTATGTGGAGGGTGTCATGTTAATAACACATCTGAAATAGGATTGTTTAAATTGACTAGTGAATCAGGGATAGGTGCAGGTACAAGACGAATTGAAGCAACGACTGGGAAAGGTGCATACATCTATACAAACATACAACAAAAAACACTCCAATCCGCTGCTGAAATGCTGAAAACTAGTCAAGAACAGGTTCCAGACAAGATTAATGGACTGTATGGTGAGATTAAACAATTACACCGTGAAAATGCTACATTAAATCAGAAGTTATCATCATTAGAAGCCTCAGCAATTTTAGGGAAAGTTGAAAAAATTAATGGCATTCCTGTTCTTGTGGAGAAAGTTGATGTGAATGATATGAATCAGCTTCGTTCTATGGTAGATGATTTAAAACAAAAGCTGGGAACAGGTATTGTTTTATTAGCAACAGTAAATGATAGTAAAGTTCAGTTAGCTGCAGGTATTTCTAAAGATCTTATAGATAAAGGATACCATGCCGGAAAGCTGATTAAAGAAACGGCATCTATTTGTGGCGGCGGCGGCGGCGGTCGACCAGACATGGCGCAAGCAGGGGGTAAAAATCCAGAACAAGTACCTGCAGCCTTAAATCATGCAAAAACATTTATTTCATCAATTGGTTAACTTGTTATTTGCTATCTTTTAAAGGTATAATGGTAGCAAGTGGCGAATTAAGAAAGTATAGGATAGATTTATTTTATGATGTGGGGGTGTTATGCATGGATTCAATGGATAAAACCATGAAATTTGACTTTTCCGAAGAGCCCATTGAAGAGAATGTTAATGATGTATTGCTAACGGTTTATCAAGCATTACAGGAGAAAGGTTATCATCCAATTAATCAAATTGTCGGTTATTTATTATCAGGTGATCCAGCCTACATTCCAAGATATAAAGATGCAAGAAATATGATTAGACGTATTGATCGTGATGAGTTAATTGAAGAACTCGTCAAGTATTACATTAGTCAACACAAAGAGGTATAAAATGAAGAAAATGGGTTTGGATGTAGGTTCTAAAACAATTGGTGTAGCAATAAGTGATGCTTTAGGGTGGACAGCACAAGGGATAACGACGATAAAGTGGGATGAGAAGGATTTCACCACAGCTGATGCTGCACTAATATCAATATTTGAACAACATGACATTTCAGAGATTGTTATTGGATTACCTAAGCATATGAATGGTTCAATCGGTGAGCGTGGAGAAGCCTCACAATTATATGCCAATTATTTAGAAGAAAAATATAATATAAAGACAGTACTTTGGGATGAAAGGTTATCAACGATGGCAGCTGAGCGCGTTTTATTAGAAGCAGATGTTAGTCGTGGTAAACGGAAGAAAGTCATTGATAAAATGGCAGCAGTTATGATTCTACAAGGGTATTTAGATGCCCAATAAACGGAGGTCGTCAAAATGACATTATCAGAAAATGAACGGATTATTATCCCAGATGAGAATGGAGAAGAACATCTGTTTGAAGTTTTGTTCACATTTGATGTTGAACAAAACAACCAATCTTACTTAGCTGTCGTTCCTGTTGAACAGACAGATGATGAAGAACAAGAAGTTTTTGCTTTTCGTTATGAAGCAAAAGAAAGTGAAGACGACTTAGCTTTATTTGCAATCGAATCAGATGAAGAGTGGGATATGGTTGAAGAAATGTTAAATACATTAATCGATGAAGATATTTAAGTAATAAAAAATAGATAAAGTCGTCCCCCTGAAAGTTAGAGGAAATCCTAACTCTCAGGGGGGCTTTATTATGTCATGTGATAAGGGGTTAGTAATTGCAATTTGTGGACACTTCCTGAGAAAATGATTTGACACTGTATTCTTTGACCTATGTTGCTATTTTCCAATGTATACGTTTGGTAATAGTAAGAGCCATTATAAAATTCACGCCCTACCATAAATAAAAAATTGTAAAAATTATAGATAAAACCTCATTTTTTGTAGTATAATGAATCGGATGATGAAGGGAGGAGGTTTTTTAATGACCAATTCAGATCAAGATCAAAATCAGACAAAAAAAGCTGATAAGCAAGAACATACCCATATAAATGAAAATGATGCACAAATAGATGAAAGTAATTTAGAACGGGATACTAAAATAGAACCTGGGCATAATTCTTTACAACAAAGAAAAGAAGTTAGTGCTGTTAGAAAAATAGTTCTTACCGTGATTATATTGTCCATTGCATTAATTGTAATAGGAGGAATCTCTGCCTACAAATACATTATGAATGGATTATCACCGGTAGATGCAACTAGTGATGAGGTTATCACTATACAAGTTCCTTTGGGCTCGTCAAGTTCTAATATCGCTAACCTGTTAGAAGAGGAAGGGATTATTAACAATGCTCTAATCTACCAACTCTATACAAGAATCAACAATATGGGTGATTTCCAAGCAGGTGAATACGAATTATCTCCTTCAATGACGCTTGCTGAAGTGTCAGAATCGCTACAATCAGGTACGGTAATGAGAGAAGCATTGTTTAATGTGACCATACCTGAGGGCAGAACGCTAGAGGAGATAGCGGAGCTATATGAGAATAATGCAAATGTTGATGCAGGTGCGTTTATGGAGGCAATGGAAGATGAGGAATATATAAGATCGTTAATTGATCAATATCCAAATGTATTGTCCGAAGACATTTTGCAAGATGACATTCGTTATCCTTTAGAAGGCTACTTATTTGCAGCCACTTACCCTTTTTATGAAGAAAATCCTTCTGTGGATGACATTGTTACCTCTATGTTAGATAAAACAGAAGATGTATTAAGTGATTACTATCAGGAAATAAATAACTTAGATGACTTTACTGTACATGATGTGATCACATTTGCCTCATTAGTTGAACGTGAAGCAAGAGATGAAGAAGAAAGAATGCTTATAGCGGGTGTGTTTTATAATCGACTTGAAGAAGGGATGCGCCTAGAAACTGATCCAACTGTACTATATGCACATGGAGAACACAAAGATCGTGTCTTTTTCAGTGATCTAGAAATCGAGTCACCGTATAATACGTATCAGATTCAAGGCCTCCCAATAGGACCTATATCTAATTTTGGTGAAAGTTCTTTACGGGCTGTTCTTAATCCTGCTGAGACAAACTATCTATTCTTTGTTGCAGCGCCAGATGGTGAAATTTATTACTCGGAAACATTTGAAGAGCACAGAGATTTAGCAAATGAACATCTTGATCGTGACTTGTAAGCTTGAATCAGGGACAAGCATCGCTTATCCCTGATTTTCTCTGTTGTTCTTGGCGAGGATATCGTAATGGATACAGGGCATCATCAAGTCCAAAAAAGCTATTGAATACTCTATTTAAGTGGTGCAAATTAAGCTTAAAAAGAAACAGAGGTGAAATCTTTAGATGAACAACCTGTTTAAAACATACTTAGAGCCCTTACAGCCATCGTCACCAAATTGGGCTTCCATATTAGAAAAAGAGGCTGAACAAAATGGTATTCCCATTATGGAACGTGATGGCATTGCCTTCCTAAAGCAAATGGTTAAACTAAAGCAACCCCAAAAAATATTAGAAATTGGAACAGCGATTGGCTACTCGGCTCTACAAATGCAAGAGGCTTGCTTGTCCGCTACTATAGTAACCATTGAAAGAGATTCAGCGCGCTACGAGCAAGCAAAACAGCACGTTGAAAAATTTAGCAAAAATAAAAAAATTGATTTATTGTATGGAGATGCGCTAGAATGTGTAAGTGATATTCAGAAACGTGGCCCCTATGATTTGGTATTTATTGATGCGGCCAAAGGTCAAAATCAGCGATTTTTCGAATGCTTCTCCGAATTTGTGACAAGTAATGGGGTTATTATTACTGATAATGTTTTATTCAAAGGATATGTTATTGATGCAAGTGATGCTTCTAAACGCATGCAAGCTTTAGCGAAAAAAATCGACCGTTACAACCGATGGTTAAGTGAACATCCTTACTATGAAACAGTTATTATTCCAATTGGTGATGGGGTAGCTGTCACAACAAAAAGACACTAAAGGGGTTAAATAATGAAAGTGAATAATGATAAGCCGATAGTAATAGGTGTAGCAGGTGGATCTGGGTCAGGAAAGACATCTGTAACACGAGCTATTTGCGAACGATTTGTTGATAAATCAATTCTTGTAATGGAACAGGATTTTTATTATAAAGATCAATCACATTTACCATTTGAAGAGCGATTGAAAACAAACTATGATCATCCATTTGCATTTGATAATGATTTGCTCATCGATCATCTTCAAAAATTGTTAACACATCAATCGATAAATAAACCTATCTATGATTTTAAACGTCATACCCGATCAGAAGAAACGATGTTTATACATCCCAAAGAAGTCATCATTCTTGAAGGTATTCTTATCTTGGAAGATCAAAGGTTGATCGACATGATGGATATTAAGGTATTTGTTGATACAGACCCTGATCTACGTATTATTAGAAGGTTATTGCGTGATATTAATGATCGTGGGCGAACGATTGATTCAGTCATTGATCAATATTTAAATGTCGTAAGACCAATGCATTTACAATTTATTGAACCGACTAAACGATATGCTGACATTATTATTCCTGAAGGTGGAGAAAATCATGTCGCCATTGATTTAATGGCAACGAAGGTAGAAACGATTTTATCCAGAAAAAAATAGCATTGTAGCACTTAGCGCATACTTAAGCTAATATGCGCTATATAAAATTTTCTAAAAAAACTATTGAAATTAATTAGAAAATCTGCCATAGTATTGGTTAGTAACGTTAATGTTGACGTTACTATATTTTTAAGTGCGTTGAGCATACAATGCTTTACTTAAGAATAACAATGAAACAAACAATATAAAACGGTTTGGTCTTAAAGGAGTGTAGTGAATGGCTACTGAAAAAAGCTATTATATGACACATGAAGGCAAGGAAAAACTTATTAATGAATTGGAACAATTAAAAACGGTAAGACGACCTGAGGTAGTTGAACGTATTAAAGTTGCTCGTGATTTTGGTGATTTGTCAGAGAATTCTGAATATGACGCAGCAAAAGATGAGCAAGCATTTGTTGAATCCCGTATTGCTCAAGTTGAAATGATGATAAGAAATGCTGTCATCATAGAAAATGATGATGCTGATTCGGATATTGTATCGTTAGGTAAAACGGTTACATTTAAGGAATTACCAGATGGTGATGAAGAAGAGTATACAATTGTTGGTAGCGCGGAAGCAGATCCATTTGAAGGTAAAATTTCGAATGACTCACCGATTGCTAAAAGTTTAATTGGTTGTGAAATAGGGCAGGAAGTAACAGTTCCTACACCGGGTGGCGACATGCATGTTAAAATTATTAGTGTGAAGTAATTCACTTCATATGAAAATTTAGTTATAAATAATGATACTCTCGTAAAGTGACGATTTTTTCGTCACTTTTTACGTTTTTTGGGATTGTAAGGTGAATGCGCGTATACTATTATAATAAATAGAGGAGGCGTTTTTGTGGTGAACGAAGAACAATCCTATAGCAGATTAGACCGATTTGAAAAAAAACGAAAAAATACCAAATGGCTATCCATTTTTATTGGGATAGGGACCATTTTAATCATTGTATTTATAATGATTTTAGCTTTTTCCAATCGGGAGGATACGGATCTGGTTAATGAACCTGAAGATGATAGTGGTGAAGTTGAACGCAGTGAGCCAGAAGGTGAGGGAGATGACGATTCTTCTGATCAACAACCAAATGACAATAACAACTTTGAAAATGAAACAGAGCCATCAAATGAGGAAGACGAGCTATATGATACCGAGATTGAGGTCATTGATCATGTTGAAGATGACAATGTCATCTATGCCTACACATCAAGTTGGGAGCCGATAGATACACAACAAGAAGAACCTCATCAAATTACATGGGATCAATCATCACAGGATTGGCGTGAAATGATGCAAGCTGCTGAGTTAGCTACGGGCGTTGGTATTGAGGAGATGTACTATTTATGGGTGTCTGGGGATGGTTCGCAAAGTGTGATTGCTACTTTTTCTAATGCAAGAATGGATGAGCACTTTCGTGTATACATAACATGGATTGAATATCAAGGGTGGCAACCAGAGCGTGTCGACTTATTGCATCGTCATGATCAAATGCATCGATTTAACGCAGATGAAGAAGATTGATAAAAGGAGGATTTACTTATTATGATAGTTGGCATTATAGGAGCTATGGATCAAGAGATAGCTTTATTAAAAAATGAAATGGACATTCATTCAGAACGAGTTATAGCAAACTGTTTGTTTATTGAAGGGCGCTTAAAAAATAAAGATATTGTACTGCTTAAATCAGGTATTGGGAAAGTTAATGCAGCTATGGCAACAACTATACTAATCGAGCGATTCAAACCCAATCTTATTATCAATACAGGTTCAGCGGGTGGTTTGGATCCAGAATTAGATGTTGGTGATATTGTCATTGGTGAGCAGGTCGTTCATCATGATGTCGATGTGACTGCATTTAATTATAAATATGGTCAAGTACCAAGCATGCCTGAACACTATACAGCAGATTTAAATTTAATATTGGCAGTTGAGAAAGCCAATAAAAAGTTGAGTCAAGTAAAAAACAAACGAGGCCTTATCGCTACAGGCGATTCCTTTATGCAAGATCCTGAGCGAGTTGCCTATGTTCAGCGTCAAATTCCAAACATTATGGCTGTCGAGATGGAAGCCGTTGCTATTGGACAAGTTTGCTACCAATATGATCTGCCGTTTGTTGTTATTCGTGCGCTTTCAGATATTGCAGGGAAAGAATCAGCTATATCTTTTGACGAATTTTTAGATCAAGCAGCAACACATGCAGCGAAATTAATCATGGAAGTCCTTCGTGTATATCACTAAGGGTCATGTATTAGCGATATGCGATTATATTAGCGTTCGATATTTGACGTTGGTCATTGAATGCGTTGAAACGAATCAATGATACGAAAAACAAACGAGACAAGGACAAAAATAAAAGACATAAGAGCAATGGCGAATGATCCGTTTGTTTTATGAATGGATTATTCGCTTTTATTATATTAAAAGTAATGCTGCCAAATAGCAGAGGAAATATGTGACACTCTAGTGGGAACAAATCCTTGTGCTTTTGTATGGTTTGATTAAAGAAAAGAAAATTTAGATTCAATTGGGGAGGGGTTAAGGTGAATATCGATTTAGAATTATTGGTAGCCATTTTAGTTGTCAGCGGGATACTTTCGATACTGTATTCGGCGTTAGATAAAGAAAAAGTAAAAAGATTAAATCTTTGGTATCATATATTGGTCGGAAGAAGAGAGAATTATGATTTTGAGGCAACAATCAAGCGGACGAGGTTTGTATTTTATTATTTTACTTTCCTAAGTGTTTTGGGGATCGCTTTATCGCTTGTTAATGAAAGTTTAGGGACAGTATTTGTTTGGGTTGTTTTCATTTCATTGGCCATTGCGCTTTATTATCTGTACCCGGTCAAGAGAAGTAAGTAGGATCGTTTAGAAAATGGAAATTAAAAGAATGCGCTTTGATAAAAGGTATTTTTTCTTGCCGGGTTCTATTTTTCACCATTAATTAGCTCTTCTTTTGTTATGCCTATCGTGTTATGTTCATTAAAAATGTTGATAACTACAAATTATAACTATATTTTCAAACAATATTGCCAACTGTTCTTTTATGGGAACCTATTATATATTAAGGAATACAGTAATAAAAAGGGCAATCTATTGACTATTAAAGCTAGTTTTAAATTGCAAATGAAAATCTGAGTGATTCTGCACTCAGATTTCAACGTTTTTCTTGCCGGTAATATTCGTGAAAAATCTTCATCAACGCTCTTTTTTCAATTCGAGAAACATAGCTTCTTGAAATATTAAGGTCTTTGGCAATTTCTTTTTGCGTACGCTCTTTTGCCATCCCTAATCCGTAACGACTCATAAGGACTAACTTTTCGCGTTTATCAAGCACGGATAGGTATTTACTTATTTTTTCCACTTCTAAATTTAATTGAATGTAATCAACGATATCATCATTTTCTGCTTGCAAAATATCAATTAAGCTGATCTCATTTCCTTCTTTGTCTTGACCAATTGGATCTTGTAACGACACATCTTTTTTTGTTTTCTTTATGGACCTTAAATGCATAAGTATTTCGTTCTCAATGCACCTTGCTGCGTATGTAGCAAGCTTAGTGCCTTTATTCGGAGAGTAGCTTTCGATTCCCTTAATAAGTCCAATCGTTCCTATAGATATAAGATCTTCGTTATCTTCGCCCGTGTTTTCAAATTTTTTTACGATATGAGCGACTAATCTTAAATTGTGTTCGATAAGTTTATTTCTTGCTTCAACACTACCTTGTAACATCTGTTCTAAATACTTGATCTCTTCTTTTTGTTCTAAAGGCTGTGGAAACGCATGATTTTTAACGTAAGACACAAAAAAAAGCGCATCTTTTATAAGAAGGGTAAGAGCACTTAATATAGCAGACATTTTTTCACCTCCATGCATTTAGGCTGATGCCTATAACGTATTTTTATGAGCATGAAAAGCAAAATGTGTCTGTCCGCATTGAATTATTTTAAGCTGTGCATGATACAATACATGTTTTAGATAAATCGTATTTTAATTAGCATATTGCAATTAAAAATCTATTTAACACCCACTGGTGTGATTTGACATAGCGATTATTAATTAGCAATAGGTTTTATCATGTGTGTAAGTGCTCGAGTTTGAATTTCAATTTCCATTAACCTAAGAAAATCTGGATTTAATTTTAATTCTGAGGCTTTTCGATAAGTCTCTAACAATAATTCATCTGATAGATGCTTCACTATACCGCCTCCTATTTTATTTCCAAGTTTTGTTTCTTGCAAAATAACTTTACCAAATTTACTCAATCGACACAAGTTGATTGTTATCTACACTCGTTGTAGATAAGTTGTGAATAGTTTATGTTCTGAATGTTTCGAACGTTGATATTTCGGGATTTAATATGTGTATAAAGTTATCCACAAGTTCGAAATTTATCCGAATTTGTCGAACGATTTTCAGTTATAAAGTTAACATCTAATGGCATATATTTATTCTTTAACCTTTAAATCATGAAAAGTGGAAGCCATGCGTTATGAACAAAACTAACGGAATATAGTTGTTATGATCAAATAAATGCAAGTTTTACTAAAATATTTTTGAAACAGAGCGATAAATTGTTTATGATGGTAAAGTAAAACAAATTTTTTAATTATATAATTGAGGTGGACAGTTCGTGTTAAAACGTTTTTTGCCAGATCAACATGTAAAGAGTATTTTTGAAATCACACCCGAACATTTAAAAGAAAAGGGGATAAAAGGGGTGATTACAGATTTGGATAATACACTTGTAGCATGGAATGAAGCACATGCAACACCAATGGTACTTAATTGGTTTAAACGTATGGAAGAGAGCAATATTGATGTTACGATTATTTCAAATAATAATAAAAATCGAGTCGAAATCTTTTCTGAGCCTTTAAATCGTCCTTTTGTATATAAAGCTAAAAAGCCACTTAAGAAAGCCTTTATTAAAGCGGCTAAACAAATGCATTTAAACAGATCTGAGGTGGCGGTGATCGGTGACCAACTTATGACTGATATTTTTGGTGGAAATCGTGCCGGCTTTCATACGATACTAGTTGTTCCAATCGTTTCTACAGATGACAAGGCAACAAAGTTTAATCGACAAATAGAGAGACGAATATTAGACCGTTTTAAAAGAAAGGGCTGGATTTCATGGGAAGACTAGAAGAGGATCACGTGATTTGTCAAGGCTGTGGAGTAACGGTGCAATCGGAGGATAAAAGTTTACCTGGCTATGTTCCTTCATCGGCACTTAACAATGACACGGTTGTTTGTCAGCGTTGCTTTCGGTTAAAACACTACAATGAGATACAAGATGTACCGTATACAGATAGTGATTTTTTAAAAATGATTAGCCAAATTAGTGAAACAAAAGGCTTAATTGTAAAGATTGTCGATATATTTGATTTTAGTGGCAGTTTTATCGATAGCTTGCATCGTTTAACAGGTGGTGATAATCCAATTATTTTAGTAGGGAATAAATTAGACTTATTACCTAAATCAACAAATTTAAACCGACTAAAACATTGGATGAAAAAAACAGCCGCCGATTTGGGTCTTACCATTCAAGATGTTTTCCTTGTCTCTGCAAAGACGGGACAAGGTTATGATCAGGTTAAAGTGGCGATTGAGCAATATAGAAAAGGACAGGATGTTTATGTGGTAGGTTGTACAAATGTTGGAAAATCAACTTTTATTAATTACTTAATTAATGATTCTACTGGTACAAAGGACGCAATTACAACATCATATTTTCCTGGAACAACCTTAGGTTTTATTGAAATTCCACTTGATGAACATGCGTCATTATATGATACACCAGGGGTTATTAATCGAGGTCAAATTACACACTATTTATCGGATCAAGATATAAAGAAAATTACACCGAATAAAGAAATTAAGCCGAGAGTATATCAACTAAATCAACAACAAACATTATATATAGCTGGTTTAGCTCGATTTGATTTTATTAAAGGCGAACGCCAAGCCTTTGTTTGTTATTTCGCTAACGAGCTTGATATTCATCGTACAAAGCTCGAAAATGCTGAGAAACTTTATCTTGATCATTTAGGGGATATGTTATCACCGCCGACAGGTAAAGGCAAAGAACAATATCCAGCCTTACAAGAAAAAACCTTTAAGATAAATGGAGAGAAAACGGATATTGTATTTCCTGGTTTAGGTTGGATTACGCTATCAGGTATTTCGGCAACCATTACGGTATCAACACCTGGTGATGTACCTGTGTCTAAAAGGAATGCTATCATATAATTAACGATCTAATCAGTAAGGGGAGAGGCTTTATGGAATTGGGATTGATTGGTTATCCAATTCAACATTCTAAGTCACCATGGATTCATCAGCAGTTTTTAAAACAAACGGGGCTTTCAGGTGAATATATTTTGTACGAGATCCACCCTGATCAGTTTGCTGATGAAATTAAACAACTAAAGCAATTAAGTTTGCATGGATTTAATGTCACCGTTCCATATAAACAAAAGATTATACCTTATTTAGATGAAATAGATGATCATGCTCAAACGATTGGTGCAGTTAATACAGTTGTCTGTCGAGATGGAAAGTGGCATGGTTATAATACCGATGGCTTAGGGTTGGTTACCGCCTTAAAAATACGTTATCCGCATTTGTTTGACGGGGATAAATCTGCCCTCATACTTGGCGCTGGTGGAGCAAGCCGTGGGATTTACTATGCGTTAATAAAGGAAAAGTTAAAACGGGTATCGATTGCTAATCGAACCAGATCGAAAGCAGAATCAATTGTTAATATCGATTCTGAGCGTAGTAAAGGTGATGTGTATACCTACCAAGAGGCTGAGCGCCACTTGGCATCATTTGATTTAATTATTCACACCACCTCAGTAGGTATGTATCCAAATGATGGCGATAAAATTATTGACTTGACACATTTACAGCCCGATACAGTGGTAAGTGATATTGTTTATCAACCTTTTTGGACAGCCTTACTACGAGAGGCATATCAAAAAGGTGCCAACGTACACCATGGTCATGAAATGTTGTTATATCAGGGGAAATTAGCCTTTGAATACTGGACCAATCAAAAAATTTCTGCGAACGAGATTTTACCGGAGTTTTTAACTATACTTCAATCAGAAAATTATAAAGGATGATAATCATGTTAACAGGTAAACAGAAACGTTTTTTACGCGCAGAGGCGCATCATCTAAAACCCATTTTTCAAGTAGGGAAAGATGGTGTTAACGATAACATGCTAGTACAAATTAATGAAGCATTAGAGAAGCGAGAATTAATTAAAGTGAATATTTTACAAAACTGTTTAGCAGAGAAAGATGAGATTGCTGAAGAATTGATAGCTGGCACAAATGGTGAGCTTGTTCAAATTATTGGTAACATCATTGTGTTATATAAGGAATCAACTGAAAATAAGACGATAAAATTACCATAAGAGGTTTAAACATGAAAAAAATCGGCTTGTTAGGTGGCACTTTTGATCCACCGCACATTGGACATTTAGCAATTGCAGACGAAGTGATTGAGCGTTTAAATTTAGATGAAATATGGTTTATTCCTTCTGCAGAACCACCTCATAAAGAGAAAGCGAATGTTTCTGCAGAAGATCGAGTTGCGATGTTATCAGCAGCGATAATTGATCAACCACTTTTTAAAATAAATAACATAGAACTAGAAAGAAAAGGAAGGTCCTACACGATTGATACGATTAAATCATTAAAGTTGGCTTATCCGAATGTCAATTTTTATTTTATTATTGGTGCAGACATGGTTGAATACTTACCAAATTGGCATCAAATTGACCAACTTGTTGAATTAATTCAATTTGTAGGTGTGAAAAGGCCGGAATATCAGTTAGATACACCTTTTCCGGTTATCTTATTGGATGTACCTGGTCTTGACATTTCTTCCACCTTGATAAGAGACCGTCTTAAAATGAATAGGACGGTGCGTTATCTTATCCCTGAGAGGGTGTTAGCGGTTATAAAGGAGAGAGGGTTATATGGACAAAATTAACGCTCTGCAAACCGTGAAGCCGCATCTTACGGCCTCACGATTTGCCCATACAGAACGCGTAACTGAGACCGCTTTAGTGTTGGCGGAACGTTTTGATGTTGATAAAGAAGAAACGATGTTGGCTGCTGTTTTTCATGATTATGCGAAATACAGGGATTTAGATGAGATGGCACAGATCATTAGAAAACATCAGTTACCCAATGATTTGCTTAGTTATCATCATGAATTATGGCATGGGCCGGTTGCATCAATTTTAGTTGAGACGGAATTAAATATTTACAATCCAGCTGTTAAAGATGCCATTTATTGGCACACAACAGGACATGCCTTAATGACTAAGTTGGAAAAGATTATTTACTTAGCTGATTATATTGAACCAGGTCGAAATTTTGCGGGTTTAGATGTAGTGAGAAAACAAGCAGAATCAAATCTAAATGAGGCATGTTTCATGGCTGTTCGAAATGGAATGAAATTTTTGTTGGAGAATGAACGACTCATTTACCCTGAAACACTTAATATGTATAATGATTTAAAAAGAAAATTGGAGGAGTCAAATTCATGAACGATATGGACTTATTAAAATTAGTTGTTAAAGCCGCTGATGACAAGCGTGCAAATGATATTATAACGTTGGATATGAAAGGATTATCTACGGTTGCAGATTATTTCATCATTTGTGATGCAACGAGCGAGCGTCAAACACAAGCTATTGCTAGGGAAATAATCGATCAGGCTGAAAAACATGAAATAGAAGTTAAACGTAGTGAAGGCTTTGAGCAAGCAAAGTGGATATTAATTGACTTAGGGGATATTGTTTGTCACGTCTTTCGCCAAGAAGATCGCCAATATTATAATTTAGAACGTCTATGGGGAGATGCGCCCTTGCTTGAAATCACATTGGATGAAGAGGTTTAATACATGGCTTATCAACAAATGGCAAATCTATATGATTTTCTAATGAAGGACGCTCCATATGATGATTGGGTGGCGTTCACAGAGATTATCTTGAAACAAGAACCAAAACGCGGGAATGTTAAAGTCCTTGATTTGGGTTGTGGAACAGGTCAAATCACGTGTCGTCTAGCTAACCAAGGATATGACATGACTGGTGTTGATCTATCTGAATCTATGCTTGCGGAGGCGTCTGAGCGAGCAATTAGAGAACAACTAAAGATAAATTGGCTTAAGCAAGATATTTTGAATTTAGAAGGATTATATGATTATGACTGCGTGATCAGTTATTGTGATGTCATCAATTATATCGTTGAACATGATCAACTCAAGCGTGCGTTTTTGGGTGTTTTCCAATCTTTAAGAGAGGGCGGTTTGTTTATTTTTGATGTTCACAGCATGGCGCATGTGCGTAATCGTATGATTGATCAAGTTTTTTCTGAAATTTATGATGATTTAGCTTACATATGGTTTTGCCGACAAGGTAAGCGAACAGGTGAAATGCACCATGAATTAACTTTTTTTGTCGAAAAAAATGGAGTGTATCAACGCTTTGATGAAGAGCACCATCAGCGAACTTTTTTGTCTGACGATTTTATTTCACTATTAAACGACGCTGGCTTCAAAGACATTCAGGTGTTTGCTGATTTTAAGCTACAACCACTTGATGCCCAACCATATGAAGAAGCAGGCGAGCGATTATTCTTTGTTTGTAAAAAATAAAGATCATTTATCTAAGCGTTAGTACAGGTGTGATAGTAAAATGTTTGATTATATTAAAATTATAAAGAGGCTGTGGCATAACTAAATAATGAAATGGCGTATCCGAACATTCTGAACAAAGCGTAGGAAAACACGTAGACGCCTCGAAAATAAAGAACGATTTTCTTCGTGCGATGTATGATCGATGACGCTTTCCTTATCCTGTGGGAATGCACGAGCTGAGGATCCACGGAAAGCGAAGTGTTTTACCGAAGCGCTACATGTATCAGACATTAATATTTGGATTTTTCTTATCTACTAGTTACTTTTTTGCCCCAGCCCCTTTGATAATTGTACACTTATAATGACTAACTGCACTTAGAGGAAATGAAAATTATTGCAGGAAAGAGAACATGATTGTCGAATTAATATAGGGAAGGGAGGGCTGAAATATTTATTAACATTGATAAAAATAAATTTAATTGAGGTGTATTGTGAAATGGATTAAACAAAATGTGATTATGGTTATTGTATGTCTGTTTTTACTAATTACGCTTATATCTGAACTGCTTATCCCCCATTTTTTTTCTGCGAATGCATCCTTCGACACTCCAAAGGAGCCCCAAACCGTTGAAACCGAACTATTATCTACTGATAAAGATGATATCAGCCCAAGCTCAGATCAATCTTCTAAAACAAACGATACGCTTTATGTTGATATTAAAGGTGAAATTGAACACCCAGGTGTTTATAGCGTTGAAGAAGATGATCGTGTTGTAGATGTTATTGACTATGCAGGTGGATTAAAAGCTGATGCTGATGAAAAACAGATAAATTTAGCGGAGAAAGTGCACGATGAAATGGTTATTATTGTCCCCCATGTTGATGAAACTGAAAATTTCATACCCACTTCCGGTGAAAGTCATGATAAAATTAAAATAAATACAGCTACCCAAACAGATCTTGAACAACTCCCTGGTATCGGGGAGGCAAAAGCGCAAGCTATTATTAAGTACCGCGAGGAAAATGGTGCTTTTCAATCGCTTGAGGATATGCAAAATGTGTCAGGTATCGGCGAAAAGACGGTTTCGCAATTAGCTGAATTTATTATTGTACCATAATAGAACCTGGTTAAAACGTTTATATGCAATTACAAATTGGCATTGTATTTGCAAACAATTGTCTGCTTTCAATGCCAGGATGGACACGCAATGATTTAAGGCCCTTCCCTGGATCGAAAGTATGATAATTAATATCAGGTTATTGTCGGAAAGGATGAGTGATGAATGGAACGTATTTCTTGGCATCAATATTTTATGGCGCAAAGTCATTTACTTGCACTTAGAAGTACTTGTGAACGATTAACAGTAGGTGCGACAATTGTAAGAGATAAACGCATTATAGCAGGTGGTTATAACGGTAGTGTCTCAGGCAGCGCCCATTGCATTGATGAGGGGTGTTATGTGATCGATGGACATTGCGTTCGAACCGTTCATGCAGAGATGAATGCCATTTTACAATGCGCAAAATTTGGTGTTCCAACCGATGGATCGGAAATATACGTGACGCATTTTCCTTGCTTACAGTGTTGTAAATCGATTATTCAAGCTGGAATTAAAACTGTATATTATGCGTCTGATTACAAGAATCACTCCTATGCACAAGAGCTTTTTCGGGAAGCACGTGTAGATGTTAAGTGTATTCCGTTAGCAGAACAAACATTAAATTTATTACCAAATAAAGCTTAATAAGGAGGTTACAGTGCGCGGTAAAGGTCACTTATTGGTCATTGCATGTCTTATTGGCTTTTGTATCTCAAAACAAATGGAAGGTTGGTTGATCATTAGTGGTATTTGGTTGTTGCTAATTATATACTGGACGCAGACAAGACGATTGCCTGTTTTTGTTGGTTTTTTACTAATTGGCGTTATGCTTTTCTTTTCCCAGTATTATAATTATCTTAATAATGACCTTGAATTAACCAAAGGTGATCAACTGACCATTACAGGAAAAATTATAAAAATAGAACGTGAATCAGCTCAATATCGTTCTTTTTGGCTAAAGACAGATTCTGATAAAGTTAAAGTAACTGATTTTTCAAATCATGTACCTGATGCTTTTAATATAGGTGCAACTTGTCAGGTTGTTGGGACGATCGAACCGTTGGAAAGACCGACAAATCCTGGGCAATTTAATTACAGTCATTACTTAATGAATTATGGTGTTTATCACCAATTACTCGTTGATTCAAATCAACCCATCCAGTGTGAAGGAAGTGATGCGATTGGCTCTATAATAATGTTGCGTGAGCGCATTTTAGAAAAAATAGATCTTTCTTTAGAACATGATGTGATAGCCATGTGGATGAAATCACTTGTTTTGGGTGAGCGATCAGCAATTGAAGATGCCTATCTCCAATTATTTCAAAGATGGCATTTAACGCATCTATTGTCGATCTCTGGGTTGCATGTCAGCTTACTGATCGGTTTACTTTACGGGCTATGCAATCGATTAATTGGAATTACAAAAGAAACAACTTACTTTATTTTACTTATTTTGCTTAGTTTTTATCCATTATTAGCGGGTGGTTCTCCTTCTGTTTGGCGAGCGTGCATTGTCGGCTTTTTAAACGTATTGTCGTGGTTATTTCATCGGCGCATTCAGCCGATTGACTTTTTAAGCATTAGCTTTATTTTATTGTTACTTTTACAACCTGCATGGATATACCACATCGGTTTTCAATTCTCTTTTATTATTACGTTTTCACTATTGTTCTCCGCCAAAATACTTCGTGTGATTAAAGGAAAGATAGTAAAGGCGATATTTATTACTATTTTAAGCATGATCGTCATCCTTCCCCTTCAAATCCATTATTTTTATGTGTTTAATCCGCTTAGTTTACTTATCAATACTCTTGTTTCTTGGTATTTTGCGGTTCTCTTCATCCCTTGTATGTTTATTACCTTTATCAGTATCTTTGTATTCCCGTTATTCCTTCCGCTGTTTACCTTTTTTATTACCATTTTTCATGAATTGTTTTTGAATATTTTATTGCTGGTTGATCAATATCTTTATAAACCGCTCGTTATAGGCAAATTTCCAATCATCTACGTGATAGCTTTTTACGTTTCCTTCTATACCCTTTTGTATAAATTAGAGAAACAACAGTTCAAAAGCGCATTTATCTCCACTTTATCAATAATCATGATTATGACAGCATTACTAGTACGTCCTTATTTAAATCCATTCGGAAAGATAACCATGCTTGACATTGGACAAGCTGATGCGCTTGTTGTTCAATTGCCACACAAAAAGGGGGTTATCTTATATGATGTTGGAGGAAGCTTTACTAATGATTTTAGTTCCTCATCTGATCGGCTATATCAACAGGTTATTAAACCCTATTTATTTTACGAGGGCATCAGCAAGATTGATGCAATCATTATCTCACATGAAGACCATGATCATATAGGTAGCTTAGCGTATCTTATTGAAGATTTCACAGTAGATCATTTAATTACTTCCCAATATTTTCAATGGCCGGATGGATTAAAGGAAAAACTGGACTATTATCAAGTTGAGCATCAAATGATTACGTCTAGACAATCTTTTGATATTGCTGGTCAAACTTTTGTATCGCTAGGTCCGACAAAAGATTGGTTAGATCGTAATGATAATTCACTTGTGCTATACACGACATTTGCTAATAAGCCTTGGTTGTTAACAGGAGATATTTCAGAAAATGTGGAAGTTGATCTCATACATCAATATCCAAACTTGGAAATCGATATTTTATCGGTAGCTCACCACGGGAGTTCTACATCTAGTGGTTTGTTATTTTTAGACGCGCTTAATGTAAAGACAGCGTTAATATCCGCTGGTCGGAATAATCGATTTCAACATCCTCATGATGAAGTTATAGAAAGATTACTTGATCTTGACGTTGAGATCTATCGCACAGATCATCATGGAGCGGTTCAATTTATTTATCATGAGCAACAATCTTCGGTAACATTTTTGCCATTCTTACCATAAGCTATCAGTGGATAAAGTGTTTGAAACGGAAATTAACTTACTTAGCAACAGTTAACAGGCGTAGTAATTAAGATATTGGTGAAAATACTTTTATAGAGATATTTTGTTCACCAAGCAATAAAATATCGATTAACATTCAGTGGCCTAGGTCTGAATGCTAATCGTTTATATAGATAGAAGAAAGGGGTTCCCATCTCCCTTTCTTTTTCTTCTTGTCAAATGATCAAACAAGCTTTACGATAGTTAAAGATATGTTTTGATCGGAGATGAAATAATGAATTATATTGAAGCAGTTGAACACTTAAAACAAAAAGGAAAAGATAGTGTCTTTTTAATATATGGAGAAGAGCAATATTTGATCGAAAAAATAGTGGAACAAATTATTAATGTAAAGTTGGACAACATTGATGCCCGAGAGCGAGTAGAGCATGTTATCCGCTTTGAGCTAGATCAGACAGCTATTGATGAGGTGATATTAGAAGTTGAGACGTATCCTTTTTTGGGTGGAGAGAAGGTTGTCATCGCTGATCAAGCTTCATTTATAACTGCTAAACCTTCTAAAACTTCAGTTGAACATAATACAAACAGTCTAATTAGTTACTTAAATGATCCGGTGGATTTTTCCATTCTCATTCTTATTGCTCCCTATGAGAAAATTGATGAAAGAAAAAAAATCACAAAACAATTGAAAAAAACGGCGATGACCATTCACTGTGAAGAAGTAAAGCCGTGGCATTTAGATAAATGGGTTGAACATATGATTAAATCCTATCATGTAGTATTTGATCATGGTGTGCAAGATCTTCTAATAAGTGAAACAGGGGCAAATCTTTCCATATTAGAGAAAGAAATTGAAAAACTTTCTTTGAATGTTGGTGAAGGTGGCAAAGTAACGCTCGATATCGCAAAAGCTCTTATTTCACATCAAGGCAATACGTCAGGTTTGAAACTTGTCGACACGGTTTTAACTAAAGATTTACAGCTGGCCATCCAAACATATAAAGATCTCCTCCGGTTAAATGAAGAACCAATAGCATTAGTGGCATTATTAGCTTCGCAGTTAAGAGTTATTTATCAAGTTAAATTACTGCAAAGAAAAGGTTATAGTCAAAAGCAAATGGCTCAGCAACTTAAGCTTCATCCATACGTAGTAAAGATGGGAATAGAGAGGGAGAGAAGGTTTACCTTAAATTATTTGTATTATTGCATTGGAAAATGTGCTGAAACAGACCAGGCCATCAAACAAGGTAAAGTTGAGAAGAATTTAGCATTTGAGTTATTACTTTACCAATTAATAAACGCCTAACCAATAAAAAACGATCCTAATTTTAAGGGATCGTTTTTTATTGGTTAAGCACCAAGCTGATTAACTTTTTTCGTTAAGCGTGACTTTTGACGATTGCCATTGTTTTGATGGACAATACCTTTTTGAACTGCTTTATCAATTTTTTTAACTGCATCTTGTAATGCAAGCTTTGCTTCTGCAGCATTGTTTTCACTTACTAATTTTTCAACGCGCTTAATGTTTGTACGCATTTCAGATTTTACCGGTGCGTTTTGTGCATGTTGGTCTTGATTAACACGAATACGTTTGATTGCTGATTTAATATTAGCCATTTATTCTCACCTCCACATGTTCACATCCATAATAATTTATTATGGAACAAGTGACATTTTACCAAAGCTTTGACAAGTTTTCAACACAAATATTACTGAGGCGTATTTTGTATGAAAAGAATCATTTTAGGCTAGATTAATGAAAAAGCAGTAAAGGTTGTGGATCGATTGACTAAAGGAGAACTCGAAGTAAGAACTGACTTAGCAGTTGAGGCTAAAGAAATGTATGTGGAAAAAGAAGATACAGAAAAGAAAGAGTCTGGTGTCAATGTCATTGAAAAAGATATTCATGGGTACAAAGTGACACATGTCCAAGTTAATAAAGAGGGCGAACAGCAAATCAATAAAAAAGCAGGTCATTACATTACACTTGAAACAAGTGCAGTTAAAAAGCAAGATAGTGACGGACAACAAAAAACAGCAGAAGTACTAAGTCATTTATTAGCAGACCTTTTAAATGAAAATGGCGTTGATAAAAAAGCAACTTGCTTAGTGGTTGGATTAGGTAATGATCATGTGACGCCAGATGCACTAGGGCCTGAAGCGGTAAAGAAAATCTTGGTTACCAAACATTTATTCGAACATCATCCTGAAATGGTTCAAGATGGCTACCGACCTGTCGCTGCCTTCTCACCAGGTGTAATGGGTGTAACAGGATTAGAAACAAGTGACATGATTAAAGGCCTTGTCGAACAGGTGAAACCTGATTTTATTATTGCAATCGATGCGTTAGCTTCGCGATCGATTGAACGTGTAAATGCAACCATTCAAATATCTGATACAGGTATTCATCCAGGTTCAGGGGTAGGTAATAAAAGGAAAGCGCTGAGTTATGAAACTTTTGGCATCCCGGTAATTGCAGTCGGGGTTCCGACGGTAGTAGATGCTGTTACTATAACGAGTGATACCATTGATTACGTGTTTAAACATATGGGACGTGAATTGAATGAGCAAGGCAAACCTTCACGTCGTTTAGCACCGGCAAGTTTAAGTTTCGGTGAAAAAAAATTAACTGAAAATGATCTTCCCCAAGCTGATAAGCGAGAAGCAATATTTGGAATGATTGGTACTTTAAACGAAGCTGAAAAGAGACAGTTAATACAAGAAGTATTAAGTCCCTTAGGACATAATCTAATGGTCACACCTAAAGAAATTGATGGCTTTATTCATGATATGGCCCATTTAATAGCAAATGGAATTAATAGTGCATTGCACACACATGTTGACAGTCATCTAGCTAATAGTGCGACACGTTAGTAGAAAATCCAGGTAAAGACAATCTCGTTCGTTGTTCTATGAATATAATCTAGAAACTAATTTAATCAAGTCTTAGTAAAATGACACGTTCTATTCCTTTCATCTCTATCATATAGTCTAGTATTAAGCTATAGAGAAGGTAGGATTAACGATGTCGCGTATACAAAAAGGCAAGGGACATAACCAAATTATCCTGAAATGGCTGATGGGGTGGGTATGTATTTCTATATTGCTCTTTGCAATTATCGGCTTTACTGCCACGATTCCAATAGGAAAGCGAGCTTCACATCCCATGTTGAAAAGTCTAACCGAAGACTTTGAATCATCAGTCTATTTAACTCTACTTGCTACTGAAGTCAAAGCTTTAGGGTATCATTTCGAAGATAAATTACCTAACACTTCAATGTCGGAATTTTTCTTGCAATTTATTACAAAGCTAAATTATTCGGATATGCGAACATTGTTTGGTAATGAATTACCGGGCTTTCACCCTTATCAACACCGAATTATTATTGGACAAGAAGGAACAAATTACTCAAACCTACCGGTTGAATCTTCAGCACCGTTAGATATTATTTTAGAAGACCGAATCGTCGTAGATGAAGTGGTCGAAGTCAATGAAGAAGAGGTAGAAGTTGATGAACAAAGCGTTTTTATTTACAATACGCACAATCGTGAATCATTTTTACCCCATTTAGATGAAGTGAAAGATCCGAACGCCGCTTTCCATGCGGAATTGAACGTCACATTAATCAGTGAACATTTGAAAAAAGGTTTGGCTAATAAGGGGATTGGCGCTTTAGTCGACCAAACGGATTTCACACAAGTATTACATGATAATGGATGGGAATATTGGCAATCATATCAAGCCTCGAAGCCTATTGTTGAAGAAGCATTAGCTCAAAATCAGAGAGTCAATTATGTCTTTGATATACATCGTGATAGTCGCCGACGAGAAGATACCACCTTAACCATCAATGGAGAGGATTTTGCGAAATTGTTTTTTGTGATAGGCGCAGATTTTGAGGGGAATGAAAGTAACATTGAATTTGCTACTGTATTACATGAAAAGTTAGAAGAAGATTATCCTGGTTTAAGTAGAGGTGTAGTTGCCATGGGTGGAGCTGGTCGAAATGGTGTATACAATCAAAACATTAGTGACAATGCTGTATTGATTGAATTTGGGGGTGTCGATAATACACTAGAAGAAGTATATCGTTCAGCAGATGCGTTTGCTGAAGTTTTCGCGGCTTATTATTGGGATGCAGAACCAACGAGTGGAAATGAATAAGTAAAGGAAGTGTAGATATGGTCAAAATAGTTATTAAGCTCATTGCCGCTGTTTTAATTTTCACATTCGGAATGACACTCTCTTCAGAGTTTAACCAACCTAAGCATTCTATACCAACCGTTTCCCATGAACACATCGTAACAAGTTCAAAAGAACTGTATCTTTCAGATGACCTAGGTAAGACTCAAGAAGGTAGTGTAGAGGAAAAACAACAGTATTCGTTCCCCTATAAAATAGCACAATCAATCGAAAAAACAGGATTGCTTATGTACGAGGGACTGATAAAGATCGTTAGTGATTTAGCAGATGTGATATAAGAGCGGTGAGTTATATTCTTATCCTTTAAAAAGAAAACAATTGAACCAATAGTCCATCACTGCTATAATCAAGCTAGTATTGCTGTCCGATTAAATAGGAGTGAATGAGAGTGACAAAAGAAAGAGAACATAAACATGTGCGCAATTTTTCAATTATTGCACATATTGATCATGGGAAGTCAACCTTGGCAGACCGCATTTTAGAGAAAACAAAAGCATTGACGCAGCGCGAAATGAAAGAGCAGTTTCTAGACGCTATGGATTTAGAACGTGAGCGTGGTATTACCATTAAATTAAATGCAGTTCAATTAAAATATCAACATCATGATGGACAAGAATATATTTTCCATTTAATTGATACACCAGGACATGTCGACTTCACTTATGAAGTATCTCGAAGTTTAGCAGCTTGTGAAGGGGCGATATTGGTGGTTGATGCTGCACAAGGTATAGAAGCACAGACATTAGCAAATGTGTATTTAGCGCTAGATAATGATTTAGAAATTATCCCTGTTATAAATAAAATTGATTTACCAAGTGCAGATCCAGAGCGAATTAAACAAGAGATAACAGATGTAATTGGTATAGATGGTGATGAGTCTTTATTGGTTAGCGCCAAATCTGGCATTGGCATTGAGTCTATTCTTGAAGCTGTAGTTGATCGTATTCCTGCCCCTGAGGGAAGTAATAACAACCCACTACAAGCCTTGATTTTTGATTCATTATACGACCCTTATCGTGGTGTTGTTGCCTATATTCGTGTAAAAGAGGGCACTGTAAAATTAGGCGATAAAATTAAAATGATGGCAACGGGTAAAGAATTTGAAGTTAATGAGCTTGGTGTTTTTAATCCAAAGCCCGTTCCGCTGAAACAGTTGCAAGTCGGTGATGTTGGCTATTTAGCAGCATCTATTAAAAACGTAGGGGATTCAAGAGTTGGAGATACGATAACATTGGCAAAAAACCCCGCTTCCGAACCTTTACCGGGTTACCGTAAACTTAATCCAATGGTGTTCTGTGGTCTTTATCCGATTGATGCAAATAAATATAATGATTTACGTGAAGCTCTTGAACGTCTTGAATTAAATGACTCATCATTACAATATGAAGCAGAAACATCACAAGCTTTAGGCTTTGGGTTTCGATGTGGCTTTCTTGGTTTACTTCATATGGAGATTATTCAAGAACGTATTGAGCGAGAATTTAATATTGAATTGATCACCACAGCCCCAAGCGTTATTTACGAAGTGACACAAACAGATGGAAGTAAATTATCGATCGATAACCCTTCCTTTATGCCAAATAACCAATCGATTGAAGAAGTATCTGAGCCTTATGTGAAGGCAACGGTTATGGTCCCGAATGATTATGTTGGAGCTGTGATGGAGCTATGCCAGAAAAAGCGTGGTGATTTTATCGATATGCAATATCTCGATGAGAATCGGGTAAATGTTGTATATGAAATTCCCCTCGCGGAGATTGTTTATGATTTCTTTGACACGTTGAAATCTCAAACGAAAGGCTATGCCTCATTTGATTATGAAATGATTGGTTATAAACCATCGAATTTAGTTAAAATGGATATTTTATTAAATAGTGAAACAATTGACGCATTGTCGTTTATTGTTCATCGTGATTTTGCTTTTGAACGTGGTAAACAAATTGTAGAAAAATTGAAAAAACTTATTCCAAGGCAACAGTTTGAAGTTCCTATACAAGCAGCGATAGGGAACAAAATTATTGCGCGTTCAACTATTAAAGCTATGCGGAAAAATGTTTTATCTAAATGTTATGGTGGAGATATATCTCGAAAGCGTAAATTACTCGAAAAACAAAAAGAAGGTAAGAAACGGATGAAGATGGTGGGGTCAGTTGAAGTTCCTCAAGAAGCCTTTATGTCAGTCCTAAAAATGGATGATGATGAATAATTTAGCCAAACCACCTATTCGTTAATATTTGTTTAATAGTAGCTTGAGTTGCCCTTGTCCTTCACGCGACAAGGGCTTTCCGCATCATGAAAGAGAGAGGAGAAATCGCATGATATCATCTGCTTATATCCATATACCGTTTTGCGAGAAAATATGTCATTACTGCGATTTCACTAAGTTTTTCTATGAAGAGAAAATGGCAGATCAATATCTTGACGCATTAAATAAGGAAATACAGTTTTATCTGGCTGATGAAAAACAAACGGTAAAAACAATTTTTGTTGGAGGTGGGACGCCAACAGCCCTAAATTTAAATCAACTTGACTATTTATTGCGTATGATTGACCGTTATTTCGATGTAAATACAGTCTTAGAGTATACATTCGAAGCTAACCCTGGTGATTTAAATGAAGACAAGATAAAATTACTTAAGTCATATGGCGTTAACCGCATTTCAATGGGAGTCCAAGTTTTTGACAATCAATTACTTGAAGAGCTTGGACGTCTACATCGTATCGATGATGTCGATAAAAATATTTCTGATTTAAAGAAACATGGCATAACAAACATTAGTATTGATATGATGTATGGCTTACCTAATCAAACCTTAGCTGGGTTTGGCGAATCAATAGATAAAGCACTATCTTATGATTTACCACATTATTCTTCTTACTCATTACAAATTGAGCCAAAGACAATTTTTTATCAACGCTATCAAAAAGGAAAACTGCATAAGCCACCTGAAGAAATTGAAGCAGACATGTTTCAATTGCTTATTGATAAAATGAAAGGGAATGGTAAAGTTCAATATGAAATTAGTAACTTTGCAGAACCAGGATTTGAAAGTAAACATAATTTAACATATTGGGATAACAACTATTATTATGGATTTGGTGCAGGTTCTCATGGCTATTTACCTGGCCAACGTATTATTAATTTAAGACCTTTCCCTGCTTATGTAAAAGAAGCAAATGACTCAGGACGTCCAGTATTGCACACAGAAACTATCGGTAAACGTGAGCAAATAGAAGAAGAATTGTTCTTAGGGTTGAGAAAACGTGTAGGTATTGACCGTGAGCAATTTCAACGAAAATACCAGATTGACTTAAATGCGATTTATGGACGTCAAATTAGAGATTTGATTGCTCGTGGTTGGCTAGAAGAAACAAAACAGGGGATACGTATGACTGAACACGGACAAATGTTTGGCAATGAAGTTTTTCAGCAGTTTTTATTAGACGACCAGACAGATGTTAATGATGTCACGACATGAACCACTTTTAAATTTATAAGTTCTTAGCATTGACAACTTAATTTTGATTTGATAATTTATTATTAGTATTAGCACTCGAAAGTAAAGAGTGCTAACAGAGGTGATCATCGATGTTATCAAATAGACAACTGTTGATATTACAAGTTATAATTGATGAGTTCATTCAAACAGCACAACCCATAGGTTCACGTGCCATATCAAAGAAGGATGAAATAATATTCAGTCCAGCCACCATTCGGAATGAGATGGCAGATTTAGAAGAAATGGGGTATATTGAAAAAACGCACTCTTCTTCTGGACGTGTTCCTTCTGAGAAAGGCTATCGATTTTATGTCGATCACTTGTTGCTTCCCTTTCATTTATCAAAGAATGATCAGCAACTAATTTCAAGTGTATTTGAGCAAGATTTAGTTGAATTTGAACAAGTGGTGCAAAAATCAGTTAATGTCCTATCAGATTTGACGAATTATACATCGATCATATTAGGGCCGCAGGTATACGAGACAACATTAAAACAACTTCAAATTGTACACTTATCAGCAACGACTGCTGTAGCGATTCTAGTCACGAATACCGGCCATGTTGAACATCGATCATTTACAATTCCAACAGAGATTAAGGCATCAGATTTAGAAAAACTAGTCAATATTCTAAATGAACGACTGGTTGGCGTTCCTATTGTTGAACTTCATCATCGATTACAGCATGAATTAACATCGATACTTAATCATTATGTTGATGATATAGAGTCTGCTTTTCATTACTTGAAAAGTGCGCTTTTTGATCAACAACCTAATCAGGTTTATATTGGTGGTATCACTAATATGTTACTGCAACCTGAATTTAATGATGTTACAAAAGTTCATGCATTATATTCAATAATGGAGAAAGAAGAGCTAATGGCAAATGTTTTGCGATCAACGAATGAGGGGATTCATATCTCAATTGGCCATGAAAATAAAGTGAACGCCATGCGTGATTGTAGTTTAATAACGGCTACGTACTCTCTAGCTGGAAAGCAAGTTGGAACGATTGCATTACTAGGTCCGAAGCGGATGGAATATTCGCGTGTTGTCTCATTGTTGAATTTGCTATCCAATCAGATGAGTCATACGTTTCACGATTGGTAAAATGCTTGACCTAAATAAAGTAAAGCACTCTTTTATCACAGATAGCCGTCCGTAAAACAACCACCATAAAATAGAGAGTAGGACTGATCTATTTAAGTGGGAGATAACAGACGATAATATTCTGATTGAAGATTCTTTTTATAGAGGGGTTAGGTCTCCCTCTGTTATTTGTGTGATCAATACATCTAGTTTTTCATAGCTGGAATGGAGCCCTTAGTTTTTCAAAAAAGAGGAAAGGTGATGCTAGAAGCTTTAGTAACGCTGAAGCATTGCTTATACTTGAATATGATGTGCTATTTAGGAGGTGACCTCATGGAGGAGAATATTAAAAAAGAAGAAACATTTGAAAATGAAGAGATTGAGGAAGTTGAAGAGGTTGAACAAGAATTAATGGATGACACTGAAGAAAAAGCCACTGACGCATCATTTGAAGAAATTGAACAGATAAAGCAAGAAAAAGATGAATTATATAATAAACTTATTCGTCTACAAGCTGAGTATGACAATTTCAGGAAAAGGACGCAACGTGAAAAAGCAGCAGATTTAAAGTATAAGTCTCAATCACTTGTGACAGAATTGTTACCCATTGTAGACAATTTTGAACGAGCGCTTGACAATAAACCTGAAGATCACGCTGTGCAACCGTTTTTTGAAGGAATGGAAATGATTTATCGTCAGTTAAGCACTGCACTTGAAAAAGAAGGTGTGGAAATCATTGAAACCGTTGGTGAGACGTTTGACCCTAACATTCATCAAGCAGTTATGCAGGTGGAAGACGATCAATACGATTCGAACACTGTTGTAGAAGAATTACAAAAGGGGTATCGTTTAAAGGATCGAGTTATTCGTCCAGCAATGGTAAAAGTAAATCAATAACTACATACGCAATTAAAGGAGGAAATATAAATGAGTAAAATTATTGGTATTGACTTAGGAACAACAAACTCATGTGTAGCAGTAATGGAAGGTGGAGAAGCAAAGGTTATTCCGAATCCAGAAGGTAGCCGGACAACCCCTTCTGTCGTTTCATTCAAAAATGGTGAGCGTCAAGTAGGTGAAGTCGCTAAACGTCAGGCGATCACTAACCCTAACACGATCCAATCGATTAAGCGTCATATGGGAACAGATTACAAAGTAGAAATTGAAGGTAAAGAACATACACCTCAGGAGATATCAGCTATTATTTTACAATATATTAAATCATATGCTGAAGATTACTTAGGTGAAAGTGTTGATAAAGCCGTGATTACAGTGCCTGCATATTTCAATGATGCTGAGCGTCAAGCTACAAAAGATGCAGGTAAAATCGCAGGTCTTGAAGTAGAACGTATTATAAACGAGCCAACTGCTGCAGCTTTAGCTTATGGTATCGATAAAGGTGATCAAGATCAGACGGTTCTTGTTTACGATCTTGGTGGGGGAACATTTGATGTTTCTATTCTAGATATTGGCGATGGTACATTTGAAGTAGTGGCAACAGCAGGTGACAATCGTTTAGGTGGAGACGACTTTGACCAGGTTATTATTGATCACATGGTAGCTGAATTTAGAAAAGAAAATGGTATTGACCTTTCCCAAGATAAAATGGCGTTACAGCGCCTTAAAGATGCGGCTGAAAAAGCGAAAAAAGATTTATCGGGTGTAGGACAAACACAAATTTCATTACCGTTTATTACAGCTGGTGATGCTGGTCCATTACACTTGGAAATGAATTTAACACGTGCTAAATTTGATGAATTATCTTCAAGCTTAGTTGAACGTACAATGGGGCCAACGCGTCAAGCGTTGAACGATGCTGGATTGTCAGCGTCAGATATTGATAAGGTATTATTAGTAGGTGGATCAACACGTATTCCTGCGGTTCAAGATGCAATTAAGAAAGAAGTTGGACAAGACCCATCAAAAGGTGTTAATCCTGATGAAGTGGTGGCTTTAGGTGCTGCTATTCAAGGTGGCGTTCTTCAAGGGGATGTTAAAGATGTCGTTCTATTGGATGTAACACCATTATCACTTGGTATCGAAACAATGGGTGGTGTAACAACTAAATTGATCGAAAGGAATACAACAATTCCTACAAGTCACTCGCAAGTATTTTCTACTGCTGCAGATAACCAAACGGCTGTAGATATTCATGTGCTCCAAGGTGAACGTGAAATGGCGGCAGATAATAAAACACTTGGTCGCTTCCAGTTAACGGATATTCCGCCAGCACCACGAGGGGTGCCACAAATTGAAGTTTCATTTGACATTGATTCAAATGGTATTGTAAATGTACGAGCAAAAGATTTAGGTACCAATAAAGAACAGTCTATTACCATTAAATCATCTTCTGGTTTATCAGATGAAGAAGTTGAACAAATGGTTAAAGATGCTGAAGAAAATGCTGAGGCAGATAAAAAGCGACGTGAAGAAATTGATCTTCGAAATGAAGCAGATCAATTAGTATTCCAAACAGATAAGACGTTGAAAGATTTAGGTGAAAATGTTTCAGACGATGAAAAACAAAAAGCTGAAGCAGCAAAAGATGAGTTGAAAAAAGCTCTAGAAGAAGGCGACTTGGAAGCTATCAAAGCGAAAAAAGAAGCTTTGGAACAAGAGGTTCAAGCCTTATCTGTCAAGCTGTATGAGCAAGCTCAACAGGCTCAACAAGCTCAACAAGCTCAACAAGGCGAAGCTGAGCAAGGTGCTAAGGACGATGTTGTTGATGCTGATTATGAAGAAGTTGATGAGGAAGACGATAAATAATTAACATAACATGCGTAAAAGTCAAAGTCAGGTTATACTTGGCTTTGACTTTTGTCCTGTTTTCATTCGCGTGATTTTAAAAAGTCAGAATGAGTTGTTGATTTTTAATGGTATCTGATTATTTAATATAGTTGTTTAGCTAGTATAAAGAATGTTATGATTAAATTTATGCAGTAAACGAGACGGGAGCGGTGATTTTTCATGAGTAAGAGGGATTATTATGACGTGCTAGGTATTGATAAAAATGCTTCTAAAGATGAGATAAAAAAAGCATATCGAAAACTAGCGCGTAAATACCATCCAGATGTTAATAAAGAAACAGATGCACCTGATAAATTTAAAGAGGCAAAAGAAGCTTATGAAGTTTTGAATAATGATCAGAAACGTGCCCAATACGATCAGTTTGGTCATGCTGGTCCACAGGGTCAAGGATTTGGCGGAGGTGGATTTGGCACTGATGACTTCGGCGGTTTCGGTGACATATTTGATATGTTCTTTGGCGGTGGAGGGCGACGTGATCCCAATGCACCAAAACAAGGAAATGATTTGCAATATACAATGGTTCTCGAGTTTGAAGAAGCGATCTTTGGTAAAGAAACAGATATTCATATACCAAAGGAGGAAACTTGTACGACATGTAATGGGTCTGGTGCAAAACCTGGAACCAGTCCTGAAACTTGTAAACACTGTAAGGGTTCTGGACAAATGCATGTCGAGCAGAATACACCTTTTGGCCGTGTTGTAAATAAACGTGTTTGTCACCATTGTAATGGGACTGGTAAGGAAATTAAGGAAAAGTGTACGACGTGTAATGGTAATGGTACAGTGAAAAAGAGAAAGAAAATTCATATCAGCATACCTGCAGGTATTGATGATGGTCAACAAATCCGTGTGGCTGGTCAAGGCGAACCTGGTGTTAATGGTGGACCTGCTGGTGACCTTTATGTTGTTGTCCAAGTGAAAACACATGAATTCTATCAACGTGATGGCGATCACATCTTCTGTGAAATGCCGTTAACATACACGCAAGCGGCATTGGGTGATGAAATTGAAATCCCTACGGTACATGGCAAAGTTAAGTTAAAGATTCCTGCTGGCACACAAACGGGCAAAACCTTTAGACTAAAAGGAAAAGGAGCACCGAATGTTCGAGGATATGGTAATGGCGATCAACATGTTAAGATGCGAGTGATTACACCAACCAAATTAACGACAAAGCAAAAAGAACTATTACGAGAATTTAATGAAATAAGTGGAAATGAGCCAGCTGATGAAAATGAAGATTCTTTTTTTAGCCGAGTGAAGCGCGCATTTAAAGGTGAGTAATCGAATTTAATTATTAAGAAAAGAGTGATTGACTTGAAGTGGTCTGAACTTTGTATTCATACGACAAATGAGGCAATTGAACCCATCTCTAATATCCTTCACGAAGCGGGAGCTAGCGGTGTCGTTATTGAAGATGCAGAAGACTTTGCGAAAGATCGTCCAGCACCATATGGAGAAGTATATGAATTAGATCCAGAAGATTTTCCTGATGAAGGTGTTGTCTTAAAGGCTTATCTGGCAGTGAATAGTTTTTTAGGTGAAACGGTCGAACAAATTAAACAAGCAATTAATCAATTGCTTGTTTACAATATCGACATTGGGCAAAACCGAATGACGATTAGTGAAGTTAATGAAGAGCAATGGGCTACAGCTTGGAAAAAGTATTATAAACCTGTGAAAATTTCAAATAAAATTACGATTACACCCACATGGGAAGAGTATCAACCGGTCTCGACTGATGAGGTTATTATTGAGCTTGATCCGGGTATGGCATTTGGAACTGGAACACACCCTACCACTGTATTAAGTGTACAAGCAATAGAGAATTTTTTACAACGAGATGACACAGTAGTTGATGTAGGGACAGGTTCAGGTGTTTTAAGCATTGCAGCGGCATTATTGGGCGCCCATAAAATTTATGCCTATGATCTTGATGATGTTGCAGTAAAAACGGCAAATATTAATACCAAATTAAATAAGGTCGATGCAAAAGTGGAGATTAAACAAAATAACTTACTTGACCATGTGACATACCAACCAGACTTGATTGTTGCAAATATATTAGCAGAAGTTATTTTGCGTTTTGAACGAGATGCTTTTGACATATTAAAACCAGGCGGAATCTTTATTACATCTGGTATTATTCAAGCAAAAAAACAAACCGTAAAACAAGCTTTAGAAGAATCGGGTTTTAACATTATCGAAGTCAATCAAATGGAGGACTGGGTGTCGATTATTGCAAGAAAACCGGAGTAATAGAGGTGTTTAACTGTGCAGCGCTATTTTATAGAAGGTCAAAATTGGAAGAATGATCAAATTATTATATCAGGTGATGATGCCCATCATATCGTTAATGTTATGCGGATGACGATAAATGATCAGGTCATTTGTAATCGCTCAGATGGTAGAGTGGCACTTTGTGAAATAATAGAAATCACTGATGTGATCAAGCTTAGTATTTTAGAATGGCTTGAACAAGAGGTTGAACTCCCTATAAAAGTTACATTAGTTCAAGGGTTACCTAAAGGTGATAAATTAGATTGGATTGCACAAAAGGCGACAGAATTAGGCGTACATGCCATCATTCCTTTTCAAGCATCTCGTTCTATTGTAAAATGGGATATTAAAAAGCGCGAAAAAAAGCAGCAACGCTTAATGAAAATTGTAAAAGAAGCATCAGAACAAGCACACCGCAATCAATTGCCTAAAGTTAAAGAGCTTCATGACCTAAAATCATTAATTCAATTAAGTCAGCACTATGATCATAAATTCGTTGCTTATGAAGAAACAGCCCGTCAACAAATCACTCAAAAACTTAATGCGTTTTTCAAACAGATTCTCCCTGGTCAGTCAGTCATAGTAATTATCGGACCTGAAGGCGGATTAACTGAACATGAAATAGATACATTTTATCAAAATGGTTTTGAACCGGTTAGATTTGGTCCTAGAATATTAAGGACAGAAACAGCATCATTATATATGCTGTCTGCTTTATCATACTACTTCGAAGAAACGGAGTGAAACATGTGACAACAGTTGCTTTTCATACATTAGGCTGTAAAGTAAATCATTACGAAACAGAAGGAATTTGGCAGAAATTCAAAGAACAAGGTTATCAGCGAGTCGATTTTGGTCGGGAAGCAGATATTTATGTAATTAATACCTGTACGGTAACAAACACAGGTGATAAAAAGAGTCGTCAAGTGATTAGAAGAGCCATTAGAAAGAACCCTGAGGCGGTTGTTTGTGTGACAGGGTGCTATGCACAAATATCACCAGGTGAAATTATGGAGATACCAGGCGTTGATGTTGTTGTAGGTACACAAGAGCGTGACAAGATGATTCCTTATATTGAAGAACATCAGATAACACGCAAGCCTATTAATGGTGTTTCTAATATTATGAAAAATCGAGTCTTTGAAGAAATGGATGTTCCTGTTTTTACGGATCGTACACGAGCTTCACTGAAGATCCAGGAAGGATGCAATAATTTTTGTACTTTTTGTATTATCCCTTGGTCTCGGGGCTTATTACGTTCTAGACAGCCTGAGCATGTATTAAAACAAGCTCAACAACTTGTTGAAGCAGGTTATAAAGAGATCGTATTAACCGGCATACATACAGCTGGTTATGGTGAAGATATTAAAGGGTATGATTTTGCCGACTTGCTCATTGATCTTGAAACGAAGGTTAAAGGACTGAAAAGAATCCGCATCTCGTCTATTGAAGCTAGTCAAATCACAGAAAAAGTCATGCAAGTCATTGATCAATCAGATAAAATTGTGCGACATTTGCATGTTCCTTTACAAGCTGGATCTGACACGGTATTAGAGAGAATGAGAAGAAAATATACTACTGCATTTTATAAACAACAGGTAGAGCGGTTAAAACAAGCCTTACCAGGTTTAGCAGTTACGTCTGATGTGATCGTAGGTTTTCCGGGTGAAACAGATCAAGAATTTCAAGAAACATACCAATTTATACAAGATATTGGGTTTTCAGAGCTCCATGTATTTCCTTTCTCTAAACGAACAGGTACACCGGCAGCAAGGATGGATAATCAAGTAGATGATCAGGTCAAAAATGATCGTGTTCACCGTCTAATTGCTTTGTCAGAACAGCAAGCTAAAGTCTATGCTTCTCGATTTGAGGGTGCGGTTCTAGAAATCATACCTGAAGAGATTGAACGAAATGATCAAAATCAGCAAACATTGATTGGTTATTCTGATAATTATTTGAAGGTTCAATTTCAAGGATCTGCGGATTTAATTGGTCAAGTTGTCAAAGTGAAATTAAAAGAGTCGGGTTATCCTATTAATACTGGGGAGCTCGTAACAGTTTTGGACCATCCCAATTTGACAACATCTAGTCTATAATTCTTTTATATGCTCACTTAAATTCTTATTATTTTTTGATAGAGATAAAACAAAAGTTGACCTAAAAAACCCATTATATTATAATGTCATAGAGGCAAATGTAGCGGATACATATGTCTAATCAATCTGTTGATGCTTCGGAGGGAGGGAAATTAGCATGTCAAATTCAACTCGCGTTCGTAAAAACGAGTCTCTTGAGGATGCTCTTCGTCGCTTTAAACGCAGTGTATCAAAATCAGGTACATTGTCTGAATATCGTAAGCGTGAATTTTATGAAAAACCTAGTGTTCGTCGTAAGAAGAAGTCTGAGGCGGCTAGAAAACGCAAGTAATTTAGTATAAGAAATAGCTATTTCTTATAAAGAGGGTGTAGAAGCAAATGTCATTATTAGAACGTCTGAACCAAGACATGAAACAAGCCATGCGTAATAAAGAAAAGCAAAAGTTAAGCGTCATACGTATGGTTAAGGCTTCACTTCAAAACGAAGCAATTAAACTTGGTAAAGACGAGTTGTCAGAAGAAGAAGAATTGACAGTTTTAGCTCGCGAGCTAAAACAAAGAAAGGATTCCCTCCATGAGTTTAAAGAAGCTGGACGCGATGATCTTGTAAGTAATCTTAATGATGAAATAGTTATTTTACAAGTGTATATGCCAGAACAGCTATCATCTGAAGAGCTTGAGAAGATTGTTATTCAAACAATTGATGAAGTGGGTGCCACTTCAAAAAAAGAGATGGGAAAAGTGATGGGTGCGCTTATGCCGAAAGTAAAAGGCAAAGCTGATGGAACAGAAGTAAATAAACTGGTTCAAAAACATTTGTCATAATACGATTCAAAGCTCAATAAAAGAAAATCCCCTATCCATTCGCTGATGATAGGGGATTTTTTGCCATACTCATGATATAATATAAGAGAAATGAATAAAATTAACTTAACGCTTTCCGTATAATAAGTGGGAAGGAGGTGGTGTAATGTATAGACGCCTGATTTATCTTTTTTTAAGCATGATGCTAGTTAGTATTGGGGTTTTTAGTTTAGTAAAAACCGATAATGTAGAAGCGAGTGAAAGCGGAGAGGGAAAACTTGTTTATGTCATTCCGATCGAAAAAGAGGTTGAACGTGGTCTTGAAGCTTTTTTAAGACGAACAACCAATGAAGCTATTGAGCAAAATGTTGATCACATTATATTTGAAATTAATACACCAGGTGGTCAAGTCGATGCTGCTAATAATATTGGTGAGATACTTCAAAACATTGATATACCTATTACTGCATACATAAGAAGTCAAGCTTTATCCGCAGGCTCTTATATAGCTCTTTTTGCAGATTATATTTATATGAATCCACAAGCAACGATGGGAGCAAGCGGTATTATAACAGGGGATGGTAATGCAGCTGACGAAAAAGCACAATCTTATTGGTTAGAAGCAATGGGAAGTGCAGCTGAATCTAAAGGAAGAGATCGGTTTTATGCGGAAGCAATGGCTGATCCCGATATTGACTTACCAGAATATAATGCGCCAGCTGGACGATATTTAACATTAGGGCCAACATCGGCGATAGAAGTCGGTTACTCTGAAGGTACGGTTAATCACCGAATTGAATTATTGAATGAATTGGGTTTAGCTGAATCCGAAGTCATTGAATTAGAGCCAACCATTGCAGAAGAGTTCGCAAGATTTTTAACCAGTTCTACAGTCATATCGATATTATTATCAGTTGCAGGTTTAGGACTAATTGTTGAGCTGTATTCGCCGGGATTTGGTGTACCAGGTTCATTAGGGATTATATCGCTGGTTTTATTCTTCTATGGACATGCGGTAGCAGGCTTTGCTGGTTACGAGGTGTTATTATTACTCGTGGTAGGTATTGCCCTTATTATTGCTGAATTTTTTGTGCCTGGAGGGATACTTGGGAGTATAGGTGGAATCAGTGTGTTTACATCTTTGTTTATGGCAGCCACTGATATTAGGCAGATGAGCATAAGTATATTGATTGCCCTTATTGTTACCATTGCAGTAGCTATCTTTTTGTATAAACGAATTGGTTTGGAAAAAGGATTATTTAAATATATTATTTTAAATGATGCTGAAACACCCGAACGAGGCTATGTATCGAATGTGAATCGAGATGATTTACTTGGTAAAGTAGGTGTCACTGTTACACCACTTAGACCTGCGGGTACTGCTGTCTTTGATACTGAAAGAATTGATGTTATAACAGAAGGTGGATTTATAGCACAGGATCAGTTGATTAAGATTGTGAAAGTGGCAGGATCACGGATTGTCGTTAGAGAAAACACGAAAGAGGAGGAAGAATAATGGAAACAGCTGCAGATTTTATGCCGATTATTATTATTGGGGTAATCATCGTTGCCCTTATTATTTTACTAACCTTTATTCCGGTAGCGCTTTGGATTAGTGCGCTAGCAGCGGGGGTTAAGGTAAGTATCTTTACTTTAGTTGGGATGAGATTAAGACGTGTTGTCCCGCAAAGAGTCATTAATCCATTAATTAAAGCACACAAAGCTGGGGTGGAAGTCACTATTAACCAGCTAGAGAGTCACTATTTGGCTGGTGGTAACGTTGATCGCGTTGTCAATGCTTTAATTGCTGCACAGCGCGCAAACATTGAATTAAGCTTTGAGCGTGCCGCTGCTATTGATTTAGCTGGTCGTGATGTGCTTCAAGCGGTTCAAATGAGTGTTAACCCTAAAGTCATTGAAACACCCTTCATTGCAGGTATTGCAATGGACGGTATTGAAGTGAAGGCGAAAGCGCGAATTACTGTTCGTGCAAATATTGACCGATTAGTCGGTGGTGCTGGTGAAGATACAGTCATTGCTCGTGTTGGTGAGGGTGTCGTTAGTACGATCGGTAGTTCGACAGCGCACAAGAAAGTACTTGAAAATCCAGATTCTATTTCACACAACGTTTTAAATCGTGGATTAGATGCTGGAACAGCATTTGAGATTTTATCGATCGATATTGCTGATGTAGATATCGGAAAAAATATTGGTGCAATACTACAAACAGACCAAGCTGAAGCTGATAAAAATATTGCACAGGCTAAAGCAGAGGAACGTCGAGCCATGGCGGTAGCTCAAGAGCAGGAAATGGTGGCGCGTGTCCAAGAAATGCGTGCGAAAGTTGTTGAAGCTGAAGCTGACGTACCATTAGCACTTGCTGAAGCTTTACGTTCTGGTCACATGGGTGTGATGGACTATATGAACTATAAGAACATTAATGCTGATACTGACATGCGTGATTCAATCGGAAAAATGACCGAAGATGATTCTGATGAAGAATAATCGATTGATTTAAGGGGAGTGAGACAATGGATGAATTTATAGCTCCTTTGATTACGTTTCTTCTCATTATTGGTGGTAGCCTTCTGAAAAATGTTCTTAATAATACCGACAATAATACGGATGAAAATAAACGGAAACGTAGTCAACAAACCACATTAAATAGACCTGTTCAAACGCGTCAGAAATCAGAGACAGCCAATTCTAATAAAAAAGAACCTAATATTGCTGCGCAAAAAAATGCCCAATTAGAACAACTAAGAAAGCATCTCAATGTGGCGTCAGACAAGAACAATAATCAAGTTAATAAACAGGCCAAACAAATGCAGAAAAAAGTTGAAAGTAAATTAGTTTCTAGGCAAAAAACAATACGTCCAAAAGCGAAACCATTAGCATTTAAAAGGAACCTTTCGAGAAAGGGACTAGCTGAAAGTGTGGTTATGGCTGAGATTTTAGGTACACCCCGTGCAAAACGGCCCTATCAAGCTAATAATAGAAATGTCTACAAATAAATAGCTTAGCCATTTATCATCGCAGATAATTGTACGTAAAATCATCCACCTCAAAGTAGAAAACAGTGGTAAATCTATTTTAGGTGGGTGATGACGGACGCTAATGTCTTGATTCACTCAACCTTCAATCAGTGGGAGCGGGAGCAGAACGGATACGCCCACTGATTGAAGGTTCGTTTTATAAAATGGCTCTGTTAAACGTTAATGTTGATATTCGATAAACAGGAACACTTGTTCTATAATGGAGATAGATTATTATAGGCAGGTGGATACAGGTGACGTTAAAAGAGATTATAATCGCCATTAGTAAGCTAAACGAATCGGATGCCAAACGCATAAAAGAATATCTTGTTAACTCTCTATCTTCTACTGCTACTAGCGAACCTGTGTTTAAAGAGGTTTCTGAACGAAAGCATAAGGAAGGTTATACGTGTCCACGCTGCCAATCTAAGCGTTCCGTTCGCTTTGGAACCTATTCCGTTAAAATGGGCGGGAAAATAGTAGACCGTCAACGGTACCAATGTAAGGACTGCCAGAAAACATTTACCGATTTAACCAATACACCTCTATACCGTACTAGAAAACCAAATCGCTGGATTCAGTTTATTGAATGTATGATTGAAGGGTATTCCTTACGTAAATCAGCAGAACTTTTAGAAGATGTAAGTTATGTTACCCTCTTCTAGACATAAGCTACTCTCTGCCTTTGAAAAAATGGATTTCGAGGCTTTTTCAGGTATCGTGGAAATAGACGAGACCTATTTCTTGTACTCAGAAAAAGGGAAACGTGGTGGTTCCTCTAAATATCGAGGTATCAGTAAGGAACAAATCTGTGTTCTTGTGGCAAGAGACCGCGAAAAAGTTACTTATTCTAAAGCTATTGGACGAGGAAGGATTATAAAAGAACAAGTAGAGGAATCAATTGGTCCTAAATTATCTGCGAGTAACGTACTTTGTACGGATGCTTGGCGTGCCTTTAAAACATATGCGAAAGAAAAAGGCATTGAACACTATGCCTTTAAATCTGATGGAAAGGTGCGAACAAAGGGGCTTTTTCACATTCAGAATGTCAACAGCTATCATAAGCGTTTGAAGGATTGGATAAGACGTTTTAATGGTGTTGCAACGAAATATTTGGACCACTATCTTAGCTGGTTTTATTTCCTGGAAACCATCCATCACGTAAAGATGATACAACAACAAGACAAATGATTGTGGAAGGAAATTTAATACCAATTATGGAAACATATGATACACTAAGATTATCAGAGTTTACTAAATAATAGTCGTTTGCTTGTGAAACTAACGGGGAGGTTTATGTAAGAAGAAACTAGAAATTTAAGAGGTGGTGTAATAGTGGTGAAACGAGTGGCAGCTATTTATGACATACACGGAAATTACTCAGCTTTAAACGCTGTTCTAGAAGAAATCCAAAGGTGTAATGTGGATACCATTGTAATTGGTGGTGATTTGGCATGGGGACCGCAACCTGCATTAGTTATGAAACGGATTATGGCTTTAGAGGGAGAGGTTCACTTTATAAAAGGCAATGCCGATAGAGAGGTCGGAGAGAGATATGGAGTTGAACAGGGACTTGATGAATGGATTGCAGAGATAAATCAATGGTGTGCAGACCAATTAACCGAGTCTCAGTTGAAATTTTTAAATAATTTACAGAAAGATGTTACTTTAAATATCGATGGATTGGGTGAAGTCTTGTTTGTTCATGGTTCACCAAGAAATGATGAAGAAGCTATTCGTAAAGATACACCAGAAATAGAGATTAAACCCATGATTGACTCAGTAAAGCAAGATATTATAGTTTGTGGTCACACACATATTCATTTTGACCGCACTGTACTTGATAAAAGGATTATTAACGCTGGAAGTGTTGGACTTCAAAGTGCTGCAGGAGGGGCGTGTTGGGCTTTGCTTGGTCCTGATGTAGAATTACGTGAGACAGAATATAATTATCAATTAGCTGCTGAACAAATTCGCCAATCAGGGGTGCCAATGGCAAGTGCATTCGCTGACCATGTTTTAAACCCACCAACCGTAGGACCGTGAACTTGTCCTTCTAAATTACCTAGTGATTTACCAACTGCTTATTAAACAAACGGGAAGCGTTAGTTCGATAAGCAAAAAAATATATTTAAATGGACTTCCATAATTCGGAAGTCCACTTTTGTATAAAAAATCAACATTAACCGATAACAGAGCCTATAAAACAAACAAAAAATTCAGGCTCTATACTGAATGTGGTGGTGTCCTCTATCGTGATGGCATTCCTGTAGTGTGCAAAAAAAATACACTCATTCGCCCTCTCTTTGTTACCCTAAAGTTGTCGAGACAATAGAAAAAGAGAGGGGATATGAGTGCAACGTCATTTTACCATAGAATTATTGGGATTAAAGACAAGCATGTAGACGTATGGGATGTAACGGAAGAATCTAGTAGCTTGATTGTGGAACTCTATACAAAGCAAAAACAAGAAAAATGTCCTTTCTGTAAGGAGAAAACAAACCGAGTGCATAGTTATAGAAGACAGGAGATTCAAGGTCCAGTCCTTTCTAATAAAGATGTGAAGATATCATTAAAAAAGCGAAGATATTTGTGTCCTAATTGTAGCCGTCCTTTTTATGAACGATTACAAATGGCGGATTATTATCAACGTTGGACAAATGCTTTGAAAACAACAGCATTAGCATACACGGTCTTCCATTCTTTTCGTAGTGCAGCTCGCTTGGTAGGGATGACAACGAACCTTCCCTTTCGATTATTTGACCATCAGAAGTTAAAAAGGCTCTCGTTTGAAATAGCACATAGCAGAGGAAATATGCGAGACTCCTGCGGAAAAACGGGCGACCGAGACCCCACAGCGGTCTTTGCGAGGAGGCTTGGGCGTTCGTCCGCGGAAAGCGAGTATATTTCCCTCTGCGACTTAGCAAAATGGTGGAGTGAACATTGCACCACCACATTTGACAGAGAACCAAAATTCATGAGTTCCCATATTAAGATGAGGAATCTCGTGAATTTTTTGATGTTTTAAACATTATTTATTATTTAGGGCATCTTTCACTTTCAAAAAAAGTAACTATTTCCCTATTTCTTTCTCGAATATAATCACCTCTATTTTTTAACCCTACACCTTCCACTTCAAACGTCCGCGAATATCTTTATTCACTCAACAACCAAGCACTGGTTGTCGCGAAAATGTCCATTGATAGAAGGTTCGTTTTATAACCGTATAGAAACCGTCCCGTTTGATTAGATCCATAGACAGATTTGGGTTCTGATTACCGTTTAAATAACATATCTTGAAAAGAGAAGGAGGCGGTTTCGTGGCTTATTTGCGTTCGAAAATTAATCAGATAATGAAATTTGCTAAAAACCTACCAGTTGATATGCAATTGAAATTACCTCGCATTACTATGATTGGAGATATACATGTTTATATCGAAAATCACCACGGAATATTACGTTTTACTTCTAATGAAATTGTATTAAAAGTAACCAATGGCTTACTTATTGTTAAAGGTCATAATCTCGTGATAAAAATGTTAGTTACAGAAGAAATTTTGATCGAAGGTACGATTAATGCGGTTAACGTAGACGAAGAATTACGTAATAATGGAGTGGGACAATGAGAGCATTAAAACCATCATGGCTAAAAGGTGTCATCACTATAAAAGTGAAAGGACATTATCCGGAACGTTTCTTTGATTTATGTACAAGGCATGAAATTAAAGGATGGTCAATTAAGAAAATATCAAATACTGAATGTTTAGGTGATATTAATTTATCGGATTTAAAAAGGGTTCGTCAATTAAGAAGAAAAACACGTTACAAGCTATCATTTGTCAGTAAAAAAGGGCTACCTTTTCTGTTCTCACAATTACAGAAAATGAAAATACTCGTACTTTCATTTTGGGTTGCTTTTTTAATATTTATCTATTTATCTCAATCGATATGGATGATAAACATTGATGGTATTCCAGTTGAAACTGAAAAACAATTACGCCAATCTCTCGATGAATATGGTGTGAAAAAGGGAAGGCTTAAGCTGTTTATTGAGGATTCAAGTGCAATACAACAACGATTATTAGCAGATTATCCAAACTTGCTTTGGGTGGGTATAAAACAAGATGGTATCATTTATAAATTAGATGTTGTTCCTAAAAGGCAGGTAGATGAAGAAGAGTTGATAAATCGCGAACATCTATATGCAAAAAAAGATGGCGTGATTAGTGAGATGTTTGTAGCAAAAGGTCGGCCTTTAGTAGAAATTAATGATTATGTTAAAAAAGGACAACTTCTAGTAACGGGTGAATTAAATCAAAAAGACGAAAAAGATGAAGATGAAAAAGATGAAAAAGATGAAGGTAGTAAAGAGCTTAGTACAGTAGAGGCTGAAATTTATGCAACGACGTGGTATGAATCAAAACTGAATATTCCATTAGTTGGGCAGTATCAAACGGAAACAGGTAATCAATCGAAGAAATATAGCCTGCAAATAGGGCGCTTTCAACTACCTTTTTGGGGGTTCTGGTCAAATGATTTTGACCTTCAACAAGTGGAGACCACGTTATATAAGCCTTCAATCGGTAGTTGGCAGTTACCTATTGCGTTTTCAGTTGATCAACATCGAGAAATGTTAAATACAGAAGTTAATCGTACAGAAGAAGAGGCAATTGAAGTTGGAATGGTACAAGCTAGGGAAAATTTACTGAATGAATTAGGAGCGTCTGCAGAAATTATAAATGAAAAAATTTTGCATCAATCTATTGAGAATGGTAAAGTAAACTTACACGTATACTTCACGGTGAAGGAAGATATCGTGAATACTAATGCTATGAACCAAGGAGATTAATATATGTCTGATGCTTTACATTTAGTTGATTTACAAATAAAAGATCCTGCAGAAGCGATGAACTTATTCGGAGCAGAAGATAGCCATTTAAAGCAACTCGAATCACAGGTTGGTGTCTCTTTAATTACCCGTGGTGAACAAGTCCGCGTACAAGGTGATGAAGCACAAGCTATACTCGTAAGTGATGTCCTTAATGCTTTATTAGAGGTTATCCGTAAAGACATTAAAATATCTGATCGAGACGTTATTTATGCTGTTGAATTAGCACGAAAAGACAAAATAGAACAATTTTATACGCTTTTTGATGAAGAAATTATTCGTAATGCCTTGGGGCGTCCTATTCGTGTAAAAACATTAGGGCAACGTCATTACGTAAATCAAATAAAGCACAATGATGTCGTATTTGGCATCGGACCTGCTGGTACTGGTAAAACATATTTAGCGGTTGTAATGGCTGTTAAAGCTTTAAAGGCAGGTAAAATAAAACGAATTGTTTTAACTCGACCAGCTGTAGAAGCAGGGGAAAGCTTGGGCTTTTTACCAGGCGATCTAAAAGAAAAGGTAGATCCTTATTTACGTCCTCTTTATGATGGCTTACATGATGTATTAGGCTTAGAGCATACCACCCGTTTAATTGAGCGAGGAACTATTGAAGTTGCTCCCCTTGCTTATATGAGAGGTCGTACATTAGATGATGCTTTTGTTATTTTAGATGAAGCACAGAATACGACCATAGCGCAAATGAAAATGTTTCTTACAAGGTTGGGATTTGGATCGAAGATGGTTATAACAGGTGATATCACTCAAATTGATTTACCGCATGGTACCTTTTCAGGTCTTATATCTGTTCAAAAAACTTTAAAAGATGTTATGGGTATTAACTTTGTTTATTTAGAGCAGCAAGATGTCGTTCGTCATCCTGTTGTTCAGAGAATTATTGAAGCGTTTGAAGAACAGTAGCTGTGAATGATTGAATAAAGGTCTGTTAAGCAATTAATAGAGAATACGTTGTGTCTTTCAACTTTCTTAAGACCTTAAATTAGATAAGCAATATAAACGGCGTTAACGTGTAACATTTAGTTGCACCTCAAAGACGAAATGAAGTCGCTGTTGATAGGATGGGTATAGAACATACTCGAATGGTCACATTAAAATGATTATTGAAGTTCTTGTTAAATTACTTTATATCGTTATGCATTCATGCTCCTTTGGTGTTGTAGCCATTTGGAGCATATTTTATTTAGACTTAAGTTACATATTAAATGATACTGTTGGTAGTGTGTCATTGACACAGAAAGCGAACAAGTATCACCATCACATGAGGTAGCTTGCATTATTTTACTCTTAAACATATACATCATGTTTAAATCGTTGTATGATATGGTAAAAGGAATGTGTTTATTGTTGAATAAAGGAGTCATCCGAAATGAAGATTAGATTTGATAAGCTAAAGGCATTGAGCAAACCGATTCAGTTAAGCGTTGCTCTTGCTGTAATCGCCATATCCATATTTTTATTTACTATTTCTAATGTCTATACAGAAACATATGAAATAGAACGTTTTAGTAACGCTAGTGAAACGATTCGTTCGCCTATAACAATCGAGGATACGCGGGAAACAGAAAGAAGGCAAAGGGAAGCGCTTCAATCTGTCGATGATCGCTTTGAAATATCACAAGAGGTGACAGAGGAGCGTATTGAATACGTTGCAGAACTCTTTGATGCAATTGCTTCTGTACATCAACCGAATGATCAAGAGGAAACCGATGACAATAGTATTGAGCGATCAACATCAGAAAAACTGCAAGAATTAAAGCAAATATTAAGTAGTGAGATTACCGATCAAGTGTCAGATGAGGTGTTGCTAACCTTAATTGCGATAGATGATAATGAGAAAGAAGTAGCCTATGAGTTATTAACGACATCATTACAAGAAATTTTCAATGAAGGTGTTCAACGTGAACAAATTGAGTCATCTGTCAAACAATTGAATCAACGCTTGCAGTATTCTAGTATGGCTGATGAGATAAAAGAAGCATTATTTGAAATTGGTGAATTTGCTATTGTAGAAAATTCATTTTTTTCAATAGAAGAAACAATGGAAGCGGAGCGACAGGCGATTGATAACGTTGAACCGGCTATGATACGCGCTGGTGAAGTCATTGTACGTGAAGATCAAACGATTACTAATGAGATTTATGATAAACTAACATTAGTGGGCCTTCTTAACAGTGATCGTAATATTTTTCCGATTTTAGGGCTGTTAATCTTTACGTTACTTTTAACGGCTGTCCTTGCTTATAGTTTTGTTTATTATATAGATAGCGTATATTTGGATATGAAACGATTATTTGCGCTTGTTTTGATTGTTGTTTTTACACTAGCGATAATGAAATTTATCAGCTTTTTTTCAACAGACGGTAATCAATTATACTTACTCACGCCGATTGCTACCAGTAGTATGTTACTTAGAATTCTTTATAGGGAACGGTTAGCCTTAATTTTTTCAATCGTTTTTGCTATACTAGCTACAATCATTTTTAATGGACAGATCCCTGGATCGCTTCATTTAGAAGCCGGTATTTATATGCTGTTCGGACAATTATGTGTCATTATTACACTTATAGGCATTAAAGATCGTATGGCGATTTTAAAGGCTGTATTGGCTACAGGTGTAGTAAATATTTTAGTCATACTCGGTTTTCTGTTCTTATCTTATGAAAGTTATCAATTGATGGAGATATTGCGTTATGCTAGCTATGGATTTATCTCAGCAGTGATGTCTGGGATTGTAACAATCGGTGTCCTTCCGTTTTTCGAGTCTATATTAGGTATATTATCTGATACAAAGTTACTTACATTAGCTAGCCCAAATCATCCACTATTAAGAAAAATTTTAACAGAAGCACCAGGAACTTATCATCATAGTGTTATGGTTGCAAATTTAAGTGAAGCGGCTTGCGAGGCGATTGGTGCAAATGGTTTGCTGGCACGAGTTGCTTCATATTATCATGATTTAGGGAAAACGAAGCAACCCCATTATTTCATTGAGAATCAAATGGGAATGAGAAATCCTCATGATTACTTATCACCTAAACAGAGTGCAACGATTATTTTAGCGCATCCCCATGATGGCGCAAGTATATTAAAAGATCATCGTTTGCCTCGAGAAATTATTGATGTAGCTGAACAACATCATGGTACTTCTTTATTAAAGTATTTTTATTATAAAGAAAAAGAACATAATAAAGAGGTAAGGGAAGCAGATTATCGGTACCAGGGGCCGTTACCACAAACAAAAGAATCTGCTGTGATTTCTATATGTGATTCCGTGGAAGCGGCTGTTCGTTCCTTAGATGAACCAACTAGAGAGAGAATTGATGATTTTATTCAGTCAATTGTTCAAGAGCGTTTAAATGATGGTCAGTTGGATGATAGTGCGTTAACATTTAAGGAGCTTCGTAAAATTAAACAAACAATTCAAGAAACATTAAATGGTATTTATCATTCGCGCATTCAATACCCAACAACTAAAAAGGAGGATATTTAATTGCAAATCGATTTTCATGATGAAACAAACTCAGTTGATGAGGATACGATTAATCTTATTAGTCAACTATTACATTATGCAGTGAAAGAAGAGAAGCTACGAAGTGAAGTGGAATTATCAATTAATTTTGTTAATAACGAATCCATTCAAGAGCTTAACCGCAACTATCGTCAAATTGACCGTCCAACAGACGTTATCTCGTTTCCTTTACAAGAAGTCGGAGAAAATGAGATAGCGATAATAGGTGAAGAGCTACCTATATCGCTAGGTGACATTGTTATATCGGTCGAAAAGGCTGAGGAGCAAGCAAAGGAGTATCAACACAGCTTAAATCGAGAGTATGGTTTCTTAGTCATTCATGGTTTTCTTCATTTATTAGGATACGACCATTTGAATGATGAAGATGAAGTAAAAATGTTCTCTAGACAAGAGGAGTTATTAGATGGCTTCGGACTATCAAGAAATTAAGAAGAAGCGAGTTGGTATAGGTTATGCATTTAATGGTTTGAAATATGCCCTTAAAAATGAAATAAACATGCGTGTTCATCTTTTGATTACATGTATGGTTATCACATTCGGTTTTCTATTTTCTATTTCCTTAATAGAGTGGATTCTGCTAATATTAACCATTGGATTCGTGTTAACAGCGGAAGTCTTTAACACTGCTGTTGAACTGATGCTTGATTATTTAGCGCCTGATTGGCACCCAACAGCTGGAATAATTAAAGATTTAACGGCTGGTGCTGTCTTAATAGCAAGTGCTATTGCTGCGGTCATTGGTTTAATTATATTTTTTCCTAAAGTATTGATGCTATTTTGATAAAGAGATTGAGGAGGACACGGTTATGCAACATGATTCATTTCACTCGGGTTTTATAACCATCATTGGACGCCCTAATGTTGGAAAATCTACATTCTTAAATCGCGTTATTGGCCAAAAAATTGCGATTATGAGTGATAAAGCACAAACAACACGTAATACCATTCAGGGCGTATGGACCGTGGAAGGTGCACAGATTATTTTTATAGACACACCTGGTATCCATAAGCCTAAACATAAATTAGGCGATTTCATGGTAAACATAGCTGAAAACACGTTAAATGAAGTCGATGCTATTTTATTTATGATTAATGCAAAAGAAGGGTATGGCAGGGGGGACCAATATATTATTGACAGGCTAGAAAATGTAAAGAAGCCTGTATATCTTATTATTAATAAAATTGATCAAATCCACCCAGACGAATTATTTGAACTGATTACTGCATATAAAGATCGCTATTCTTTTAAAGAGATTATTCCAATATCAGCTTTAGAAGGAAATAATGTTGATCATTTATTATCTGTTTTAAGACAACAACTACCCGAGGGACCTCAATACTATCCCGAAGACCATATTACCGATCACCCTGAACGATTTATTATTGCTGAATTTATTAGAGAAAAAGCTATTCAATTAACAAGAGAGGAAGTACCTCACTCTGTAGCCGTTTTGATTGAAAAGATTGAAACAAAACCAGATGAAAAAGTTCTTGTTCAAGCTTCAATAATAATAGAGCGTAAATCTCAAAAAGGCATTATTATAGGTAAACAAGGTAAAATGCTAAAGGATATTGGTATTCAAGCAAGGCAAGATATTGAACGATTGTTAGGAACGAAAGTTTATTTAGAACTTTGGGTTAAGGTTCAAAAAGATTGGCGAAATCGAGATCACTACTTGCATGAGTATGGATATAATCAAGATGAGTATTAAACCAAGTGGTCGTAATTAAATATTCATGGTAATAATTAATTAACATTGAAAAGTGATCTCCGGTCATTCTATAAATGTAGATGATAACTAAAAAGAGGAAAGGTGGACTTTTCATGCATGATTTACCTTGGATCGTTTTTAGTCAAACAGGAAATATAGAGACTTATCTACTCATGAAAGATATGGAGATTGACACCAAAAAAGATGAGGAGACTATTCAAGATTCACCACTAAATCACGAATTAAATAAATCGGTATAACCGAAAAATAGAAGGATTGGTAAAGGGTGCTTGAGAAACTAGAAGGCATTATTATCCGAACGCAGGACTATGGGGAAACACATAAAATCGTAACGATCTTTACTAAAGAATTAGGTAAGATTGCTGTCATAGCAAGAGGAGCAAAAAAGCCTAAAAGTCGCATGTCTGCCTTAGCACAATTGTTTATTCATGGTCAGTTTCTTATCCAACTCGGAAAAGGACTGGGTGTATTGCAGCAGGGTGAGATCATCCAATCTCATCGCCTTATACGTCAAGATATTATTCAAGCGGCTTATGCAAGCTATTTAACGGAATTAACCGACAAATTAATGGATGAAAAGAAGCCAAACCCGTATGTATACCGGCAATTTGTCCTAGCATTAAAGTCATTATCAGAGGACAAGGACCCCTTAGTGATGACGATGATGTATGAAATGAAACTATATAAAGTTTCTGGTATTGCTCCAATAGTTAGTCACTGCTACCAATGTAGTAGTGAAGATAATCTTTTGGGTTTTTCAATTAAGGAAGCAGGGGTAATCTGTGCTCGCTGTAAACATCATGATCCTAACTATTTACCTTTGACAAGCACGCAGTTGAGATTATTAAGAATGTTTTCTGATGTTGATATAGAGAGAGTTGCCAATGTATCGGTAAAGGAAGAAAATAAAAAAGCGCTGCAACAATTGTTAGAATATTATTACGACCACTATGGTGGATTGACGATCAAATCAAAAAAATTCCTTAAACAACTTCATTTGTTAACGGATTAACTTAACAATCTTGACAAATACAGTGGATTACCTTACTATAATGGATAGCAAAAGCACAAGATATACATAGTGATGAAAGAGAAAAGTAAATATACATGATTATTGTAGCGAATCTGGGAGAGTGCGAGCCAGGTATAATCGGTTTATTGAAAAGGCGCTCTGGAACTTGTGATAAAAAAGTGACTAAAGTTTTCTCTTTAGTAAATAGGGTGGAACCGCGGAGATCCCGTCCCTATGTCTTAATTAAGGCATAGGGACGGGATTTTTTACTGAAAAAAATGACGAGTTGTTTGAGCGAGCAATCTTTAAATCAATTCAAAATGATTTTTCCACCTCGTAAGATACTGGAAAAGAAGATATGGCATGTAAAAAAATGATACATAGTAAATGGAGGTAATGATATGCATATCCAGGAAATGATTTTAACGCTACAAAAGCACTGGTCGGATCAAGGATGCATTTTAATGCAAGCTTATGATACTGAAAAAGGTGCAGGAACTATGTCGCCGATGACACTTCTACGAAGTCTTGGACCGGAACCGTGGAATGTGGCTTACGTTGAGCCGTCAAGACGTCCTGCTGATGGGCGCTATGGTGACAATCCAAATCGATTGTATCAGCATCATCAATTCCAAGTTATTATGAAACCATCTCCAGATCATATTCAAGAGCTGTATTTGGCATCATTAGAGAAATTAGGAATTAATCCACTTGAACATGACATCCGCTTTGTGGAAGATAATTGGGAAAATCCAACCCTGGGTGCTGCTGGACTAGGTTGGGAAGTTTGGTTAGATGGCATGGAAATTACACAATTCACATATTTCCAACAAATTGGTGGCTTAGAAGCCAGTCCAGTAGCTGTTGAAATCACTTATGGAATTGAGCGGTTAGCTTCTTATATTCAAGACAAAGAAAATGTTTTTGAACTGACTTGGACTGAAGGTGTCACGGTTCATGATATTTTCTATCAACCTGAGTATGAGCATTCAAAATATACTTTTGAGGAGTCAGATACGGACTTACTTTTCAATCTTTTTAATCAATTTGAGCAAGAGGCCAAGCAAGTGATGGAGAAAGGTCTTGTTTTTCCAGCTTATGATTATGTATTAAAATGTTCCCATACTTTTAATTTGCTTGACGCTAAAGGCGTTATCTCAGTTACTGAAAGAACAGGCTATATTACGAGGGTTAGGAACTTGGCGAGAGCGATTGCTAAGTTATATGTAGAAGAGAGAGAGAACTTGGGTTTTCCGATGTTAAAAAAGGAGGTTGGGCACTATGAGCACGAGTAATGTTTTATTTGAGATCGGACTTGAAGAAATGCCAGCCCGCTTTATAGCACCTACAGAAACACAATTACTTCAAAAAACGAAAGATTGGTTAGTGAAAAATCGCTTAGATTATCAAGGGTTAAATATATATGCGACCCCTAGACGGTTAGCTGTTCAAATTATTGTGTTAGCTAATAAACAGCCGGATATAGAAGATGAAGCCAAAGGGCCTGCTAAAAATATTGCATTAGATGAATCAGGTAACTGGACAAAGGCAGCACAAGGTTTTGTCAAAGGACAAGGGCTTACCGTTGAAGATATTTACTTTAAACCTATTAAGGGAATCGACTATGTCCATGTAAAGAAATTTATAAAAGGGACATCTGCTGATCAAATTTTACCTACTTTTAAAGATGTATTATTATCACTAAGCTTCCCAAAAAACATGCGTTGGTCCAATCGTTCATTAAAATACATTAGGCCGATAAAATGGTTAGTTGGAATGAATGATCAATCTGTGATTAACTTTGAAATTGAGGGTGTGAGAAGTGGGAAAACATCTGATGGGCATCGCTTTTTAGCAGGCCCGTTCGAGATAACCGATCCCCTTAAGTATCAAGAAGAGTTAGAAGCAAAGTATGTCATTGTGAGTAGTGAACGAAGAAAAGCAGAGATTATAGATCAAATGAATAGCTTGGCAAGGCAACATCAATGGGTTGTTGATAAGGACTCAGCATTATTAGAAGAAGTGACTCAATTGGTTGAATATCCAACTGTCTTTTTTGGTAAATATAGTGAAGACTATTTGATTGTCCCTGAAGAGGCTCTTATAACTTCTATGAAAGAGCATCAGCGCTATTTTCCTGTCAGAGGAGAAAATGGTGAATTATTACCTTTCTTTATTGGTGTAAGGAATGGTAATGCTCAATATTTAGATACTGTTGCTAAGGGCAATGAAAAAGTACTGAATGCAAGGTTGGCGGATGCTCTATTTTTCTACAAAGAAGATCAAAAGCAGTCAATTGAGGCAAATAATCAAAAATTGACGAGAATGGTTTTTCAAGAACAGTTAGGTACGATTGCAGATAAAGTTAATCGTGTAACAAAAATTGCAACAGCAATAGCAAAACAGTTAGCATTTTCAGAAGAAGAACTTGCCTACACCGAACGGGCTGCATCAATCTGCAAGTTCGATTTAGTTACAAACATGGTTAATGAATTTACTAATCTGCAAGGTATAATGGGAGAGAAATATGCACGGTTAGCTGGTGAGGAAGAGCTTGTTGCACAAGCGATTAATGAACATTATATGCCACGCCATGCTAAAGATATATTGCCGGAAACGTCAATTGGTGCTGTCATCAGTATCGCTGATAAACTAGATACAATTATTGGTTGTATTAGTGTAGGCCTAATTCCAACCGGTTCACAGGACCCTTACGCTCTAAGGCGACAAGCAATGGGTGTTATTCAAATTTTGCAAAGTAAAAATTGGAAGCTAGATATTGAAGGTATCATTCGCGTAGTTATCAATGTGTACGAACAATCATCGGTAGACATAGATGATCCATTAGTTATAGAAGCACAACTAATGGAATTTATTGAAGCTAGAGTGATTTACTTTGCTAAAGAGAAGCAAATTGCACAAGATGCGATTAAAGCTGTTACACATAAGAGTATCGGGGTTATCGCTAATGTCTTTGAAAAAGCGACGCTTTTAGAAAAGAAGCGTACTGACCCATCGTTTAAACCCACTCAGGAAGCGTTAGTACGTGTTATTAATTTAGCCAAAAAGGCAAAAGAAACGACATTTGATCAATCGTTATTTGAAAACCAATCTGAACGTGACTTATTTAGCGTTTTTCAAGGCGCCAAAAAAGATTATCTAGTTAAGATGCTAGAGCATAATTATAGTGAAGCGTTAAATGTGCTAGCAGTATTAACACCATCCATCAATGCTTTCTTTGAAGAAACAATGGTAATGGTTGAAAATAAAGTGTTAAAAGCAAATCGTTTAGGCTTGCTAAATGCTATAGCTGAACTTGTCTATCAATTTGCTGATTTCAGCTTAGTTGAATGGAAGCAACAATTTTAAGGTGAGGTGTAAATTTATGAATAAGCCAATTATATATTTAATTTCGGACTCCTTAGGTGAGACGGCAGAAAAAGTTATACAAGCGGCACTTTTACAATTTGAAAATGGTCAAGATTATCAAATCATCAAATCACCATACGTCGAAGGAAAAGGGAAAATTGATGATGTACTAGCTGCTGCTGCTAAGGACCGAGCGATTATTGGCTATACTCTTGTTAACCCAGACCTTAGACAATATCTACTAAATAAATCAGCTGAAATGGAATTAGAAGCTATTGATATTATTGGGCCTATGTTAGAAGCTATGGAGCGCCTTTTTCAGAAGAAACCAAGAATGAAACCGGGGCTAGGCCATCAACTTGATGAAGCTTATTTCAAACGTGTAGAAGCTATCGAATTTGCAGTTAAGTATGATGATGGGCGCGATCCACGCGGCATTGAGAAAGCCGATTTAGTATTAATTGGTGTCTCAAGAACGTCTAAGACACCTTTATCACAGTATCTTGCTCTAAAAAGTCTCAAAGTAGCGAATGTTCCGATTGTTCCCGAAGTAGAACCCCCTAAAGAGTTGTTTAATACAAATCCAAATAAATGTTTTGGATTAAAGATCAGTCCTGACAAGCTAAATGATATAAGGAAAGAACGTCTAAAAGCATTAGGATTAAAAGAAAACGCAAATTATGCAGCACCAAAAAGAATAAACGAAGAAATCACTTTTTTTGAACAAGTTGTTGACCGATTGGGTTGTCCAGTTATCGATGTTTCTCATAAAGCGGTTGAAGAGACAGCTAATCTGATATTGCAAATTCAGTTAACCCGTTAATAATAAAAACATTTAATGACTTACTTTAAAATGGATAGCCATCCGTAAAACGTCCGTTAATGTTCTTATTCACTTAACGACAACTGATTGAAGGTTTGTTTTATATAATTATATCCCCCATCTGATACCTTAAAAGAGATTTAGGTGGGGGATAACTCTGAATAAAAGAATTCATTAATTTTAAATCAAATTTATAGCGTTTTATATATATATATATTATAATTAGTATTTGTGAAAAAAATATTAGAAATTAGATTGAAAAAATGAAAGTTTAATAACATCGGCTAACCTTGAATCGTAGTTTTATGCAGGAATCTGCCTTTCTTATGTAGAACCCTTATCGTGACGTTTATTCAATCTTTCTTTTGACTATATTGTTCTAAGAGAAAGTAGAAGATTCAAAACGTACGAACTTTTAGGTGCATACATAGGAACGTTGCAAAATCGTCATTATGTTTTATACCCGAAAAAATGAAAAGAAAAGCTAATTCCTTTCACTAAAGGACAAGCGTATTTAATGTTTTTTAAAATTTATTGTCGAAACTTGCAGGAATTTTTGATTTTATATAGAAATTAAATGTTGGTGATACTTATGGCAGGGCAAATTCCTGAACAAATTATTGATGAAATTCGTAAAGCTAATGATATTGTGGATGTCGTAGGAGAATACGTTTCATTAAAGAAACAAGGACGTAATTATTTTGGATTATGCCCATTTCATGGAGAACAAACGCCTTCTTTTTCTGTGACGCAGGAAAAACAAATCTTTCATTGTTTTGGTTGTGGAAAAGGTGGCAATGTATTTACCTTTTTAATGGAGTTGGAAGGATTCACTTTTCACCAAGCTGTTAAGCATTTGGGTGAAAAAAGTGGCCATCCTTTACCTGATCAATATCAAAGAGATGATACAAATAACGGCGCTGTTGATCAGATCAGCTTAAAGGCATATGAGTGGTTGACTAAATATTATCATCACATACTTAGACATACAAAAGAAGCTCAAGTAGCTCAGAGATATTTACGAGATCGTGGTTTGACAGACGAAATGATTGATTTATTTCAGATCGGATTTGCGCCACAAACAAATGAAGTGACGACACAATTTCTAACGAAAAAAGAGCTCAACATACAACATCTTGCTTCCTCTGGTGTTTTAGCTCGTAACGAAGAAAATCAAGTATACGATCGTTTTAAGGGGCGTGTTATTTTTCCTATACGAAATCACTTAGGGAAAACAGTAGGATTTGGAGGTCGGTCAATTAGCGAGTTAGAGCCTAAATATTTGAATAGCCCAGAATCATCGTTGTTTCAAAAAGGTAAACTGTTATTTAACTTTGACCTGGCTCGAAGTGAAATGAAAAAATTTGGCCAAGCTATTTTATTTGAAGGGTATATGGATGTGATTACGGCTTATCAAGCAGGAGTTACGAATGGTGTTGCATCATTAGGAACATCCGCTACTGAACAGCAAGCAGCTTTACTTAAAAGGTATGTAGAGCAAGTTGTCATTTGCTATGACGGTGATGAGGCTGGTATCCGTGCCACTTATAAAGCGGCAAAATTATTCAATAAAGTTGGTTGTCAAGTTCGTGTTGCTTCATTGCCCGATAACCTTGATCCTGATGCCTATATTAAAGAATACGGAGGAGAAAGGTTTAAACATGAGGTGATAGAGGCAAGCTCTACGTATATGAGCTTTGTGATGACGTATTATAAGAAAGGATACAACCTACAGGTTGAGGCTGACAGAATCGCTTATATCAATCAAATCATTAGTGAAATCGCCGTATTAAATGCAGCGATTGACAGGGATCATTACGCAAGAGAACTGGCTAAAACATATCAATTATCTGTTGATACCATATTGGAAGAAATTAATGAAAAAAGGAAACAACAAGGAAATGTTAAGGATAACTCTACTCCAATTAGCCATACTAATGAGCGCGTATTTAAAAAAAACAGACAAAAACTTTTACCTGCTTATCATAATGCTGAAAAAAAATTACTTGCATATATGTTATATGATCGATCTATTGCTGAAAAAATCAAGCATAGCTTAGGGGCAGCGTTTAACATAGAAAAGCACCAGATCATTGTGACGTATCTATACGCATTTTATGAAGAAGGTCATGATGCGAACGTCAGTCATTTTATTGAACGTGTAAACGATCAATCAATAAAAAGTGAGTTAGTTGAAATTGCAATGGAGCCAATATCGCCTGATATTACTGATGCTGAAATTGATGATTACATTTATTTAATAAAATCAGAGCAAGAAGATAAGGCTGAAATACGAGAATTAATGAGTCAACAAAAACATGCAGAATTGAACAAAGATTATGTTAAAGCGGCGCAAATAGGTATGGAAATTATGCGGATTCAAAAAGCGCTTAAGGATAAAAAACGTTAAGGCAGGAACAGATGGAAGGAGGGGGACTCTTATGGCAGATAATAAGCCATCAGAATCAAAAGGTAATGAAACAGAATTAACATTGGAACAAGCAAAAGAACAGATTGTAGAGATAGGGAAGAAACGTGGTTTAATTGCTTATGAAGATGTTGCAGAACGATTAGCTATCTTTGAATTAGAGTCAGATCATATTGATGAATTTTACGAATATTTAGGTGATCAAGGTATAGAGGTTGTTGGGGATTCTGAGGAAGACCCAAGTGAACAACAGATCTCTAAAGTAGAGGAATTTGATTTAAATGATCTAAGTGTACCGTTAGGAATAAAAATAAATGATCCTGTGCGTATGTATTTAAAGGAAATAGGTCGTGTCGATTTATTGTCAGCTGAAGAAGAGATTAGTTTAGCTGAAAGAATTGAACAGGGTGATGAAGAAGCGAAAAGACGATTAGCTGAAGCGAACTTAAGACTTGTAGTTAGTATTGCTAAGCGATATGTAGGAAGAGGAATGCTTTTTCTTGATCTCATTCAAGAAGGTAACATGGGGCTTATAAAAGCGGTAGAAAAATTTGATTTTCGCAAAGGCTTTAAGTTTAGTACTTATGCAACTTGGTGGATACGACAAGCTATAACAAGAGCGATTGCGGACCAAGCTCGTACCATCCGTATACCTGTGCACATGGTAGAAACGATTAACAAACTAATTAGAGTTCAACGGCAGTTGCTACAAGATTTTGGCAGAGAGCCAACACCTGAAGAGATAGGGAAAGAAATGGAGCTTACACCGGATAAAGTGAGAGAGATATTAAAAATTGCCCAAGAACCTGTATCTCTAGAAACACCAATAGGAGAAGAAGACGATTCTCATTTAGGTGACTTCATTGAAGATCAAGAAGCTACTTCTCCATCGGATCATGCAGCATATGAACTTTTAAAAGAACAATTAGAAGATGTACTTGATACATTAACTGATAGAGAAGAAAACGTTCTACGCTTGCGCTTTGGACTTGATGATGGAAGAACACGTACGCTTGAAGAGGTGGGCAAAGTTTTTGGTGTTACGCGTGAGCGGATTCGACAGATTGAAGCTAAAGCACTTAGAAAACTGCGACACCCAAGCCGAAGTAAGCGTCTAAAAGACTTTTTAGAGTAAATAGGTTAGCAAAGATTGGCTCAGTCAATCCAGATTCAGTTGAGCTTCAATTGATTCTTGGTTGACTGTTTTTTTTGCATGTTAGAAAAGCTTAAAGTTTTTATGAAGAAACCGTATTCATTCGTTAAAGCTTACAAATCCATTAAAAATCTGTGTGAATATGAGTTTTTCTAATTAATCATGATCGTTAAAAATTAAATCGTCAATTCTGAGGTGTAATCAAATGGACGAACAACGAAAAAAAATAATTATTAATGAAATTAAGCATTGGAAAAACAGTCAATTACTACCCGGACATTTTTGTGATTTCTTACTTGCATTATATACAGAAGGCGACATCGAGGAAGAACAAGAAAGTAATTTAATAGAAGAACAAAAAACAACAGTTAATCCGTTCCATTTATTATTTATTCTATTAAATTTTATTTTATCACCCACTATGTTTATATTTGTATTTTTTGTTGTGTTATCAAATGCCCAACTGGTAACTTTGCTTACTTTAACGGTCATTATTTCTATTGGATTATTTTATGTAGGCTATAAAATCTATCAAATCGCTTTTCAATATGTATTTGCCGCTTTATTATTAAACATTTGTATCATTTCAATTACCACTGTAAATCAATGGTTTTTTTCATCATCCACCGCATTAATGGTGATTTTTTTTCAACTTGCAATCTGGCTTGTGTTATCGATAAAATGGAAATTAAAATTAGTACTAAGTATGAGTGTGGTGGGTATAGTGGTTTGTCTAATAGCTATCATAATATAAAGGTTAGGTGTTATAAATGCCAATGAAAGAAAACATACTATCAAATCGGTTAAAGAAAATCGCTCAGTATTTGCCTCAAGGCGCTTACTTTGCAGACATAGGTAGTGATCACGCTTACTTACCTGTATACATATGTAAACAAGATCATTCGGCACGAGCGGTCGCTGGTGAGTTAAATAATGGGCCCTATTTGTCTGCATGTCAACACGTAGAGGCATATGGTTTAGCTGACCGTATTGATGTTATTAAGGGAGACGGTTTAACGGTAATAGCTGATGTTCCTGTTAAACAGATTGTTATCGCCGGTATGGGTGGTGTGTTAATTCAATCGATCCTTGAACAGGGTAAGGGATTATTAGATGGTGTAGAGCGATTAATTCTACAACCAAATGTAGATAGTCATTACATTCGAAAGTGGCTATTGTCAAGTTCTTTCCATTTGACAGCGGAGCAAATATTAGAGGAAGACGGTCATATATACGAGATTTTAGTGGCAGATGCTAATGTAATGCCTGTCAATAATATGGATGATCAATCGGTAAAATCGTTAATGTTTGGCCCTATACTTTTACAAGAAAAAAATGATGCTTTCAGAAAGAAGTGGGAACGAGAGCATAAAAATAAGTTAAAAATAATTAGTCAGATTAAACAAGCAAAAGAACCTAATCAAGCGAAGATCAAGCAATTTGAACTGGAAGTGGAATGGATTGAGGAGGTGTTAACTGATGACTAAAGTATTTACGGTTGGCAAAATAATAACATTATTAGAGAAATGGGTTCCTAAAAAATATGCATATGAATGGGATAATGTTGGTCTCCAAGTTGGTGACTTAACCACACAAGTAACTAAAATTCTAGTTACCTTGGATATAACAGAAGATGTTGTAGATGAAGCGATAGCACAAGGTGCAAACCTTATTATAGCCCATCACCCATTATTGTTTAAACCGATAAAGCAAATTAACGTTAATTCTGTTCAAGGTCGTATATTAAGAAAGCTCATTCTTCATGAAATTACTGCTTATGCCGCCCACACAAACTTGGATATTGTTGAAGGGGGTGTAAATGATTTATTAGCAGAGAGGTTGAATTTACAATCTGCACGTGTGATGATCCCAGAATTTAATGAGAAATTGTATAAATTTCATGTTTATGTACCAGAAACACATCTAGATCTAGTAGATCATGCTCTAACGCGTATGGGTGTCGGACAAATAGGGGATTATAAAGATTGTTCCTTCCGAGTCAAAGGTACAGGTGCTTTTACACCTTTAAAACAAGCGGATCCCTATATAGGAGAACAAGGTAATAAGTCTTATGTTGAAGAAATAAAGCTTGAGTATATGCTTAAAGAAGCACAACTACAAGAAGCGATCAGGATATTGCTTGCAACACACCCTTATGAAGAACCGGCTTATGATCTTATTGAGCTTGAAAATGAAGGTAAAGTCGAAGGTTTAGGTCGAATTGGTGAACTGATTAAAGCAACAACTTTAGCTGATTTTGCTAATGAGGTAAAAGAAATATTCTCATTATCAGGTTTGCGGGTAACAGGATCGTTAGACAAAAAGATAAAAAGAGTGGCAGTACTTGGCGGTAGTGGCGAAAAATACTTTAAACAAGCTAAAAGGTTAGGTGCTGATGTATACGTAACAGGAGATTTGACATTTCATCAGGCTCAAGATGCAGAAGCACTAGGCTTAGCAATTATCGATCCAGGCCATCATATTGAATCTGTAATGATTGGAGCGGTTTGCCACTATTTAAAACAAAAATTAAATCAAGAAGCGACTGAGTTAGAGGTTATCCCAACTCAACTTAGTTCTGACCCATTTAAATTCATCTGATTGATTTGTTGTGTCAGCGACAAGTGACAAATAGCATCATGAGAGTGTTAATGCTAAATTGGCATTAGATGCTATAAAAACAGAGATGTTGTGATCTTCAATCGCAACATCTCTTGATATAAACAAGGTTATTTCTTCTGCTCATTAGATTAGTTTAACGCTTTTTAGCACAGATAACGGTCCATAAAAGGCGCACTGATTAAAGATTCGTCTTATTTGCGCTTTACTTTAGGTAATATTTTATTTTGCTTAACCTTTGTCGTTAGATCCCATGTCGATTCATCATTAGGATCGAACTGCTCGATAAACCTAATCACTTCTTTTGTAATAGGTGTAGGCGTTGAGGCACCAGCGGTTATGGCTACACAATTGACGCCATTTAACCATTCCAAATTTAACTCTGATAGATCAGCAATTCGATAGGCAGGTGTTTCGGCTATCTCTTGAGATACTTGAGCTAATCGGTTTGAATTATTACTTCTAGGATCACCAACAACTAAAGTTAGATCAGCTTTTTTAGCCTGTTCAGCTACAGCTTCTTGCCGCACTTGTGTGGCCATACAGATTTCTTGAACCATTTCTGTTTGTGGATACTTAGCTTTTACTGCTTGCATCACATCGTAAACATCCCATTGACTCATCGTTGTTTGATTCGTTACTAAAATTTTAGGATGATCAAGTGTAAGGTGCTCCACATCTTTTTCTGTTTGTACAGGAAAAACATCATTTGGGGCGACACCGACAGCACCTTCAGGTTCTGGGTGTCCTCGTTTTCCTATGTAAACCACTTTATAGCCTTCTTTCACTTTCTGGCGAATTAAATCATGTGTACGCGTCACATCTGGACATGTTGCATCAAGCACGGTTAATCCTTTTGCTCTAGCTTTTTCTTTAACAGCTGGCGAGACACCATGAGCTGTAAATATAACTGTACCTTGAGTAATGTCATCGAGTAATTCTTCACGATTTTTCCCATCCAATGTGATTACACCTTCTTCTTTGAAAGCATTTGTCACATGAGCATTATGCACAATCATTCCTAATATATAAATAGGTCGTGGTAAATTTGGATCTTTAACAGCATTTTGAGCGATAACCATAGCATCTACCACACCATAACAATAACCACGTGGAGCAATTTTTATAACGTCCATGACTATTTCCCCCCTAGTCAATTTTTAGAATAACACTATCATTATAAAGAAAAATATATAAAATGACAAAAAGTAACCCATCATAGATTTGCAAAGTGTGCATTTTTTGTTAAAGTCAACTATAATATAAAGGTAAATCGATAGGACAAGGAGTTAATTATGGAAAAACATCAATTTAAACAATATAATTTACAGCCATGGATTCATGACGTGCTAAACAAATTACATTTTGATTATCCCACCCCAATTCAAAAAAAAGTGATTCCAGCCGTTTTAAGAGGGGAAAGTGTTATTGGACAATCGCATACTGGATCAGGAAAAACTCATGCCTTTTTGATCCCGCTATTCAGTCAATTAGATAGCACTAAAAATGAGACACAAGTGGTTATTACATCACCTACTCGGGAACTAGCCATACAAATTTATAATGAAGTGAAAAGAATAATTGATTTTATTGAACAAGATCAAACTATAACAGCCAAGTTATTTATTGGTGGTACTGATAAACAACGTGCGATTGATAAATTAAAAGAACAACCGCAAATTGTTGTTGCAACCCCGGGGAGACTGCTAGACTTAATTAAAGAAGGGGCGCTAGATATTTATACTGCACGCTCTTTTGTGATCGATGAGGCTGACTTAATGTTGGATCTTGGGTTAATTCATGAGATTGACCAGATGCTCGTTAGGGCAGAGCAGTCAATTCAATTGCTTGTTTTTTCAGCGACCATCCCAGAACGGCTACAACCATTTTTGAAAAAATATTTACAAAACCCTACACATGTTCATATCAATGATCATTTTGCACCAGAAGCGATCGAACATCGTTTAATTCCGCTGCGTCATCGTGAACCGGCCCAAATAATTGCTCAGATAGCAAGTGTCATTAATCCATACTTAGCGATTATTTTCACGAATGGTAAAGACGCTGCTAATAAGTTATTTGCGGAGCTGCAATCAGAGGGGATTAATGTTGGTATTATTCATGGTGGTCTTGCTGCAAGAGAACGGAAACGGGTACTAAAGGATATCCAAGCGCTTAAATACCAATACATTGTCGCAACGGATTTAGCTGCAAGAGGTATTGATATAAAAGGGGTCAGCCATGTCATCAATGCACAGTTACCAAAAGAAGAGCCATTCTATATTCATCGTGTGGGACGTACTGCTAGAGCAGGTATGGAAGGTACAGCCATTAATTTGTATGGTGATGAAGATGTGCCATTGTTAAACAAATTAACCGCACGAAGAATTGAATTCGGCACATTTGATATTGTTAATGGTGAATGGAAAGAGATTAAGCCGTGGAATGAACGCCGATTAAGGAAAAAGGAAGGCGACGATATTGATCAACAAGCTTGGCAACGTGTAAAGAAACCATCAAAAGTAAAGCCAGGCTACAAGAAAAAAATGAAGCGACAGCATGATAAAATAAAAAGACAATTAAAGAAAAATCAACCAAAAAAATAGGGGTGGAGAAAGTGAAGATCGGTTCTCATGTATCAATGAGTGGGAAAAACATGTTATTAGGATCTAGTGAAGAAGCAGTAAGTTATGGGGCTACTGCGATGATGATTTATACAGGAGCGCCGCAAAATACAAGACGTAAAGCGATTGAAGAATTAAATATTGAAGCAGGTATCCACCATATGGAACAGAGTGGGATTGAAGATTTAGTTGTACACGCGCCTTATATCATAAATTTAGGTAATACAACAAAACCGGAAACATTTGAATTAGCTGTTTCATTTATGCAGAGTGAGATTGAAAGAACAGCTGCGCTAAACGCTAAACAAATTGTTTTACACCCTGGTGCACATGTTGGTGCTGGAGTAGAAAAAGGTATTGCTAGAATTGTTGAAGGCCTAAATGAAGTATTGACGAAAGAGCATGATGTTCAGATTGCCTTGGAAACGATGGCAGGGAAAGGATCGGAAATTGGGAGAACATTTGAAGAATTGGCAATGATTATTGATGGCGTTGAACAGAACGATAGACTTTCTATTTGCTTAGATACCTGTCATGTCCATGATGCTGGCTATGATGTTGTCAATAATTTTGACCAAGTACTTGATGATTTTAATAAAGTAATTGGCTTGGATCGCTTGAAGGTCATTCATGTGAATGATAGTAAGAATGAAAAAGGAGCACACAAAGACCGCCATGAAAATATCGGTTTTGGCTATATTGGTTTTGAAGCGTTACGATATATTGTTCATCACCCACAACTGAGCCATTTACCTAAAATCTTAGAAACGCCGTATGTAGGTGAAGATAAAAAAAATAAAAAACCGCCTTATAAGTTTGAAATCAATATGTTAAAAGGCGACGATTTTCAACCGGATTTAAAAGAAAAAATCATGCAACAATAAGCAACTTTTATCACAGGTAAACCAGGTAATCGTCCCTAAAACGCCTGCTCTAAACTAGGGGGAAGAGCTTACTTATCTAGGCTGAAGCTAAATTCACTCAACGATCCATCAGTGAAAGCCCCCGCTGATTAAAGATTCGTTTTATAAGTATTGCAATGCATATGGACAAAGTTTTCGAACGAGAAGCGGTGAAATTTACGTAAGCGTAAAATTGATGGGAGCCAGGCTTTGGGTTTCTGAAAGTTAATTTAGGCTTCACTTGAATCCAGTGAGGGGCAGATAGAAAGTGAAAAACGTATGGGCTTTGCATTTATAAGAGTGAAATTGAGAAAATGCACTGCCTCAAATAGAAAAATACTACCCGACGAGGTTAATAAAACGTAAAAAAGTTCTAAGCAAATTTTTATTGTTTGGAACTTTTTTATTTTCTATTTGAGGCTAATTATGTCCCGTCATCTTTGTACGTCAATGTGTAAAGTCTATCATTCATCAGTAGATGCAAAATACAAATTATATTTAAGGCTAAACGCCAATATTGTCGTGGTCTCTTTACTGCTTTAAGCCACTTATATTATAGTATCGAGAAAAACCATACGAAGAAAGTTTTACAAGGTTTCTTTATTTAAACCAATCTGCCACACCGTATTGCTGGATCAATTGATTTAGAATCGTTTTCGCTTTATTTACTGTTTGTTTATCTGTAATTTCTTCAAGCCTATTAAACAATGCAGTTAAATCCTCTTTAATAAAGGGGTCAAACTGCTGTTCTCTTAACAGGTTAACAATTTGATTCGCTTGAGATTCAGACAATTGTACGTTATATATTAGAGCATAAGATTGAAGTTCTTTGGGAGTTAGCTGAGTTAATTTATTGCGAATTAATTGTTTCATAACTGGATTCATCGTTTCCCTCCTTTTCGTTACAAAATTATCACTCAGTACATCTTAATATATGATTAGATGAGTAAAGGTTTACTAACTTTTTGAAAGCATAATGTATTCTATTTGCAATCCTTCTCAAATTAGCGTAGGATATCGTCTTGTAGCAATAATTTGCTATAAGAAAGGATGTAAAACAATGAAATATCGTCAGAAGGTTTTATTCAGTATTGTATCTTTAATTGCCATTATAACTATTTTTATAAGTCTTCATCATCAAACACAAATGACGAGATTACAACAAGAAAATCATGCATTGTCCATTGAAAATTTAACGTTGCAAGCAAGAGCAACTTATCAGCTGGAAGATGTAAGCATTGATCTTCAGGATGATTATCATCATTGGGCGACTTTAGAAGAAATGGCAGAACAAATGGTTAATGACAGTGGAGGAAACTTTAAGAAATCGTGGGCTATTTATTTAGCAAATGAAGCAAAGCAATATGAAGTTGATCCTTTCCTTGTCTATGAATTACTAAAGATTGAGACAGGAGGCGTTTTTGATCCAGAATTAGTAGGTCCAGAAACGCGTTATGGTCACGCATATGGCATGTCGCAATTTATGAAGAATACAGCCCCGTGGATTGCTGATATGGCAGGACTACCTTATAGCGAAGAACTATTATTTGACCCCTATTATTCAATGCAATTAGCTATTGTTTATTTGGACTTTTTACACCATAAATATCAAGATTGGGATCAAGCACTAACGGCTTATCACCGTGGGATGTCAGGTTTGGAAAACTATATAATGGAGAACGGCACAGCAGAAAGTGACTATGCGAGGCGAATTCAGACAAATGCAGAGCAACACCATGCGGTTGTGATGGCAAATTAAAAAGCTAAAGGCATTTGCCTTTAGCTTTCTTCTGTTTGAGCTGCCAAATATTCAGCAGCAATCTTATCTACTTCTTTTTTCAATTCTTCTACCATTGTTTCTTCCGGGACTTTACGGATAATTTCACCATGTCTAAATAATAAACCTTCGCCTCTTGCACCTGCGATTCCAATATCAGCTTCACGTGCTTCTCCAGGTCCATTTACTGCACAACCTAATACTGCAACTTTAATTGGTGCTTTAATCGTTGAGATATAGTCTTCAACTTCATTTGCAATAGAAATCAAGTCAATTTCAATTCTCCCACAAGTAGGGCATGATATTAAAGTGGCAGCATTTGATGCTAAACCAAAAGTTTTTAATAGTTCTCGAGCCACCTTAACTTCCTCAACGGGATCCGCACTTAATGAAATGCGCATCGTGTTACCAATTCCTTTGCTTAAAATGGCACCCATACCTGCAGCGCTTTTGATGCTTCCGGCAAATAAAGTACCTGATTCAGTGATACCAAGATGTAATGGGTACTCGATTGCTTCTGCAGCTTTTTCGTAGGCTTCAATAGCTAATCCAACATCAGATGCTTTCAAAGATACGATAATATCATGAAAGTCAAGGTCTTCTAATATTTTGATATGATGTAATGCACTCTCAACCATACCATCTGCAGTGGGATAGCCATACTTCTCAAGAATATGCCTTTCTAGTGAACCTGCATTTACACCGATTCGAATTGGAATACCTTTAGCCTTCGCAGCATTAACTACAGCCTCCACTTTATCACGCTTACCAATGTTTCCTGGGTTTATTCTAATTTTGTCAGCGCCACCCTCAATCGCTTTGAGAGCAAGCTTATAATTAAAATGAATATCGACAACTAAAGGAATATTAATTTGTGCTTTAATCTCGGGAATCGCATTAGCTGCCCGTTCATCCGGACAGGCAACTCGAACAACCTGGCAACCGGCATCTTCTAAACGTTTAATCTCAGATACTGTTGCTTCTACATCATGTGTTTTTGAGGTGGTCATTGATTGGATAATGACTTGGTCTTTTCCCCCAATAATCACGTTTCCTACTTTGACAGGACGTGTATTTTTTCTGTGTGTTAGAACCATGAAAGTTAACGCTCCTTTTTATCGTTACGTTTATAAAATCTATTAAACACTTACGCTATCCATTATAAAGCTTTAAGGATCAAATGAGAAGTGATAAGTCCAGTTATTTTCATCGTTAGAATAACGTGGAAATAAATAGACATGTCCAACTTCTAATTGAAAAATATCTGCTGTAGGATTTAGAGACTTAAAGTCCGTTATGGCCTGATCAATATTCTGAATTTGAATATCATTTATCGCTTCGAGGATGGATAAAAACTGATCACCACGTTGAACTTGATAAGAAATAACTTGAAAGCTTTCAATGCTTTCATCATAATATAATGGAGAAGTAGTAAGGGGAGTTAGATCTTGATGGTGAGAGGGTTTAGTTAAATCTTGATAACAAGCAAAAAAAATCAATGCAAAAATGCTGAATATAATGATTTTATATTGATCTGACATCATCTTCTCATCCTTATAGCGCTAAATTTTGTATACTTGATATATATATAATGAAGGAGTTGTTTATGATGAATATATTCGCTTTTGATTGGATTAGTTTTTTTATTGTAGGCTTTGCTACATTGTTTCTTGTAGGGGAATTACTCGTTAATACAAAGGGGCTATTTGCATTATTAGGAGTGGCACTTATTTCAACTTATTTCTTAACCTATCTCGATCCATCGATGATCCTAATTATGAGCATCATTTATTTTTCTGGAATTATACTCATATTTATTGATGGACAATTTATTAATGATGGAACGCTTGCTGGTATTGGAGCGATATTAATGCTTATTTCAGTCGGTTTAAGCTCACCTAATTGGGTTGTTGGACTGTATGCCATAATTGGAGTGGTTGTAGGTGCTATTTTTTCAATCACATGGTTAAAATTTCTGCCCAAAAGAAATATGTGGAGCAAAATAACGTTGCTGGATCAACTAACCGATGACAGAGGATATAGCTCCATGAACCAAAGTTATCGTCACTTGATAGGGGAAGAGGGAGTCACATTAACCGATATGCGGCCCGTGGGCACGATAAAGATCAATGGTCATGACTATAGTGCGGTAACTAACGGTCATTGGATCGAACGTCAATCGGAAATCTTTGTTAAGCAAGTTGACGGCACTCGAATACTTGTTGATCTAGTTGATTCGTCCCAACAACGTGTGCAATGATAAAGTTGTAAAAAATGCTTATAGAATAACGTTTCTCTAACATTTCGTCTCTTTTCTGTATATTTAATTTTAGCAAGTCTAAAATAAATTGATGCTATAACATGGTGACTCGTTATTGTTATCACAAATAAGCGTCTGTAAAACACCACCTCAAAATAGAGTGTGGAGTTAATCTGTTTAGGTGGAAGCTACCGGACGCTAGTGTTCTGATTCACGCAACGACCAATCAGTGGAAAAAGAACGGAAATCCCCACTGATTGACGGTTCTTTTTATTATTCCATCTTCACGTTGATAATTTTTACATAAATTATCATAATAAAGTATATTGTCCCTCTTTTTTTTGATGAGACTAACCAGAGTGTAAATTTAGTGTAAATTTTAGTCGAATACTCTTTACATTATGTTTATATTTCATTAATAATGGTGAAGGATTGTTTACTAAATAAACATGCAAATTTTGAAGTGAAGGGATGAGAACCCGTGGAAATTGATGTTCAAAGTCTATTATTTGAGTTTTTTGGTGGTTTAGGTATCTTTTTATTAGGAATTAAATACATGGGTGAGGGCTTGCAGAAAACGGCAGGTGATCGTTTAAAGGATATTCTTGATAAATTTACTAGTAATCCATTTATGGGCGTGCTGGCTGGTATCGTTGTTACTGTTTTATTACAAACGAGTACAGGTACCACTGTGCTTGCAGTTGGTTTAGTCAACGCTGGTTTTATGACATTACGACAATCGATCGGTGTTATAATGGGAGCCAATGTTGGGACAACCGTTACGGCTTTTATTATAGGTATCAAAATTGAAGAGTACGCACTACCTATTGTAGCGGTAGGAGCATTAATGCTTTTCTTCTTTAAAAATCAAAAATTACAAAACTATGGTCAAACCATTTTTGGCTTTGGTGCTTTGTTTTTCGGCCTGAACTTAATGGGGAGTGGTTTGTATCCGTTACGTTATTTAGAGGCATTTCATGAATTAACGATTGAAATGTCCGGTAATCCATTTTTAGGTGTGGTAATTGGAACGGTCTTTACTTTTGTTGTGCAAAGTTCTAGTGGGACCATCGGTATTCTTCAAAACCTTTTGGGACAAGGTTTAATGGATCTTGATGCAGCCATGCCGGTCCTATTTGGAAATAATATTGGAACAACGATTACCGCTGTTATTGCTTCAATTGGAGCAAGTATCGCAGCAAGGCGTGCGGCATTAACACACGTTATTTTTAATTTAATAGGTGCTACCGTTATTTTATTATTAATCCATCCGTATACAGTTTTAATTGCTTCAATAAGAGATGGACTAGGTTTAAATGCTGAAATGACAATTGCCTTTGCACATGGTATTTTTAATGTGGCTAATCTCATTATCTTTTTCCCTTTTATTGGTCTATTGGCTTATTTAGTGACTAAACTAATTCCAGGAGAAGATTCTGTTATTGATTTTAAACCAACACATCTTGATCCTATCTTTATTCAGCAGTCACCAGCAGTGGCGTTAGACCAAGCAAGAGAAGAGATTATTCGGATGGGTGAATATGCATACAAAGGACTAGAAGAAACGGCTTTATTTTTAAATAATCACCAAACGAAACATGCTGATAATGCTTTTCAAATCGAAAATGCACTAAATAAGCTAGATCGTGAAATAACAGATTACTTAGTCCAGTTGTCAGTTGCACAATTATCGGATTCAGATAGTGAGCGACATTCAGCTTTAATTGATTCAGTAAGAGATATTGAGCGTATTGGTGATCATTTTGAAAATGTAGTTGAATTAATCCAATTTAAGATTTCAAATAAGATCATTATTACAGAGGACGCTAAAGAAGATTTGAATAAGATGATAGATTTGACCAATTTAACTGTGAAAGAAGCGATTGAATCCCTTTCGGAAATGGATCGTGTTAAAGCACTTGAAGTAGTTAAGCATGAAACCCAAATTGATCGAATGGAGAAGAGTTTTCGTAAAAAGCACATTATACGCTTGAATGAAGGTAAATGTTCTGGATCTTCAGGTATTGTTTTTGTTGATATTCTTAGCAATTTAGAACGAATTGGTGATCATGCCTTAAATATAGCAGAAGAAGTTTTAGGTGAAAAAATTCCAGAAACCGTTCATTAAAATAACTATCAAACATTCTAATGTCAATTGCATTAGAGTGAATTTCATAATTCAGAGTCCTTGAGCCCCAACGAGTTTGAGAGATAAAAAAGGAAGTACCTCCCCAAATCTTGTATAATGGTAGTTGAGAGACAACCAAAAAAAGACTGGAGGAGTACCCCTTATGACCATTATACGACAACAAAACTTATTTGGCATCCAAGAATTATACGAGATGGAACCTACCCAACGTTATGAAGCCATTATTTCAGCAATAGATTTGGATGCTATCTACCATGAAATAAACAAAAAATCCCGACTTGGTGCACCCGTAGCGTTGAATTATGCGGCGATGATTATTTCTATGTTTGTACGAATCGTTGAGCGCATTCCGACGATGAAGGACCTGATCAAACGTCTGAATGATGACGTTCTATTTAAGTTGAATTGTGGGTTTCTTGTGTCTGACAACACTCCCTCTGAAGCTGCCTATTCACGACTTATAACGAAACTGAGTGCCTCTGATGTGTTAGAGAAGTCACAAGAGAAAGTTGTTCTTCAAGCCATTGCTGAAGGCTTTATTATGGATGACACCGTCGCTATTGACGCCACCCATTTTGAAGCACGTGATCAAGCACCACCAAAAGAAGAAAAGCCAAAAGCAGAGCCTAACAAGCGCGGGCGCAAACCAAAAGACGAGCGAGAACAATGGCTGATGGAACAAGCAGAAAAGGAAGCAAAACTTCCCCTTTACGAAAAGAAAATAGAAGCTCAGTTGGATGTTCCTTTACATGAGTTACGTTCGGAAGTTCCTCAAGACCCTAAATGGGGTGTGAAAAAGAACAGCGAAGGAAAAAATGTCTTTTGGTACGGCTACAAAGGTCACTTAGCTGTTGGAACATCCAGTCAGTACATTTTACAGTCTCTTTTTTCTTCTGGCAGTCTCAATGATGGAAAAGCAGCTATTCCTTTATTAAAGGGAGTGGATGAATGCCTATCCTTGCCTTTTTTGACCTACCAGACAATGGATGCAGGATATGACTACGCCCCTATTTATGTTCAAGTTCATCGAATGGGAAACCAATCTGTCATTGCTTATAATAAGAAAAATGAAGCAGAACCCATTGGGTTTGATAAACACTTTGCCCCAACCTGTTTTAGGGAACATTCCTATCGTTATGATAGTTTTTATGCCAAGTATGAAACGTTGAAATACACAAGACCAAAAGAATGTAGCGACTGTCCTTTAGCTAACGAAAGTATTTGCCAAAAGGTTTATAAAGTAAAAATCACGACAGATCTCCGAAAATATACAGCCCCAGCTCGTGGGTCAAAAGCGTGGAAACATATATCAAAGCGCCGCTCAGCAGTAGAACGCGTCAATGGTTATCTAAAGGAATATTTTCAACTGGACAATGTGCGTTATCGAACTGGAAAACGAGCAAAAGTTCATTTTGACATCGTCACGCTTGTTTATAATGCATCAAAATTAGCAAGTGATCGTGTGAATTTAGTGTTAAATCAGCAACAAGTTGCTTAAAAAAACTTTTTAAAACGATATCACTAAAATTCTGTAGGTCTTTAAATTTTTAAAAAGATGAATTATGAAATTGATTCATTAGGATGTTTTTTTATTAAAACTATTGAATCGATTAGATCACCGTGCTATATTTAATTTATTGTATGATTACTTTCTAAAAAAACTATTGACGCGGTTTTTGATTCGTGATATATTATATACCGTCGCTGACATTAGTACATACCATCATTTCATACTATTACATTATTCCACAGTAGCTCAGTGGTAGAGCAATCGGCTGTTAACCGATCGGTCGTAGGTTCGAATCCTACCTGTGGAGCCATTTTGTGGCGGCCCCGTAGCTCAGCTGGCGAGAGCGTACGGTTCATACCCGTGAGGTCGTGGGTTCGACTCCCTCCGCCGCTACCATATTTTTATTTTTGCAATCGTATTGATGGCGGTTGTGGTGAAGTGGTTAACACATCGGATTGTGGTTCCGACATTCGTGGGTTCGATCCCCATCAGCCGCCCCATCAAGGACCCTTAGCTCAGTTGGTTAGAGCTATCGGCTCATAACCGATCGGTCGCAGGTTCGAATCCTGCAGGGTCCACCATCATTTTTTATACGGAGGAATACCCAAGTCCGGCTGAAGGGATCGGTCTTGAAAACCGACAGGGGCTTCACGGCCCGCGGGGGTTCGAATCCCTCTTCCTCCGCCATTATTTACATACAATAAGGCTCGGTAGCTCAGTCGGTAGAGCAACGGACTGAAAATCCGTGTGTCGGCGGTTCGATTCCGTCCCGAGCCACTTTTAAAGACAAGTCATTTTTAATGGCTTGTTTTTAATTTTGGTTAAAAAGTGTTTAAGCTGTCGATTATAAGGAAAGATATAAGTAATAAAGCAGAAGAGGGGACTGTAACATGCTAGATCAGACAGTTTTAGTGGACATAAAGCGAGAATTAATAAATCGAAAAAAGGAATTACTGAATAAAAATGTTCAAAGTCACAATAGAATAGGGGAGGAGGAGTATTCAACTGAGTTATCTAATTATGATAATCATCCCGGAGATTCAGGCTCTGAATTGTATGAGAAAGAAAAGGATATCGCATTAAATCAGTATGAACAAAAAGAACTAAAAGCGATCAACGAAACGCTCGTAAAAATGAAGTCAGAAACATACGGGCAATGTGAGAAATGTGGAGAGCCGATTGATCAAGATCGACTACAAGCTATCCCAACCACAAGGTTTTGTTTAGATCATGCCAATCACGAAACGGCATCATATCCAGAGGGAGAGCAGTCCATGGGTAGATTAGAAATGGATGATGCAGATGCTTGGCATACTTTGGAGCGTTATGGCACATCAGAAACTCCATCTGACTTTTCTAGTGACCAAAATAGCTATAATCAGTTAACGGATGAACAGGATTCAAATGATATTAACCAAATCGATAGATATTCAAATGAAGACAAAATTTGAAAAAGCGAAACTCCAATCAGTAGGGACGTTTCTTGCGTTGTGTTTATTACGACATTAGCGTCCGATAAGGCTCGTCTAAATAGATGATCTCTGCTTTCATTTTGAAGCGTACTTTTAGGGGCGGTCATATCTGATAAAATTAGTCGTTTAACAAGTTGTTTTTTGGTGAATATAATAACTAGGCCCTACTGAGCAAAAAATTTGCTAGTTAAGGTTTATTTTGCTAAAGTAAAAGTTGCAAAGAAAGTGAACATTTTGTGAACTTTCAAATGGAAAATTTCTAAAGGAGGCATTATTCATGGGAAAATTTGAATTACCAGAGTTACCTTACGCTTATGATGCATTGGAGCCGCATATCGATAAGGAGACAATGAATATTCACCATACGAAGCACCATAACACATACGTAACAAAGTTAAATGGGGCATTAGAAGGATATAGTGAGCTTCAAACATTAACTGTAGAAGAGTTACTAGAAGATTTAAGTAAACTTCCAGCAGATATTAGAACAGCTGTTAGAAATAACGGTGGTGGTCATGCCAACCACAGTCTATTTTGGACATTATTGTCGCCAAATGGTGGTGGTAACCCATCAGGTGAACTTGCTGATGCCATTACAGCTAAATTTGGTGACTTCGAGTCATTTAAAGATGAATTTGCAGCGGCAGCAGCGGGACGTTTCGGATCTGGTTGGGCTTGGTTAGTAGTTAACAATGGTGAACTCGAAATTATCAGTACACCAAATCAAGATACACCAATTAGTGAGGGTAAAACACCAATTTTAGGATTAGATGTCTGGGAGCATGCTTATTATCTAAAATATCAAAACAAACGTCCAGATTATATTTCAGCATTTTGGAACGTAGTAGATTGGAACAAAGTTGCTGAACTGTATACTAAAGCTAAATAAATAAAAACATACACAAGTACCCTATAGAGACGGCATTTTAAAAATGCTATCTATAGGGTACTTTTATGAATAAGTCTAAAAAATGGTCTGACTTTTCTTTATTACAGATCAATTTAAAAATGAAAAAAGCATTAAAACATGCTATAATTACTTATTGTGGTACTTTGTACGAAAAGAGGGGGGAGCCGATGGCCAAACAAAATAAAAAACGTGCGCAATTACCTTTACGTTTAAATGTACTATTTCTATTTGTCTTTTTATTGTTTTCGCTACTTATTTTACAATTAGGAATTGTTCAAATCATAAATGGAGAGGAAGCGAGAGAGCGCGTTAATCAAACTGAAAATACACGAGCCTCAATTTCTGTGCCTCGTGGTTTAATGTACGATCGTTATGGTCAATTAATTTTAGATAATGAGCCAGAACGTTCAATCACATATACACCACCTAAAAATGGCGATTCGGCAAAAGCGCGCTTAAAAATAGCTGAAGATTTAGCTGAATTGATGGTGATGTCAGATGACTTTAAAGAACTTGAAGCGATGGTTCGCGATCGTGATAAACAAGAGTATTGGTATTTATTAAATACAGAAGATGCTAATGATCTTTTAACAGAGGAAGATTTGGAATTAGATACAAGTGAACAGTATCAACAAATATTAGATTATATTGAAGAAGCTAAAACATATGATGAATATGATTGGTCAGATCCTGATTTGTTGAATGTTGTAGCAATAAAAAAAGAGCTGGATCAAGCATATGAATTATCACCACATACGATAAAAAACGAAGATGTCACTGAAGAAGAGTATGCCTTAATATCAGAAAATTTAACACGATTGCCTGGTATAGATGCTAAAATTGACTGGAATCGTGTCAGTATGTATGATGGCACATTCGCCAGCTTTATTGGTGGAATCACTTCATCAAATGAGGGTATTCCTAGAGAAAATCAAGATTATTATTTAACATTAGGTTATAGCCGTAATGATCGTGTTGGAACAAGTGGATTAGAGCAACAATATGAGAGTCTTTTACGAGGTCAGAAAGAAATTATTGAGTATACTACAGATAATAGGGGTAATATTGTTGGCACAGATACCGTTATAGAAGGTAAGAGTGGGAATGACTTAATGCTTACGGTCGATATTGAGTTACAACAAGCCCTAGATCAAATTGTCCAAAAAGAACTTAAAGATTATATTAATCAAAACCCAGGTGAGAACAAATATATGGAAGACGCACTAGTCGCTGTGCTCGACCCACAAACGGGTGATGTACTTGCGATGTCTGGTGCTCACTATGATCGTGAAGAAAACGAGTATGTCGATCAAGCTTATCGTGTTATTTATGATGCTCATATACCAGGTTCTTCAATAAAAGGGGCAACCGTATTAACAGGCTATCAAACTGGAGTTATATCCCCAGGGACAGTTATTTACGATCGGCCAATACGTATTGCGGGAACTTCTGTGAAACAATCTTGGAAGCAACTTTACGATGTTGATGATCTTAGAGCAATTGAACAATCATCAAACGTTTATATGTTTGAAATAGCAATGCGTATTTCTGGTGCAACATATCGTGAAAACGAGCCTTTACGTGGTTTTAACCCAGAAGGGTTTCAAATTATGCGAAATCATTTTAATCAGTTTGGTTTAGGTGTTGAAACAGGGATTGATCTACCGTTTGAGGCGACAGGTGTAACTGGCTCAACGACTGGAAATGGTGGTTTATTACTTGACTTTGCGATTGGGCAATATGACACATATACCACTTTGCAGTTAGCGCAATATGTGTCAACGATTGCTAACGATGGTTATCGAGTCAGCCCACGGCTTGTCAAAGAAATAAGACAGTCCAATGGTAATAAAGAAACGTTAGGCTCTATTGTTGAAAGCAATAGCCCGACGGTATTAAATCGAATTGACATGGATGATAATTATATCGAACGTGTTCAACAAGGTTTTCGACGTGTAGCAACCAGTGGAACTGGAAGTAGTCACTGGGCAAATAGTGAATACGATGTCGCGATAAAAACGGGAACAGCTCAAAATTACTTTTATGATAATGGGATACAGCAAAAAACAAACAACTTAACTTTAGTTGGTTATGCGCCATATGATGAACCAGAAGTTGCTTTTGCGATCATCGTTCCACGTACTGGAACTGGTAATGACCACAATGGTATTCACCATAATATCGGTAATCAATTGATTAACACTTATTTTGAATTGAAGGAACAACGTGATCAAGAAGGTATTGATGAAAGTATTATTGATGAAATGGCAAGTCAAGATCAAGAATAATAAAAAAGCAGCTATGCACGATTCTAGTGCATGGCTGCTTCTTTAAATGATATACTTTTTACAGATGCGTCAAAATAGTCACAGTGGTTTAGTTCCTTTGTGAAGCAATCGTCTCAACGACTTCTTCAAGTGTCATATCTCTACTAAGTTCAAATTGTCCAACTTGAATATTGTTCCCATAACCATGCTCGGATAGATAATCGGTAAATTCACTCCGACTATCAATAAGACTAGCTACAATGAGGTAATCAGCAACCTGAGATATGGTCATGCCTGACTCGATCGTTAATATAAAGTGATTGCTCTCATCGTTTGCATTTGTATCTTCATTTGTTTCATTATCTTCTTCATCTTCTTCGACCTGATCATCTTCGGATGCAATGTCTTCTTGAAGGTTAGGTTCTGACTCAGCAATATAATATCCCGCTGTTTCTAAGGCATTGATCATCTCTTGCTCTGACATATCCGTTTCAATAACCTCGGGTTCTTCGTCTTCTAGATAATATTGATAACCAATAACGAGTGTAGCCGTTAGTAAACCAAGCGCAAATGTCCGTAACGTATGTTTCATAATAACCCCTCTTATCCCATGTTTGAATATTGACTGATGACAGATTCAATATCATATTCACTAAGGTTTGTTTTTTCACTGATTTCTGCCGCACTATAGCCTTGTTTATACAATGTTTCTACTTGTTTTACTAAGTTGGATTTATTAGAAGCCTGTTTATTAAAATCAGTTATATTAATTTCACTAGGTAATAATTCTTCTTCTAAAATTTTAATTTTTTTCTTTATTTGATAATTGTCTTGCAAATTAGACAATGAAAGTTGTTCAATTTGATGTTCAAGCTTTTTAAATTTATCCTGTGCAAAGAAAGAAATAATAAATAAGCTAACAGCTACAATAAGTAGTCCTATAATCGTATAAATCATCATATGCCTCCATTCTTTTCTACTATATAGTTATAACACATTTTTCACTTTTGGAAAACGATAAGTTAAATTGCGTAAACTGATACTTGAAAATTAAACTAATCTTTGATACTATAAACAAGTCTGAAAATGATTAATAATGATAACTGATAGTTGATAAGTTTGGAGGGATAATCATGCGTGTAAATATCACACTTGCGTGTACTGAAACAGGCGATCGTAATTACATTACGACAAAAAATAAACGTACTAATCCAGAGCGTATTGAAATGAAGAAATATAGCCCGCGTTTGAAAAAGCATACGCTTCACCGTGAAACAAAATAATTTTAAAAAAACTCTTATCTTTTTATAGATAGGAGTTTTTTTCGCGCTTTTCCTTGGACAAACTTCAACTAGAGATGGAATGCTAGGAGGTAAAATGATGAAGCAATCAAAACAGTTTTTAAGAGCTAAGTACTTAGATAAGCTGAAAAAAATGTCTGAACATGATAGAAAGAAAATAAATCAGAAGCTACAAAAATCGTTGTTTCAATGTGAAAAATGGCTTCATGCTAAAATAATTGGGATTACTATTTCTCAAACGCATGAATGGGAGACATGGCCAATCATTGAGCAGGCATGGTTAGAAGGTAAAAAAGTAGCAGCTCCTAAATGTGATCCCTCGACAAAACAGTTGTCATTTCGTCTGATTAACAGTAGACAGGATTTAGCTGTGCAACACTACCGGTTAATGGAACCTATTTGTGATCAAACCACTCCTGTTCTCCCGAATGATTTGGATTTACTAGTCGTTCCTGGACTTGTATATGATCGATCACACTATCGAATTGGTTACGGGGGTGGTTATTATGATCGTTTCTTGGCTAACTTTGATCATACTTCTATTAGTTTAGTTTGGTCTGGCCAAATGGTGGATGTACTCCCGCGTGATACATTCGATCAACCTGTATCTCATATGATAATAGCACCTTAATGAATCTGTTGAACGAGTTGTTGCATATCTCCGTTTACATCTTGGAACAACACAAAAAGGTATTCACCATTTTTATCAAGCAAGATTAAGGGAACAAAACTCTCTTCAATTTTTTGAGCTACTTTAAATGGTATAATGTAATGCTTATATAAACCTTCCCATAGTTGGGCAGTCACTCGTTTGGTTAATTCTAGTGTCAATTGTGGTAGCGGTTCATATTGATAGGCTGTCCAATCAAGTAAAGATATTTCATAATATTTGCTACGATCAATGTTAAAATGATCAATCAAACTTGTCCAATGGAAATCAAGCTGCTGTGCAGTTGTGTGGTTTAACGTGCTCGCCCAATGTTGCTCTTGATCGGATTCCGGGTTTTTAAAAGCATAAGCCTTAGCAAAAGGATCATCGATGACATAGATATGATCACTTGATAATTGGTGATTACTATTGATCTGGTCTGTATTTGAGTGAATTTCACTGTAATGGTAACTTATTGATTGAAAATATTGATTATCATGTGTTTCAACACTGGCAGTTTGTCTAATATCGGTTGCTTCTTGAATCCATTTAGATTGAATACCTTTAAGCTGTCCATTTTGAAATAGTAAGCTAGCATCATGCCTTAAAAAACTGGGCTCAGCGATCTGGGAGGTTGATTCCCAAATCAATAAAGGTTGATCTATGCCATTTTGAGAGAGTGTTAGTGCTGTCTTTGTCTCTTCAAAAGTAGCTTGTTGATCAATCGGGAAATATTTCATCGTTATATTTGTTGGTGATAAAAGCTGGTGAAAAAAAAACATGCTCACAACAATAATGATTAATATGTATAACATTTTTTTATTCATTATGGTTCCACCTCGTTATCATTAAACATAATACTACTGCTGTTTATATACCTATGTATGAAGTTTTAACTTTAGTATAGGCTAATGAATAGAGGTAGGTGAAAGATGATTGTGAGAAGGAATAAATCAACTACATATACGAATCAAATAAAATATTTAACAGAGGAGTTAGCTGTTGACAAGAGTTTTGATTTGGTAAAGCTAGAATTAAACTATGCTAATCGTGACATGTGCTTATTCTTAGTAGATGGTTTTGTTAAAGATGAAGTGTTAATGTTTTTAATGCACTTTCTGTCTGAGTTAACAGAAGGTGAATTAGAAGTGAATGGACTAACTAAACTGATGAAACACCATATTCCATATGCAGAAATTGAAAAAGAAAGCGATCTTGATGTGGTTATTGATCAGATTTTATCTGGGCCAGTAGCTTTAATCGTAGAGGGCTTTCAATCTGCTATTTTAATTGATACCCGTACTTATCCGGCTAGAGGTCCAGAAGAACCCGACCTTGAAAGGGTAGTCAGAGGTTCAAGAGATGGCTATGTAGAAACGATTGTTTTTAATACAGCGCTAACAAGAAGGCGTATTCGAGATCGCTCACTTCGAATGGTTTACTTGCAAATTGGGAAACGATCGAAATCAGATGTGTGTATCTGTTATTTAAGTGATATTGCCGATACAGGGAAAGTAAAGCTTATTGAACAACATCTTAAAGAAATTGACGTAGATGGCTTGCCAATGGCAGAGAAGACAATTGAGGAGTATTTGGCAGGACAATTTTGGAATCCATATCCGACCATTCGTTACACAGAAAGACCGGATACAGCTGCCGCACATTTATATGAAGGACATATTATTCTTATTGTGGATGGTTCTCCAAGTGTAATGATCTTACCAGCTACTTTTTGGCATCATTTAGAACACGCTGAGGAGTATCGGCAAAAACCTTCTATTGGTGCCTATTTAAGAGGGGTGCGATTTATAGCAGTGTTAGCTGCATTGTTTTTATTACCTCTTTATTATTTATTATCTATTGACCCATCATTAGTTCCTCAGCAACTTGATTTTATTGGGCCAAATGATTATGGGGCGGTTCCGCTTATTGGCCAGTTTATCATTGCGGAGGTAGGTATTGATGTTTTAAGAATGGCTGCTATTCACACACCATCAGCTTTAGCTACCGCATTAGGTTTAGTAGCGGCGATTATGATTGGAGAAGTAGCGGTAGAAGTCGGCTTGTTTTCAAGTGAAGTGGTGTTATATATTGCCATTGCTGCAATGGGTACATTTTGTACGCCAAGTTACGAGATGTCATTAGCCAATCGAATAACGAGATTATTTTTACTGGTTACAACAGCAATATTTGGAGCCTCTGGTTATGTCATTGGCGTGACGTTATGGCTATTACTTCTTACACAGATGAAAACCTTTAAAACGGGGTATTTATGGCCGTTCATACCATTTTCATTGAGACCTTTATTAAATGTATGGGTTCGATTACCTATTCCATTAAAAAAATATCGGCCATCTTTTCTTGATCCACAAGATATTGACCAGTCCTAATATATTAAAGAATTAACAAAAGTAACAGGAGATATGAAATCAAATCTTTGCTGATCTATTTATCTCAGATAAGCGGTCGTAAAATGTCCGCCTCAAATAGAGTGTAGAGCTAATGTATTAGGTGGGAGCTAACGGACGCTAAGGTCCTGATCCTAAAAACGAACCTCCAAGCCGTGGAAAAGAACGCATCCCACGGCTTGGAGGTTCGTTTTATTTCGTAAAGCAATGTTTACATGATTAAAATTTAGTTATGAAAACGTTGAAAATAATTTACAATTCGTATATAGTTAAAGCAATTGCTTTATTAGGTTAGGGGTTAACATGGAATCTTATCGTGATGTTAAGCGCTTTTTACTTAAATTCGGTATCATTATCTACATCGGAAATAGACGCGCAGAAATTGAACTTAGTTTAATAGAGCTTCGAGCTTTAAGAGACGAGAGTGCTATTAGTGCATCTGATTATTTAAAGGTTAGTAGAATTTTAATCAACGAATTAGAAAATTAACTGTTAATAGGGGTGGTTCTAATGAGCAAATATTTAATTGGTGTAGATATTGGTGGGACAACAGTAAAGATTGGCATTATTAGTGTCGTAGGAGAGATCATAACTAAATGGGAAATTGTTACAAATAAAGGGGCGAATGCAGACAAAATTCCAAACGATATTTGGGATGCGATTACGGACAAGCTAGCGATACACCAAATAGATAAGCAGCAAATACTAGGGATTGGTGTTGGTGCTCCTGGTTTTGTTGTGGCGGATAGTGGTGATATTGCTGAGGCTGTTAATTTAGGTTGGCGTGACTTCCCTTTAGGGCGAATTTTAACGGATTTATCAGGATTGCCTGTTTATGTGGATAATGACGCTAATATAGCTGCTCTTGGTGAGAATTGGTTGGGTTCAGGCCAGTTGGCTGATCACCTAATTGCAATTACATTAGGAACAGGTGTTGGTGGTGGGATCATCGTAGATGGTAAAATTGTCAGCGGAGTGAATGGAACTGCAGGTGAGATCGGTCATATGACAATAGAAAAGAATGGTGCTCCATGTAATTGTGGTCGGCGAGGTTGTTTAGAAACAATTGCTTCAGCAACAGGCATTGCAAGGATTGCAACAGCAAAAGTTAAAAAAACTAAGCATTCAGCTTTGACAAATATTTTAAAAGAGAATAAAATATTAACTGCTAAAAATGTTTTTGACGCAGCGGCACAAGATGACCCATGTGCAAGCGAAGTAATTACTGAAATTGTTGATGTGCTCGCATTTGCTATTGCCAATGTTGCTACAGTTATAAACCCGTCAAAAATCGTTATCGGTGGTGGAGTGTCAAAAGCAGGTGATCAACTGTTAGTTCCATTGGAAAAGGCATATCGGAACTATGCATTACCGCGCATTAATGAAGGCAGTACATTTGCAATAGCTACATTAGGTAACGATGCTGGCATAATTGGTGGGGCTTTTTTAGTGAAACAACATCAATCATAAAACATATAATATAAATCAACTTGTTAAAAATGTAACTATTATTTAAAACTTTACGTCTAATGGATTAATAGGTTTTATAAAAACAAGTTGTACTATTAATATATTTAGATCAAATCTTTAACTAAATATACAGTAAGTTTGGTTTAAGGTTTAAGGGAGGACGAAATGATGTTCTTAAAGAACAAACATATAAATTTATATGTGGTGGCTAGTTTACTATTTGGAGCCAAAACATACATGATTTATCGCTTTTTCTTCAATATTGATTTGGAGAATGTAATGCAAGAATTTATTATCTTTATTAACCCATTTGTGACTGCATTTTTGTTTTACTCACTAAGTGTGTGGATGAAGGAAAAGAATCAATTACGTTATATACGCTATATGACTTTAATAGGGACTTTAATTCTATATTTTAATATATTATTTTATCGAAGTTTCGGTGACTTTGTAACGATTCCTATTCTTTTTCAAGGGAGTAATGCCGCTGATTTAGGCTCTAGTGTACTAGCCTTAGCGGAAATGATTGATTTTCTAGTATTTATTGATCTTGCATTAATTTGGTATTTAACAACACGTAAAGCTCTTGATTTAACAGTGCAATTTCCTAAAAAGAAGAAGCTGTTAATACTTAGTATGTCAATCGCTTTTTTACTTGGAAACTACATTTTGGCTGAAATTGAAAGACCACAGTTATTACAGCGAGGATTTGATCGTGAGTACCTAGTGAAGAATATTGGCTTGTTCAACTTTCATATTTATGATGTTGTACAACAATCTCGCTCACAGGCGCAACGTGTGTTTGCAGATGGCAATGAACTTTCTGACATTTTAACACATGTTGATAACTACACAACTGATAATGAAATAACTGATATGTTTGGCATTGCAGAAGATAAAAATGTTATCTTTATTACGTTAGAGTCTCTACAAACATTTGTAATTAACAACACCCTTCATGGGGAAGAGGTTACGCCGTTTTTAAATAGTTTAATTGATGAGAGTTATTATTTTGAAAATTTCTATCATCAAACGGAACAAGGAAAAACAGCAGACTCTGAATTTATTATGGAGAATTCATTGTATCCTTTACCTAGTGGCGCTGCTTATTTTACGCACAGTAACAATGCGTATAATTCCACACCACAAATACTAGCGGAAAACGGTTATAAATCAGCTGTTTTTCATGCGAACAACGGAAGTTTCTGGAATAGAAATAGTATGTACGATAATTTAGGAATTGATCAATTTTATGATATCGATGCCTATGAAGTTAATGATGAAAATAGTGTAGGTTGGGGATTAAAAGACAAGGAATTTTTTGAACAATCAATGAAGTATTTAACGTCATTACCAGAGCCTTATTATGCTCGCTTTATCACCTTAACAAACCATCATCCATTTGATTTGGATGAAGAAGATGCAACGATTGATCAATTTGATTCAAACTCTCGTACATTGAATCAGTATTTCCAAACGGCAAGATATATGGATGAATCAATTGAAGAATTTTTTGATCACCTAAAGGAATCTGGAGTATATGATGATTCTATTATTGTAATGATGGGGGACCACTATGGAATTAGTGATTTCCATAATCGTGCGATGGCAACTTATTTAGACCAAGATGAGATTAATGGATATGATCACGTTCAATTACAACGTGTTCCGTTTTACATTCACATCCCTGGTCAAGAAGGAGAAGTTATTTCTGATATTGCTGGGCAAGTCGATGTTAAACCTACATTAATGCATTTATTAGGTGTTGATGATTCTACTGATATTAGTTTTGGTACGAATTTGTTTGGGCCAAAGCGGAAAGAATTTGTCGCACTACGAGATGGTAGCTTCATAACAGACGATTATGTATACACAAGTGGTGTGTGTTATGATCGAGAAACAGGTGAGGAATTAGGTGTTGAAATGACGAGTCGTGTCAATAGTGAAGATACAGAAGGAACGGCTTGTACACCACTGATTGAAGAAGTTGAACAAGAAATGTCTTATTCGGATAAAATTATTTATGGTGATTTATTCCGATTCCATGATTTTTCTAATTAATAACAAATTAATAACAAAGAGCTCCTTGATTAACAAGGAGCTCTTTGTTATAAGCTAACGAGTATAAACAAGGCTCTATACTGAATGTGGTGGTGT
>NZ_JH976436.1:296559-296790 GCF_000306965.1 Amphibacillus jilinensis Y1 | reverse complement strand
CATAAAAAGCAATTTTAAATAATAAATATTTTTTATTTAAAAACCCTTGCTTTTGAGCTGGAAAATGCATATAATATATCTTGTCCTTGAAAAAAAGTAACACTTGGAAATAGCTTTATGATCTAGTGACAATAGCGAAGAGGTCACACCTGTTCCCATGCCGAACACAGCCGTTAAGCTCTTCAGCGCCGATGGTAGTTGGGGATTCCCCCTGCGAGAGTAGGACGTCGC
>NZ_JH976436.1:295950-296491 GCF_000306965.1 Amphibacillus jilinensis Y1 | reverse complement strand
GGTCGTAGGTTCGAATCCTACCTGTGGAGCCATAATGGAGAGCTGTCCGAGTGGCCGAAGGAGCACGATTGGAAATCGTGTAGGCGGTGTTAAACCGTCTCGAGGGTTCAAATCCCTCGCTCTCCGCCACCTTATTATATTTGGATTCATTTTATCACTTAGGCCCGTTGGTCAAGCGGTTAAGACACCGCCCTTTCACGGCGGTAACACGGGTTCGAATCCCGTACGGGTCACCATATTTATTAATTTATGACAAGATTTTATGATCTTTGTCAAAACCATGTACTAATAATTTTCACATCTTGGAGGATTAGCTCAGCTGGGAGAGCACCTGCCTTACAAGCAGGGGGTCGCAGGTTCGAGCCCTGCATCCTCCACCATGAAGTATCTTATATTTTTATTATCGCGGGGTGGAGCAGTCTGGTAGCTCGTCGGGCTCATAACCCGAAGGTCGTAGGTTCAAATCCTACCCCCGCAACCAATTAATTTTCGAATAATATTTAAATCATTTGAAACATTAAAAAAAATTTATCTGAATATT
>NZ_JH976436.1:40056-295940 GCF_000306965.1 Amphibacillus jilinensis Y1 | reverse complement strand
AGACGGAGGATTAGCTCAGCTGGGAGAGCACCTGCCTTACAAGCAGGGGGTCGCAGGTTCGAGCCCTGCATCCTCCACCATATGCCGGCCTAGCTCAATTGGTAGAGCAACTGACTTGTAATCAGTAGGTTGGGGGTTCAAGTCCTCTGGCCGGCACCAGTTGATTATTATAATTGGAGGGATAGCGAAGTTGGCCAAACGCGGCGGACTGTAAATCCGCTCCCATCGGGTTCGTAGGTTCGAGTCCTACTCCCTCCACCATTTTCTTTATTAAATTTCAATTCTCACATAGGGGTATAGTTTAACGGTAGAACAGAGGTCTCCAAAACCTCCGGTGTGGGTTCGATTCCTACTACCCCTGCTTTTGCTTTTATGGCGGTCGTGGTGAAGTGGTTAACACATCGGATTGTGGTTCCGACATTCGTGGGTTCGATCCCCATCGGCCGCCCCATTAGTGATTTTATTTATTATTATAGTATTGGGCTATAGCCAAGCGGTAAGGCAACGGTTTTTGGTACCGTCATGCGCTGGTTCGAATCCAGCTAGCCCAGCCATTAAATGCGAAAGTAGTTCAGTGGTAGAACATCACCTTGCCAAGGTGGGGGTCGCGGGTTCGAATCCCGTCTTTCGCTCCATTTTTTTATTTAAGCATATAATAAAAAGATGGCGGTATAGCCAAGTGGTAAGGCAGAGGTCTGCAAAACCTTTATCACCGGTTCAAATCCGGTTACCGCCTCCATATTGTGCCGGTGTGGCGGAATTGGCAGACGCGCGGGACTCAAAATCCCGTTCCCTCACAGGAGTGTCGGTTCGACCCCGACCACCGGTATCTTTTATAACAGCTTAGCCCTTGCGGTTAGGCTGTTTTTGTGTATTCTGTCCCAAATTTGTCCCATTTCTATATAAATTGGTTCTTTGTCAAATGACGTTGGTCAGAATTTTTGTCGACAATTTTATAGTTGAATTTCACAAACATTTAAGTAGGGTTATACTGCTTGAATGTTTGTTTGGTTTGGCACCATTTTTGTTGATTTTGATTCAACTGATCTTAACTTGAAATGAAGTAAGATGCGGTATTTATAGTTTCTGAAATTGCGATAACCATAGGCCACACGATTAAGCACTTTAATCTTATTGTTGATCCCCTCGATGCGTCCGTTGTTAAACGGGTACGTAAAGCTATTTTTAATGTAAGGCAGGTGTTGGCGTAAGGTTTTCATACTTGTCTTCATATAGCTAGAGACTGGGCCTTTATGCTGGTGGTTTAAGAGCGTCCGCAGTGCCTCCTGATCTGCTTGCTCAAACGCACACAAGATACGCTGATACAAGTCGTAATTCTCTTTTAATTCAGAGGAGAAACGAAGTAGTTCTTCTACTACATTGGTTTCCAACCGTTGCCCAAATAAATGAAAATACTTATATTCTGTATTCGATAAATCCGATTGACGCTTTAATAACAGACGCCAGTAACGCTTTAAGCGACGGTATTTCTTAAGATCTTCTCCGTTAGAAGTATGGAAGCTATTCATCACACGAATACGCGTCTTATTCATGGAACGATTGATTAATTGCGTGAGGTGAAAACGATCAATAACGATCTCCGCTTGAGGAAACATCGCTTTGATGACATTCACGTATCCCGCATTCATATCAATGGTGATGGTTTCCACATTTTTGCGGTCAGCTAAGCTATAATTCGCGATGAAGTGATCCTTAATCTTTCGAGCGTCTCGGTATTCAAGGATATCAAGAATATCGCCCGTTTCCGCGTTAATGTATTCAAAGGCCATCAATCCTTTGGCGTATTTAAATTCATCAAACGAAAGATGTTTAGGTAATAAGCAATGATGAAAGCTATACCCTTTCGCTTCTTCCGTAATGAGCCGTTGAACCGTTGTCGCAGACACGGCCGTATCTTTTGCGATATCCTGTAAAGACTGCGCTTCTGTCGCCTTGATTAAAACACATGCCTTCGTATATTTCGAAAGATAACAATGTTTTTCTACAAGAGAGGTAGTTGCGGTAAACGTACCCTCGCACGCCTTACACTTAAAGCGTTGCTTTCTCAAATTCAGGTAGGTTTTCTTCACCCCATCAATCGGAAGGGTAATACGTGAGCATTGTGTGCCATTTTTATAGATCGTGTAATCTTCATTCTTAACGCCACAACTTATGCAAGCTTCTGGTGTATACGTTAACTTTCCTTCTACATAGCGACACGGTTTTCCCTTTAATTCCCCATCATAGAGGCATCCTTCCTCAAAAGTTATATTTCGGTCTTGAATATCGAGTAACATTCTAATATCATTAGAGTATGACAAGTGCGTTCCCTCCTGGATTGGTTTTCGTCGACTTTAATTCTACAGGGAAACGCACTTGTTTTCTATCTATATACATAGAAAAGACGCTAGTGAATTTCGATCTCCTTTTCACATAATTATGAAAGGGAGATTTCTCTTCACCTACGTCAAATATTGTACAACCCAAATAAGGAGCTTGCGTGTTTTTTTTCTCTGAATTTTTTCTTTACCCCAACATATATTTTAGAGCCAGAAAAATGAACAATATAGGCCCTAATATATGTTGGGGTATGAAGGTTGCAACGCAAAATCGGATCCAAAGACGATGGTCTACTTGGTTCTAACACTGTAGGAGATTTACAAAAATATCTTGGCACGCCTTATAATAAATTAATTAGTGATCCGTCTGTAATGCTGTCACCGTCAAGTACTTTTGAACACTTTATGCTCATTAATTCTGAACACTTTTCGCTCAAAAAAATGATTCTCTGTACTTGAGCCGGTGACTCTTTCCTTCGAACTAACCACATCATCTCTTGTAATTGCTTAAATTGCTTTAGGCTTAACACTGAGACAAGTACTACTTTCACACCTTTTTCCTGCGCTGTCATTAGTTCGTTCAGAAATTGTTTAATCCTCACGTAGTAATGTATCATCTAAATCTAACTTAATCATTTTATATGACATATCTTAAATTTTCTCTTTTCATAGCATCTTATTTTACTAGGTTTGGCGGTGCCTGTCACCTCCCGTTTTTTGTTGAATGATACTATTGATTATTATATTTTCATTATAAGGGAGATAAATTAAAAAGAAGTTGCAAAAAAATGGATTTTATATCAAAATAAAAGTAAGAACTATTCTTACAATTAAAAGGTTGTGTTGAGTAATGAATCATTTTCAGATTAAGCAGGTAGAGTCAGCCCACTTTGATGCTGCACTAAATTTAGATGAGTATGCCTTTCAATATACACTCTCAGACTACGAACGCGAAAAGAAGAAAAAGGAGTTGCAAGGCCAACAATTTGTGTTAGGTTCATTTGTAAATAATCATCTAGCAGCTAAGCTGCACATTCTGCCTTTAAAACTTTTTATAGGAAAGGACTCAATTGATTTTGGTGGTATTGCAAGTGTTGCTACTTGGCCGGAATTAAGAAGAAACGGTCATATCAATCAGTTAATACGACAAGGATTTATAGAAATGAAGAGAAAAGGACAGGTTCTGTCTATGCTTCATCCATTTTTAATTAAATTTTATCAATCTTTTGGCTACGAGGTAACTCACTATACATACAAATATAAACTTGTACCAAAAGATATATCATTGCAACATATAGAAGGTTATTGTCGACGTGTTAGTATAGAAACGAATCTAGTCGAATTAGCTACATTATATCATCAAGCAGCCCAGCAATATGGTCTAATGATCGACCGTGATGATTGGTGGTGGGAAAACCGAGTGGTTTCAGAAAGAGATAGTGTCATTATTTATTATGATGGAAATGAAAAACCGAGCGGCTATTTAATAGCAAATATAAAAAAATCAACATTGTACGTAAAAGAGTTTGTATATCATTCGAAAGAAGCATGTCAAGGTCTGCTTCAATGGATAAAAAATCACGATTCAATGGTGGACGATGTTGATTTACATGTGCAACCTAATGAGACGTTAGCTTTTTATCTAGATAACCCGAGTATTCCATATACAAAGGAGGCATATTTTATGTCTCGAATTGTTGATTTTGTTGGTTTTATGAACCGATACCCTTATATTACGACAAAGAAACGGGTAAAACTTTTAATTGAGATAGAAGATACGCATGCATCATGGAATACGGGGGTGTGGTTAGTGACATTTGAAAATGGTATGTGTGTAACGATAAACAAGGTAGATTATATGGAAGAGTCTACTGCAGATATTGTTGTTAGTGGAAACATAAATATGGTATCAGCATGGTTATTAGGAAGTGAGTCCCTTGATAACTTACGAGCGTTTGGCAAGCTACAAGTAGAAGAAAAGATCTTGGCGTGGGAAGACATAAGTGAAATAAATCAACCGCACATATTGGATTCATTCTAAGGTTAGAGTGGTGCGGTGCTTGTCACTTCCTGTTTTTTGTCGAATAGGTGCACAAATAAGAGCGATGCTTGATTGGTTGTCTATTGGCTTAATAACATTGGAATTCATGGAACTTTAGACTATTTAATACCAATTGAATATAAACAACTGTCCCTATAATTTTTGCCCAGTTTAGTTTTGACATACCAAATGAACGGTTCTCAGCAATGAGGGTCGTTTTTTGCATGGAATAATTACGCCCCTCCTCTATTTAACGTATGTGCCAAATCATTAACTAGATCAATCTCCAATTATAATTAGGGTCATGTAATTAAATAGCAAAAATTATTAGATAGGATTTTGCATTTATCGAACAATTTAGTTGAGCTTAACATTTCTCTTCTAATCGTTGGACGAAAAATTTAATATTATCCAACGAGTTCTAATAGTAAGTCAAGCACAGTTACCTTTAGCATTATACTAACTGCAAAAGAAAATGTTTTGGATCGATTCAAATACATTACCTATTCGCTTAAACATGCCGAAGCGTGAAAATCTAGCTATATCGCATAAACATCAAAGCCTTCTTTCCATGGTAATCCGCGATTCTGGAACAATGAAAAAAGCTCTCAATTTTGTTTTAGTTCTACAGATTATCCTATATAATACTAATTATCTCATTCTCGTAGCACGTCTTTTCTTTATTAGACTATTTTCCTTATAAAATATAAAATAATAGTAGAAATTATCAATGTGGATGACGTTACGAATTAACAAAAAAAGCAAATAAATAGTATTCCAATCTAAGGAGCGATATGATGTACAAGCGTGTAAAAGAAGCAACTTATCTAACTGCAGAAAAGGCTTGGAGTTACAGGGCGATTTTGCGTTATTTTTATATCCAGCACGAGCGCATGCGTGAGTTTTTGTTTCCTGAAGAAATTTTCGCTAGTTTGAAAGAGGCACCAGCATTTCATGACTACACTGAGGATTCGTTGCATCAAGATTTGGATGTTCTTGTAAAGTGGGGCAATCTCATTGCGAGGCAGGAGTCCGGAAAATCAAGGACGATTGAAGAATTTAAGAAAAAGAGATTTCGGTACCAATGCACACCGTATACGGTGGAATTTGAACGGATGATGCTACAGCTAGAAAATATGGGTGAATCGTTTGGTGGATCATTAGAGCGTACGCAGTTTGAGCGTTTGTATCAATCATTACAAAAAGTTGAACAAGTGGTGCGTAATAAGACGAAAGAATCCGATGAAGAATGTGCACAAGTATGGGAAGACGTCATGGCTTATTTACGGGCAATTATCCAAAATACATCGGATTATATGGCGTATATCAACAGTGAGGAAGTCGAGGAGCGCATGCAGACAGAAGCTTTTCTGATTTACAAGGATCAGTTTACTACGTATTTGCGCGATTTTATTATCTCTCTTCAGGGGACGGCATTACAAATTCAGGATCTTTTGCTCGACTTATCGATAGATGACCTGCAAGTCTTTTTCAAACAGGTTAGCCGACACCAAGACCAAACCTTTCGCGTCACAGACGACAACAAAACGAACCCAATGGAGGAATATGGAGAAAGATGGTTAAGCTTAAAGGCATGGTTCCTTGGCAATGAGCACGGAGAGAGCGAATATGAAATGCTGCAGCAACGAACAAATGAAACGATTCGTCGTATTACCCGTGTAGTACAGCGGCTTGGGGAGCGACACCAACATTTTCGTAGTCGAAAAAAAGATTATCTTCACCTAGCAAAGTGGTTCGATGCCATGGTGGAAATGGACAAGGCGCACGAATTGTCCTCTGTAGTTTTCGGAGTCTCTCATACTAGACACTTTTTCATTGATCACGTTCCGTCCGATGATATCTACACCGATGTGTGGGAAGAGGAACCAATGGTACATGAGACGAAGCCAATTGTGCGAAACTACCGGGAGAAAACAAAAGCCGGTGCAGTAACAAGTAATAAAGAGAAAAAAGAAATGATGCAGCGCATCCATTTAGAGCGAAAGCAACGTGAAAAGAAAATGATCGATCAATATATACAGGGAAATGAGATAAAAGTAGCAAATTTACCGTTAGTAGAAGCGCATGTCCGAAAATTACTATTATCGTGGCTAGGAAAAGCAATGGCGAAAAAAGACCGAACTATCAAGACAGAGCTTGGAAGAAACGTCAAAGTCGTGCTTGGTAAAGAACGAGTCCATCTCCACGCAGAGGATGGGGTGCTTGAAATGCCAGATGCCACATTTATTTTTATCGATGAAGAGGTGAACGTATAGTGATCGAACAAGCAACGTTTGATGATCAAACTCAAGAAGCAATAAGCATATTATTCGAGCAGTTTTGGGTGCTTCGTGCGACAGACCCAACCACGTATCAAATGATTAGAGAGCGAGAGAAAAAACTAAGGAAATACGTGAGTGAGCGGCTTGGATTCGATTTAATTGTTCATCAACACTTTATTAAAATGGAAAAAATACCTGTGGATCCAAAAGCATGGATGGGCATTCAGGAATTCACGACGCCAAGAGATTACGCAATATTTTGCTGTGGACTTGCATTTACTGAACGTCGCTCTGTCGATGAGCAATTTTTATTATCGGAAATAACGGAAGAAATAGGAGAATTGTTTCCCGGGGAGCTTCCGCTTGATTGGACGAATTACCAACACCGTAAGGCACTCGTTCGGGCGCTTAAGTGTATGATGAATTTTCAAATTATTAAGGCAGTAGATGGGGATATTGAGAATTTCGCTGCAAACGAGGATCAAGAAGTGCTTTATGAAGTCACTGTGTATGCACGGTACTTCATGCGCTCCTATCCGGAGGATTTATTTCACTACCAGACAGCAAGAGAAATTTTAGATAGTGAATGGCAACGTCAGCAGACGGACGAGCGTAGGAAGCGAGTCTATCGTAAGCTAATGTTTTCACCAGTAGTATATCGGGAAAGTGAACAGGACCCAGACTTCGCCTATATCCGTAATTACCGGAACCGTCTGCGTGACGATTTAGAGGCGCATACGCCATTTCAATTAGAGGTGTTTAAAAATGCAGCTCTCCTAGTATTACCAGAGCGGAAGCAACGATATAGTCTGTTTCCTAATCAGAAAGCGATCATGAGTATTGCACTTCATTTTTCTAGTTATGTGCGTGAGCATCTCCATACATATGTGGTCAATGCATTTGGGGAAATAAAACTGACAACTGTAGATTTTGCAACGATAGTGGAAAATATTAAAGATGAGTATGGTACAGGTTGGAGTAAGCAATATCGGGATATGAGCTATGCAGCCGTTGCTGATGAATTACGGCTAGTCCTCAAAGAATGGGAACTAATGGAGGAAGAATGTGATACAGGTATGCTGATTATCAGGCCTGCGATTGGACGTGTCATCGGCAGATATCCAGCTGATTTTGATAAGGAAGGGATGGAACGATGATGAACAAATGGAAAATGAACCGCGCAGGGTTATTAAACTTTTGGTATTATGATGAAGAAGTTTTTGATTTTTCTGATGGAAAACTGCTGTTAAGAGGAAGCAATGGATCTGGAAAATCGGTAACGATGCAAAGCTTTTTACCAGTGCTTTTGGATGGTAAAACATCACCAGATCGCTTGGATCCATTCGGTTCAAGAGCACGTCGCATGGAGGACTACTTGCTTGGAGAAAAAGAGATAGTCAATCGGGATGAGCGAACCGGATACTTGTACCTTGAATTCAAGCGAAAGGAGACCGAGCAATTTATGACAATCGGCATTGGCTTGCAGGCAAAACGGAATAAGCCAATGAATTTCTGGGGTTTTGTCATTACCGACAACCGACGAATTGGTCAAGATTTGGAACTATATAAATATGAGATAAATGCTGGTAAAAAACAAAAAATTCCGCGTTCACGTGTAGAGTTGGAAAATGTCATTGACGATGGTGGGCACCTTGTCCAAACCAAAGGTGAATATATGAAACTAGTCAACAAATATATTTTTGGCTTTGAAACGGACGAAGCATACGAGGATTTAATAAAATTATTAATTCAGTTAAGAAGTCCGAAGCTTTCTAAGGATTTTCGCCCAACTGTAATCTATGAAATATTAGAAGCAGCCCTCCCACCCCTGACTGATGATGATTTGCGTCATTTGTCCGATACGATTGAACAAATGGACCAAACAAAGCAGCAAATCGAACAGCTGGAGCGGGAGAGGGAAGCAATCACGAGTTTGAATCGCGTTTATACGACATACAACCAACGCATGTTAGCGGACCATGCCAATGAAATGATCATGACGGGTGAAAAGTTGGCAAAAGAAGAAAAAGCACTCTCTGAATTAGAACAAGCGAGTGCGAAGCTTTCGAAAGAAATTACGGAACTAACAGATGACATTCAAAAGTTGAGTCAAGAACAAGAAACATTTACAAAACAACGCGAACGGCTCCAATCTCATAAAGTGTGGAATTTACAAAAGGAATTGAATGATGCGAAGCAGAAATTATCCAGCAATCAGGATGATTTACGGCGGAAAAATGAGCAAATTTCTGGAAAAAGAAAAAAAGAGAGTCAACTGACGGTCGAAAAAAATCAAGTGGAGGAAAAGATTGGCCACCGTCTGCGAACGATGGAGGATATGTTGATTGACTTGGATAATGACGCAGACGAGGCATCTTTCGCCCAACATGATATGAACAAGACTGATTTTAAGCGGCACCAAATGGAATCCTTTGATTTTTCTGTTTGGATGAAAGAGACGGCTGAACACATGAGTGATTTAGAAAGGATTGCCGTTGATTAAAATTAACGAAATTCATCAGTGGGCTGAGGAGAAGGAGTGGCTGACGGTTGAGGAAGCAGCATTTCAAGAAGCATCTCGTTCCCTACAAGCGCTTTATGAAGTCCATGACTATGATAGAGTAAAGAGCCCATTTCGGGAAGTAGTTTTCCGTTACCAGCAACAGCAAGGTGAAAACTTGACCAAATGGAAAGTAGAGCGCGATTTACTAGAAGATCAATTGAAAGAGAAGGAAAGAGAACTGCAGGAATGGAAAGAAAAGAAAGATCCAGAGCCTGCAATGGATCTATTCACTAAAGAAGCACGTCAAAAGCTACGTGACAAAAATGTGTCATTCCTCCCGTTTTATTCGGCAGTTGAATTTCAAGATGACGTGGACCCAGAGGTGCAAAAGCGTATCGAAGCGGCGATGATTGATAGTGGTTTGTTAGACGCCCTCATTACTTCGGAAGAAATTTACATCCAGCACGACCGGATTTTACTTCCAGAACCGAGCATTATGGGCTACACAATGGCTGACTTTTTAAGACCTGATGTAGAAGTGGAATCAAATGTATCAGCCAGTCGTATTGATGAAGTGTTACGCAGTATGGCCATCACTGAAGATAGCTCTTCTACATTCTCTATTAGTGAAAATGGAGATTATCAACTTGGCTTACTAAAAGGACATGCTGTTCCTGTAGAGACGATCCGCTATATAGGTCGAACCGCGCGGAAACGGTTTAAACAAGAACAGATAGAGCGATTGCAGACGGAAATAGAGGAGCTAAAGCAACAGCATACGCAAATCACTCAATCGATTGAAAACTTGGAGACAACAATTAAAGCTGCTGAGGACAAACTCGCGCATTTCCCTTGTGACAACGACCTGCAAGCAAGCTTTGATGAAATAGCGAAAGCCCGTTTTAACATGAAACAGCATAAAGCACGGATGCAGACATTATCCGAACAGCTAAGGGATATCCATGATCAACTTTCGAAAGTGAAGAGTAAGCTAGATCAACAGACTAGATTGTATAATATCGCGGCTACTTTACCAGCTTACGGGGATGCAATTACTGTCATTAAACGATATGAGAAAGATCTATCTAAATTAGAGAAAGAGCATATTCAATATGTGCATGGGCAGATAAGAGAAAAGGATCTGGGCAATCAGCTACAAGACTTGTTTGAGGAGATGGATGAGCTGCAAGGTGACATTCACATTGTCCAAGACCGTGCGGTACGTCTGGGTCAGGATATCGAACAAATAAAGCATCAGATGGAGCGGGAAGGTGTCACAGATATTCAGAAACAAATTGCACACGTACAGCAGAAATTAAAAGAAATTGATGAGGCGTTAATTGATAAGAAAACTACCTTACCGAGTAAAGAAACGGATAAAAAATATGCCATAGGTGAGATCAAAGCAAAAAGAGATCAAGTTACATTCTGGGGAAAAATGTACGAGGCATGGGCGCTTTCATTTGAAGCGGAATTAAAACGGGGCCATGCATGGGAAGTAGAAGAAACAGAACAGGAAGTCATAGAAATTGCAAAAGCAGTTACCAAAAAACATGGCATATTGCTACAGGAAAAAGATCTGAGTAAGCTTAGCAATCAATTAAATCAGGAATTTCTGAAACAGCAAAGCAACCTACTTGAATATCGGATCCACACGCTAAATGCACCGGTTCATATTCCAGCATGGATGGAAGATGAAACAGACGAAGAGAAGTTTCCCCACATCGAGAAATGGAAACAAAAAGGGAATCGGATAATTATCGAGTTGGATTATCTCGGTAAAAAGGTTAGCCCATACACGGTGCAACGCAAAATTGAGGAAGACCAAAACAGGCAACAAAGCCTCCTAAATGACCAAGACAAAGCGTTATATGAAGAAATTTTATACAAATCAGTGGGTCAAAAACTTCGCGCTCGCATTCGTCGTGCAGAGCAGTGGGCAAAAAAAATGGATAAGCTAATGACAACACGAGATACGTCCTCCGGTTTATCGTTCTCTATTCGCTGGAAGCCGAGAACAGCTGATGCAGAGACAGAATTAGATACTATTGATTTGGTGCGATTGTTAAAGCAGGATGCCCGCTTATTAAAAGAAGAAGATTTAGAAAAAATAACGACGCATTTCCGCTCGAAAATCGCCAAGGCAAAAGAGCTCATGGATGGAAAAACAGAAATTCAAACACTTCTTCAAGTATTGAAAGAGGTTCTCGACTATCGGAAATGGTTTTCGTTTATCCTGTATTTCCAACGAGAAGGTGAGTCTAAGCGTGATCTGACGAACAATCAATTTTATAAGTTTAGCGGTGGAGAGAAAGCGATGGCGATGTATATTCCGTTGTTCACCGCATGTTATTCCCGCTATCAAGAGGCGGAGAAAGAAGCCCCTTACATCATTTCCCTAGATGAAGCCTTTGCTGGTGTCGATGAAAATAATATTCGCGAAATGTTTGAAGTCGTCGAGCAATTAGGATTTGATTATATTATGAATTCTCAAGTACTTTGGGGTGATTATGATACGATTTCACAGCTTGCCGTTAGTGAGCTTGTGAGACCGAAAAATGCTGATTTTGTTAGTGTTATTCGATATCATTGGGATGGCAAGCAATTGGATTTACAATTGCCACAGGAAGAAATAGAAGATAATACACTCATGTAAAGGAGAGCCTTCTATCATGAAAGAAGCAATAGACTATTTTCGAGGCGGTAAAGGATTTCACCGCCTCTTCGTTCTTTTTAAGAAAAGATACGAATCACTTGGAAGAGTTGGTGGAACGGTTAAACTCACTGATTGGAAAGACGAGGAGTTAGCCGACATTGCGTTCTATTTTGGATTATCAGAAAGTGAACTGAAGAAGAAAGGGAAAGTGTCACTAGATCAGTTTGAACAACAGTTAAAAAGGACGAAATTTGAGCATATTGGTCTTCAGGAATTATTAGAGGCGTATTTTGGAGAATCACTTGTTTCTAAAAAAGAAGCAAAAGCGTTAAAAGATCAACAACAACAAACCTTTCTGAAAAGCCTGCAAAATGATTTTCCTGCTTTATATTTCTGGTTTCAATATCTGCAGAACAAATCTGCGGATACGTACTGGATCTATAGGTGGATGGAGAAGAGTGAGCAGGAGTTTTATAAAACAGTAGAACTACTAAACGTGGCAATCACCTCTTTACCTGAAAAGCTAGAGCGACTCCCTATGTTTAGTCAGCGAATGATACGTAATCCACATGCTTTTGACCGCAACACGAACTTAGGGAAGCTCTGGATTCATGTATTAGCTGTTCATCGACAGGAAGAAGGGACAGTGTTCATCCCAACAGATAGTGAAGGTATTAATGATTTACTGTTGCAGTACAACATTTTGCGTGATGATATCACCAACTATGTCACATGTGCTAATTTACTAGCAGAAACAAAACGCGGAGTACATTCCATGTGGCGAGCAGCGACTTCAACGGAAAGTGTATTAAATGCCCCTTTGCGCGAACTTGTCACGTTAACCTCTGTTTATCCAGAAAATGGACTTATGAAAGTTTGGATTGTAGAGAACTCTGGTGTCTATTCCAGTATCCTAGATGACGTACCGTATGCGCCAATAATCTGTACCCATGGTCAGTTTAAATTAGCTGCTTTATTATTAATGGATCGGTTAGTGGAAAATGGTTGCGAGTTGTATTATGCAGGGGATTTTGACCCGGAAGGATTGAGTATGGCGGCGAGATTAATGGAGCGCTATCCAGAAAATGCGAGGTTGTGGAATATGGATGAAGCTTCTTACAAACGGTCTCAGGCTGACGTCGACTTACCTCCAGAAAGAATGAATAAATTGGCTTCAATTGCAAATATAGCATTAGCACCAGTTGTGTCAGCTATGGAGATCAAGAAAAAAGCGGGTTATCAAGAAGCACTGGTGGATCAGATGGTCTCTGATTTGAGGCGTGAAATTGGCAAAAAGAATTCTAGATAAAAGCGGGAAGAACTCTTATCTTATTTATCTGATAAAAATGTTAAAAAAAGGATGGTTTTTGCCCTTGTTTAAAAATAGTGATTTAAGGCGTCCTTGACCGAATTGTTCATGATGATTCATACAATGGACTTATCGATGGTGAGGTCTCTACAAATAATAGTGGTAGAATTGTAGGTTAGCTACTATTGTCTAAAGAAATCTTGGTAAGTTGAATGATTCAAAACGAAATAGAGTTCCTCACCTAAGATATTTGAATAACCACACTTAGTTGAGCAATAATAATGGGTTTAAGTCGAATGTTGAAGCAAGCGTGTAGCTCATCCTCAACACTTGATTTAGAACCTAAATTAAATGCCGATGGCTACAGTATGCAATAAACAATAAGTAGCTTGCTAAATACATACTAATCGGTTAGTATTTAATTAAAGGAAGGTGGAGGCAGTGAAAAAGAATAAATTCCAACTAAAACGAGAAAAAACTTATCAGAATCTATTAAATGCAGGAATGAAAGTATTTTGTGAGAATGGCTATGCGTCGACTAGACTTGAAGATATTACTAATGAAGCAGGTTATACCAAAGGTGCGTTTTACGTGCATTTTAAAAACAAACAGGATTTCTTTTTTCACCTTCTAAGCGATCAAGGTTTCTTTTTTAAAGAAGATCACACCGAGGATGAGCTTGAAATTATTGGATCTGATTTTGAAAGCACCATCAGTTATTGGAGTCGTGCAGTATTGAATCGCTATATCGCTTCGACTTGGACATTGGTGTTTTATGATTTCTATATACAAAATCGACATGATGAAAAAGTCCAAGCATTTTTTCATGGCTATCATCAAAAATGGATTAAAGATGTCTCACGTATTATTCAGGGGATGCAACAGAAAGGTTGGATAGCGTCGGGGGCGGATGCTAATAGATTGGCTGTCCGGTGTTACGATATCATCACAGGTGCTATCATTCATTACCATATGTGCGGCAATCAGGTTGATCCGGATGATATGACAAAAGCAATAATGAATCTTTTAAAATAACAGAAATTTTATTTTTATTTAATAGAGTGAATTTCATAATTCAGAGTCCTTGAGCCCCAACGAGTTTGAGAGATAAAAAAGGAAGTACCTCCCCAAATCTTGTATAATGGTAGTTGAGAGACAACCAAAAAAAGACTGGAGGAGTACCCCTTATGACCATTATACGACAACAAAACTTATTTGGCATCCAAGAATTATACGAGATGGAACCTACCCAACGTTATGAAGCCATTATTTCAGCAATAGATTTGGATGCTATCTACCATGAAATAAACAAAAAATCCCGACTTGGTGCACCCGTAGCGTTGAATTATGCGGCGATGATTATTTCTATGTTTGTACGAATCGTTGAGCGCATTCCGACGATGAAGGACCTGATCAAACGTCTGAATGATGACGTTCTATTTAAGTTGAATTGTGGGTTTCTTGTGTCTGACAACACTCCCTCTGAAGCTGCCTATTCACGACTTATAACGAAACTGAGTGCCTCTGATGTGTTAGAGAAGTCACAAGAGAAAGTTGTTCTTCAAGCCATTGCTGAAGGCTTTATTATGGATGACACCGTCGCTATTGACGCCACCCATTTTGAAGCACGTGATCAAGCACCACCAAAAGAAGAAAAGCCAAAAGCAGAGCCTAACAAGCGCGGGCGCAAACCAAAAGACGAGCGAGAACAATGGCTGATGGAACAAGCAGAAAAGGAAGCAAAACTTCCCCTTTACGAAAAGAAAATAGAAGCTCAGTTGGATGTTCCTTTACATGAGTTACGTTCGGAAGTTCCTCAAGACCCTAAATGGGGTGTGAAAAAGAACAGCGAAGGAAAAAATGTCTTTTGGTACGGCTACAAAGGTCACTTAGCTGTTGGAACATCCAGTCAGTACATTTTACAGTCTCTTTTTTCTTCTGGCAGTCTCAATGATGGAAAAGCAGCTATTCCTTTATTAAAGGGAGTGGATGAATGCCTATCCTTGCCTTTTTTGACCTACCAGACAATGGATGCAGGATATGACTACGCCCCTATTTATGTTCAAGTTCATCGAATGGGAAACCAATCTGTCATTGCTTATAATAAGAAAAATGAAGCAGAACCCATTGGGTTTGATAAACACTTTGCCCCAACCTGTTTTAGGGAACATTCCTATCGTTATGATAGTTTTTATGCCAAGTATGAAACGTTGAAATACACAAGACCAAAAGAATGTAGCGACTGTCCTTTAGCTAACGAAAGTATTTGCCAAAAGGTTTATAAAGTAAAAATCACGACAGATCTCCGAAAATATACAGCCCCAGCTCGTGGGTCAAAAGCGTGGAAACATATATCAAAGCGCCGCTCAGCAGTAGAACGCGTCAATGGTTATCTAAAGGAATATTTTCAACTGGACAATGTGCGTTATCGAACTGGAAAACGAGCAAAAGTTCATTTTGACATCGTCACGCTTGTTTATAATGCATCAAAATTAGCAAGTGATCGTGTGAATTTAGTGTTAAATCAGCAACAAGTTGCTTAAAAAAACTTTTTAAAACGATATCACTAAAATTCTGTAGGTCTTTAAATTTTTAAAAAGATGAATTATGAAATTGATTCAAGAGAAAGGGGAAAAGTGATGAAATTTAAAGGACACTCGACGATTGCGATCATGGTGATTATTGCGTTACTGGGATTAATGATCCCAAAGGTGACAGTGGATGCCATTGATCATAATTTTGAATACATCGACAACGGGGATGGGACAGCGGCGATTACCGGGTATAACGGTTCTGAGGGCGGAGATATTGTCATTCCCTCCGAATTAAATGGATTGACGGTGACGAGTATAAGGGATGGCGATTATCTTAACAGTGCATTTAAAAGTCTTTCAATCAAAACGTTAACGCTTCCCGATTCTCTAGAATATATCGGAAGTTATGCTTTTATGGATAATGAGCTAGAGTCAGTAGAAATTCCGGATAATGTAACCGCTATTGGTTTGAGAGCATTTATGGATAATGAGATAAGATCATTGGTCCTACCCGATGGGTTGAAGGAAATTATCGGTAGTGCTTTTGTTAACAACAGCTTAGAATCTTTAATAATTCCTGATAGTGTAACGACTATTGGAGCGAGTGCTTTTCAAAATAATAACTTAGAATCATTAACGATTCCTAGTAGCGTTACAGAGATTGGAAATGCTGCTTTTTCATCTAACAACCTGACATCGGTAGACATCCCTGATAGTGTAACAGTTATTGGGGGGAGCGTTTTTTATAGAAATAACCTAAAATCGATAGAAATCCCTGACAGTGTGACAGAAATTAGGCAAAGTTCTTTTAGGGAGAACAGCCTTGAATCCGTCACTATTCCTGACAGCGTAACGAATATTGGGAATTATGCTTTTCAAGAGAACAACCTGACATCAGTCACCATTCTTAATGATGCGGTGGATTTTGGCTCTAATGTATTCCGGGACAACGCTATGCCTCTCAACCTATACGGATGGGACGGGTCTACAACAGAAGACTACGCTAACAACCGAGGGTATACCTTCTTTGCTGTGGATGCTAAACCTGATGTCACGATCATGTATGATGAGGAAGAAGTTGGCAACGAGTTATCACTTAATTATGAGCAAATCGGACAATTAGAAGCTAATTATAATCACCCGATTGCCAATATTGAACAGGTGGTTTGGATAGTCAATGGCTCAGAAGCAAGCACGAATGAGACATTGGACATATCCGATTACACATCGACCCCACAATCATTGGCTATCGAATTACACGTTGAAACTGAATACGGAGCAGTCGGTGAGGCATCTGTGGAAATCACTATTATGCCCCCTGTACCGAGTACGCCTAGTATAAGTGTAGACAGTATCGGAGAAACCGAAGTGTCACTATCTTGGAACAGTGTCTCGTTTGCTGAAGAATATATCCTCGTTCGTGATGGTGAGCAAGTGTATAGAGGCACATCGACATCATATGAAGATATCGGGCTAGACCCTGGCACAACATATAACTATAGCTTAGTGGCGGTGAACGCCAGTGGCGCAAGTGAGGCATCGGTAGTTGATCAACAAACGCGATATCCACTACCAAATAATATAGACTTTGAGCTGCAAGACCACGAAGGTAATAACCTATTGCAAGATAGCTCATTGGATGAAGTGTGGTTTACTCAGGATTTGTATGTCGATGTTACTGTAGACGGTCATGAAGACGATACGTATGAATATGCGTTTGTTCCCCAAGGAGAAAGCGTTAGCGACTGGCAATCAGGATGGAACGGGGAGCGGCTTGCGGTCATGGATAGCATTGAAGGCGATGGTGCCTTAGATTTGCACGTTCGCATAACCAATGGTGATGGCGAGGTTGTTGAAGCGGTTTTTGGACCGATCCAAATTGATCAAACCCCACCCGCCCTTGCACTTGCAGGTGCAAAAGAGATCGTGATGGAGGTTGGAACCAGATATGATGAACCCGGCTATACTGCATTTGATGAGCGTGAAGGGGAGACGATGGATCTGACCGATGCCGTTCAGGTAAACGGAAGCGTTGATCCAGATACACCGGGTGAATACACAATTACTTATACAGTGACCGATGATGCTGGTAATACCACGGTGCAAGAACGTACGATCCATGTTGTAGACATTCTCGGTTTAGACATTGATGAGCATACCCGTGATGTGGCTATCGGTGAGACGGTGGCACTTGTAGCCGAACCGATCTATGCTGACCATATCACAGCGGATATCACCTATTCCATGCACTATGAAAGTAGTGATGGCACTATTGCAACGGTTGATGGCGAGGGTTACATCAGTTTTCATGACCGAGGGGATGTGGAGATCACCGTCTCCTATGGTCCGCTTGAAGAAAAGGTTATGTTCGCTGTCGATTATCCGACTATAAATACTGGGGAGCGTCGAGATATCATAGGTAGATTGACCTATCGCATTCACGGTTTAGAGCGTGAAGTGGTTATCACGATGCCAAGCGACTTGCCAGAGCATACATCCGTCCGTGTTGAAACATATGACGTTAATGAAGATAACAGCCATGGCTTAAATCAAGCAGGACCGGTGCTGACGTTCACCTTTGACTATGGCAGTGGTGATGCGCCAGATGATTCCGATCCGTTCACATTGACCATGGCGTATGATGAACATGTGAGTGAGCATCAGATCGGGGTGTATTATTTGAACGAATCAGATGAATCGCCAGTATGGGCGTACAGAGGCGGTGAGGTGGATGCAGCGAATCAGACCATGACCATTAACGTCTCACACTTTTCAACATATGGTGTGTTCGAAGACACTGAGGGACCGGACATTCACACCTTTGATGCGGTGGCCAACACCGATCGTGTCACGTTAAACTTTGACGCGTCAGATGCCTCCGGTATCACCGCCTATCACATCGAACGGGATGGCACCCGTATAGATACCTTGAATGGTGATGCCAAGGAATACGTCGATGAAGGCTTGAGAGAGGACATGTCCTATACTTACAAACTGATTGCTGTTGATCCGCTGGGTAACACAAGTCAGCGAACGCTCACGCTTGAAACGATAGATGTTACAGAGGAAGAAGAAATACCAGAAAAAGATGTGAAGGAAGAAGGAGGCTCTGAATCTGGAGCGGTGTCCGGAACTGTGGAAAAGAATCGACCATCTGGTTCAAACCCTTCAGAAACCTCTGGAATGGAAGAGACGCTTCCAAATACAGCGACATCGTATTACAATATTATACTGATTAGCATAATATTACTAGTTCTTGGTATTACGATGTTAATGTATGGCATTTGGAGAAAGAAAATGAATGATGAATCATCTAAAGTCTAAATAACGTACTTACCCCCACACTTCAAAGAAATTGGTGTGGGGGTTAATCATATATGGTTGGTCAAACAAGCTATCAATCATTTCTCAAACCGTTATTAATTTGATTTTCCTAGTTGCATTTGTTATTGAATGAAATGGAAAAAAGGCGCCCTAAAATGTTCTCTTTAGAGAAGACAGCCTTTTAAGTATCAGGTCATAATGCCCATCCGATAATCCTAATATCTATTTGTAATGGTGTTTTCTAAATAGATTTACTCCAAAATCAAGTTCCTCTTCCCCGACATTTGACGCAGAACCGTTTCACTATTGCATAATATTACAAAGTGTAAGATAATGTGCTTATATTTTTATAGGGGGTTTACAATTGAAAAAGTTTTTATTTTTAATCTTATCATTATTTGTTGTATTAGGTTTAACAGCCTGCGAAAAATCAGAAGCCGAGGAAAAGGATATTCGTTCTACCGAGGAGAAGAATATCGGTTCTGTAGAAACATCAGCCGAGCAGAAGGGGATCGGTTCTGTAGAAACATCAAGTAAAGATTTTGAAGTTGCAGATTCCGGTAACGATGAAGACGAAACCACAGAAGACGCAGAAAGTGATTCAAAAGAATTTAATCAGGTTATTGCTGATACCGACCATATAAAAGCGACGCTTGTGAGTATTGAGAAAGTAACAGATGCTAGTTGGGCCGGAGATGCCTATAATGTTAACATTGAGATAGAAAACAAACGAGAAGATACAATAAGGATTAGAGCTAGTGAGGTATCAGCGGATGGCAGAATGATTGATGACATGGCATTTCTCAGTGATACTGTTGCTGGTGGAAAAATTTTAGATGCAACCTTGAAAATTCAAAATTATGATGGCGATCTTCCAGTAATGGAGGAGAACTTAGAATTTATTTTGTCAGTTTCTTCAGCCGATCATTTTGATTTCAGAGATGATACTAACGTAATTATTGATTTTAATACTAAAAAATTGGATTTGTAAAAAGGATTTAATAACCAAACTAATGTTAGTAAACGTCATGCCTTTGGCTTTAAAGGGTATGATCGATTAAGGCTGCGTGTATGACTTCATCATCAATATAAATAACTAGATTTTCGTGTCGATTAAGGGATAGAAGCAAGTTCTCCTACCCAAACATTTGTCATAGAACGGATTTACTATTGCATAATATTACAAAATATAAGATAATATGTTTATATTTTTATAGGGGGTTTTCAATTGAAAAAGTTTTTAGTTTTAATCTTATCATTATTTGTTGTATTCGTTTTAGCAGCCTGTGGAGAATCAGGAGCCGAGGAGAAGGATGTCAGTTCTGTAGAAACATCAGGAAAAGCTGATGAAGTTACAGATACCGATAGCGGTGAAGAAGATGATGAAGCCTTAGAAGACTTAGAAAGTGACTCAGAAGAATTTAATCAGGTTATTGCTGATACTGAGAATATAAAAGCAACGCTTGTGAGTATTGAAAAAGTAACAGACACTACTTTTGACGAAGAGTACTATGGCGTTAACATTGAGGTAGAAAACAAACAAGAAGAAACATTAGAGGTTCAAACTAAAGAGGTATCAGCGGATGGTAGAATGATTGATGACATGGTATTTTTCAGTGAGACTGTTTCTGGTGGGAAAATCTCAGACGCAACCATGAAAATTCAAAATTATGATGGTGATCTTCCAGCAATGGAGGAAAACTTAGAATTTATTTTGTCCGTTTATTCAAGAGATGATTATGAATTTAGAGATGAAGTTGACGTAATTATTAATTTTAATAACTAAAAAATTAATTTTTTTAAGCACTCTTAGTGAACTGCACCCCAATTATTAGACGCGATCTAACAATTGGAGGTGCAGTTTTTAAATGAGTAAATTTACAAGTTATATGATATTTTTCAAAGCTCTAACCCTAAAGCGATCTCTTAAATGATAAATTGTTGTATAATTAAAAAGTGACGAAAGGATAAAAATATGAAAAAAAAATAGTTTGCTAGAGAGAATGGATTTTGATAGGATAAAAGACATATTCTTCTATTTTATTTTTCCTGTTTTTTATGTCTTTTTGACTGTATATAGCACTAAGTTTGTACAAGGATGGGTATTAGTAGCATTGACCATATTTGCTTTGGGATCTACTGGATTTGATTTAATCACCAATAAAAAGACGTTTGGTAAAGAAGTGATTCTTATATTAATATGTTATTTTGCAGTTATTCTGTATGTTTTATATTTATTTGGTATAATTTCATTATCGTAAATAGCCTCGTGAATTGGGAGGCTATTTATGATGGATGTCTTATCTTCTGCAATTAACGCTCTCCTGTTAGTCCAATATCAATACCATTATGTAATGATATTGGGCTGAAACTTTATCGTATATCTCATCTGTAATTTTGGATATAGATAGAGTGCCATCTACTATAATATCCGAATTGGGTTTAATCGTTTTTAACATCTCAAGATATCCACGTCTCCCACGTAAAACGTAATTTTCCAAATCAAAGAGGATATTTTCAGTAGAACTATTTTTAAAATCCCTTATTAGTCGCCGTGCCATTGCAATATCCAAAGGTGTATCAATGTATATAGCTAAATCAATCAAAATACTTACCTTCTTATGCTTATAAGCAAACGGATAGTCGAGTAAAATATAGTCTAAAGGCTCAGAAAGTAACATTTTAATATCTTGGATTAGTCGGTCTAAATTCCATTCATTATAATTAGCTCCCTTATCAATCCAATCAGTAATTTATTTTTATCGCTTGACTTGGTACATTAGAATAATGTATTATATAAATTATCTTGAATTCAAGATAATATTTTTTGCAGGGATAGTGGTTTAAGAAATTCAAGACAACAAGCAAATAGAATATAGAAACAGCTGACTTAGGGAGCGTCGTATCAGATGTGCAGCAATTAAAGAAGAGGGAATACATATAATGAATGACATTTTTCCAAGCACTGAGATGCCATTGATGAAACAGGTAGTGGATGAGATGAAAAAAATTGAGGTAATTGAGTAATTTAAAGTGTTGCACATTCATATCAATAACCTAGAATTATTTTTTTAACAATATATCTCGAATTCATAATATATGAATTAGTGATTTATCACAGCTAAGTGTCCGAAAAACGCCTGCCTTAGCATAGAGCGTATCTATTTAGGCGGGAGCTAACGGAGGCTAATCTCAGCTACCAATCAATAGAAGAAGAACGGAAATGCCCACTGATTGGGTTTGTTTTATCAAAATGTCATTGTTGATGGGTATTGTAACTAGAGGGGGAGTAAAATATGTCTGAGTTTATTCAACTGGTAAAAGAAAGACGTTCAGCTAGTAATTTTTTACCTGATGTTCCAATTACGGAAAAGGAATTAAATGAAATCTATGATTTAGTTAAATTAGGGCCTTCAGCATTTAATCTTCAGCATACAAACTATATAACAGTGCTAGATCCAGAAGTTAAAGAAAGCTTGCAAAAAGCTGCATACGGACAACATAAAGTATTGAGTGCATCTGCTGTAACCATCGTTTTGGGAGATAAAAAAGCTTTTGAACAAGCTTCAGATATCTACGAAAGTTTGAAGCTGTTAGGAATGGTAAATAAGCAAGAATATGATCATATGGTTAATGATACAGTTTCGTTTTATCAGTCTAGAGGTAAAGGGTTTATAAGGGATGAAGCGATAAGGAATGCATCCTTATCAGCCATGTTATTTATGCTAGCAGCGAAAGAAAAAGGCTGGGATACTTGTCCAATGATTGGTTTTGATCCTAATAAGGTTAAAGAAGTTTTGCAGTTAAGTGATCATTATGAAGTCGTCATGATGATTACAATCGGTAAAGAAAAGGTAGAGAGTAGAAAACCACGTGGTTATCGAAGGTCTGTTAGTGAATTTGTAACATACATTTAAAAATAGTTGTAAATGTAAAGTTGTAAAAAAGACAATAGCTTTCTTGATTATCTTGAAATAGAGAAAAGGGAATGAGAGGTGAGCCGTGTATTTTGAAACACAGGGTAAAGAACATTTGAACATTGAAGATGGCTATCTTTAGTGGAGGTGGTTCTTATTGGAATAAATTAATCAATAAAGGAGAGATTAATATGGGCATATTTAAAAAAATATTTAAAAAAACAAAGGAGTCGAATGAAATGTCAAACGTCAAATTAGCAGTTATTTATTACAGCATGGGTGGAACAAACTATCAATTATCAAAATGGGCAGAAGAAGGTGCGAAAGAAGTTGGTGCTGAAGTGAAAGTATTAAAGGTGCCTGAGCTTGCTCCACAACATGTCATCGATGAAAATGAAGATTGGAAAGCACATGTTGAAGCAACAAAAGATGTACCTGAAGTAACGTTAGATGATCTTGAATGGGCAGATGCGATTATTTTCAGTGTACCCACACGTTTTGGAAATATGCCGGCACAGATGAAACAATTTTTAGATACAACAGGTGGTTTATGGTTTAACGGAAAGCTTATAAATAAAGTAGTAAGTGCCATGAGTTCTGCTCAAAATCCACACGGTGGTCAAGAAGCAACGATCTTAGGTCTATACACGACCATGCATCACTGGGGTGCCTTAATTGCATCACCAGGCTACACTGACCCTGTTCAATTTACTTCTGGAGGAAATCCATACGGAGTTAGTGTAACTGTAGGTCAAGATGGAAAAATGGTTGAAGACGTACATGCAGCTGTTAAACATCAAGCGAAGCGTACAATTACAGTAGCTGAATGGGTTAAAAAAGCCAATCAATAATAAGAGATGAGCCAATCATGGTATATTTGATTGGCTCATTTTAATTAATAACAGACATATTCTTGATTAAAGCTAAGCTTGTGAAGAAGAGTAATGGGGAGATGTTCGTTACAAAAGGACAACAGATCAGTGCTTCATATTACAATGATAGTGGTCAATAAATATCATTGTAAAGCACATTAGCCATTCTTTATATCTGCAACGAATAGGACGTAAAGCATCATGACAAATTTTAGTTACACTACTTATAATTTATTTTTTGCTAACTAATGCCTCAAGTCGTTTTTTCCCTTCTCTTGTTAAATATGCATGTTTATCCTTTAATAGTTCTTTAGCTAAACTGACAGTCATCTGATAACTTTTATCCTTTTCAGTCATCACTTGCCCTCCTTTCTTTTAAAAAGAAAGTCACTTATGGCATACAATATGTAGGATAAGAGGAGGCTGTATGGACAAGAGTAATTGAAAAAGCGCGGAATTTAAGAATGTACGTTTTCCTAACCGTTTTTCTACATGTTATTCCAAGAGGATTTTCGACTACTGTTTCTTGACATGTATGACAACCAAACCCTAAAGAAGACATCAAAAATCCGAGATAATCAGCTTCTCCTTCAGGTAATTTCTCTTTCATAACAGTAATTTATGTTACAAAAATCGATTGGTCGCTTTGGGAGCGAGTGCGAAGTAATGAAAGCTGTTAAATTGTTATAAATAAGCTTCTTCTGGATTGTTAGAAAGCGCTTCTATTTTAAGAAAATCAAAATGGACTTCTTGTTTTTCCCCTTGAGGACTGCATGCATAAACGCCTACTAATATATTTGAGTCTTTTGGAATGTCTAAATGAGCAATTCTAATTTGATTCCAACTCATTCCGTCCCATGAAAAATCAACATAGCAATTTTGTTCTATTTTGGAGATTCGATAGTATATTTGCAATTCTTTAACCTCAACATATTGCGTTGACCAATCAGAATAACCCCTATTTGTAACGACTGCTCCAAGTTTACTTAATTTAGATGGGATGTACTCCAATGAAGTCTTTACCCATGTATCTTCAGAAAAGCGAATCATCAAACCTGCTTGATCATATTTTGATTTTGGCGATGCTTCAACTTTTGTTTCCATTCGGAAATTCCCCTTCGTTTTTGTATACAAGAAATGTCCATTATCAACCTGAAAACCATAATGTGTTTTTTGCCAATAGTCAGTGTTTTTATCAGTTTCCAAAACAAGTTTAGAAGATGTTTTGTCTATAAACCACTTATTGGGCTCGCATCGCCACGCTAACGTATTATTTAAACTTTCACTCTCAAATGTTTCATTTAAAATATAATTTTGTTCCATACGATTACCTCCTCTAACTAATATAAATACTAGATGACAAAAAAAGTATTTATATTTTATTTTAATGGAAGTAAGCGTTACATTCAATAGAAAGTCACCGTCTTATCAACAAAAAATGTTATTTTTTGGCATGATAGAGCATTAGCAAAAAATTTAATTAAGGAAGGGGAGCTGAAGTGTCGCTTGATGAAATCTTGAAAGATAGCAATTATTAAGATAGAAATAACTATTTACAGGTGAGATATGTGTAGACTCCTGTGGGAGTAGCGTGAGCTTGAGATCCACTTTGCCAAGTGGTTTTGACTTGGCAAAGTTAGCTTAAGCCACGCCCACGGAAAGCGAAACATAGCTCACCTGCGCGTCTAAAACGAAAGGTTTATTATATATAAATTGAAAATTAGATTTACCCCATGTAGATCATGAAGACATCGGAATGACGTCTCAAAATAAGAAACTTCTTATGCTAATAGTGGCACATCCATGCAGGAGTAAAGTCAACAAGTATATTGAATACCGAGTCTATTGAACACGATCAAGATTGAATCACTATTTTCAGTGTGCGATAGTTGAGTTTCTAACTTAAAGCAGAGACAAAAGCTATAATACCTTTACTGAAAGATCGACTGATTTCGAAGCAATTATTAGAAATAGATTGATTAATTGAGATTTTGTAATAAAATGAATAATGTTATGTCTTTAGTTTGATGTAGTTTAAGTGGTCAAGCTTGACGGCTTAACTTACAGACTTAATTTATGGTTAGGAGCGTTTGAAGTGAAGATAAAAGAATTTACGTTAACTGCTATATTCATATCCATTATACTATTATTTGCTTTTACACCTATTGGCTTTATTCATTTAGGGGTTATTAAAGCAACAATTATTCATATCCCGGTTATTATTGGCTCGATTGTATTAGGACCGAAAATTGGCGCTATACTTGGATTTTCATTCGGTATGACGAGTATGATAACAAATACACTGACACCGTCATTATTATCGTTTGCATTTACGCCAGTTATTCCAGTATTGGGGACAAGTCAAGGGAGTTTTTGGGCATTATTTATAGCAATGGTTCCTAGAGTGATTATTGGTGTCATTCCTTATTACCTTTTTAAATCGATCGATAGAGTTACAAAAAAACAAGCTAATCAAAAAACCGCCTTATTTTTGTCAGGATTATTTGCAACCATTATTCATACCTTTTTAGTAATGGGATTTATCGCTTTATTATTTCATGATGCTTATGCTTTAGCTATTGATGCGGACGGCATCGGAGCGATTATTATTGCTGTTTTCACTGTATTTTTAACAAATGGTCTGGCTGAAGCTGTATTAGCGGCGTTTATTACAGTGGCAATTGTCCCACCATTAGTTAAACTATCAAAGGAGAAATAACATCATTGTTTTTATCACGTCCGTAAAACGCCCATCTCAAATTAGAGGGAAGAGCTAATTCTATTTAGCGGGACATAACGGACGTCAATGTTCTAAGTCACTCAACTACCAATCAAGGGGGCATAATGAACCTCCAATAATTGGAGTTTTGTTTATAATTGTAAGCGTCATGCAAAATCGTTACAAATATTTCACAAAAACAATAAGACTAAAGTGCTATAATATGTGTATTGTATCACATACTACGAGGAAGGATCTGATTAACATGGGCTTTTATAGTCCACAAGAAATTGCAAATTATACCGTTTCATCAGGGCGTAAAAAAGCGAATTACAATGTGTTGCAATCTTCTGTATTAGGCTTTGAAGCGGGTGCTTTTATTGCTTTAAGTTATTTACTTTACATTCATGTCACTGCTAATATGCCTGTGGCGTGGGGAGGGTTCTCTACATTTATTGGGGCGGCACTATTTCCGCTTGGTCTTATTTTAACGTTATTAGCAGGTGGTGAATTACTGACTGGAAATTTATTAGCTGTGCCATTATCCAGAATGGAAAATAAGGTGCGATCGATTCAAGTATTCAAAAATATTATTGTAATTACTTTAAGCAATTTTGCTGGATCGATTTTTGTTGCTTACTTTTTTGGTCATGTTGTTGGGCTGACTGAAAATGCTTATTTAGCAACGACCGTAACGTTAGCAGAGCATAAGCTTGAAGCGAGCTTTTTGCAAGCTTTCCTGTCGGGGATTGGTTGCAATTGGTTAGTTGCTTCAGCTGTTTGGTTAAGTTATGGAGCGAAAGATATGGCTGGGAAGATATTAGGGATTTGGTTTCCAACGATGGCGTTTGTCGCCATTGGCTTTCAACATGTTGTAGCAAATATGTTTCTTATTCCAGCAGCTATCTTTGCTGATTACTTTAGCTGGGGTGCTTATTTTGATAATTTTGTTCCCGTATTTTTAGGTAATGTTGTCGGGGGCGTCTTATTTGTCGGCGGTGCTTATTGGCTTGTTTATTTGAAAAAGGATGAAGCTTCATCGGATCCGGAAAGCCAAGCTAAACCCGTAGATGTTTTTTCAAAAAGTAGCTAAGCAATTGAAAAATACAAAAAATGTTTTTCGAAAATTAGAGTGCTATAGACACTTTGGTTTTGGACGGGTTAAGAAATATTAAACTTAAAATCTTTATATACATTAAAATATTGATTTAATATTTTATAGGCACGCACCTCAGTATTTATTCGACTGTGGTGCGTGCTTTTATATTCAATTTTTTAACACCGTTTAACCTAGTTAGACAGGAAATCATAGAGGCTAATGTCCTGACTGAAGGTTCGTTCGTTTTTTTTAGCATCCCTATTTTCATGTCTTTTTAAGTTCGGTCCAAATAGGACTGGAAGTATAGTCTTTTTTTCTAGTTTTACAAATTATTTACCTGTAGTATACGCCAATTTAATATTTGAGGTGTAAGATGGAATTTGTTTCAATAGATAAATTATTTGGCAAAGACAGGGGAGTGGAATAATGAAAACAAAAATAATGATTTTACTGGGGTTTGTTTTAATGATTGGACTTTTAGTAGGTTGTACTTCGGAAGAGGATTCTACAAATGCTGAAACAGATGAAAGTCATACACAGAACGAAGAAGCGGATTTAAGTAATGAAACAATTGATACCTTAAAGGTGGATTTTGTTCCATCTCGTGACCCAGAAGAAATTGTTACAATCACAGAACCATTAAAAGGTCTTTTAATTGAGGAGCTAAGTCATCTTGGTTACGATGTAAGCACAATTGAAATCAACGTGGGAACAACCTATGAAGCCGTAGGTGAAGCGCTTTCGGCAGGTACGACAGATGTGGGTCTGATCCCTGGGGGTACATATGTATTATATGATGATGGTGCTGAAGTTATTTTAACCGCAACACGTGCCGCTTTATCAAATGACTCTAACAATCCTAAAGAATGGAACGACAATAAACCGACAGAAGGCTTAGAAGATGAACAAGCAACATACTATCGAAGTTTAATCATTGCTGGCCCTTCTGAAAAAGGTCAAGAACTTGCAGACAAAGTTAATAATGGAGAGGAATTAACGTGGGAAGATCTTAGCGATGCAAGTTGGGCAGTGCAATCGACGTCTTCATCAGCTGGGTATATTTATCCCACCCTATGGCTACAAGATAAATTTGAAAAAGGCATGACAGATTTAGATAATGCGGTTCAATCTAATGGCTATGGGGATGCTTTTGCCAAATTAGCCTCCCAACAAGTAGATATTGTGGTTACCTATGCCGATGCGCGTCGAGACAATGAAGATATATGGACAGATGACTTTGCGCGCTCAGCGTCGATCTGGGATGAAACAAATGTTATAGGTGTGACACAACCGATTTATAACGATACCGTTTCTGTAAGTAAAAGTTCAGAAGTGATCACGCCAGAGTTAACAGCTGCCCTACAAGAAGCTTTTATTAATATCGCGCAAACAGATGAAGGAAAAGAAGTCATTAGTGTGTATAGCCACGAAGGTTACCAAAATGCTACAGCTGCTGATTATGATGGTGAAAGAGACGCACAGGAATTTTTAAGAGGGCTTAATAATTAATTTCTGATCACTATATTTTTATCGCAGATAATCGTCCGTAAAACGCGTATAGCCTGAGTTAACGACGCTCATGTCCTGATTCACTCAGGGCAACAGGATGTTGGTCACACAAGCGTTTTCGCAGGACGCGAAGACGTTAGCTTGTGTTCCTCAGTGGGCGAGTAAGATCGTAGTCTAAACCGTTCGTCCTGCGGCAACCTCTGCATGACTACGTTCTGTAGCCCTCCGCCCACTGATTGAAGGGTTGTTTTATCGAAAGAAATGTCTATGGTATAGGGTTTAGAATAAGCTTACGGTAGCGATTTAAAATGCGATGAGCTAGAAATAAGGACATCATTAACCAACGGTGTTCTTATTTTTTAAATTTATATCGTTAGAAAAAAGACAGATTTTATCAATAGATTGGAGTCATCCTATGATAGAGTTTATTAATGTTGAAAAGACATACCCAAATGGAATCAAAGCTTTACAACACCTTAATCTGAAAATAGAGCAAGGAGAATTTGTTGCCGTTATCGGTCTTTCTGGAGCAGGTAAATCAACACTCATTCGATGTATTAATCGAATGCATGACATTACCGCTGGACAATTACTTGTAGATGAGACAGATGTGACGCATCTTAGAGGAAAACAAGTAAGGGATTTGCGTAGAAGAATCGGCATGATCTTCCAGTCTTTTAATCTTGTTACAAGAGTATCTGTAATCCAAAATGTTCTTGTCTCGTTTGCCCCTGATAATACTTTTTGGCGCAATCTTATAGGATTTTATACAAAACAACAAAAGATTCAAGCGTTAGAGGCTTTGGATAAAGTAGGTATTCTTGATAAAGCTTATACACGCGTTGATCAATTATCGGGTGGTCAACAGCAGCGCGTAGCTTTAGCTCGAACACTAGCACAAAATCCTGATATTATTTTAGCTGACGAGCCAATTGCTTCGCTCGATCCTGTAACGGCAAAGCTTGTCATGAATGACTTTAAACGCATTAATCTCGATATGAATATTTCGATCATTATGAATATTCATCATGTAGAGATGGCTTTAGCGTATGCTGATCGAGTGATTGGTGTGCGCAAAGGCGAAGTTGTATTTGATGGCCGATCAGCTGATGTGACAGATGAGATACTGGGTGTGATTTATCGAGGTCATCAGGAAGAAGAGCATACGATGCACGGGGAGAATTATGCCCATGTACAATAAAATATTTTCACCGAAAAGGATCGTTTTGACAAATGGCAAGACAGTGTTGGAAAAGCGATCGAAGGCCCCTTTTGTACTATTTATTATTTGTGTTGCTGTCTACTATTCTGCACAGGCAACAGGTTTTAACTTTGCCATTATTTTTAGACGTATTAATGAATTTTTTACGATAGTACTAGAAATGCTTCAACCAAATTGGAACTATCTAGACGGTATTTTACCGGAGCTATTCGTGACTTTGAAAATGTCTTTTTTAGGTTCTATTATTGGAGCAATTGTTGCTTTACCTACAGCTGTTCTTGCTTCTTCCAATATTATTAAGAATAAAATCATCTATGGTCTGTTCAAGATGGTTCTGAGCCTTTTAAGAACAATGCCAACTCTAGTGATGGCTTTAATTGCAACGTATCTTTTTGCTTTACCAGCCACAGCAGGGACTGTTGCTATTTTTCTTTTTACGGTTTCCTACGTAGGGAAATTATTGTTTGAGGCAATTGAGAATGTCGACATGGGCGCTTTTCAAGCAATGCAATCGATCGGAATGACAAGAATCCAATCATTTCGTTATGCAATCTTCCCGCAAATTTTGCCAAGCTATCTATCAACATCGTTATTTTGCTTTGAAGGTAACGTGCGCTATGCCGCTATTCTTGGCTATATTGGAGCAGGTGGGATTGGCAATTTGATCAATGAAACGATTGGCTGGCGCGACTATTCAAGCTTAGGCATGATTGTATTAATGTTGGTCATTACCGTTTATGTGATAGAAACGTTTAGTGAACATTTTAGAAAAAAGTTAATGTAAAGGAGTCGTTCCTAGTATGACAACAGTAGAACGGCAGTTATTGGCTGCTCCTCGCACTTATCGATATTACCTTTTCCTTCTAGCTTTCGTTTTCGCACTTATTGCTTGGTCTGTAGCGGAAATGAGTCTAAGGCTCGATAGTAATGGGATGAAGATCGCTTTTAACATTGTTGGTGGACTATTAGATCCAGATTGGAAATTTTTATTTGATTTCACACAAAGTGGTGTGTTGTATTTATTATGGGAAACGATGGCTATTGCTTTATTAGGCACATTAGTTGGTGCTGTAGCCGCTGTGCCATTGTCTTTTTTAGCCGCTTCTAATATTGTTCCAAAGCCTCTAGCTTGGATGACGCGCTTATTACTCATCTTCATTCGAACCATTCCAGCACTTGTTTATGGATTAATGTTTATTCGGGTAACCGGTCCTGGGCCGTTTGCTGGTGTGTTGACGATCGGTATTACCTCTATTGGGATGCTAGCTAAATTATATGTTGATGCAATTGAAGAATTAGATGTTAAGGTGTTAGAATCGATGACTTCGATCGGCTGTACAACATTTGAAAAAATTAGATTTGGCCTTATCCCACAGTTATTATCAATCTTTCTGTCGATAATGATTTATCGTTTTGATATGAACATGCGTGAGGCTTCGATTTTGGGACTTGTCGGTGCAGGAGGTGTTGGTGCGCCCCTTATTTTTGCAATGCAAGGTTATCGCTGGCAACAAGTTGGCTCGCTTTTAATTGGTTTGATTATACTTATTTTAGTCATTGAGTTGATGTCAAATAAGTTGCGCGCGAAGATAGTGAATGGATAAAGGGCGTTTATCACAGATGACTGTCCGTGAAAAGCCGGTTTCAAAATTGAGAGCAGAGCTGATCTATTTAGCCGGGCGTTAACGGTCGGTAATGTCCTAATCCAATCAGCTACTAGTCAGTGGGAGCAGAACGCTCCCGCTGATTGAAGTTTCGTTTACTTTTTTATTGGTCATTTTAGAGATAAATCGATTTAGGCGGTAGCTAATGTCCGTAAATCGATCGTTCGTTTTATATTCCACCAGAATAATGATTTTAGCATGTGGTAAAAATGCGAATAAAAAATTTTAAAAATTTTTTTATTGAGCTAAGAGGTTTTTAATATAAACGCCTATGCCGGATTGTTGTGTGATTTATTACTAAAATGGATAGCGAATGAATGATTATGAAATAACAAGTATGAATTGGAGCTGAAACAGATGAGGGCCAGCGTTTTATGTCGTTAAAAAGCGACATGAAAAGAATGGATGATCTAATATGTAAACGTGTAATTCATGCTTTTTTATCACAGATAACTTCAGAATAGCGAGTAGAGAAAATCTGTATATGTAGGTGATAGCGGATGCTAATATCCTGATTCACTCAACTCACAATCAGCGGGTGGAGGGCTACGTCCTGTAGCCCTCCGCCCATTTATAGAAGGTGGGTTTTATAAGTTATATCAAATGTCAAGACAATGCAAGCGTAGCTCTTGCAAACAATTTGAGTAAAATGGAAGCTATAAATTATTCTGAACATTAACAAGATTAGCTCAAATCAGGGGTGCTGAGTCCGGATTACTAAAATCTATGTCAGTTAATTGTTGCAAAAAAGAAACAAAAAATGGGTGTTAAATCAGCTTGTTTTTCAAGAGTTGACGCGTTTTGAAAATCTGCTATAGTTCAAAGTGAAACGTTTCACAAACAAATCGTGGTCATGACTACGAGCTATTTTTTGAAAAATAATGTGAACTAATTCACAATAAGAGGTGTTGAATATGACAAAGATTATTTCTGCTGAGAAGGCTGCAACGTTAATAAAGGATGGGGACACACTAGCGGCTAGTGGATTTGGTTTGTCCTGTTGGGCTGAGGAGTTAGGCATATCAATTGAAGAAAGATTTGTGCAAACAGGTCATCCGCAAAATTTAACTGTCATGCATGCAAGTGCTGTAGGTAATCGACGCGACAAAGGGATGAGTCATTTAGGATATAAAGGATTAGTTAAACGTTGGATAGGCGGAATTGCGATAGCATCTCCAGGTATGGCTAAGTTGATTGAAAATGATGAATGTGAGGCGTATAACCTACCACAAGGTGTCATTACACAACTATACAGGGAAATTGCAGCAAAACGACCTGGTGTGATTACAAAGGTTGGGATGGGAACCTTTGTTGATCCCCACATTGAAGGTGGGAAAATGTCCCCGTCAACAAAAGAGGACATTGTTAAACGTATTGAAATAGAAGGCGAATCATGGCTGTTCTATAAGTCATTTCCGATTCAAGTTGGTTTAATTAGAGGAACGGTAGCTGATGAAAAAGGGAATTTAACGCTTGAAAAAGAGGGCTTACATATGGAGGTTCTTCCAATTGCCCAGGCCGTACGTAATTCGGGTGGGATCGTCATAGCACAGGTAGAGACAGTGGCGAAAAATGGAACGTTGAATCCAAAGGATATTCATGTTCCAGGAATATTGGTTGATCACATTGTCGTTTCCGAACCGGAAAATCATTATCAAACAGAAAATACTTACTATAATCCGGCTTTTTCTGGTCATGTGAAAGTTCCTGATGAAGGTTTAGAAACGTTACCACTTGATGAAAGAAAGATTATTGCCAGACGATCGGCAGCAGAGCTTGAACCGGAAACAGTATTAAACCTTGGGGTAGGTATTCCAGTAAACGTAGCAACAATTGCAGCAGAGGAAGGTGTTAGTGATCAATTAGTTCTTACGACAGAAGCTGGTTCGATTGGTGGTGTCCCAGCTGGGTTAAAAGATTTTGGTCATGCTTATAACGCGGAAGCGATTTTGAGTCATGATGCACAGTTTGACTTTTATGATGGTGGTGGCATTGATTTATCTGTACTTGGGTTAGCCCAAACAGATGAATTTGGAAACGTAAATGTTAGTAAGTTTGGTACACGTGTTGCAGGATGTGGTGGCTTTATCAACATATCACAATCAGCTAAGAAACTAGTTTTTGCTGGGACATTTACTGCAGGCGGCTTAAAAGTAAAGGTTGCTGATGGCAAATTAACTATTCTTCAAGAGGGGAAAGCAAAGAAATTCTTAAAAAATGTACAACAAATCACCTTTAGTGGCGCGTATGCAACAGAAATCAAGCAACCGGTTATTTATGTTACAGAGCGTGCGGTGTTTGAATTGATAGATGGAGAATTAACTTTAACTGAGATTGCACCGGGCATCGATTTACAAGAACATATTTTAGATCAAATGGATTTTTCTCCATCAGTTTCACCTGATCTTAAGGAAATGGATCCATCTATATTTAATGAGACCTGGGGAAAACTAAAGGAATTAGTAGAAAATAAAAACAATAAAGTAGTAACTGCCTAAAAATATGGCTTAATTGGCTACTACTTAAATAGTAGAAAGGTGCGGTTTTATGAATGATAATGTCAAGTTAAATCGATGGGCAATTTTAGTTGCCTCTACAATTATTAACTTATGTGTCGGCGCAGTTTATGCCTTTAGTATTTTTGCACTACCACTGACAAATGTATTCGATGCTTCTATGGGGGAGATCATGCTGGCATTCACAATTAATGCAGCCATATCTCCAATACCTATGATTCTAGGAGGAAGATTAGTAGATAAGGGTGGAGCGAAAAAAGCAATATTTATCGGTGGAACGATGTTTGGGGTTGGATTTTTACTATCCGGTCTTGCAACGTCCGCCTGGATGCTCTACATTACTTATGGTTTACTTGCTGGAGTGGGGCAAGGGATTGTTTACTCCTCTACAATAGGAAATACGGTAAAATTATTTCCTGATAAACGTGGACTAGGCACCGGCATTGTAACAGCTGGTTATGGTGGAGGAACAATTGTGATTGCACCCATTGCAAATGCATTAATTGATAACTTTGGTGTGAATCAAGCTTTGGTTACGTTAGGGATTTCATTCTTAGTTGTTATCCTAAGTTGTGGTTTGTTTGTGAAATCAAGTCCAGCTGACTATACTCCAGAAGGATGGACACCTCCAGTTATTTCAGGAAACAAAGGTACTGTCAACGTCCCTTGGAATGAGATGATTAAGAGACCTTTATTTTACATTATCGCATCGATGTTTTTAATTGGTGCTTTGTCTGGAATGATGGTGACTGCTAATGCTTCGGTAATTGGGCAGACGATGTTTGGTTTAACCGCAGCAACAGCAGCCATTTACGTTAGTTTATATTCATTTAGCAATTGTATGGGACGTATTTTCTGGGGGGCAGTATCTGATAGAATTGGTCGCGCATACTGCTTAATGGCCATTTACTTGGTGGTGTCTACCATGATGTTGGTAATTGCGTTATCAAATTCAGTTGTTGGATTTGCAATTGCAATTATCGGGATTGGATTATGTTTCGGTGGAACAATGGGTATTTTCCCATCTATTGTCGGCGAAAAATTTGGAATGAAATATTATGGAGTCAATTATGGTGTAACTTTTATTGGTTATTCTGGGGCAGCATTCTTTGGGCCAAGAATTGCAAATCGTTTTGCAGCAGCAAACAATGGTATGTTTACCAATGCTTTTTATGTTGCCTTAGTTATATCATTAGTCGGTCTAGTGTTAGCGATTATATTTAAAGGAACTGAAAATAAAAAACAAATAGGTACTGCAAGCACAGAGGCAGCGGTATAGAGCTTGAAAATCTAGGAGGTTATTAAAATGAGTATTACAAAATTACTAGGAATTAAGTATCCGATCTTTCAAGGAGCGATGGCACAAATTGCTCTAGCCCCTCTTGTAGGTGCGGTTTCTAATGCAGGAGGTCTTGGCATTATCGCATCCGGAGGGCTCTCAGCAAATCAATTGCGAGAAGAGATTCGTAAAACGAGGGAAATAACAGACAAACCTTTCGCGGTGAATTTAATGTTAATGATGCCAAATATTCCAGAACTCATTGATGTTATAATAGAAGAGGATGTAAAGATCGTTACTACTGGTGCTGGTACACCTGCCCCGTATATGGAAACGTTTAAAAACCATCAAATATCGGTTGTTCCAGTTGTACCTTCAGTCAAAATCGCTAAGAAAATGGAGACTTTAGGGGCAGATGCTATTGTAGCAGAAGGAACAGAAGCTGGTGGACACGTAGGTGAAACGACAACAATGGCATTATTACCACAAGTTGTAGATGCTGTGTCAATACCTGTTATTGGAGCAGGTGGAATTGCAGATGGAAGAGGGATTGCAGCCGCATTTGCACTTGGTGCACAAGGCGTTCAAATTGGCACACGTTTTTTAACGACTATAGAGTGTCCGACACATGCTAACTTCAAGCAAGCGGTTATTGATGCTAATGATACGAGTACAACAGTTACGGGGCGTAGTTTAGGGGGGCCGGTTCGCAGTATAAAAAACGATATGATTAAAGCTTATCTTGAATTAGAGAATAAAAAAGCTTCGCGTGAGGAATTAGAAAAGCTGTCCTTAGGGTCTCTAAGAAAAGCCGTTCACGAAGGAAATGTGGAACAAGGATCTGTTATGGCAGGGCAGATTGCTGGTTTGTGTAATAAAATTACCACTGCGGAGGAAATGATTACTACTATGTTTCAAGAAGCTCAATGCGTTTTAGATCAAATGGCGGACTTGTCAATAGTTGAAAAAGAATGGATTTAATGTAATGAAAGATTACCAGGGATGATCTAACATCCCGATGGTATAATGAACAGCTTATTAAAGGAGTAAGAAACATACAACCGGGTCCTTTTTTGTCTTCGATAAAAACAGGGCCTGTTTGCCTGATTAAAAATATTAAAGGTGTTAACATAGGATTTGTAAATAATAGTTATTTTAATATAATAGGAATAGATAATTACTTCAGAAAAGAGGAGGTAAATAAATGCAAAGCCGTGTTAGTCCACAATCCAACCATTTCTATACTCAGGAAAATATCAATGATCTTCCCTCAGCTTTATTTGTTACAGATTCAGAAGGAAACATTTTAATGTCAAATGAATTTACTGCATTAACCATAGGCATGACTCTAGATGAAATAATAAAATATAATGTAAAAGACTTGGTTCGCTTAGGTTATTATAATAGTTCCATTACAATGGAGGCAATTAAAACAAAACAAAGAGTTTGTCGTACAATTAAAACAAATAAAGGTTATAGTGTCTTATCAACAGCCACACCATTAATGTATGAAAATGGTGAGGTTCGTCTTGTTATAACCACTTCTAATGATTATAAAGAAAAGTTGCCGAGTGATAAGGCTAACCATCGTCATAATGCTAATGATCAGCAATTGACTACTGTGGATAAAGATGTAGAACTTGTTGCAGAAAGCTTAGCGATGAAAAATATAGTAAGTGTTTGTAACCAAATTGCTACTTTTGACAGTAAAGTTTTTATTTATGGGGAGTCTGGAACTGGTAAAGAGGTAATAGCCAAATACATTCATAAAAAAAGTGATAAAAGAAATGGTCCGTTTATTTCTATTAATTGTGCCGCTGTTGCACCATCCTTATTTGAACATGAATTGTTTGGTTATGAAAAAGGAAGTTTTGTTGGGGCAACTGAAGAGAAAATTGGAATGATTGAAGCGGCGAATGATGGAATCTTATTTTTGGATGAGATTTCAGAAATTCCTTTGGACATGCAGGCTAAGTTACTTCATGTAATAGAAAGCAGTCAGTTAAGAAGAATTGGAGGCATTGAAACCGTACCCATTACTTGTCGAATTATTTCTGCATCGAACAGAGATTTATGGGAAAGAGTTAAAAAAGGCATGTTTAGAGAAGATTTGTTTTACAGAATCAATGTCATTCCCATTCATATACCACCATTACGAAGTAGAAGATCGGATATAGTCGGATTAGCATCCACCTTTATCGAAGATTTAAATAGAAAGTATAAAAAAAGCTTTATTTTAAGTGCAGAAGATTTTCAACAACTTTTATGGCATAATTGGCCTGGAAATGCTAGAGAATTAAAGAACTTTATTGAGCGACTTGTGGTAACAGGTCAAATGGATATAAATGAATATAATGATGAAAAAGGAACAGATTGGTTTACATTAGATTATTTTATTAAACAAAATAAAGATCGTTTTACTAATTTGAAGGATTATACGGCAATTGTTGAAGGGCGGTATATACAAAAAGTATTGGAAGCATATAATGGAAATGCCACTAAAACTGCAAATCGATTAGGCGTCCATCGCTCAGTTATTTATCGAAAGTTAAAAAGAATGGAAGAAGTATTAGAAGATGTATGATGATCTTAATTTTATCACAGCTAACCGTCCGCAAAACATCCAGCTAAAATAGAGGGTATAGGTGATTTTTGGTATTTTATAACGGATGCTCATGTCCTGATTCACTCAATTAACAATCAGTGGACGGGTAAGATCGTAGACTAAAACTGCCATGTCCTGTAGACCTCCGACCACTGATTGAAAGTTCGTTTTATGGGCATTACTCGTATTTTGTCAAATGATAATATGTCTAATGACTGATCTGCTGGTTTCTAAACAGCCGGTAAGTGAGCATAATTAACAAACCTGTTACGACCGCGAATAGAATGAAGAGCAAATATGGATATAACACAGGATAGTCAAATAAATTGTAGGCTTGGAACTGTGTAAATAGGGTTGACACTTGCATTAATTTTAAAAAGCTAAAATCTGTCAGGTAGCCTAAGAAGCCATCTGTTGTCCCAAGTTGCTGCAATAGAGCCGGTGTAGCTATGATGATGCTGCTTACAAAAAAGGTGATCATCGTATTTTTCGTTAAAAAAGATAAAAGCAAAACAATCACTCCTACTGCTATGGAAGCAAACAATTGAAGCGCGATTGTCAGCAAGAAGAATTGCCAAACGTCAAAGTTATAGGGTGACCCATCATAGCTGAGTCGGGAAAGAGAATCTAACCCAGAAGATATCCCTTGTATAGGTGCGTCCCATCCCGCTATGCCACCAAATTTCAATAAGTTAAGGAAACTATTGATGATTTGTAAGGATAGAAAAACAATCACGATATAGCTTAAGCTAGCCAATAGTTTCGCTGAGACAAGCTTGGTTTTTCCGTGTTTTGTTGCTAAGATTAAATCCGTTGTTCGATTGGTATACTCATCAGCAAAAACAGGGGATAAACCTAAAAATATCAAGATAGATAGTAAAAGGACATGTGTGGTAGGCTCGATAAGCTCAAACATTTCACGCCATGATCGAATTAAGTAAAAGCCATGGACGTCATCTAATGCTTGTAACATATCATGTTCTATTGCAGCTTCTCGATGCTCGTACGTTCCTTCATCAAAGTCGTGCATTTCTGCCTCAAGCATGGTAAGCCGTTCACTTTGATCTTGTTTTTGCATAGCTGCACCGGTAACGAGAAATTGCACATAATCTGTTGCCCTTAATTCAAAGGTGTGATTTGAGACCTCGCCGGCATCAGCGGCGTTCATCGATTCTCTAGCACGTTCTACTTTCTCTTCTGTTACAGGCCCACCCCATGTTTCTTCGAGTTCTTCAAAAACCGATTCTCTCATCGTCATATCTGTTGGGAGTTGATGGACATAGACCAATAATAAAACAATCGTAATAAACACGAGATAGATACTTTTTTTTGAAAAAATCTTATAGCATTCCTGACGATACATTATTTTCTCCTCCTGTCTTAATTTACAATTTGTTGGTTTCTATATTGACGATAAATAAGGAAGACATTCACACTGGCGATCAAGAGGAAGACGGCAATAAAAAGATAGGGATACAGAATGGGTTGACCAAATAACCTCAACACGATGAATTGATCAATCAAACCTTTCACTCTTATTAGCTCTGCATAACTAAACTGTGTTATATACTGAATCAACTCTTGATCAAAACCTAATTGCCGGAATAAAACAGGCGTTCCAATAATTGCTCCGCTAATAAAGAACGTTAGCATCGCATGCCGTGTGACGATTGATAAAAATAACACCAGTAATCCAATCACTAATGCCCCTAACAATTGAATGCCAAGTGCAAGGGCATAGTACTGTCCAATCGTTAGTGAAAAAGGTGATTGAATAAATAAATATAAATTTTGTAACGGCACAGTTCCATCTGCAAATCTACCAAACTTGATGACTTCTATAACAACATTAACGAGATGCAGACTGAAAAATAACGCGCCAATATAGGTGAATGAAGCGAGTATTTTCGCAGATGCAATTTTATTTTTCCCATACTTGGTAGAAGCGATTAATGAAGCAATTTTTTGACTATGTTCATCCGCAAAAACGGGAGCTAACCCTAAGATGATAAGTACGGTTAAGAAAATAAAACCAAATGTGTTGATAAAGTCTACTGTACTGCGCCACGTCGTCGTTTGGTAGAAGCCAATCGGCTCATTTAATTGCTGGAGAAGCTCAAATTCCATTTGTGCATCTTCGGCTTGATCAGCGGTTGTCGTGGGATCGAAAGTCTTGTTATGTAAGGCTTCTTTCCGTCCTTCAAACCATTCTATATTTTCACCAGCTTGAACAACAGAAGTATAAATAGAGTGGGCCGCCTGATCCTCAATGCGTTGAGGGAAAACACCTTCAAACCCATCAGCTTCTGCCATTTCTCGATCAATTTGCTCTTCAATTTTCAGTAATCTTTCGTTAGCCATGTCAATCTCTGTTGAGGTTAATGGTCCACGCCATTCATCATATAGCGATTGATACGCGTTTGTTTGGTGAATTGAGTGAGAACCTCCCGTTATAAACATGAAAAAAATAAAAAGAAGGAAAGTGAAATACAAACTTTTTCTTGTGAAAATTTTATAGCATTCCTGCTTGTACACCGTCTATGACCTCCTCATTAAAGAAATAGAGATACACATCTTCTAAGGTAGGTGTGACGTTAACGGCATCAGCTAAAGGCTGTTGATCGCTAACAATGCGAACCTCAATCCCTGTTTCAACGCGTTGGATATTTCCAACTTTATAATGCTTTTGTAGTTGGGGTAATGCGTGTTGCTCTACTGTGCATTTCCATACTTTATCTTTAACACTGTCTAGTAGTTGCTCACTTGTACTGCGTTGAATGAGTGTTCCCTGTCGCATGAGAAGGACTTCTTTTGCGATATATTCAATATCCGACACGATATGAGTAGACAACAACACGATTCGATCACCAGCAATTTCTGAGAGTAGATTCCGAAATCGAACGCGTTCTTGCGGGTCTAATCCTGCTGTTGGCTCATCAACAATTAGTATTTTAGGATCGTTAAGGAGAGCCAGGGCAATACCGAGTCTTCGTTTCATTCCTCCAGAATACGTTTTTAGTTTTCGCTTGCGATCTTGTTGTAAGTTAACAAGCTTAAGGACTTCGTCTACCCGAGTGGTGGCTTCCTGTTTATCTAATCCTTTTAAACGCGCAAAATAAGATAAAAAACGAACAGCAGTGAAATTTCTATAAAGACCGAACTCTTGCGGGAGATAGCCTAAGCTATCACGATAATGATCACCCATGATCGAGATATCTTTACCATCTAACAAAATTCTTCCTGAAGTGGGCTTTAGAATATCCGCTAACATTCGCATCAATGTTGTTTTGCCAGCACCATTTGGACCCAGTAGAGCATAAACGCCTTCTGAAAGTTCTGCAGAGAACCCTGTTACTGCTTGTTTATCTTTAAATGTTTTTGAAATATTTTCAATAATTAATTTCAACACGTTGTCCTCCTTCATAGGTTTGATACTTGTTTATCAATTGTTTAACTTGGATGCTAATTAACAAGCTTCCAAACCCTAGACAAATAAAATGAATAACAAGATTGATATTGAGCAATGCTTCTATCCAATGGTTATTGCTAATGATTAGCCCAATGAATACCAGCCATAAAGATAAGAAGGTTGTCACAAATACTTGGCCTTTAAAGTGAATGCTTAACCATAGAGCGATGGCGACAAAAAAAGTGAATGGCGTTAACCAGGTGAGCAACATTTCCAATATTGGCTTACCAGTAGTTGGCGATATAATTAATGTCAGCACTGTGTTTAAGGTAACATTTGTGATCCCGATTAAAAATAGCCGAGATAACATGATTTGATCTGTAGTAAACTTGCAGGTAAGTTCGATTTCAAGCAGTCCATGTTCCCGCCCTTTAAACACCTCTAGTAATCCAATGATAAATGGAAGTGGTGCTAAGAAAATCAGCGTCAATAAAGGATTTGTATCCGCTAGATTAGTGATTAAATAGCCTATGATAAAGAGGAGCGTGCAAGTGATCCAGTATGTTTTACTTACTACAGTTACTTCTGTAGCTGATCGTTTACATAACGTGATCAATCGTTCTATGCGATTTACTGACTTTGTTGTTTGAGTGGGTACGTATTGGCGCAAGGTGTCTATCGTAGCATCTATGTCATCTTCGTCAGGGAATTTGACAAGGTAATCTGTTAATTCTTGTTGAAGTACTTGATTTTCTTTGTAATCGAAGCGTTCTTCAAGCTCATCGTTATCGGTTTCGTTGATTGAATTGAACCGGCTCATCATGATCTACTCCTTTTAGTAAAGATTTTAATTTATCCTTTCCTTGCTTAAGCCTTGACTTAACGGTGGCTTCTTTTACTTCTGTCAGTTTAGCAATCTGTTTTATTTTAAGGTCTTGATAAAACTTTAATATAATGGCTTCTCGTTGATAAGGTGGTAACTGATCAATAGCTGCTTTCACCTTAACGCTTCTTTGCTTTTTGCTTAGAAGGTCTTCTACATTTTTGCGTTCATCGATGATTTGATGATCAATTTCGTTTATTTTGTCCTTATATTTATAATCACGACTTCGATAATAATCACGACAATGGTTCACCGCAATTTTTAGAAGCCAATGTGGAAATTTTCCTTGTCCACTATAATGTTTAATCGATTTCATCATTTTAATAAATATTTCTTGGGTCAAATCGTAAGCCAAATGATAGTCGCCAACTTTCCGGTAAGTATAGGCAAATATCATGCGATAGTGTTTTTTTACGAGTACTTCCATTGCTGCTTGGCTACCGCTTTTAATTTCTTCGATTAATGAATGATCTGATTGCATCTTCTCACCACCTCTACTTATATTAACGAAATTTTGGACAAAAGGATTTAAGAAATGAAGAGATTTTTTAAAAATTCTTCTTGTGTATCTAATTCATAAGTAAATTTTCTTAGCAATTCAATTGGTGCACTATCGGAACGGCAATGGAGGTTCTTTTTCATACAATGAAACAATATGTGTTGAATCATTTGTGGCTAAAGCTTAAGAAAAGCAAATAATAAATCAATCGTAGCAGGGATATGATACTTTCAGAAAACGCTAGAATAGGATATCGTTCCATAAAATGAAACGATCAGCCCCCAATACAGGAGCTGATCAATGTTTTTTAATATAAAAGCAACAAAAGTTTGGTCGTATTCTTATTTAAAAATTCTCTTTTAAATATAGTGTTGATGTGACTTATTTTGAGTAAATGCTACCAAAATCATTTAATGTCTTATTGCAACAATGTTTTTACTTCTTCTAAAGAAGGAACTTTCCCGGAAAGCTTCACTTCACCATTAACGACCAATCCTGGTGTAGACATAACACCAAAACTCGCAATATCTTTAAAATCCGTTACTTTTGAAATTTTGGCTTCTATATTCAACTCATTCAAGGCTTCTGTTACAACCTTTTCAACCCGTTTGCAATTTGAACACCCTGGTCCCAATACTTTTATTTCCATGCTTAACCTCTCCTTTTTTTAAAATAGGGTATGAATCATATTAAATAAGTATCCAATTAGTAATATACCAACAACGATAATCGTGATAAAACTAAACAACAATTTTCTTTTAATGACTTTTGACAACATAATTAATGATGGTAATGATAAGGCAACTACAGACATCATAAATGCGACAATTGTACCTGCTTCAACCCCTTTAGCAAATAATGCATCTGCAATAGGCAATGTTCCAAATATATCCGCATAAATCGGAACGCCAATTATAGTGGCAATCACGACAGCAAATGGATTACTTTCTCCAATAACGGCTTCAATCGATGATTGTGGAATCCAGTTATGAATAATTGCTCCAATACCAACACCAATTAACACATACAACCAAACTTTTGAAACAATTTCTTTAACTTGCTCAATAGAAAAATGGATACGATCTTTAAAACGTAGTTGTGCGTCATCTTGAGTTTGAAGTGGTGCTTTCATAGCAAACGACTCGACTTGGTCAGATAATGGCAATGCTTCAAGTATAAAACCACTAGCAATGGCAAGTAATACACCAAAAATTAAATAAAGTATGGCTAGTTCCATACCAAAATACGAGCTCAACATTAAAAATGAAGCCAAATCAACCATTGGTGATGCAATTAAGAATGAAAATGTAACCCCGAACGGAAGTCCAGCTGATGTAAATCCAATAAAGATTGGAATGCTCGAACAACTACAAAAAGGTGTCAAGACTCCTAAAAAAGCACCGGCAATCGTTCCTTTAAAGCCTGACATCCCACCTAAAATGCGTTTCGTTCGTTCAGGTGGAAAATAGCTTTGAATATAAGATATAAAAAAGATCACGACAGCCAATAAAATAAATAACTTAATCGTGTCATAAATGAAAAAATGAATGCTTGCACCAACCGGACTTGCGGAATCGAGCTGAAACACATTTTCGACTAATTGTGTAACCAGTTGATAGAGCCATTCCATTCTTAATAACTGATCACTTAACCACTGAAACCATTCCACATAAATCCCTCCATTCAACTAAGAAAGTTAGCAGCATTTTCATCTGTTAATTCGTAAATGGTGTAACGACCAATTTTCTTTGCCACAATAACTCGACCGCGCTCTAACAATTTTAGGTGATGTGTTAGCGTTGAATTTGGTATTTTAAAAGCAGAAGCTAGTTCACACAAACAACACGGTGCTTCTAATAAGATAGCGATAATTTTTAAACGAACGGGATCTGCTAATGCTTTGTAAAAATCAGCCTGCTCGAATAATTGTTGTTCATCGTTAATAATTGGGAAGCTATGCTCTGCTTGTCTAAGCATCTTATTAATTTCAGCTTCAGGTTTAACGGTGTATGAATAATTCACTAAAGATTCCTCCATTCATTATTATTAAACTAATTTTATAGTTTTATATTAGCACTAACATTTTTAAAAGTAAATAACTACTGTTGGTTTCCATAAATAAAAAATTTAAAAGGGGAGAAAAGTAAATTTTAACTGGTTTCTAGACAAAAAGATTTTATACGGTAAATGTAAGTTAAAACGTGAAGAGGATAATCAGTGAAAATGAAGGATTAGACCAGGGGAGAAGTAGAAAAACCGGCCCTCCCAAAGCACGTTTGGAAGGGCGTTTTTATTGAAGCTAGCATATTACTCGATTCCTTTCGTTAAAACGGGATTATCGAGGTTTTGATTAAGCTTGATTTCATCTGCATAATACCCAGGGAAGTTTTTAAATATCCCGTGAGCAGGCGAAATACAAATATTGTCTTTGTTATTTAAAAAAGCACGATTGTCTGCAAAACCAAAAGCGTGATCGGTTTGCTGTAAGAGATATTTTCGCATCGGCGTAGAAGGTTTAATCTCATCTTTAAATGTTTGATAAAGCGAGAGGGCTTTTTCTTTATTTGAATCATTTGATGCATACAATAAACGAACGATGTGTATATACACGCCTAATAAAGCTTCGTTGCTTTTTAAGTTAGCGATCCGCTCAGAATCTTCAGTAAGAAACTCGACGTATTCCCAAGCCACTTGCGGTAACTGATCAATCGTCCCCGCTAGATATTCGGTAATGAAGATATCAACGATACTGAGCGTATAGAGATGGCTGTCTTTTTGTGCGAGCTTTTCTTGAAGGTCAGCTATTAAAATGTTCCTTAAAAATTGATTTTCTGAACGAGCACGTTGATAATCCGATGAAAACAGGGCATATTGATACAATTGTATGGCAGTAAAAAAACGATCATGCTTTGCTAGCTTATAAGCTGGAAAATCACCGATAGCAATTTCATTTTTAAATAAACATGTGATTAAAAGAAAAGCAGTAATAAATGTAAGTGATATGACGATCGTCAACCAAAATGAAATGATTAATGGGTTTGATGAAATTAACATAAAAACACCCCCGGCACAACTTAGGAAGAGCCACCATAATAAAGTAAAGATAGGGCCGGTAAGTATCGCTTTAGCAAGTGCTTGTTGGAGCTTACTAAATGTCGAATCCGTTTTCACTGCTTCTATATCTGGTATAACAATCCCCCCGATTATAGTGGCAACATTAGGACGTAACTTGAGCTTCCAGCGTTGATCTTCTTTAACAAAAAAGAAAAATGTAATAAAAATAGCTCGAATGTTCACACCGTTTTTTGAAAAGCTGAATGCGTGACCAAGTTCGTGTACACCCACAGCTATTATGTAAGTAAGCACAAAAATGATCACTTGAACATACCAAGGGAGTATCGTTAATACTGGCGGTATATCTACCGTATTGCCAAGGTAGCCTAGTAAAAAGCCAATTCCAGCAGAAAAGAAAAATAGAATGATGTACTTTAATAACTTATTCATTTGTCAGGATCTCCTTCGATAAATGTTGTAAATAAAGGTATGTATTTCCTAATCATTATTATAGCGATGTTATTTGATTATGTATAGATAGGATTCAAATAAGCTTAAAATACGTACTCTCTGCAATAAGAGCACATTTAATCGAGCGATAAATGATCCACAAAATACAAAAAAGCCAGCGGTATTGCGCTGACTTTCATGCTAAAGCTATACTGACTTCAACCACATGGATTCCTATCAAATGTAAGTTTAGTCATGACGTAAAAACCATCCGCTTCGTTATAATCAATTGTTACGCCAGTATGATTAAGATATTTTTGCGTGACATAGTCCATACGAATAGGTATGCCATGAGGTCGATAGATCGTATCAAGCTTTCGCTGCTGATCAAAGATGAATACATAGCTAATCGCTAATCCACAACCACCAGTTAGTTCGGCATCGATTCTTGGCAACAGACCATCTGTTAAATTTAAGTGATTAAGTTGATCTTGTGCTTGGTTTGTGATCATAATCTTCATGGTGTTGTCCTCCACGGATAATATGTTTAGGTTTTATCATTGATAACCGTTTGTAAAGCGTCCGGCACAAAATAGAGAACAGAGTTCAACCGATTAAGGCGGACTCTTGATTCACTCAACACCCCATCAGTGGGTAGGGAAGATCGCATACTAAAACCGCCACGTCCTGCAGCCCTCCGACCACTGATTGAAGACTTTATTCTTGTTTTGTATAACGTAAAATCGGCTTTCTTGAGGCTTTGGTTTCGTCCAATCGGCCGATTACTGTCGTATGTGGTGCTTCCAATACCATCATTGGATTCTCTTCTATTTCTTTAGCAATCTGTATCATCGTGTCGGCAAATGCATCTAACGTTTCTTTTGTTTCGGTTTCTGTCGGTTCAATCATTAAAGCTTCCTCAACATTTAATGGGAAATAAATGGTTGGTGGATGATATCCGAAATCGAGTAAACGTTTAGCGATATCAAGTGTTCGAACGCCAAGTTTTTTCTGGTTTATGCCAGATAAAACAAACTCGTGTTTACATATTTGTGGATAAGGCGCTTCAAAATAAGGTTCAAGTCGTTTCTTTAAGTAATTGGCATGAAGCACCGCTGATTCCGATACTTGTCGGAGCCCATCTGGTCCCATTGTGCGAATGTAAGTATAGGCACGGACTAGAATGCCAAAATTTCCATAATAACCTTTTACGCGACCAACTGACAAAGGTTCATCTGTATGAAAACGATACTGATCGCCTTCTTTTGTAATTCTTGGTACAGGCAAATAAGGCGTCAATTCTTTAACGACGCCGACTGGGCCAGCGCCAGGTCCACCACCTCCATGAGGTGTGGTAAAGGTTTTATGCAAATTTAGATGGACGATATCAAAGCCCATTTTACCAGGAGTTGTTTTGCCTAAGATCGCATTTGCATTAGCCCCATCATAATAAAGCAAGCCACCAGCCTCGTGAACAATATCAGCAATTTCAACAATATCTTTTTCAAATAAACCAAGTGTACTTGGATTGGTTAACATTAATGCTGCTGTATCGTGATCGACATGAGCTTTTAAGGCTTCAACATCAACTAATCCATCAGCGTTTGACGGGATCGTGACCGTCTCGAATCCGGCTACTGCTGCACTAGCTGGATTAGTGCCATGGGCGGAGTCGGGGACAAGCACTTTTGAACGGTTTTCTCCGTTTTGTTGATGATATTTTTTAGCGATCATTAACCCTGTCCATTCACCCTGTGCACCAGCCGATGGTTGTAAGGTGACCGCGTCCATTCCGGAGATCACAGCTAAATCTTCTTGCAATTGGTATAGTAGATGCATGGCACCCTGGACTGTCTCTGTTGATTGATACGGATGAATTCGGTTAAACCCTTCTAAACGTGCAACATCTTCATTTAGCTTTGGGTTATATTTCATCGTACATGAACCGAGTGGATAAAATCCACTATCAACGCCATAATTTTTGTTAGAAAGTGCAGTGTAGTGACGAATGAGTTGAAGTTCTGATACCTCTGGAAGTTCAGCTTCTGTTTCTCTTAATAAATGGTTTGGAAATTTATCATTTAAATTGATCGTATCGACGTCACTGTCTGGAAGGTCAACAGCTGATCGATCAGATTGACTGATTTCAAAAATGAGGGAATGATATGGCTTCATCTATAATGCCTCCAATACAGTTATAAATTGATCGATTTCAGCTTTGGTTCGTTGTTCAGTAACAGCTATAAGCATATGGTTTGCCAAATCGTAATCAATACTTAAATCAAATCCCCCAACGAATCCAGCCTCAATTAATTTGCGATTGGCTGTACGAGCGGATACTGGTAAGCTAACGATGAATTCATTAAAAAATGGTGCGCGATTGATCACGTTAAATCCTTTCTTAGCCAGTTGTTTTGCCATATAATCTGCCTTTTCTACATTTAATTGGGCCATTTTGCGGATGCCTTGTTTGCCGAGAGCAGACATGCAGACTGCTGATGCCAATGCGTTTAATGCTTGATTGGAACAAATATTAGATGATGCTTTTTCTCGGCGAATATGTTGTTCGCGGGCCTGTAGGGCTAAGGTAAAGCCACGCTTGCCATTGGCATCTAGTGCTTCCCCAACGATGCGACCAGGGATTTTGCGCATTAACTTTTTGTTTACGGCAAAATAACCACAGTGTGGGCCACCGAATGACATCGGTATGCCTAATGGTTGCATATCACCAACGACGATGTCAGCCCCTAAGTGTCCTGGTGATTGCAGTAAGGCTAAAGCTAACGGATTTGCACTAACAATCAATAGAGCCCCATGTGATTCGGCTATTTGTTTGATTTGATTTAAATCTTCAACAGAACCGAAAAAGTTAGGATATTGGATGATTATTGCTGCAGTGTCTTGATCTATCTTTTGTTGGAGTTCTTTTAAATTTGTGATTTCATCTAATAAGTTAATCTCTTCAACTTTATAAGATAAACCGCTAGCATTGGTGCTCGAGATGGCACGTGATTCCGGATGAACAGCCTGAGAAATCAGCACTTTGGACCGTTTAGTTGATGAAACAGCTAGGGCGGCAGCTTCTGCAACTGAAGTAAAGCCATCATACATCGATGAGTTGGCGACATCCATTCCTGTTAATTCACATACCATCGTTTGAAATTCAAAGATCGCTTGCAGTTCACCTTGACTAATTTCTGGTTGATAAGGTGTGTAAGCCGTATAAAATTCTGAACGTGAAATGACATGATTGACGACACTAGGAATGAAGTGATCATAGGTACCTGCGCCAAGAAAATAACTGTGCTGATTTGCATTTGTGTTTTTTGAAGCCAGCTGTTGCATCTTTTTCATTAAAAGCGGTTCAGCAATCGCTTTTTCGATTGGGAGCTCACCATTTAAACGAATGGAAGTGGGTAAGTCATCAAATAAGTTGTCGATTGAGTCGATGTTTAACGCATCTAGCATCGCTTGTTGATCTTGTGCTGTATCAGGCAAATAGCGAAATGTTGATCCCATGTTATTCCTCCTCGCTAAGGAAAGCTTGATAATCTGCTTCAGTTAAGAGTGCTTCTAATTCTTGAGGGTTAGTGTAGGCGATTTCGACGAGCCAACCTTCTTGATAAGGATCATCGTTAATCCGTTCAGGCTCATCTTCTAACTGCTCGTTAATAGCGACAACTTCTCCGGATAGTGGTGCATAGAACTCTGAAGCAGCTTTGACAGATTCGATGACACCAAGTGAATCATGGGCGGTGACTTGTTGGTTTAGTTCTGCATTTTCGACAAAAACGATATCACCTAATTCTTGTTGTGCATGATCGGTTATGCCAATGCGTGCGCGTTCCTCATCTAATGGTAGAACCCACTCATGTTTTTTAGTGAATCTTAATTGTGTATTTGTCATATCTATCTTCCTCTCCTATTTAAATTCAATCGTATTGATGATACGCAGTCGCTTATTTTCTTTTATAAAACGGTGTTTCAACGATGACAGCATCCACTAGTCTAGAACGTATTTGTACTTGAACCTCAGTTCCCAGTTTTCCATATTCAGCCTGAACTAAAGCAAGACCAAGCTGCTTTTGTATAGACGGTGAGTGGGTGCCGGAGGTGATAAAACCAATTTCTTGATTACTAGAAGAAAACACTTTGTATCCATGTCTAGGAATCCCTTTATCAATAATTTCTAAGCCAACAAGCTTTCTAGTCGGTTGATTTTGCTTTTCTTTCATTAATGCTGCTCTTCCAATAAAATCGCTGCTCTTGTCTATTTTGACTGTAAAGCCAATTCCGGCTTCAAACGGAGAGATTGATGGTGATAATTCTTGACCATATAAAGCCAGTTTTGCTTCAAAGCGAAGGGTATCACGAGCGCCAAGGCCGCATGGTTGGAGTCGGTCATCTGCTTGTAACAATGCTTGCCAAAGTGCTTGTGCTTGATCGTGAGAGACATACAATTCAAAGCCATCTTCACCGGTATAGCCGGTTCTTGAAACTAAAACATCAGTGACATCTGCAAGTTGCACATTTTGAACAAATCGAAAAGGTTTAATATCAGCTAAACGGACATCTGTAAGTTTTTGCAATATGTTAACAGCTTCTGGACCTTGAACCGCAAGTTGCGCAATATGTTCAGAGAGATTGGTAATGGTCACACCATCCATGTGATGTGCCTTAATCCAATCGAGATCTTTATCAATATTAGCGGCGTTGACAACAAGTAAAAATGTCTGTTCTGCTAGTTTGTAGACTAATAAATCATCGACTGTGCCCCCGTTTTGATAACACATTGCTGTATACCGTGCTTGATTTATTTCGAGACTTGTTATGTCATTTGTCATTAACAAATTGACCAACTTTTCAGCAGCTTCTCCTTCAATGCGTATCTCGCCCATATGTGAAACATCAAAGAGTCCCGCTTTTTGCCTAACAGCATGATGTTCATCGATAATACTGGAAAAATGAACAGGCAATGCCCATCCCCCATAATCAATGATTTTTTTAGCTCCATTGTGTTGATAAAGGTCAAAGAGCGGTGTTTGTTTTAATTGTTTGTCACTCATGTGCGACAACACCTCCAATACTATTTTTATCACAGATCCCCCCCAAAATGCCCAATGGTTGAAGGTTCGTTTTATGCCACTTTTTCTCTGTTTTTCAATGTTCTATTTTTGTGTGGGTGAGATAGAGTGTACAAAAAAAGGACAGGGAAGGGCTAATTATTTCTACCCTTCTCTGTCCTTTTACCTGAGAGTTTTCGCTTTGTTAAAAGCATCCCCTTTGGTGGCATCTACATGCGCTCTCCAGAGTGTCGTCCTATTATGGTTCGTTTACCTGAGAGATTGTCTCATAAGGTGTCTTTTATGAGCTTGCTCCTTCGGTGGTATAACCATACGCTCTCCCATAATAATCATCCGTGCTATTTATTATTGTTTTCTATATTACTATACTTTTAGCATTTAGGCGATAGATTTGTAAACTTTTTTTACAATAATATTTGTAAATGCCGAACTTTGTTGTTGTAATAATGCAAATACGCACTTAAAAAATATTTTTTTATTAATTTTTTCGTTATTTTCAGATGGAATGTTCGTTTTTGTATTTAGATATTTTGATTTCATTTTATGGAATTTTTCTGGTCTGTGAAAAAAAGCGCCTAAAAATAGGCGCTTAACAACAAACTTCTTCTTGATTCATTTCAACTAATTCCATTTGATATTTACCAGCTTCAATATTAGGGATTAGTGCTTCAATATAAGCCTGAACATCATGTGTCTGTTCGCTTAAATCAGCAAGATTGAAATAAATAAAACCCTGTTCTCTGTGTAAAACGGTTAATTGAGTTGTTTCTTCTGTTTTAGACGTTGCAACGAGTCGACATACCTTTCCTTTTGGTGCCATCTCGAATGAAATCGTCATCTCCCCCTTACGTGATTATCGAGTTAAATTTAATATGAAACATAATTAAATAAGTGCCTTTAAAATATTATAAATTTTAACACAATATTAATGAGATATAAAGGGTGTTTCCCTTTGTTTTATCGAAAATATTTGATAGTTATTTTGTATCACATTCATCTATAAAAAAGATGGTTCGCTTTATGCTCATGGTTTAATTGCTAGTTTGGTTTATCCAATTAACGATATCATCTATTACAATATCCTCGACATGGCCGCCCTGATGGTATTCTTCTATCGTTCCTTTACCCTCTCCTTGGTAATTGATGAAAAAATGATTGAGATCAGGATATAAAATAAAATGCGCATGATCATAATCAGTTAAAAGGGCTTGATAAGCTTCAAAATCCTTTTCAACACTGACTTGGAAATCCTTTTCACCTTGTAGAATCAGAAGGGGCATCGATTGTTCTCGTAATACCTCTTCAGTGTCGAAACTTTCCATTTCTTTTAAATAATAGCCCGGTAAGCCAAAGATTGTCTCATGCATACTCTCTTCGAGTGTTAGGTCAGCAAGTTGCTGTGCTTTTTCGTATTCTTTAATGATCTGTTGGTGATTTGTTTCGTAAAGCGCGCTATCCGGATCTAAGTCTTCTAGTACATCTAGATTCTGATCGTAAATAATTTCCCATAAAGGCCTTGGTGATCCAGCCATGATAATTAATCCTGCTAGGTTTTCACTAATGTCATAAATGCGTGGGGCTAGCATTCCTCCTTGACTGTGTCCAATAAGAAAGATTTTTTCATTATCGATACGCGAATCATTTAATAAGTGTTCGATTGCTCGAACAGCATCTTCAATGGTCTCTTCATAGACGGTAAAGGTGAGTAAGTCTTCTTCTGTGAACGAATCTTGATAGGTATAAGTCCGTTTATCATAGCGCAAAACGGCGATTCCTTGTGTTGTAAGAGCCTGGGCTAAATCTTTAAATATGGTGTAGCTGTAAACAGATTGATCACGATCGCTTGGTCCTGAACCATGCACTAACACAACAGCTGGAATAGGTTCTTGATGAGCTGAAGGTAGGGTTAAGGTACCCTCCAAGGGATAGTCCGAGTCTTCACCAATAATAACTTCTTCTTCCTGAATAGATTGATCAGAACAGGAGGACAAAGGTAATAAAAACATTAAACTAATAAATAGTAAACCGTGCATTTTGATAAGGTACACTTCCTTTCTTTTCTTTGTAGAACTAGTTATATGTATACTATATCAAAAAAATAAAATGAGAATTTTAAATGTGTTTTAAATGATAATAAAGATTTTAGGATGGATTGAATATATTAAACAATTAAGATTATAATTGATGGCTTCTTTCAATTGTTATAATTGAAGCACTTTAGAAATCTGAAGATGAGAAGCGATGAGATGTCCACTGAGACACGTAAGATAGAATTAAAACCAAATCCTGCTAAGACAGCTTATACTTGCAGATGTTTTATTAGTCGTAAGAGAGTTGTTTTAATTGCTCAGCGTCAGCCTAACTTATAATAAGATAAGAAGATTGTTAAACGGTGCAAATTATCTAGACATGTTATAAATCTAAACGCTGATTTTCTTTACAATAGGCGGGAATTCTTGATTTTCTTTTGTAATAGCTTTAAAGCTTGCGATTAGTTGTTGGAAAATATGTTCCCATGATTGGAACATAGCAAACTGTCGAGCAGCCTGAGCAAAATGATCGCGTAGAGAAGGGGAATCTAATAAAAGTGTTGTTCGTTCAACAAACATATCTACCTGTTTTGGCTCACATAAAAATCCAGTTACCTTGTCTGTTACTAAATGTTTGACGCCACCTGTACTTGCAGTAATAACAGGTAATCCTGAAGCAAGCGCTTCTAGCACAACATTTCCAAAAGTTTCAGTGGGAGATGGGAACAGAAATAGATCACTAGATGCATAAATTTGTGCTAACGCTTCTCCTTTAATAAATCCTGTCCATGTCACTTTATCACGATGTACTTTAGATAATGCAGAAAATAAAGGGCCGTCTCCAACCATTACTAAGTGGCTATCTTTCTTCACTTTATGGGGGAGGTGATCAAAGGTTTCTAGCACAACATCAATATCTTTTTCAGCTGCTATACGGCCGACGTATAGGATAATGTTATTTTCATAGATTTGATAGCGTTGCTTCCATAAGTCTTTACAACGTTTAAGTGGTGAAAAAAGGGTGTGATCCACGCCTCTACTCCATATTTCATAGCTTTGAATTGGATTTTGCATCATCAATTTCTCTTTCGTACTTTGAGAAGGGACATAAATTTTTTCAAAAGGGCGATGGAACCAATCCAAGTATTTCTGGGCGTAATTTTTAAGGAAATGGAGTTGGTAGTAATCTAGATAGTTATCAAAATGCGTGTGATAAGAAGCTACCATAGGTATTTGGTGTTTTTTCCCGTAATGCAGACCAGATAGTCCGAGAGTGAATGGTGTTGCAATATGAATTAAATTGGGTTTGAAATCATCTAAAACGTGTTTGATAGGCGCTGGATTGGGCAGGGCGATGCGACAATTGCGGTACAATAAAAAGGGAATACTTGTTAAACGGAGGATTTCTGGAACGATTGGAACAGGGACAGAGGGGGCCGGGGCAAAGAGGCGATAGTCAATATTTTGGTTGTCTAGATAGTCAACATAGCGTTCCAAAGTAAGAGCAACACCGTTAACTTCAGGTGTATAGGTATCAGTGAAAATAGCGATGCGCATATGAACACTCCTCTATAGATGTATGATTTAATTACTTTTACCATATCAAATCAATTTGGAGTACGTGTAAAGTCATTGTTAAGAAATTGAAAAAATGCATTTATCGCAGATAAGTGTCCGTAAAATACCCACTCAAAATAGGGAGTAGATGTCTCGTGTTAACGGCCACTAAAGTCCTTATTCACTTAACTAACAATCAGTGGAAGGAGGGTGAAGACATTCACTGATTGAAGGTGTATTTTATGATTATTTAATACTTGGCATTCATTGATATTATTCGACTTTTAATGACGTATTAATATATTTTTTAACTCTTTTTAATATTTAATTGTCGAAATATGAACGTTAAATTATTAATTAACAAATTCATTCGCTTTTGAATTGACTAGCACAAAGAGTATATGTTAATTTAAGGATATGTTTAAAATTGGAAAGAGGGTCGTGTTATCGATGAATGAAAAGGTCGCTGTTTTGTTTACTGGAGGGAAAGATTCATCGTTAGTAGCATGTTTAGAAGCAACAAAAGGAAGGGAGGTTCATTTAATAACGTGTAATAGCGGGATTGGTATTAAAAGTGAATTATCACAATTTAGAGTGAATGAAATTGTAGATCGTTTTCCTAGTGTATCTATATCAAGAGTTACTTTAATGACAAGTGGCTTGTTTAGGAGAATAGCCATTAAAGATATTGAATCAGATATAAAGCGATGGGGAGTAAATATGGTTTTATTAGGTGACAAGATGGCTATTCATGCAGCTGCTACCGTATATTGCTTGCAAAATCAGATCTATCGTTTAGTAGATGGTGTTGTTAAATATCAAGATGATCTTGTCGAACAAAAAACTGTAGCCATGCAATTTTTAAAAAACTATGAGTATAAATACGGCATTGCATATGATTCTCCAATTTATCACTTTGGCACAAGGAAGCAAGTAAAGTATGCGTTATTAGACTTTGGTATATCAAATAAATCTCTAGAAGGTGTATCTATTTTTGGTGATTCATTTTCTGAACCGACCGATGAGATGATTTATGAATATATGAGTGAAAAAATACATCTATGCGATGAGTACATAACACTATTAACTGAGGGTTTAAAGGAAGAGGAGGTTATCTGTGATGATTAAAGCTTCAGCTCTTATTATAAAAGATCAATCCATTTTAGCGGTCAAGAAGAAGCTACACCCCTCTCACTTTATATTACCTGGTGGAAAACTAAAAAAGAATGAAACGCCAGAGCGAGCATTAATACGAGAGCTAGCAGAGGAATTAAACTTGAGGGTTAGTATGGAAAATCTTACTTTTTTACAAACATTTACTACACCTTCACAATTTGAAGATGTAAAATTAACTACACATTTATACTTGGTTGAGCATGTAGCACGATTGGAAGTTGCTAATGAAATTTTATCATTTGAATGGGTGGCTATTAAGGGTGGAAACAGGAATGATCTAGCGAGTGGCATTAAAGACTTTGCTTTACCTATAGCACGTCAACTAATAAAAAAGGAGCTGAGTTATTGATGACGGAAGTAAAAAATATTATTTTTGATTTAGATAATACGCTATTTGATTTTAATGCGTGTTGGGAAAAAGCGCACCGTCAGATTTTTTTTGAACGTGGATTTGATCAATTTACCACATATGATGGTTTTATGACGATTTACCGCAAGATAGACGCATTGTTATGGGAGAAGCTATTAGCAAAACAAATCACTTTGGCAGACCTAAGAAGGCAACGGATTTCTTTAACTCTACAGACCTTTAATTTGGATTTCACTTTACTAGAAGGTGATGCTTTCTATCAAGACTTTTTTCAGTTATTACTAGCGGAACTTCAACCTAATCAACAGGTAATTGATGGTTTAAAGAAATTGAAAGTGGATTATGATCTAGTCATTTTAACGAACGGTTTAATCGAAGAACAGCAGGCAAAGGTAGAGTTATTAGGTTTAACAGATATTTGCCCGATTTATATATCAGAAGCAATTGGCTATGAGAAACCTGACTTACAGGCGTTTGAACATGTTATGTCAGCTAATCAATTTCAACCGGAACAGACGCTAATGGTAGGTGATTCGTTAACTAATGATATTGAACCGGCCGAAATGTTAAAAATGAAGACCTATCACGTAACTGATGATATTATATCTTGTCTGGAAAAGATTCAACAAGGCACATTCATTACATGAAAACGCTGGGAATGTCCGTTAAACGGATAGATGGATTATGTTTAGTCTATTGTTTTAATGGATATATAATACAAGAGAACGTTTGTTATGTTTAGAAAGGATGATTTTAATGGGTAAAGTACTTGTCATTGGAGCAAATGGTCAAATCGGAAAACACCTTGTTTCCTTAATTCAAAGTAGTGATGATTTTACAGCGAAAGCAATGATTCGGAAGGCTGAACAGGCGGATGACTTTGAAAAATTAGGTGCTGAGACGGTAGTGGTCGATTTAGAAGGTGGTATTGATGCGATGGCTCAAGCGGCTGATGATGTAGATGCAATTGTATTTACAGCTGGATCAGGACCGCATACAGGGAAAGATAAAACGATTATGGTTGATTTGGATGGTGCTGTCAAAACGATAGAAGCAGCTAAAAAGGCTGGTGTAAAGCGTTATATTATGATTAGTTCATTTGATACGACAAGAGAAGCAATCCAATCTTCGCCGGCATCATTCGCTCCTTATGTTGTAGCAAAACATTATGCGGATGAGTGGTTAAGAGCAAGTGATTTAGATTACACGATTATTCATCCAGGTGGCTTAACGAACGATTCCGGCAAAGGAGAAGTTCAATTAGCAGAAACCGTTGATCGAGGAGAAGTGCCACGTCAAGATATAGCTGAAGTTATCTTAGCAAGTTTAATCAATGATACGACGATAAATAAAGAATTCCAAGTTATTTCTGGTTCACAGCCCATTGATCAGGCGATTAAGTCGATATAATAAGAAGAGCCATTTGCTTTTTCATAAAGCAAATGGCTCTTCTTTTAATGTTACACTTTAATTAGCAACATTTTCATCTCCACTCGTTCTGCTTGATATTTACCAGACTTTATTTTCGGTAAATTACTTATGACTTAGCTGATTATCTCTTTCGTGCGATCGCACGAAAGAAGGGGATTTCCCACGAAAACAAGCAGCGATCGCACGAAAGAAGAGAAGTTCGCACGAAAACAAGCAGCGATCGCACGAAAGAAGAGAAGTTCGCACGAAAACAAGCTGTGATCGCACGAAAGAAGAGAAGTTCGCATGTAAACAAGCAGCGATCGCACGAAAGAAGAGAAATTCGCACGCAAACAAGCTGCGATCGCACGAAAGAAGAGAATTTCGCACGTAAACAAGCTGTGATCGCACGAAAGAAGAGAAATTCGCATGTAAACAAGCAGCGATCTTATGAAAGGATATGCTGGCGTCCAACTTCTTATTAAAAAAGGGTTGCTAGATAAATCATAACGCCGTTAGTACGTAACGCTCACTTATCTAGCAACACAGCTCTCATTATAGCGTATGAAACGCGTTTCAGTTCAAATTTTATTATTATTTTTCACAGCTAACCAACTCAAAATAGAGAACAGAGGTAAATCGATTTAGGCATGATTTATGTCAACTAGCAATCAGTGAGCAAACAACGAAAGCATCTCTGATTGAAGGTTCGTTTTATTAATGGAAATTCGTTATAATGGTTAATGAACCCATGATTAAAGTAGGTGTATAATATGACGAACATTAGAGATATTGCCAAAATTGCTGGTGTGTCCGTCTCGACTGTGTCGCGTGTTTTAAATCATCATCCTTATGTGAGTGAAGAAAAAAGACGGGCTGTTGAAACAGCTGTGATCCAAACAAATTATCATCAGAATATGAATGCTATTCATTTAAGTACGGGTAAGACAAATATTATCGGTGTAGTGGTGCCGTTTACCAATCATCCTTATTTCGGGAAATTAGTTGAAGGTATGATGGAACAGGCGGAACAGGACAATCATAAAATTATTTTGTTTCAAACAAATTACCGGTTAGAACGTGAACGAGAGGCGTTAGATATGTTGAAGTATAAGCAATTGGATGGTTTAATCCTTTGCTCTAGAGAGATTGATTGGCCATTCTTGCTGGAGTATCGAGAATACGGGCCAATTGTTTTAGCAGAAAAAACGAGCCAACAAACATTTTCTGCGAGTTATATTGATCATTATCAAGCGTTTAGTCAGGCGCTATCGTTCTTGTATGACAAAGGTTATCGCAAGATTGGTTATTGTGTAGGTCGCCAAAACGGTGCAAATAGTAAACAGCGGTGGCAGGCATATCAAGATTTTTTGAAAGAAAATGGACTAGAATACAATCGGGATTATACCTATTACGGTTGCTATCAATTTGAAGATGGTGCACACATTGCCTTGAAGTGGTTAGAACAAAAAAACAGGCCGGAAGCACTATTAGTCGCAAATGATCAAATTGCTGCTGGGATGGTAACGGTTTGTCGAAAACATCATGTTGATATCCCTCATCAATTAGCTTTGATTGGCTTTGATAATCAACCGATTGCTAATTTTATGGAGATAACTACGATTGACCTCCCATTGTTGCAAATGGGACAACAATTATTTCAACAAGCATTACAACCTGATCATATTAGTGAGCATCAATTTGTCACTTCGTTAATTGAACGTCAGACTGTGTAGATGATTAACCTAATTAGGGTAAACCTTGTTAACTTCCTTAACAAACATGTTGTTATTCTTGCAATAAAACTTATCATAATAGTATAGAGGATAACAGAATAGGTTAGGGGGAAAGGCTTATGCAAAGTGTTTTAACAGAAACAACGAAACAATGGCCCTCCGTTTATTTTCGTGTTAACATTCCAGAACATTATCGTCAGTATTTTGAGAAAAGATGTAAACAAATTATTGTAGAACCTTGGAATATTGGAGAAGCAGAGCCGATTTCAGAGGCGGATTTAACGAATTGTGAAGTTATATTTACACTAGGTTTTATCGATGATTTATCAATATTGACTCAAGCACCTAACGTAAAATGGGTGCAATCGCTAAGTGTCGGCGTTGATGCTTTGATCAATACGTACACTCAAGATAATGATCTTATAATTACCAATACAAAAGGGTGCACATCTGTACCGATTGCAGAGCACACGATGGCAATGATTCTTGCGTTTTCTAAGCGACTTCCAGAGCTTCGTATTAATCAGCAACGTCAATTGTGGCAGAAAGAACCCGTTGGAGATTTACTAAATGCACATGTGTGTATTGTAGGTTATGGTCAAATTGGCTATGAGATTGCTAAACGATGTAAAGCGTTTGGGATGAAGGTCAGTGGCTGTCGTCGCCGTCCAACTGATCAATCTGATTCATTTACTGACTTAATTGTTGGAATGGACCGTGTAGATGAGGTAATCCAAGAAGCGGATTATATTGTATTGGCCTTGCCAGCAACACCAGAAACCGATGACTTTTTAAATAGTGAGCGTATCAGCCAGTTGAAAGAGGGCGCGGTTATTATTAATGTAGGTAGAGGGAATGCTATTGTTGAATCAGACCTGGTTGATGCTTTAAATGATGGTCAAATTAGCGGTGCAGCACTCGATGTCTTCCAAGTCGAACCATTACCAGCTACCCACCCGTTTTGGCATATGGATCAAGTCATCATATCACCGCATCAGGCTTATTTATCTCAACAAAATATTGACCGAATTATGGCGTTGTTTAAAGAAAATATCATTCGCTATCAGTCCGGTCAACCCCTTTTGAATCAAGTAGATAAGCTAAAAGGTTATTAAAATAAATTTTTCCTTAAGTAACTCGCCCGGAACTTCTGGGCGAGTTTTTCTGTTAAATGAAATGTGATGATAGGCTAACAATAGCAGTTTATTTAAAGTCATGATAATCTAAATAGAGAAGATACGATTGGAGTGTGAATGGTGGCAGTTGTATTAGTAGTAGATGATGATCCGCATATCCGTAAATTAATTTCATTATATTTAACAGATAAACAACATCACGTACTAGAAGCTGTAAATGGAGAGGTGGCTTTAACAATAATGGAGCGAGAGCCAATTGATCTTGCCATTATTGATGTGATGATGCCTGAGGTCGATGGTATTACTTTAACGAAAGAAATTAAAGACTTTTACCAAATTCCAATTCTAATGGTAACGGCAAAAGGTGAATCACAAGATAAGGTGAGAGGTTTCCAAGCAGGGACTGACGATTATCTTGTCAAGCCATTTGATCCAGTCGAACTGGTACTGCGTGTAAATGCGTTATTAAAAAGATACAATTTAAGTTTAGAAAAACGGAATCGCATTGGTGATGTAGAAGTCGATTTAGATCGTTTGACTGTATCTGATCAGAGCCAGTCGGTAGCATTAAAACGGAAAGAATGTGAATTGCTTTTTGAACTTTCACATGAGCCGGGGCGTATTTTCACAAGGGCTCAGCTTGTTGAGAAAATTTGGGGGTTTGATTATGAAGGGGATGAGCGGACTGTCGATGTTCATATTAAACGGTTACGCGAAAAATTGGAGCCTTTTAAGCAATTGAAAATAACTACAGTTAGAGGGTTGGGCTATCGATTAGAGGATGTGACTTAAATGAGCAGAAGTCTTTATTGGAAATTTGTTTTTACTTTTATAACAGGGGTAATAGGTAGCTTGCTTGCTTCATATTTAATTACTGCTCTTTTCTTTCAAGATGAATATATCTATCAACAAGAAATGGAACAAACCTCGGATTATATTGCTGAACTATTAACATTAGTCGATACCCAGGATTTGCCGAGGCTGTTACAATTGTTAGAGGATGCTGGCGTTGAAACCGTTATTCTTGATTACACGGGGCAGCCTTATTTACCTGAGATGAATACCGACTTTATTAATGAAGAGATGATTGACCAGGTCAAGTCTATTGATGATTCTGAGATTACGACATTTATTCCAGATCGCCGGCAAATGAAACGATTTATCGGGACCACGATTCATTATCAAGATCAGCCGTATTTATTGTTTGTTAACGTTGACTTTACTGATGATATGGCAGGCTCAAGGCGACGTACACTACATGCATTATTACTTGTGCTTTTAATTGGTAGTAGTTTTATTATCTGGGTGTCACGTTATTTTGTGGCAAGTATTCGTTCAGTGACAACGGCTGCAGAACAATTAGCGACGGGAGATTTTACTGTTCGTTTATCGACTGAAAGACAAGATGAGGTTGGGCGTTTAATGAGAAGCTTTAATGATTTGGCTCAGGCATTAGCGAATATGGATGAAGTACGTGAAACATTTGTTAGTAACGTTTCTCATGAAATTCAATCACCGTTAACATCAATTAAAGGTTATACTCGTGCATTGCAAGATGGACTAATCGACCAAGAAAATCAAACAGAATATTTGCGAATTATTTACCAAGAGGCCGATCGTTTATCAAGATTATCGGATAATTTGCTAAGAATGGCGTCATTGGACTCTGAAAAGCATCCTTATCAACCAGAGCGTTATCGATTAGCTGAACAGATTAGACGTGTTGTATTATCAACAGAGCTATTATGGCAAGAAAAAAATATAACCATCCATCTTGATTTAATGGATCATGATGTTATGGCTGATCAAGATTTGATGGAGCAAGTTTGGTTGAATTTACTTGTTAATGCGATAAAATATAATCATCAGGGTGGAGACATTCATATCTCTAATTATCTAGAAGAGCACAACCATGTGATTCGGGTTAATGACACAGGTGTCGGTATTCCTGAAGATTCACTTCCTTATTTGTTTGATCGCTTTTATAAAGTTGATCAGGCACGTTCTAACAATAGTTCAGGTAATGGTTTAGGTTTATCAATTGTCAAAAAGATTATTTTATTACATGGAGGTTCCATTGATGTAGTCAGTGAAATTGGTGTTGGAACGACGTTCTTTATCCGTTTGCCTTCCGAGTTAAAAAATTCACGTTAGTTCATACTTAGTTCATAATTGTCGTATATACTAATAGCAAATCAATAAAACGAGGTGACTGAGTTGGCTAACTTTGACTTAATGATAAGTCTAGAGCGTAATAATAAAGGTTACTTAATAACAGAAGAAAAGTCTTTAATGGAACGAATTGCAGCATGGTTATGTGAGGAAGAAGGCGTTGATGCTGTCGTTTGTAAAAAAAATAAAAATAAGTAAAGGTAGTGATATAAGATGTTTTTTCATCCCATGGATTTTTTAATATTTATCGCATTTGGTTTAGCAATGTGGGCACAGTCAAAAGTACAAAATAATTTTCATAAATATGCTCGGATCCAAGCGAGTGCGCAAATTACTGGACTTCAAGTCGCTCGTCGTATTTTAGATCAGAATGGGCTTTATGATGTAACGATTGAACGTTCTAATCGAGGTGATCTATCTGATCATTATGATCCTAGGGCTAAAACTGTTCGGTTATCAGGTCCTGTTTATAGTGGTTCTTCAATTTCATCCTTGGCGATCGCAGCCCATGAAGTGGGACATGCGATTCAACATGGGCGTGGCTATGCGATGCTTAAATTTAGAACAGCGTTATTTCCAGCTGCTCAATTAGGGTCAAGAATGGCACCGCTCTTATTCTTAGTTGGTTTCCTGTTTTTTGGTGTAGGTTCGGTGCTAGGAAATCAGGTGATTGGTATCGGAATTGGTTTGTTTGCTGCTGCTGTATTGTTTCAGTTGGTTACCTTACCTGTGGAATATGATGCGAGTCGGCGAGCGAAAAATCAATTGTTGGAACTCGGTTTTGTCACTAATAATGAGCAAGCAGGAATTAGCCGAGTATTGAATGCAGCAGCCTTAACTTATGTAGCAAGTACATTAATGGCTGTGTTACAGTTGCTTAAATTTATTATGATCTTTGGGCGCCGTCGTTAAAGCGCAGAAGGGGATTATATTGTGAAGAAATTACATTTGAAAAGCCTAACAAAATACGTTTTGTTAGGCTATTTTATTTATGTCTTGCTAACTGCTGTATTTGCCTTTGGTATTTACACGCCACCTGAACGCGATTTGGACTCTACTCAGCAACGATGGATCAGTGAAACATCAGAACAGGTTGTCTTAATTGAGGATCGTCAAGATGCTTGGCGGGTGAGGCTTGATTTAATTGAATCAGCAGAACATTCACTTGATATTTCTTATTATGCGATGCAAGGCGGGGAGACTGTTGATCTTTTTTATGCTCATCTCCTTGCAGCAGCTGATCGAGGGGTACAGGTTCGCTTTTTAATTGATGGTATTTTTCATAATATAAGGTTTGGTGATCGGGACATTATTCGTGTCTTTAATGAACACCCTAATATGTCTTTAAGTTTTTATGAGCCATTTGATCCCACTCGCCCATGGAGCTGGCATAATCGTCTTCATGATAAATTTATCGTCGCTGATCAAACATACGCATTAATCGGGGGGCGCAATATTGGTGACAAATATTTTGCACCCGATCATTATCAAGGAAGCTCTAATGATCGAGATGTTTTAATTGTTAATGAAAATCAACAGCAGTCATCCTTAACCTCGGAAATCAGCGATTACTTTGACTATCTTTGGTCACATGAATTTACAGTATTGCAAACGGATAAAGACTTGACTCGATGGGGAGAACGACGGGCGGTAGCGGAAAAAACAAACCTTGAAACCTCATACGAGAGCTATCAGACGTCGTCACATGAGCGTTGTGAGCGGATGAGTGAGTGGCGTGATCAGGCGCATCAGATAAATGGTGGTTTCTTTGTCCATAATTCAATTGATCGATTTTATAAGCAACCTAATGTTTGGCTAGAAATGTTAGCACTGATTGACCAGGCAGAGCAACAAGCGCTCGTGCAGAGCCCGTATGTAATCCCGAGTCGGCTCATCCGTGAAGATTTAAGTAAGCTTCGAATGGATAGGGTTGATGGTAAACTGTTAACCAATGGCTTAGCTGCTACTCCTAATATGATCGCGCATAGTGGTTATCGTAATCATCGCCAAGCTCTGGCTGCTTCCGATTTATCATTATATGAGTTTCAAGGACCTGATCAATCACTACATATGAAATCAATAATAATTGATCAACAAATCACCGCAGTTGGCTCCTTTAATCTAGATGCACGCAGTGCTTTTCTCAATACTGAATCGATGATTGTAATCGATAGCCCCGGTTTGGCAGATGAGGTCATGACATTGATAAACGAGGACTACCTTTCCAATAGCTTACTCGTAAATCAAGGAGAGGCAAGCTTAACAAATCAGCTTGAATCGACTCCATTAATCAAGCGTATCATGACCTTGGTGGCTAGGCCGTTCACCCGTTTGATAGAATTTCTTCTTTAAAAAAATATAGAATGGACGTCGTCTGTTAAATCATGCTTTTAATCATGTTTTTTAAAAGATTCTATCACAGATAAGTGACCGTAAAATGCCTGACTCAAATTAGAAAATAGAGTTCATCTATGTGAGCGGTAGCTAACGGAGGCTAATGTCCTGATTCACTAAGAGCTTGGCACATAATTAAATAATGAAATGGCGTATCCGAACATTCTGAACAAAGCGAAGTGTTTTACCGAAGCGCTACATGTATCAGACAATGTTTGGATTTTTCTTATCTTGTTACGCTTTTGTCCCAGCCCCTCGTTTTATGATAAACATTCATGACGATCAGGTTTGCCTCGCATTTTATATATATAAAGGTTAAAATAGTTTGTAAGATGTTTGTGTGTTTATGATCCCATTTTTATTAAACTGTTTCGTTATGACTAAACGTTTTAAAAAGGAGAGATTCGTTTATGTTTTCCTTAGCATTAAAAGAAATTCATTTTTTCAAACTGAAATACAGTCTAATTGGATTTATTCTATTTTTAATGGCTTCACTTGTTTTTATTGTTAGTGGGCTAGCACAAGGGCTGTCAAATGATAATATTGCAGCGTTGGAGGATATGGCAGCTACTCGTTTTTATTTGCAGGAAGATGCAGAGAATAGGCTTGATCAATCGGGTTATATCATTGATGAATTAGAGGAAGAAATACCCCGCGATACAGGGTGGCAACCCCTTCTCACACAAATGTATCGTCTTGATGCAGCATCGAGTGAGACGTTATTAGATGTCACATTGATCCCAATCGATCCTGAAGCTTTCCTCTATCCTAGTGTTATCGAAGGCGAAGATTTAAATGATTCGGACATGCTAGAAATCGTTGTTGATCGAACGATGAAAGCCGATGGAGTAAATATTGGTGATACGCTCTACGAAGCAGATCAAGACCTAACTTTTACCGTAGTAGGGTTTACTGAAAATCAAACATACCGCCATTCACCGATTATTTATATTGCTGAAACGGCATTTTATAACTTAGATTTAACACCACACCAAGTCGCTAATGCGATTGTGATTGAAGAAGTGAACGAAGAATTACAAACTGACATTCATCAAACGCTCAATGATGGGACTTGGGTTGAAAAAGATGCTATTATTCAAGCGGTACCCGGTCATTCTTCAGAGCAAATGTCCCTTATGATGATGATTGCATTCCTCATTATTATCGCAGTCTTTGTGTTAGCTGCATTCTTTTATATATTAACCATTCAGAAGCTTAATCAATTTGGTGTACTAAAGGCAATTGGAGCAAAAAATTTATTTTTGGTCGGGACAACATTGTTACAAGTCTTCTGTTTAACTGTTATTAGTTTAATCTTGGCTACAGCTTTTACCATATTTGTTTCGAATATTTTACCAGAAGGCATGCCGTTTGAATTTGATTTGTCATTGATCGCAAGCTATTCAATTATGATTTTAATCGTTTCGTTATTAGGCTCATTACTATCAAGTATACGAATTGTTAAGGTTGATCCACAACAAGCAATGGGGAGGACGGAATAATGATCGCACCACTAGTGTTAGAAAATGTGACGAAAGCATTTAAAGATGGCGAACAATACATTAATATACTCCAAGACATCTCCTTCACAGCTGAGAAAGGAAAGTTTACCGCCGTGATTGGCCCGTCTGGATCGGGAAAGAGTACGTTTCTGTCAATTGCTGGTGCATTGTTAACGCCTGATCATGGTGAGGTTTTCGTCAATAGTCAATCGATCGCTTCTTACAAAGATAAGCAGTTAGCCAATGTCCGCTTAACTTCAATTGGTTATATCTTTCAAGCAGCTAATCTTGTTCCTTATCTAAAGGTTAACGAACAATTAAAGCTTGTTGCTCAGATGAAAGGAAACTGGGATCGTGAAGCCAAACAGTGGTTAGGCCAGCTGCTTGAAAGCGTTGGTTTGAAAGCACGTGCTGAGTATTATCCACATCAACTTTCAGGTGGGGAGAAGCAGCGTGTTGCGATTGCGCGGGCATTTATGAATAATCCTGAGATTATTTTAGCTGACGAACCGACTGCAAACCTGGATCAAGCTCGCAGCGATGAAATTGTTGCATTAATTGCAAGAGAGGTTAAAGAGAAAGAAAAGGCTGCAGTAATGGTCACTCATGATGAAAGTTTATTAAAGTATTGTGACAGCGTGTATCGGATGGAACAAGGCAAATTAATAAAGGGAAAATAGCGCTTTTTATCATAGGTAACCGTCCATAAAACACTCAGCTCAAAATAGAAAGAAAACTTTAGAATCTTGCTATTGTAATGAGCATAGAAAAAAGGCTTTGCCAGCCCAATAAAAATTCCACTATTAATGATGACTAATCAAAAAGTAGCAAAGGTAATGAAAGGTTGCTGGCAACGCCCATAGTTTATCATATCAATAAACTAAGAAATCCTTATAGATAGAATTTCTACTCAATCAACAATTTTTCCAGACTAGTCTTATCTTGATAACCGACACTGGTTTTTATAATTTCACCTTCTTTTAAGTGAATTATGGTAGGAACTAATTTAACTTCTAACTTTTCAAGCAAGGTAATCATTTCTTGTTCATTTTCTTCGCTTGCTTTATCAGTGTTGTAATAATAAACATGTTTGTTGTTTTCTTCAAGACCTTCTTTTAAAACAGGAGAAAGTTTCTCACATTCTGGACATGTTGGTCTCCCGATATATATCCACATATTCTATTTATTTTTTATATGTTCTTCAATATTTTGACTATCTAAATAGATACGTGATCGCGAAGGTTGACCAAAAGTGGCTCATATACTGAGATAGGAATATTTTAAAAACAATGATAGTATTACATTTAAAATAATCCTTATAGGTGGTGTTTTTTCTTGAAAAAAAAATTAATTAAAGTTATATTCCTAACTGCTGGAGGAACAATTATTATATTAATGATTCCTATTCTATTTTGGTTTTTTAAATGATATTCCATAAGCCATTCAATTCAAGGTACTAGACTCCGTCTAAGCCTTCTAGTCCAGCTACTCTCAATCGATTTCCATAAAAATCAATAAAAAAAGTTAATAATTTTTGAGATGTGTCGATATAAAGGAAAAGTAAACATGTAGAGGAGATGGCATTGCGATGGATGTCGGTAGAATAGTTCCTGGAGCGAGCTTAACACAAAGATCGGGCCAAAACGATCTTGTGAGCGAAGCAGGAGAGAAAGCAACTCATCAAGCTCGCTCAACCATTGTTAGTAGTCATGCAGAAATTGTCGATCGTGTCGAATTGGAAAGCATGGTTGAAGGGCTTAATGAATTTCTAGAGCCTGTTAGAACATCGATTAAGTTTGAAATGCATGAAAAACTAGAGAAATATTATGTAAGGGTTGTAGATTCATCAACTGATGAAATTATTAGAGAAATTCCGCCTGAGCAAATGTTAGATATGTATGCAGCTATGGCTGAGTTTATGGGATTAATTGTTGACGAAAAAATTTAAGAAGAGGTGTTAAGAAATGGGTATGAGAATCGGTGGATTAGCAACTGGAATGGATATTGATGGTATTGTTGCAGATTTAATGGCGGCAGAACGTATACCATTAGATAAGATGGAACAGGATAAAACCTTGTTAGAATGGGAACGTGATGCTTATCGTGAAGTTAATGCACTATATGCAGAGTTAAATTTACTATTAGATGATGTTATGAAGCGACCGAGTACGTATAATAGTAAAACAGCTATTTCTTCACAACCAGATGCAATTTCTGCTACAGCATCTTCAGGTGTTGAACCCGGAAGCTATAGTATTCAAGTCACACAATTAGCGAGAAATGCGATCAACGCATCTCAACAAGGTATTTCTGGTGGAACGAAGATTGACGCATCTGATGATTTGGCAAGCCAACTGGGCAACTTAAATGGTGATATAAGTGAGCTTCCTGAAACGATTAGTTTTAAGACCTATCATAATGGCGAAGAAACCCACGAGATTACTATCGATGAAGGCGATTCGCTTAATGATATTTTGAAAAAAATAACAGATCAGAATAATGGTGTGCGCGCTTTCTATGATGCGAATTCTGATAAAGTCGTGATGGAAACAATTAAGACAGGTGATCATAATCAAGGTGGCTATGAGATTGAATTTGATTTTGATGGCAATGAATCAAGTAATTTCTTCACAGAAGTATTGGGGCTAACCCAAGATGGTGAAACAGGTGGAACAAATGCTGAATATAGTTATAATGGTGTAACAGGTTTTTCATCAACAACGAATTCAGCAACTTTAAACGGAATTAACTATAACTTTACCAATGTGATGGATTCTCCAGCTTATATTACTGTTGATAACGATGTTGATAAATCAGTAGAATCGATTACGAAGTTTGTAGAGAAATATAATGAGCTTGTTGAGTTTGTTAATGGAAAGACAACAGAAAAACGTAATCGTGATTATCCGCCATTAACAACTGAACAAAGAAGAGAAATGTCAGAGTCTGAGATTGAACAGTGGGAAGAGCAAGCAAAAAGTGGTATGCTTAGAAGTAGTTCAATTTTAACGACCTCTTTAAGTCGAATGCGCTCAAGCTTGAATAGCGTTGTTGAAACGGATGGCGCATTTAACCATTTGTCACAAATAGGGATTACTACGACATCTAATTACATGGATGGTGGTAAGTTAGAGATTGATGAAGATAAATTGCGTGACGCACTTAGAACGGACTCTCGTGCTGTTCAAAGCTTATTTACCAACAATTCTGATGATGGATCAAGAGGGATTGCCCAACGCTTAGATGATGCTGTTGATCGGACAGCAAAACAAATTAATGAGCGTGCGGGTCGTAGTACATCGAATTTAGAGCAATATTCATTAGGACGTCGTCTAAAGGAAATGGACACACGCATGGTCGATTTTCAAAGACGTTTGCAACAAACAGAAGATCGCTATTGGCGACAGTTTACCGCAATGGAACGTGCGATTCAACAAATGAATGATCAATCTAATTATATGTTCCAACAGTTTAATCAAATGTAAGTGATGCAATAAGATAAGGAGTGTCTTTTAATGGTGCAACAACACTATCAAGCATACAAGAATAATTCGGTTAATACAGCCTCTCCTGGGGAATTAACATTAATGCTCTATAACGGTTGCTTGAAATTTATTAAATATGCTAAAAAAGGTATTGAACAGGGCGATATTCAATTAAAAAACACAAATATACAAAAAGCACAAAATATCATTAACGAACTTATGGTGACGTTAGATCAAGGTGCGCCAATTGCGAAAGAAATGTTGCCACTCTATGATTATGTTAATCATTGTTTAATCCAAGCCAACATTAAAAATGATTTAGAATCACTAATGGAAGCTAATCGTGTCGTAGAAGAATTTCGTGATACATGGAAAGAAGTGTTAAAGCAAACACGAACCCAGCAATATACACAAGGTGCGAAAGCCTAATGGAAGCACTAACGGATTTGAAAGATGTAACAGAAGCTTTAGCGGCATTAATTGAACAACCTGTTTCAGCTAAGAACCGTGATCAAATCTTACTTGAGGTTCAGGAAAAACTTGATCGCCGTGAACAGTTGTTAAAGGCTATTCAACCTCCTTATACTAAAGAAGAACAACAATTGGGTCTTGATATTATGGAGCAAGATAAAGTGATTCAATTAAGGCTTAACCATTTGTTTTTAGAACTTAAAAGTGATATTCGTAATAATAAAAAGAAAACGACATCAACCAAGCAATATCTGGATCCTTATCGAAATGTTGCAACAAATGATGGCTCATATTGGGATAAGAAGAAGTAAGGAAAAGGCTTAAATGTTTGCTTTAACAAACATTTAAGCCTTTTCTGCGTAAGGTAGTATTAGAGAGAGAATTTAGAAAGTCTATTATGTCATTAACGCAAGATTTAACAACAGTAAGCTATTAGGTGATGCGAGCGATGCTACCATTTGCTAAATTTAAGTGAGTCTTGTATTCACTTTTATTACAGATAGGCCTCCATAAAATGCCTGCCTGTAAATAGTGAGTAAGGTGGGCGTTAACAGTCGCCAATGTCCTGATTCACTTAACCACCAATCACTGGTTGGAAAACGTCCTCACTAATTGAAGGTTCGCTTTATCACAGATAAGCGTTCTTAAAATATACAATTAGTAATACGTGTATTATTCATCGTCAAGGAGCTGTAGGAAAGCTTGCGTTCGTGGTTCGTTTGGATGGTCAAGCACTTGCTCAGCTGATCCTTCCTCAATGATAAATCCTTCGTCCATAAATAAAACCTTATCAGCAATGCGACGAGCGAAGTTCATTTCATGTGTGACAATGATCATCGTTTGTCCTTCCTTTGCTAAGCTTTCAATCACTTTTAATACCTCTCGAACAAGCTGAGGATCTAAAGCAGATGTTGGTTCATCGAATAACATGACTTCTGGTTCCATCATTAAAGCACGAGCTATAGCAGCTCTTTGTTGTTGACCGCCAGATAATGAATCCGGATATTTATCCTTATGATCAAGCATACCTACCTTTTTAAGTAATTGTGCACCTTGTTCGACTAATCTCTTTTTTGTGTATTTTTTTACAATTAAGGGTGCTTCAATAATATTTTCCATCACGGTCTTATGAGGGAAAAGGTGAAAGCCTTGAAATACCATGCCCGTATATTTGCGCAAACGTATCAGCTCTTTTGTTTTTAAAGGTGCCCCTGAAAAGCTGAGCTGATCTTGATGAATTTGAATCGTTCCATCATCTGGCTTTTCTAAAAGGTTTAGACATCTTAACAGTGTTGTTTTACCGGAGCCTGATGGGCCGATTAAGCAAACCACTTCTCCTTTGGTTACTGAAAAGTTGATGGACTCAAGTACGGTTAATTGATCAAAATTTTTCTTTAAATTACTAACATTTATCATCATCTCACACCTTTCATTGTTTATTCAGATAGCGATTGTAACGACGTTCAAGGTATTGTTGGAAAAAACCAATAACCACACAAACGCTCCAATAAATAAGTGCTGCTGTAATATACATTGTCATACTTTCGTAGGTGCGTCCAGCAACAATACGGGCTGAATAGAGCAGTTCATGGACAGTAATAACAGAAGCGAGCGACGTCCCTTTTACGATATCCATAAAAATATTAAATGTAGGTGGTAATGCAATACGTGTGGCCTGGGGAATAATAATGCGTCGCATCAGTTGTGGGTAATTCATTTGCAATGACTGAGCTGCTTCCCATTGCCCACGTGGAACAGACATAATTGCAGAACGAATCACTTCGGCATTATACGCTGCAAAATTTAAACTAATACCAACAATTCCTGCTACAATTGGGCTGTTAAACTGGATGCCGATCACAGGGAGACCGTAATATAGAATAAAGATAAACACAAGTAAAGGCGTGCCACGCATAAAAGAAATATAAAATTTTGCTGGTAATTTAAATAGCCAAAACTTTGACATTCGGGCTACTCCAATCAGCAAACCAAGTACAAGAGCAAAAAACATGCTAAATAGTGCAATAATCATAGTGACTTTTAAGCCTTCCATTAGCAAAGGGACAGATTGCCAAGCGAGTTCTGGGTTATAAAGATATTCCCACTGTATTTGATAAAACCAATCAAACATTGTTATTCCTCCTTTACTGTATGATTCCAACAGACGTATCCGTGGAAATGTGTTCGTTTTTGCATGTAAAGAAAAAGGTGATTGACCGAGGAAACAACGTCTCAGTCAATCACCCAGTGCATTGATTTTAAGTTAGTCACTCAACTTTCTCATCTGAATTTCCAAGAAAGCATAGGGATAAACCTTTCGTTTTAGACGGGTAGGGGAAATATGTTCCGCTTTCCGTGGGCGTGGCTTGAGCTAACTTTGCCAAGTCAAAACCACTTGTCAAAGTGGATCTCAAGCTCACGCTACTCCCAAAGGAGTCTACACATATCTCCCCTGCTAAATAGTAACATCTATATTAATAATTGTTGTTTTTCAAGATCTCATCACGCGACATTTCAATCAGTGGATGCTGTCGTTCTCCTCGGACTAATTGTTAGTCGAACATTACCCTCCTTAATAGATTTTCTCTATTTGCAGGGGGGATCTGTGATAAATGTTTTTAAAAGTCGAATTCAACAACTTCGGATGAATTAACGGGTGCTGAGGCATCTTCACCTAAAAATGCTTCAGATAATTTTGCTATTGTCCCGTCTTCTCTTAGTGCGTTAATCGCCTCATTTAATTTGTCGACAAGTGCATCATTACCTTGTAAGACAGGAATTGCACTTTCCGTAGCATGGTATTTGACTTGATCAGCTACAGTGAGCCCGTCATCACCAAATTCTTCAATGGTTCGTTGTAACACTAATCGATCGTTTAAATAAGCGTCTTGATTACCATTTAGAATATCTCTTAATATAGCCTCAACACCTCCATCGTATGCAACGCCATCTGCCCCAATATGTTCAGCAAAACGTGCATAATTACTTGTTAATGACCCTAAAGCAACAGGCACACCTTCCAAATCATGTGCATCTTGATAATCATCAAGATCATCAGTACGAATGATAATAGAGCCGTAAGAGTATTTATATGGATCGGTGAAGTCAAATGTTTCAAGGCGCTCTTCTGTTATGGCAAAGTCGTTAATAGCCATATTAATTTGACCATTACGAAGGGCAGGTAGAATGCCGTCAAAATCCATTGTCGAGAATTCAATATCTATTTCTAAATAATCGGCTATTGCTCTTGATAATTCAACATCAAATCCTGTCAGTTCATTATCTTCATCAAAAAAAGTAACGGGCGCATAAGTGCCTGATGTTCCGACCACAAGTACGCCAGCTTCTTCAACTGCCGACCATGAGTCATCACCTTCTGTATCTTGTTTATTTGTCGGTCTTTGACTATCTTCCACTTCATTATTATCAATACTACAAGCTATTAATCCGGTCAACAGCAACCCGATAAAGGTAGCTAGTAAATAATGTTTTTTCATTTTATTTTCCCCCTCGTTCAATTCTGAGTTATTTAATCAGAATAATGAGGTTTAATCATATCATGGCATAATTTTTAAGTCAATTCATAAATATTAAAAAACGGTTACATATTAAGGTTTAGGCAGGACATTTTAAGGGTAATAGAGAATTATAGATATAGAAAGGAGGACACTTTTATGAAATATAACATTCGTGGAGAAAACATCGAGGTGACTGGAGCTATAAAAAGCTATATTGAGAAAAAAGTTAGCAAATTAGAGCGCTATTTCCAAACACCTCCAACATCAGATGTAAATGTTAATTTAAGTGTCTATAATGACGAGCAAGAGATTGAGGTTACAATCCCAATGCCTAATTTACTACTTAGAGCAGAGGAAAAGCACACGGATTTATATGCAGCAATTGATTTAGTAGTAGATAAGTTAGAGCGTCAAATCCGAAAGTATAAAACAAAGATCAATCGAAGAACACGTCAAAAAGGTGCACCTAAACATGTTTTTGCTGAGATGGAGAAAGATTTAATTGATGAAAGCAGTGAAACGTTTGAAGATGAGGGTCTTGACATTGTACGTACTAAACGTTTTGACCTTAAGCCGATGGATTCTGAGGAAGCCGTTCTTCAAATGGATATGTTAGGTCACAGTTTCTATGTCTTTACAAATGCAGAATCAGGTGATACAAATGTTGTTTATCGCCGACATGATGGTAAATATGGTTTAATTGAGCCAAACTAAAAGTAAAGTATATACTTAGAAATAATAGATCAAAAAGAGAACTGAACACTTGTGTTCAGTTCTCTTTTTGATCTTCTTGCGTCTAGTCAAGCATCTCGCTGCTTAAGTAAGAACCCTTCAATGGTGAATGCTGCCATACCTAAAACAGTCGAATAAGCTTGTAGTTTAGCGAAACTAACTTTAAGGTCATTTTGATGAAAGCCAATGGTATGCTCATTGATATAAGCTTCAATCGTTGGGGCAATCCATTGTTCCGCATCAATAAGTTGGTTGCCAATCACCACATGTTCTGGATTGAAGATATTAATTGTATTCGTTAATCCAATGCCAATGTAGGTGCCGATTTCTTTAAAAAGATCAATGGCTGCTTGATTGTGTTGATCGGCTAATTCAATCAGATTATGAAAAGGTTCTTCTTGATTGTGTTCAATTAATTTCCGATCAATCGCTTCATCGATAAGCGCTTGTTCAGAAGCATAGCGTTCCCAACAGCCAAGATTGCCACAACGGCAAGTGCGTCCATCCTTTACTACCGTCATGTGTCCTGCTTCACCTGCAAAGCCATTTAAACCACTATACAATTGTCCATCAAGAATCATTCCTACGCCAATGCCGATCCCGATACTTGCATAAACCATATGTTTTGGCGTTTGTTCAAAGCCGTAACGCATTTCACCATACGCACCGGCATTCGCCTCATTTTCAATATAGATCGGCAAATTAAACTGTTGCTCTAGTTGTTCTTTGAGTTTAATCTTCTTCCAATTCAAGTTAGGAGCTAATAAAATTTCCCCTTGGTTACTAATGACTGCTGGAACACCGACACCAATCCCGATAATTCCATAACGACTTTTTGGTACTTGTGCCATTAAATGTTTGATGAAATCAGTAAGAAATGGAAATACCACATCGAAATCAGTTGATTGGAGTTGACGTTTTTTTTCATAAAAAATGTTACCATCTAAATCGATAATGGTCCCCAATAAATAATCAACACCAAGGTCAATGGCTAAAGAATAACCTGCTTTTCCATTAAATAAAAGCATAACAGGCCGTCTGCCACCATTTGATTCACCAGGCCCGGATTCTTCGACGAGCTCCTCATCAATTAGTTCACTTACAAGAGATGAGACTGTCCCTTTATTTAAACCAGTAACTTGTGCTACACTTGCTCTAGATATGGGGGTTTGCTCGATAATCGTTGATAAAACTAATGTTTTATTCTCTTGCTTGACGACGTACTGATTCCAAGTTCGATTCATATTTATTCACTCACTATCTTTATAAAATTATTAGTATATAAATACTGTATCATAATTGTAGCGACAATTCTATAAACTTTGTTTGTCATATGGACAAAGTTAACGAGGCTTGCTATAATTTGAAAGAAAAACATTAGGTCATCCATTCATTATAGAGAATCGTCAATCAAACGTCCGCCTCAAAATCGAGCGTATTTCAGCTATTGGGCAAGGAGTTAACGGTGCACATGTCCTGTGATTCACACAAAGATCCACCTGTGGGGGGAGAACGCAAACGCCCACTAATTGAAGGGTTGTTTATGAAAGCGCTATCAATTAATTTTTTTACTGATGACGGAGGTATTAATAAGTCTGTGCAAACCTTTTTGTCCATCAATCCACCATCAAATAGAGCGTAGACCCAATTTATTGTGGTGGGTGATAACGTCCGCACATGACCTGATTCACGCAACGTCCCATCGGATAAAGCGCTCGCTGAGTGTAGGTTCGCTTTATGGGTTCAAACAGTAACGAAAACTGATGATACGAGGAGTAGAAGTCATGACAAAAAAACGTGAGCACCAGCTTCCACTAAAGGGAATATGGCATGATAAACCAGCAGACAAGTGGGAAGAAGGTTATCTAACAGGTAACGGGAAGATGGGTTTAATTACATATGGCGATCCGATTCGGGAAACCTTGATCGGTAATCATTACAAATTATTTTTACCGATGGGGCATCCATTTGCGGTGCCTCATTTAAGTGACGTGTTATCCGATTTAAGAAAAATCATAACTGAACAAGGATATCAAGCGGGGAAAGCTTTTCATTATCAACAAGCACGGGCAAGAGGGTATCAAGGTTTAACGATGAGTGATCCTTATCATCCGGCCTTTCATTTATTTATTGAAACAGGTGTGAAAGCAGTCGATCATTATCAGCGAAGCTTAAATTATCAAACCGGTGAAATGGTTGTTAGTTATCGAGGTGACGATGACGACTATCAAAGTCGAGCTTTTGTTTCGCAAGCAGATCATTTGATTGTTTATCAAATTGAAAATTTTAATCGAACACTTAAATTAAAGCTTAAACGAGATATTTACAAAATACCACAACTAGATGGGAGCTTTTATATTCAAGATAATCATTTTAAATGGCAATATCAATATACAAAAAGAAGTGGTGGTTATACGGTTTTAGGGCAAATTATTGCACCGCATGCTTCAATTGATAATCAAGGGCAAGTGATAACGATAACAAATACCCATAAAGTCAGATTACTTATAAGGATTATACCCAATTTATCCGATCAATGGTTAGCAGATCAACCAGCATCATTTCAACTCTTATATCAAGCCCACCAACGGATTCATCAAGAAAAATTCGACCGTGTTCAATTAGATCTAGCAGATAACGATGAAAGAGCTAAGAATTTTACAACTTTGCTAGAAGAAGCAAAACAACAACCGAATTTGTCTAAAGTATTTGTTGAAAAAGTTTACGATGCCAGTCGATTTATGTATATATGTAGCTCAGGTGAGTCGACCCCCAATTTACAAGGGATATGGAGTGGTACGTTTGAACCGGCTTGGAGTGGCGATTATACTTTCGATACCAATGTACAATTATCAATTGCTTCTGCCTTATCAAGTAATCTTTCCGAAGGGCTACATGGCTTATTTAAGCTGATTGATTCGTTATTACCTGGGTTTAAGGAAAATGCCAAGTATTATTATGGTTGTAAGGGCATTATGATACCTGTTCATGCAAGTAATTGTGGACAACATCTTCACTGGAATCTAGAATGGCCACTTCATTTTTGGACATGTGGGGCTGGTTGGATTGGACATTGGTATTATCAGTATTATCGCTATACTGGTGATCAACAGTTTTTACAACAGGTAACACTCCCTTATCTTGAAGAAGTCGCTAAGTTTTATGAAGATTTCTTAGTTGAAGATCCAAATGGTAACTACCGCTTTATTCCTTCATATTCTGCCGAGAATGGCTGTGGTGATAACGCGACACAAGATATTGCCGTCGCTAAAGAAGTGTTGACCCATTTAATTGAGGGCTATCAAGTGCTAGCCATTGATTCAGAAAAAATAGCAAAATGGCGTCAAATGCTTGATAAATTACCAGCGTATCAGATCAATGAAGATGGTGCTCTAAAAGAATGGTCAACTCCAGCGAAGGCTGAAAACTATAATCATCGTCATTTTTCTCATTTATATCCGATTTTTCAAAGTCGTGAATTTACAGCGGAGACAGATCCAATTCTGTTTGAAGCAAGTCGTCAGGCGTTTCAAAAACGGTTGGATGCTTGGTTATTAAACGATGATGGTGATACAACATCAACACATGGACGTATGCACACCGCATTATGTGCGACTCAATTTCATATGCCGGAACTAGTAAAAGAAGTTATCATGCTTGTGATTAAAAATAATTGTTTCTACCCTTCATTAATGATGAGTCATTATCATAACTTGGAAGTATTCAATGTCGATGGCAATGGTGCCTTTCCGCAGGTGATACATGAAATGTTAGTCGACTATCATCATGACACATTATATTTACTCCAAGCCTTGCCGGTTGACTTAGATCGTGGTGTTATTAAAGGCGTGAAATTGCCAGATCAAATAGAGGTTGTCGATTTAGCTTGGCATTTAACTGAACGTGTGATTAAACTAACACTCGTCAGTTGCCTGGACCATCAGTTAAAAGTAAAGCTACCCTTATTCCCAGAAGCTAACATTCACGGTCAAACGCAAGCTGAAGCTGTTATCCAATTGGATAAGAATCAGCCTAGTCATATTGAAATCGAGCTATAAAAATGCATGGCATTAGCATCAAACCTGGACAAAGACTAGATCTAGATTTGCCTAAATAGAGGAGTTGTAAGCAAGATGAGGTGGCTTTGGCGAAAAATATTAGACTTAAAGATTAGCTACAAACTAATGGGGATTTATCTGATTGTCACAGCTATTCCATTAATATTTGTTGGCGCCTACTTGAACTTAGCGATGCGTGATGTCATGTTGAATAATGCTATTTTTGAAACAGAATCTAATCTAGATAAAATAGAGATTCAATTAGAGACGGTATTAAATCGAATGACCCATATTTCCGATTTGATTTATTTAAGTCGTGATATGGATGATTTATTAAATACAGACTATGAAAGTACATTAGACATGTACAATGCTTATTCAAGATATCCGATCGTTGAAGATTATATTAAATACTATGATGAAATTGACAATATCCAATTTTATATGAAACGCCCAATGATCACTAACTCACATTTCATACATGCGAGTGTAGCGTTTACTGAAGAAGAATGGTATCAACAAGCCGTTGATAACCAAGGCAGAATTTCATGGATGGTTAAGCGTGAACACTGGACGAATGAACGCTTCCTTACTTTAACGCGCTCTGTTTATGATCAAGAAAATCAACTGTTAGGTGTGCTAGCAATATACTTATCGACAGATAAATTAAAAGAGATGGTTGATAGTGAGATCCATGATGTCTTTATTATTCTTGATGAACAAGAAATCGTTTATAACCGAGATGATAATTTAATGTACCGATATCCTGGCTTTATTTCTGCTGTTCCTGAACAAGAAGATCCGGATAATATATTGTTTGACCATCGTTACCGTGGTGAAGATGTTAAAGTGAATCTTCATCGTTTAAAACCAAATAAAACACTCGTTAATGAGTTCCAAATTGCGACGATTATTCCAGTGGAAAGTTTAATGGAAGAGCCGAATCAAATCTTTAACCGTGGCTATTGGATGATGGTTGGTGCACTCGCGATTTCAATTGTTGCCTTTCAAATATTTATTAAAATTTTTAATTCACGAATCAAAACGTTAAAGATGGCCATGGCAAAAGTGGCTCACGGCACATTTAATATTAAGCCTGCTATTGCTGGTAAGGATGAGATTGGAGAAGCATATGATGAATTATATCGAACATCACAAAGTATTCAACAGCTTATTGACGAAGTTTATGTTCATAAAATAAAAGAGGAACGTTGGCGTCGTCAGCAAAAAGAATCTGAGTTTAAAATGCTATCAAGTCAAATTAACCCACACTTTTTATATAACACACTAGAAATGATCCGAATGAAGGCGATTGTTAATAAAGATAAAGAAGTAGCTGTCTTAATTCAAAAATTAAGTAAAATGATGCGGTCTGCCTTGGAACGGACAGACCGACCTATTCCACTCGTAAATGAAATTGAGATTATTTCAACTTATTTAGAGATTCAAGTCATGCGCTTTGGAAATAAATTAACGTATACGATTGATATAGATGAGCAAATATCGAGCTGTAGAATTTTCCCTCTATTAATTCAACCACTTATTGAAAATGCCATTATTCATGGGTTGGAGGCAAAGGAAGGTATGGGGAATTTGCAAATTAATGCTTTTCGTGAGCAAGACTGTATGAAAATTGTCGTTCAAGATGATGGCGTTGGCATGTCAAATACTAGTTTAGCAAAGATTCTAGATTGTCTTGATGAAGGGGAAGGTGATGATGGTAAAAAGATTGGCATTAGAAATGTTCATCAACGGATTCAATTATACTATGGTAAAGTCTATGGATTACAGATTTCTAGTCAACTCAACCAAGGCACAATCGTCACACTCACACTTCCAATAGTAAAATAAGTGTTAAATCGGTAAATAAATTAAAGGGGGGAGATCGGTGTATAAAGTTTTATTAATTGATGATGAGCCGATTATTCGTGAAGGCATGAAACATGTAATCAGTTGGGAAGATTATGGTTTTACCATTTCTGGTGATGGTGAAAATGCACGTGATGGCTTGCAATTGATTGATGCGACAAAACCAGATCTTATCTTTGTTGATATTCGTATGCCCGGTACGTCAGGTATGGAATTTATCAAACAAGCTAAACAAGCGGGGTGTGATGCAAAGTTTGTCATACTTTCTGGGTACTCAAGTTTTAATTATGCACGTGAATCGATTAAGTTAGGGATTCATTCTTATTTGTTAAAACCGATTGATGAGCAGGAGTTAATTGAGATTTTAGTTGAAATAAGAGCAGTCATTGCAGATGAACGCAAAGTATCATCACAGTTAACAGCTTATCACGATTTGTCTGAAGAAGAGGCCTGGAAAGCCTTAATTGAAGGACGGATTGAACATGAAAATAACTTTCCTAATATCGGGCGCTATCAAGGCCCGTTTCAAATCGCTTGTTTTTCTTTTAATCGATCGAAGGATGGACTAGCGCTAAAGCAGCAGTTAGCGACAACCGATTATGCCTTTAAAAAACTAATTATTAAAGATTCAATGATGTACTTGTTTTTTAATAAGCAATTGGAGCAAGAAATAGAAGGTGAAATTAACCAACTTTTTCATGTTTGTAAACGACAGTTCAATTCAAAGCTATCGGTTTATTTATCAGCACAGTATCAAACCCTCCTACAAACGCCGGCAGCGGTTAGACAAATTAAAGATTTGCAAGATCGATCGTACAGTTTTAGTACTGATCAGTTATTTAAATATCCCTTGAAAGCTAAGGAAACGGTGCCAGCCTTTGATGGTGAGTTGATCGGAGCAAAAATGATTCAGGCACTTGAATTTAAAGATTATCAAGCGTTGGAGCAACAAGCGACATTAATTATCGAGTATTTCCAAGGCTGTGCACTTGAGAAAGCTAGGGTGCAAGCAGAAATGATTGAATTTGTCTTGTCTATATTGCAACGGATCAAAAAGCAATACCCAGAGCTGGATTTACCTAACAAGAATGAATGGTTGGCTATCATCTATCATTCAAATAATCTGGAAGCCTTAATTAATCGCTTATTGAAAGAATGGTGGACCGTTACCAAGCAGATTGAGGGTTTTGTTGTTACACCTGAAAATAACATTGGAAAAATCACCATGTATATTGATCAGTATTATTATCAAGAATTAAGTTTGAAACGATTGGCAGACTTATTTAATTATAATAGTTCCTATTTAGGGAAGAAGTTTAAAAAACATACAGGTGAATACTTTCATGTTTATCTAGAACGGATTCGAATAGAAAAAGCGAAACAGATTCTTTCTGATAAACCTTATAAAGTTTATAAAGTTTCTGAGCTAGTCGGTTATAGTAATATGGATTACTTTTATAAAAAATTCAAAAAATATGTTGGAATGAGTCCGAAAGAATATCAAAAGAAAGCGCAAGAACAACATACTTAATAGATGAGGTGGAGAAACGTTATGACTAAAACAATAATCGATCGTCCTATTTATCGCATGGTAAATTATATTTATGCATTTTTTGTAACCAATCTTTACTTTATGTTATTAATTAGCCCGTTTATGATGGTTTTTTATCTCGCTGAGTTTACGGTGCAAAATATTTTGCTTTTTTATCTTGCTTTAATACCATTTGGTCCGGGATTTGCTGCTTTATTAAAAACAATGGATAAGCTAGTCAATGAAAAAATAATCGAGCCTACTAAAGATTTTTGGCGCTTTTTTGGTCAGAATTTTAAATTAGCGTGGAAATATTGGTTTGTTCAATGGACGATTATCGTTATTTTAATTATTGATATCCATTATGCTAATCTCTATATGCCAATGTTAGCACCTATTTTCTTAATGTTTATTGCGGTTTGTTTAGTGTTAATGTGTTACACCTTCCCTATTTTGACGAAATTTGAAGTGAAGTTAAAGAATCTTTTCGTTATTTCAACCTATGCAATTTTCAAATATTTAAAGACAACTTTATTAAATCTATCAACAATCGTCGCATTCGGTATTATCTTTTATGCTTATCCTGGGATAGCAGTGCTATTTTTAATGAGTTTAATTGGTTTTTTTATGATGTACAATATGCAAACCGTATTTAAACAATTGGAGCAAGAATTTTCTAAAAATGATAACTAACAGTCGCCTAATGAAAGCTGGAGATTAAGTTAATTTGCAGAAGATAACAGATCTCTTATTTTCTATGATTTTTATGTCTAAATAGACAGGTGTTTTTTGTGAACGGTTACTAATATAATAAGCATGTGCCATAAAAAGCGTTTGTATTCATTCATTACGGTTTCTTTTGAAGCTGACTATAATTGAATGGGTGATAAACAATCAACAACAAGTGCAGAATTGATCAGAAAAGATAAGCAAAAGAGGTGCTAACCATGAAGAAAATCACATGTTTGAAACTAATAATAAGTATGATTGTTATCACTGTTTCGACATTAATGATTTGGCTGGTGTTTGCCTTCAATGATGACGTCCAAGCGACTCAACTCATTGACCCAAATGATCAGGTAACAAGCTTTGTTGTTAATGGGGAGCATGGATTTGAGATTGAGTGGGTCAATCAAGAATGGGTCGTGCAAGGGCGTTTAGAACAAACCAAACAAGAGCAAGTTAACGAAACGATCACCAATTTATCGAATTGGGTTGGAGAAGAAATAGATTTAAGTAGGAAAGAAACGGGATTGGAGACGCCACAGTTAAGTGTACGGCTATATTATCAAAATGGTGAAGAACAACGATTAATGATTGGGGCACTAAGTTCGGACACTTCCGGTTATTATGTTGAAGATCGACAGCGTGAAACGATTTATCTTGTAGAACGCGCACTGATCGAAGCGGTTCCCTTTTATGTCGATGCTTTTTTGGATACGTCTATCTTTAGTTGGGAAGCGGCTGACGTTGAACATATTAGGATTGATAATGGCACAGAAGTGATTCATTTAACGAAAAACAGTCCTTATCCAGAGGAAGAAACGCGAGCAAATATTACTGGCTGGTTTGTTGAAAAACCGTTCCAGCTCCATTACCATGCTCGATACTCACGGATTGAGGTGTTACTTGATAGTATCTATAATTTATCAATAGACCAATTGGTTGCAGAACAGGTCACCGATTTTTCATCATATGGATTAGATGATAGTCATTTCACCATTGATTTTATTTATGGAGAGGGTAGTTCTCGATTAATTATTGGTGATCCTGCTACGACAGAAAGTTATTATGCAAAACGTGATCAAGATGACCAAGTTTTTACCATTTCAAACGATATTTTAGACGCATTCAGTCACCCTGCACAGGCATACCATGACGGTTACATAAAAATTTTAGCGCTGGACTTGATCAGTGAATTAATCATTACTTCAGCAGATCATAACATTAACATTACAATCAATCACCATGAACAAGTGGCGTTCCAGTTTGAAGCAGATGATAAGCAGATCGATGAACAACAGGTTCGAGAGGGCTATAAAACATTGGCAGGATTAACGGTGGCAGGCCTCGTTGATGATCCAAGTTACCAAGAGCCAGAGGTTGTTGTTCAATCGACCTTATTAACAAGTGAAGGTGAAAAAACCATTTCTCTAGCGTTCGTTAACTATGACACAGACCATTATGCTGCTTTTATTGATGGAACAAGTGATTTCCTTGTCAAAAAAGAAGACGTCAATATGATGCTAAACACGATGGCTGACATTGTTCAATGACGATACAACGTTCACCGGAAGCACATCCACATATCTTGCTGGGTGTGTTTTTATTTATCACAGATAGTGTCCGTAAATCCCCCTCAAAATAGAAAACAGAGGTAATCTATTTAGGTGAGTGATGCGGACGATAATGTCCTGATTCACGGGTTTACTACTGGGGAAATATAAGACGTCTAATTTTTGCTTGTTTTTATGTCTAGATAGTTATGTTTTTATTGAAAGCGTTTACTTATATAATAATTGTAGCAAGGGTTAAAGCGAGTAAAGCAAGGGAGAGAGAAATAATGAGTAAAAACTTATTACCAGTTACCCCGGAAGTGAATATGCCTGTTACACCAACGATTAATCAAACGGGAAAGAAGGGAAAGCAACCTAAACGATCGCCTGGTGAGAAAAATGGTTGGCAGCGGTTAAAGAACCAAAAAGCGCTTCTTCTTATGTCATTACCCTTTGTTATTTGGTTAATCGTCTTTCGTTACCTACCTGTTTTGGGTTGGACAATGGCATTTCAAGATTATCAACCACAGAATAGCTTCTTTGAACAAAGCTGGGTTGGTCTAAAGCATTTTAGAGATTTATTTAATGAACCTACTTTTTATCGTGCATTAGAAAATACGATCGGTATGGGGATTTTAGGATTAGTATTCGGTACGTTAGCAGCGATCACCTTTGCTTTATTGTTAAATGAAATGCGATTTACCAAATTAAAAAAATTAACGCAGACCATCTCTTATTTACCTCACTTTGTTTCGTGGGTGATTGTAGCAAATATTGTCACGACCATGCTATCAATAAGTGGTCCTGTTAATAATCTGTTAACTTCAATCGGATTAGTTGATTCACCAATTAATTTTATGGCAAGACCAGGGATGTTTTGGGGTGTGGTGACGGCTGCTGAGGTTTGGAAATCAACGGGCTGGAATGCGATTATCTATTTTGCTGCTATGGCAGGTACAGATCCACAACTTTATGAGGCAGCTAAAGTGGATGGTGCATCAAGATGGCGACAGATGTGGCATATCACTTTGCCGAGTATCCGACCTGTCATTATCGTATTATTGATTCTTAATATCGGTAATCTAATCAACATCGGATTTGAAAAACAAATGTTATTAGGAAACAATATTGTCAGTGAACGTGCACTTGTTATTGACTTATATGCTCTGAATTACGGTATTGGCATGTTCCGCTATTCATTTGGGACGGCGATTGGGATTTTTAAATCTGTTATTAGCGTTATTCTTATTGTGGTTGCAAATAGTGTAGCAAAAAAAGTAGGAGAAGGTCGTGTGTTTTAATTAAATTTTAGACAGAGGTTCTTTTGAGAGGGGAGTATCATCATGAAAAAGCGCCGGATAACGGTTTTTGATATTGTTTTACTCATTTTAATGATCGGTGTCATTATTGTGACACTGTACCCGTTTTTGAATATTTTGGCTATTTCTCTCAATGATGCGACAGATACAGCAAGAGGCGGGCTTCATATTTATCCGCGTCAATTTACATGGGCCAACTATCAAGAGATATTCGGTGGAAGGAATAATTTATGGTCAGCCTTTGGCATGTCAGTATTGAGAACAGTCGTTGGAACGGTAACAGGCATTATTGCGAGTACCATGTTAGCGTATACTTTAAGTCGACGAGATTTTATTTTTAATGTCCCGATTAGTATCATTCTTGTCATTACCATGTTTGTTAGTGGTGGTTTAATACCGGAATATATGTTGATTCGTGAATTAGGTTTAATGAATAACTTCTTAGTTTACATTTTACCACTGCTATTATCGGCTTTTAACGTCATTGTGATTCGATCATTTATGGATGGTATTCCAATTGCATTAACCGAATCAGCAAAAATGGATGGTGCTAATGATTTCACTATTTTTTGGAAAATCATTATTCCATTAAGTTTACCCGTTGTTGCAACAATTTCATTATTCTTAGCGGTACAACAATGGAATAGCTGGTTTGATACGTATTTATACGCTCGTGGCAATGCAAATTTATCGACATTGCAGTTTGAACTAATGAAAATACTGGATAACACGAATATTCAAAGTGGTGATGTAACATCAGCTAATGCAGAGATCATTGCCGGTCAAACTAATCCCCAGTCGATTCAGATGGCAATTACCATTATAGCCACAGTACCGATCTTACTTGTCTATCCATTTTTACAACGCTATTTTGTTACTGGATTAACGCTAGGTGCAGTAAAAACATGATATTAATGAAAATTAATATAAATAAGTATTTAAAAAATGGAGGGTAATTATGAAAAAGACATTATCAATTTTTATCTTGTTATTCGTGTCAGGTCTCCTTTTCTTAGCAGGATGTGGAGGTGATAATGAAGAAACCAACACAGATGGTGATGACGGCGGATCAACAGAGGAAACACCGAGCTCTGACGAACCGGTGACACTTACTTTCTATAATGAAGATGGTGAAGATAAATCGTTTGATGACCCTGTTGCAGAAAAAATCACTGAAGCAACGGGCGTGATTTTAGATATTGATTATCCAGTCGGTGGAAATGACGAAACGATTCCATTAATGATTGCCAGTGGGGATTATCCAGACCTGATTTTTGCTAAAGGTGATATAGGGATGTTAATTGACGCGGGCGGTGTCATTAAGCTCGATGAAATGATTGAAGAACGCGGCGATCATTTAAAGGCGATGTATGGCGACCAATTAGATCGTTTGCGCAATTCAGTTGATGATCCTAATATTTATAATGTAGGAACTTATGGCGTACACGATGAACCATTAGAAACATCAGGTACCTTCCAAATCCAATTAGATGTCCTTCGTGAACTAGGTCATCCAGAGATCACCACGTTAGAAGAATTTGAAGATGCCTTAACAGAATATACTGAAATGTATCCAGAAATTAATGGACAAAAGACGATTCCATTAGCGTTACAAGGTAGTGATTGGCGCTGGCTTATTACAGTTGGCAACCCAGCAGGCTTTGCTGGTGGTTTTCCAGATGATGGCCAATGGTCGGTTGATACCAACACTGGAGAAACAATTTACAAATTTTTAGAACCAGAATACCGTGACTATTTTCAATGGTTAAATGGTATGAATGTAAAAGGCTTATTGGATCCTGAATCCTTTACCCATACACAGGATACTTATATTTCTAAAATCTCTTCCGGAAGAGTATTAGCGGTTGCTGATCAAGATTGGAATATAAATGATGCGCGTTTTGCATTAATAGAAGATGATATGGAAGAACGCACTTATGCACCATTACCGGTCACGTTAAGTGAAGATCATGTCCATCAAGCCTTAAAAGATTATGGTTTTGCCGGAGGTTGGGGGATTGCGATTTCGTCTACAAGTGAACATCCTGACTTAGCTTTTGATTTTCTAAATTGGATGGCCTCAGAAGAAGCACAAATCCTATTGAACTGGGGGATTGAAGGTGAACATTATGAAATAGTAGATGGACAACGTGTATTATTCGATGAGGTTCGTGAACGAATGAATACAGACGGGAATTTCTCGAAAGAAACCGGCTTTGGTTACTATATTCATCCGTTCCCGAATTGGGGAACAGGAGCTGTCGATTCCAATGGTCAGTCGATTACTGTAAATACACGAGAACAAGTGATTGAAAATCAGCTTGATGTGGAAAAAGAAGTGTTAGCAGAATATGATATGGAGCTTTGGATTGATTGGTTCCCACCCCAAGATGAATTGCAACTATCTAATCACGGTGCAGCATACAATTTCTCAATTCCAGCAGGCTCAGATATTGCGATTATCCAGCAGCGGGCTGATGATATTACCGAACAACGAATTACCCAAGCGATTTTAGCTGATCCAGAAGATTTTGATGACCTTTGGAATGCGATGCTTGATGAACTTGAAACCGCTAATGTAGAGAAATTAAACCAAGAGATGACAAAGTTGACGCAAAACATACTTGAATTATGGGGTGGAGAAGTTAACTAGTTTTAAGGAATAAATGGTCCTGATTCACTCAACTAACAATCAGTGGGCGAGTAAGATCGTAGACTAAAAACGCCACGTCTTTTAGAAGGATTACAGACTAAGATCGCCGCGTCCTGTAGGGCCACGTCTAAATGAGCTACATCTTGTAGCTCTCCGCCCATTATTGAAGGTTTGTTTTATTTTTTGAGCCTGCTTTCCAATTTGGAAACCAGGCTCAAGCTGTTCTGAACTTTACATAACAGGAGGTATATGCATGCTAAATGAACGGTTAAATAAAATTTGGTATGGTGGTGATTATAATCCCGAGCAGTGGGATACTGAAACATGGGTAGAAGATCAGCGGATGTTTAAAAAAGCTGGTATTGATGTAGCTACGATCAATGTTTTTGGTTGGGCACTTATTCAACGAGATGAATCAACGTATGATTTTTCCGATTTAGATCAAACGATTGATCGTTTATATCAAGCTGGTATTTATGTTTGTTTGGCAACAGGTACGGCTGCGCATCCTGCTTGGATGGCAAAGCACTATCCGGATATTAGCAGAGTAGATTTTGATGGAAGAAAGCGTAAATATGGGGGGAGACATCATTCATGTCCAAATAGTCCAACCTATTTAAAGTATGCTTCTCGTTTAGCAGAGAAAATAGCGGTACGCTATCACGGTCATCCGGCCATTGTCGCATGGCATGTCTCAAACGAGTATAGTGGTTATTGCTACTGTGATCAGTGCGAAAAGCAATTTAGGGTTTGGTTAAAACAACGCTATCAAACACTTGATGCACTAAATAAAGCTTGGAACACGGCGTTTTGGGGGCATACTTTTTACCAGTGGGATGAGATTGTTGCGCCAAGTGGCTTATCCGAAGAATGGCAAAACGGTCAGAACAGTAATTTTCAAGGGATGTCACTCGATTATCGTCGATTTCAATCGGATAGCTTGTTAGAATCGTACAAATTAGAGCGCGATCAAATTAAGAAATACGTTAGTGATATTCCTGTAACGACGAACTTAATGGGATTATATCAAGAACTAGACTACTTTAAATGGGCCAAGGAAATTGATATCATCTCATGGGATAACTATCCATCGATTCAGACACCGATTAGTATGACAGCGATGACCCATGATTTAATGCGCGGTTTAAAAGACGGTCAGCCATTTATGTTAATGGAACAAACCCCTTCACAGCAAAATTGGCAAGCTTATAATGCACTAAAACGTCCTGGTATCATGCGATTATGGAGTTATCAAGCGATTGCTCATGGGGCAGATACAGTCATGTTTTTTCAACTTCGTCGTTCTCGTGGAGCTACTGAGAAGTATCATGGTGCTGTCATTGAACATGTTGGTCATGAACATACCCGTGTTTTTAAAGAATGTGCCCAATTAGGGCAAGAATTGCAAACATTAGGTGACCAAACGATGGGAACTCGTGTTAAAGCTAAGGTAGCCATTATCTTTGATTGGGAGAATCGTTGGGCGATTGATTTGTCCAGCGGTCCATCGATTGCGCTTGATTATGTCGAAGAAGTACACAAATACTATCGTGCCTTTTATGAGCGTAACATTCCCGTCGACATGATTGGTGTTGAAACAGATTTAAACCAATATGACATTGTCATTGCTCCTGTTCTTTATATGGTTAAAGAAGGCCATGCTGATCGATTAAAAACATTTGTCACAAATGGTGGCACGTTTGTTACCACTTTTTTTAGTGGAATTGTTAATGAAACGGATTTGGTTACATTAGGCGGCTACCCTGGTGAACTTAGAGAACTTGTTGGGATTTGGGTTGAGGAAATTGATGCACTTGACCCAACGGTGAAAAATCAGATGACTTTTGATAAACCCTACGGAAAGTTATCAGGAAAATACACCTGTAGTATATTGTTTGATTTAATTCATAGTAAAGGAGCAGAAGTGCTCGCCACTTATCAATCTGATTTTTATGCTGGAATGCCTGCATTAACTCGAAATGCATTTGGAAAAGGTCAGGCTTATTATATCGCCTCGAGTCCTGAACAACGGTTTATTGATGATTTCGTGGCTACCCTTCAAGATGAAAAGCAATTAACACCTACCCTTGTGTCTGATCCTGGTGTCGAAGTTTGTGCTAGAGAAAACGTTGATCAACGTTTTCTGTTTGTTATCAATCATAATCATGACCAAGCGCATTTTCTTACAGGAGAGTATCGTTATGCTGATCTTTTAAATGACCAATGCTATGATGGTTTATCGACGATTGAGGGTCATGGTGTGCTCGTATTAAAAAGACAAGAATAGAGAAGCGGAGGAGAGACAATGAAATTCACTGATGGCAATTGGTTAGTAAAAGAAGGTTATCATATTCATTTTCCCAAAGAGATATATGATTTTAAAGTAGAAGAAAAAGCCCTAACCCTATTTGCACCATGTAAATATATTAATCATCGTGGCGATACACTAGATGGACCGCTTTTAACGATTAAATTAACGGCACCACTGGACGATGTTATTCGTGTTCAAACGTGGCATTACCAAGGTGAGAAGGAGAAGTATCCCAATTATGCTGTTGCTAATCGAAATCAAGTTTTACAGATAGATGAAACAGATCAACAACTGATCTTTTCAAGTGGTGCGCTGACACTTAAGCTGAATAAGCAAGATTTTCAAATGATTTTTGACAATGTCGCCGGTCAATTAACTGTTGCTGATCAAAAAGGATTAGCATGGATCGAAGGCCCGGATCAGCAACCTTATATGCGCGGTCAACTTAAATTGAGTGTCGGCGAACATTTATATGGTCTAGGTGAGCGGTTTACCCCGTTCGTCAAAAACGGTCAATCTGTAGAGATTTGGAATGAGGACGGTGGCACAAGCTCAGAACAATCTTATAAAAATATTCCTTTTTATTTATCGAGTAAAGGCTATGGCATTTTTGTCAATCATCCGGAAAGAGTCAGTTTCGAGTTAGGTTCAGAGTTAGTATCACGTGCTCAATTCAGTGTTGAAGGTGAATCATTAGACTATTATTTTATTAATGGACCGGCGCCGAAAGACGTGATTCGTCGTTATACGGCTCTGACGGGACGTCCTGCATTACCACCTGCTTGGTCATTCGGGCTCTGGTTATCGACATCCTTTACCACTGACTACAATGAAGAAACCGTTACACATTTTGTTGATGGAATGGCAGAACGTGGGATTCCATTAAGTGTGTTCCATTTTGATTGTTTCTGGATGGAGGGGTTTGAATGGACTAATTTTATTTGGGATCGTGACAACTTCCCTGATCCAAAAGGGATGTTAAAGCGATTAAAGGATAAAGGCTTAAAGATTTGTGTTTGGATTAATCCATATATTGCTCAGAAATCACCATTATTTCACGAAGCACATCAAAAAGGTTATTTAATAAAAAAGCCGAATGGTGACACATGGCAATGGGATCGTTGGCAAGCGGGTATGGGGATTGTTGATTTTACAAATCGAGATGCAGTGCAATGGTTTCAGGGGCATTTAAGACAATTGACTGATATGGGTGTTGATGCATTCAAAACCGATTTTGGTGAGCGAATTCCTACTGATGTTATTTATCATGATGGCTCAAATTCAGAAAAAATGCATAACTATTATGCACACCTTTATAATCAAGTTGTTTTTGATTTATTAAAAGAAGTAAAAGGTGAACAAGAAGCGATTGTGTTCGCTCGTTCGGCTACAGCTGGTAGTCAAAAGTTCCCCGTCCATTGGGGTGGCGATTGTGACTCAACTTATGAAGCCATGGCAGAAAGCTTGCGTGGTGGATTATCTTTGACGACTTCGGGTTTTGGCTATTGGAGTCACGATATTGGTGGTTTTGAAAACACTGCTTCAGCTGATGTGTTTAAACGATGGACAGCATTTGGGTTATTGTCAAGTCATAGTCGATTTCATGGAAGTGCCTCTTATCGTGTACCATGGCGCTTTGATGATGAAGCAGTTGCTGTCGCACGCCATTTTACTGAACTTAAAAATCGCCTGATGCCTTATTTGTATCGTCATGCTGTTGAGAACAGTCAATCAGGTATTCCGATTATGCGTTCTATGCTGCTTGAATTCCCTGAAGATCCACTAACAGAGGCGTTAGACCGACAATATATGCTAGGTGATCGCTTACTAGTTGCACCGATTTTTAATGAGATGGGTCTTGGCTCATTTTACTTACCTGCAGGAACTTGGACACATTTATTATCAGGGGAAGTTATCGAAGGTGGTTCATGGGTTAAAACCCACTATGACTATTATAGTTTGCCACTCTTTGTTCGAGAAAACACGATTTTGCCGATTGGAAGTGATCAGACCCAACCTGTATATGATTATGCAGCATCTATTACATTACGACTCTATCAATTACAAGACAATAGCAGGGTAGAGTTACCTATTTATAATAGTGCAGGAATCTTGTGTAAGCGCTTCTCCGTTGTAAAAGAAAATGATTCAATTGAGATAACGACTTCTCAGACTGAAGAACCCTTTACTGTAGAAGTGATAAGTAACGAACAGATACGGTCAACAACGGTAGGGCAATTAGAAACAACAGAAACAGGTGTTAAAGTGGCGGTTGCTAAAGGTATTAATAAATTAACATTAACATTGTAAGGATTGGCGGGCATGTTTAGTATGCTCGCCCTCTAATATCGTTTAGCGAGGTGGGACATGGTCAAGCTAAGAGATGCGCTAAAAGGGATGACGGTAAGAGAAAAGGTCGCGTACATTTGGGAATACTATAAGCTTCATATCATTGGTTCAATTTTTCTGCTAGTATTTACGTGGATGTTGATAGACGGTTTGTTAACGAAAGGTGATCAGCCATTAGGTATCACCGTCGTAAGTGAAGCGACTATAGAAGAGTTGACGTCGGTTGAAGAGCAGCTACTTTTGCATACCGATAATGATTTTGACATTTTGTTTGAGTATATCCAGCACCAAGCTGGTGTTATGGAAGGTGACAGTTACGAAATGTTAGAACGTTTAGCGATGACAATTGGTGTCGGACAGGTTGATTTGCTAATCACTAACGCGCCTTTTGCTGAACAATTAATCGATGAAAATATTATTGCTCGATTAGACGATCTGATTAATCATAATCAGCTTGATCTAAGACATGAATGGTTGAAAATAGATGGTGTTGCTTATGGTATACCGACAGCTAATTTGCTCTTTTTTAAAGACCATCAAACCTTTCATGATACATATCTTTTCGTTCCTGGATCTGGAAGGAATAAAGAAGAAAGTCAAGCTTTAATTGAGTATTTATCACAGAGATAACCGCCCGTAAAACGCCCGCTTCAAAAAAAGTGTAGAGCTCATCTATTTGAAAGACTATTCATAAAGGAAGACTCCTTTCTTTGCACGATAACAAAACATGATCAAAAAAACTGGCATCTAAGTCAGTTTTTTTAATGACATGATTTTTAAAAATATAGCATACACTTAAATGTTATATTATTGAATTATTTATTAAATTTTTACAAATGATCTTGTTTATAGGTAATATGTGTAATATACTTATTTTAGTAATTAACAAATAAATATTTACTTTAAATTGAATTTATTACAAGGAGAATTGAAGGTGATAATTGGATGTTAGCTATTAATGATTTGAATTATTCATATGACAAAAAAAATAAGGTGTTAGATACGATTAGCTTCCAATTGGATAAAGGGGAGTTTTTAACAATTGCCGGCCCAAATGGCAGTGGGAAAACAACGCTTATCAAGTTAATAACGGACTTGCTAAAAATTCAAGAAGGTCAAATCATGGTTGATGGTGTGCCTCATCATCTTCCATTAGTCAAAAAAACAGTTGTTTACTTATCAAGTGAAGATTATTTGCCAGAGTTTTTAACAGGGTTTGAGTATATCAAGATGTTGTGTAATATGTACGAAGTGATATTAAATCAAGAAGCAATGACGCGACTAGCTAATTATTATTCCTTAGACACCAAGCTAGATAAGCTGATAGAAGAATATTCTCACGGTATGAAGAAAAAAATTCAACTTCTAAGTGCATTTTTAATCGATGCACCACTTCTCATTATTGATGAAACATTAAATGGAATTGACGTTGAAGCAAAAGAAGCTACCAAACTTTTACTGAATCGTTATCAACATAAAGGTGGAGCAACAATCTTTTGTACACATGATTTGGAGCTCGTTGAAGAAATTGGAGAGCGAGTAATTTTAATTCATAAAGGCAGAGTCGCTGTTGATAGTGCGGTGTCTAAGATTGTCAAAGGAAATGGCAGTTTAATAAACGTTTTTAAAAAGTTAATTAACTATGAGGATATGAAAAATGAAATTACAGAATATTTTTAATTTACAAAAATTATACTATCTCTTTTTCATTCGTAAGGTATTAAGTGTCGGGATTTTAAAAGAAAGGTTATTTCGAGTTGCTGCAGGCATAGCCGCCATTGTTTTGACAATAGGAACAACTATTTTTCTCTATCATTTTTTTGATGACTCATTTGTGACAGAAGAAGTAGATTTTTTGTATTATCTTATCCAAATGCAAAGTTTAAACATTATTGTATGGACTGCGGTTTCTTTCCTACTTATTAAAATGCTTTTTTTGAAACGAGGTTCTTTTTTAAAAATAACCTCTCAACTCCCCGTGACTAATCAAGAACGCAGTGTTTCATTTTTACTGTTTGAATTAATCATGTCATTAACAGTAATTGCTTCGGTTTCCTTGTCTTATATAATTGCTATTTTATTACGCTCTAGCTTTTCTTATCTCACACTCTTAATCTGTATTATTGCTTTTAACAGCATAATCGGACACTTATTCCTTCAATTACTCTATGTTCTAGTCATACGTATTTTAGAACTTTTAAAATTAACTAAATTAAAATCGTTTATATCGCTCTTGCTTTTCACAGGACTCCTCTATTTTTTATATCGTGATAGTATGAATGCTGTTATGCCCGTCCAGAACTTAGGGGATTTTCGCCACTGGTCTCAAGGGTTTGTAGAGCTTCATAATATGGTTGGTTTCACATGGTCTGCACTCGTATTTGCGTTGTTATCTGTTATATTAATATTTACTATTTTGCATATTCCTAACGAGCTACATACAGAGGATAATCTCTATATTAAGCTTAAACTTCCACTGATTAACGTTTTAGGTTTATTAAATATATATTTCATGCAACTTACGCGTCGAGTTGAGAATTACGTAACGGTTACTATTGTCTACTGTTTATCAGCATTTTTTCTTTTATCTGAAATAATGAACCCTTTGCACGCGCTATTTTTGAATGTAACAACAGGGCTGTATATGTACAGTCAAACAGATCGTATTCGAATAATATACTTTCAATTGAAGTACAGTGCTATCAAAGACTACAGCTGCATGATTTTTAGCCAATTCTTGTTTTTATTACTTATATCAGTACCAATATTGATGATTCAATTGTTTTTTTATCAGACGATATTTTCTATAAATGAAACACTGTCCATATTTTTGAGCCTTTTTCTAGCCAATATTTTTTCTACATTAATCGGAATTTTATTTCCGGGAAAAAAAGAGAATCCATTCTCGCCATTTGTAGGTGTACTGGTTATGGTAATTATTGCTGGGGCCATGACACTATTATTACAATTTCTAGGTTTATCCGAGATTTATAACCAAATAATTATGGGAGGAATATATCTTTTTATGGTTTATGTGAGTTGGGTTGGTTTAGAAAAATTAAAGGAGGAAGTGATTTATGCGAAAAATCAAACTAATCTTTAGCTGTTTAGTTGCTTCTGTTCTCACAACGTTGACGATTTTAGTGATTAGTTTTATACATTTGTTATTTAGTAGTGAACATATAGGGTATGATACTACTTATTTCGGAGCTATCTTTCTAGACATCAACGAGAACTCGCCAGATTGGGATTTATATATGCAATTTGGTCTGAACTATAATCGATTACAACCTGTTTGGCTGACGATTTTATTAGTAGGTATTCTTTATTATATGCTATCAATTATCTACTTAAATATTAAACGTAAACAAGTATCAGCATAATGATAGATCATACCATCGATATCCAACAGTTAAGCTTTATTAAAGTTGTTCAATACGTTTGTCATTATCTGAAATGGGCGAATTATCTTTTCTTTGTTCTCTTTCTTTTAACAGTATTCGTTGGTTTATTTATTAACTCAAAAATTTGGTTATTTTTCCCTGTCTATCTTGTAGGTGTCGTATTATCCCTAAGTATTCATGAGTATATGCACCTGTTAGTTATAAAGAAAATATCAAACAATAGATATGTCAGAATACAAGTTAATTGGTTTACATTCGAAATTGTTCCTTTAAAACCGATAAAAGGATTACTTTCAATAGTAGTTGCTTGTTCAGGGCCACTTTTATGCACGCTGATTTCGATAACATTACTTCTTCTTAGGTCATATATAATGCCAACTAGCATCTCTTTATTGTTATTGGCAGTTTGCTATGGATTTCATATAATTAGTTTTTTCCCCATATCTGGAGATGGAGCCATGATTGTTAAAGGAATCACTGATTTAATGAAAGGAGGTGAGATCAAATGACGAATGCAATGGTGCAAATGTACTTTAGAAAAGAGAGGTTCAAAGATAACTTGATTCAAAAAGTGTACGATCGAATTGAAGGATATAATGCTCCCCCTCTATGGGCTATTGTAGCACTGATTGTTCTAGCAGCACTAGCTATTGTGGTAGTGACAGCAGCATCTATTTGGTGTATGAGACGTGGCTATAGATTCTTTGGTGTTGATTGGAAAAGAGGAAATGCTGGGCAAGTAGGCGTAGGTTGCCTGAGGTGAAACGCAAATTTAGCGAGTCATTAGATCTAAACTAACATTTAAAAATAGAATTTTAGTAAAAGCTTTAATTTAGGGAGGGTAATTTCGGAAACCCGCACATCTTAAATTTCTTAAAACTTATATAAACTTTCCGGATCCCTCTTTTTCTATTCTCATAGGCTAATACTGAATAAAACGAAAATGTAACACATTAACATCGTCAGATTGTAAAGAAAATATTGTGGAGAGAAACATGTTTCTATTCAGCAACAATTTCTTTGCCATCTTCTTTTACATCTTCTTTGAAGAGCAAAGAACTCCCCAACATTAAGCTCATTCCGAAAATCGCTAAAGTTAATCCTGAAATAATGTAAATAAGGCTGATTCCTAAATATGGTATAAGTAATCCACCAATTATAGGTGACGTCAAGACTGAAATGTTCATTACAGAATTACTAATGGCAGAAACGCGTCCAACTTCATATTCTTTTGGCTCTGTTTGAATAATATATTGAAAAGTAATTGTTAATAGTCCAACACCTAAACCTGCAATAAAGCATAGAATTATAGGTAATAAGATAGTAAAACCCTCTCGAAGAAAACCTATGCCCCCAAAGCCTACTCCGATTAATAACATACTTGTACCCATAAGATATCCAAACTTTCTCAGCTCACGCATCTGATTTAAACTAATTATCATAACTAAGGCACCTAAACCAGACGCGCCCATTAACCAACCAGTTAACTCAGGTAAAGTTGGGGCTAAATTTCGAAATAATATTGGAAATTGAATGTCCACCATTTGAATGATCGATTGACCAATAAAAGTTGCTAACAAACTAATAAAAACAATCTTACTGTGCAAAACAATTTTCCAGCTTTGTAACCAGTCATTCCAAAACGGTCCTTTAGAAGGTTGGTCTGTTTTTGTTGATTTAGTTTGTTCTATCATGTCTTTATTCAATAAAATTAATAGTAAAAAAAGCGCAGATACGATGAATGCAATGGCATTTATAAGAATACAGAGTTTTGGAGAAGTTAACCCAATTAACCCTGCTCCAATAAAAGGTCCAATAAATTTTGATAGCTGATTAACTGTACCATTTAAAGTAACTGCTTTTATAATTAAGTTTTCATTAACAATTAACTTAATAAGGCCTTGTTGTGCTGGATTATGGACGACATTGACCGCAGCCCTTAGTGATATAATAATAAGTGCCATTAAGGCGGTATTTGTAAAAAACAGGATTAAAGTCAACCCCGCAGATAACAAATCAGCAAAAAGCATTATTTTTACTTTATGATTTCGTTCTATTATTCCCCCAACAAACTGACCAAGTATGACTTGTGGCAAAGCATAAGCAACAGGAATTAATGCAATAACCATCGGAGTTGATTTCCATACATAGCCAAATAAAACTACTTGAGCAACTCTGTCAAACCAATGTCCAAACATAGAGATAGAATAAGAAGCAAAAAGTTTAATGAATATGGAATTATTCCATATCGTTTTATCTTTTCTTAATAAATTTTGAGTCATACACTTCATTCCTTCCAACTAACTGTTATCAATGATATCAGTTCAATGTCAGAAGAATATCAGAGCGAATGTTCAAATTTACTATTTATTCTTTTTTTAATCATTATTAGATTATATTTTTCATAAATGTCTTCTTTTTTTAATGAGATAAATTCATCAACATTTTTTTGGTGGAAATGCTTTAACAGTATATCAGCAATATAGAGTAGTACAAGTGTTTGTAGAACAAACTTTGTTTGTTCTATAACATTAAAAGATTGGATAATTAGATCAACGCCCAACTTAGTTTTATTATTTTTTAAATAATAAAATCCTTTCAACAGTAAAAATAAACCATATTCTCTTTGTAGAGGATGCTCTATAAAGAATTGTTCTAATATACTTATTTTCTCTAAAACGAGTTTAAAGTCTTTTACACATAATGCATACGTAAGCCACCAAAGTTGATAAAAGCAATAAAATCCGATATTATCAATATTTATTCTATTACTAGACTCTAGTAGTAAAACATGTGCATCAGAAAAGCGATCCCCTTTTAAGGCTACAAGGATACGAAGAAAGTGAAAATCCTCTTGGTCACTACCTTTATGATAATATTAATAACTTTATTTAACGTAATTAGGGTATCACCTAATTGCTAATTATTTAACAATGAAATAAGTCAATCAGTACACATACGCATTGCAAAGTTTTGTCCTAATCTAAAAAGTCGCATAGCAAAGTATTTAAAATATCAAGTTTTTGGTTGAAAAAATGTAAGCGTTTAGCTATAATAAACTTAAAGTTTCTTTATAATAAAATTAATTTCCAAATAAGAAAGAAGGTGTGATATTGAAAAAATATCAAATACTCTCAAAGTTGACCGAGGCCAAACTTGTAGCTGTTGTACGCGGGGATTCAGCGCAGGAAGCAGAGCAGATTGCACAAGCGTGTTTTGCAGGGGGAATTAAAGCGATCGAGCAAACGTTTACCCTCAACGATGCCGCTGTAGTAATTAAACAGTTGGCATCAACTTATTCAGATTCTGACATGGTTATTGGTGCGGGAACCGTGTTAGACGCTGAAACGGCTAGAGTGGCAATTTTGGCAGGTGCACAATTTGTTGTTAGCCCAAGTTTCGATCAAGATACTGCAGTGCTATGTCATACTTATCATATTCCTTATTTGCCAGGGTGTATGACGATAACAGAAATGCAGGCAGCCGTCAAAGCGGGGATTGATTTGATTAAATTATTTCCAGGTGAATTGGCTGGTCCTTCTTATATTAAATCAGTTAAAGGTCCGTTACCTGATCTGCAAATTATGCCGACCGGCGGCGTTGATCTTAACAATCTGCTTGATTGGTTTGAAAATGGTGCGGTTGCGGTTGGAATTGGAAGTAATTTAACGTCATTGAAAAAGCTCGGTTCTTATCAAGCGATCACAGAGCAAGCTGAACGTTATGTCTCAAAGGTCAATACTTTGGGAAGTGTTAAATCATGAAAAAAGTCGTTACTTTTGGAGAGATTTTAGCGCGTTTGTCGACTAAACAAGGAGAACGTTTAACCCAAGCTAAACAATTACAACTAAATTATGGTGGTGCTGAAGCCAATGTGGCTATTTCCTTAGCTCAATTTAGTCATGAAACGTCGTTTGTTAGCAAGCTACCTGATCACGCCTTGGGTAAGGGGGTCATGCATTATTTAAAATCACTAAATATATCAACGGCCGAGATCCAATATGGTGGTGAGCGTCTAGGGACCTATTATCTTGAAGTCGGTGCCGGAAACCGTGGATCACAAGTTGTTTATGATCGAAAATATTCGAGTTTCTCAAGCTTAACGATTGAAGAACTGAATTATGACGCTATTTTTGAAAACGCATACTTACTTCATGTTACAGGTATTACCCCTGCACTATCAGCAAATATGGTAGAGGTTGTTGAACAACTTTTTTCTGAAGCGAAAAGTCGTGGTGTGCTGATTAGTTTTGATTTCAATTATCGAGCAAAGTTATGGTCGCAAAAACAAGCGGGAACTGTAATTAAACGATTGTTGCCATATGTAGATATTTGCTCTTGTGCTGAATTAGACATGATTTATTTATTAAATTATCCCAAGTTACCAGATGAGTTAGGCTACGAGGAAAAACTACGTCAATATTATCGTCAATTAAAAAATGATTACTCGAATTTACAATGGTGCATGTCGACTCGACGTGAAAATAGTTCGGCGTCACAAAATAAGCTAACGGGGTATCTCTATTCGGATGAAGGATTATATCAATCTGAAGTCTATCATATTGATCATATCATTGATCGAGTTGGGGGAGGTGATGCATTTGTAGCAGGGATTCTTCATGGTCTAATTCATCAATGGGAACCTAATGCAATTGTATCGTTTGCGACAGCTGCTTCTGTGCTGAAACACACGATTCACGGTGATGCCAACTTGATAACTGAAGCGGAAGTCATTAATATGTTGAGTCATGGTAATCAAATTTCAAGATAATAAGGTGGAGGAATGATAAGCAATGGAAACACGTTATGCGACAGATCCTGAAGGGATAAAACGATTAACTACAGAGGAATTGAGGCAGCAATTTTTAGTAGAAACCATTTTTAAACCTGGTGAAGTCACGCTAACTTATACACATCATGATCGGATGATTTTTGGCGGAGCAACACCAGCGTCTAAAGACTTAACGATTAAGTTAGATAAAGAGCTTGGTGTCAACTTTTTTTTAGAAAGACGTGAGCTCGGCATTATTAATATTGGTGGTGACGGATTTGTTGTGCTTGATGGTGAAACATACGAAATAAACCATCGTGATGGTCTTTATGTTGGAAAAGGGACAAAAGATATTTTGTTCCGTTCTAAGGACGCAAGCCAACCCGCTAAATTTTATTTAAATTCAACACCAGCACATCATAAATACCCAACGGTAAAGTTAGACATTAATAAAATGACACCACTAGAAAAAGGTGCGGCCGAAACGCTAAATGAACGTAAAATTTATCAGTATATTCATCCAAATAATTGTGAAAGTTGCCAGTTGCAAATGGGTTATACGGTGCTAGGGAAAGGCAGTGCGTGGAATACGATGCCTGCTCACACCCATGAGCGTCGGATGGAAGTATATTTATATTTTGATATGGAAGCAGATACGCGTGCATTTCATTTTATGGGAAAGCCAGAAGAAACGCGGCACCTCGTACTATCTAATGAACAAGCGGTTATCTCACCAAGCTGGTCGATTCATACCGGAGTTGCAACGAATAACTATACATTTATTTGGGGGATGTGTGGTGAAAACATTACTTATGACGATATGGATCACATTGAAATGAGTCGTTTAAAATAATCTTTTAATAGGAGGTAGGGAGAATGGTAGAATCATTAAAGGACTTCTCACTTGATTTGTTTTCAGTAAAAGACAAGGTAGCAATTGTCACAGGTGGAAATACAGGATTAGGTCAAGGCTATGCCGTTGCCTTAGCTAAAGCAGGTGCAGATGTATTTGTCGTGAGCTATGATCAGGATTGGCAAGAAACACGAGAATTAATTGAAGCAGAAGGAAGAAAGGTTGAATTTTTTCAAGCGGACTTAACTGATCGCAATCAAATTAAAGCAGTTGTTGACACCTGTCTCGATGTTTATGGTCAAGTTGATATACTTGTTAATAATGCCGGAACGATACGCCGTGCTCCATTATTAGAATATAAACCAGAAGATTGGGATGCTGTGATCGAGATTAATTTAAATGCGGTTTACTTATTAAGTCAACAAGTAGCTCAAGCGATGGTAAAACAAAAAAGTGGTAAAATCATAAATATTTGTTCGATGTTAACTTTTCAAGGTGGGAAATTTGTGCCACCATATACCGCGAGCAAACATGCTGTTGCTGGCGTAACAAAGTCATTTGCTAATGAACTAGCCGAACACAATATTCAAATCAACGCGATTGCACCGGGTTATGTAGCGACAGCCAATACAGCCCCGATTCGAGCTGATCAGAAACGCAATCAAGAAATTCTCTCGCGAATCCCAGCTGGTAGATGGGCGCAACCGGCAGATTTAATGGGAACCGTTGTATTTTTAGCAAGCCCAGCGTCAGATTATGTCAATGGCCACATTTTAGCGATTGATGGTGGATGGTTGGCGAGATAAGGTGTAACACATTTTAATAATGGATGGAAGATGTATCTCTTTTTATCACAGCTAACCGTCCGTAAAAATGCCCACTAATTAAAAGTGCGTTTTATTAGCGAATTAACCACGCATCTCTTCATAAGTATGAACAAGTAAAGAGCCATTCGAAGATAGCTCTTTACTTGTTTACGTTAGTTCTTCAATAATATTAGTTTTACATATTAGGATGTTGCTAATCAGATCCGCTAAAATTTCATCTGTTAACCGGTATTTGGGTAAACTGACGCTGATTGCCCCGTAGTTTTTTCCGTCAACCGTTATGCTGCTACCGATACAGAATACTTCAAAATCATGTTCTCCATCATCAAATGCATAACCTTGTGTTCTAATTTTGTTAATTTCTTGATAAAGTGCATGCGTTGTTACAATTGTATTTTCTGTTTTTTTAATAAGTGGATTATGATCAATGTAGTGTTCAATCTGTTGATCGGTGAAATCAGCTAATACCGCTTTTCCCATCGCAGAACAGTACAAAGGGATTGACTTTCCGATTTCTGAGTAAAGAGAGACGGGTTTTTTACTTTCAATTTTTGATATATATTTAATATGATCTAATTCGTAGATGCCAAGATGGACAGTTTCCGTTGTTACTTTTTGTAATTGCTCAAGATGCGGTTGAGCAATTTGCTTAATGCTGATTTGGTGTAAGCTTTTATTTGCATATTTAATTAAACGTGGACCTAGACTGAACATTTTAGTATCAGGGTCTTTTTGGACATATCCGATTAATAGTAATGTATTTAAAATTTTTAAAGCAGTTGGATTGGTTAATTCGGTTTGTTTTGCAATATCACTTAACCTTTGTGGATTATTGTGACGTGATAAAAACTCAAGAATGTGATCAGCTTTTATTAGTACACTTCCATAAGGTGGTTTCGTTTGTGCCATATAAAGACCTCCATATTATGATGAAAATATTATCCACAAGTATATCAAAAAGTTGTTCGTCTGCCACTTTTTTATTTGTCACTATCTTTATCGGAATGAGTGATCAGATTGTTATGCTTTACTTGATATCTTCTTGGATAAGTTGAGATGGTGAATAGCCAATTTCTTTTTTGAAAACGGCAGTAAAGTAAGCAGGATTATCAAAACCAACAGCTTCAGCAACTTCATAGATCATATAATTCCCAGTTAGTAATAATTTACGAGCATGCTCGATCCGTACTTGAGTTAAATATGCTTTAAAGGTGATTTTCATTTTATTTTTAAAAAGTTGCCCTAAATAATTTCTTGAAATATATAGGTTTTCGGCAATTTCACTCAGTGTGATCGGATCTGAGAGATGATTTTCAATATAGCACAAAACCTCTTCGATTAATTTAGAGTGTCGAATATTATTTTGAAAAAGCGCTTCTTTACTTAAACGTTCGAGTAATTGCTTAAAAAATTGATCTAATTCTTGCCAAGAGCGAAATTGGACAAATTGTTGGTATAAATTAAAAGGAGCATCGACTTGACTAGCTATTTTGATTCCATTGTCTTGTAACTCATATTTAAATATGGTCCATAATTCAATACCGACATGTAGAGCGATCGATGGTAAAAAAGCTTGGTCACTAATTTTACCAAAGAAATTCTCTAGTGTTTTCTGTATCAATTGAAGATCAGTGGAGCGAATAGCCTGAGCCAATTGTTTTTTTAGTGGTGTGATTTCTTTCGTAAATGATTGTTGCTGTGCTGCTTTCATTAAAAGACTATGAATTTCAGAAAGTGTCTCAGTCCATGTGCTGACATAGTCAGCTAGAACAATGTCTAGTTTAACAGGTAACAGTTGATGTAAATTTACTTCTATTTTATTTAAAATGGCTTGAACTTGATTGGATAATGCGATATGTTGATCTGACGTTGTATGTAAACACAAAATACTATTAATCCGATCAATTTCAATATAATGATAATCGAATGCAAAATCATATAACGTATCTTTAATAATGTTAGCAATCGCGAAATGCATTAGCTGATCATGCTGTGCTAATCCATTGTTTTGATTGAGAAATGTGAAGTTCATTTTAATTGGAAGGTGAAGGCACGAATCCCATTGATTAATGATTTTTTGTTGATTCATCTGTAACGTTGTTAAATTAAGTTGTCCTTTAATGGCTAATTCAATTAATTCCTCTGTTATATATCTATCATATTGCTTTACTTTTGTTTTATATTGTTGATAATTCTGCTGAGCTTTACGATTATTTTCAAGTTGATGCAAGACTGATTCAATCGTAGATATAATCGTTGTTCTTGATGCTGGTTTTGAGAGATAATCGGCGATTTTTAACTTTAAAGCTTGTTGAGCGTGTTTGAATTCGGAATAGCCACTTAAGATAATAATCTCATTTAAGAATTGATGTTGGCGAAGTACTTTGATCATTTCAATACCATCCATTTTAGGCATATAAATATCAGTAATGACAAGATCGGGTTGTTTTGCTAAAATCATTTCTGCGCCCGTTTCACCATTTGTTGCGGTACCAACGACTTTACAAGGGGTGTTTATATGAGAAATTGTCGATTCTATTCCATGAATAACTTGTTTATCATCATCTACAATAACAATTGTCCATTCCATCTTTGCTCCTCCTTTGTAGAAAACAATGTTTACTTGGCGTGATTAAATAAATGATAATGCCTTCTTATCCCTTATAACCGGAAAGGTTAATTGCACCTCTACTCCTCCTTGTTCGCGATTCGAAATCATTATAGTGGCCTTATAATTGAAATAGTTATTTAATCGTTCTCTCACATTTTTAATCCCATACCCGCCAGTCTTTACTTTTTGTTTACTTTTAGAAAATGAAGTGGCTCCAACACCGTTGTCTCGGATTGAAATAAATACTTGGTTATTTCGTTGAAAAATATTAATGCTAATTTTACCATCTATCGTTTCTTGAAAGCCGTGAATAATTGCATTTTCGACAAAGGGCTGTAAAGTTAATTTTGGTATGCAAACATCTTTAATGTGTTCGTCGAGATCAATCGTATATTGAAAGGCATGATTATACTTAATCGATTGCAGTTGTAAATATTTTTTAACATAGTTGATCTCTTCCTCAAGCGTCAAAATACTTTCACCATTTGATAACCCAGTTCTTAACATATCACCAAGTAATTCAATCATCAAACTCATATCATCATCACCACGTTCAATTGCGCGCCAATTGAGTTGATCTAATGTATTATATAAAAAATGGGGATTAATATTTGCTTGTAGTGCTTTTAACTCTGCTCGTTTGTGCTGTCGATATTTTTTAATCAATGAATGATGCAAGCGCTCATTTCTTTTAATAAGGTTTTGATAACCGTTAAAAAGCTGAGCAAATTCATTTTGATAGTCATTAGGTATATTTTGCATCGTCCGCGTAAGTTGATAGTTATTCATCAAATCTGTAAGCTGGTGGATAGGCTGTGTTAGATGTCTCGTTAAAAATCGAATGCCAAAAAAGGTCAATATAATTAATAGTGTGCTCATGATTAATAAATGTTGAGCCACTTTTTTACTAGGTGCAGTTAATTGTTGATAAGGTGTGACCCCAATTAAATTCCACTGATAGGGAACGAGTTCAGTAGATACAATTAATTGCTCCTGTTCAACCAAAAAAGGATCACTTGTTGTATGTAAAGGAACTGTTGGGTGGTAGTTTTCACCAATTCCTTGATGGTCAGTACTGGCTAATACATGTGAATGTTCATTAACTAAATAAAGGGTGGAGGCATTTGAATAGGAGCGAAGCCAACTTTCAACAATTAATGGGTCAAGGTTTAGAATAACAATTGCTTGCGTTTGTCCTCGAGAATTTTTAATTGCACGTGCATGGCTAATAACAGGCTCTTCACCCGTGATCATTGCAACTGTTTGAATACCAATCCAAGATGCAGATAGATTGTCCAATGAGTCGATCCAGTCCAATCCATTAACTTGATCGAGTTCATAATAACGAACGGGATTTTGGATATTATTTGTAGGTGCATCATTTAAATAAATTTCGATCGAATGAAGTGAGCCATTGCTATATACTGAATTCGAAAAATCAGTTGTAAGCGTATAGACTTGGTGGTACGTTCTATTTCCATTTATAACTTGATTCAAACTGCTTTGTCTCGCTAAAACAACAGAATTGTTTTCAATTGAACGTAATTTTTCATCAATGTTTTGACTAATCAGATCAAGATTTGTTTGTTGCTGTGTTGCTGTTAAATTGATTATTTCATTAACGGATACGTGATAATTGACGTAAATGATTATCATTAAAACGGAAAATAAAAACACGGATAAACTAAAAAATAAAATGTTTTTATAAGAATACTTCTTGAACAGTTTCACATAGTTGCCTCCAAAATAGTTGATTTCTTATAAAGAAATTTAGTTTTTTATATAGAAATAATTATCTTTATTATATATAATGATGTAAGGGTTTTCAATATTTTTTGATGGAGGGGCTAATCATGTTTAGAAAAGCATTTAAGATGAAAGTGTATCCGGATCAACATGAGACCTATCATCAACGCCATCAGGATCTATGGCCAGAATTGCTTCAGTTAATGAAAAATCATGGTGTGATCAAGTATGCCATTTATTTAGATCATGAAACAAGTGATTTATTTGCCTACCTTGAGGTGGAAGATGAATTAAGATGGGAGCAGCTAGCTACTGATCCAATTAATAAAAAATGGTGGGATTACATGGCACCAATCATGGAGACCAATTCAGACCGTCGTCCAAAAACAGTTGAGCTTTCTGAAATGTTTCATATTGAAAAGGAGGAGCATAATGAACGTAGGGATAAGAGCACATGATGTTGAAAACAAAGATATCTCAGATTTGGCTCAAAAGCTTAATCAAAAAGAGATTAACTCTATTCAACTTGCTTTAAAGAAATCAGTAAAAGAATGGAAGATTTCCACAGCAAGTTTAAACACAGGTTTGGCTAAGTATATTGCAAATGTTTTCCACGAGAAAAAGATTAATATTGCCGTATTAGGCTGTTATATTAACATGATTGATCCAGATTTAGAGCAACGTGAGCAAGCGTTGGGTTACTTTAAAGCCCATCTTCGTTTAGCGCATGATTTTGGTTGCAGTATCGTTGGATCAGAAACCGGAAATGTTCATTCGCAAATGGGTTATACAACCGATAATTTTACCGAAGCTGCTTTTTTAAAAGTGGTTGACAGCGTACAAATCTTAGTTGAAGAAGCTGAACGATTTGGTGTCGTCGTTGGTATTGAAGGTGGTGTTAATCATCCTATTTATACGCCGCAGTTAATGAAGCGTTTAATAGATAAAGTGAGATCTAATCACCTTCAGGTTATATTTGATCCGGTTAACTACTTAACAATTGATAATTATCAAAGACAAATGTCAATAATTGATGAGGCCTTTTCATTGTTTGGCGATCGGATCGCTATTATCCACGCAAAAGATTTTCAAATAAAAGAAGATCAGCTTCACATTGTGCCCGTTGGACACGGTCAGTTTAATTATGCTCATTTGTTTACTAAGATTAAAGCTGCTAAGCCGATGATTCCAATATTATTAGAAGAAACGAAAGAACCGTATATTAACCAAAGTATAGCAAAGTTGACACAAATTTATCACGGATAACCACCGTAAAACACCGACTCAAAATAGAGGACAAAGGTAACAATGGAGGTGGCGGTAACGGACGTTAATGTCCTGATTCAGTCAATAACGAATTAGTGGGCGAGTAAGATCGTAGACTAAAATAAAATCGCCACGTCTTTAAGAAGGATTACAGACTAAGACCACCACGTCCTTTAGTCCTCGGCCCACTGATTGAAGGTTCGTTTTATAAATCGATTTAACAGATGGAGGCGAGATCGTGGATCAATTGAGTAAAGAATTAATTATGCGTAAGATTGAAAAATTAGCTGCAAATTTATCGGAGATTAAAGATGAGACTGGTGAATTTCTATTAGATTTTGATGGTTTAATTGTCGACGATAAAAGTTGGCATGTTTGGAATTGGCCTCAAGGTGTAGGGCTATACGGTCTATATCAATATTGGAAAATGACTAGAAGTGAGACGGCGATTCGTATCCTTAAAGATTGGTTTAGTCAACGTTTGCTCGAAGGCTCTCCACCGAAAAATGTCAATACAATGTCACCTCTTTTGACGATGGCCTATTTGTATGAAGAAGAACGTGTGACCGAATACTTACCGTACCTAGAGCAATGGGCAGATTGGGTCATGTATGATATGCCGCGAACAGATGAAGATGGGCTCCAACACATGACTTATGGCCCGGAAAACAAAAATCAACTTTGGGCAGATACATTAATGATGACAGTTTTGCCGTTAGCTAAAATCGGTAAATTATTAAATCGCCTATCCTACATTGAAGAAGCGAAAAAACAATTCCTGTTGCATATTAAATACTTGGCTGACAAAAAGACGGGATTATGGTTTCATGGCTGGACCTTTGAAGGACACCATAATTTTGCTTCTGCTTTATGGGGGAGGGGGAATTGTTGGGCCACCATTGCAATTCCTGAAATCATTGAATTACTTGATTTAACAGAAGGAGAAGCACTCCATGACTATCTCGTTCATACCTTTGAACGTCAAGTGGAGGCGTTAGCACTACATCAAAATGAGTGTGGGTTATGGCATACGTTAGTTGATGATTCAACATCATATTTAGAAGCGTCTGCCTCTGCGGGTTTTTGTTATGGTATTTTAAAGGGAATTCGCAAACGCTACCTTTCAAAAAGTTATTTACCAGTGGCACAAAGGGCGATTAAAGGGATAATAAATGAAATCAATAAAGAAGGCGCATTAGAGAAAGTATCAATTGGTACAGGGATGGGAGAGGATTTAGAGTTTTATCGCCAAATTGAGCAGACAACAATGCCTTATGGCCAATCGTTAGCGATATTGTGTTTAACTGAATATTTATATGTTTATATTTAGTGTAATCTGGAATATATAAATTATGATTAATAAATGAATAGCTTGCGGTAAACGACCAAATATCATTGAGATCAAGGAATTTATCATAGAAATCACTGATTAAAGGTTTGTTGCATTTCAATTGATTTAAAGACGAAAGCCGTATCTCCAAGAGTTTGGTACAAAATAAATGTCTTAATATAATAGCCGAACAAAAAAAGTTAATATACTATTTTTGCTCGGCTAATTTATCTGTATATACCACACGTTTTATAGCAATTGAAATAGAGGAGACGCTTGCGGGAATAGCACGTGTCCGAAGATCGACTTTAGAAGCGGGTTTTGCTTCTAAAGTTAGCTGAGGCCGTGCCCCATAGCCGTCAAGCTAAGGGGGAATTATTTAAAAAAAGTATGGAATTAATAATTTTTACACAAAATTAAATTATTTTCCAATTAAGCACATGTATAGTGAAAGCTAATTTATTTTTTTAAAAAATATCGCTCTGTTAAACTTGCATTTGATTTACGATCCAGGCATTCGCTTTCCGCGGGCTCGCGCTGATCCTCCTCGTTCGCACTTTTCGCATGATCGATACACTTGTACTCGCTCCCCTCAATCTGATGCTTTTGATAGAGATAAGCCCGACATTGAAAGGCGACCATAGACGATAGAAGGATATGAATTAACGTACCGTATAAATGGCATTCAAACCGTTCTGCATTCATTGTTCGTACCATAAGATCTCCTGGTTCAATCTTATCCGCCAATTCTCGTGCCGCATATTGGTCACTATCTGTTTGGGAGTAAAGCAATGTATGCAGAAAATTCCCTTGATATAGTTCATATTCTAATTGAATTTTAGCGCCATCCGGGTGAGAAGGATCCTTTGTAGGTATACCAAAAGAAGTAGCGTCTAAGATACGTATACGAGAAAATAAATCATCGATAGATAACGGACGTGCAACAAGATTTTGCTGCTCAGCTAACTGAAGAAAAATACCCTTCAAAAAAGCAACACCTTTCTCGTTGAAACGTTGATGTAAACCTTGTTTAGAAATATCCGTTCCAGATAACCGCGTGATCGTTGCGCACAGCTTGCTCAATCCTTCAGCGCCCACTGTTTGTTGTAAAAAGGCACAGATACTTAAGAAATCCTCTGGCATTCATTTATTTTTACGTTGAACAAAACCTGTTTCACGCGCCCATTGACGTATCTCAGAAACAGATAACACCTGATGAACAGCTTGAATAAATGGCTCAATTTTCTTCGTGAAATGCATCGTAAACCCCTCCAGATAAATGTTTCTTATCCGCTAGGGTAACGTATTTTTTATCTATTTAAACCTTACTGCTTAGCTTGACGGCTATGGGCCGTGCCCGCAGAAAGCGCGTCTATTTCATATTGCAATGACTTTTTGAAAGAACCGTACGTGTTTTAGACAATCATTTTTGTTTCGTTCCAGCCTCATACTATACTTGTGTAAAATAAAAAATATTTTGTTTTTAGTTGTTTTTTCTTTTTTTGTATTGATTTATTTTGTTGGCAGGCATATACTAAAAATAAATATTGGAAGCGCTTTCTTAGTTAAGGAGATAATTAAAATGCTAAATGCTTTAGAAATACGAGAAGATTTTTACCTCAACGCAAAACCGATAAAAATTATTTCGGGTGCGATTCATTACTTTAGAGTTGATCCAGATAGCTGGTACGATCGTTTGAAGAAGATAAAAGCGATGGGCTGTAACACGGTAGAAACTTATGTAGCATGGAATGTTCATGAACCTAAGAAAGGTGAATTTCACTTTTCAGGCGCATATGACCTGATCAAATTTTTTGAACTTGCTCAGCAACTTAATTTATATATCATCCTTCGTCCATCGCCTTATATATGTGCTGAATGGGAATTTGGCGGTTTACCAGCCTGGTTGCTTAAAGATCCAAATATGAAGGTGAGAAGTTGTTATCGCCCCTTTTTAGAGCATGTTAGATCATATTATGAGACGCTTATCCCGCTTATTGCGCCGTACCAAATCAACAACGGTGGTCCGATTATTTTAATTCAAGTAGAAAATGAGTATGGCTATTACTGTAATGATAAAGAGTATTTGCTTATCTTAGCTGACATGATGGAAGAGCTTGGGATCACCGTTCCACTGGTAACATCGGATAGCACACGAGCAAGTATTTTACAAGCAGGATCGATTCCGGAAAAGGCGCTCCCGACTGTTAATTGTGGAGCGAATTTAAAGCAACGACTTGATGCATTAAAAACTATTATTTCCAACCGTCCCCTCATGTGTATGGAATTCTGGGTTGGCTGGTTTAATGTTTGGGGTGGTGAATATCAAGTTCAATCATTATCAGAGCTCAATCAAGATTTAAAAGACATGTTAGCGATCGGTCATATTAATATATATATGGCTCATGGTGGTACGAATTTTGGCTTTATGAATGGGGCTAATTATTATGAGAAAGTGGTTGATAGCTATATAACTGAAACATATGCACCTGCTACAACCTCTTATGATTATCAGGCACCAATCAATGAAGCAGGGGAATTAACTGAAAAATTTTATGTTTTTAAACAAACGATTGAAACAATCACTGGTCAAAAAAACAAACTTCCTCTTGATTATGAGCAAGTGAACGTTAAGGCTCTTGGAACATGGCCTGTTTCTGAAAAGGTTAGCTTATTTCAAGTGATTGATGTACTTTCACAACCTGTTTATCACAAACACCCGGTAACAATGGAGTCGCTTGATCAAGCTTATGGCTATGTATTATATCGCAGTGAATTAGCTGAACAAACGGGGAGGCAAACGATCAAGTTACTTGATACAAATGATCGCGCTCAAGTGTTTTTAAATAAAGAACATCAATTTACTGCCTATCAAGAGACATTCAACATGAAACAAACGTTAAATTTGTCTGATGGATCAAATGATCAGCTTGATATTTTAGTAGAGAATATGGGGCGAGCGAATTTTGGCCGATATTTAGATCAACAAAGAAAAGGAATTAATAAAGGTGTGATGTTAGATGAGTATTTTCACACCGGTTGGGAGCACTATCCGTTACCATTAACGAACTTAGATGAATTAGATTTTAACAAAGGCTACCATAAGGGTCAGCCGGCTTTCTATAAAATTATATTTAATGTTGATCAGTTATCAGATACTTATTTAACGTTACCAGGTTGGGGTAAGGGCGTTGTTTTTCTTAATCAGTTTAATTTAGGACGTTTTTGGAAACAGGGACCGCAGCGTAGTCTCTATGTTCCCGCATCAAAGCTAATAACTGGAGAAAACCAGCTTATCATTTTTGAGACAGAGGGTGAGGCTGCAGAAACGATTCAATTTATCAAGGATAACCGTCCGTAAAACAATCATCTCAAAATAGAGGAAAAAAGTAAATCTATTGAGGTGGGTGATAGCGGAGGCTATTCACTCAATGAATAATCAGTCGGTGGATAAGATCGTAGACTAAGACCGCCACGTCTGCACGACCTACATCTTGTAGCCCTCCGCCCGCTGGTAGAAGGTTCGATTTATTTCAGATTGATCATATTTAATAAGGAGGCATAGATAATGGCTAAAAAAAGAAATTTAGAAGATTTAGATCGTGGGTTAATAGCTGTTCAAACTGATAAAGGCGTCTTTTTGAGTTGGCGAATTGCCATTAATGAATATTTGACAACAACTTATCAAATTCATCGGGATGGTCAATTGATTGCAACGGTTAATCAAGAACAGAATAGTAATTATTTAGATCGAGCAGGTAAAATAGATAGTCAATATACAGTGGTAGCTATTACAGGTGATCAGTATGAGCAGTCATCACCGGCGTCTGTTTTGGAAAATCCTTTTTTTGATATCCCTTTAGATAAGCCGGCTGATGGAATAACACTATCTGGAGAACATTATACGTATTCGGCTAATGACTTATCCATAGGAGATGTAACAGGTGATGGTCGATATGAAATATTTGTGAAATGGTATCCAAGCAATGCGAAAGATAATGCTCATTCAGGCTATACCGGCCCTACCTATTTGGATTGTTACACACTAGAAGGTAAGAAATTATGGCGGATTGATTTAGGGGGCAATATTCGATCTGGTGCGCATTATACGCAGTTTCTTGTCTATGATTTTGATGGTGATGGTGTGGCGGAGCTTATTTGTAAGACGGCTGATGGAACGGTTGATGGTAAAGGCCAAGTAATTGGTGATATCAACAAAGATTATCGTAATGATCAAGGCTTTATCCTTGATGGTCCTGAATTTTTAACGCTTTTCGATGGAGAAACAGGGCAAGCCTTAGACACAGTAGATTATAAACCGGATCGTGGCGCACCTGGGAGTTGGGGGGATTTTGATGGTAACCGAATTGACCGGTATTTAGCAGGCGTTGCTTATTTAAATGGAGAAAAGGCAAGTGCCATCGTTTGTAGAGGTTATTATACACGAGCAGTTGTTGTAGCCTATGATGTTATGAATAAAAAGTTAGTCGAGCGTTGGTGCATCGACTCTGATCAAAATCAACCGGAACTAGCAGGTCAAGGCGCGCATTCATTAAGTGTAGCTGATGTTGATCAAGATGGTTTCGATGAAATCGTTTACGGATCAGCTGTTATTGATCATGATGGTTCATTATTATACTCAACAGGATTCGGGCACGGTGATGCCTTGCACGTTGGTGATTTTGATTTAGATAATCCTGGATTAGAAATATTTATGACACATGAAGAGAGTCCACACCAACATGGTTTTGAATTGCATGATGCGAAGACGGGGAAAGTGCTGTTCAGTATCCCTTCAGCGTCAGAGGATATCGGTCGAGGTGTGGCTGCTGATATTGATCCAAGGTATCCGGGGGCTCAACTGTGGGGGTATGCACCTGAGGGGCATCTGCGTGTTGAAGGAACGGAAAGTTTTTATACTTGTAAAGGTAAAGCTATTGATGGACCTGTATTACCAGCTAATTTCGTGATTTGGTGGGACGGCGATCTAGGAAGAGAAATCTTAGATCATCAATATGATTGCAATATTGAAGCGGGTGTGGGTACGATTCACAAGTGGAATTGGGAAACGCATACAGCTGATTTATTACTAAGAGCTGACGGCACTTTATCTAATAACGGTACAAAAGGTAATCCTAATTTACAGGCTGATTTATTTGGTGATTGGCGCGAAGAGGTGATATGGCGACTTGAAGATTCGAGTGCACTTCGAGTATACACAACAACTGATCTAAGTGAACACCGTCTTTACACATTAATGCACGATAGTCAATATCGAGTAGCGATTGCTTGGCAAAATGTTGCCTATAATCAACCGCCACATCCAAGTTTTTATATTGGTTTTGATCAATCACACATGACTATTCCTGTCCCTCCTGTTCACTTAATTCGAAAAAAATAAGTAAGTGGAAGGTGGTTTTATGAAAAAAAAATTAAACCATATTCGGCGTCAGTTGTTAAATACCGATTCTGTCATGGATGACTACTATAAAAAAAGTATTGTCGTCCTCTTACTTATTCTTTGTATACCCAGCTTATTAATCGGAGCGACAATTTATTTTTTTGGAGCGAGACATTTAAAAGATGAAATGATCGCTACACATGAGGAGCAAATTATTAATCAAGTTGATTATATTGATTCTCAGATGCAAAGCTTGGAGGTGAATCTAAATTATTGGTCACATGAACATCTTTTTACTGATCAGTTAGATCGAATTAATTTTCAAGATCAATATCAACATGCGCGAGAAATTACTGATTCTTTATTTTCTAAGCAAAATGGCAATAGTTTAATTGAGAGCATCAGTTTGTTTATTAATGCTGATCAACCGATTGTTTTTAACCCGCAATTCCGTTGGGTTAACGAAGACCAACTTGCAAACTATCAACATTTTCTATTAAGTCAAGACAACTTTTTTTGGGATCGTCATTTATTAAAAGGCGAGTCTGATCATCATTTGTTTCCATTAGTACTCGTTAAAAATATGCCAGCATTTAATGAAGAACGTGATCACCACAGTGCCTCTTTTATTGTTGAGTTAAATAGAGAAATGGTTATGCAAATGGTTGATGGACTTAGCCTTTCAAGTGATGGTTTCTCTTTTCTAATTGATCAAGAAACCGGCATGATGATCTCGTCAAATGAGAAAAGTGCAGCCTTTTTTGATGAGGTTGTTATTAACCAAGGAATTGAAGACGACTCTTTTACCACCACTTGGTCAGAGATTAATTATTCTGTTACTTCTGGAACGATAAATCGCGTGAATGCGGACTGGATCTATATGTCGGTCGTACCGATTTCTTTTATTACTGAACCAATCAATCAACTATCACAAACGATTATCGTGATTAGCTTAGTGGGCCTCTTTCTTTCGTTTATAATTGCTAATGTGACGTTTCGATCGATTTATCGTCCGATTGACAAACTGTTAGCGGTTATAAAAGGGAATCCTTTAAGTAAGAATGATGGCTTTGATTTGATCGAATCGAACTGGCATAAGCTCAATCAAGAAAAGGATATGTTAGAAAATCGCGTGGATGGATTAAACAATAAATTAATCAGCAATTTCTTTTTCCAACTGATCGAAGGTTTCTTAGAAGATCAGACTGAGCGGGAATTGAGTGCGCGCCTTGCGCAATATCATGTTAAGTTAACGGAGAAGCACATACGTTACCTTGATGTCGAGACCATCAATAAAAAGCAGCAACAGCTGATGATTGATTTAATTGAGCATTGTTTTAGTTGCTCTTTTTATCTGATTCCTTTTAACGATCGATTCGTGGGGATCATTTTTTTGTTCGACGACACTCATATATTAGAGCAACAATTGAATGTAATGGAAAAAAGTGTGAGGGCGAGTGGGAAACATGAGTTAACGGTCATGTTTTTAAGTCAAACTGTTCCAGATCTAAGAGGATTAATTGGTGTTGTTGAACAAATACGACAGAAGAAATATACGAAACTTGAACATGATCAAACCACATTAATTAGAATGCCTGAAACATTTGAGGCTACACAAATACAAGGGGATCTTTATCCTTTTCATATTGAGCAAAAGCTTATAGAAGCAATTGACTTAGGTGATCAAACGAAAATTAATGTCTTAATAGATCAATTTATCGCTGTGTTGTGTAAGCGAGATGAACGCGCCATTCAATATAGCTGCATTCAGCTATATAGTGCGGTGCAATTGCAAATGCTAAAGGAGGGTTTTTATCCATTTGAATTATTTGAAGGGAAAAATATTTTAAAAGCATTAATCCACAGTTATGACATTGAGTGCTTAAAGACAACGTTAATAAATCATGTGATCACACCTTACGTAAAAGCTGTAAAGGACAAAGTCATGACCAAACAAGATGTCATTATCAAGAAGGCACTTGACTATATTCATAGCAATTACATGTATGATATTTCCTTGGATCAATGTGCGAATCAATGTGGGGTTAATACGTATACGTTAAGTAAGTGGTTTAAGCAAGGGAAAGGAATTAATTTCATTGATTATTTGACATCGCATCGGATAGAAATCGCAAAGCAATTGTTAGTTGAGACTTCAATGAAAATACAAGAAATATCAAGCTCAGTTGGCTATCGCCACAGTTACTTTAATCGTATTTTCAAAAAACATACAACAATGACACCAGGTCAATTTCGTCAAAGTAATCAGGAGGTGAGTGCGATAGAGTTATTTCATCTCTAACGTTAAACAATCAATAAAACGATAATGATACTCTAGAAGGCAGAGGTGAGTGTATGAATAAATATCACTTTACTAAAGGTGATGTCCTTTATCAAAATCGATTAATGGATCAAGAAGATTTAAAAGATTTTAAGGCGGAAGGTCCGGTTAAATTAAACTTTATAAATCAGCGCTTAGTCCTTGAAAGTAGTAAGGATTCAGACCAACATGGCGATTTTGCTCATTGGGTATTATGGTGCGTGCATGATTTTCCTGATCAAATTATGATTGAATGGGAATTCGAGCCGATTCAAGAGCCTGGGTTAGCGATGTTATTTTTTGCAGCCACTGATAAAACAGGAGATGATATTTTTTCACCAGAGTTACCGGCTCGTCAGGGGCATTATCCTGAATACCATTCCGGCGCCATCAATACCTTTCATCTATCTTACTTTAGGCGTAAATGGGAGCAAGAGCGTATGTTTTGCACATGTAATCTTAGAAAAAGCGCAGGCTTTCATCTTGTGAGTCAGGGGGCAGACCCGATACCAACTGTTGCTGATGTAATAGCGTCCTATAAGTTAAGACTAGTAAAATATCAAGAAATTATTCAATTTTCAGTTAATGATTTAGTTGTTTTAGAATGGGAAGATGATGGTAACACTTATGGTCCCATTTATGAGAACGGTAAAATTGGTTTCAGGCAAATGGCACCTTTAAAAGCAGCTTATCGCCAATTTTTTGTGTCTCAGGCCATTAAAAAAACAAAATGATAAGAGGGGAGGTATTTAATTGAGTCACTATCGTTCATTAGGGAAAGTTTATCTTGGCTTCGAATTTATTTATCGACTCGTTTACTTGAACTTATTATGGACCACCTTTAGTTTGATTGGCGGCATTTTATTTGGGATTGGTCCAAGTACACTTGCTCTTTATCATGTCAATCGCAAATGGTTAAGGAAAGAATTAGGATCAGATCGGGATATTTTTAAGCATTATTTTACAGCTTATAAACGCCATTTTATAACTGGTAATCTGATTGGGCTCTCCTTGATCGTACTTTTCTTTATCTTTCTTGTTAATTATCGTTATGCAAGCGCACGAAGTGAAATTGTTTTTCAATTTATTCAGGTAGCAACTGTCGTGTTATCATTTGTAGCCGTGATTATCTTAACGTACTTGTTCCCTTTATATGTACACTATCAACTACCGCTTAAAGTATACTACTTAAAATCGTGGATAGTCGCCCTTGCTCACCCCGTCCCAACAGTATTAAATCTAGTTTGGCTTATGTTGATTGGTTATCTAACTTATCGTTTGTTTCCTTTCTCATTGCTGTTGACAATGAGCAGCTTAGCGTATGGCATCATGGGCATTAGTTATTCTTGCTTTATTCGAAATGATCAGATGGTGCTTGATAAAGACATAGAGTCATTGAGTTAGCTGATGTTGATTATCCACGTTATCAGAGCGTTCAATACGACAGAAATGGAGATGAAAAATGAAATTAAAATGGCTTGAATCGGCTCCAAAGGTAAAAGCAGGTGTTACGTTTGGTTTGCCTTGGAAAAAGGGTGAACGAAAAACAATATCAGACGTTGCCCTTGATCATTATCCGATACAGAGTTGGCCAACTGCCTATTGGCCTGATGGAAGCTTGAAATGGACGGGTCACGCTACTGTTATCAATCAAGATGCCTCTGAACACATGATACTTAGCAAGCAGCAGTCTGATAGACAACAAGATCACCAGGGGATTGTTATTAAAGATCAAAACGATCAAATCATTATTGATACAGGTGGCTTCATTTACTATCTTAATAAAAATGGATCCTCGATTATTGATAGAGTGATAGACGTAAATGGTCATATGATAGCTAATCAGGTCAAGGTAGTTGCTGTTATGCAAAGCATTCATGAAAATGGAGATTGTCGCTCATTTATCGAACAAGACCACTTGGGACAGATTAGTAGCGTTCAAGTTGAGCACGAGGGAGATATCCAAGTAACGATTAAAGTGACAGGGACTTTTGGTGAGAATGAAAAGCTTAAATTTATTATTCGACTTATTTTTTATTATCAACTTGAAAGAATAAAAATCGTGCATACATTCCTTTATAATGGGGATCCTGAACAAGATTTTGTTAAAGGAATAGGTTTACAATTGTCTACCGAGTTAGTTGGTCCAGTCTATAATCGACATGTGCGCGTAGCAACGAATTCAGGCGTTTATAATGAGCCAGCACAATTGTTGACTTCAAGGCGATACAGGCAATCTTCCTTTTATCAAAGGCAAATTCAGGGAGAAATGGTAAATATGTCAACTGTTAATGATGTACGCGTACAAGCAGAGCAACATGCAGTATGGCAGGATTTTAAATTGACACAAACGTCATATCAGTACAGTCAATATCAAAAGCGAACAGCTCAAACGAACGCATGGTTGAAAATTCCAAGCATCCACAACACAAAAGGTTTGTTATACGCCGGTGGTGAACAGGGTGGTGTGGCAATTGCTTTAAAAGACTTTAATGAAAAGTATCCAAGCCAACTTGCAGTTAAAGACTTAGCTAAGCATCAAACAAAGCTATCTGTTTGGTTTTGGTCACCTGACCAAGAACCGATGGATTTAAGACATTATTCAAACGCGACCCATGTGCAGAGTGCCTATGAAGGTTTTGATGAAAATAGGGCAACACCAGTGGGGATTGCGAATACGAGTGAGGCTTATTTAACTTTTTTTTCTGCTGTTCCATCTGACCAAGCTTTATTCAATTTAGCAGAATATAGCCAAAGTCCTTATTTATTAGTAGCAGATTCCGCTTATTATTATCAGACAGGTGCAACAGGAATGTGGCCATTGATTGATAAGACAACGAATGCGAAACGGTTTCTGGAAGATCAATTAGCCAGATTGATTCAATTTTATAAAAGTGAAATTAGCCAACGCAATTGGTATGGTTTCTGGGATTATGGTGATATTATGCATACTTATGACAAGGCAAGACATCAATGGTTTTATGATGTTGGGGGCTATGCATGGCAGAATACAGAGTTGGTACCTAATTTATGGTTATGGTATAGTTTTTTTCGAACGGGCGATGCTGATATATTCAGGATGATTGAAGCAATGACAAGACATAACAGCGAAGTGGACCGTTATCATTTTGGAGAATACAAGGGGTTAGGGTCTAGACATAATGTTAGTCATTGGGGTTGTGGTTGTAAAGAAGTGCGGATAAGTATGGCTTGCTTATATAAATATTACTATTATTTGACGGCAGATCAGCGCATGGCTGAATTGTTGGATGAGGTAAAAGATGCTGATCAAGCGTTAGCGAAATTGGATCCGATGCGAGAATTTTACCATCGAGATAATCATTTGACGCATGCGCGCATTGGTCCTGACTGGACTGCCTTTTGTTCAAACTGGTTATCTAGGTGGGAAAGAAAAAAAGAGCAACAATACCTTAAGAAAATTAATATAGGTTTAAATACTATTAAACAGACCCCCCATCGTCTATTATCTGGACCAACTTTTAAGTACGATCCAACCACATCAACGTTAATATATCAGTCAACTGGCAATGAAGGGGGCTATCATATGGTTATTGCATTTGGGGCTCCGCAAGTATGGATAGAACTCGCTGATTTACTTGAAGACGATGTTTTTAAAGATATGATTGCTGAATTTGGCATGGTTTATACGATGACAGAACAAGAAAAACAGGCGTTCTCTAATGGTATGTTATCCAATCAGCATTTTCATTGGCCAATGTTTGCAAGTGGGCTGATTGGTTATGCAGCGCATCGCAAACAAGACAGTGATCTCTCGCGACAAGCCTGGACATTATTGTTGGATCAGGAACGGAGTGGCATTTCGCTACCAGTTAAAGAAACCACTTTCACAGGTTGGCAGGCGGTTAATGAAATAGATTGGATCACGACTAACCTTGTTTCGCAATGGAGCCTTAATGTGATGATCTGTTTACAATATATTGCTGAGGATTTACAAATCAATTTTGATTCAACAGTAATAAATAAATAGTGATGGTCCAATCACTATGGAAGAAATACTAAAGCCAAACAAGGACGCGCTATCACTTAGTTAGCTTAACTATTCAATAAATCGCGAGTAGCAAAACGTAAATATTTCCTGGGAAATGTCTAAATGACTTAAAAGACTAAACGAAAATGGAGTGATTGATTTATGATCACTTCATTTTTATCGTTTAGGGCAGGGTTTCTGTTTGCCGGTGTAAAGTGTTCACAATGAGATAATCTCTGAAAAGATAAGTCATCGTCGCTATCAAGACTTATCGGGTTATCTTTATTTCGATAGATAACCTAGATGCAAGCTGTTTCTGGCCCAAACATGCGCTGTTAATTATGAAAAGCACAAATGCAAAAAATTATCATTGCAGGAAACTTGTAAGCGTTTTAATATATGTTTTGTGAAATGGTTGTATAGTAATCGTTTCAACTAACTGTTAAAAAAAGGAGTGGTTGATTCATGGGTTCATTTGGAAAAAGGGAATTATTGGTCATTTCAGTTTTGTTAATGTTAATGATCGTGATTGGCTGTAGTAATGATCCAGCCTCTGGTGAAGACAAACCTGATGGTAACAATGACACTGATAATGTCGTATATTTTGATGAGATTAAGATTATGGCTCCTACTTTTGAAACGACAGCACCACCAGCAGACAATGAATGGGAACAAGCAACTGAGGAGTTAACTGGGAAAAAGGTTAATATGAATTGGGTTCCTAATGTCTCATATGAAGACCGGATGAATGTCACTTTAGCATCTAATGATATTCCAGAAGTGATGGTCATTACTGGAAAAACACCTGGTTTTTTAAATTCAGCAGAAGCTGGAGCGTTTTGGGAATTAACAGATTATTTAGATGACTATCAATATCTTGGTCAATACAACGAAGATATCTTAAGAAATGCTTCCGTTAATGGTCGCGTGTATGGTATTTATCGAGAAAGAGATGTGATGCGTTCGACTGCGATTATTCGAAAAGATTGGCTTGAACACCTAGGGCTAGACGTGCCTGAATCGGTTGACGAGCTTTATGATGTACTTCATGCATTTACCTTTGATGATCCTAATAATACTGGTGCTGACGATACACATGGTCTTATTATTCCAACTTGGTATGGTAGTCTCGACACATTATCAATCTGGTTTGGTGCACCTAATGTTTGGGGTGTTGAAGATGGAACGTTTGTACCTGCATTTGAGACGGAGGCATATCGGGAAGCTTTGGATTGGACAAAGCACATTGTTGATCAAGGCCTGGTCAATCCAGATTTCACAACCTTAAGTCCTGATGATTGGAATAATGCCATGTTTAATGGTGCTGGAGGCGTTATTATCGATACGTATTCTCGAGCAATGCAAGTTAATAATTTGTTCGTTGATGAAGCTGGAAGTGATGATTCTGATCAATATTATGTCGAAATAACAGGAACGTTGCGCGCTCCTAATGGTGAAGAATATGGTCATCCTACCGATGGTTATGCAGGATTTTTAGCGATTCCAAAGACTAGTGTTCAAACAGAAGAAGAATTACATGAAATCTTATCTTTCCTTGATGTACTTTGTTCACCTGAAGGAATTAATCTACTTAATCATGGTATTGAGGGCGTTAACTATCAATTGGATGATGAAGGTTACCTTGTTCCCCTTGAGACAGAAGAGGCACAAGCATTAAACCCTTATACAATGGAGCAAATTTCAATGTTTGGTGATGGGATGCATCGAATGAAAGCAGAGGGGGAATTGCCACAAAAAAGGTATCAGCTAATGGAAGATAACGGAAACTATGCGGTGTTTAATGAGGCAGCACCATTAGTTTCTGAAGTGTATTCGACAAGGGGTACACAATTGGATGACATTATTGAGGATGCAAGGGTTCAATATATTGCAGGTCAAATCGACGAAAGTGGTTGGGAAGCTGCTGTTGAACTATGGTACAGTAGTGGCGGTCAAGAACTTGTCGATGAATTAACACAATTATATGATGAGATGAATTGAGCCACTTTCACAACGCATTCAAATAAGGGTGGCACCATTTGTCACCCTGATTAAAGAAAGAAGGTAATGGGAATGAAAGCGTTATTATTGCAAAAGGCGAATAAACAGCTCCCCAGAAAAACATTTGTGGAAATAGTTAAACAAATGTGGCTTAGGGATAAATGGTTATATGTATTACTTATTCCGGGCGTTTTATATTTTTTAGTCTTTCGATATGCACCAATGTATGGGATTATTATTGCTTTTAAAAATTATGTCCCTTATTTAGGGATAACTGAAAGTAGTTGGGTAGGCCTCGATCATTTTACAGCATTCTTTAGTAGCCCTGATTTCTTACGATTGTTAGGGAATACGTTATGGATTTCGTTTCTTAGTATTGCAATCGCATTTCCTGCTCCGATTTTCTTAGCTATTTTATTAAATGAAGTGCGTTTTGCATTGTATAAGAAATTTGTGCAGACCTGTATTTATATTCCGCATTTTTTATCATGGACGATTGTGGTTGGTTTAACTCATCTACTCTTTTCGATCAATGGTGGAGTGATCGTTGAAATGGTCGAGACCATTTTTGGTATAAGAATAAATTTTTTAGCCGAGCCAGAATGGTTTAGACCGATGATAATCTTACAAGGGATATGGAAAGGAACAGGTTGGGGAACAATTATTTTTTTAGCTGCTTTAGCTAATGTATCATCAGAACAGTATGAAGCAGCGATTGTCGATGGAGCGGGTCGTTTTCGTCGCATCTGGCATATTACGTTACCAGCTATTCGAGGAACGGTTGTTATTATGCTCATTCTAACGATGGGAAATGTCCTTAGTACGGGCTTTGATCAAATCTTCTTGATGACGAATTCATTAAATCGGTCAGTTGCAGATGTGTTTGATACGTATGTTTATAATGTTGGGATTACTAGGGGTTCCTATTCATACAGTACAGCAGTCGGTCTATTTAAATCAATTGTTGGCATTATTCTTATTTTAACGACGGATTTTATTGCTAAAAAGGTAGATAAAGAGAGTGGTCTATTTTAGCCAACGACAAAAAATAGTGGTGTTATCAAAATAATTACGAATAAGGAGTTATCAAAGATAATGTCCGTCTGTAAAACGCCTATTTCAAAATAGCACGTAAGCAGATCTATTTAGGGGAGAGGTCCTGATTCACTCAGCTATCAATCAGTGGAAGAAGCACGAAAAACCCCACTGATTGAAGGTTCGTTTTGATATGCTCGCTTACCTATTGAATGGGAATCAAGCTGACACACTTTGTTTTCTTTAAGAAAGGAGTTATTCATAATGAGTGATATGCATAAACTACACAATACCAAGCCTGGTCGGGTATTTGATCTGATTAATGTTATCTTTTTAGCGGTGGCAGCAATTGTAACGTTATTACCATTTATCTATGTTGTTGCTGGTTCTTTCGCGACTGAATCTGAACTTGCCCGACGAGCTTTTTTTATCATTCCCGAGACGTTTACTTTAGAAGCCTATCGGTATATATTCACTTCGGAGGCTTTTATTCGAAGTATTGTCATCACAATTGGTGTAACAGCAGTAGGGACAGCTGTACAACTTTTTTTTACGTTTACTATGGCTTACCCATTAGCAAAAAGAGCATTACGTGGAAGAAAGTTGTTAATCAATATTGTTATTTTTGCCATGCTTTTTAGTGGAGGAATGATTCCTACTTTTTTAGTTGTTCAAGGTTTAGGATTAATAGATACATATTGGGCTTTGATTTTGCCGAATGCGATTAATCCTTTTAATTTGATTATAATCAAAAATTTCTTTCAAAATTTTTCTGTGGAATTAGAGGAATCCGCAAAAATTGATGGCGCATCTGAAATCGGTATCTTTTGGCGGATTGTTTTGCCTTTGTCTAAACCGATTATAGCGACATTTGCACTGTTTTATGCCGTGGCGATTTGGAATGATTTTATGAGTCCGTTACTGTATTTAAACGATAGTTCAAAATGGACATTACAATTATTGTTAAGGCAAGTGACGATATCATCAGACCCTAATGCGTTAGGCAATTTGGATCCCGATTATGTACCACCGGCAGAAGGGATGAAATTAGCAATCATTGTGATTGCCACATTGCCGATTATGATGGTGTATCCATTTTTACAAAAACATTTTGCCAAAGGCTTATTGATTGGATCCGTAAAAGGTTAGAATAAATCTGCTTTTAGTTGTTCATTTTAACAACTGAATAGCAGCATTTGATAGTCTAAATATTTACTTAGGGCATATTTCAATAAAATATGCTTTTTTCTATGAAAAAATAACATTGTTTATAGGTGTTCTACGTCCAGTTTTTGATCAAGACAAGTTCGGGTTTTAAACTGAAAAAGCAATTACTTTTCGATAGTTTTTTAACTTTTTTTATCTACTAACACATGCATTTGTTCTTTATAATCAACTATGTAAGCGATTACTTTAAAGGGGTGATTAAAATGAAGAAATATTTATGGTATGTGTTGCTGTTGGTCTTATTTTTATTAGTTGCTTGTAATGGTGCTGAGCAAGATGACACCACCAATGCAGAAGGAGATCGAGATCAAGAGGATAATAGTGAAACGACGATACGTGTCGCTTGGTGGGGAAATCAAGAGCGCCATGATATGACGTTAGAAGCGATTGAATTATTTGAATCAACTTATCCTGATATTAGTGTTCAGCCTGAGTACACCGGATGGGACGGCTACTGGGAAAGGTTAAACACCCAAGCGGCTGGTAGTAATCTGCCTGATGTAATTGCGATGGATAATTCATATTTAAATGAGTATAACAGCAATGATTTATTGGTTGATTTGGCACCGCTTATTGATGAGGGCACGATTAATCTAGACGACGTTGATGATGTCTATCAAGAAATTAACCATGACGGCGACCGTGTCTTAGCTGTCGCATCAGGGGCAAATGCGTTAGCACTTGTCTATAATGTTGAGATGTTAGAAGAACACGGTTTTGACCTTGAACCTGGCTTTTCCTATGATGATCTGTTTGAAATGAATTTAACGATTAAAGATGCGTTAGAAACTGAAGGTCAAGAATATTTCGGCTATGATTTTGCTAATGCAGAATATGAACTATTAAATAATTATGTTCGACAACATGGGATGTCATTTTATAATACAGAAGGTAATGGACTAGGTTTTGAAGAAGCTGTTTTGGTTGATTATTTCGAATGGGTTCAAGAAATGGTCGTTGATGGTGCTGCACCATCACACGATATTATGATGTCTTATATCGAAGGGGGGAACTCCATGGTTCAAGAGGGTTCTTCAGCTATGCAAACAGCAGCAAGTAATCAAATTATAGGGATCTCACAGGGTACAGAATATGAATTAGATTTAGCGGTATTACCAGCGTGGGATGGCGTGCATGCCAATTATATTCGACCAAGTATGTCTTTCTCGATAACTGCGCATTCGGCGCAACAAGAAGCAGCGGCTAAATTTATCGATTTTATGACAAACGATTTGGAAGCAAATGAGGTGCTGCAAGCTGAGCGAGGGGTGCCGATTTCTTCAGCAGTTCGTGAACATTTAAGTGATAAAGTGTCTGAACCCGTTCAAAAGACATTTGATTATCTTGAAGTTGTAGCTGATTATACGACAGATGCTGACCCACTTTCACCACCGGGGGAAACAGAAGTGCGTGGTGCTTTTAGTCGGATTGTTGAATCGTTAAAGTATGATCAATTAACCCCAGAAGAAGCAGCTAACCAATTTGTTCAACAAGCAGAAAATGTATTGAATTAATTCATAAATAAAAGGGTGACTGATAGCCTGGTCACCCTTCTAATTGAAGTGATGAAAACATTAGCTCGTGTAGCTACTAACGATGAGGTGGTGGAATAATGACAAAAACAAAAAAAATACCAGCAAGTTTAACTTTAGCATCGAATCGTGATAAATCAGATCATTTGGCTGGTTTTCTAAGTATCTCGCCATGGTTAATAGGTTTTATTCTCTTAATTCTTGGCCCTATGCTAGCTTCTTTGTACTTGTCTTTTACAGATTATAATTTATTATCTTCCCCTAGTTGGGTAGGATTGGCTAATTATCGAAACTTATTTAGTGATGCTAGATTTTTAAAATCATTAGAAGTTACTTTTACTTTTGTGTTTGTATCGGTACCACTTAAGCTTATTTTTGCTTTAGCGCTAGCAATGCTTTTCAATACAGGGAGAAAAGGAAGTTCGTTTTTCTCAGCGGTATATTACATTCCGTCTATTATTGGAGGCAGTGTAGCTATTGCGGTCGTTTGGAAGCAACTGTTTGGGCGCCAGGGAGCCGTTACTCAAATATTATCGTTATTGAATATTACTGATGCCAATTTAATTGGGAATCCAGACACCGCTTTATCCGTGCTTATTTTACTTGTCATTTGGCAATTTGGCTCACCGATGATTATATTTTTGGCGGGATTACGCCAAATTCCTACTGAGCTTTATGAGGCAGCTAGTGTTGATGGAGCGAGTAAATGGAGACAATTCTTTAATATTACATTACCCATGTTAACACCTGTTATCTTTTTTAATCTAGTTATGCAAACGATTCAAGGGTTTATGACATTTACTCAGGCTTATTTAATTACCGGAGGTGGCCCATTAGATGAAACACTTTTTTATGCGGTATATTTATATGAAACTGCTTTTGAATATTTAAGAATGGGTTATGCTTCGGCAATGGCTTGGGTCCTTTTAATTATTATTGCGGTGATTACTCTTGTTTTCTTTTTGACGTCTAAGTATTGGGTGTTTTATCAATCGGAAGGAGGACGTTAATGATGAACAGAAACAAGCGCCTTCTTAGCGATATAATCTTTTACGTATTTGTTATAGCTATCGGAATTGTGATGATTTATCCAATTTTATGGATGATTGCTAGCTCTCTAAAGCCAGCAACAGAAATCTTCAATAATGCAGTGTCATTGTGGCCAAGTGAATTTATCTGGGATAACTATCCAAGTGGTTGGGCTGGCTTTGGTGGAATTGGCTTTGCCACCTATTTCAGAAATTCAGTCATTATCACTTCAATTGTGGTGATTGGAACCTTATTAACAGGAAGTATAGTGGCATATGGGTTTGCTCGATTAGAATTTAAAATGAAAAATATATTGTTTGCTTGTTTAATGGCTACGATTATGCTACCGATACAAATCACCCTAATTCCCCAATATATTATCTTTAATGAGGTGGGTTGGGTAAACACGTTTTATCCTCTGCTCTTACCAGGATTAATGGGAGGACAACCGTTTTTTATTTTCTTGCTTATTCAATTTATTAGGGGTATTCCTCGTGAACTAGATGAAGCGGCGATTGTTGATGGTTGTTCAAAGCTAGGTATTTATTGGCGCATTATTCTTCCCTTGTTAAAACCAGCTCTCGTTACTGTCGCTTTATTTTGTTTTATGTGGACATGGGACGACTTTTTAGCGCCATTAATTTACTTGAATGATGCTAGCCTTCACACAGTTACTATCGCATTAAGAAATTTTATGGATACACAAGGAAGTACGTCTTGGGGGCCGCTCTTGGCCATGTCGTCATTATCCCTCTTACCTCAATTGCTGATCTTTGCTTTCTTTCAAAAGCATCTCGTACAAGGGATTGCGACAACCGGCTTAAAATAATATTAAAGGTTTGCTCCCCATTGAAAAGTGACTTCTGTTAGAATCAAGAAAATTAAAAAGCACGCTAACTTGAGTGGATTTCTAGTGAGTTTTACTGTGATACAGTTCGTTTGATACACGGCTAAAATTCCAGTAGTTATTTGTGGCTTTAATACTAAGGATCAAAATTAACCAACAGTGAAATGGACGGTTGTCACAGATAACCGTCCGTAAAACGCCTGCTTCAAAATAGAGAGCGAAGGTCATCTGTTTAGGCGGGAGATAACAGAATCTCATGTTTTGATTTACTTAACTACCAATCAAGTCGGCGAACAATGACAACACCGACTGATTGAAGGTTTGTTTTATTTAATGGGGAGGGATGTTTATAATGAAAGAAATCGGTATTCGCTCGAGTTTTCAATATATATTTGAATGGGTGATGTTATTAGCATGGCTTAATCTGCTTTGGGTCGTGTTTACCTTAAGTGGTTTAGTCATATTTGGCTGGGCACCAGCTACTACCTCATTGTTTAATGTATGGCGAACAGTTTATCGAGATAACAACTTGCAACAACCTATATTTCGCATCTTTTATCATGAATACAAAAAAAGTTTTTTAAAAGCGAATGGATTAGGTTTATTATTAATGGTTATTGTCACTATGGTCAGCTTTGGCATAATGACATTACCTTATTTGAATGTGTTTTCTTTATATGTATTGTTAGTCCTCTATATAATAGTGATAAGTTTATTTTTAATGATGATGGTTTTTATTTTCCCAGCTTTTACACATTATCAAACAAGTTTTATTAACTATTTTAAATATGCGTTATTAATAAGCATATCTTACTTTCACTATACTTTGTTAATCGGGCTGACGATGTTATTAACTTACATTTTATTTAAGGCATTTCCGGGTTTAATTTTATTTTTTTCAGTTAGCATTCCAAGTGCTCTGGTGATGGCTATTGCCTTAAAAGTCTTTAAAAAGATAGAAAATCAAGCTGGTTTAGTCTCGATTGAATCATAGAAAGGAAGATCGTTATATGGAAAAAATCTATTATGGTGCAGCTTTATATCCAGAGTTGTGGGAACGTGAAATAATAAAAAAAGATATTAAACATATGAAACGAATAGGCATGAATTTAGCTCGGATTGGTGAGTTTACTTGGTCTACCTTTGAGCCAAAACAAGATCAGTTTGATTTCACGGTATTAATCGAGACGCTTGATGATTTAGCTGAACATCAAATGGATGTCATCGTTTGTACCCCAACCCCAACCCCGCCAGTTTGGATGACAGATCAGCATCCTGAACGTTTGCATCAAAATCAAGATCGGTCAAAAATGTATCATGGTTCTAGACAACATATTTGTACAAATCAGCCGTTTTTCCGTAAACGAGCAGCTATGATGACAGAACGATTAATTAAGATTGTAGCAAGGTATGATCATGTCATTGCTGTGCAGTTAGACAATGAGTTCAAATGTCATATTGGCCCATGTTACTGTCAGCATTGTAAGGCGCTATGGACGGAATGGTTACACCAGAAATATGCAGATATAAATGTACTAAATCAAGCATGGGGGACTGACATATGGAGTCAGCGCTACTTAGATTTCGCTCAAGTTGTTCAACCCTTACCGACACCATTTTTACATAATAGTTCATTATTGCAGAATTACCTCACGTTTACTCATGATAAAATTGCTGAATTTGCGCTAGAACAAGCAAATATCATTCGTTCACATGTTGATATTCCTGTTACGCATAATTCAAGTATGTTTTTTGATTTGGATAATGAAAAATTTGCTAAAGCGCTTGACTTTATTAGTTTTGATACGTATACGCCAGCAGATAAATACCCTAATTTTATGATTAACCAAGAAAGATGGAAATATATTAAGAACGATACAAGAAAATTTATGCTTCTTGAAACGAGCAACTCTTATAATGGTCATATTGAACAGTACGGGAAATTACATGAGTCGGGCTATGTTGAGGCAGAGAGTTTTGCTGCGTATGCTGCCGGTAGTCAAGCTTTCACGTATTGGCTTTTTAGAGGACAACGATCTGGCTGTGAACAACCCCATGGTTCGGTTGTAAGTGCTTGGGGAGATCCAACAATCGGTTATCAGAACGTACTTGATGTAAATCAGTTAATTAACAAGATAACCCCATATTTACACAAAACTGAAGCATTTGAACCGCGTGTTGCGCTAACGTATTCAGATCATGCGCGTGCTTTTATAAATGTTGAGCCAGGTGAAAACAATGTTTATAAAGATTTACTAAATGGGTTTTATAAGCACTTTTTAGATTTAAACATTCCACGTAAAGTTGTTCCAGAGGGCCACGATTTAAACAGATGTGATCTGCTATTTACCCCATATGCCCATCATATTTCAGATCACTTTTTATCACGGTTACAAACATTTATTGAGAACGGAGGGGTTTGGGTAGCAGGTCCAATGACAGGGGATCGGACAGCAGAACATACTTGGCCTGTTGATGGGGGATTAGGCCCATTAACGGAATGGGCAGGAATAAAAGCAATGATGCAATTTTCAGTGACTGACACCGGTCATTACGGGGCTGCTTTTGGCCATGAATCGGAGCTAACCGGTTTAAGTAGCTTCTTTGAAGTCGAAGATAATGTTAAAGTACACGGAGAAGTGATAAGAGGCCAGGCAAAAGGTCAAGCTTTCTTTATTGAAAAAACGATTGGCAAGGGTAAGCTTGTTATATTAGGTACGACCCCCGATTCATTCATGATGAAAGCGATCATTAATCACTATGCGCAAGCTTATAAAATCGATCAATCGCTTGAATTAGCAAATCAAATCATTGCGATCCCTCGACAAACGAAGGATCAGGTTATGCAGTATTGGATCGTTAATTTTTCAAATCAGGCACAGCCGTTTCACTTACATCAATCTTATAAAAGTGTATTGAATGATCGAATCCTCGAAGCTGGTGAACATATGTTAGCACCATTCGGTTATGGAATATTAAAAAAATAATGGTCGAATAGGAGATCAACCAATGTTAAAAAAAGAGCAAATTCATTTACGTGATCCATTTATTTTCCCAGAGTGTCAGACAAAAACTTATTATTTGTTTGGGACGACCGATGGAAACGTTTGGTCGGGACGTGCTGAGGGATTTGACTATTATACAAGTACAGATTTACAAAATTGGGATGGACCGTTCCCAGCGTTTCGTCCTGATCAATCGTTTTGGGCAGATCGCCAGTTTTGGGCACCTGAAGTGCATAAATATCAAGCGGAATATTATATGTTGGCGAGCTTTAAGGCAGAAAATCGTTGCCGAGGTACGCAAATATTGAAAGCGAAACATCCTTCGGGTCCATATCACTCCATAACGAATGGTCCTGTGACACCTGGCCAGTGGGAATGTTTAGATGGCACATTATATGTTGATGCTGATGGTCATCCCTGGCTGATCTTTTGCTGGGAATGGCTTCAAGTTCAAGACGGGAAGATTTGTGCGCAAAAACTAACTGATGATTTAAAGCAGCCAATAGCTGAACCAATTGTGTTATTTCGTGCGAGTGAAGCGAAATGGACTAAACCTGCTAAGCGGTCAGAATCTGTCTATGTAACAGATGGTCCTTTTCTTTATCATCAAGGTAACAAGCTATCCATGATTTGGTCCAGTATGGCAGAACATGGTTATGCGATCGGCGTCTCTCACTCATTGTCAGGTAATGTTGCTGGTCCTTGGCAACATGATGATGCCGTCTTAATCGAAAGGGATGGTGGACATGGAATGATTTTTCAAACATTTGAGGGAGAATGGTTGTTAACGTTCCACGCGCCCAATCAAACACCAAAAGAAAGACCTGTCTTTATTAAGTTATAGTTGGATGGAGTAATTGTGGAGTGAGCACTGGCTGATTGCCAACTGGATTATGAGATTAAAAAAAGATGCATGTGATTGAAGCTAGCCACGAAAAAACCCCTGTGTAGATTTAGACAACTAGGGGTTTTTAGTGTGTTTTATTTATCACAGATAACCGTCCGTAAAACCCGCTCAAAATAGAGTGTAGTGCTCAGCTATTTAGGAGGTAGGTAACGAACGCTAATGTCCTGATTTACTCAACCAATCAGTGGGTGAAGAGCGGAAATGCCTGCTTATTGGAGGGGATCACACTGTTCGATAGAACAAATGCATAATCAGTTCAGTCAGTTGAAAGATCTAATAATAAAGGATTATGTTTTAAAAAAGCTAACCGATTTGCTAAGGTGAGCGAATCGGCTAGTATTATGGATTAGCGGAACATGAGACTACCACTAAAAGTTATTGCACTTACTTCGTTCCAAAGAGACGATCACCGGCATCGCCAAATCCTGGTGTAATATAGCTTTTTTCATTAAGACCAGGGTCTAATGAACCCGTATAAATAGGAACCTCAGGATGATCTTGGTGAATTTTATCGATGCCTTCTTGTACTGCAATTAAACATAAAAATTTGATATTTTTTGCACCACGTTTTTTAATTGCTGATATTGCAGCAGACGCAGACCCTCCAGTAGCTAACATCGGATCAACGACGATTAGTTCACGCTCCCCAATATCTTCAGGCAGTTTTGCATAATACTCTACAGGTTCAAGTGTTTCTGGATCTCGATACAAACCGATATGCCCTACTTTAGCGACAGGGATTAAACTAAGAATACCGTCTACCATGCCCAAACCAGCACGCATAATGGGTACAATTCCAAGCTTCTTACCACTAAGCCGCTTAACGGTAGTAGAGCATACAGGTGTTTCTATTTCAACATCAGCTAAAGGTAAATTTAAAGTGATTTCATACGCCATTAACTTTGAAATCTCCTCGACCAACTCGCGAAATTCTTTAGGACCGGTGTTTTTATCACGGACAATTCCAAGTTTATGTTGGATCAATGGATGGTTAAATACATGTACTTTTCTCGTCATTGTTGTCTCTCTCCTTCTCTTTACTAATAGTATATGGTACATTAGAACCCCACAAATCACAAGAGCAAATTTAAACGGTAGATTAGCTTATATTAAAAGTATAAATTTTGATTAAGTAATTTAATTATCTTAACCAATCAGACACCATGATTCTTGTTTTTGACAATCGCAAGTGTTATGATAAAAATTAGACAAATAGGCTTTTTCAAGAGCTATCTTTATTAAATAGAGGAGCGTAGAGCATGCGTGGATTATTAAAAAAAGTGTTTGACGGTAATCAACGTCAATTGAATCAGATTCAGACGACCGTTGATCAAATTGAAGCATTAGAGTCTGAATATGAGCAGTTATCTGATTCAGAATTAAGAGCAAAAACAGAAGTATTAAAACAACGTTATCAGGATGGCGAATCACTTGATGATTTACTAGTAGAAGCATATGCGGTTGTTCGCGAAGGTTCCAAACGTGTTTTGAAGATGCGACCATTTCCTGTTCAATTAATAGGAGCAACTGTTTTACACGGCGGTAATATTGCCGAAATGAAAACAGGTGAAGGAAAGACATTAGCATCAACAATGCCCGCTTATTTAAATGCCCTTTCTGGAAAAGGCGTGCATATTATCACTGTCAACGAGTACTTAGCTGATCGTGATGCACGTGAAATGGGACAGCTGTTTGAATTCCTTGGCCTAACAGTCGGGTTAAATGTAAATAGTTTGTCGAAAGAAGAAAAGCGTAAAGCATATGAAGCAGACATTACTTACGGAACGAATAATGAATTTGGTTTTGACTACTTAAGAGATAATATGGTGCTATATAAAGAACAGATGGTTCAGCGCCCATTGCACTTTGCAATTATTGATGAGGTCGACTCGATTCTAATCGATGAGGCAAGAACACCTTTGATTATTTCAGGTTCAGCTCGTAAATCGGCATCACTTTATCAACAGGCTAATTCGTTTGTTCGAACCTTACAAAAAGAAACAGATTTTTCATATGATGAAAAAACAAAAGGGGTTCAGTTAACGGAAGAAGGCATTACCAAAGCTGAGAACTTTTTTAGTGTGGAAAATTTATTCGATTTAAATCACGTGACACTAACACACCATGTTAACCAAGCATTGAAAGCACATGCCTCGATGCATCGTGATACGGATTACGTGGTTGAAGAAGGCGAAGTCGTGATTGTCGATCAATTTACCGGTCGTTTAATGAAAGGTCGCCGTTATAGTGATGGTCTTCATCAAGCTATTGAAGCGAAAGAAGGCTTGCAAATTCAAAATGAAAGCATGACACTGGCTTCGATTACTTTTCAAAACTTCTTCCGTATGTATGAGAAGTTAGCGGGTATGACCGGGACGGCTAAAACAGAGGAAGAAGAATTTAGAAATATCTATAATATGGATGTTGTCGCGATTCCAACCAATAAACCGATCGTTCGTGAGGATAAGCCAGATTTAATTTTCAAAACCATGGAAGGGAAATTCAAAGCGTTAGTAGCAGAAATTAAAGAGCGTCATCAACAAGGACAGCCTGTGTTAGTGGGTACTGTGGCTGTTGAAACCTCTGAATTGATTTCCCAACTGTTAAAAAAATCGGGTGTTAAACATAATGTTTTGAATGCGAAAAATCATTATCGCGAGGCAGAAATTATTGAAGACGCCGGGCAAAGTGGTGCGGTAACGATTGCAACCAATATGGCTGGTCGTGGTACGGATATCAAGCTAGGCGACGGTGTTGTTGAATTAGGTGGTCTAGCTGTTATTGGTACGGAGCGTCACGAATCACGCCGGATAGATAACCAGTTAAGAGGTCGTTCAGGACGTCAAGGTGACCCAGGTGTGACACAATTCTATCTTTCAATGGAAGATGACTTGATGCGACGTTTTGGTTCAGACAATATGAAAGCAATGATGGATCGCTTTAAGATGGATGATTCCCAACCGATTCAAAGTAAAATGGTATCAAAAGCTGTAGAATCAGCCCAAAAACGGGTAGAAGGTAACAATTTTGATGCCCGTAAAAATATTCTGTCTTACGATGATGTGTTACGCGAGCAACGTGAAATTATTTATCAACAGCGTTATGATGTCATTAACTCAGAAAATTTACGTGATATTGTTGTTAAAATGATAGAAACGGTTGTAAGAGGGACTGTCGAAGCACATACTCAGGATGATGACGATACCCTTTGGGATTTACATGCGATTATTGATTATGCACATGCTAATTTAATAGAAGAAAATTATTTAGCAGAAGCGGATCTAAAAGGAAAAGATTCTGAACAAATGATCGAGCTTATTATGGCGAAAGTACTTGAGAAATATGACGCTAAAGAAGCGGACATGGGTTCAGAACAAATGCGTGAATTTGAAAAAGTTATCCTTCTACGCACGGTTGATACGAAATGGATGGATCATATTGATCAAATGGATCAATTGCGACAAGGCATTCACTTAAGAGCCTACGGTCAAAATGACCCATTACGTGAATACCAAATGGAAGGCTTTGCGATGTTTGAAGCGATGGTGGCATCGATTAATGAAGATGTTTCCCGCTATGTAATGAAAGCACAAGTCCGTGAAAATTTAAAACGTCAAGAAGTTGCTAAAAATGCAACTGCTGTTTCTGGAGATCAAAGTAAGAAACAAAAGAAAAAGACACCGATCGTTAAATCCGACCATGTTGGAAGAAATGATCCTTGCCCTTGTGGCAGTGGTAAAAAGTATAAGCAATGTCATGGGCGCTAATAGTAACTTATTTTGGACATCCTTATAAGGGTGTCCATTCTAACTTGTCAAAATATTCATATGAGGTGAGCAAATGGAATTAGTTGAAATCAAACAAGAGTTAGAGAAGTTTAATAACCGAATTGCGGATTTTAGGGGGTCTCTTTGACTTAGAAGAGAAACGTACACGTATCGCTGAATTAGAAGCTGAAATGGCTGATCCGGATTTTTGGAATGATCAACAAGCCGCACAAAAGATCATTAATGAAGCGAATGGCATTAAGGAATTGGTTCATACGTTTGACGAGCATGTTGAGGCGCTAGAAAACGCTGAAGTGAGTTATGAATTAGTAAAGGAAGAAGCTGATCCAGACTTAAAAGCTGATTTAGAGGCTGAATTAGCAGATCTTTCGGCAAAACTAAATCAATTCGAGCTGTTTATTTTGCTCAGTGAACCATATGATAAAAACAATGCCATTTTGGAATTGCATCCGGGTGCTGGTGGAACCGAATCACAGGATTGGGCAAGTATGCTATTACGTATGTATACACGCTGGGCAGAAAAGAAAAATTTTAAAGTCGAGACACTTGATTACTTGCCTGGAGAGGAGGCAGGAGTCAAGAGTGTGACTTTATTGATTAAAGGCCACAATGCGTATGGTTATTTGAAAGCTGAGAAAGGTGTCCATCGCTTAGTGCGAATTTCACCTTTTGATTCTTCAGGCCGACGTCATACATCTTTTGTTTCATGTGATGTGATGCCGGAGATGGATGATGATATTGATACTGAGGTAAATCAAGAAGATTTAAAAATAGACACCTACCGAGCCAGTGGGGCAGGCGGACAACACGTCAATACGACCGATTCAGCTGTACGTATTACACATATACCGACAAACACTGTTGTTACTTGTCAGTCTGAACGATCGCAAATAAAAAATCGTGACCAAGCGATGAAGATGTTAAAGGCTAAACTTTATCAATTAGAAATAGATAAGCAACAAGCAGAAATAAATGCATTACGTGGTGAACAAAAAGAAATCGGCTGGGGCAGTCAAATTCGCTCTTATGTGTTCCACCCGTACGCAATGATTAAGGATCATCGTACCAATCTTGAAGTGGGTAACACACAAGGCGTTATAGATGGCGATCTTGACCCATTTATTGACGCGTATCTGCGCCAACAAATGAATAACTAATCTGGCTTAAAAAGAAATCGAACGATCGTTGACCGTTCGATTTCTTTATTGATGCAGATAATCGCGAACAAACGACGCTCACTCATCAACAAAATCCCACCAATAACAGCCATTTTCATCACAGATAACTGTCCATAAAACATCCATCTCTAAACAGAGAATAGAGGTAAATTTATTAAAATGGGTGCTACCAGACGCTAATATGCTGATTCACTCAACGAACAATCAGTGGGTGGATAAGGTCGTAGACTAACACCATCGCAGATTTAAGGAGGATTACTACCACGTCATTAAGAAGGATTACAAACTAAGACCGCCACGTCCTGTGGCACGTCTGCATGACCGTCCTCTGTCCATTGATTGGAGGTTCGTTATATTGTGATAGAGCGTTAAAGACAGTTGTCGTCTGATCACGATCATGGTATACTCCTTAAGGCTAAACAAAAGAGAATAGAGGTGGACCGGATGATAGCTAGATATCGACGAAAACCGTTGCCGACTAAGCTAGTCCTCGTGCTCGAGTACGGACTTGTCTTATTAGGGGCTTTTTTTATTGCGAGTGGATTTAATTTGTTTCTATTACCAAATAACATTGCATCTGGTGGCGTAGCGGGTATTAGTACGATTTTAAATGCATCATTTAATTTTCAACCTTCCATTGTTCAATGGTCAATAAACATACCGTTGTTTGTATTAGGTACGATCATATTAGGAAAGAAATTTGGACTGAAAACATTTGTCGGTACGATAATGATGCCGTTGTTTGTTTCGCTAACGAGTCAGTGGCAACCAGCAACGCCTGATCCTTTGTTAGGAGCCATTTTCGGTGGTATGGCTTGTGGGCTTGGAATTGGTATTGTCTTTCGAGGCAAAGGTTCAACAGGTGGCATGGACTTAGCTGCACAAATTCTTCACAAATTTGTTCCGTTACCATTTGGGATATGTATCGCGTTATTTGATGGAATTATCGTTTTGGCGGCTACTTTTGTTTTTTCTGTTGAACAAGGCTTATATGCATTAGTAGGCTTATTTGTAACGAGTCGAACGATTGATTTGGTCCAAGTCGGTCTTAATACATCGAAGAGCATTATGGTTATTACTGATTTTGTTGAAGAAGTTAGGGCGGTGCTATTAAACGAAGTTGATCGTGGGTTAACGGTTTGGCAGGCCGAAGGTGGTTATACAAAAGAAAAAAGGAAAATGGTCATGTGTGTCGTTAATCAAAGTGAATTTAGTAAAACGACTCAACTGATCAAAAGAATTGATCCTAACGCGTTTATCGTTGTTATGAACGCAAGTGAAGTGATTGGTGAGGGGTTTAGCAAGAGCTAAACGCTTCTTTTTTTTAGGTCAAAAGAAATAACATAAACTGGGTCTATATACTTACTTTCACTTATAGATAAGCAAATTATAGCATGTTTTGAAATGAAATTGTAATAAAAAAAACAGTAAAAAAAGTCGATATAGATGTTATAATGTAATAGATTCAGTGATTCAAATTTATATGATTGAATCCATGCAGAGCATGTAGAATCTAATAATAATTTAAAGGTGATTAAACTTATGATAGAGATGCAACAAGTCAAAAAGACTTACCCAAATGGTGTAACTGCCTTAAATGGCATCGATATAAATATTGACCCAGGAGAATTTGTCTATTTAGTTGGGCAAAGTGGTGCAGGTAAATCAACTTTCATAAAGTTGATTTTTCGTGAAGAGATAGCGTCAAGTGGTCAGATTCGCGTCAATAATAGAGATTTGCTAGAAATGAAATGGAAAGATGTGCCGTTATTACGTCGGGAGATTGGTGTTGTTTATCAAGATTTTAAATTATTACCAAAAATGACGGTCTATGAGAATGTTGCTTTTGCCCTAGAGGTGGTTGAAGAGTCACCACGTCAAATTCGCAAACGTGTCATGGAGGTACTTGATCAGGTAGGCCTAAAGAATAAGGCCCGGTTTATTCCTGATGAATTGTCTGGAGGAGAGCAGCAACGTGTGGCAATTGCACGTGCGATGGCTAACTATCCAAAACTATTAATTGCAGATGAGCCGACCGGAAACTTAGATCCTGATACATCTTGGGAAATCATGAAAATATTAGAAGAAATTAATGGGACAGGTACGACCATAATCATGGCTACCCACAGTAAAGAGATTGTCAACACGATTAAGCGTCGCGTTATTGCCGTTGAAGGTGGATTAATTGTTCGTGACCAACACAGAGGTGAGTATGGCTATGAAGTTTAGAACATTAAAAAGGCATTTTAAAGAAGGTTTAAAAAACAGTTGGCGAAACAGTTGGATGACCTTAGCGTCAGTTGCAGCGGTTACTACAACCCTGCTTCTTGTGGCTGTATTTCTAGCGCTAGTATTTAACTTAAATCATATTGCATCTGGTCTTGAAGAAGATGTGCAGATTAAAGTACTTGTGGATCAAACCGCTAATGAAGAAGAAATGGAAGAACTTAGTGAAGAATTAGAAGGTTTAGATAATGTAGAATCTGTTGTTTTCTCTTCTCGAGATGAAGAGTGGCAAGATTTAATGACGAGTATGGGAGACCAAGGGGAAGCGTGGGGGTTGTTTGAACAAGATAATCCATTAAATGATGCGTTTGTTGTTACTGCTGAAGAACCACAAGATACGGTTGCAATTGCTAATGTGATCATCGAAGATTTTGATTATGTAGAGCGTGTTAATTACGGACAAGATTTCGTGCAAAATTTGTTTACATTTAACAATTATGCGCGAATCGTAGGAGCCGTGCTTATTATTGCCCTTGTCTTTACCGCAATTTTCTTAATTTCGAATACGATTAAAATTACGATTATTGCCCGTCGTAAGGAAATTGAAATTATGAAACTCGTAGGTGCAACGAACTGGTTTATTAGATGGCCGTTTTTCGTTGAGGGTCTGTTACTAGGTATATTAGGAAGTATTCTTCCTATTGCAGTATTATTTACAGGCTACTACTATATTGATCAAAATATGAGCGCTGTTAATCAATTTGATTTTGTTCAATTGTTGCCTTTTACGCCATTTGTATGGCAGCTAGCCGGCTTAATTTTACTAATAGGTGCTGTTATCGGTGTTTGGGGTAGTGTAATGAGTGTTCGTAAGTTTCTTAAGGTGTAAGTCTCTTAATTTAAGAGGCTTCGCCTTTTAATTAAAATATAAAACTTAAGATAAATAACGTGAGAGATGGCGGCATAGCTGTCTTTCTTACATAGATTAAACATATTATTTTTCAAGCTGAAGTGGAGGGGTTTTATGATGAAAAGGTTAATGATCTATATAATTGCTACTCTGTTACTTATTGGATTTTTTTTACCGCTGTCTGAATCTATTTCAGCGCAAAGTATTTCTGAATTAGAAGCTGAACTAGAGGAGCTCGAGCAGGAAAGACAAAATATTGATGAGGATGCTAGTGATGCTGAAGAAAAAATTGCCGAAAATCAACGTCGTCAAGCTGAAGTATCAGACAGAATTTCCGAGATTGATGAGGATTTAGAGGTTACAGAAGAAAGCCTAGTAGATAAACAGAATGAAATTAGTTTAACAAATGAAGAGATAAATAGAATTGAAACATCTATTTCTGAAACAGAGGGAAATATTGAAGAAACAGAAGATGAAATCGATGTATTGAGTGAAGAGATTGAAGATTTGTTAGATCGAATTGCCGATCGCGATGAGTTGCTTAAGGAGCGTTTACGTTCAATTCAACACAACGGTGGCAATGTTAACTACTTACAAGTACTATTGGGCGCACAAAATTTTGGTGATTTTATTAACCGCGCGACTGCAGTGAATAAAATTATGGACTCTGATCGTCATATTATGGAAGCGCAACAAGCAGATAAAGAAGATCTTGAAATAAAACGTACGTCAGTCGAGGAAAAGCAAGAACAGCTTGTTGCTGACAAAGAAAAATTAGATAGTGAAAAAGCTGAATTAGAAGGTCAACGCACTATTCTTGTTAACCAAGAAGAAGAATTATCAACATTACAAGCAGAATTGAATCAACAGCGTAACGAACAGGTGGAAGTTGCTTCAGAGCTAGAAGATGAACATAACCATTTAGAAGAACTTACTATGTCTATAGAGGAAGAGCGTCAAGCTTTAGCTGATCAAGAAGTAGTGATAAACCAATTAATGGAAGAACGTAAAAAAGAGGAACGTCAAGCTGAACCATTAGCTGATGAAGATAATTCTTCAAATAACTCACCTCAAGCCGGTGGTGGTGGAGGTGGAAGTGCTCCGTTTATTTGGCCAGCTCAAGGTAGATTAAGTTCCGGTCATGGTTGGAGAGACTTTAATGGGGGAAGCTTTCATAATGGGATTGATATTGCTAATAATCAAGGTACACCAATTTATGCTGCTGCTGCTGGTCGAGTGACACGGTCGTCATATTCGACGTCTTATGGAAACGTCATTTACATTTATCATCCTGATATTAATATGTCAACGGTTTATGCCCATCTTCATACATTAGGAGTTAGTCTAGGTCAAACCGTCAGTCAAGGACAACAAATTGGAACAATGGGTAATACAGGTAGATCGTTTGGTGACCATTTACATTTTGAGGTCCATAATGGCCAGTGGAGCCAAGGTAACGGTATCGATCCAATGCCATACTTACCGTAATATCCATTTGAAAATTTCATAAAATAAATCAAAGGCATCGCACGATACGTGGTGGTGCCTTTTATGGTACACTATATAAACAAGATTATTTATTGAGGTGAAGCATGTGCATGTAAACAAAAGAATGCTAGCATTGCTGTTAACATTAGCTATTGCTATTGGTGGGCTTGGAACCTATTTTGTTATTGATTTAACCGCCAGTGATCAAGCTAATCCATTAACTGAGCAGTCAGCACAGTCTATGACAGAAGAAGAATATAAAGAAATGCTTGAAGAGTTAACAGATGAGATTCCTTTGCCGAAAGTCACGCAAGCATTTAGTACGATTCAGGAAAATTACTTAAATGAAGTATCTGATCAACAACTAATTGAAGGTGCGGTTCGCGGTATGTTAGCCACACTTGATGATCCATACAGTGAATATATGGATCAGGAAACAATGGAACAATTTAATGAACAAATTGAATCATCATTTGAGGGAATTGGTGCAGAAGTTAGTATGGTTGATGGGAAAGTGACGATTATTGCACCGATTAAAGATTCGCCAGCAGAAAAGGCAGGTTTAAGACCGAATGATCAAGTCGTATCAGTTGATGATGAAAGTTTAGATGGTTTAGATTTATTTGAAGCAGTTGCTAAAATTAGAGGTGAAAAAGGTTCGGAGGTTTCATTAGAGATCGAAAGGCCGGGTGTATCTGATCCGATTACTTATACATTAGTTCGTGACACGATTCCATTAGAAACCGTTTATTCAGAATTGGTGGAAATGAATGATCAGCAAGCAGGGATGATTCAATTAACGTCTTTCTCTGAACATACGGCTGAAGAATTTCAAGAACAACTAGCTGATTTAGAAGCACAAGGGATAGACGGTTTAGTGATTGATGTCCGTGGGAACCCAGGTGGCTTGCTGCCGGTAATTGAAGATATACTAAAATTGTTCGTTACAAGTGATCAACCGTATATGCAAATTGCTGATGGTCAAGATAATGTCGAACGCTATTTCTCTAATTTAGACGAGCCAAAAGATTATCCAATCAGTGTGCTGATTGATGAAGGGAGCGCGTCTGCTTCAGAAATATTGGCGATCTCGTTAAAAGAAACAATTGATGCTGACATTATTGGAATGAATAGTTTTGGAAAGGGAACGGTTCAAAGTACAATCCCGATGGGAGATGGAAGCTCGCTTAAGTTAACGATTTTGAAGTGGCTATCTCCAGAAGGCAATTCTATTGATGAAGTGGGTGTTGCACCAACACGAGAAGTGGCTCAACCTGATTATTATTACACCGCTCCAATTCAGCTTGATCAAACATTATCTTATGATGACAGTGATGATAACATCAAATTTGCTCAGATTATGTTAGACGGATTAGGCTATGATGTTGATCGAGAGGATGGTTACTTTAGTGAAGCAACTGAAGATGCCATTTCTCAATATCAAACTGACCGTGATTTATCTGTAACAGGAGAACTTAACGAAGAAACTGCTGAATTATTAGCTTACGATATTATTGAGCGGATTCGTAACAAGGAAGATGATTTACAAATGGAAGCAGCTTTAGAAGCATTATTTGAATAAAAACCGCCAAAGGGCGGTTTTTTTATTCATTACATTTTTTTCGATCTTAAAACTTCTATCCGCTAATCTATGCTATATTATATAGTAGAAGTTTATTTAACGATAAAGGATATAAAGGACATAAACAGCAATGAAGTGGGGGTAGAAGGATGGAATTATGGTTTATCGAAATCGCAAAGGGATTAGGTCGCTTTTTGCTGAATCCATTATTATATTGGTTTATCATTATTACGGCACTAGCTTCCTTAACACGGATTAAAGAGGAACGGCAGTCATTTGGAAGTAAGATTTATCCGATTTTTGATGAAATGTATGGTCAACGTTTAAATGGTATTTTATTTGGCCTTATTCTTTCTGTTGCTATCATGTTGCTAGGGTTAAGTTTGCCCAATCTCATGTTATTAGCTATTATCTTTTTTACCATGTTATTTTCAATAAATAAAAAATTTACTTGGTTATCAAGTGCTTATACATTTGGATTTACTGCTATTATACTTTTGTTTTCTCCCTATTATCATGATTTGTTACCCAGTTTCCTCCAAGGAGAGATAACGGCTTTAGATTGGGTAACCTTCACGACAATTATGGGGCTGTTTATTGTTATTGAAGCACTAATGATGCGTTCGATTGAACATGATCAAACCTTCCCTGAAATTTTCAAGGGGGCACGTGGTAAAGTGATCGGACAACATCGTTTAAAACGGATTACATTAATTCCAATCATAATGTTCTGGCCTGTTGGTACTTTAGAATTCACTACTGATTGGTGGCCGGTGATTGAATTAAATGGGACAAGCTATGGTTTGATGATCTTTCCCTTTGTGATTGGCTTTGAACATGTTATTCGTGCGACTTTACCAACGAAGGCAGCCAAACGTTTTAGTCAATACTTATTTATTTTAGGTTTACTTGTTATCGCCACCGCCTTATTAGGTTATTATATTGGCCTCTTTTCACTTGTGAGTGTCATTGTTGCTTTAGTTGGGCGGGAATGGTTAGCGTATCGATTAAAAATGAAAGATCAGCAACTCCCTGCTTTGTTTAACCCGACTGAAAAAGGGATAAAGGTATTGGCGATATTGCCGGGTTCGCCGGCAGTTGATTTAGGTTTAGTTGTTGGAGATACTGTTGTTAAAGTCAATGGTGTTCCAATAACAGATCCGAATGATTTTTATCAGGCGCTTCAAAATAATCGAGCGTTTTGTAAGTTGGATGTTATTGATGAAAGAGGCGAAATTCGTTTTGTTCAACGGGCGCTTTATGAACATGAACATTATCAATTGGGACTTGTTTTTACGATTGATCATCAAAAAAAATTAGCATATTGAGCGCTCCATTTAAAGATAATTCAACTAGAAAACACTAGAAAAACTTTATTATTCAAATAAAATAATGCGTTTATTTCCTAGGAAATAAACGCATTTTGCTTAGCGGTCAAAGCTTAACAAAGCTTTGACTTCTTCTTTATCTAGTGATGATAGTAACGTTTCCCCTGGTTGAATGATTTCGTCAACTAATTTGCGTTTCTTTTCTTGAAGTTGAAATATTTTTTCTTCGATTGTTCCTTTCGTAATTAAACGAATCACTTCAACATTGTTTTTTTGTCCAATTCGGTGGGCACGACCAGCAGCCTGTGCTTCAACAGCTGGGTTCCACCAAAGATCATATAAGATAACGGTGTCTGCGCCTGTTAGGTTCAATCCGGTTCCACCGGCTTTTAATGAAATCAGAAACAGTTCCCTCTCACCACTGTTGAATTGGTCTGCCATTGTTACGCGCTCTTTAACTGGTGTTTGACCATCTAAGTAAAAAGCTTGATAGCCATGCTTATTGACCTGATGAGCAATCATTTCAAGCATACTAGAAAATTGAGAGAAAATTAGGACGCGTCTGTCTTGTTCACGTAATTGTTCGATGATCGTCAACAATAAATCAAGTTTACCAGATTGGCCATGATAATTGTCTAAGAACAAGCCTGGGTGGCAACATATTTGACGCAAACGGGTTAAACCCGCCAAGATTTCTAATTTACCTTGGTCAAATTGATTATTTTCAATAGCGGTATCGACGTGCTGCTGAATTCGTTGAAGATAAGCAAGGTAGACTTGCTTCTGTTCCTTAGTAAGCTCAGTATACTGTTCGATTTCAATTTTTTCAGGCAACTCTGGTAAAACATCTGTTTTAAGTCTGCGTAGGATAAACGGACGTGTTATTTGTTGAATATACTCTTTATCATGTTGAACAAATTGCCTCTTTGATCCAAGAAATCCTGGAGAGATGGTTTGGAAAATGGACCATAATTCATCTAACCGGTTTTCAATCGGTGTGCCACTTAATGCAAAACGTTGCTTCGCTTGGATCGCTTTGGTTGCTTTAGCTGTTTGTGTTAAATGATTCTTAATTGCCTGTGCTTCATCTAGAATCATGATGTCAAAGTTGAAAGCTTGATAGTTTTTTATGTCTTTCCTAATTAAAGGGTATGATGTAATTAAAACATCTGGGTTTGTTTCTGAGTTGAACATGCTTTGTCGCTCTTGCTTACCTCCTGCGATCACTTCGACTGCTAATGTTGGTGCGAACTTTTCAAATTCGTTCTTCCAATTATAGATTAATGAAGCAGGTGCGATTACCAGTGAAGGCTGTCTATTGTCTATTTCTTTCTCACTAACAATAAAGCTAATTGCTTGAACAGTCTTTCCTAACCCCATCTCATCAGCCAAAATACCACCAAGCTGATATTGAGCCAGTGCTTTAAACCATTGATAACCGATTTTTTGATAATCCCGGAGTTCAGCTTGCAGTGCTGACGGCAATTGGTAGTTAATCGCTTGAGGTTGTTGAATCGCCCCAATTAATTGCTGAAATGTGTCCGAATAGTTTGGTTGATAGTCAGCTAATGCTTGATCAACTTGAATGCTTTGGGCGGCATTTAAGTGCAGGTGTGTATCGAGTAGCTCTGACTGTTTTAAATGAAGTTGATCAGCAAATGTTTGAAAAGCTTGGAAGGTATCATCGCTAAGTTTGATTAACGGCCCATCATTGAGTCGATAGTATTTTCTTCGCTCAACCAGAGCTTTTAATACATCTTTAATTTCATCATCTGAAATACCGTCGATATTAAAATGGATATCTAGCATCCCCGTAAATGCATTATGGTCAACAGTCGTAGCCAGTGATGGATGGTGTTCGGCTTTTAGTGTCTTGGCTTGATCAGATAGATATATAGTCGCTTCATCTTGTAACAGAGGAAGCTGCTCATGGATAAATTGATAAATCCGCTCATAGCTAAACAGTTGAAAGCGTTGATTTAAGTAATGAAATCCTGATTTTTTCAATAGATTAATAATGCGCTGTTCTTTGTTAAACGAGCGGGTTAACACGGTATCATTAGCGTTTTGTTTCTCGAATGGATTGATTTGCTTGTCGCCGTATTGAAAGGTAACCGTTACACTTAAAGCTTGCTTAATTTCTTCGATGTACAACTTCACTTCTAGTGAGGCTTGTTCAATAGTTGCTTGTGCTTCATTACTGTACTTAATCGTCCCCAACTGTTTTATCTGTGGTAACACATGACCAACAAAGTAAGTCATTTTATCTTTACTAATTTGATAAACCTTTTTTTGTTGATAAGGCAGAATTGAATATATTTTTGTTAATGTATCTTTTTGTTGGTCCGTTAGTAAATAGAAGTGTTGATTACGATATAAATAGTTATAGTAACGTGAAAATTGATAACCAAAAAGTTGGCTAAAATCGATTGTATATGTTTGTGCAGTTTTTAAATCAATAGCAAAGTTGATCTCGGGTAGCTGGTCAACTATCGTAAGCGTATGCGTTGCCTCACCTGTTTCCTTCGTTAATAGGAATGAGCACTGTGTTAATTGCTTGATAAATGATTCAAATAAAAATGGTGGTAGGACAACTTCACGTTTATCGATGTCTAAATAGTCATGGGCATAAATATTTGCATGATTAATTACCGTTTTAAGTAATTTCAATACCTCGAGATCAGTTGGATTGATTTCATGTCGTTTCGGCTGATATGAGAAATTGTTGGTAATTTTAATTGATTGCTTATGGTCAATGGCTTGAATAAAGCCTTGCAGATCTTTAACGATAAACAGTTGTTGTTCGCCTACTTTTAAACTTAGTTTAAAGAAAGGGTCTTGACTGGCAGCGTGCCTTGTTTCATTTAAAATAAAATCAATTTTCAAACGTTCTGTCTCAGTATCTGTTGGATCAACAGGTTCACTAAAGGTGTCGATCATCCTTAGGGGGAAGGGGTCTGTACCGTTGGTTGTCGCCTCTTCATTAATAATCTGAGCTGATTGTTGCTTGGTGGTGATGGCAAGTAATACAGCTGCAATATGTTTGCATGTATAATGGGTCTCGTATGCGGGACAGTTACATGTTGCTTCTAAATCATCATTTTCAAAGAAAAATATTCTAACATTATAGTGGTTAGCCCCCTTCACAACAGCACTCCATGATTGAATGCTTGGATTATAACTTAGGCTGTGGACACGCCCTTTATTGAAATAGTCAAGCCCACGTTTATAAAACCTTTGCCCCGTAATATTTATAATATCTTTTGTTTCGAGAAATAAATGTGACATAATAAACTCCTTAGTAACTACAATAAATGTGTATCTCACTATTATAACAAATTTTATCACAGATAACCGTTCGTAAAGCAAATCTATTTAGGTGGATAATAACGGACGCTAATGTTCTGATTCACTCGTGCCAACAGGATGTTGGTCACACAAGCGTTTTCGCAGGACGCGAAAACGTTAGCTTGTGTTCCTCAGTTGGTGGGTAAGATCGTAGACTAAAACCGGCACGTCTTGTGGTAACGTCTGCATGATCTACATCCTGTAGCCCTCCCTCCACTGATTGAAGGATTGTTTTATCCTAAAATTAATCGTTCAAATTGAACAAATAGTAATTGACTTTATAAACAAAGGTGTGCTAACTTCTAAACGGATATCAAAAGCTAAACGCATGTATTGGTATAGCGTTATGAAAATATATAATACAGATAGAAGGTAGTCAGATGACAATTGAAACAGAAGTAAAGAAACGAAAAACATTTGCGATTATTTCACACCCGGATGCGGGTAAAACAACCTTAACAGAGAAACTATTGATGTTCGGCCAGTTAATTCGATCAGCCGGTACTGTGAAAGGAAAGAAAACGGGTAAGTTCGCAACTTCTGACTGGATGGAAATTGAGAAACAACGTGGGATCTCGGTAACATCAAGTGTGATGAATTTCCCATATAAAGATTACCATGTCAATATTCTTGATACACCGGGGCATGAGGACTTCAGTGAGGATACTTATCGAACTTTAACGGCAGTGGATAGTGTGGTAATGATTATTGATGCAACGAAAGGAATTGAAGCGCAAACGATTAAGCTATTTAAAGTTTGTAAAATGCGTGGGATTCCGATCTTTACGTTTATTAATAAAATGGATCGAGAGGGTCGTGATCCATTAGCATTATTAGAACAAATTGAGCAAGTACTTGAAATTGAAACGTGTCCAATCAATTGGCCAGTTGGAATGGGCAAGCGCTTTTTAGGTATTTTTGATCGTTATCACCAACAATTTGTTCAATTTAATGGGAATGAAGAAGAAAAGTATATCCCTTATTCTGAACTTGAGCAGGGAAGTTATCCTGAATTAACAGAAGATTTGACATACCAAGAAGCAGAAGAGGAGCTTGCGTTACTCGATGAAGCTGGTGATGATTTTTCTTTAGATTCAGTTTTAAAAGGAGAACAAACGCCTGTCTTCTTTGGGAGTGCACTTGCCCCTTTTGGTGTACAGACCTTTTTTGATACGTTTATTGAGATGGCGCCAAATCCAAAGCCACGAAGAACAACAGAAGGCCTCGTCCAACCGGAAAATGAAGCATTTTCTGGATTCATTTTCAAAATTCAAGCGAATATGAATCCCGCTCATCGTGATCGCGTTGCTTTTTTAAGAGTGTGCTCGGGTGAATTTGAACGTGGAATGACAGTTAAATTACCGCGACTGAATAAAACAATTAAATTAACGCAAACCCAGCAATTTGTCGCGTCATCACGTGATACCGTTGATCATGCTTTTCCGGGTGACATTATCGGTATCTATGATCCTGGTATATATCGGATTGGAGATACATTATTATCAGGAAAAGATACCTTTCAATATGATGAATTACCACAGTTTCCACCAGAATTGTTTAAGCGCGTAACGGCTAAAAATGTTATGAAGGCTAAACAATTCAAGAAAGGTTTAGAACAGCTTGTCCAAGAGGGTGCGATTCAATTGTTTACGGGCTATCCATTTGAACAATATATTATTGGTGCCGTCGGTGAGCTTCAGTATCAAGTATTTGAACATCGTATGAAACATGAGTATAATGTAGAAGTGAACTTAGAATCAATTGGAGAAAGGATTCCGCGTTGGCTTGAGCTAGAACAAGTGGACACGAGCCTGTTTGATGAACGAAATTTATTAGTGAAAGATCGTGAAGGTGCATTTTTAGTCTTATTTAAAAATGATTTTGCATTACGTTGGTTCACGGATAAACATAAAGATATAAAGCTAATTGATCTATTTGAAGTTAATCAATATGATCAATCCTATTAAATCAAAACTTGAGGAAGCATATTCCTCAAGTTTTTTGTCCTAAATTAGCTAGTGATTCAACTTTCTCATCTGAATTTTGGCTCTACACTGAATGGCTCTATAATGAATGTGGTGGATGTGGAGAATAAAGAAATTACTGACATCTTACCTGATCGAAAGGTAGAGACCATTGAGAAATACTTGCGTTCGTGTGATACAAGTAAGCCTGTTTTGGTATCAAAAATTTTCAACGTTAGAAGAACAACATATTATGGCAACAAGAGGTTAAAAAGACTCTCGTTTGAAATAGTACATAGCAGAGGAAATATGCGAGACTCCTGCGGAAAAACGGGCGACCGAGACCCCACAGCGGTCTTTGCGAGGAGGCTTGGGCGTTCGTCCGCGGAAAGCGAGTATATTTCCCTCTGCGGCTTAGCAATAGCACTACTTTATGGAAAAAGAGCTTTTAACAAAGATGAATGGTGAAGTGAACATTACACTACTACATTTGACAGAGAACCTAATGATTTTTCACCTTATATAATTAACTAAACTTTCTCAGCTGAATTTTACGTTCAGAAAAGATAGCATAAGGGTAAAACGCAAGACATGCATGAGATCTATGTTCCGCTTTCCGGAACGAAATAACGTTCTAAATATAGGAGAAGGTCGCAAGTGGCACACCCATGCAGAAGTAAGTCAACAAGGATATTGAGTACCGATTCTATTGAACACGATCAAGCGGATTGAGTTCGTTCGTGAGTCATGCGGATTTTCCACGAAAAAAAGTAATAATTCACTAAAAAAGCGAATATTCGTTCGCATTTATAGATTGAATTGTGTATAATAGGTTTATCTATAAATCGGTTGGGAAAAAAGGTAAATAGACAGATCGGAGGAATAAGCGATGGGACAAGCTTTTGAATTAGTATCGAAATATAAACCAGAAGGTGATCAACCCAAGGCGATCGCTGAGCTCGTTGACGGTATAAATCGTAAAAAACGTGCTCAAACATTGCTTGGTGCAACTGGAACAGGAAAAACATTTACGATTTCAAATGTCATTAAAGAAGTCAAGAAACCAACACTTGTGATGGCGCATAATAAAACATTGGCTGGTCAACTTTATAGTGAGTTTAAGGAATTCTTTCCAAATAATGCGGTTGAATATTTTGTAAGTTACTATGATTACTATCAGCCTGAGGCCTATGTGCCTTCTACGGATACCTTTATTGAAAAAGATTCCAGTATTAATGATGAAATTGATAAATTAAGACACTCGGCAACATCATCACTATTTGAACGTGATGATGTCCTGATTGTTGCGAGTGTATCCTGCATATATGGTTTAGGTTCTCCTGAAGAATATCGGAAGCAAGTATTGTCACTTCGGGTTGGTATGGAAAAAGATCGCGATCAATTGCTTCGAAATTTGGTAGATATACAATATGCGCGTAATGATATAGATTTTCAACGTGGTACTTTTCGTGTGCGTGGCGATTCAGTAGAAATTATTCCAGCTTCACGTGAAGAGCATTGCGTTCGTGTTGAATTTTTTGGCGATGAAATTGATCGGATTCGTGAAGTTGATGCATTAACCGGAGAAATCATTGGCGACCGTGAGCACATTGCTATTTTTCCGGCGTCACACTTTGTTACCGGTGAAGATAAATTAAAGATTGCGATGAAAAATATCGAGGCTGAGTTAGAGCAACAACTCAAGTATTTTCGTGAGAACGATAAATTATTAGAAGCACAGCGTATTGAACAACGGACACGTTATGATTTGGAAATGATGGCTGAAATGGGTTTTTGTTCAGGAATTGAGAATTACTCTCGTCATCTAACACTTCGTGAAGCGGGCTCAACACCTTATACGTTAATCGATTACTTTCCTGATGATTTTGTCATTGTTATTGATGAATCACATGTAACGTTACCCCAAGTTCGAGGCATGTTTAATGGTGACAAAGCGCGAAAACAAGTGCTTGTAGATCATGGTTTTAGGTTACCTTCAGCACTTGATAACCGGCCATTGACGTTTACTGAGTTTGAAGAAAAAGCAAATCAGTTTATTTTTGTTTCAGCTACGCCTGGACCATATGAATTAGAGCATACGCCAAAGATGACCGAACAGATTATTCGGCCAACTGGATTGCTTGATCCAGAAGTGGATGTTCGCCCGATTGATGGTCAAATCGATGACCTTATTGGTGAAATTAACAAAAGAACTAAAAAAGATCAACGGGCACTCATCACAACATTAACGAAAAAAATGTCAGAAGACTTAACCGACTATTTGAAAGAGATTGGCATGAAAGTTGCCTATTTACACTCTGAGATTAAAACGTTGGAGCGGATTGAAATTATTCGCGATTTAAGGGTAGGTAAATATGATGTCCTTATCGGCATTAACTTGTTGAGAGAAGGCTTAGATATTCCTGAAGTGTCTCTTGTCGCTATTTTAGATGCTGATAAAGAAGGATTTTTACGTTCGGATCGTTCATTGATTCAGACGATGGGACGTGCTGCTCGAAACGAAGAAGGACAAGTTATTATGTATGCTGATCGGATCACGGATTCGATGAGACGAGCAATAGATGAGACGCAAAGGCGACGAGAGAAGCAAGAAGCCTATAATAAAGCACATGGTATAACACCTAAGACGATTAATAAAGAGGTTCGTGATGTCATTCGGGCAACGATAGCAGCTGAAGATCAAGCCGACTATCAAGCAGATCGTCCGAAATTATCGGAGATGACGAAAAAAGAACGAACAAAACTTATAGAAGAAATGGAACAAGAGATGAAGCAGGCCGCACGTGAATTAAATTTCGAGAAGGCAGCCGAACTGCGTGATCTTGTTCTTGAACTGAAAGCGGAAGGGTGAGCATAGATGGTAAAAAAGAAAATTACAATTAAGGGTGCTCGAGCCCATAATTTAAAAAATGTTGACATTGATATCCCAAAAGATAAGCTCGTTGTTCTCACTGGGCTATCAGGTTCTGGAAAATCGTCATTGGCATTCGACACTATTTATGCAGAGGGACAAAGACGTTATGTTGAATCGTTATCAGCATATGCACGTCAGTTTTTAGGACAGATGGATAAGCCTGATGTCGATACGATTGAGGGATTGTCGCCTGCGATCTCGATTGATCAAAAAACAACCAGTAAAAATCCAAGGTCGACGGTTGCAACGGTAACTGAGATTTATGATTATTTAAGGCTTTTATATGCACGGATTGGACATCCGACATGTCCAACCCACGGCATTGAAATTACTTCACAAACCGTCGAGCAAATGGTAGATCGAATTCTGACTTATCCTGAACGAACAAAGCTACAAATTCTTGCACCTGTTGTATCAGGACGAAAAGGTGAGCATGTAAAATTACTAGAAAAGCTTAAACAAGAAGGCTATATTCGATTGCGTGTAGATGGTGAAATGATGGAAATTGGTGATGAGATTAAGCTAGAGAAAAATAATAAGCATAACATTGAAGTTGTTGTTGATCGAATTGTGGTTAAAGATGGTGTATCTGCTAGGCTAAGTGATTCACTTGAAACAGCACTGAAATTAAGTGAAGGACAGGTCATTGTTGATGTTGTTGGAGAAGAAGAATTGCTATTTAGTGAACTCCACGCATGTCCGATATGTGGCTTCTCAATTGGAGAATTAGAACCGCGATTATTTTCTTTTAATGCACCACATGGCGCTTGTCAACAGTGTGATGGTTTAGGAAGTAAATTAGAAGTCGACGTCGATCTCGTTATGCCGAACAAGGCACTAACCTTAAATGAAGGGGCAATTGTTGCTTGGCAACCAACGAGCTCACAATATTATCCCCAATTACTTACAAGTGTTTGTAAACACTATGGCATTGATATGGATATACCAGTTAGTCAGTTACCTAAAAAGCAATTAGACAAAATCCTACGGGGCAGTGGCAAAGAAAAAATCCATTTTAGTTATGAAAATGATTACGGTATGAAGCGCGATACTGAAATCGAATTTGAAGGTGTCTTAAACAACCTTGCGCGAAGATATCGAGAAACAAGTTCAGATTATATTCGTGAGCAAATGGAGAAATATATGGCACAAAAAGATTGTCCAACATGTCAGGGCTTCCGTTTAAACAAGGAAGCGATGTCGGTTTTGATTAATGGCCTTCATATTGGTCAAGTTACACAGTTGTCTGTTACAGAAGCTAATGAGTTATTGAAAAAATTAGAGCTCTCTAATAAGGAACAAAAAATTGCTAAAATGATCTTAAAAGAATTGGAAAGCCGGTTAACATTTCTAACGAATGTCGGACTTGATTATTTAACATTATCGAGAAAAGCTGGGACGTTGTCTGGTGGTGAAGCGCAACGTATTCGTTTGGCGACGCAAATTGGTTCAGCACTCACTGGTGTTTTGTATGTACTTGATGAGCCTTCTATTGGGTTACATCAACGTGATAATGACCGTTTAATTCATACCCTTCAACAGATGCGAGACTTAGGTAACACTTTAATTGTAGTTGAGCATGATGAAGATACGATGTTAGCAGCAGACTGGTTAATTGATATTGGTCCAGGTGCGGGTGAACATGGTGGTGAAATTATTGCCAGTGGCACGCCGAAACAAGTGATGCGCCAGAAGAAATCACTTACAGGACAATATTTGCTTGGTAAGAAATTTATCCCCTTACCTGCTGAACGCCGCCAACCAGATGGCCGCTTCATCGAAGTGGAAGACGCCAGTGAGAACAACTTGAAGAACGTTAATGTCAAAATACCAATCGGTTTAATGACAACTGTTACTGGGGTGTCGGGGTCAGGTAAAAGTACGCTTATTAATGAAATTGTTCATAAGAAGCTAGCAATGTTACTTAATCGTGCTAAGCAAAAACCGGGTAAGCATAAAGCAATTAAAGGTAGTGAACATTTAGAAAAGATCATTGATATTGATCAATCGCCGATTGGCAGAACACCACGCTCGAATCCTGCTACTTATACGGGGGTATTTGATGATATTCGTGATGTATTCGCACAAATCAATGAAGCTAAAATACGAGGGTATAAAAAAGGTCGCTTTAGCTTTAATGTAAAAGGTGGGCGTTGTGAAGCGTGCCGTGGTGATGGTATTATAAAAATAGAAATGCATTTTTTACCTGATGTTTATGTCCCATGTGAAGTTTGCCATGGCAAACGCTACAATAGAGAAACATTAGAAGTAAAATATAAAGGGAAGAATATAGCTGATATTTTAGATATGACCATTGAAGAGGCACTGTTGTTTTTCAAAAATATCCCTAAGATTAAAAGGAAATTGCAAACAGTTCTTGATGTTGGTTTAGGTTACATTCGCTTAGGTCAACCAGCGACAACATTATCTGGAGGTGAAGCTCAACGGGTTAAGCTAGCTAGTGAGCTGCACCGTCGATCAAACGGTAAGTCGCTTTATATCCTTGATGAACCAACAACTGGCCTGCATGTAGATGATATTGGTAGACTCTTGCTCGTTCTGCAACGCTTGGTTGAAAATGGAGATACTGTTGTTATAATTGAACATAATTTAGATGTTATTAAAGCAGCTGATTACATTATTGATTTAGGACCCGAAGGCGGCGATCGTGGAGGTACAATTGTAGCTACTGGAACCCCTGAAGAAATTGCTTCGGTTTCCGGTTCTTATACAGGTCATTATCTTAAACCTATTTTAGACCGTGATCATGCAAGAATGTCGGAAGTTGTTAATAAAAGCTCAATAACTGAGGTAGAGGTGTAAAGATGGAGAAAATAAAAGCTCGTCTGATTCAAGATTATCTTAATCAATTTGTTGATCGACCTGTTTATATTCATTTAGAAACGACAAATGGTGCTTATGCGACACATCATAACCGAGAAGCTTATAATGTAGGGGCATTTATTCGTAATGCTCAAGTCACTTTTTCTCAAGCAAAAATAAGTGGTGATGAAACAAATTATCGTGTTGGCTTAAAAACTGAAAATGGTTGGATTTATGCAGAAGGTTTAAGAGATTATCAGATCGATCAGCATAAACGTTTACTCTTGGCGGGTCATGATGATCAAGGTAGACTATTGGTCACGCTTGAATTAAGTTTACAACCATTTACAAATTAGGTGCAAAGGGGGCAATTGTATGAAAAAGGATGAACATGTAGTGGTTATCTTTCCACATCCAGATGATGAAGCATTTGGGGCTGCTGGAACGATCGCGCGTTTTCGGAAGCAAGGCGTACCAGTCACTTATTTGTGTGGTACTCTAGGTGAAATGGGAAGAAACATGGGTAACCCCACGTTTGCAACAAGAGAAACACTTCCTGAAATACGCCAGCAAGAATTAACGAATGCTTGTCAATCTCTAGACATCAATCTCGAACAATTAGGGTATCGTGATAAAACACTAGAATTTGAAGATCAAGACCGTATAGCAACACATCTGTTACGTTATCTTGAAAAAATTAAACCAACATTGGTTATTACACATTATCCTGGCTATGCTGTTCACCCAGATCACGATGCATTTGGCGCAGCTGCAATCGAAGCTGTTAACCGACTAAACCTGAATCAAAGGCCAGATGTGTGGGCATTGGCGATTAAAAAGGATAAAGAAAAAGATTTGGGTGAACCAGATCTCCAATTTGATATAACCGACACATTTGAGGATAAATTAGCTGCTATTGTCGCACATAAATCACAAGCTTCGGGTATTTTGGGTGGGTTAAACCAAGGGCCGGCAAGCTTAGACCAAATTGTTAAAGATAAGTTATCACATGAAGCATTTTATCAATGGTCTTTTAATGAAGTGTAATCGATCAGCTTAAGTTTTATTTTTTGAAAAAGTGGAATAATTATAATTAGGAAAGACGTACGCAAGGAGGGGTGTTAATGTCAAGGAAATTAACGCGTTCAAATCAAGATATAATGGTGGCCGGAGTTCTGGGTGGAGTGGCTGAACACTTAAATGTTGACGCAACATTATTACGTTTGGTATATGTTGTTTTAGGTATTTTCACGTCAGGTTTTCCTTTTATTTTGTTTTATATTTTAGCAGCCATTATTATCCCGAAAAGTGATGTGTACTAAACATGACGAAATGGATTTTATCATTAATTTTAGATGCAGTTGCTTTAATTGTCGTGGCACAATTGTTTGAAGGTTTCTATATTGCGACATTTGGCATGGCAGTTGTTGCGAGTTTTATTTTGTCCGTGCTAAATGTTTTAATTAAACCGATTCTTATTGTGTTAACTTTACCGATTACCGTATTATCACTCGGGTTGTTCCTATTTGTGATTAATGCGATTACCCTTATGTTAACACAATCAATTATAGGTGGGGATTTTGTTATCGAGACCTTTGGTTTAGCCATTGTTGCAGCAGTGGTAATCTCAATTATTAATTTGTTTCTCAACAAATTAGTAAAGGATACGATATTATTGAGTAAGTAGGATCAACAAGCATGGGGATGATCTCCATGCTTGTTCTATTTTATCAACAATAAGCGTCCGCAAACCGATCGCTACTGTCCTTATTCACCTAACGATCAATCAGAGGGTGGTGAATATCATAGACTAAAACCGCCACGTCCTGTGGCAACGTCTGCATGTCCTCCGTCCTGTAGCCCTCCGTCAACGGATTGAAAATTCGTTATATCCTTAGGAAAGGAAAGTGCGATCAAATAAGTACGAAGTGGAGAAGCTAAAATTTTAAAAAGTTAGTATAATAAATTTGACCTTACCCGCTAAAGGGTGAACGAGCAAAAGGATTTCAAAGGATGTTATTTATGACAGAATTGAGGTGAGTACAATCGAAGATATTGTACTAAAGTTTGATTTTAAAAGTCTGGATGGATCGCTTGACCGTCTTTATTTTTCTAAACCGATCAATGTGTTCTCGACTTATCGTATCGATCAAGTTAAACCATTATTGCGTGAGATAGAGACAGAGAGGAAAAAAGGAAGATACATAGCGGGGTACTTGTCTTACGAAGCAGCTCCAGCATTTGAAAAGCGCTATCGGACGAAGGCCCAAACGACAATGCCTCTTTTATGGTTTGCTAGTTTTGCTCAGCCTGACCAAGTGGAAAGCGATAAGCTAGTAGCGTCCATGGATCAGTCATTAACTTGGAAACAAACGACTTCTTATTCGGATTATCAAACGAGTATAGAAGCAATAAAAGAAGCCATTCGAATTGGGGATACCTATCAAGTGAATTATACAACACGGTTAACGACACCCTTTCATCAAGATCCCGAAGCATTCTATTATATGCTGAAAAACAATCAACAAGCTTCTTATAGCGCTTATTTAGATATCGGTCGATTTCAAATTCTATCGGCATCACCAGAGCTGTTCTTTGCAATTGAACAAGGAGAGATTACCACAAAACCGATGAAAGGTACAAGCAAACGTGGCTTAATATATGCTGACGATCAAGTAAATAAGCACTATTTAACGCAGTCAGAAAAAGAGCGCGCGGAGAATTTGATGATCGTTGATTTGTTAAGAAATGATCTTGGTAAAATAGCTAAACAAGGAACGGTTCATGTCCCAGATTTGCTGACAGTTGAAACTTATCCGACTGTACATCAAATGACCTCCACGGTTAAAGCAACACTCAAAGAAGAGAGTCAATTAGTCGATTGGTTTTCAGCATTATTTCCGTGCGGGTCAATTACAGGAGCACCAAAAATAAAGACGATGGCTTACATCGAGCAGTTAGAAGAAACGGCACGGGAGGTCTACTGTGGGACGATTGGCTATTTAACCCCAGATAATAAGGCGACTTTTAACGTTCCGATTCGAACAGTCGTTGTTGATCAAGAACACCAACAAGCGCGTTATGGTGTAGGAGGCGGTATTACGTGGGATTCAGTTACTGCTAGTGAATATGAAGAAATGGAAACAAAGGCTAGCTTGTTAACGACGGGTTACCCAACTTTTGATTTACTTGAGTCTATGCTATTATCAAATGGAGATTTACCACTTCTTTCATATCATATCGATCGTCTTCAACAATCTGCTACTTATTTTAATTTCGCCTTTGATCGGGCAGTATGTAGAGAGCAAATAATGGCATTGAAGAAGCAACATCCAAAGGGTGTCTATAAAGTGCGCTTGCGTTTAACACAAGCGGGCAATATCAAGCTAGAATCGATACCGGTAAAGCCTATCGATCAACCCGTTAATAGCTATCTAGCAAAGCAATCCATTGACGTACAAAACCGTTTTTATTATCACAAAACAACATACCGTGATTTATATGATCGGTTAAAGGTTGATGCGTCTGTCAATTTCTCAACGTTATTATGGAATGAAAGAGATGAACTAACAGAATTTACGATTGGTAATCTTGTTTTACAGTTCGATCAGCAGTTTGTCACACCTCCGATAAAATCTGGACTGCTACCAGGAGTATTTCGAGGTCATTTACTCGAAAAAGGGACAATAACCGAAAAAGTACTTTACAAAAATGACTTGCATCGTGCGGATGGTATCTGGCTAATTAATGCCGTGCGTGGGTGGGTTAAGGTTGGTAACGTTATTGATTCAATCGAGTAAAGCTAATCAATCATTTAATATTTTCTATCACAGGTAAGCGTCCGTAAAATGCTGTTATAGTGGCGGTACAAGGTCGAAAACGTCCATTAATTGAAGGTTCGTTTTATTGATTTTAAATGTTTTACCCATATTAGCATTGAGAACAGATCATAAAGACATAGCATGTTTTCGAATGGTTTACTTAAAAAGCTAAGAAAGGTAGTCGCTAAAATACCTGTTATCGTGCCACACATTAAAAAAAATGCTACAATAGTTATACGTATATAGGATAATTAGAGAAGATGATAGATGGAGGGAATCCTGATGGCTAAGGTACAAACAAAAGATTTATTAGAACAGTTCAAATTGGAACTCATTGCAGGTAAAGAAGGACTAGAAAGAGAGTTTATTATGAGTGATATTTCTAGGCCTGGTATTGAATTAACAGGGTACTTTCGTTATTATCCTAAAGCGAGACTTCAAGTGCTTGGAAAAACGGAATTATCTTTTTTTAGAGAATTGTCAGAAGCTGAGCAAAGAGATCGTTCGGAAAAATTATGTACCGATGTCACCCCGTGTATTGTGATTTCAAGAGACTTGGATATCCCGAGGCCACTAATAGATGCTTGTGATCAAGCGCATGTCCCTTTACTACGATCGCCTTACAAGACAACGCGTGTAGTTAGTCGATTAACGAATTTTCTTGAAGCAAAATTTGCACCATTCACAGCCATGCACGGTGTCCTTGTTGATATTCACGGTGTGGGTGTGTTAATTACGGGGCAAAGTGGTGTTGGTAAAAGTGAAACAGCTTTAGAATTGGTTAAACGGGGCCACCGTTTAGTCGCTGATGACAGTGTCGAGATTCGACAGGAGGATTATGATCGATTAATTGGATCTTCTCCTGAATTGATTGAACATTTACTTGAAATTAGAGGACTTGGTATTATAAACGTCATGACTTTGTTTGGTGCCAGTGCTGTCCGATCACATAAAAAAATTGATTATGTGATTAATTTAGAAAATTGGAACGATAAGAAGCAATATGATCGGATTGGCATGGAGGAAGAAACGATTCGAATTATTGATGTTGATGTACCTAAAGCTACTTTACCCGTACGACCGGGTAGAAATTTAGCGGTCATTATTGAAGTGGCTGCAATGAATTTCCGTTTAAAACGATTAGGTGTTAATGCTGCGGAAGAGTTTTCGACTAGATTAACGAAAATGATTGATCAGGAAAAGGCCAATATAGATAAAGGCGTTGATTATGATTAATAGTAAAAAGGCGTCCAAGACCATCTGATCATGTCTAACTGATCTACTCTTGTAGCTTTACTCGTGGCTATTGATATGTGAGTAATAATAGATAAGATGAAGAATAATTTTTTGGAAACTAATTCATCTTTAAGGTTCAGATAGTAGCTATAACTTATTATATGAGGAGAGATACTGTGTCAATTTTTAATACAACATTAGACCCTATTTTCATCGAGGTTGGCCCTATAACTATTTATTGGTATGCGATTATTATCGTAACGGGTGTTGTCATTGGGCTTTGGTTAGCAACAAAAGAGGGTGTTCGGTTAGGTCTTTCAAAGGAATTGTATACAGATTTGCTGATGTGGGCGTTACCCATTGCAATTCTTTCGGCGCGATTATATTATGTCATTTTTGAATGGGATTGGCAGCGTTTTGTTGAGCAACCATTATGGAAGGTGTTTGCTGTTTGGGAAGGTGGCATTGCTATTCACGGTGCTTTAATTGGCTCTGTTATTACAGCTTACATATTTAGTAAAAAGCGTGATGTACCTTTTTGGAAAATTGCTGATGTAGCAGCACCGAGTATTATTATCGGTCAAGCGATTGGCCGGTGGGGTAATTTTATGAATCAAGAAGCCCACGGTGGGCCTGTCTCAGATGTGGTATATGAGAATTTTATTCAATACTTACCTGATTTTATAGAAAACCATATGGTGATTGATGGGATCCTTTACCATCCTACGTTTTTGTATGAGTCGATTTGGAATCTAGTTGTTTTTGCAGGATTATTGTGGTTAAGAAGAAGAAATCCTTTACGTGGTGAAGTTTTCCTTAATTATGTTATTTGGTATTCTGTTGGACGCTTCTTCATTGAAGGATTACGGACGGACAGTCTTTATATACTAGGTCTATTACGGACAGCGCAAGTCTTATCAATTGTATTAATCATTGCCAGTGTCGCTTTAATTATTTATCGACGTAAAGCTAAACAAGTGAACGTTGCTTATAATGGTAAGAAGCTATAAGTAATATAAAAAGAGTAGCTCAACTTAAACACTATGGTGTGGCAGAAAAGTTTGAGTTTCACGGGTATTCGTTAAAATGTCGCTGACGCAGCAATATGCCAAGCAACATGGTTGGAATGGAAGAGGTTAATTTTTTCTTTAAATAAGACCCGACAAGTGCAGCCTTAACATGCGTCACCAGGCGCTGAAAATTTAGAAATAAAAAAATGAAGTGGGGATGTTGGTTTGAAAGCTACATTTATTCGAGGATTAAAGCAAGGCTTACATGTGGCTTGGACATTAAGTAAAGTTATTTTTCCAATCACAGTTATTGTTACTATTCTCCAATATACACCGATTTTACCGTGGTTGATTGAAGCGATTTCTCCAGTTATGGGGATTTTTGGCCTATCAGGCGAAGTTGCTGTGCCATTGGTTCTAGGCAATTCATTAAACTTATATGCGGGTATTGCGGCCATTGTTTCATTTGAATTTACTGTAAAAGAAGTTTTTATTATGGCTGTGATGTTATCTTTTTCACATAATTTATTTGTAGAGTCAACTGTTGCATTAAAAGTTGGTGTGCGTTGGCCGATTGTCATAGGTGTGAGAGTGGCCCTTGCATGTATTTCAGCCTTGTTGATCCACTTGATTTGGTCAGGTGGCGAGGAAGTTGCACAATATGGATTTATTCAATCCACGCAAGCTTCTCCTTCTGGTGTGGTTGAAATTGGTATTGAAGGTGTGCGAACGGCCACTAGTAGTATTTTTCAACTTGGCGCGATTGTGATTCCGTTAATGGTCATTATGCAATACTTTAGAGAGTTAGGTTGGATGACCAAAATCTCTTCACTATTAAGTCCATTCACAAGGTTACTAGGTATTAAATCAAATGCATCGATGACACTTGTGGCAGGTTTATCAATAGGTCTAGCGTTCGGAGCGGGTGTAATGGTTCAGGCAGTAAGAGAAGACGGGGTGGCAAAGAAAGATATGTATTTATCGTTTATTTTCCTTGTTGCTTGCCATGCTGTCATCGAAGATACTTTAATTTTTATTCCCCTTGGTATACCGGTGTGGCCACTATTAATCATTCGTTTAACAACAGCGATTATTCTAACGGCTACTATCGCGTTTTTATGGAATAAAGCAGAGATAAAACAGAGAAGGGAACAGATTAATTATGGCAATTAAAACACTTTTATTTGATTTAGATGGAACGTTAATTGACACAAATGAATTGATTATCGCTTCTTTTCATCATACTTTTAAAAAGCATACAGATCATAACTATTCAAAGGAAGAGATATTACCTTTTATTGGACCGCCACTCATCGATACCATGAAGCATGTTAACCCAGAGCGGGCACAGGAGATGATGGATACATATCGAGAACATAACTTAGCCAATCATGATGCTTATGTGAAGGCTTATCCTACTGTAGTTGAAACAATCAAGATCTTACATCAACAGGGTTATAAGCTCGGTATTGTGACAACTAAAATTACCGCTACTGCAAAATTAGGGCTTGAAATCACAGGTTTAGCTCCTTATTTTGATGTTGTTATTGGTTTAGATGAGGTTGAACATGCTAAACCACATCCTGAACCGGTTATAAAGGCATTGCATGCCCTTGATCGAACGCCAGTTGACACGATAATGATTGGTGATAACTATCATGATATTGAAGCAGGACAAAATGCTGGAACCAAAACAGCTGGTGTGTCCTGGACGATAAAAGGTAGGGAATCTTTAGTTAAATTAAAGCCGGATTATATGCTAGAACATATGTCTGATTTATTAACGATACTAGAGGTGGAATAAATGCGAAAGACAGCTCGTTTTCCTGTCGAAGGTGCTAATTCATTATGGCAACTCTATCGCACGGTGTCTTTCTTTAAAGTTGTAAAAAATTTTATCGTGATTCAAATCGCACGTTACACCCCTTTTTTAACAGTGAAAAATTGGCTTTATCGACATTTATTGAAGATGACAGTTGGTGATAAGACTGCTTTTGCCTTAATGGTTATGGTTGATCTCATGTTTCCTGAGCGGATTACTGTGGGGCGTAACTCTGTTATTGGTTATAATACAACGTTACTGACACATGAGTATCTTATCGACGAATACAGACTAGGCTCCCTTGATATTGGTAATGAAGTAATGATTGGAGCGAACAGTACAGTCTTGCCAGGTGTCACAATAGGCGATCGAGCTATTATTGCGGCTGGTACGATCGTTAATAAAGATGTTGCGCCAGGAACCTTTGTTGCTGGCAATCCAATGCGTGTGATTTATTCAGCTGAAGAAATGAAAATGAGAAATAGCAAAGATTTAAATGGACGATAACCAGTTGGAAATCCCTCAAAGCGATGGTCGTATCGATGAAAAATCAACTGGGATATTCCGTATTTGTGGAGTCGTTTATATGGATAACGTCCATAAAACACTCGCTTCAAAATAGAGTAGAATTAATCTATTTAGTTGAGAGCTAAGGAGACTAATGTGTTGATTCGCTCAACTACCAATCAATGAGCGGATAAGATCGTAGACTAAAACCGCCACATCGTGTGGCAACGTCTACATGACTACACCCTGTAGACCTCCGCTCACTGATAGAAGGTTCGTTTTATAAATATGCGTTTTGACATCGTCGTATGGGGGGAGACAGCATGGGGATATCTAATCGAAATCGTGAAGAAACACAGCGCCAATTAGCAAATCAAGATTATGATTTATTGATTATTGGAGGCGGCTTGACAGGTGCTAGCATTGCTTTAGATGCGAGTTCTAGAGGGATGAAGGTAGCTTTGATAGAACAAAGGGACTACGGTAGTGGAGCGTCAGGCCAGTTTGCTCCACTATTAAGTCCGCACCATTTTCCAACGAGGAAACTTTGGTATCAAGCATACACTGAAAAGCAGTTAATAAATGAACATCTCTCACTCTTTTATAAACCAGTCGATATGTTAACTTTATTATTCGATTATGAAATAAAACAAACATTATTGAGTAAGTTACGCGATACATTGTCTGAATCTTTAATTTCTTCTAATTTTCCTAAACATCTAAAACTACTTTCAAAAAAAGAAGTGAGAAAGTTTGAAGCCAATGTTAGTGAAAGTAAGTTAAAGTATGGTTTTGTGCATCAAGACGGTATTATTGATCAATGTTTAATGACAATTGAGCTATTGAAGGCTGCTAATCGGTTTGGTACAGATATGATCAACTATCTTAAACTTGTTCAATTCACATATAATTCCGAACAACAGGTAACCGGTATTTTAGCGGAAGACCAAGTAACAGGAGAAATGACGCGTATCTATGCGGATAAGGTTGTTAACGCTACAGGAGCTCAAGTTGAAGCAGTCAGTCGATTAGACAGTTCAGATGATTTGTTAAAACCTGTTATTCAGTATAGAAAAAAAGTACAACTCTTTTTCAAGCAATCAGATTTAACAATTAACCATGCAATGACATTTACTGATGACAACGATCAGCAAACCATAACGCTGATACCCTATCAACAATTTATCATGCTGACGGTCTCTGAACAAACGTCTTCAATCTTGCATCAGAAAACGATTTCTGAAGATGAATTCACACAGATTGTTCGCACCCTGAAACGTGTTATACCAGATCTTTACTTGGATCAAAGCCAGATCATTGAACAACATGTAGCCTATTTAATTAGTGAAGAAAGTGGGAGAATAGGTGATATTATCACTTCCCCATCAGGACTAATTACAACAAGTGGTGCACCGCTTGTACTTTATCGTTCATATGCTAGTCAAGTCGTCGACGGAATTGTTAAAGATCTAAAGCGCACGCATCATATTCTTTATTCAAAGTCAGAGACAAAATCACTCGCAATTATTACAGATGATCAAGTTGATCAATTAAATTTTAAATCCTATTTATCTAGCACACTTCTCGCTAATAAAGAAATCGAGTTTCTAGTGAGCCGTTATGGTAATCATACGACACAACTTGTTCCTTATCTTGATAAAATTGAAAAAAGCAGTGAGTCCGTTTCACTAGAGCCGGCGCTTTCGCTCCTTCTCTGCTATGCACTAGATCATGAAGGTGTTTATAAACCGACTGATTTCTTAGCGAGAAGAATGAGATATCGATTGCACAGACCATTTGACCTGAATCAACAATTGAAGCCATTTTTACAACAGCTAGCCAGTGCGCTCGCGTGGACAAAAGAGGAGTGTTCCTATTACGAACGTGAATGTCGCCTCTGGTTAAGCGAACACAAAGGCAGTATAGAATAATAGGTTTTTAACGTATGCTAATCACAATAAAACGATATTAAAACTGTCAAGAAGCAGTAAAATATGTTATACTGCTTGCGTTATTACAAAACCTGTATAAAAGGGGAAACACATGCCGAGAATGCACAATTACGAAGAGAATCAACTAAATAAAAATGTGATCCCGTTCATTCCCGAAGGTGAATTTTATTTCGCTAAAGGTGTAGATGCTTTTTATAAAAGAAAGTTTGATATTGCATTAAAATGGCTTAAAAAAGCAGCAGAAACTGATCCGAAAGAAGCTCTATATCAAGCACAGATGTCGATTATATATACTGAAATAGGTGCATATCATGCAGCTAATCAAGTGTTAACTACAATCATTAAAGAACATGGTGAATCCTATTATGACTGTTATTATTTAATTGCAAACAATTATGCCCACTTAGGCTTATTAAGAGATGCTCAAAAGTATGCCTCGCTTTATTTGGAAAAAGATCCCGATGGTGAGTTTCACGATGAAACAGAACAATTATTAACATTATTAGAACTCAGTTTAGAAGATGAAGAAACTGATGAATCATTTGCAGAAGAAGATGAATGGCTTATTTATCAGGAAACAGCATTTTACCATATCCAGCGCCATGAGTGGGTATCAGCATTACCGATTTTGCAGGAAATGATGACAAGGTTTCCTAGTTATGCGATGGCCAAACATCAATATCACTATGCGTTATTCTTTTCTGGAAAACGTGATGAGGCAATTGGTCTAGCAGAAACGTTTTATAAAAATGAACCTACTTCGATTTTGTCGAAGACAAATTTATTGATTTTTCATGCAGAACAGGGACATATTAATATAACAGAAGCTTTTATAGAAGCGTTGATTAATGTATATCCGATACAAGTTGAACAATCATTACGGATTGCCATTGCTTTATCTTATACAACATATTTGACTCAAGCCTATCAGCGTTTTAAATTATTAACAAAATCCAAGTTATCCAATCATTTGGATTATTTTCGCGCCTTTGCTAAAGTTGCATATTTAAATGATAATAAAGACCATGCAAATCAGATTTGGATGGAAGGATGTCACCTTCATCCAGAATTAGCTAAAGAAAACGCCCCATGGTCTAGGATATAAAATAAATGAGCAGATAAATAGACGATTTATCTTTAAAATACGATAATGGGTATAGTAGTAATTGTGATTCATCACAGGCAATCGTCCGTTAAACTTCTACCACAAAATAATGAGGGAAGCTCATCGATTTAGGTGAGTGCTAACTGTCGGTAATGTCCTGATTCACTCAACTACCAATCACTGGAGAATAACGCCAGTGATTGAAGATTTGTTTTTATGAAATAATTGAGAAAAGGAATGATGAAAAATGACAAATGAACGGATATATGATGTCATCATTATTGGGGCTGGTCCTGCTGGAATGACAGCTGCTGTTTATACCTCTCGTGCGAATTTAGATACGTTAATGATTGAAAGAGGTATACCAGGTGGGCAAATGGCAAACACTGAAGATGTAGAAAATTATCCTGGCTATGAGAGTATTCTAGGTCCCGATCTATCTAATAAAATGTTTGAACATGCTAAAAAATTTGGAGCAGAATATGGATACGGTGACATTAAAGAAGTCGTTGATGGAGAAGCTTATAAAACCATTAAGGCTGGAGATAAAACGTATAAGACGAAAGCGATTATTATCGCAACGGGTGCTAAGTATAAAAAGTTAGGTGTACCAGGAGAAGAAGAACTGTCCGGACGAGGTGTTTCCTATTGCGCGGTGTGTGATGGCGCATTTTTTAAAGATAGGGAATTGATCGTTGTCGGTGGAGGCGATTCTGCAGTCGAAGAAGGGGTCTATTTAACACGCTATGCTAGCAAAGTAACGATTGTTCATCGACGTGATGAACTTCGTGCTCAAAAGATTCTTCAAGATCGAGCATTTAAAAATGATAAAGTTAACTTTATCTGGGACACTGTTGTAAAATCCATTAATGGTGACAATGGTAAAGTTGGTTCTGTTACTTTAGAGAATGTCAAAACGAAAGAAACATATGAACATCCTGCGGGTGGAGCATTTATTTATATTGGATTAGAACCACTTAGTGACCCTTTTAAATCATTAGGCATCACGAATGAAGATGGTTATATTCCAACAAATGAAAAGATGGAGACGCAGATCCCAGGTATATACGCAGCTGGCGATATTCGCGAGAAAGAATTACGTCAAATTGTAACAGCAACTGGTGATGGAAGTATAGCTGCACAAAGTGCACAAGCATTTATTGAAGAGTTAGAAGAAAAATTAGCAAAAGTCAACTCATAAGGGCTTGTAGTGATAAGATGAAATGAGTGAACGTAGCGCTTGGTATTAAAAAAGTGCAAAGTAACCAATCTTTACCTGATCTTAATGCCACTGTAACACGGATGAAACACTAATGGGGTATACTAAAATTAATTAATTAACCCCCCTTTTTAAAATATATGACATTGACGCACAGACATAGTCTGTGTCTTTTTTTTGCATTTTAAGATAGGGGTATTATTGGTAAATGATGCTCTTAAGTTATAGGAAATACTCACACCATGTCAAAGCGTGTTCACTAGTCAGCGTTTAACTGTTATAGTATAATGAAGGATGAATATAAATGAAGAGAGTGAATAGATTTGCAGCGTGTCACCAATTGCTTAATTATAAATAATCATCAGGTTCTCTTATTAAAAAAGCCACGTTATGGCTGGTATGCGATGCCAGGTGGAAAGATGGAACCTGGTGAATCAGTTCAAGAAGCTGTAATAAGAGAAGTTAGAGAAGAAACAGGGTTGCAATTGATTAACCCTCAACTATACAGTGTGGCAACGATGGTAAAGGAATCGGCGCAGTTTCCCACCAATGAGTGGATGATGTTTACTTTTAAAGCGGAGCAGTTCTCGGGTGAGTTAGTGGAAGAATGCTTAGAAGGAGAGCTCGAATGGATTGATCTCGCACAATTGTCTACCATTCCCACTGCTCCAAGTGATAAAGTCCTTCATAGAGCTGTTATTGAACGAAATCAACAGATCTTTGCAACCTTTACATTAGATGAAGATGATCAATTAATTAACTATCGAGTCAATCAAGGTTAATTAAAGACAGGGAGTGATGAAATGGCTAGAAAAGATGAGACGAAACTCGTTATTATTACAGGAATGTCAGGTGCAGGGAAAACAGTTGCTGTTCAAAGTTTCGAAGATTTAGGGTATTACTGTGTTGATAATTTGCCCCCTGCTTTATTACCTAAATTTTTAGAGTTGATGAAAGATGCAACGAATAATATTAACAAAGTAGCCCTTGTTATGGATTTAAGAGGGAGAGAATTCTTTGACTCTTTATTTGATGCCCTTGATCATTTAACAGATTCGTCATGGTTAGAAGAACATATCCTGTTTCTTGATGCCCAAGATAAGATGCTTGTATCACGATATAAAGAAACGAGACGCCAGCACCCTTTAGCACCTGAAGGGTTACCGTTAGAAGGTATCCAACAAGAGCGACGAATATTGGGTGAATTAAGGGGGCGGGCTCAACATTTTATTGATACGACAACTTTAAAACCTAAAGCACTCAGGGAAAAAATTGTACAGAAATACGGTGAAGAAGAACAACAGATCTTTTCGATTCATACGCTGTCATTTGGTTTTAAATATGGCATGCCGATTGATGCTGACCTCGTCTTTGATGTCCGATTTTTACCAAACCCTCACTACGTTGAGCATCTTCAGCCTTTAACTGGCTTAACAAAGGATGTCGTAGATTATGTCTTTAAATGGACGGAAACACAGAAATTTATTGAAAAGCTACTTGATTTGCTTGCTTTTATGCTTCCTCAATATAAGAAAGAAGGAAAGTCTCAGCTCGTTATTGCAATTGGCTGTACAGGGGGACAGCATCGTTCCGTCGCCTTAGCGGAGCACATTGCTAAACATTTCTCCAATCAATATATTACCCATGTTGCACATCGTGACATTGATAAAAGGAAGGGACATTAGATAAATGCAAGTAGATAAAAAAACAGTTGCTGTACTAGGTGGAGGGACTGGGATGCCTGTCCTTTTACGGGGGTTAAAGCATTATCCAATCCATTTATCTGCTATTGTAACGGTAGCAGACGACGGGGGTAGCTCTGGTCGGCTAAGAACAGAAATGGCGATGCCAGCACCTGGAGATATCCGAAATGTAATTGCAGCTTTAGCAGAGGTTGAGCCGATAATGGAACAATTGTTCCAACACCGTTTTCAAAATGGTAATGGTCTAATGGGACATACAATGGGCAATTTAATCTTGGCCGCAATGACTGCGGTAACCGGCGATTTCTATAATGGAATCAAGGAGATAGCCCGGGTATTTAATGTGAAAGGGCGGATTTACCCAATTGCCAATCAAAATATGTTTTTACATGCTGAAATGTTAGATGGTGAAATAGTCTCTGGTGAATCAAAAATCCCATTGGCGAAGAAAAGAATTAAGCGTGTATTTATTGAACCAGAAGCTATTGAACCCTTGCCAGAAGCTGTTACAGCAGTAAGAGAAGCGGATTTAGTTGTTATATCACCAGGTAGCCTGTATACCAGCACATTACCGAACCTTGTTGTGCCTCAAATTGCTGATGCATTAAGAGAAGCAGAAGGAAAAGTGGTCTACGTATGTAACGTCATGACACAGGCAGGAGAAACTGATGATTATTCAGCCGCTGACCATGCTCAGGCTATTATTGATCATGTTGGTGAAGGGTGTATCGATAAGATCTTGGTTCATAATCAAGACATTACCGAGTCAATGCGGATCAAATATGCAGAAGAAAATGCAACGCCTGTAGATTATGATCGAGAACGCCTTGATCTTCTCGGTATGGAAATTATTGAAGCTGACATTATTGATGAACACAAACGATTATTACGTCATGATAACAATAAAGTCGCCCAATTACTCTGTTCGTTGATTGATATTACTAAAAGTGAGCATGACAAAGAAAGGTGAGTAAGCCATGTCTTTTGCATCAGAAATTAAAAAGGAAATGACACAAATTGATAATAAACCGTGTTGTCAACAAGCAGAATTAGCGGCGCTTATACGGATGAATGGTGCGATATCGATTGCTAAACGATCCTATCTGTTAGATGTTCAAACTGAAAATGCTGCTATTGCTCGACGCATTTACACATTAATTAAATCATTGTATCCTTACCCCATTAAGTTACTCGTTCGAAAAAAAATGAAATTAAAAAAAAATAATGTTTACATTGTCCGGATTGAAGAAGGAGCTAAAGCGTTATTAAATGATTTAGCAATCTTATCTGAACCCCTTTCATTAGTTCGAACGATTTCTGACAAGTATTTAAAGAAAGAGTGTTGTAAACGCGCGTACTTAAGAGGAGCGTTTTTAGCTGGTGGCTCAATAAACAATCCAGAGACATCTTCCTATCATTTAGAGATCGCTAATGCCTATCAAGAACATAATGATTCGTTATGTCAATTAATGAATGCGTTTGGTTTACATGCCCGTATTCTTGAACGGCGTAACGGTTATATATCTTATATTAAAGAAGCGGAGAAAATTACTGAATTTCTAAATTATACAGGTGCACATCAAGCATTGTTAAAGTTTGAAGATGTCCGTATTATGCGAGATATGCGTAACTCTGTTAATCGACTTGTTAATTGTGAGACAGCCAATTTAAATAAAACGATTGGTGCGGCTTTTAGACAAGTTGAAAATATTAAGTTTATTGAGAAAGTAGTAGGTATAGAAGCATTACCAGATAAATTACAAGAAATAGCGCGGCTTCGTATCGAGCACCAAGATGTCTCATTAAAAGAATTAGGTGAACTTGTTAGTGGAACGAAGATTAGTAAATCAGGAATTAATCATCGTTTGAAAAAGATTGACCAATTTGCTGAGCAATTAAGAGCTGAGCATCATATGTTAAGTAATTCGACACAACAGTCCTGATTGCAACGGTTAATGACAGTAGAAATGGAGTAAAGGTGATAGAGACTTATGCTAAGACATTTTTCAGGGAAGGTACTTACACGCTTATCAGCTAGGTATAAAAATGGATAATGGAACATATGCTGTTATCGTTTGAGTGTCAAATGGAAAGGAGCTTATGCCATGGTAGAAAAAACATTGGTTGTTGCTGTTAATCCAGGATTACAGGCTGGGGTCGCATCTGAATTTGTACAAAAGGCAAATAGTTATGTCTCTGAAATTTTTTTGGAAAAGGCAAACAGACGTGTTAATGCTAAAAGTATTATGGGTTTGCTAAGCTTAGCCATCACTAATGGAGATAGCATTACATTGCTTAGTGATGGGGATGATGATCAAGAGGCGATTGAAGTCTTAGCTAATTTTTTATCCAATCCGTCTTAATTTTTCATAAACAACGTCACTTTAGGTCAGCTGCACCCTCCATTGTTAGTCACTAACAATGGAGGGTGCAGTTTGTATTATCTTTTAATTTCACAAAAAATATATACCAGAGCTATTGACAACTTTTCTTGTCATCCGTTACAATATTGACAAGGAAAGTTGTCAATATGACATTTATTTTTGTCGATCATCTGTGATTTATAAAGACAATGTTATATGATCAAAGTGATCAATTAAGCGACAGCTTCATAGCAATAAATGATGAAAGGAGTATGGAGATGTCATTACATATAGAAAATGTTACTAAACGTTATGGCAAATTTACAGCCGTTGACCAGCTATCCCTTGATATCCCGGAGGGTCAAATTTTTGGTTTCTTGGGATCTAACGGGGCAGGGAAGACAACGACGTTTCGAATGATTTTAGGCTTGATTGACGCAACAGAAGGTAAGATTACGTGGGAGGGCGAACCGATTAATTATCAAAGGACAGATCAAATTGGTTATCTGCCTGAAGAACGCGGTTTATACCCTAAACTGAAGGTTAAAGATCAAATTATTTATTTAGGCCGCTTAAGAGGTATGGATAAGAAAGAGGTCTTAACAGAATTAAATAAATGGTTAGAACGCTTTAATATTACCGATTATTTAGAAAAAAAGGTAGAAGAGCTGTCAAAAGGAAATCAACAGAAAATCCAGTTTATTTCAGCGGTGATTCATAAACCGAAATTATTAATTCTCGATGAACCCTTTACCGGATTAGATCCTGTCAATGTTGAGTTACTAAAAAATGCTGTTGTTGAATTAAAAGAACAAGGAACAACTATTGTTTTCTCTTCTCATCAAATGGGAACGGTAGAAGAATTATGCGAATATCTTTGCATTATGCAGTACGGTAAGCCGATTGTTTATGGTGGATTAAAAGAGATCAAACGCTCTTTTGGTAAAAAGAATTTATTTATTCATGCTGATTTTGATTTAAGCTTTCTAAAAACGATTGACGGCGTAGACAATCAAAAATTAACGCCTGAAGGTTGTATTTTGCAAATTAAAAATGAAGATGTTTCTCAAGCTATTTTGGAACAATTACACCAAAAAGGTTTTGTTCGTAAATTTGCTTTAGAGGAACCATCCTTAAACGATATTTTTATCGAAAAGGTAGGTGAATCGTATGCGTAAGTTTGGTGTCGTTTTATTACATTCGTATTTATCTCGCTTGAAATCTAAATCATTTATGATTACAACGGCTTTATTTTTACTCTTTATTATTGCTGTCGGAAACCTTGATTTTATTATGAATTTATTTGATGGTGATGGAAGTGCTGATCAAGTAGCAGTTATTGACGAGACAGAAGATATTTACCCATGGCTAAGTGAACAGATTGAACAAGGTGAACACACCTTTGAATTAGTTGATTTTGAAGGGACAGTCGAACAGGCTGAAGCGGATATATTAAGCGGTGAATATGTTGGTGTGCTGTCATTACAAGCAGACGATCAAGATTATTTTATCGCCAACTATCACACTGATCAATTGATCAATCAATCGGTTCAAAATCAACTTGATAACTACTTGCAACAATATAAGATAGCTTTAGCCACAAATGAAGCGGGGATCGATCAAGAAGTGATTGAATCGATTTATCAACCGATAGTATTTGAGACGGTAGCAATAGAAACAGCAGATGGTCGTACGGCTCGCTCAGAAGAAGAAATTGGTGTAGCTCGTGGGCTTGTCTATGTCATGCTATTTGTACTCTATTTCGCTGTTTTAACTTATGGAAACATGATTGCTATGGACATTGCTAATGAAAAATCATCAAGGGTGATGGAAATATTAATTTCAAGTTCACCACCAATCAGTCAAATGTTTGCTAAAATAGCAGGTATAGCCTTACTTGGATTAACTCAGATTGGTTTATTTTTTGTAGTAGGTTATTATATGATTGAACGCGTGCAAGATGAGTTAGTCGGTGGATTCTTTGAGGTGTTCGGCTTTTCTGAAATTGCTGTATCTACTTATGTCTATGCGGTCGTCTTCTTTTTACTCGGCTACTTATTGTACGCAACATTATCAGCAATGCTTGGTTCACTCGTTAGTCGGATGGAAGATGTTAATCAATTAATGATGCCAGTTATTCTGCTGATTGTTGTTGCCTTTATGCTCTCCATGTTTGGCATCAATATGCCGGAGGCTAGTGTAGTAACTGTTACTTCTTACATTCCTTTCTTCACGCCATTGGTGATGTTTTTACGTGTAGGTTTACTAGAGGTTCCTGCATGGGAAGTCGCGTTGAGTATTGGAATTTTAATCTTTACGATACTGCTGTTAGCTTATATAGGTGCTAAAGTATACCGCGGTGGGGTGCTCATGTACGGAAAAGGAAGTTCGCTTAAAGATTTTAAACGCGCACTACAGTTAGCAAAAAAAGATAAATAAAAGAAGAGCCTGATTGTCTATTAAAAATAGATGATCAGGCTTTTATTACAGATAAGCGTCCGTAAAACTCACGCTGATTGAAGGCTTGGTTTATAATGCCTGTAGAAAGCACAACATTTTAATAAAGAAATGGTAACTCAAATCGTATAAGTAAAGTGTATTTAATAAAACGAACGTGCATTCGCTTTTATGATCTGGTAAAATAGAGTAAATAAAGCAACCGATTTATCACTAATAAGTATCGTAAAACACTCGCTGATTAAAGGTTCGTTTTTTCCCTACGTCAAAGTAAAATAAAAGGCTAAGTTAAAGCCTTTAATCGAGTATAAGAGGAGAGCTATTCATGGAAAAAAAGATTAGCTTTATTCATTGTGCTGACTTACATTTAGACAGCCCATTTAAAGGAATGAGCAGATTGCCTGCTCATTTATATCAACAATTGAAGCGAAGTACTTTTGATGCACTAGATAACTTAGTGGCGCTAGCAATAAATAAGAATGTTGATTTTATTCTCATTGTTGGCGATGTATTCGATGAATCGATTCAAAGTGTTTATGCAGAAATGCAATTTTTAATGGCTTGTCAAAAGCTCGAACAAGCAGGTATTGAGATCTATCTATCTTTCGGTAATCATGATTATAATCAAACAAAACAACGCTTTGTGCAGTTTCCGGATAATGTTCATCTTTTTGATAGCGATCAAGTGACGTCTAAAGTATTTAAAAAAAATGGAAAACCTTTAGTAGCTATTCATGGTTTTAGTTATCTTGAGCGGGCGGTTACGATTAATAAAACAGATCAGTATCAAGCTGTTCCTAATTTACCCTATCAAATCGCCATGCTTCATGGGAGTATCCAGCAATCAAAGGAGCATGACCATTATGCACCTTTTCAATTAAGTGATTTAATAAACAAACCATTCGACTATTGGGCGTTAGGCCATATACATAAGCGTGCGATTTTAAGTGAAGATCCACCTGTTGTCTATTCGGGTAATACACAAGGCCGTTCAGTTAAAGAGGTAGGAAAAAAAGGATGTTATTTTGTATCATTAGATCAAAGTAAAAAAGCACAAATCCACTTTGAAGCTTTACATGCGATTCAATTTGATCAATTAACGATTGATGTAAGGCATTGTCAACAAATTGACCAACTCTATCAGATCCTTAGTGATCAGATGAAACAGTTAGAAAAAGCACGCCGGATCTTATTCATCAAATTAATTAATTATCAAGATGCGTTACTATCTCTTTATCATCAAGGGAAAATAGCGGATTTGATTGATGTACTTAATGAGCAATATCAAGACCAGTCAGATTGGCTATCGATTCAACAAGTGACGTTAACAGAGCAAGCTAAATCGATCGACACGACATTAGAAGCACGAGATCCTTTTATGAAGGAATTGTTTCAAGGATTTGATTCGATTGATTGGGATGAAGTGATGTCAGAATTATGGCACCATAGAAAAGCACGTCGTTTTCTTAATGGGTTAACAGAAGAGGAAAAACAACAAATTGCCGAGGAAGCGAAGCAGTTATTAAGATTTCAATTGACAGGGAACGATACATATGAAGATTAAACGGATAGATATATATGGATTTGGTAAATGGCAAGATAAGTCGTTTGACCTGGAAGGAAAAGGATTTGTAGCTATTATTGGGGACAATGAAACAGGCAAAACGACTTTACGAGCATTTATATTATTTATTTTATTTGGTCTCTCTCCACAGAAGCGCCAGCGGTATCTGCCTAAACAAGGTGGTAAGCTAGGCGGGCGCTTAGTCGTTATTATTGATGATAAAGACTATACGATTGAACGCATTCATGACCGAAATCAAGCAGAACCGGTCTGCTACAACGCAAACGGTCAATTATTGTCTAAGGATTGGTTATTCACACAATTGAACGGTGTGACGCGTGCGCTTTTTGATCAAATTTTTAATTTTGATGTACTTAGTTTACAAATAGGTGAGCAACTGACGCGAGATCAATTAGGGCAAGTATTATTAAGTGTTGGTATGACTGGATCAGACCGGATTTATCAGGCCGAAAAAAATCTGAAGCAACATATTCAAAGTCAGTTTAAACCCCAGGGTAGAAAGCCACAATTAAATCAAATGATTGAATTATTAGATGAACAAGCAGACAAGGTAAAACAGTTAGAAGATGATATCCCAGTATATATTCGACATCAGCAATTAAAAAGGGAATATCAGAAGCAAGTTGAACAGACCGAACAAGAGCTTCAGTCGTTAAATTCTTCTCTCGTCGCTTTAAAGGAGCAGCAAAGACTTTATCCTTCACTAGAGAATTATCAGCTTGTCAGTGAACAGTTAAATGCGTATCCTGATCCATTTCCATTTCCCGAGCAAGGGGAGGCTCGTTTTAAACAGTTAAAGGACGGGTTGCAACCACTTGAAGCGGAGTATGAAGTGACTTTGCAAAAAATAACCGATCTAAAAACGGATTTAAATGCCCTTCAAGATAAGATGACCTCAAGTCAAATCAAACAAGAAATTGATCAAGTGCTTAAGCAAAGCCAATCCTACTTAGAGGAACGAACGTGGATTAAACAACATAAACAACAAATCGATGAATACACAGAAGAGATTAATGAAAGGTTAGACCAACTTAAGCTTGCCATTACAGAGACAGAATTGCTCAATTTGCCTTTTGGTTATGGAACAGGAGAAACATGGCAGCATATTAGTGAGCGCTATGTTAAATTCAATGAAGAAAAGACGATATTGCAGAAAAACTTAACGAAGTTGAAAGAAGAGCATAATAAACAAAGTCAAGACTGGCAATTATTAAAGGACCATATATTAACTTCATTTGAACTCGAAACCTTAAAAGATGAAAAAGACCAGTTGATGGATGCAATCACACAATCAAAGTCATCGCTTTCTAAAGAGCAACTTGATCAGTTGGCAACAAAGCAGCGAAGCGTCCAGTATATTTTATTTGCATGTCTAACTTTAGTTGCAATCAGTCCACTTATCATTTCCTTTGAATGGTGGTGGTTATCAGGTTTCATTATGATCTTAGGGACAACAGTGTTAATCAATAACAAACGAATAGAACGTCATGTCTTGAGTATGACACAAGACTGGCGAGATCAACATCAAAAAGAGATTACCGCTTGTATAGAAAGGAAAAAGCAGATCGACGATCAACTAAATGAACACCATACGTACCGTGATCAATTTATTTTATTAGAACAAGTGGTCGAACGGAATGAGACGGATCAATTAAAGGTAGGTCAACAATTGGATCGTGTAGAGCAACAATTGCAAATACTTGATCAATCGATTGATGAGCAAAGGTCATTATTCCCTTTGTTAAAACAGTTAACGCCTGAGCGCTGGTCAAGTCTTTATGATCGATTACACACTTTAATTGAGTTAATTAAAAAGCGAGATCAGTTAATGGAGCATCAGCAAAACTTGATTGATCAACAGGGCGAGTTTGAAGATAGGGTTCAAACAGGTTTAGCTGGCATGTTGGATTTCCAATCCCTTTCCTTCATTGATGCTTTGGAAGAACTCAAAACAATTTCAATTGAACAAAAGAAGCTCCTTCAACAGCAAGAAACATTGACCGAGCGTTTGGCATATCAAGAGGAAGCTTTAAAGACGTTAACGGCAAAAATGCGTCCCTTTCAAAATGAGATAAATTCACTACTAGAAAAAGCTGCGGTCGAAGACGAAGAGGCTTTTATTGGACAAGCTCAAGCGTATGAACATTGGCATCAATTAAAAGGAAAACAAATGCAACTCGCACAACAAATTAAACTACATTTACCCGAACAGCAAAGCGAATGGCTCAAGATAGGTGGTCATCCTGTCTCGCTATCATCGATTGAAGATAAGATCAATACCTGCCAAGGACAATTAGAGGCATTAAATGAACGACTTAACCAACTACGTCAACAAGTCGCTGATCAGCAAGCGATTTTAAAGCAACATGAGCAGTCTAGACAATTGGTTGATGTTAAACATGATTATTATTATTTAAAAGAGAGCTTTGAATGGAATGCCAAACAATGGCTTACCTATCAATTAGCTTTAAAGCAGATTGAAAAAACAAAGGAAAAATTCCAAATTTCATATTTACCTACTGTCTTAGAAAAAGCCAGTTATTATTTTAATAAAGTTACAGGGCAAAACTATCAACATTTATTTTTTGATGACCATGAGCAGCGTATACATGTTTTAACAGCGACAGGTGTAAGCTACCAATTGGATGAATTATCACAAGGTACTTTAGACCAGTTATTTATTAGTATTCGCTTTGCTATCAGTGAATGGTTAGCTATTCACGCCACACTTCCTTTCTTAATCGATGATGGCTTCGTGCATTTTGACCAAAACCGTTATAAGGTGATTTATCAAATGATCAAAGAGTTAAAAGGTAAACACCAAATTATATTTTTCACTAAATCAAGTGAGATTTTTGCAAATAAGGGATTGGCTAATCAAGATAAATATATTACATTATAGAGAAGAGGACTTCACAAGTTAACCGAAAGAGTGGTACGGTATGCTTTATCACAGATAACCGTCCATAACCCCCCTTCAAAATAGAGTGTAGAGTACATCTATTTAGGGGGGTGATAACGGAGGCTAATGTCCTGATTCACTCCACTAACAACCAGTGGAGAAGAACAGAAGCACCCACTGATTGAAGGTTCGTATTATAAATTGTGCAGTTTGTTAATGAAAGTGACGGAGGTTTTACTTTGATGAATAATCAGTCAAGTCAAAATGAGTGGAAGTTATATGAAGAAACAGTTGATAAGTTTATTCAAGTCATTGCAAAAAATATGAATCTTTATGGGATCGCACCATCAGTTGGGCGCTTATACGGTAAACTTTATTTTAATCAAGAGCCAATGACACTAGATGACATGCGTGATGCATTGGAAATGAGCAAAACCAGTATGTCTACCGGTGTCCGTGCTTTAGCCGAAATGAAAATGGTTGAACCTGCTTTTCGGAAAGGGATGCGAAAAGACTTATACAAATCTGAAGAGGATTGGTACAAATCGTTCACTTCACTTTTCGGCAATAGATGGCGTCATCATACGGAAACGAATATTGAAGAAGCAGATGAGGCGATACAAGAGTTGGAGGCTCTTTATCAACAAACTGAAGATCCGGAATTACTGCAAAAAATAACGTATGACATTGAACTTCTGCGTTATGCTCAGAACTACTATCGATGGCTGATGCGCTTTATTCAAGTCGTCGAATCTGGTGAAATCTTTAACTATGTACCGAAGGAAAATCAAAAGAACCAATAAAAAAATATGAGTATAAGAAAAAACTTGAGCATCTAAGAGCTCAAGTTTTTTCGTTTTATCACAGCTAACCGCCCGTAAAACCCCCAGCTTAAAATAGAACGTAAACCAAATCTATTTAGCTAGGCGATAACGGAAGCTAATGGCTTGATTTACTCAACTAACAATCATTGGGCGAAGAATGAAAATGCTCAATGATGAAGATTTTATTCAGCTACATTCTCATAACGACTATCTAAGTAGTCGACAATGTGAATTAAGTAACCGTCAAGCGTCAGTGGGGATCTAACGGCAGATCCCCATTCTGGTAAACCATGATGACATAAAATACAATGACTAATTTCATGGATCGCATCAATTGTTAATGTGATATTAAACTGTTCCATAAGTTTATTAAAAAGTAAAACCCCATAGGGGATATGACCAATAAGAACACCTAGGGGGTCCATTGTAATCCCTGCTTGTTTTCTTTTTTGTAAAGTTGCTTTATCTGCAGTCGGATAAAGCAGTTCAAAACCATGATATGACTTTCCAGCATGATCATACTCTAGCATTTTACCGAGATCATGAAATAATATGGATAATATCAAAACATCTCGGTTTGGTTTGATATCATAAGTCATTGCTCCCTTTGTCATTCGGTACAGGTGATCAATGGTATCATTCCAGACTGCTCGTTTAAAAGGATCTTTTTCTCCTTTATAATTTAAGTATAATTCTTTTTTATAGGCTTTTTCTACAATTTGAATTAGAGCAAATAACCCTTCAACATGCCCTTTATCATAATTAATAATATAATTCGCAAAACGCATTAAACCTACCGTATGTTTTAATAATCCTCCTAAGTAGTTGTGATGATGACTTTTAGCAGCTGGAACTATAGAAAAGTCATGCCAAAATGTTTTTAAAGTCTCAACAGCTAATTGCTGAAAGGGTTGTTTTAGTTGATAGAGATAATACAATAGTTCGATCGTTAAATCGGAATAAGATGCTGATGTATAGGGTAGAAGGGTAAAAGGATTCATATCACCATCGATAGCAGTCAATTGATTAACAGTAATTGATTTCTGTCCATTATAGGCATCAATTACACCTTGTACTTCAAATAGCGTATATTTCTCAAGTAATGGTAAGTTTTTTTCTATAGCACCTTGATTATCCCACATTTTAGCGGAAATAATCCCATTATTATTACTAAATGATAATTTTAGATATTGCTTATTCGTTCTTGTTAGCCTAACCTCGTAGTCATTGAGTAATAAATGTTCGCTAATATTAGCCCCAGCACTTTGATGATTAATATCAAATGTTTGTTGTCCATTTGGTAAGGGTGGTGCTGGAAAGTCTTTTAATATATTATCCGCTTGTTCATCATCGATATCGATCTGAATCGGTATCACGTCAAAAAAATAATGCGATTGAATTTGCATGAGCAAGTCACTCCTTCTCGTTAGCATTACTGTCATTGTACCTTAGTAAAGTTGAATTGAATACCCATTTTTTGTTCGGAAAACTTCTGCCTCAAAATAGAGAACAAAGATCATCTATTTAGGAGGGAGCTAACGAACGCTAATGACCTAACGACTAATCAGTGGGTAGGTAAGATCGTAGCCTAAAACCGCCACGTCCTGTGACAACGTCTGCATGACCTACATCCTGTAAGACTCTCCGCCCACTGATTGAAAGTTCGTACGATGTTTATCTCTAATAAGCAATGCCAATTCTATTAAGTAATAATTGAGTTTAGAACTGAAAAAACACAGCTTTGTTTGGGTGAGGCAATGCAAATAAGATAAGTCATTATCTTATACAGTGCTACACCAAAGCGGTAAGCTGTGTCCTTTTCTCTGTTGTTAAAGATAAAATCCCTCAGTGAGAGGGATTTTACTAGATTGATTAACCTTAATATTATTAAGGTAGTTTATTCTTCTTCTTCTTCTACTTCAATTGCTGGTTCTGATTCTGATTCAAACAATGCTTCAAATTCTTCAATATTAACTTGAATATTGCTATCTTCTAATAATGCATTCATTTTGTTCATTGCGCCCTCTTGATCTGCCATTGCTATTGGTGTAGCGATGTCTCTTCGGATGGAAGCACGCATATCTTCTAGATCAGGTAGCTCAGTTTCACTTTCGCGTATATCCGTTACCTTAATGATATGCCAGCCATAATCAGAATTCACGGGTTCACCAATTTCATCTACACCTAAGCTATATGCTTTATCTTCAAAATCACTTACCATTTGACCGGCAGAGAAGTAACCAAGGTTACCACCCTCAGCTGCTGATTGCGTATCGGTTGAATGCTCTTCGGCTAGTTCTGCAAAGTCAGCACCATCCATAAGTTGATCATATAAATCATTTGCTAGCTCTTCGTCTTCAACTAAAATATGAGACGCTTCAATTTCATTTGATAGTCGTTGATAATATTGTTCGATTTCTTCATCTGATACTTCTATATCTTCAGTGATAGCTTCTGTTTGAAGGATTTGAAATCTTAGATTTTCTCGGAAATCTTCTTCATCTTGAAAATTATTTGTTTGTAATACCATTTCAAATGATTCGCCGTACTCTTCTTTTAGCTTGTCGACTTCTTGATCAATTTCAGATTCATCAATTTCATATCTATCTTCTAATATCTTTAAGTAAACCATGTTCTGGATGACAGATTCACCGGCTGTGCTCTTTAATTCCTCATAAAATTCTTCCTTTGAAATATTACCTTGATCCATCTCAACAACTACTTCTGAGTCATCAGAAGAGCATGCAGCTAAACCTACGAATGTAGCTGTAAGTGTTGCTACGATAGCTAATTTTTTCATTTTGTAACACTCCCACTTTATTCAGACTCACTTGTCTATTATTTTATTCTCAAATGTTAATATAACATAGTTTTTTATCTAATAGAGCATTCAAATTAAAAATTCCTATGTTTTTACATAATTTTAGTGAGTTAGGTTATTTTAAATGGGAATTAATAATTATAACCCAACTTTCGCATACTGAAAATAGTCATTCAACCTTCTCATACGTTTAAACAATATTTCATTCCGAAAAGCAATGGATTCGCTTTTCGCGGGGATGGCTTCAGCTAACTTGAGTCGCAAAGATCACGCCTCAAGTGGATCTTCAGCTCATCCTATTCCCGCAGAAGTCTTCGCCATTGCTTATCTTCACTTAGACTGGTGGTTCATACTAAATGCGTAACCCCGACCGCACGAAATAAAGTGAAAAAGATGTGACGCTACTAGCATAAGAAGTTTCTTATTCCGAAACGCCATTCCGCTGTCTTCATAATCTAGATGGTGTAAATCTAATTTTCGATTTATGATAAACTTTTCGTTTGACGCGCAGGTGAGATATGTTCCGTTTTCCATGGGCGTGACTTGAGCTAACATGACATTCCAATCAGTGGATGTCTATATTCAAAGGCAACGCTTATATTTACTATGAGGTTTACCTTTATACTTTCTTGGTGAAACCGAAAATGTTGAGTTATAATTTAATCTGATCAGGGACTAACTCGTCTTCTAAGCACATTAGAAAAGTTGCATATTATCAAAGAAATTTACGTGCAAAGCATAAGAAACGCCAACCCATTTGCTCAAGGATGAGCGAATGAATTGGCTTTTTAAAGTTTGTTTTGGTCTACTAACATATGATTGGTTTCTTCTTTTACACAATGAAAGGTTGTTTCGATTAGAGCGTGAAAAGTAATCATATGCGCTAGTTTTTCTTCAATCAACTCGCCTTGTGGACGTTTATTTACGTGTTCTTTAAGCTGATCAAGGGAACGCTTTTGTAAATTGATGTGTCCAATCCATTTATCAAGGTACATGTGCATAAAGCGATGAAACAAATCATCTTCGGCAGCGTAAAGATCTTTTCTGACTCCTTTTTTCCATACTTGTTTGACTAGATTTAGATCGGATAAATTACGGATCCCCGTGTTCACGGAAGTTTTACTTTTGCCAGTTGTTTGACTCATCTCGTCTAAAGTCATTGGTCGGTGGTTTAAATAGAGGGTAGTAAATAACCGAGCATCTGCGGGTGAGAGACCAAACATCTCAATGGTCTTTGAGAATTCATGAATAAGATTATCTGTGATGGTTTGCTCCGATGTCATGGTGAATCTTGCTCCCTTCTCGATTAGATGATGAACTTATAACATAGCTTACACAAGTTTTGCTTAAATTGGAAATGTGGAATTGGCTAGTAAATTAAAGCTATCTGCCGTTATTCTAAGTAAAAAACTTATATGTTTCGTACAGTTTAAACTGTACGTAAAATATGTCCGAAATTAAGTGATTTCATTGTTTGAATGATCATGCTAAATCAGGGTATAGTATTAAGGTAGCTAAATATGGGATGATCGCGCATTTAAATGACAAATATATAGTGATTGAATCATTATGAAGGTATTTGTGAATATTTAGTATTTATTGAATTAAGAGAGGTGAACGCAATGCCAATCATAGAAGTGGAAAATTTGTCAAAGATATTTGGTAAAAACGTTAAAGAATCTTTGCAACTTTTAGATGATGGTAAGAAGAAAGACGAAATTTTGAAGCAAACAGGGGATACTGTTGGAGTTAACCGTGTTTCATTTGAAGTAGAACAAGGTGAAGTGTTTGTTATTATGGGTTTATCAGGTAGTGGTAAGTCCACATTAATTCGGTTAGTCAACCGTTTAATCGAACCTACTGAAGGTAGTGTAATGATTGATGGAGAGAACTTAGCGACTATGAATAAAGAAGATTTACGTCGTGTTCGACGAGAAAAGCTCAGTATGGTGTTTCAAAACTTTGGATTGTTTCCATTTCGAACAATTTTAGAAAATGCGGAATATGGTTTAGAAGTCCAAGGGATTGATAAAAAAGAACGCGCTGAAAAAGCTAAAAATGCTTTAGATTTAGTCGGTTTAGGGGATTACATAAATCAATATCCTAAACAATTATCTGGTGGTATGCAACAACGTGTGGGTTTAGCGCGTGCACTTGCAAATGACCCAGAAGTGCTGTTAATGGATGAAGCTTTTTCAGCTTTAGATCCATTAATTAGAAAAGACATGCAAGATGAACTTTTAGAGCTACAACAAAAAATGAAGAAAACCATTCTCTTTATTACGCACGATTTAGATGAAGCATTACGTATAGGTGATCGAATTGCTTTAATGAAAGATGGTGTAATTGTTCAAATCGGTACACCTGAAGATATCTTAGTTAATCCAGCTAACGATTATGTTGAGCGATTTGTTGAGGATGTAGACAGATCAAAAGTTTTAACAGCCGAAAACATTATGCGACGTCCTGAAACGATTAATATTGATAAACACGGCCCGCGTGTTGCATTAGAACGTATGGGTGAAGAAGGACTATCAAGTATTTACGTAACGGATAATCAGCGGATGTTAAAAGGATACGTGACAGCAGAGGACGCTGCAAGGGCACGTAAAAATGAGATTCGTAATCTAAATGAAATTTTGAAAACCGACGTTCCAACCGTTGAACGTGATAAACCAATGCAAGAAATTTTTGAGATGATTTATGATTCTCCGATCCCAATTGCTGTTGTGGACAACGGAAAATTAGTTGGCATTATTATAAGAGGTTCAATACTAGCTGCTTTAGCTGGTGAAAGTGAGGTGCAAATTAATGTTTGATTTTCTACCACAGATCCCGTTAGCGGATTGGGTCGATGACTTTACCGTTTGGATAACAAATACATTTTCATTTATTTTTAATCCGATTCGAAACCAATTTGGTGACTTTATGTCATGGACAGCTGATCAATTGGCATCGATTCCTCCAGTAATTGTTATTTTACTTGTTGCTGTTTTAGCATTTTTTATAACGGGAAAACGATATGGTTTAGCTATATTCTCAATCGTAGGTCTAGTATTGGTTTACAATCAAGGATTATGGGATGAGTTAATGAATACATTTACTTTAGTCCTTATTTCAAGTTTATTATCTGTTATTATCGGAGTGCCGGTAGGTATTCTTATGTCAAAAAGTAAAGTAGTTGAAGCCATTATGCTTCCAATATTAGATTTTATGCAGACAATGCCGGCATTTGTCTATTTGATTCCGGCTGTTGCTTTCTTTAGTATTGGTATGGTTCCAGGGGTGTTTGCCTCATTAATTTTTGCAACACCACCAACTGTTCGATTTACGAACTTAGGTATTCGTCAAGTATCAACTGAACTTGTAGAAGCAGCCGAAGCCTTTGGTAGTACAGGCTTCCAGCGCTTATTTAAAGTAGAATTGCCAATGGCAAAAGGAACCATCATGGCTGGTATTAACCAAACAGTTATGTTAGCATTGTCAATGGTAGTTATTGCATCGATGATTGGTGCGCCTGGTTTAGGAAGACCGGTTCTGTCTGCACTTCAACGAGCTCAAGCAGGTCCAGGTTTTGTTGCGGGGCTATCAATTGTTATTTTAGCAATTATCATTGACCGCATTACGCAGAATTTAAATAAAAGTAAAGCTTAATTGTATTGGCAACCTTATGAATATAAGGTTTACCATAGATAAATCAAAGAAAAGGGGAGACGTTTAAATGTTAAAATTAACATGGAAACATTTAGGTTTAGTATTAGTTCTAGCTGTATCACTTGTTCTTGCTGCATGTGGTGACGCTGGAGATGATGGAGATGATGCTGCAGATGGAGACGAGGGTGCTGCCAATGGTGCAGATTTAGGGGAGACAGATATTGAGCTTGTCTATGTAGAATGGGACACGGAAATTGCTTCTACAAATGTGATTGCTCATGTTTTAGAATCTCAAGGTTACAACGTCGAAGTTACACCACTTGATAATGCAGTGATGTGGCAATCTGTTGCAACAGGTGATGCAGATGGTATGGTAGCAGCATGGTTACCAAACACACACGGTGAACTTTATGAGCAATATCAAGATCAGCTTGTGTCATTAGGTCATAATTTAGAAGGCGCTAGAATTGGTTTAGTTCTACCGGAATACATGGAAGACGTTAATTCTATTGAAGACCTAGTTGATGCAACGGATGAATTTGATGGAACGATTACAGGTATCGAGCCTGGTGCTGGTGTTGTTCAAAGTGCAGAGAATGCTGTAGAAGATTATGGTCTTGACGGATGGTCTGTTGAAACGTCTTCAAGTGGTGCGATGGCAACTGCTTTAGGCGAAGCTTATGGGAATGAAGAGCCGATCGTTGTCACAGGTTGGTCACCACACTGGAAATTTGCTGAATATGATCTTAAATATTTAGAAGATCCAGAAGGTTCATTTGGTGATGCTGAGACTATCGATACAATGGTTCGTGAAGGATTTGAACAAGATAGTCCAGTTGCTTATCAAATTTTAGATCAATTTTATTGGGAACCAGCAGACTTAGAAGCTGTAATGGCTGATGTTTATGCAGGTACATCTCCAGAAGATGCTGCAGCTGCTTGGGTTGAAGACAACCAAGACAAGGTTGATGAGTGGTTAGCAGGTATTGAATAATTTAATTTAATGGGGTGAAGCTATCTATGAATAGGTAGCTTCACTTTTTTTGTCCAGAATGTGAAGAGAGCATAATTGAAGCTATCGCCTGTTAAAGTTTAATTGAAAAGGAGTGTATCATTATGCTAGAGAAGGTAACCAAACTAAATGTATTACTCATTTTATCTGTTTTTGCCATCTTCCTTGCGAGTTGTGGGACTACTGATGATGTGAAGGATGATAACGTGGGTGCGTTGATTGACTATACCATTACAGGAATTGAACCGGGTGCGGGTACGACGACATTAGCTAGAGAGGCGTTAGAAGAATATGAAAATTTGACTGAATATACATTAGAAGAATCTTCCACGGCAGCTATGTTAGCTGCATTAAATGAAGCTATTGCTCAAGATGAGCCGATTGTTGTCACGGGTTGGACGCCTCATTGGAAATTTGCGATGTATGATTTGAAATTTTTAGATGATCCAAAAGAAACTTTTGGTGGTGTCGAATCGATTCATACCATGACAAGGCAAGGACTTGAAGAAGATATGCCTGAAGCCTTTACTATTTTAGATCGTTTTTATTGGGAAGTTGATGACATGGAACAAGTGATGTTGATGACGCATGAAGATGGTTTGTCGTTTGAAAAAGCGGCTAAAGTCTGGATTGAAGAGAACGAAGAAATCGTTTCAGAATGGACCGATGATGTTGAACAAGTTAATGGGGAGTCTTTTGAACTGGTATTGACACCTTGGGATACGGAACTAGCTTCTGCAGCTGTATTATCAGAAATATTAAGTCGTCAAGGATATCAAGTGACTGAAACACCGGTTGATCCATCTGTTATGTTTCAAGCGTTAGCATCTGGTGATGGAGATGCTTCAGCAGCACCTTGGTTACCAGCAACACACGCAGCTTTCTATGAACAATATCAAGATGAAATTGTAGATCTAGGTGCAAATTTAGAAGGAGCAAAGATAGGGTTTGTTGTCCCATCTTATGTAGATATCGAATCGATTGAAGACTTGGAATCAACCGATTAATGATAAAAACCCCAACAAGAAGGCAATTGATTTATCATAGCTAACCGTCTGTAACATGCTAACCCAAAATAGATGACAAAGGTAAATACGCAATCCGCCCTTATTCAATATGAATAAGGGCGGATTTATTAGAGCTAAGGCAAAGATTATCAATTGTTATTGTTCAGTGGCCTGTGTTTGTTCTTCTAGCTCTTTTAAGCGATCTTCAATTTGTGTTAAGTAAAGTTGAATATTTTTTTGGTGGGGTTCAATCGTGTTTTTCCAGCTTTCAACTGAATGTTTCATATCTGCTGAAAGTTCTTTGATCAGTGCTGCACCCTCTTTAGATGTATTAATAATTTGGTCTGATAAAACCTTTCCACTGACTTTTACTTTTTCCAAAGAATGCTTGACACTTTCTGCATGGTTTTTAATATCTTCACGTGTTTCTTGACCGGATTTTGGTGCGCTTAATAAAGTAGCGGCTGCACTAACAACCCCTCCAGCTAGTATTCCAAGTAGTAATGATTTACTGTTAGTCATCGCTTACACTCCTTTCTCCTCTATTCTATTATCTTCTCTTTATTTCTTCTGGTCAAACATAATTTATTTAAAAAATTTGAAAAATGCGTTTTTGCTTATCCTGTAGCCAGTTGGTTCGGTTTTTTTACAGATAATCGTTCGTAAGCCTCTTGTCAAAATAGAGAACAGAGTTAAATCTATTGAGGTGAGTAATAACGGACGCTAATGCCCTGATTCATCAACGAACAAGCCGTGTGAGAAGCACGAAACTGCCCACTGATTGAAGGTTCGTTTTATTGTACGCTGTTTTAGCAATTTCACTATGCTGGATATAAAAAAATCTCCCTTATGAAAAAGGAGTTTTTTTAGCTTACGTTAAACGACAGAACATATTATCTCAAGCTATTATGTCTTATTCAGTTATTTTATAGCAAAAGTAAAATGAGAACGTTGTAATATATTTTGGATGATTGGATAGAGAATAATGGTAAAAATCACATTAAACAAAACTGCAGGTAAAACAACCCCGATAAATAAGGCGATAAAAGATCCTTCCATTAAACCAATGACATATAGAGCCATGGTTAAGAAGATTGCACCACTTGCTGCTGTGCCAATGGCAGTTAAAATAGGTGCGGTTATCTTCATATTAATCTGTTTAGGAATGATTAATAACAATACAAAAAAGATAAAAGCTGTGATGGGTTTCTCAACAAGGTTGGATATTTGACCTCCCGGTGCACTTGTGGTTAAAGCTGAAATAACGCCTGTAGCCAAACTTAACACAAGAACATACTGGATTTTTGGAAACAAAAGTATCCCAAGAAACATCATGGGTAGCATAATGTCAGGTTTCATCCCAAACAAAATCGGTGGGGCAACCATATGCAACACAGCACCTATCCCCATAAATAGTGCCATTAATACGAGTTCTTTTGTTTTCATTCTCGTCTCTCCTCTACTCAACATTTTCTCTTCCACTTGTGCACTTATTGCCAAATGCGAAGGATTTTAAATAGTATAACATATTCCACCGTGTTGTAAATGTTAAATATTATTCGCAATTGTTGCTGCTATTTCGGCTAAATCGTTGCTCGTGTACTGATCATTGTGTGTAATCCAATTTGGATTAAAGCCATCATGCTCATCATATCTAGGAATTAAATGAAGATGCAAGTGGAAGACGGATTGGCCGGCCGCTTCACCTGTGTTACTTAATACATTAATACCAGCTGGACTAAAGGCTTTGTTAATAGCATTAGCAACCATCGGTACTTTAGCAAACAAATGACTTGCTATTGCTGAACTGGTTTCAAATATATTTTTCGTATGTGTTTTAGGAATGATAAGGGTGTGTCCTTTTGTTACTTGACTTATATCAAGAAAGGCATAAACTTCCTCATCTTCATATATTTTAGCTGATGGAATTTCTCCATTAATGATTTTACAAAAGATACAATTGGACGCTATCATAACATTCACTCCTCTAATTCGTTTGAGCCTATTTTATCATTAATGACTGATAGATGGCAAAATATCTCCCGCTTAACATTTGCATTCATACTAAAAGATGGTAAAATTCAAATAGACATGAGTGTTTATCACAACTAACGGATGCTAATGTCCTGATTCATTTAACGACCAATCAGCGGGTGGGTAAGATCGTAGACTAAACCGCCACGTCTTTAAGAAGGATTACAGACTAAGACCGCCACGTCCTGTGGCAACGTCTGCATGACCTACATCCTGTAGGCCCACGTCTGCATGACCTACGTTCTGTAGCCCTCCGTCCACTGATTGAAGGTTCACTTTACGGATTTGATTCATATAGGAGGAATGACTAGCCATGACAGCCTTATTACATATTGAAGAGCTAACGGGTGGTTATACACAAAAAGATGTATTGCATGGGGTATCATTTGAAGTTAAACCAAAAGAAATTGTTGGCATGATTGGTTTGAACGGTGCTGGTAAGAGTACAACCATTAAGCATGTAATTGGTTTGATGCAACCGCGCGCTGGTCAAATTAAATTATCCGGTCAAACCTATCGTGAAGCGCCAGACTATTATCGCACCCAGTTTGCTTATATTCCAGAAATGCCTTTGTTATATGAGGAATTAACGTTATATGAGCATTTGAAAATGATGGCAATGGCTTATCAATTAGACCAAAAAACATTTGAAATGCGCTTACCCCCTTTGTTAAAAGCCTTTCGTCTAGAAAAAAAACTGAAGTGGTTTCCTGTTCATTTCTCAAAAGGGATGAAACAAAAGGTCATGATTATGTGTGCTTTTCTCATCGAGCCCCCCTTGTATATTGTCGATGAACCGTTTGTTGGTTTAGATCCTTTAGGTATCCAAGCTTTTTTAGATTTAATGGTAGAGCAAAAACAAAAAGGTGCAGGTATATTGATGTCAACACATATATTAGCAACAGCTGAACGTTATTGTGACCGGTTTATCATTTTACATGATGGGATGATCAAAGCATCGGGAACGATTGACCAGTTGCGTAAACAATTTGCAATGCCTGCGGCTACTTTAGATGATCTCTATATTCAATTAACAAAGGAAGGTTGACACAATGATTGATAGTAAAACATTGTTTGAAAGCCGTATTCGTGCCCATTTAAAAGAAACGGTTCGTTATTTGCAATATATTTTTAACGGTCATATTGCTATTGCCTTGCTTTTTCTAATTGGAGCGGGTGCTGTTTTTTATCAACAGCTGCTTGCGGATTTACCCGACGATTTTCCAACGATTTTAGTTATTAGCATTGCTTTTTCAATGGTTGTATTATATAACCCGATTCAGAATTTCTTAAAAGAAGCGGATATGGTTTTTTTATTACCTGCTGAAAGTCAGTTGAATCGTTATTTTAATTATACACTGGCCTATAGCTTTCTGATTCAACTCTATCTCGTCGCATTGGTTGCTGCTTTATTAGCCCCTCTTTTTCAAACAAGTTATCCAGCACAATCATATAGTGGTTTGTTGGTATTATTTGTTTTATTTAAAGCTTGGCACTTTATGATGACTTGGTGGTCGCTAAGATTGAGAAGTAAACACTGGCGATTTTTAGATAAGGTTAGTCGATTTGTTATTCAATTTTTCATTTTCTATAGTTTTATTGGTAACTTTGTTTGGTTACTGGTGATTTTTTCATTGCTACTATTTACGTTGTTTTTGTACTTATATGTACGTACACATCGTCATTTACTGGCGTGGGATCAACTGATTGCAATGAATCAGCAACGGATGCAGAGCTTCTACCGTTTAGCCAGCATGTTTACCGATGTCCCCCATTTTAAAGCATCTGTGAAAAAGAGAACATGGTTAGTTCGTTTAGCAACCCAATCGATCGCATTTCGGCAGGAAGAAACGTATAATTACTTATATCGGATTACTTTTATACGATCAGCAGATTATTTAGGCATTTATTTACGATTGACTGCAATTTGTGGGGTAGTATTGCTTTATTTAACGTATCTTCCATTCATTTTAATGATAAGCGTCTTATTTCTTTATTTAACTGGCATTCAACTTATTTCACTTTGGTATCATCATCGGACAAGCTTATGGATTGATCTTTATCCCGTTGCAAATGGGATGCGTAAGCAGGCATTTGTTCATGTTGTTGAGCGCTTGTTATTTGGTCAGCTTTTCGTATATCTAGTGATCGCTGTATTGTTGACTGACTGGTTTGGGTTTGCCTCAATATTTTTAGTGGGAACTGTCTTTATTATAGGTTTCTCACGTATTTATATGATAAAAAAAATCGCCAGAAACTAGCGGCTTTAATAGGTAGGAGCGGGTATCGAGGGACTCCATTTACCGGTACCGACTAGAAGTTAGAACAGTTAGGTGCGTGCACATCCGCAGCGTGATACCTTTAAGTCAAGTAAGTCATTATAAAATGCATGTATTTAGTAAAGCAAAAGGAATCCAGTATCGACTGAATTCCTTTTTTTATTTTTGCTGGGCTTTATTCCAGGCTTATTGTTTTGGCTAGATAAACTAAAAGGTAAAGGCTTAATAGCATAAAAAAGATCTCACATGTTATTGATAGTGTTTAATCAGCTGTAAAAAGGTTTTTACTGCAATAACCATGGCTCGTTCGTCAAAATCAAACTTTGGATGGTGATGTGGTTGGAAGTTTCCTTCTATTTGTGCACCTGTGAAGAAAAAGGCGCCAGGTTTCTCTAATAAATAATAAGAAAAGTCTTCACCGGTCAATGTCGGTTGACTGAACTCGGCTGTAGTGACCTCATCAACTTTATTAGCCGCTTCAAGAACGAGATTTGCTTCGTGTTGATGATTAACAACTGGTGGATAGCCTTTAATATAATCAAATTGATAATCCGCTTGATAACCGTGACAGGTCCCTTTGATTATTTGTTCCATTTCGTTAATGATTTGGTCTTGAAGTTCGGCATCAAATATTCTAACGGTCCCATCAAGGATGGCTTGGTCGGCAATGATATTGAAGGAATCACCAGCTTGAAATTTACCGATCGTTAAAACAGATGTATGAAGTGGATTTATTCGTCTGCTAATAATTTGTTGTAGGTTATTAACAAGTTGCGAGCCGATAACTACCGCATCTTTTGTTTCGTGAGGCATTGCACCATGTCCACCTTGCCCCTTAACGGTTATCGTAAATTTGTCTGCACCTGCCATAAACGCTGCTGGTGATGTTTGCACCGTACCTAGTGGTGTACTTGACCACAGGTGTGTACCAAAGACGACATCAACGTTTGCTAACGCACCAGCTTCGATCATTGATTTCGCTCCTCCAGGCGTTAACTCTTCTGCATGTTGATGAATGAATACGATTGTACCTGATAAATCATTTTCTATTTCTTTTAATAGTTTAGCGACGGTTAACAAAATCGATGTATGTCCGTCGTGCCCACAAGCATGCATAACACCTTGGCGTTTAGATTTATAAGGGACATCTTTTTGGTCTTGGATCGGCAAGGCGTCAAAATCGGCTCTGAGCGCTATGGTTTTTCCTGGTTTCTTCCCCTCAAGTGTTGCCACTATTCCTGTTCCACCAACGTTCTTTTGGTATGGGATGTTTAATTGATCATAATATGATGCGATATATGTTGCTGTTTCATATTCTTGAAAAGATAGTTCGGGATGTTGATGGAGGTGTCGTCTCATCGCTACCATCTCATCATAGTGTTGATCAACTTCCTTAAATAATTGTTGCCACATATCGACTTCCTCCTTTGATTAATATGACTATTATAGCACATATCCAACTTAAGGCGGAGAGGAAACCATGCTTACGGTCGTTACGGTTAGTGGTATAATGAGTATAATAAGAAGAGTAGAAACTAATAAAGCGTTATTTAAATAAATATCGATTGATGAAAGGTTGAGTGAAGATGAGACAACGTTTCTTTCGTAATGTCTTTGCAATAAGTATTATTCTGCTGGGGATTTTTTTAGTTTTTGTTAATATAGGCGTACTAACGTGGTCGTTGAGAGATTGGTGGCATTATATTTATCCAAGCTTTTTCATATTACTTGGAGTTAAATGGATATACCAAGCGTTTAAGGGGTTAAATGGATTTGGCACCCCTGTTTTTCTTGTTATTTTTGGTAGTTTACTATTATTAGATCAATTTACTTATCTAACATTTGGCTTTTGGGATGTTTATAAATTATGGCCCCTCATTCTCATTTTTGTCGGTTTGCGTTTTTTAGGGTGGCCCCGTAAGCATAAAAAGCCATTTAAATTTGTTTATGATTCGCATTCCCGTGAAGAGGATGATCAAAAGCCTAAATATAGTAAGTTTATCGTCGGTGAGTATAGTTATGATACACCGAATTGGAAAGTTGAACCCATTCAGCTGTGGAATGCCGTCGGTGATTATACATTGGACTTTACCAAGGCTTTTATTCCCGATCAAGACACACCGATTACGATCCATGGTCTAGCAGGTGATATTAAGATTATTATTCCTGACCACGTAGATTTTTATGTTAAAGCATCGGTTAAGGCGGGAAATATTTCTGTTCTTGATAATGGATCAGAGGGGATTAATCGAATATTATCGCACAGTACACCAGGATATGATGAGGCCACTAGGAAATTAACGTTTGATTTAAAATTAAAGGCTGGGTCGATACGAATCGATCGAATTTAGAGGGGGGCGCTTATTTTGTACTATAAGCTCAATTCAATCCGCTATCGATTTATTCAAGCACAGCTTTACACGATATTATTCACTTCATTAGTTATGCTTGTCATTCTAACAATCATAGATGTTATCTTTAATCCGATTTGGCTGAGTCAGCTAAATATCGTCTTACTTTCCGGGACGTATTTCTTTCTTGGGTCATTGATTGCTGTTTTGATTGGCTTTCGATCAAGTGGTCATTTGAAATCAGAAATTGATGATTTATCTGTTATGATTATGCAGTTGTCACGTGGCAATTATCGTTCGCGCTTTAATTATGAAACAGACGGTGAAATTGCTCGGATTGGTACTGAGCTAAATGATTTAGCAAAAAAACTTGATGATCAAGTCCGTTATTTGCAACGTTTAGCTGATGAAAAAGCAGCTTTTGCTGAATCGGCTCATAAAATGGCAACGATAGAGGAAAGACAGCGTTTAGCAAGGGATTTGCATGATTCCGTTAGTCAACAGCTTTTTGCATTAACAATGATGTCTAAAGCGGTGTTAAGAACATTAGAGAAAAATCCTGAAAAGGCACGCGCTCAGATGGTGGAAGTGGCCGAGTCAGCAATGAAAGCCCAAACAGAAATGCGCGCATTGTTATTACATTTACGCCCCATCCATTTATCCGATCAGTCTTTGCGCGATGGGATATCAAATTTAATTGCTGAACTTAAAACCAAATGTGCGATTGAATTTAATATGAAGATGGATGATATTGAGCATTTACCTAAGTTTACTGAAGAACATTTATTTCGCATTATACAAGAAGGATTGTCAAATATATTGCGTCATGCTAATGCGACTAAAGTAAAGATTCTACTCTTGCAAGAAGCACAGCATATATTTGTCCACCTAGCTGATAATGGCAAAGGTTTTGATTGGGATTTGGCTGATCAAAAACAAACTTCCTATGGCTTGAAAACGATGCGTGAAAGAAGTGAAGAAATAGGTGGGCAGTTTATTTTAAGAACGAAACAGGGAGAAGGGACATATATAGACATTCGGGTTCCGTATCAATGTCAGGAGGAAATAAAATGATACGTATTGTTGTCGTTGATGATCATGATGTGGTTAGAAAAGGTGTCATTGCTTACTTAGAAACAGAGGAAATGTTTGATATTGTCGGGGAAGCTAATAATGGCAAAACAGGTATTGAGAAAGTTTTAGTTGAGAAACCAGATGTTGTATTGATGGATTTGATGATGGAAGATGGGAATGGTATTGATGCAACAAAAGTGATAAAGCAGGCGTTACCACATTGTAAAGTCATTATTTTAACGAGCTATTATGATGATGAACAAGTCTTCCCAGCTTTGGAAGCCGGTGCATTCAGTTATTTACTTAAAACCTCGTCTGCTGAGGAAATTGCTCGAGCCATTTATAAGGCACATCAAGGAGAGAACGTCATTGAAGATAAGGTTGCTCACAAAGTGATGACCCGTTTTCAGGATAAAGCACCTCAACTACATGATCAATTAACAGAAAGAGAATTAGAGGTGCTTATTTGTTTGGCTAATGGTGCGAGTAATCAAGAGATTGGTGATCAGCTTTTTATCGGGATCAAGACCGTCAAGACGCATGTGAGTAATATTTTGCGGAAGTTGGATGTGCATGACCGTACACAAGCTGCTGTTTATGCACACCGACACGATCTTTTGTAGAGGCTGTGGAAGTCAGCGATAAAATGGTTTATAAACTTTAGACAAGTTTCTAATAATCCAAATAAGTAGTTATGACTTTAGCTTTGTCCGCATTTGTCGTATAATGTTTGATTGATAGTATTGTGCTATCTTATACGAGGTGATGCTATGTGGAAAAGTTAAATAGATTGAAAGATTGTGTAATAAAAGTGGTGAAGCGTCCATGGATAAAGTGGTCGGCTTTTGTAGGCTTATCGATCCTAATACTTAGTGTAGTTGGCTTTTTATTTATTATTTATGGTGGTGGGCTTATTGTTGATGAACGAGACCTTGTTTTGCCAGCCACGACAACCGTTGTGACTGAGGATGGTGAAGCTGCTGGTCGATTGTATACGGAAAATCGTCAATTGGTTGAATTTAATCAGATCCCTGAGCACGTATGGCAGGCATTCATAGCTGTTGAGGATCAACGATTTTATAATCATGCCGGTGTTGATTTTAGAGCGGTTATGCGTGCTGTCTATCGGGACGTTATTGCTTTTGATAAAGTTGAAGGAGCGAGTACGATTACGCAGCAGCTAGCTAAAAATCTCTTTTTGGATAATCAACAATCTTGGATGAGAAAGACAAAAGAAGTCATGGCTTCTATTTATTTAGAACGTCACTATACCAAAAATGAAATACTTACCCTTTATTTAAATCAGGTTTATTTTGGACAGGGTATCTATGGGGTAGGGACAGCAGCTCATTATTTTTTTGATAAACCTATTGATGAACTTTCGATCACAGAAGGGGCGTTGCTTGCTGGAATGGTCAAGGGTCCAAATTTATATTCGCCATATAATAATGAAGAACTGGCTCTGGAACGCCGTAATCTTGTCCTTGGTCAATTGCAACGTATCGATTATTTGGAAACTGAGGAAATGTTAACGTTACAAGGTCGAACCTTAAATGTTATTGAACAAGATCAGACCGATGTGCCATGGATTGATGACTATCTTGAATTGGTGATTCGAGAAGCTGAATCATTATATCAAATTTCACGAGAGGAATTACAGCGTGGAGGCTATCAAATAACGGTGTATATGGATACTACCGCGCAGCAACATGCTTATGAACAGATTCAAGACCAGCAGTTTTTTCATGGTTCACAAGACAATGTTGAAGCAGCTTTTGTCATGATCGATCAAGAAACGGGGCAGCTAAAAGCCGTTATAGGTGGTCGTGATTATGCAATTGGCGATCAGCATCGTGCTCTATCTTTACATCAACCAGGTTCTGTTATGAAGCCGTTAGCTGTCTATGGTCCGGCATTAACAGAAGGTTATCAACCCTACATGCTGTTAGACGATTCTAAACAAGATTATGACGGTTATACGGTACGAAATATAGATGAGCAATACCAAGGTGAAGTCTCAATGCATGAGGCTGTAACCGTTTCTAAAAATACTTCCGCAGTTTGGTTACTTGATCAATTAGGCATCGAAACAAGTAAACAATATTTATCGAAAATGAATATCACACTTCCAGATGAAGGGCTTGCCTTAGGTCTTGGAGGGTTGACTGACGGTTTGACACCCATTCAAGTTGCGGAAGGTTACCTAACCTTTGCTCATAATGGAAAATGGATATCAGCGCATACCATTGCTAAAATCGAGGATCGCCACGGTCAAGTGATTGCAGAAGCTGCACCAGTTACCGAGCAAGTTTTTACTGAACAAGCCGCCTGGGACATGTTACGGATGTTAGAAAATGTTGTTGAAGAAGGGACCGGCCAAGCTGGTGAGTTTTCAAAAGCTTTAGCAGGTAAAACGGGAACTACTCAGCATCCACATGCTTTAGGTTATGCGAAAGACGCTTGGTTTGCTGGGATAACACCGGATTATGTGACAGCAGCTTGGATTGGTTATGATGTCAGTGATGCCGAGCATTATTTAACTAAAGGCAGTCAATCAGCAACTGAGTTAACCAAATCTATTTTGAATGCGATTGATCGAGATCAGTCTTTGACAGCTACTTTTACCGTACCTGATCAAGTGGAAGATTTAGCTGACCCTATTGAATTGCCACTTATTCAAGATATACAAGCCACTTATAAATGGGGAGGTTGGCGCCTTGTTAAAGGCGAGTTGAGCTGGAGTGCACCTGAAGATGAGCGGATTATTTACCAGGTCTATGAAGTCAATGAACAAGGCGAAGAGCAAATTGGTCAAGTTGAAGGTGAAGCTTCTTTTACCATTGTTGAGCCCCCTGTGTTTGGTAAGTCAAGTTATTATATCGTCCCTTATAACCCGCTAACTGGACAAAGCGGTTACCGTTCGAACATTGTTACACTGTCTTTAAGCGATTAATACGTTTTGATCTGGTAGTTGATTGGTATGGTAAACCATACGATCAACTACCTTTTTTACTTTTGGGTACGTATTTATCATAGCTAACCGTCGTAAAACGCCTGCCTCAAAATAGAGCGTAGAGCAAATCTACTTAGGTGGGAGCTAACGGATGCTAATCTCCTGATCCCACTCAGCTCCCAATAAGTGGGTGGGTAAGATCGTAGACTAAAATCGCCACGTCTGTAAAAAGGATTACAGACTAAGAGCGCCACGTCCTGTGGCCACGTCTGCATGACCTACGTCCTGTAGTCCTCCATCCACTGATTGAAAGCTCGTTTTATGTTAAACTAATTTACAGTGATGTCATTATTAATTGAGAGGAAAGGTGATAAGATGAAGGTTACAGTTATCGGTTTTTGGGGTGCTTATCCGGAACTCGGCGAAGCGACTTCAAGTTATTTGTTTGAAAAAGATGGTTTTCGACTGTTGGTTGATTGTGGTAGTGGTGCGTTAGCCCAGTTACCTAAATACATCGATCCATATGACTTGGATGCCGTTATTCTTTCACATTATCATCATGATCACAAGGCTGATCTTGGTGTGCTGCAATATCAAATGCTTGTGCAAAATTCCATACGTAAGCAGGAGAAAGTCTTGCCGATTTATGGTCACCAGCAGGACAAAACTGAATTTAATCAATTAACACATAATTATACTAAGGCAGTAGCCTACAACCCGGAAGAGTCAATAACAATTGGTCCATTTTCGATAACTTTCATGGCAACTGACCATCCGGTTCGTTGTTATGCGATGCGTATTACAGATGGTGAGAAAGTGGTTGTCTATACTGCGGATTCAAGCTTTAAGCAAGAATTTGTTTCCTTTAGTGAGCACGCTGACTTGTTAATTACGGATTGTAATTTTTATGAGGGCCAAGATGGTAAGGCGGCTGGACATATGAACAGTAAGGAATGTGCAAAGATTGCTGATCAAGCAGATGTTAACACGTTAGTCTTAAGTCATCATCCCCATTTTGGCGAGCGTGATCAGTTAGTTACAGAGGCGGAGCGTTATTTTTCGGGTCGTACACTATTAGCTTATTCTGGTTTTATATGGGAATAATCGATTCGATTGCTTTTGACAAGTTTTTCAAATACAATGGTTATAGCATTTAATTAAGGGGGAATCAGGGTGAAGTTTATCGATAATGAGGGCATTACGGACCCGTATATTAACTTAGCTATTGAGGAGTATGTACTCAATCATTTTGGCGAAGAAGATACCTATCTTCTTTTTTACGTCAATCGTCCGTCTATTATTATAGGACGTAATCAAAATACTATTGAAGAAATTAATACTAAATATGTAGATGAACAGCATATAAAAGTGGTTCGTCGTCTTTCTGGTGGTGGTGCGGTCTATCATGATGAAGGTAATTTGAATTTTAGTTTTATTACGAAAGATGACGGAAACAGTTTTCATAACTTCGCTAAATTTACAGATCCAGTTGTCCAAGCTTTAAACATATTAGGAGTGCCAGCAGAACTTAGCGGTCGCAATGATTTAGTCGCAGAAGGGCGGAAAATTTCCGGTAATGCTCAATTTACTAAGCGTGGACGTATGTTTAGCCACGGTACTTTAATGCTTGATTCTGAAATTGAGCATGTTGTCGAGGCTTTAAATGTTAATTCAGAAAAGATAAAATCAAAAGGGATTAAATCGATTCGCAGTCGCGTTGCGAATATTACTGAATTTCTTAATCAGCCCATTACGATGGAGCAATTTAAAGCCCATCTACTCAAGCATTTATTTAATGTTGATAATATAGAAGATGTACCACGTTATCAATTAACAGAAGAGGATTGGGATAATATTCATCAAATCTCTAAAGATCGTTACCAGAGTTGGGAATGGAACTTCGGTAAATCTCCAACTTTTGATATCCAAAAAACACATAAATTCCCAGCTGGTTTGGTGGATGTTCGGATGGATGTGTCAAAGGGATTAATTAAAAATTGTAAAATCTATGGGGACTTTTTTGGTGTTGGAGATATAAGCGTTGTCGAAGATAAATTAATAGGTGTGCGTTATCAAAGACAATCTCTAGCTGATGCTTTGTCTGAAATTGATGTTCCACATTATTTAGGTAAAATTACACAAGAAGAGTTAATTGACTTGATTTACTAATGGTTTGCCGTTTGACAGGATAGTAAAATATTGATGTTAATGAAATTAAATTGGTATACTTACAGCGAATCCCCGAACCATCATCTATTGGTTTAGGGATTCGTTTATTTCATTTGCTTTTGGCTTCTGTCGGTTCACTTCAACCGCTTTAAAAAAGGATTAACTTCGCCTGTTAACAAGTCTCTTTCCTCTTTTAGTTGATATTTAAAAGACGTCGATTTCTTTGCGTGAATTCCTGCTTTAATTACTACAAAAAGTTGTTCAATTGAAGAAATTTGACTAATTTTTGAATTTTTAAAATTTCTATGGATTTATATGGTTATTTGTGTATAATTTAACCATAGAATATTTTGCATAAAAGTTCTATTAATGCTATATGTGAGAAAGGATGTTGAATATGTTAGCAAAAGCAAAAACATCTCATGAACTATCACATACAACAATGGCTTTTATTGCAACTGAGATTGATGATTCATGGGGAACTTTGATTTACGAAGAAGAAAGAGAGGAGCCAATCATTGTAAACACCCCTCCGGGTAAGCTAATGGAAGCAGCTTACCGTTATTATGGTGAAGAACTTGTGGCACGATTCGATGGTGCCAAGATATTATGTGACTTTAATAATAAGCCCCCAATAGCGATTAGTGTAACCCATCATTTTTATTTTTTTCCGACACATTCATCTACTAACCCATACTGTTCTTGGTTTTCCCATACCCATATAAGAAAGATAACAAAGGCAAAATACGGTGGTTCTGAAGTGTGTTTCCGAGATGGACGCAAGTTGATGGTGCCTGTTTCAGAAGGTATTATGCTCAATCAATTACACAGAACAGCCCAATATCGCTTTATGCTTGGTGAACAACTAAAACCTGTTCACCAAAAAGAAGCATTAAATGCACTTATTAAAGCTTTAGGCTATCCAACAATTTAGCCTTATCTCTGTGTGAAGTAACCTCGTATCACGTTGATCGTGTGTACGAGGTTATTTGTTTAATGTCTTACAGTACTAAAAATTGAGTGCCCCTAAACTTTTGATGAAAATGACCGAAAAAGTAGTAAAGGTGGGAAGTTTTCTCATTACTCAATGGGTGGTGATGAACATCTCGTTGTTTGGACTTCATGGGTTAAAAGATCGGTGTGGTCTTTAGGACGATGCATCATTAACTCTGATAAAATCTGTTCTACTTTCTTCCGAAGCGTCGGATTAAAGTAATTGCGTTTTTCCTCTCTCTTCTCACAAACAAATAGGTAAGCTGTGAAAGTATCATTTTTTTCTAATGGTATGACTTGTATTTTTTGATCGTACATATATTTGCGTAGTTGTTGCCGCTCTTGAAAAGCTCTTGCCTCCATTTGTTTAAATAGGAGGAGATAAGGGCTTTTGATTTTTATTTTTGTTTTGTTTTCGATGACATCAATCTCTCTTTTAATAACGGTAATAGCCATCGATAAAAATAAAAATCGAGTTGCTAGTGCATATTCATGGTCTGCCAAATAGCGCATAAAGGCACCTCTTTTCTTTTTAGGGAACGTACGTTCTTATTATAAGTGAAAAAGATTAAAAAGAAAAGTGTTACAATTTTAATTTTTTGGGGAATAGATAATAATAAGAAAAGGTAGTGATGGGTTTGAATAATCGCTTAAGTCTAAGGGACGGTTGGATTGAGGGGTGGATAGATTGACAACAGAACACACGATCACGATGGAACAGGTACGAGAGCTCCTTGAAACAAACCAGTATGATGTACTCGTAGAGCGCCTTTTATTTATATATGAAGGCTTTGGCCCCTTACCAGGTATTCTGCTTCCGTTTATTGAAACATTTCTACCCTTCTTACCTTTAACCGTTATTGTCATGACGAATGCTGCTGCTTATGGATTGTTAAGAGGGTTTCTATATTCTTGGATCGGCGAATCTTTAGGCTCGATAGTCGTGTTTTTAATTATCCGTCGTTTCCGTCATATAGCTGTACTGAAATGGATTCATACGAATAGACATGTACAACGTGTGACAGGTTGGCTAGAAAGGCGTGGCTTTGGACCATTATTTTTGCTGTTATGTTTTCCATTCTCGCCTTCATCCGTTATTAATTTAGTTGCCGCTTTATCAAAGGTAAGTTTATTACAGTTTACATTGGCTATTTTATTAGGGAAAACGGTGATGATTTTCTCGTTGGCTTATGTGGGAAGTAGTATCGTATCTTTTGCTGAGCATCCGACACGCACTATATTAATAGCAATAGGTATTTCACTGTTTTGGTTGCTAGGCAAACAAATAGAAAAAATTTTATTTAAAAAAGGTGAGATCGATACGCTAGAAAAACGTTAGTTGATGGGGTTAGGAGGAGAAGCATTTATGAAAAGGGTGAATCAGTATTGGCATATAATGAAAGTTATCATGGCGTGTATTCTTCTTTTCCTTTTTCTCAATACATACGTATTTACCGGTTTCCTTGTAGATGGCCGGTCGATGGAACCGACGTTAGCCGATGGACATATGGTTATGGTGAACGAAATGATATATACTTATCAACCAATTGATCATTTTGATGTGATTGTTTTTCAACATCAAGATGGAGGTTATTTTGTTAAACGCGTTATTGGTTTGCCTGATGATCAAATAGAAATGAAAGATGGCTCCCTGTATTTAGATGGAGAAAAAGTCGACGAACCTTATACTGACGATGTAACTGAACAAATGTTAATTGATGATTTCACATTAGTGGATTTAACTGGGGAATCAGAAGTACCTGAAGGTCAGTTGTTTGTTTTAGGTGATAATCGAATGAAAAGTTTGGATAGCCGTTCATTTGGTTTTATTAACGAATTTGATGTGTTAGGCAAAGTCGATATTCGTTATTGGCCGATGTCTCAAATAGCTACTCTATTTAACCATTAACCATTATTGTGCTAAAACCAAGTGCTCTGCTAAGCACTAGATATAATCCAAAAAAGTTGACATTAAAATCAACTTTTTTTTAATGGAGCTTTATTTTATCACAGCTAAGCGTCCCAAAACGCACATCTCAAAATAGAGAATGGCGCCAGCTCATCTACTCAGGCGTAAGCTGACCGGCGCTGTTGCCTTGATTCACGCAACGACCGATCAGTGGGGGAAGAGCAAAAGCCCCATTGATTGAAGGCTGGCTTTATATGTTATCGGCACAAGTATCAGGGGAAGGTTTGATGATGTATCAAAGAAAAGAATATGTTAAAATAACAATAACAGAACAAATATTCGTTTTTTACTAGACAGTAATAGAGAGCAAAGTGTGTCGGGGAGAATGAATCTTACAAACTGATGAAGGAGAGGGGGAGATTAATATGGCGTTACGCGTGTTAGTCGGTAAACCGACTGTCTCGAAAAGTAATCATTGTATTGCTGAAATAAGAAGACAGTTAATGACAGAACCTTATGGTAAACCGATTATTTATTTGGTTCCCGATCAGATGACTTTTCAACAAGAATATAAATTGTTACAAGATCACCGCGTTAAAGGAAGTATACGAGCACAAGTTTTAAGCTTTTCTCGCCTTGCCTTTCGTGTGATGCAAGAATGTGGTGGTATGACTAAGGCGTTTATTAGCTCAACAGGTATTCAAATGATGCTAAGGAAGATTATTGAGCAAAAGAAAACAGATTGGAAAATATTCCAAAAATCAATTGAGAAGAAAGGATTCATTGAACAGCTTGAAGCGATGATGACTGAATTTAAACGCTATCGTGTCACCCCGGATATGCTAGCGATACATGTAAACGAAGGTGAACAAAGCCAAGCCAATCAAGCTCTAAAGCATAAACTGGAAGATTTGTATTATCTTTATCAATCGTTAACTGATGCTTTAGCTCATCAATACATTGATACCGAAGATCGTTTAGCTTTACTTGCTAAAAAGATTCCAGAGTCTGATTACCTCAATGGTGCTACTGTTTATGTGGATGGCTTCCATCGTTTAACACCTCAAGAACAAGAGGTGATAGGTCAATTAATGAAGGTAACGCAAGATATGACTTTTACTTTAACATTAGATATGACAAAAGAGATAGCCCCTAACCAAGTTGACATCTTTAGTCAGACAAAAGAAACGTTAAGTGTATTACAAACATTAGCCGCTGACTACGGGCAACCCTTGACTATTGAACTAATCGATGAGAAAGAAAATGTGACACCATATATGGATCATTTAGCCAACCATTTTGATCAGCGACCATCGCCTCCTCATCGAGGGAAAGTACCGATTCAACTCGCTTGTGCGGTGCATCCACGTGCTGAAGTTGAAGGTGTAGCACAAGAGATGCTAAGTATGGTGAGGGACCGTGGGTATCGCTATCGAGACATGGCCATCCTTATTCGTGACGGTGAGCTTTACCATGATTTAATTAAGACTATTTTTGAAGATTATCAAATTCCGGTGTTTATTGACGAAAAAAAACCAATGCTTCATCATCCGCTTATTGAGTTGATTCGATCAGCACTCGATGTTATTTTAACCAATTGGCGTTATGATGCTGTTTTTCGTGTATTAAAAACAGGCTTAATCCCTCCGGCAGATGACACTTATCCCCTTGATCAAGATGCAATTGATACACTAGAAAACTACGTTTTAGAATATGGAGTGCGAGGTAGAAAGCAATGGTTAAGTCATCAACCTTGGTTGTTTCAGCGTTTTAAAGGTTTTGATCAAGCGACTCAAACAGATCAAGAACGGTTGATTCAACAAAAAATTAATGCTTACCGAAATCAAGTGGTTGCGTCAATGGGCGATTTTGATCAAGCCATTCGAGAAGCGGGTACGATTAAGGAAAGAACCATCGTCTTATATGAGTGGCTTGAGCAATTAGGGGTCAATAAGGTGCTGGAGACATGGCAAACGCAGTTAGATCAGGAGGGGAAGGTTGAACAAGCAAGAGAACAAGAACAAGTATGGCAAGCCGTGATTCATTTATTTGATGAAATTGTTGAAATGATCGGCGAAGAAAAGTTGTCATTGCAACTCTTCCAGCAAACTTTGGAGTCAGGATTAGATACATTAACTTATGCGCATGTTCCACCAACACTTGATCAAGTAGTTGTAGGTTCAATAGATCGTTCACGTTTAACACAAGTTAAAGTTAGTTTTTTAGTTGGTGTCACTGAAGGTATGTGGCCGATGAAGCCAGGAGTTGATACCGTCTTATCAGAAGATGAACGGTACCAGCTTCAGACATATGGCATCACATTAGCAGAGAGCGAAACACAGCAGCTCATTGATGATTGGTTCTATATTTATTTAGCTGTAACTTTAGCTACTGAGCGGTTGTGGCTTAGTTACCCATTAAGTGATACAGAGGGAAAGGCAAAAACACCTGCATCACTAATAAAACGTATCCAAAGTTTATTTCCTGACATAGCCGATCCAGTTCTGTTACAAGATCCAGAAGAGATGGTTGAAGCTGAACGCTTTATTACGACACCAGCAAAGACTTTATCAGCCTTGACAGCCCAACTTGCCAAGTACCAACGTGCTTATTCGATCGATCCCGTTTGGTGGAGTGTATTAAACTGGTTTTTAGAGCGGAAGAAAGAAGAAGCAATTGCGAACACGTTAGAAAGTCTGTTTTACAAAAATCAACCCGTCTCTTTAAGCAAAGAGACAACGGGACAGTTATACAATAAAACCTTGACAGCCAGTGTATCGCGTATGGAGATGTATCATCGCTGTTCGTATCAACATTTTGCTCAATATAGCTTAAATTTGGCAGAACGAAAAACGTATAAGCTCGACGCGCCAGACATAGGCCAACTTTTTCATGAAGCATTAAAAAAAATCACGGAATGGGTCCAACAAGAAGGACGTTCTTTTAGTGATTTAGGTAAAGATGAAGCTAACGATTATGCGATGCGTGCCATCAATCAGCTGGCTCCTATATTGCAACATCAAATTTTGCATAGTTCAAACCGCTATCAATATATGCAGAAAAAGCTTGAGCAAATTATTGCTAGAGCAACGTATGTTTTGAGTGAACAATCACGTAAAAGTCAATTCTCACCAGTCGGTTTAGAGGTTGGATTTGGCCTGCCAAACAGCCCGTTATCTCCTGTTCAAATGGCACTCCCGAATGGTTATGAATTAGTGTTGCGCGGTCGGATTGATCGTGTTGATCAAGCGAAGTGGGATGATCAACTTTATTTGCGTATTATAGATTATAAATCAAGTGCTAAAGGCCTGAATTTAGTTGAAGTTTATTATGGATTAGCACTACAAATGCTAGCGTATCTTGATGTTATTTTGATGAATTCAGAGAATTGGCTAGGTATGAAGGCTTCGCCAGCTGGTGTTTTATATTTTCATGTTCATGATCCTATCCTCAATGAACAGCATGCATTAAGTCAATCAACATTAGAAGAGAAATTGTTCAAAAAATATAAAATGCAAGGTTTATTAGTTGATCAAGAGCACGTTGTACAAATGATGGATGCCGATTTGGAGACTGGAATGAGTCCTGTTGTGCCAGCAGGTTTAAAGAAAGATGGCACCTTTAGAAGTGGTTCGCAAATTGCAAGTACAGAAACGTTCCAAACCTTGCAAAACTATGTGCGTCAGTTAATGACACAAGCAGGCTTGGCGATAACAGAGGGTGAAGTGGCACTTAATCCCTATCAACAGGAGCAAAAAACAGCTTGTGAATTTTGCGCTTTTAAGTCAGTATGCCAATTTGATGCAAGTTTACCTCATCATCATTATCGCAAATTGCCTAATGTGAAGGATGAGATGATTATAAAAAACATGATCGAAAGGGGGCAAAGTTGATGCCACAATGGACAGAAGCGCAAAGTCAAGCGATTTATATGTCGGGAAAGGAAACCTTAGTGGCTGCTGCTGCTGGATCAGGGAAAACAGCGGTATTGGTTGAGCGTATTATACAAAAAATATTAAATCAAAAACAGCCGATCAATATTGATCAATTACTTGTCGTCACTTTTACAAATGCAGCAGCACAAGAAATGCGTCATCGTATTTCGCAAGCGCTCGAGCAGGCGCTAGAGGAAAGACCGGATTCAGCACATTTAAAACAGCAGTTGACATTATTACAGCAAGCTTCTATTTCAACCTTGCACTCCTTTTGCCTTGATTTAATTAAACGGTATAGCTATTTATTAGATATTGACCCTGCATTTCGTATTGCCGATCCTATTGAGGCTGATCTATTAAGACAGGAAGTATTGGAGTCTTTATTTGAAGAATGGTACGGAAAATCATTTGAAGAGCAAGAGACATTTTTTCAAGTGATTGATCGTTTTTCAAATGATCGCAGTGACCAAGAGGTAGAAACACTTATTTTAAAGCTTTATGATTTTGCCATACAAAATCCTTGGCCAGATCAGTGGCTAGACGAGATTGCTGATCAATATGATCTAGCGAGCGAGGTTAAAGAAGAGCAACTTGAGTGGTTAACTATTTTAAAGGATAGTGTTGGACAACAATTACAGGCAGCAGAAGCAGATATAGGCCATGCACTAGATATAACAAAACAAAGTGATGGTCCTTACCATTATGCAGAGGCGCTTGAGTTAGATCTTTATACGATACAAACATTAAAAGCTAAATTAAAGATAGGATGGGATCAAACCCAAGAAGCCTTTCAAACCCTTGCTTTTAAAGCATTATCAAGGAAAAAAGTAGATGGAGATGAAAATAAAAAAGAACAAGTGAAAACCATGCGCAATCGCGTAAAAAAACGCTTGACTGATATAAAAGAACAGTTGTTTACGCGGCCACTTGAAGCTTATCTGGCTGATGTGCGAGGGCTTTATCCAACGATAAAGCAATTGATTGATTTAGTGAAGAAATTTAAAGTAGCTTATCAACAGTTGAAAAAAGAAAAAGGTTTAATCGACTTTTCAGATTTAGAGCATTATGCTTTAGCGATCCTAATTGATGATGACTTAAGATTGGAAGTCATTGAGCCATCAAATATCGCTAAATTAATCCGCACTAAATATGAAGAAGTATTGATTGATGAATACCAAGATACAAATATGGTTCAAGAAACGATTTTAAAACTTGTTACGAAGGAATCGCCAGGGAACTTATTTATGGTTGGTGATGTGAAGCAAAGTATATATCGTTTTCGTCATGCTGAGCCATCATTGTTTATTAATAAGTATAAGCAATTCGCTCAAGATCATCAATTGGGTCATCGCATTGATTTGTCCAAGAACTTCCGAAGTCGCGAAGAAATTTTAACAGCTACTAACTATATTTTCAAGCAATTATTAGATGAACAAGTTGGGGAAATAAACTATGATCAAGAAGCTGAATTAGTCTATGGAAATCTAAGCTATAATGAGGCCCCCCAAGAGGATGTAGAGGCAGAACTGATGATTATTGATCGGTCCAATAAATCAGCTCCTACAAATGACGAGCAAATCGAGTCTAATGAAGACTTAGCTAAAGCAGAAATTGAGGGGCGCGCATATGCGAAGCGCATTAAAGAATGGATTGGAACGGATGGTGGAGAACCTAGGCTAATCGTTGATAAAGAGATGGGCATGAGCCGCCCAGCAGCTTATCGTGATATCGTTATTTTATTGCGGTCAATGACTTGGGCGCCAGCGATTATGGATGAGTTAAAGAAACAAGGGATACCGGTTTATGCCGAACTGGCTACCGGTTATTTAGAAGCGATTGAGATTCAAGTTATGTTAAGTTTGCTAAAAGTAATTGATAATGCAAAGCAAGATATTGCGCTAGCAAGTGTTCTAAAATCACCACTCGTTGGTATTGATGAAGAAGCATTGGCTCAGATCCGTTTAGCTGACAAAAAGGCATCTTACTATGAAGCATTACAAACCTTCTTAACAACGCTTGAAACCGGCCGATTAAAACAGAAATTAACGGGTTTTTTATCGAAGTTATCAAAATGGCGCTCACTAGCACGACAAGGGAGTCTGTCTGACCTTATTTGGCAAATCTATCGGGAGACAGGATATTATGACTTTGTAGCCGGTATGCCAGGGGGGCGACAAAGACAGGCAAATTTGCGTGCATTATATGATCGAGCGAGGGGCTATGAACAAACGTCATTTCGTGGATTATTCCGGTTTCTTAGAATGATTGAGCGGATGGAGGAGCGTGGCGAAGATTTAGGGGCAGCTCGAGCCTTAGGGGAGCAAGAAGATGTGGTCCGGATTACGACAATCCACAAAAGTAAAGGACTTGAATACCCAATTGTTATTTTAGGGGCGATGGACAAACCTTTCAATATGCAAGACCTACGACAACGCTATCTACTTCATAAGGATCTTGGTTTTGGTAGTAAATTTATTGATCCCGTTAATCGTATTATGTACCCTACGCTGATTTATCACGGTATTAAACAATATATTCAAAAAGAATTATGGGCTGAAGAAATGCGTGTCCTTTATGTTGCACTTACACGTGCCAAAGAAAAGTTAGTCATGGTTGGTACAGTTAACGCGTTTGAAAAAAAACAGGAAAAGTGGTTAGAAGTACTTGAGCATAAAGAATGGACACTACCAAATGCACTTCGTTTAGAACTAAACACATACATGGATTGGGTCGGAGTTAGTCTAATCCGACATAGGCATGCTGATCTCCTTCGTGGTGAAAGGCAGACACCAAAAATTCCATTATCAATTTGGGAAGATCAATCGCAATGGAAAATCACGGTTTCCTATGCTCAAGATTATCAGGATCCTGTAAGCGATGAACAGCAAAGTACGATAGATTTAGAAACGACGATCGCTCAAGCTAAACCCATTAAGCATACATCAAAAGAACATGATGAAAAAGTACTTGAGCGTTTGGAATTTCAATATGCTTACAAGCAAGCGACACGTCACCGTGCTAAACAGACGGTAACAGAAATTAAGCGTCAACAAGAACAGATCGATGAAAATGCAGCAACAGACATCATTCGTTCATTTCGTCCACCAATTGTTGAACGCCCTATATTTATGCAAGAAAATCGACAAATCAGTGGGGCTGAACGTGGAACAATAACCCATACGGTTATGCAACACCTCCCGTTTCGACAAGAGTGGGACCAGCAACGTATTAGTGAGTATATTAACCAATTGGTAGACAAGGAAATTTTGACAAGTGTTCAAGCACAAGCAATTGATAAATTAGCGATTGCACGCTTTTTTGACACGGAGCTCTTTAATTGGATTAAGCAGGCTAAGGTGGTTGAACGAGAGGTTCCGTTTAGCTTGCTGATCCCTGCTCATGAAGTTTATCAAGACTGGGATCAAAGAACAGAAGAAGATTTGTTTGTTCAAGGTATTATTGATTTGCTTATTGAGACAGAACATGGCTGGATTATTATTGATTACAAAACAGATCGAATCCCTGATTATAATAATCAACAGAAGCGGGATGAGATCCTTACATCGCGGTACCAAACACAAATTGATCTCTATACGCGAGCAATAGAAACCGTCTTAAATATAACAATAAAAGAAAGATACCTTTACTTTTTTGAACAAGCACTTGTTCTTCAAGTATAGAAAAAGGGCTGGCATCATTTTTATTATGTCCCAGCCCATTTCTAATTGTTTAGCATATTTGCTTATCAACCCAACTTTCACACATGAAAGTTGGGTTATCAATTATAATAATCTTGGTTATCGATATTAAGACTTAAACCCAGTGATAATATTTTTGATAACACTATCGACATCAGCGCCTTCAATTTCTTCGCGCGGAATAAAATGTTGTACTTTATTGTCATTTAAAATCGCAATCGAAGGAGAAGACGGTGCAATATCTCCGAAGTATTCTCGCATTTTAGCGGTGGCTTCACGATCTTGTCCCGCAAATACGGTTACTAAGTGATCAGCGCTAACACCACCTTCATTAACGGCATAAAGCACAGCTGGTCGCGCTAGACCACCAGCACAGCCACATACAGAGTTAACAAGAACAATCGACCGTCCTGTTACATCTGTCATGAATTGATCAACGTCCTCTACTGTTGTCAACTCTCGAAACCCATTTTCTGTTAGTTCGTCTCGCATAGGTTGTGAGACTTCACGCATATAAGCTTGGTATGCATCCATTAATCATTCACTCCTTTTATCATCATCATAGCTTAATGTATCGTTAAGATAAAGGAAATTGCCAAATGACCATGACATAGATTGCTCAGTGATCATTAAGGCGTTCCCCTCATTTATTCTAACACATTTGTATAAAAACTTAGTAAACTTTTAACTTTTAAATCAATAGGCAATTGACAGATTCTCAATTGATGATAGAATAGAGGTACCTAATTGATAATGAATCTCATTATCATACAACTATTTTTAGAAGGATTTTTTTATGAAGCTGAAGTATATTATACCCATTTTAATCATTTTATCGGTACTTTCTGTGTTTATCGGTGTTGTGCCTCTAAATCCATCAGATCTATTTTCCTTATCAGAGCAACAAATCCAAATTATCTGGATCAGTCGTGTGCCACGTTTGTTAAGTATAATGATGGCTGGTTTTGGTCTGAGTATTTGTGGCTTGATTATGCAACAGTTAAGTCGTAATAAATTTGTATCACCAACTACTGCTGGAACAATGGATTCTGCCCGCTTTGGTATACTAATCGCAATGATGTTGTTTGGTAGTGCTACACCGATGCAACGCATGCTAGTTGCATTTATTTTTTCACTTGTAGGAACTTTTATATTTATGAAAGTTCTTGATAAAATCAAGTTTAGAGATCCAGTCTTTATTCCACTCGTGGGTTTGATGTTTGGTAGTATTATCAATTCCATCACTACTTTTTTTGCCTATCAAAATGATTTAATCCAAGATATGGCTTCATGGTTACAAGGGAATTTTGCCCTGATCCTTCAAGGGCGATATGAAATGCTTTATATGAGTATCCCATTGGTGATATTCGCTTATGTATTTGCTAATCGCTTTACCATAGCGGGTTTAGGAGAAGATTTCTCGAAAAATTTAGGCCTAAATTATCGTCTCGTTGTGAATGTTGGGCTAACGATGGTCGCACTGATTACATCAGTTGTTTTATTAACGGTTGGAATGATACCGTTTCTTGGTTTAATTGTGCCCAACTTGGTATCTATTTACCATGGTGATCATTTAAAGAATAGTTTGCCACATACCGCTTTATTAGGTGCAACCTTTTTATTAGCATGTGATATTTTAGGAAGAGTAATTATTTTTCCTTATGAGATAGCTATTGGTGTGGTTGTAGGGGTAATTGGAAGCTTTATCTTCCTGTATCTCGTCATGAGGAGAAATGTCTATGAGTAATCGAATGAAGCTAACTTTACTTGCTGTATTTGCCATATTGTTTATTGTGATCTATTTATTTGCTGGCCTTCAAGGGAATTGGAGTTATATCTTATCACGAAGAGCTAGTCGAATAGTAGCTATTGTCATAACCGGTGCTGTTATAGCTGTTGCCACGATTGTTTTTCAAACGATTACGAACAATCGCATTCTAACCCCCGGTTTAATTGGATTAGGTTCTTTGTATCAGTTGATTCAAACCTTTATTATCTTTTTTTATGGCTCGACGAGTTTAACAGCAACTGACCAAAATATAAATTATTTATTATCGGTAGCAATTATGATTTTTTTTGCTTTAATACTATTCCAGATATTATTTAAAAAAGGACATAATATTTATTTCTTATTACTTATTGGCTTAATTTTCGGGACGTTCTTTCAAAGCTTATCAACATTTATGCAAGTTTTGATTGATCCAAACGAGTTCTTAAACGTACAAAATCGGATGTTTGCCAGTTTTAACAATGTCCAAACAGATTTATTATATATGTCGATTCTTTTTTTAACGATAGTATTTATCTATTTCTTACGTTTTTATAAATATTTAGATGTCCTCTCTTTAGGTAAAGAACATGCGATCAATTTAGGTGTTGATTACAATTATTTGGTTAGACGATTGATGATTGTGGTAGCGATCTTAATTTCTATCGCAACAGCACTCGTTGGACCGATTATGTTTCTTGGTATTCTTGTTGTAAATGTTTGTTATGAAATGTTTAAGACATATCGACATGCTGTGTTATTATCGGGTGCTATATTAATTAGTATTATTGCACTTGTTGGCGGACAACTCATTGTTGATCGAATATTCGCTTTTTCTACAACGTTAAGTGTGATTATTAACTTAATTGGAGGCGTCTATTTCCTATATCTTATATTAAAGGAGAATCGTACATGGTAGAGATAAAAGAAGTTGCAAAAAAATACGGTGAAACATTCGTTGTGGATCATGTATCGATGACCATTCCTCAAGGTAAAATAACATCCTTTATTGGTCCGAATGGGGCTGGGAAGAGCACACTCCTTTCGATAGTTAGTCGACTTATAGCTAAAGATCATGGGGAAGTTTTAATTGATGGTGAAGAAGTGAGTATTGCAAATAATAAAGAACTGGCTAAAAAATTATCGATTCTAAAGCAGTCAAATCATATCAATGTTCGACTGACGGTTAGACAGTTGGTGAGTTTTGGGCGTTTTCCATACTCTCAAGGGAAATTAACTGAATTCGACCAAAAAATGATAGATAGTGCACTCACTTATATGGAACTTCATGAAATGGAAGATAAGTTTTTGGACCAATTAAGCGGTGGGCAGAAACAACGTGCTTATATCGCGATGGTTATTGCCCAAGATACCGATTATATATTGCTTGACGAACCTTTAAATAATTTAGATATGAAGCATTCTGTCCAAATTATGAAGGTGCTTAGAGGTTTAGTAGATGATCTAGGGAAAACGGTCATCATTGTGTTACATGATGTTAATTTTGCATCGGTTTACTCTGATCATATTGTCGCTTTAAGAGATGGCAAGGTTATTAAACAAGGCGAGACGCATGCGATCATCAATAATGGTGTATTAAAACAAGTATACGATATGGATATTAAAATACAGGATATTGACCAATGTCGTATATGTCTCTATTTTACTTGATTGATCACAGCTAACCGTTCGTAAAACATCCTCCCTCCAAAATAGAGCGTAGAGATCATCTAATTAGGTGGGAGATAACGGGAGTTAATGTTCTGATTCTCTCAAGGTCATCAGTGAGAGAATAATGTAAACACCGGCTGATTGAAAGTTTGTTTTATTAACTATGTTTTAATTAAGATTGTGCTTATAAAGTCACACTATAAAAACAACAGTTGGGCCCAAATAGTAAGCTGTATTAATGGTGTAGACTGGACAACAATACAATCTATTTAAATAAAATATTATGAGATAAGGGGTTATTAATAATGAAAAAGATCATGTTATTTATGTTACTAGTGATGTTAGCTGTTTTTGCAGTAGCATGCGGTTCAGATACAGAAGATACAACAGGTACGACAGACAATGGTGAAGTACAAGAAGATTCGAATGACCAAGAGGAAGTAGATGAAGGACCAAGTGAAATTGAGGTTGAACATGAACTAGGAACGACAACTGTTCCAACAAACCCAGAGACAGTAGTGGTGTTTGACTTTGGTACAGTAGATACATTAGATTATTTAGGTGTTGATGTTGCAGCTGTTCCACAGGCCAATATTCCAAGTTATCTTGACCAATTTGAGGCAGATACCTATGAAAATGCAGGAACATTATTCGAACCAGATTTTGAAACGTTAGCTAATCTTGATCCTGATCTCATTATTATATCAGGTCGTACATCAGAAGCTTATGATGACTTAACTGACCTGGCACCTACTATTTATATGGGTGTTGACGAAAGTGACTATATGTCATCGTTTGCTGATAATGTGTCATTACTTGGTGAAATTTTCAATAAACAAGACGAATCTCAAGAAGCTATTGAGCAAGTTAATGCTGATTTAGAAGACCTTGTAGGTGATGTTCCAGAAGATGAAAAGGGGCTTATTGTCCTAACAAATGATGGTGCCCTTAATGCTTATGGACCTGGATCGCGATTTGGCATTATTCATGATGATTTTGGAATAGAACCCGTTGCCTTAGATATTGAGGCAGCAACACATGGCCAAAGTATTAGTTTTGAATATGTAGCTGAGATGGATCCTGATTACTTATTTGTAATGGATCGTAATGCCGTAACGGGTGGTGATTATACAGCTTCAACGACGTTAGACAATGCGTTGATTAATCAAACAACAGCAGCTCAAGAGGATCAAATTGTCTACTTAACACCAGATTATTGGTATCTATCAAGTGGTGGTGTCGAATCTGTTACACAAATGATTGCAGAAATTAAACAAGGTATAGAATAAAAGAAATGGGAGGTAAACCAAATTGTGGTTAACCTCCTTTTTTACTAGTTCGAAAAGCTTATTTATTGAAAATGTCATAAAAAAAACTTAATTTATCCGACCTTTCTACCGAAAATAGAAGTAGCAAGAAAAAGAGATAGGTATTAAGACTTAACAGAAAGAGCTATTAAGTCTTAGGGGGAGGAGAATTATATTGGCAACTGGAGATAAGAACATCAATGAAATTATTAAAGAGGTCTATAATGGGACGATTTATGCAGTAAAAAAAATTGTCCCACTTGAACCAGAGGTTGGTGCACCACAATTAATAGAGCCACCGCTACTTGTTAAGTTTGGTGTTATGATTGGTTTTACTGGGGGTATTAAAGGTGAGCTCGTTTTGCAATCAACGGATGCTTTTTTCAGTGAGATTGGCGAATTAATGTTTGGTATGCCTTTATCAGAAGAGATGCTTGAGTCATTTGCTGGTGAACTTGGTAATATGATAGCTGGTAGTTTGGCGACTTATTTAGCAGATGTATCGATTGTAACAGACATTACACACCCTACAGTATTAAAAGGCGATGCTAAGCTATCCGGCTTTAAGCGGGCACTATTAGTAGAAATTAATTATCATGCTGACCAAAAAATGGCTGTTCACTTACTACTAAATCAATAACTTAGTAGCTAGGACATAAATCATTATTGATTTATCTAGCTAAAGCGGGTATCCTTAAACATAAGTACACATGTCTAGGTCAAATTGACGATAGTAAGGTCTACTATTTTAATAGTAAAGGAGTAAATGTATGAGTACTGAAAAATATATTGTTTTTCAATTAAAGGGCCAAGAATATGGTGCAAGTATTCAGCAGATTGTTTCAATTGAGAGATTACAAGAAGTCGTATCCTTACCTCAAGTATCTACTTTCATTGAAGGTATTACTAAATTACGTGGTGAAGTAATTCCCGTGATTGATTTGAAAAAGAGAATGGACTTGCCTGATTCAGAACAAACAGATCAATCGCGTATGCTTGTATCTTTAGTTGACGATCTTTCAGTTGGTTTTATAGTTGATGAGGCCTCTGATGTAATTGATATTGATCAATCGATTATTGAACCTGCACCAACAACGATTAAAGGTGTAAATGCCAATTTTTTACATGGTGTAGCTAAATTAGATGATCGTTTATTATTATTAATTGATTTAGCTTATGTATTAAACTACGAACAATTAAATGAAGTAAAACAAGTTGTAGAAGAAGAATAAGACTTAGAAGGAGAGATAGAAATGGCTCGTGTATTAGTAACTGATGATGCAGCGTTTATGCGTATGCAATTGAAAAATATTTTTGAATCACTCGGACATGAGGTAGTAGGTGAGGCTGAGAACGGACAACATGCTATTGAATTATACAATGAACTTAAGCCTGAACTTGTTACAATGGATATTACTATGCCGGAAATGAACGGTGTAGAAGCAGTAAAAGAAATTAAAAAGGATCATCCAGATGCAACGATTGTTATGTGCTCTGCGATGGGACAACAGCAAATGGTGTTAGAAGCAATCCAAGCTGGCGCCAAAGACTTTATTGTTAAACCGTTTGATCAAGAACGGATTAAACAAGCTCTAGAGAAAATCTTTTAATCAAGATTTAAGGGAACTTATCATTATTAAAGCGCAAAAGAATAGTGAAATCTTTTGCGTTTTGTTCATTTATTATTAAGCAAATATACATACAAAAGGGGCGTTATTAATGAAATCAAAATCAAATGTTTTTATTTTAACTACAATAGTAAGCGTTCTCTATCTTTTAGCATTTGGTTATGGCGTGTTCACATTAGATATATTAGATCAACTAAGCCTAGACCACTTATTAGTGATCGTAGCTGCCATTATAGTTAGCTATGGGCTCGTTTTCTTAATAGGAAAGCCTCAACAAAAAGATCTTAAATTATTAGAAGAGCGCTTAACTGTTTTAGCTAGTGAGGATATGGGGGATATGCCAGAGGGAACGATTAGCAATAAAGAACTCCATGATATAGACAGGACAATTAATGAGGTTCATGAAAACTTTAAAAAAATGTACAATTTTATTTCTAAATTAACGGACCAAATGAATATACAAACAAATACGCTTAATAATAGTGTCAATGTATTAAATGAGGATAGCCAAAACATTTCAGTTACCATGCAAGAAATATCAAGCGGTGCTGATGAGCAGGCACAATCAGCAGCGACCTTGACGGAGACGATGCAACAGTTTACCAATACGATTATGACCGTTTCATTAAACGGGGAGAACATTAAGGGCGAATCTAAAAAAATGCTTGATATCACGACTGAAGGCCGTGAGCTCATGGATCAATCTGTAGATAAGATGATGATCATTGACAAGACCATTAAACAGTCATTAGATAAGGTAAGAGGTTTAGATGATATGACATTAAAAATCACTAAGCTTGTGACTGTCATACAGGAAGTTGCGGAACAAACCAATTTACTAGCTTTAAACGCTGCTATTGAAGCGGCTCGCGCAGGAGAGCATGGTAAAGGCTTCGCTGTTGTCGCTGATGAAGTTCGTAAACTAGCTGAACAAGTCAGTTTATCTGTTAATGATATTACAACGACAACAACTGGTATTCAAGAAGAATCAACAGCCGCTGTTTCGGTATTAGAAGAAGGTTATCAAGCTGTAACTGAAGGTTCTCAACAAATTCAAACAACAGGTGAAACCATTAAAGATTTAAACACCATCATTAACAATATGGAATCAGAAATTACCGGTATTGCAAATTCCCTTTATGATGTATTGGATGGGACCAAACTAATTAATGATTCGATTACTAATATTGCCAGTGTATCTGAAGAGTCAGCAGCAGGTATTGCAGAAGCAGATTCAGCAGCTGAACGCCTATCACAATCAGTTAATCAGATTAAAGCAATGCAGGAAAATTTTGAGAAAAACATTGCTGATTTGTTTATGTAGTTAACCATACTTATAATAGATTTTTAAAAAGGGAGCTCACTGCTTAAATGAGTCTCCCTTTTTGATTTTTTTTGCTCCAATATGCTAGTGAAGGATAAAATGTCACAAAGGAGCAGGATTCGTCGCTGTTGAAATTTCAAAGAGCTAATGATAAGAAAAAGCTACTACCTTAACTGGAAATTAGGCTATTACCGTCCGTTATTACCGACCTATATAAATATAATCGTGTTCTCTATTTTAAGGTGGGTGTTTTACGGACGGTTATCTGTGATAAAATAAATGGGGATAGGATAAAGGAGGAAAACAAATGCAAATGTTTGAAACATACATAAAAAATAATCGTCAACGCACATTAGTTGAAAAGGCTGGTCGTATAGCCGCAAAAGTCGAGCAACGTGTGCATATCGCTGAAGCTTCTGCCCAATTACCTCAGGAAAATATCGATGATTTGCGTGCCGAACGTTATCTATCCTTGACCTTGCCTACAGAGTACAATGGTGAAGCTTTATCATTATACGAATTTTTACTAATGCAGGAAAGGTTAGCTGTGGGGGATGGAGCGACTGCTTTATCTATAGGATGGCATCTAGGTATTGTTAAAGAATTAGCAGAAGATAAAATATGGGAAGCTGAAACATTTGACTGGTTTGCAAGAAAAGTAGCAGACAAGCAAATTTTAGTCAATCGTATTGCTTCTGAAAAAGCAACGGGTAGCCCGACACGTGGTGGAGTTCCTGAGACAATAGCTAAACGTGAAGGGGATCATTATCTGATTACTGGTAGAAAAACGTTCTCGACAATGGCTTCGGTTCTTGATTACTTTATCGTTTCGGCATATGTAGAAGATCAAGACACAGTCGGTTCGTTCTTAATTAAAAGTGATCAAACTGGCGTTTCGATCGATAAGACGTGGGACACCCTAGGGATGAGAGGTACTGGAAGTGACGATATTGTATTTAATCAAGTTAGAGTTAGTCAAACGATGCTAGTAGAGTTAAATAAGCAAGCTAGCACTAAAAAGGCAAAAGGTTGGTTATTACACATCCCAGCTTGTTATTTAGGAATTGCTATAGCAGCAAGAAATGATGCGATTGCTTTCGCTAAGGATTTCCAACCTAATAGCTTAAAAACCCCTATTGCTGAGGTGCCTCATATCCAACAAAAAATTGGTGAGATGGATCTTAAATTAATGCAAGCACGTTGTTTTATGTATCAAATTGCTCAAGAATGGGATCAACGCTCACTCGATCAGCGCCAACAGTTAAGTGCTGAACTTGCAGCGGTAAAGACGATTGCGACTAATATAGCTAATGAAGTCGTAGATTTGGCTATGCGCATCGTTGGAGGTAGAGGTTTGTCTAAAGCTTATCGTTTTGAACAATATTATCGCGATGTAAGAGCAGGCTTACATAATCCGCCGATGGATGATATGGTTATACAAATATTAGCTAAACGGGCAATATCAGAATAAAAACGTACTAAACACCCCCGATGACTTCATAATCATATAAAGGGGTGTTTAATTGTATGATGAAATTTAATCCTGATCGAACCTATAGTTTCGAATGTTTAAAAGACGATTTAAGCTATTTAGCTACACAATATGTTAATGAGGTGAGATTAGAAACAATTGGTTATTCAGTAGCAAAACGAGAGATTTTAGCCGTTAAAATAGGCACTGGGGAAAAAATAATTTTGTGTCATGGGGCGCATCATGCTAGGGAATGGATGACAACTACGCTACTTGTTGATTTTATTTTTCGTATTTTGCAAGATAATAGTTGGCCATGGTTGACTATTAGAAAAGATTGGTTGAAGTTGGTGAGTTTTTGGTTTATTCCAATGGTTAACCCTGATGGTGTTACGCTTGCTCAAGAGGGTCTAAACAGCTTTGACAATGCTGAAACACTACTGAAGTGGAATAAGGGAAGTACAGATTTTACAGGTTGGAAAGCAAATAATCGTGGTGTTGATTTGAATCGACAATACCCGACAGATTGGAAATCCATTGATGGAAGTCCAAGTACACCAAGTTCTAGTCACTTTAAAGGTTACAAGCCATTATCTGAGCCAGAAGTTCAAGCTGTTTATCATTTTGTGAAAAAGCGAAATATTGATGTAGCCATTGCATACCATTCATCTGGTGAAGAAATATTTTGGCGTTACCGATTAAATGAGGAAATTGCCGAAAAGCAATTGCGACCGTTAGCAGAAGCTTTAGCGGATACAACAGGCTATCGTTTAATTAACCCGAGTGATAACCCAAGTGGCGGTGGATTTACAGATTGGTTTCTAACAACTTATAAAAAGCCAAGCTTTACGATCGAAATAGCACCAAGTGTTGGTCCACAGCCCGTACCATTACATTTATATAAACAAATATTCCAAGCTAATGAATTGGTTTTATACACGATAGCTGAGCATCTTATTAGAAAAAGAATGGATAATTAGGTTTACTTTTATTTCATTTAGGTTAAAGATAATTATCATAGTGAGTTGAAAGGGTGATGTTATGTTCAATCATATTTTGTTAGCTTCAGACGGTTCAGAATATGCTATACGTGCTTGTGAAAAGGCTTTAATACTTGCTGAGAACAACCCAAATGCAAAAATAACAATGTTATATGTTGTCGATGGTGCAACATCAAAAGCCGACGCTACTCATTATTGGAGTGCAAGTGAATTGGATAAAAGTCGGAAAGAAAAGCTAACCATTTCAGAACGAAAAATTAAACAAGCTCACATCGCTTATGAAATAAAAATTCTCCATGGTGATCCCGGACCTACGATTGTTAAGTTTGCTAATGAACACGATGTTGATATTTGTGTAATCGGAAGTAGAGGATTAAATAGCTTACAAGAAATGGTACTCGGTAGCGTCAGTCATAAAGTGGCTAAGCGTGCCAATTGTCCTGTAATGATTGTTAAATAGTAGAAAAAATCCTTACTTCATTTGAATAAGGGAAGGGAGTTCTAAAACATAAACATCTAGAACTCCTTTACGTATTTAAAAAATCAACTAAGCATTTAAAGTGCGTTAAGTGCTAGTAACAAACGGCACTTGCTTATTACTTATTGGCATGCGGGGCATAAGCCGTAAATTTCAAATTTGTGGTCATCAACGATGAATTGATCCAGTTCACTAGATAAGTTGTCCATTGGGCAGGCGTGGATCTCTTTTGTTGTCCCGCACGTTTTACAAATAAAGTGATGATGATGATGGTTTGCACATGTGATTTGATAATGTTTTTCCCCATTTAAATCAGTTGATTCCAAAATGCCAAGTTGATCAAATAGGTGTAAGTTCCGGTAAATGGTATCAAAACTAATTCCTTCAAAATGTGGCTCCATATAAGTCAATAAATCCTTTGCGGTACGGTAACGATCTTCTTTGGCGAAAAACTCCAAAATAATCGCACGTTTATCCGTATACTTGTAACCTGCTTTTTTTAGAATAGTTAATGCCTCATTGACATTCATGAGATCACCTTCTTTCTTGTTAAATGAATGAGTTTTTTATGTTAATCCTTAAATAACGCTAACTTATATTTATATAATAAGTTTTCATCGTCATGATCCAACTTATTTAAACCGCTCAATAAAGTTTAACAACGAAACTGAGATATAGTGAATAGTGACTGAGAAGCGTCCGTTCTCTATTAAATAATAACATAAGTGATGGTTGATAGAAAATAGCCTGCGCTATGACTTAATTGCTGATAAACCTTTTAAATAGACAAATCTACCGTACTTGTATGGATTGTAGCTAAAGGGATGGGATTACAAATAAGAATAATTTCGCTTCAATATTTGACACACCTACTATAGGGGGGTATAGTAAGGGGTGAGGTGATATCATGATGAGTGGAAATAATAATGAAGAACGCTATACAAATCATCGATCTGATAAAGATAAGCAACTGTTATTAAATCGTCTTAAAAAAATAGAAGGTCAAGTTAGAGGCATTCATAAGATGGTTGAAAATGATCGTTACTGTGTCGATGTGATGGTGCAAATTTCAGCTATTAATGCTGCATTGAAGAAAGTTGGTTTCGCGATGATGGAGGATCATGTTAACCATTGTGTTGCTGATGCTATCAAGACGGGTACAGGAGAGGAAACAATTACTGAATTAATGCAAGTTATTAAACAATTTAACAAATCATAAAAGCGATAGGAGATGTGTAAATGATGAAGGAACTGACATTAAAAGTAGAAGGTATGTCTTGTCAACATTGTAAGAAGAATATTGAGCATGCATTGCAAGAATTAGGTGTGAAAAAAGCTGAAGTTACTTTAGAAACGCACATGGTAAATATAACTTATGACGAAAGTAAAGTAAGTCAACAAAAACTAGAGGAAACAATAGCAGAGCAAGGTTATCAAGTGGTGTAACGATTTGTTCCCACCTTTCAATAGGTGGGAACAAATGTTAGATGATCTAAAGTCTTAGGAAGTATTTATCACAGGTGGTGGGTTGTAAAGCGCACTCCTAAACTTGAGAATAGAACGTCTCTATTTCTGTTTTATTCAGAATAGCTACCATGCACATAATACTGATTATTTTGCGATTGATAATACCTATACAATAGAAAATAAGAAAAACAAAACCGAATCCTACCCAATAGGGGATTCGGTTTTGTTTTAGCTATGTTTTAACTACATGATGTCGATGTGAACGAGTTGAACAGTTTCTGTGACTCCTCATGACTATTTTCAAGCAAATTCAAATTTAATGAACAGGAAATTGATTCATGTAGTCGGTAAATTGATTAACTGCTTGTGTGATTTGTTGGGTGTCTGCCTTATCTAAACTATACCAGCCATTTTTAAACATGAGGTTGTACAAGTGTCGTTGTTGATTTTGAGTCTCAGTAAATATTTTAAGTAAATCTTCATATAAAGCATGGTTACTTGCTTCATTAAGAGCAGTGCAATAACCATCTGTCATATATTTTTCAGTAGCCAGTAAATCATTGATAATATCCCGGTCATTTAATTGTGAAGATTTTTCAATTGGGGTTTCCGGGTTTTGTACTTTATTTGTTTGCATCTATCTCTTCCTCCTTTTAGTGAACCATTTGGTTATTGTGGCTTTTGGTGAAATTAAGTAATGCTTGATAGTGACGTTCGTGCATTTGGCAGAGTTGGTCTAATGCTTGTTTGGTTTCGGTTAATTTACAATCCTTAGCTAGAAAATTGGCCTTTTTTATTACCGATAAATTCCAAGACATCATGTCAGTTAAATACAAAAGGTCTTTGGAACTTATCATCTCAGGGGGTTGTGGTATTGAGCTATTGTTCGTTTGATTATAGTGTTGCATATTGAATCCTCCTTTAAAATAACGTTATAATCATAATGTGGCTTATAACGGGTAAAATATGCAATGTTCTTTTGGTGCAGATGATTGGTAAAATGTTAAACATAAAACTATACTGATAATAAAATGAATTTATCGATTGAAGGAGTTGAGAGTTGTGATTAATTTTTATTGCTACCCTAAGTGTGGGACATGTCGTAAAGCAAAAAAATGGCTTGAGGATCAAGGTGTTGATTACCATGATATACATATCGTTGAACAACCGCCCACTAAAGCAGAGTTAAAAACGATTATTGAAAAAAGTGAATGGCCAATTAAAAAATTTTTCAATACGAGTGGTCAAAAATATCGCGAGTTAGGTTTGAAAGATAAACTGGCTAATATGACCGATGATGAAAAATTAAGTTTGTTAGCATCAGACGGCATGTTAATAAAACGTCCACTTACAGTAAGTGAGCAATTTGTAACAGTCGGTTTTAATGAAAAGCAATTTGAACAAACATGGAAATAAGGAGGATGACCATGGATTTACCAAATGACTTAAAATATACGGATGAGCATGTTTGGGTTCGAGAAGAAGGTGATTTCATCAGTATTGGTGTAACTGATCATGCTCAAGATGAGTTAGGTGATGTGGTGTTTGTTGAACTACCTGAACAAGGTGAGCAATTGTCAGCCACAGATTCTTTCGGAAGTGTGGAATCAGTTAAAACTGTATCTGAGCTTTATACACCAGTTGATGGTGAAGTTGTTAAAGTGAATCAAGCTTTAGAAGATACACCTGAATTAGTTAACGAATCACCATATCAACAAGGTTGGCTTATTCAGATCAAGCCGGCAAATCCTGATCAATTAAAGCAACTTTTGGACTCGCAAAGTTATCAAAAACAATTAAGTGAAAAAGAGTAACCGTGTAAAACGTACAGAGATGCGCCTTTTACCAAATATGTGGGCATGTTGTAATTGGAGGCTAGGGACGTTGATTTCGTAGTTTCTACCTCTTTCAACACGTTATCATTTGTTAACGTAGAACAACAGAGGTCCGGAGAAAAATAAAAGAAATAAGATCAAAAACGGAGGATCCATTCGTAAATAAATAGATCCTTCGTTTTTATTACATTAAATACTAATGCTTCTATTACATTAAATGAGTTCTCCGATGGTCTCCATAATATCAAGTGGCTTTGCTTTATCAGTAAATTGTTTAATAATATAACCTTTTTGGTCAATGATTACAGTTGTTGGAACACCTAAACAATTGTATTTACGATAAACATCAATCCCTTGGTCAACTAAAGTGGGTTGACTAAGAAATTTCTGATAATAACGTATCCCTTCATTTGGATCTCGTTCTCTACCAACAACATTAATTGTAATGAATGACATTTTTGTTTGATCGATACTTTGATAAAGGCGCTCTTTTATAGGTAAATCATTGCTGCAATCTGGGCACCAAGAAGCCCAGAAGGTTAACACAACAATTTTTCCGCGTTGATCACTCAGTTGATAATATTGCTCTCTATCGATGTATGGTAAGCAGAAATCGGGGGCTCTCACAGGATCTCATCCTTTTCTAATTATTGACTAAAGTATACCATCAAAAAAAAATGCTGAAAACCAATTGACACTATAGCAAACACATGCTAAGATCACTGTTAAATAACTAAATAATTCGAGCTCTTATCGAGAGAGGTGGAGGGACTGGCCCGAAGAAGCCCGGCAACCGTTAAACATTTTGTTTAAAATGGTGCCAATTCCTGCGAAGCAGTTATGCTTTGGCAGATAAGAGAACAAGAAGACCTATATTTTTTTCATTCCAGCGTCTTTCTGTTCTCTTCAAGGAGAGCAGAGAGGCGCTTTTTAATAGTGATAGAGAGAGAAGTGGGGGAAAGTAAATGATAAAAATTGATCAATTATCAAAGGTGTTTCAGACATCAAATCAATCGATTCAAGCTGTTGATCAAATTGACCTTCAAATAAATAAAGGTGAAATATTTGGCATAATTGGCTATAGTGGTGCAGGTAAAAGCACTTTTATTCGCTTGATTAATCGTTTAGAGGAACCAAGTGCTGGATCGGTTTTAATTGATGACCAGGACATTACAGCACTAAGTAAACGAGATCTTCGCTTATCACGACAGGAGATAGGGATGATCTTTCAACACTTTAATTTATTATGGTCTCGCACGGTAAGGGAAAACATTGCTTTTCCTTTAGAAATAGCAGGTTTATCTAAAGCCGAACGAAGCGAACGTGTCGATCAACTCATTCAATTAGTAGGTTTGACAGGAAGAGAAGATGCTTATCCGGCCCAATTAAGTGGTGGTCAAAAACAACGTGTTGGCATTGCTCGCGCATTAGCTAATAATCCTAAAGTTCTTTTGTGTGATGAAGCAACTTCAGCGCTGGACCCTGAGACAACAGATTCAATCTTATCGTTATTAGTAGATATAAACGAAAAATTAGGATTAACGATTATCCTAATTACTCACGAGATGCATGTGATTCAAAAGATTTGTCATAATGTTGCGGTTATGGAAGAGGGTCGTATTGTTGAACAAGGATCCGTACTCGATGTTTTTTCACATCCAAAACAACCTGTAACAAAAAAGTTTGTTGAGCAAGTGATGGGTAAGCCAGATGATGAAGTGGCAGATGACATTTTTATTCAGCAGGTTAATTCAGGAAAAGTTTTAAAACTGCAATTTGTCGGTGAGTCAACGAATCAAGCTTTTATTAGTCAAGTGGCTAAAAAATATGATGTGGAACTTAATATTTTACAAGGAAACATTAAACAAACGCAGGCAGGTGCATATGGCTCACTATATATTCAAGTAACGGGTACTGATGAAGTGGTCAGTCAAGCGATTGCATATATGGATTCTACTTCAATAGAAGTGGAGGTTGTTGCAAATGACTGATTTATTTCCAAATGTAGATTGGCCAGATTTAGTAGAAGCAACTGGTGAAACTTTTTATATGACGATTGTCGCATTGATTGGTGCGCTTATCCTTGGTTTATTTTTAGGGTTATTGCTTTATTTAACCTCACCAAGTGGACTTTGGAAAAATAAATATGTTCATTTTATTATTGCTACATTTGTTAATGTTTTTCGAGCGATCCCGTTTGCTATTTTAATCTTCTTACTTTTCCCAGTTACTAATTTTTTGTTTGGGACGTTTCGTGGAACAACACCAGCTATTCCCGCTTTAATTGTCGGAACCGCCCCGTTTTACGGGCGATTAGTTGAAATAGCATTAAGAGAGATTGATAAAGGTGTAGTTGAAGCCGCTCAAGCTATGGGGGCGAAAACGTCAACGATAATCTTTAAAGTTTTGTTGAAAGAATCCATTCCTGCTTTAGTGTCAGGATTGACTGTGACATCAATTGCTTTAGTTGGTTATACAGCTATTGCAGGTATGATTGGAGCAGGTGGTTTAGGTGATTATGCATATTTCTATGGTTTTACACGTCGAAACTTCGACATTGTTTTGGTTTGTACGGTTCTCATTGTGATTATTGTCTTTATTTTTCAATTTATTGGGGACTGGATCACGAAGCGTTTAGATAAGCGCTAGCTATGGTCAAAAGTGTGTGTCAGCCTTTAACAAAGGCAAACATAGATAAAAAATAGAAAAGGGGAAATGAAAAATGAAAAAAGGATTAATCGCGTTAGGATTTGTTTTAATTAGTTTAATACTCGTTGCATGTGGTGGCGAAGATGATGCAGATACAAATGAAATTAAAGTTGGGGCAACAAGTGTTCCACATGCTGAAGTGTTAGAGGAAGCTGCACCGATTCTAGAAGAAGAGGGGATAACGTTAACAATTGAAACATATACAGACTATGGTTTGGTAAATGAGGATTTATCAAGAGGCGAATTAGATGCAAATTACTTTCAACATGTGCCGTTTTTAGAGACATCAATTGCGGAAAATGATTATGACCTTGTTAACTTAGGTGGTGTTCATGTTGAGCCGATGGGTGTCTATTCACAAAATATAGAGAGTATTGACGATATAGAAGTTGGAACAGAGGTTGTTATTAGTCGAAATGTTCCTGATCACGGACGTATTTTAGCATTGTTTGAAGCTAACGGTTTACTTACATTAGCAGATGATATTGAACGATCAGAAGCGACAGTAGATGATATTATTGACAATCCACTAGAGCTAGAATTCTCGCCAGATGTCAATCCAGAGCTATTGATTGAGGCTTATCAATCCGATCAAGATGCACTGATTGCCATTAACACAAACTATGCAATTGAAGCAGGCCTTTCACCGCTTGATGATGCATTATTTGTTGAAGGTTCTGACTCGTTATATGTAAATATTGTAGCAGCACGTGCTGAGGATGAAGACAACGAAAACTTATTAAAATTAGTCGAAGTCTTACAGTCTGAAGCCATTCAGAATTTTATTATAGAAAAATACAATGGTGAAGTTGTTGCTGTAGGATCTGAAGGGTAATTTGTAAGTAAATCGAACAAAATTAAAGGAAAATGTTTATTTTCTAACAATTCAATCTATATTTTCGTTAAGTGAACGGTCAATAAGCTAAATCGGTTCAAGTGCTGCTCAATCCACTTTGGCTATCGTTTTTCTAAATGTTATACTAATTGTTGTCAGTAAAAAGAAAGGAAGATTATCTTACGATGGTTAGTAAATTGGAACTAAATTATACAACCGAAATGGAAAAAGCAATGCATCAAACACATAATTGTTGCTTTGCCAAATATGAAGCAGATATCGAGAAGCGTATTGAAGTAGAAAAACAACGAGAAAAAAGTCATCAACAGGGTATGTACCTTGTAAACGAAATGAATCGACAAGTACATCGTTAATAATGTAGTTTAAAGAGGCTTTCCTCACCAATGTCAGCAATATATGACTTTGTAGTGGGTGAGCCTCTTTTTTGTGCGATAAGATGAAAAATTAGGGCTCTATACTAACGGAGTAAGAAATAATTGTGGAAGTCCCCCTTATAAATTGTCAGGGAAAGAACGAGAAAAGGTTGAGAAGCTTTTACAAATGGATCCACGCTTAAAAGAAACGTATGAGGTAATGAACAAATTAGATGAATGGTTTAAGACAAGTGATGAGAAGATAGCTAGAAAAGGAATGGCGGCTTGTCTAGAATGGAAGCGTGCTTCTAACATTGATGCATTTCACCGCGTAAGAAAAACGTTTATACGTTGGAAACAAGCGATCTTACAATCGTTCATGTATCCATTTAATAATGGTTATATCGAAGGCATAAACAATACGATAAAGGTTTTAAAGCGAGACTCTTGGCATCAAAAATTTTCAACGTTTGAAACATAAAATATTATGGCAACAAGAGGTTAAAAAGGCTCTCGTTTGAAATAGCACATAGCAGAGGAAATATGCGAGACTCCTGCAGAAAAACGGGCGACCGAGACCCCACAGCGGTCTTTGCGAGGAGGCTTGGGCGTTCGTCCGCGGAAAGCGAGTATATTTCCCTCTGCGGCTTAGCAAGCTTTTAACAAAGATGAATGGTGGAGTGAACAGTACACCACTTTGACAGAGAACCAAAATTAGTAAAGAAGTCAGACGGATGGAAGCCTGTTTTATACCTCTACATATTGTTTTATCCTCATATAAAAGTGTCTTACTTGCATTTAAATCTAAGCTGTCTTGATTAAATGGTTTAGGATAGGATCGATCGTTTCAGTTTATAGTATAATAAGGAGAACAAAAAGCGTGTCTATGTTAAAATAGAAAATAACTATTACTTTTTTTACTCTAAGGTTTAAAAAGTGTAGTTTATTCGTTTTAAAATCTTGATATTAGATTTGAAATAGTATAAGATTGTAATGAGAATAAAGTGAGAATGGTTAAAGTTAAAATTAAACTATTCTTCAAAATATTATATATTATTTTTCTTGGAGGTATAGATATGAGTGGATCAACTTTAGAAATTAAAGATCTTCATGTAGAAATTGAAGGTAAAGAAATTTTAAAAGGTGTAAATTTGACCGTTAAAGGTGGAGAATTCCATGCGATAATGGGACCAAATGGAACAGGGAAATCAACATTGGCTTCAGCAATCATGGGCCATCCAAAATATGAAGTGACAAAAGGTAGCATTTTAATGGATGGTGAAGATGTGCTTGAGATGGAAGTAGACGAACGTGCTAAAGCTGGTCTATTTTTAGCAATGCAGTACCCAAGTGAGATCAGTGGTGTAACGACATCTGATTTTCTTCGTTCTTCAATTAATGCCCATCGTGAAGAGGGAGACGAAATTCCATTAATGAAATTTATTAAAGAAATGGATCAAGCTATGGATTATCTTGATATGGATAAAAATATGGCTCAAAGATACTTAAATGAAGGTTTTTCTGGTGGCGAAAAGAAACGTAACGAAATCCTTCAGTTGATGTTATTAAAACCAGCGATCGGCATCTTGGATGAAATCGATTCTGGTCTTGACATTGACGCACTAAAAGTGGTATCAAAAGGGATTAATAAATTGCGTAATGAAGCATTTGGTTGCTTAATTATTACACACTATCAACGTTTATTGAATTATGTGACACCTGACTATGTTCATGTAATGATGCAGGGACGTGTTGTTAAATCGGGTGGTCCAGAGTTGGTTGAACGTTTAGAAAGTGAAGGTTATGATTGGATTAAACAAGAATTAGGCATTGAAGACGAAACAGTTGGCGTAGACGCTTAAAGTAAGGAGGGATTGTATGTCTGTTGAAGTATTAAATCAATATAATAAAGAATATGTTGAAAAATTTTCAAGTAAACATAGTGAACCAGAATGGATGCAACGTCTTCGTAAAGATGCATTCGCTAAAGCAGAACAGCTTGACATGCCGAAGCCGGATAAAACGAATATAACGCGCTGGAATTTTTCTGATTTTGCGCATGAAGCAGAAGTAAAAACAATTGCAAGTTTAGATGCGTTACCTGAAAACATTAAAAAGTTTGTGAATACGAGGGCGAATCAGCAAAATTTAGTTGTTTTGCGTAATCAGTCAAATAGTTATCAACAACTGTCTGAAACATTAAAGCAACAAGGTGTCATATTCACAGATATTTTTACAGCTTTACATGAGCATGCTGAGCTTGTCCAAAAATATTATATGACAGAAGCGGTATCTGTTGATGAACATAAATTGACAGCTTTACACGCAGCTCTAATGAACGGAGGTGTCTTCCTCTATGTACCGAAAGATGTTGTGATTGAAGAACCGTTACAAGCTATTTTTTGGCAGGAAGATGCACAGTTAGCCTTATTCAACCATGTCATTATTGTGGCTGAACAAAATAGTCAAGTTACTTATGTGGAAAACTATTTATCAAGCCATGATGAAACAAAAACAGTAGCTAACGTCATTACAGAAGTTATTGCTGAAAATAATGCCACTGTATCATTTGGTTCGGTTGACCATTTTGCCCATGGAACAACGGCATATATGAATCGCCGTGGGATTGCTAAACGCGATGCTAAAATTGAGTGGGCGCTTGGACAAATGAATGATGGGAATACGGTTTCTGAAAATATTACCCACCTATTAGGTGATCATTCTGTTTGTTATGCGAAGGCCGTGTCGGTTGGACGTGGTGATCAGTCACAAAACTTTACCGCTAAGATTGTCAATCATGGTAAACAATCAGACGGTATTATTTTACAACACGGCGTCATGAAAGACAGTGCTACAGCGATTTTTCATGGGATTGGTAAGATTGAGCATGGTGGAACGAAGGCAAACGCAGAGCAAGAATCTCGTGTGCTAATGTTAAGCAAAGATGCGCGAGGTGACGCCAATCCTATTTTATTAATTGATGAAGATGACGTTACAGCAGGACATGCTGCATCTGTTGGTCGTGTTGACCCTGTTCAACTCTATTACTTAATGAGTAGAGGGATTTCTAAACAGGAGGCAGAACGCTTAATCATTCATGGTTTCCTTGCACCTGTCGTTAATGAAATACCAATTCCTGAGGTAAGAGAGCAATTAACAGATGTTATTGAAGGGAAAGTATACTAAATGGATGCGAAAGCGATTCGTGAAGATTTTCCTCTTTTGAACCAAGAAGTTAATGGTCATCCACTGGTTTATTTGGATTCAGCTGCCACGTCACAAAAACCAATGCAGGTCATTGATGCAGTGAATCAATATTATACTTTAAACAATTCTAATGTACATCGCGGTGTGCATACAATTGGAACACGGGCAACTGAGCAATATGAAGGGGCTAGAGAGCGTGTTAAGCAATTTATTCATGCACAATACGATGAAGAAGTCATCTTCACACGTGGAACCACAACTGCGATCAACTTAGTAGCTTCAAGTTATGGTCGAGCCAATTTGACTGAAGGTGATGAAATTGTCATTACACAAATGGAGCATCATAGTAATATTATTCCTTGGCAACAGGTAGCAAAGGCAACCGGTGCAACATTGAAATTCATTCCATTAGAGGCTGATGGTACCGTAACGCTAGCCAATGTTGAAAAAACGATTACTCCGGCTACTAAGATTGTTGCGATCGCCCATGTGTCTAATGTACTCGGTACAATCAATCCAATTAAAGAAATAGCTGAGCTTGCTCATCGAAACGGAGCAATTATTGTGGTTGACGGTGCACAAGGGGTTCCTCATATGAAAGTTGATGTGCAAGAGATGGATTGTGATTTCTATGCTTTTTCTGGACATAAGATGTGTGCACCAACGGGTATTGGCGTGTTATATGGCAAAAAAGTATGGTTAGAACAAATGGAGCCGATTGAGTTCGGTGGAGAAATGATTGATTTCGTTGATCTTTATGACTCGACGTGGAAAGAGTTACCGTGGAAGTTCGAGGGTGGTACACCTATCATTGCTGGCGCGGTTGGACTGGCAGCAGCGATTGACTACTTGACAGCGATAGGACTTGATCAAATTACGACTTATGAACAGCAGCTAACGGCTTATGCGGTGGACCAGTTAGAAGAAATAGATGGTATTGATATTTATGGTCCTAAAAAACGCGCAGGTTTAATCACTTTTAACCTAACTGATGTTCATCCGCATGATACCGCAACTGTTTTAGATAGTGAAGGAATAGCTGTTCGAGCCGGACACCATTGTGCTCAGCCTTTAATGAAATGGTTGAAAGTAACTGCAACAGCTCGAGCTAGCTTTTATATTTATAATACAGAAGATGACGTTGATCGTTTCGTGACTGGATTAAAGAAAGCGAAGGAGTTTTTCGGAGATGTCTTTTAATAACTTGGATACGTTATATCGGCAAGTCATTATGGATCATTACAAGAACCCTAGAAATCATGGATCACTGTCTGAAGAGGCTTTAACATTAGAAATGAACAACCCAACCTGTGGCGACCGTATTCAATTACATTTAATGATTGAGAATGGCTATGTCAAGGAAGCAAAGTTTGAGGGCGAGGGGTGTTCAATTAGTTTAGCTTCTGCATCGATGATGACACAAGCGATCAAAGGTCAACCGATAGCAGATGCGCTGAAAATGTCTAAATATTTCTCGAATATGATGCTCGGTCAAGAACAAGATGAAACGAATTTAGAATTAGGCGATATTGAGGCGCTTCAAGGCGTTGCTAAATTCCCAGCCCGTATTAAATGTGCAACCTTAGCTTGGAAGGCAATGGAGAAGGCTGTTGATCAGGATCAGGGTTCGAAATAAGATTATATGAAATAAGGAGGGGCTATCATGGCTAAAAACGCACCTGAAGTAGGCGAATATAAATATGGTTTTCATGATAAAGATGTATCGATTTTTCGAACGGAACGAGGATTAACGAAAAAAGTAGTTGAAGAAATATCTAAAATGAAAGAAGAGCCACAATGGATGTTAGACTATCGCTTAAAAGCACTTGAACACTTTTATAGCAAACCGATGCCACAATGGGGTGGTGATTTATCTGAGCTAGACTTTGATGAAATCACTTATTATGTTAAACCATCAGAACGTTCAGAGCGCTCTTGGGATGAAGTGCCAGATGAAATTAAACAAACGTTTGATAAGCTTGGTATTCCTGAAGCAGAGCAAAAGTATTTGGCCGGTGTATCGGCACAGTATGAATCTGAAGTTGTTTATCATAATTTGAAAGAAGACTTAGAGGAGTTAGGTATTGTCTTTAAAGATACCGATACCGCTTTACAAGAAAATGAAGAACTGTTTAAAGAATATTTTGGTAAAGTCATTCCTTACACTGATAATAAATTTTCTGCATTAAATTCTGCGGTTTGGTCAGGTGGATCATTTATTTATGTACCTAAGGGTGTGAAAACAGATACACCGCTACAAGCATATTTCCGAATTAACTCAGAAAATATGGGGCAATTTGAACGAACACTTATTATTGTTGATGAAGGTGCATCTGTCCATTATGTTGAAGGTTGTACAGCACCGGTCTATACCACGAACTCACTTCATAGTGCTGTCGTTGAAATCTTCGTTAAAAAAGATGCTTACTGTCGATACACGACTATTCAAAACTGGGCCAATAATGTTTATAACCTCGTAACTAAACGTGCTACTTGTGATGCCAACGCAACGATGGAATGGATCGATGGAAATATTGGTTCAAAATTAACGATGAAATACCCAGCTGTTTTATTGAAAGGTGAAGGCGCTCGTGGTATGACACTCTCTATTGCACTTGCTGGCAAGGGCCAACATCAAGATGCAGGGGCAAAGATGATGCACCTTGCACCGAATACATCATCAACGATTGTATCTAAGTCCATTGCTAAACAGGGTGGTAAAGTGTCATATCGAGGAATTGTTCATTTTGGACGTAAGGCAGAAGGTGCGCGTTCTAATATTGAATGTGATACGTTAATTATGGATAATAAATCGGCTTCAGATACGATTCCGTATAATGAGATTCTTAACGAGAATATTTCGTTAGAACACGAGGCTAAAGTTTCTAAAGTATCAGAAGAGCAATTATTCTATCTGATGAGTCGTGGAATTTCAGAAGAAGAAGCGACTGAAATGATTGTAATGGGCTTTATCGAACCCTTTACAAAAGAATTACCAATGGAATACGCAGTTGAGATGAATCGATTAATCAGCTTTGAAATGGAAGGTTCTATCGGTTAACGTACAGAAACATATATATTAAAAGTTGATCGCACCATGTCGTGCCAACTTTAAATTGTCTTAAGTAGGAGGCGAACTTTATCAGTTCGTCTTCTTTTATTGTTTCAATCACAGCAAGATAATTATCTGATGTAGTCCTGCTTCAAGCAGAATCGCATTTGGCTTTTTATTTATCACAGATACCCATCTCTGTAAAACGCCTGTCTCAGACCAGAGGTCATCTGTTTAGGCGATAACGGATGCTTATCTCCTGATTCACTCAGCTACCAATCTGTTGAAGAACAACGGAAACCGCCACTGATTTGAAGGTTTGTTTTTTTCTGGATAAATATATTGTGAAAGTTGTTATTATTTGAGATAATGATTACGAGACAAGAATATTTTTCCAACAAGAAAGGATAGAGGTAATGAAAAAATTATTTAACATGACAATAGTATTAATGGTAGTATTTATTTTTAGTGCCTGTAGCAATGATACAAATGCAAGCACAAATACAAATAAAAACCCAAATACTATAGTAGATTCAGAGTTGACTGATAGAGAAGAAGCAATACTATCGACTGTATCGAACCAATCATTTGTATTCGATTTCAATATTGAAGATGAATATAATGAAGTATCTTTGTGGATTGAAAAATATGAATTTGGAGAATTAATTGATGAACAAATAGGACATTTTACAACTGAAGTTGTGAAAAATGGTTCTATCATTTTTACAAGCGTTGAATCAGAAGCCATCCAAATGTTTAATATAGGCGTTTATAGTAATGGAGGGACAACCTCAATAATAACCTCTGATATCGTTTCAACTAAAGGTGTCGAAGATCGCTCAACCGTTTGGGAAAATAACAGTGAAGAAATCGATGTTGAGGACGAGGAGATCGTTTTAGCCAGTATAGGGTTTTCATGGGATGAAGATTCAATGGTTTCATTTTCATCGGAATTTTATAGCGATAATGAACGTCGTATCGAAGAATTAGAGAACTATGGGGTTGTTTATCTACTTAAAAGTAAATTTACAAAATAAGAAAACGTATCACATTCTAAATCAAAGGTTCAATTAGTACTAGAGAAGCCCATGTCACCTTAATAAAGGGGATATGGGCGTTTTTTGGTAAGTCCAACACTCATTTGTCTGCTATAAATCTATTGGCTTATACAGACTGATCAATACCGTTAATTAATTGACCATTATTATCTACCATACCCAATTGATATGCCTTTGCCAAAAGTTGATTAACTTGACCACTTTTGGAATAGTGTTGGTTATGTTGAACATAGTCCAATGCTGTTTGACTCATCGATCTTACATTAGCTTTTTCAATCACTTCATTGTTTTCTAATATCTCTTTAAAGTTTGCATAGGACAAGTCCGATCGGTAATCTGTCCAATTGTTCACGCCACCTGTTTTCTGATAAGACTGTTGAAGTGGTTTAACCATGTTCAAAAAAATATATGCGCGTTTTGCTGGGTTGTTAAATGATTCTTGCACGTTCATATGAACACTCCTCGCTTATTATTAATGTGGATCAAATGGCTTGTTGAGGTGCTAGCTGAATGACTAAATAAACTTTGGATACTCATAACCAAATTAGGATTTCATAAGCTAATTTTATCCAATTTGAAAGAAAAGTCAATACAATCATAAGTAAATGGTAATTTTATTTAATGCGAGTTTAATAATAAAGTTTAACATAATAATAACATTGACTTTAATAAAATTAATGTTATGATTAATTTTATTAAAATGTCAATTGATTTTAAGGAGTGATTCATGGTGGAGGATCAACCAAATTGGTTAAATTATTTAGAACATGAAGACTTCAATTTTATTAAAAAGTTTATTCTAACTTCGGGGTCATTAAAGGAGATGGCAAAACTCTATAGTGTCTCTTACCCTACTGTTCGACTTAGACTAGATAAACTCATTCAAAAAATACATTTAGCCGAAGGTGAGGAGAAGGATTCGTATATTAATTTGATTCAAAATTTAGCTTTAGATGAGAAGTTAGATGTTAATGTGGCTAAGACACTAATAAAGGCTTATAAAAAACAAAGAGAGGAATGAAATTTTATGTTTTTACCTATTAATGCATTAATTTTATTGTTATTAATAATGGGGGCTATTTTTCTGCAATGGTTTTTATCAAAAAGTACAAATAAATATTTGGGGCTTATTTTACCACTACTTAGTTTAATTTTATCACTACTGATTATTATTAACCTAATTGAGCTAGGTATGCTTGAAATAATCATGACATTTATTTTAGCTAATATACCCACTGTTATTTTATTTTGTATTTATCTATTAGGACAAAGTAAGGTGAAACGAAATCATCAATTAAACAAAACCATAATTAAAGATTTAGAATGATAAGATAGTAACATCTTTCCCGTCTTTATTAACACTGTGTAATGTGAATTTTTAGAAACACGTTCAGATGATTATAAATTGATAAGGTGTGTTTCAAATGGATTCGTCAGGGGTATAATGACACTATTTAATATAAGAAGGGGGAAACGAGATGGATAAGGTAGCTGTCTTAATGAATAAGAATGCGGGCAAAGGCCAATTAGCAGACAGTCAGCAGGCTATTGCCAAGGTATTAGAAAGTCGCTTTGCTGAAGTCGTTTTCTATGATATGGCACAATTTTCTGATCGGACAAAAGCTATCTTGCAAATCTTAAAGCAATTTGATTTAGTCATTATCGCTGGTGGGGATGGTACGGTACATGAAGTGGTCAATATTGTTGCGCCATTGCCCCATCGACCGACATTAGCGATTATCCCTGCTGGAACAGCAAATGATTTTTCTCGACAAATTAACATGCCACAAGATCCAATTGAAGCGGCGCAAACCATCCTTGCTTTAAAAAAACAATCGGTAGACATTGGAAAAACAGAGCAACGTTATTTTGTTAATTTTTGGGGTATCGGCCTCATCACTCAAGCTTCACAATCAATCGACGCCAGATCTAAGCAAAATATCGGTAAACTTGCTTACTACTTGCAAGCGATTCAATCTGTTGGTCAAGTCACACCTTTCAAATTAACGCTACAAACACAAGATAAAGTGATAGAAGATCAAGCTGTTATGGTGATTATAGGTAATGGCAGCTATACAGGTGGAGTAAGGGCATTATTACCAAAGGCTAATATTAGTGATGGGCTATTTGAAGTACTTGTTATAAAAGAAGCTTCGATTCAAACGGTATTATCTATCTTACAATCAAGGAAAGCAAGCGTTGATCATCAAGAGTTAGAGGGCGTGATTGCCCTTCAAACCCATTGTTTATCGATTTCAACTGAGCCTAGTCAAACGATTGATTGTGATGGTGAATCGGATGGTCAAACACCAACGGAGATCGTTGTATTGCCAAAGCATATAGAAATGATCGTTGGTGAATAACGATAAATAAGTGAGAAGAAGCTGATTAATCGATCTGATCAGCTTCTTTCTTGTAAGGAAAATGAAGCTTTTAGTACAAAAAAGCAAAAGTTGAGTTATTCTAACTGCCAATGCATATAAGAAACCTTTAATCAGGACATTAGTGACCTATATAAATTTAACACTTGAGGTAGGTGTTTTCCGAATGCTTATCTGTGATAAAAGGCATTATTACACAGATGATAAAATAGCATCTAATAACAGATTGATATTTTTTTTGAGTTTTTAATGTTAAAATTAAAAAAGCTTAAGCTTGCCGGAAAGGTGGAGTGGAATTCAAGATGAAGCAAGAACACATACATTTTTATTATACAAGTGATTTACATAGCCATTTTGAAAATTGGCCTAAGATCGTAACCTATCTTAATCAGCAAACCACTCATCATCAGCGTAAGGGAGAAACTTATTTTTTATTGGATAATGGCGATCATTTAGATCGTGTTCATCCAGCCACAGAAGCTTTAAGAGGTATAGGGAATATTGAATTATTAAATCGTGCCAATTATGATGTTGTCACAATAGGGAATAATGAAGGGATTACACTGGACCGATCAGAGCTTATTGAATTATATCAACAAGCTAATTTTGAAGTCGTTTGTGCTAATTTAACGAGTGCAAACAGCCTTGATCCAGATTGGTTAAAACCTTATAAATTGTTAACAACAGCCTCACAGGTGGAGGTAGGTATCATTGGTTTAACAGCGCCTTTCACACCATTTTATCAACCATTGGGTTGGCAAATATCAGATCCACTCCAATCCCTTGAACGTTATTTAAAGGAATTAAAGGAACAAGCTGATGTCATTGTCCTGTTATCTCATTTAGGTATTGATCAAGATCAAGAAATAGCCAATCGTTTTCAGGATATTGATGTGATTATTGGGGGACATACACATCATTTGTTTAAAAAAGAACAGTGGGTGGGAGATACGATCTTAACAGCAGCAGGTAAGTTTGGAAATTATGTCGGAGCGATTCAATTAACGTGGGATCATGGTGAAAAAAGGTTGATTGACAAACAGGCAAAGGCGGTACCCGTATCATCATACGTTGAAGACCAACCGACAATGAAGCAGTTAAATCATCACCAGCAGACAGCCAATCAACTTTTAAGTCGCACAGTCGCTCAGTTACCACAGCCATTAGAGGTGAATTGGTTTAAGGAAACGTTACTTATTAAACAATTAACACGGACTTTGCAAGATTGGGGAGAAGCTGATCTCGCGATGCTAAATGCGGGGATTTTAATTGATGGTTTAAAACGTGGGCAGGTTACTGACTTCGATATTCACCGAATCTGTCCACACCCGATTAACCCTTGTATCGTGAGTTTAACCGGGCAAGCATTAGTAGAAGTGATAAGAGCAGGGTTAACAGAGGATTATACCAATCTCCAAGTAAAAGGCTTTGGTTTTCGTGGAGAAATTATGGGTTGTCTTGTTTATTCCAATCTGATTTTAAAGACTAAAGAAGATGAACAGGGTTCTTCACACTTGGTTAGTGTTGAAATTGACGGTGAGACGATTCAGTTAGACAAAGAATATAGATTGGCTACAGCTGACATGTTTACTTTTGGCCATTTGTCGCCACAAATTTCACGAGCCAATAAAAAAACGTTTTTAATGCCAGAATTTATTCGCGATCTTTTAAGACCAACCATTCAACAATTAGCAAAAATGTTGTAAATGTAGAATGTTGTCGGAATATTTGCTAGTATTAGAATGGATAATGATGAATGTTACAGATAGGAGTTCAACATGAAACTAGTAGCGGCAAGAGCCTTAACAATTGGTGCCGAATTAGCAAAGCCAATTTATAGTAGTAAGGGTCAAATTTTAATTCAGAAGGACGTTGTCTTAACAGAAACATTTATTCAGCGTTTATTAGATTTAGGGGTGACCTATGTCTACATTAGGGATGAGTTATCAGATGATATTGTCGTACATTCACCGATTTCTGAGCAATTAAGAATCAAGTCGATCAATTCGATGAAATCAGCTTTTCAGACTTATAAAACGAAGACACTTAAGAAAGAACCTGTGCTATTAGAACGCACAAATGAAGAAATTGCGTCCGTTGTTGATATGATGATTACTGAAATCGATCAAGATGATCAAGTGGTATCGTTAATGTCAGATATTTTTGTTAGTGATAATTATTTATTCAATCATTCAGTCAATGTTACAATCTATGCAATAGTATTAGCAAAAGCGTTAAAACGTTCGAATAAGGAAATAAGAGAACTTGGTTTAGGTGCGATGTTACATGATATTGGTAAGGTGTTTTTACCGAATGAGCTGTTGAAGAAAAAAGGCAAACTAACGGATAAAGAATTTGAAATGATCAAAACACATCCAGAATTAGGTTTTGAATTTCTGCGCTCCTTTTCGACATTGCCATTAATGGCCGCGCACTGTGCCTATCAACATCATGAGCGATTAGATGGATCTGGTTATCCTCGTGGGATTAAAGGCTCTGAGATTCATTTATATGGTAAGATATTAGCTATTGTAGATGTTTTTGATGCAGTAACAAGTGATCGGGTTTATCGTGAAGCTATGTTGCCACAAGAGGGATTAGAAATATTATATGCTGGAAGTGGCACGTTATTTGATGCCCATATGGTAAAATTATTTAGAGAAAGTGTTGCTGTATATCCTAATGGTGTAACCGTTGAATTAAGTGACAAGCGAACAGGACTTGTCGTTAAACAAAATAAAAAACTTTACAACCGACCTGTCGTGAGAGTGATAAGTGAAAATGATCAACAAATTAACCCTTATGAGCTTGATCTGGCCAAGCACTTAGATGTAACGATTACGGCCTATAAATTATAAGGATTTTATAAGACTAACTCTCCTAACAAAAGCATAGATTTATGTTGGGAGGGATTTTTTGTGTGGCGAACGAAACAGCGTGGAAGCGTCTCCGGGAAGAAAATAGTTGCATTAACAACCCTTTTCTTTATTATAACGACATTTTCAAGTGTTATATATATAAACAATGGTATCAAACCGGTTTTGTTAGATATTGCGGAAACGCGCAATATGCAATATGCAAATATGGCTATGGGAATTGCTGTTAGTAAAAAGTTAAATGAGGATCTTGAATTAGATGAACTTATCCAATTTCAATATGATCAAGAAGGGCGAGTCGTCAGCTATCAAATAAATACGGCTTTAGAAAATCGAATTCAGCGAAATATTCAATATCGTGTTGAAAATTTTTTGCATCTTCTTGAACGAGGTGTTATTCCTGATGAATCTGATCTGTTAGAGCTAGAATTAAGTGAAACGGAGCTTGATCGTGTCAAACAACAATCGAACTTGATAGAGATTCCTTTAGGGCAAGTGCTTGGATTGCCTTTATTAGCTAATTTAGGTCCTAAAATCCCAGTCAATTTAGAAGTCATTGGATATGTAAATACAGAAGTAGAAACGCTGATTACAGGGATGAAAATCAATAGTATTCATATTGAACCAGTTGTTAATATCGAAGTAGAGATCCGAACAATTATCCCTTTTGGATCAAAAACAGCGAAAATTGAACAATCCATTCCTGTTGGAAGTGGCGGCTATAGTGGGGATGTGCCACTTTACTATAATATGTCACCACAAGATGGAGATATGCCTTTATCGATTCCGTTAGAACCCTTGCAATAAGAAAAGAAACTTGGTACACTATTTGAGGAAAATTGAATAAAGACCTTATCAGATCGATGAGATAGAGGTGCAATTTGAAATGAGTAATCTATTTGAGTCACCAACAATGATAATAGATGAAAGGTTCAAATTGCCGAAGTGAATAAAAGGTAGGTACCCTTTTACTTGCTGGTATATAGTTGAATAAATTATATACTGTCATGTCTTAAACGTGGTGAGCTGTTGATCGACCGGAGGATAACATGATGATTATTTATGTGAACAAGTATAAATAACAGTAATAGGTTATGTTCTTTCTATTACTGTTATTTTTTTGTTGTTTAATAATTATCACAGATAACGGATGCTAATGTCCTGATTCACTCGGGCCAACAAGATGTTGGTCACACAAGCGTTTTCGCAGGACGCGAAGGATGAGTAACATCACGGACTAAAACCGCCAAATCATTAAGAAGGATTACAGGCTAAGGCCGCCACGTCTTGTGGCAACGTCTGCATGACCTACGTCCTGTAGCCCTTCCGCTCGCTGATTGAAGTTTCGTTTATGTTAAAATTGGATTCGTTTAATTTTCACTGTTTAAAAAGCATAGTCATTGAAAGTGTTCTAACAAATGATGTCAGAGAAAAGAATTTCAATTAGCCGATCTAATCGAGAATAAGATAAGTCATTATTCAAATTGTTGATTATAATGATTAGGAGGATTTCAAGATGGAAGGGACAATTTTCTCATTAATACCAGCGGTTCTTATGCTGATATTAGTGGTGTCCACACGTAAGATTTTTTTGTCTTTAGGTGTTGGCATCATCACAGGTGCTTTATTGATTAGTCGCTTTAATATAATTGAAGCCATTATCGATATAATTATTATTTTTCGTAATATTTTCTATAGTCCAGAAGATGGCTTGAATATGGGGAACTTTTACTTATTGGGCTTTTTATTGCTACTAGGTATATTAACAGCTATTATGGCTGCTTCTGGAGGGAGTCAAGCTTTCGGTCATTGGGCAAGTAACCGTGTAACAACAAGACGTGGTTCTCAGCTTGTCCCAGCATGTTTAGGTGTATTGATCTTTGTGGATGACTACTTTAATGCCCTCTCAGTTGGGCAAGTTTCACGTCCTGTCACCGATCGACAACGTGTATCCAGAGCAAAACTAGCTTATATTATTGATTCTACTTCTGCCCCGATTACTGTAATATCACCAATTTCTAGTTGGGGGGCCTATATTATTGGAACGATGGGTGGCATTTTTGCTGCCAATGAAATTATTGATTATCAGCCTTTAGAAGCATTTATCCGGATGATTCCATTAAATATGTACGCATTTGCTTCTATGCTAATGGTGTTTATTGTCGCATGGTTTAACTTGAATATAGGATCGATGAAAACACATGAGGATCGAGCTATTCAGAAAAACCAACTCGTTGACCCAGACAACGGGAGTATTGCAGGCGATTTAAAGCAAGTGGTCGAGCCACATAAAGATGGTCAAGTATTTCACTTAATTGTGCCTATTATCACGCTTATTATTGCTACGGTACTTATCATGTTATGGACAGGCTATAAAGCTACAGAAGGAACTATCACTGTTTTTACTCTATTTGCTAATACAAATGTAAATATTTCATTGTTTTTTGGTGGACTTATTGCTGTTGTACTGTCATTTATTTTATATCATCAACAATCTTCCCCGAAGCACTCAAACCGATTTGTTATTATTAAAGGTATGGGCTCGATGATGCCGGCCATCTATATATTAATCCTTGCTTGGATGATTGGTGATGTCATTGATGTGCTTGATACAGGCGGCTATTTAGCAAGCTTAGTTAATGATTTTGCTTTTAATATTCATTATTTACCATTAATATTGTTTGTCATCGCTGGGTTTATGGCATTAGCGACTGGAACTTCGTGGGGAACATTCGGCATTATGTTACCTATTGCTGCACAGGTTGCAGTAGAGATAGGACCAGATTTAGTCTTACCTGCAATGGCGGCAGTGCTAGCGGGATCTGTATTTGGAGATCACTGTTCACCTATTTCTGATACCTCGATTTTATCATCAACTGGTGCAGGTTCTCATCATATTGATCATGTATTAACACAATTGCCTTATGCTTTTATTAGTGCAATTGCATCAATTATAGGCTATTTCGTTTTTGCTTGGACTGAGATGGCAGTGCTCGCTTTACTAACAACCTTAATGATTGTAGTGCTAATATCAATAATAATTAGCTTCATCACACATAAGCGTCCGTAAGACACACACCCACCTCAAAATAGATCAAAGTTAAAACTATTTAGGTGGGTGCTAACGGCCACTAATGTCCTGATGCACTCAACTAACAATCAGTGGGTGGGGCAGAAGATACGTAGACTAAGACCGCCACGTCCTTAAAAAGGATTACAGACTAAGGCCGCCACATCCTATAGGCCTCCGCTCACTGATTGAAGGTTCGTTTTATCGGAAAAGCGGCTACTAATGAAGGAGTATCCGTTTTTCCTTTAAAAATTAAGCATAAAAGAGTATGCTTAATTCTAACTTATCATCTAATAATCATTATAAAAAAAACTTTGACATAAATGCTGACAATCGTTATAATCATTAAATGTCAGAAAAAAATAAATATTTATTACGATAGGTTAGGAATTCTTTATTAATTTGTTTTTATCGAGTTTATTATAGTCAGAATTTTCTTGCTTTATCGTTCAGAAGGGGAGTTTAGTTATGGAAAACCGTTCACAATGGGGAACACGTCTTGGCTTCTTGCTTGCTGCTATGGGTTCTGCTATTGGTTTAGGAAACATATGGCGTTTCCCGGCTACAGCATATGAAAATGGAGGAGGCGCGTTCTTTATTCCATATTTGTTTGCATTACTTACTGCTGGGATTCCAATGTTAATTATGGAATATACGATTGGACATAAATATCGCAGTTCAGCACCACGTGCGTTCAAACGGATAAGTAGTGGTATGGAATGGATAGGTTGGTGGCAAGTAGCGATTTCGTTTGTCATTTCAACTTATTATCCAATCATTGTCGCATGGGCAATCATGCACACTTATTATTCATTTAATCTAGCTTGGGGAACAAATGTATCTGATTTCTTTTTACATGACTTTTTACAAGTGACTGAAGCTGGTGTGTTTGGTTCAATGGTTCCCAATGTACTGTTCCCATTATTAATGGTTTGGTTGATTGTATTTGTTATTCTATTTAGAGGCGTAAAGAAAGGTATAGAATTAGCCAATAAAATATTTATTCCTTTACTGATTGTAAGCTTTTTATTAATCGTTGTTCGTGCTCTAACATTACCGGGAGCGCTAAATGGATTGGATACATTCTTTGCCCCAGATTGGTCAACGATTACGAATGGATCGGTATGGGTTGCTGCTTATGGACAAATCTTTTTCAGTTTATCGATAGCTTTTGCTATTATGATTACTTTTTCATCTTATTTGCCAAAGAAATCTGATATTACAAACAATGCCTTTATTACGGGTTTTGCCAATTCGTCATTTGAATTATTAGCGGGAATTGGTGTGTTTGCTGCTTTAGGATTTATAGCTAATCAAACGGGACAACCTGTTGCTGAAGTTGTTGAGAGTGGTGTTGGGTTAGCATTTATGGTGTTTCCAGAGATTATTAGTCAAATGCCAGCCTCAGAATTTTTCGGTGTATTATTCTTTGGTTCACTTGTGTTAGCTGGTTTATCTTCGATGGTGTCTATATCAGAAACATATATAGCCGGCTTGCAAGAGAAATTCAATATCTCACGAAAAAAAGCAGTGGCAATTGGTGCTGGTGCATCGGCATTACTTTCATTATTCTATGCTAATCAAGGTGGACTTAACCTGTTGGATACGGTGGATTACTTTATTAACAATTATGGCGTAGCGCTCGTTGGCTTATTTGAAATTGTTGCAATTGCTTGGTTTGCCAGAGAAATTAATCAATTACAGCAACATGCAAATAGCGTATCAGATATTAGAGTGGGCCAATGGTGGAAATTTTCATTACGCGTCATTACACCTGTTGTATTAGGTTACATGATGTTAGAAAACTTAAGAACAGATATGACTGCTGCTTACGCCGGTTATCCAGTTGATTTTTTGTTTAACTTTGGTTGGATGGTTGCCATTTGTGCAATGGCTTTCGGTGCATTTATGGCGATGAAGAGATGGCCAAAAGAAAACGATCAGTAGAAAAGGAGAGGTACTTATGTCAATATCTGCTGTAATTATGATGATTATAGGTATAACAATAATTTGGGGCGGTCTTGCATTGAGCATATCACATGCGGTAAAGTCGTCAAAACAATAGATGTAAAACAATGACCGCTGGAGCTGTTAGCTTAGCGGTCATTGTTTTATCACAGTAAAGCACCCGCCATAAGATCGAGCATGGGGCTCATCTATTTAGGCGGGAGCTGCTAATGTTCAGATTCCCGAAACGCTAACTGATTAAAGTTCGTTTCATGGTTAGTGTGATGTATTTTATGTTTGTTCAACTTTTAAATGTGGACACCTTCAACTGTCATTAAATTAATTTTCCCATTTTCTTAAGGAAGGGTAAGGATCAAATGCCCACTCATTTTCACCATTGTCTTTGTACATACCATAATGTAAATGAGGTGGAAATTTACCTGATGTGCCAGGTGGACCATAACCCGAAGAGCCCACGTAACCAATAACATCACCGGGTTCAACGACATCACCAACTTTTCGGTCATTTTCAAACCCATTTAAGTGTGCAAAATAATGATAAACGTTGTTAAGGTCCCGGATCCCTAGTCGCCATCCACCGTAGCGATTCCAACCCATAATTTCAATTGTACCGTAAGTAGTTGCTCTAACAGGCGTACCGTAATCAGCAAAAATGTCTGTTCCTTCATGAATTCTTCTACCACCGAAACCTCTCGCATCGCCCCATGTACTTCGGTAACTGTAGTTGAAATGTTCAGGCACTGGAAAAGCACGATCCGTTAGTTCAATGGTTTGATAAGCTTCGTAAATTTTTGCATTTTGAACAATCGTCTTTACAGCAAGTGGTCTTTGATAGTGCTTCCAAAGTGCAAGGTGAATATCATTTTTAGATAGCCCATACGATAAAATATAATCTGCCATCGTATATAATTGGTCCTCAGGGTTGTCAATATCAGCTTCTCCATCCCCATTTCCGTCTTTTCCCATTCCATTGTGAACGGTAATACTAGTTACGGACGGATCATGATTTAGATTTGATACACCATACCAATCAGTTTCTGGAAAAGTTATCGCAATTAATCCTTTTCCATCATGAATTTGCCTTTCATATTGATCAATAGCAGCTAAATAATACCAAGGAATAAGGGTAAGACTTTCTGTTTTCTTATATAGTGTCAGTCGATCTACTGACTTATACTCTTCATCAGCGGTTAAATGAGGGATAGGCAACAGACTTGATATAAGAAGTATGGTAATGAGATATTTTCTCATAGCTTTCTCCTCCTCATTGGCTTAATAAGTTTAATATGCACTTAATTGATAAAAAAATGAATACAAATATTCACCAGTGATGTTTTCTTTAACAATACAACTGGTCGAGTGATAAATAATTATGCTAAAATAATTATAGACTTTTAAAATGACAAGTAGAAGGAGTAAAAATGATGGTAGAAGTGGAAGGACAAACATATCAAGTTGTTGAGAATTTCAAAGATGGTTTTCAGGAAAAGGCATTTACTGAACGATTTAGCGATATTTTAACCAAATATGATTTTATTGTTGGAGACTGGGGTTATGAACAATTAAGACTAAAAGGTTTTTTTGATGATCAAAATACAAAAGCAAGCTTTGATACGAAAGCAAGTACAATAGATGATTATTTATACGAATACTGTAATTTTGGCTGTGCCTATTTTATTGTCAAACGTATGGGATGATCTAATAAAAACGCTAAGCAATGTTCTTTGCTTAGCGCTTTTATTAACTGACTTTATCGACAACTACCGTCACCGTATAAAAGGAAGTGTTTTCCCTTAAACAGATGTTTTACTTGTGTTATGAATTATGCTATTAGTAATAATTGGATGATCAGTCTAATTCCTCATCGTTCGCTTCGCTATGTGCCAGCCGACTTGATGCTGAAGCTGCAATAGCACCAACAATATCGTCAAGAAATGTATGGCACATGCCTGTCGATTTATCATTTAATTTTTTTAAAATGCCAGGTTTTTGCTTGTCTATGTATCCGTAATTGGTAAATCCGATTGATCCGTAAACATTAACAATCGATAAAGCGATAATTTCGTCAACACCATATAAACTTTCGTCTGTTTCAATCGTTTCTTGCAATGGCGATGCTAGCTTTTTTTGTTCAGCTAAAACGTCAAGCTGAATGCCAGTAATAACTGCATTTTGAACTTCACGTTTTCCTAAGACTTTATCAACATTTTTAATACAGACGTCCATCTCTAAGGTTTCGTGGTAAGGTGACTGTAGATAATATACGAGTTCACCGATGTCCTCAAGTGTCACTCCACGATCCTTAAGCCATTGACGCGCTTTCTTTTCTAACTCTGTTTTTGGTTTTTGTTCTGACATATGATCCCATCCATTCTAATAAGAAATTATACTTAAATAATATACCCGTCCAGATCATGAATAAAACGGAAAAGATGAATAATTATATAATATGATGAATTAAATGATAAATCAAATGACGACATGTTTTTTTCTGAAATTTAAGTAAATTTAAGCTTGAATCTCTTTTAAGCAACAGGTATAATGTCCTCTATAGATAAACATATGTTCACTTACAGAATACAGGGGGAGGCTTTTTGAATGGATAAGATTAGAGTAGGTCTATGCGGATTAGGTACAGTAGGAACTGGTGTTGTTAAGGTTCTCGAGAGCCATCAAGCTCGAATTCGACACAAACTTGGTTGTGATGTTGAAATTGTAAAAATACTTGTGAATGACGTGAATAAACCAAGAGATGTGATTATTGATACCAATTGGTTAACAGATAGCCCTGATGAACTTGTTAATAATGAAGATATTGACGTTATTGTTGAGGTCATGGGAGGTATTGAAGATACAAATAGCTTGCTTGAGCAGGCTTTAAGGCAAGGAAAGCATATTGTGACTGCTAACAAAGATTTAATGGCAGTATACGGTCAAAAGCTGCTACGACTAGCTAAAGAAAATCATTGTGATATTCTATATGACGCTAGTATTGCTGGAGGAATCCCAATTGTTCGCACATTAGTCGATGGATTGGCCTCAGACCATATTGAGAAAGTAATGGGTATTGTGAATGGGACAACAAATTATATTATGACTAAAATGACCGACGAGGGTCTTGATTTTGATCAGGTATTAAAAGAGGCACAAGAACTAGGATTTGCCGAAGCTGATCCAAGCTCAGATGTTGATGGACTGGATGCAGCAAGGAAGATGGCTCTGTTAGCAAATCTCGCTTTTAAAATGGAGTTAACCCTTGAAGATGTTGATGTTAAAGGAATTCGTCAAGTGACACAAGATGATATCAATTTTGCTAAGAGCTTAGGATATACGATTAAGTTAATTGGTATTGCTTCAATGCATGAAGATAAAGCAGAAGTCACCGTTGAACCGATTTTATTACCTAAAGATCATCCATTGGCGTTGGTTAAAAATGAGTTTAATGCTGTTTATGTCCATGGTGAGGCAGTTGGTGAAACTATGTTTTATGGTCCTGGCGCGGGAAGTTTGCCAACAGCAACAGCAGTTGTCTCGGACTTGATGGAGGTCGTTCGAAATATAAGATTGGGTATTAGCGGTAATGCTTACATCGATCCACAATTTGAACGTCAATTAAAAGCTGACCATGAGCGATTTTCACGTCATTTCATCCGGTTAGATGTTGAAGATCAAGCAGGTGCTTTTCAGGAGATTACTAATATATTCTCCGATCAGCATGTCAGCTTTGCTAAAATTCTTCAGTTACCCGGAGAAAAAGAAGGACGCGCTGAAATTGTGATGATTACCCATAAAATAAGTCAAGAGCAATTATTGAAAAGTTTACAGGCATTAGAGAATTTAAACGTAGTGGAACGGTTAATTAGTCACTACCGAGTGGATGGGGAGGAATAAGATATGGCTTGGCAAGGATTATTAAAAGAATACAAAGAACTTTTACCGATTAATGACAAGACGCCACTGATCAGTTTACATGAAGGAAATACGCCGTTAATTAAATTAGAAACGCTCTCTGAAAAATATGGTGTGGAAGCTTACGCCAAAGTTGAGGGAATTAATCCAACGGGTTCTTTTAAAGATCGTGGGATGGTGATGGCAATGGCTAAAGCCATCGAGGAAGGGTCTAAAACGGTTATTTGTGCTTCAACAGGTAATACCTCAGCTTCAGCTGCTGCTTTTGCGGCTAGAGCGGGTTTGCGCGCTATTATCGTTATTCCCGAAGGTAAAATTGCTCAAGGGAAATTGGCACAAGCTGTCATGTATGGTGCAGAGATTTATTCGATCAAAGGTAATTTTGATGATGCTTTGCGTATTGTCCGTAAATTGGGTGAGGAAGATGATATCACGTTGGTGAACTCTGTAAATCCATACAGAATAGAAGGACAAAAAACAGCAGCATTTGAAGTTTGTGACGTATTAGGGAAAGCCCCTGATTATTTATTTATACCAGTTGGTAATGCCGGTAATATTACTGCATACTGGAAAGGTTTTAAAGAATATCATGAAAAGAAAGCAACTGGTTTGCCTAAGATGATGGGCTATGAAGCAAGCGGAGCAGCAGCGATTGTTCATGATCGTGTATTTGAAAATCCTGAAACAGTTGGAACCGCTATACGAATCGGTAACCCAGCGAGTTGGAAGCAAGCTGTTGCTGCTCGTGATGAATCACAAGGAACGATTGATGAGATTACTGATCAACAAATGATTTCCGCTTATCAGTGGATGGCAGCAAATGAAGGGATATTCGCAGAACCTGCATCTAATGCCTCTGTAGCTGGACTATTTAAAGCATTGGAACAAGGGAAAGTACAAGCAGGTGCCAAAGTGGTTTGTGTCTTGACCGGAAATGGATTAAAGGATCCGAATACCGCTATAGAGTATAGCGAAATTAAACCAACAGTACTTGATAATGATGAAGAACAAGTGATAAAGGAAATCTTAGGTCGGGTCCCATCATGAGTTGGACAATAAAAGTCCCTGCAACGACAGCAAATTTAGGGGCTGGTTTTGATTCTATTGGTATGGCTGTAAACCTATTTTTAACCTTAACTATTCGTAATGCAACCGACTGGTGTTTTATTTCTAAATCACAACACTTAGCTGAGCTCCCGAGTGATGAGACTAATTTCATCTGTCAAATTGCACAGAAAACGGCCAAGCGATTTAGTGATAAGGAACTGCCTGCATGTCATATAGAGTTAAATAGTGATATTCCATTAGCAAGAGGTTTAGGGAGTAGCGCAACCGCGATCGCTGCTGGGATTGAGTTGGCTAATCAATTGCTGGATTTGAGCTTAACTGATGAAGAGAAAGTGTTATTTGCTACTGAAATAGAAGGGCATCCTGATAATGTAGCCCCTGCAATCTTAGGTGGCTGCGTTATTGGTTATTATGACCAGACTTTAGATACAGTCCGTATTCCTATTCATCATTTAGACCTTTTAACACTGATTCCGCCATTTGAATTAAAAACATCGGACGCTCGAGCCGTCCTACCCAATACGTTTTCGTATCATGATAGTATTAAAGCAAGTAGTATTGCTAATGTAAGTGTTGCAGCTATTTGCCAAGGCGACTGGGAGTTGCTTGGTCGGTTAATGAAAAAAGATTTATTCCATCAACCGTACCGAAAGAAGCTAATTCCCCATTATAATAAAATAGAAATGCTTTTAGCGGAACATGCTTATGGTGTCTATTTAAGTGGAGCAGGCCCCACTATGATTGCATTGACAACAGAAGAAAAGATCGCTGCAAAAGTAGCGACATGGAAAGAAACGATACAAGATATAGAGTGGAAAATATTAAAACCCGTTAATAAAGGAATAGAAGTCATATTATAGAATATACGCCTCACATTTAGGTGCAGCGCCCTTAGTTAGCTATATATACTGAGGAGGGCATCTCTTTTATGTGAGGTTTTTAATTTTTTTCTCCCCATTATACTTAAAAAATGGCTCTATACTGAATGTGGTGGTGTCCTCTATCGTGATGGGATTGTAGCGTGCAAAAAAATACACTCCTTCGCCCTCTCTTTGTTACCCTAAAGTTGTCGAGACAATAGAAAAAGAGAGGGGATATGAGTGCAACGTCATTTTATCATAGAATTATTGGGGATTAAAGACAAGCATGTAGACGTATGGGATGTAACCGAAGAATCTAGGAGCTTGATTGTGGAACTCTATACAAAGCAAAAACAACAAAAATGTCCTTTCTGTAAGGAGAAAACAAACCGAGTGCATAGTTATAGAAGACAGGAGATTCAAGGTCCAGTCCTTTCTAATAAAGATGTGAAGATATCATTAAAAAAGCGAAGATATTTGTGTACTAATTGTAGTCGTCCTTTTTATGAACGATTACAAATGGTGGATGTGGAGAATAATGAAATTATAGACATTTTACCTGATCGAAAGGTAAAGACCATTGAGAAATACTTACGTTCGTGTGATACAAGTAAGGCTGTTTTGGTATCAAAAATTTTCAACGTTTGAGAAATAACA
>NZ_JH976436.1:34687-40046 GCF_000306965.1 Amphibacillus jilinensis Y1 | reverse complement strand
TTGAAATAGCACATAGCAGAGGAAATATGCGAGACTCCTGCGGAAAAACGGGCGACCGAGACCCCACAGCGGTCTTTGCGAGGAGGCTTGGGCGTTCGTCCGCGGAAAGCGAGTATATTTCCCTCTGCGGCTTAGCAATAGCACTACTTTATGGAAAAAGAGCTTTTAACAAAGATGAATGGTGGAGTGAACATTACACCACCACATTTGACAGAGAACCTAAATATTTCACTTTATTACAGATAGCAGTCAGTAAAACGTCCGAATGTTCTGATTCACTTCACTACCAATCAGTGGAGGAGAACGGAAATCTCAGGATACTGAGGGTTTTATTTGACATCTTTTTATGCTCATGTTAAATTTAAATAAACAACCCTACCTGGGTATAGTTTTATCGTAACTGTATGTTAGATGAAAAAGGAGCTAATCGTATGGGAAATTTACAAAAGAATGTGCAAGAAGTATGGAAGATAGAGGGCATGTCTTGTAGCAGTTGCTCATTAACGATAGAGAAAAAGTTAAATAACACCAATGGCATTATTAATGCTACCATTAATTTTGCTGCTGAAAAAGGGAATATTGAGTTTGACCAAGCGAGTATTAGCAAAGAGGAGATCGAACAGATTGTTGAAGATTTAGGTTATCGGGCCATTCCAAAGCAACAGCAACAACAATCCGAGGTGAAGGCAACATTTAAAATAAATGGTATGACTTGTACGGCATGTGCTAATCGGATTGAAAAAGGGTTAAACCAACTAGAAGGGGTTAATCAAGCCACTGTTAATTTTCCAGCCGAAAAAGTAACGGTTGGATATGATTCAAGTCAAGTGAGAAATTTCGATTTGCAGAAAAAGGTTGATCAGTTAGGCTATCAATTGTTAATCGAAGATAATCAAGATCAGCAAGTGGATGAAGATGAGCAGAAAATGAACAAGGCAGCACGGTTAATGTTCATCTCAATCGGATTATCAAGTTTGATTATGATCATGATGGTTATTCATATGTTTATTCAGCCAATTCCAGGTTATCTTCCAATTGTTGCGCTGTTAGGTGCACCTATTGTATTTGGTACTGGCCGACATGTTCATGTAGGTGCTTTTAAAGCCTTAAAAAATAAAAGCCCGAACATGGATGTGCTGGTGATGCTCGGGTCATTACTTCCCTATCTGGTAGGTTTAATGGGGCTGTTTTTGCCGATTCAAACATTTATTGAAATGGCAACAACGATTATGACTTTTCACTTAGTTGGAAAATATCTCGAGGTTCGTGCAAAAGGAAAGGCATCCCAAGCGATAAAAAAACTACTTGAGATGGGTGCTAAGACAGCAAAAATTTTGGTTGATGGAGAAGAATTAGAAGTTTCAGTAAAAGAATTACAAGCGGATGATATGATGATTATTCGTCCAGGCGAAAAAGTACCTACCGACGGTATTGTTGTTGAAGGTAACGGTTTATTTGATGAATCAATGGCGACTGGGGAGTCTATGCCCGTCAAGCGTCAGCAAGGTGATGAAGTGATTGGAGCAACCATTAATCAGCAAGGTTTAGTCAAAGTGAAAGTAACAAAGGTTGGTCAAGACACGTTTTTATCTCAAGTTGTTAAAATGATGGAAGAAGCACAAGGTTCTAAGGTTCCGATTCAAGAGTTTGCCGATCGCATCACGGGTTATTTTGTTCCGGTGATCATCATTTTAACGATCATTACCTTTATTTCTTACCTTGTCTTTCCTGATTTTCATCAAGCGATTATTGATTGGGGCGCACAGTTTTTACCATGGATCAATCCTGATCTTAGCCCACTAACGCTAGCATTTATAACAGCAACAGCCGTTCTCGTTATTTCATGTCCATGTGCACTTGGATTAGGAACACCGACAGCACTCATGGTTGGAAGCGGGATGGGTGCCGAACATGGTATTTTAATTCGAAATGGAGAAGCTATTCAATCATTTAAAGATTTAGACATGATTGCATTTGATAAAACTGGAACGATTACAAAAGGGAAGCCAGAGGTAACTGATATTTTATTAGCTGATGGGGTAGCTGAAGCAGACTTTCTATACTATGCGGGAACGATAGAAAAAGGTTCAGAACATCCATTGGCACATGCTATTGTAGAAAAAGCCCAATCAAGTGACAGACGACTAGCTGATGTTGAAGAATTCACCAACCAAGTTGGCATGGGTGTACACGGCTTGGTTAATAAAGAGCAAATCTTTATTGGAAATCGAAAACTAATGGACGAAAACGCTATTGATTATAGCGAATATCAGGAGGCGTTAATTCGTTTAGAGAATGAAGCAAAAACCGCTATGCTTGTTGCTAAACAAGATCAATTACTCGGTGTCATTGCCGTCGCCGATCCAATCAAAGAAGATTCAGCTGAAGCTATTGCAAAATTAGAGGAAAAAGGAATTAAAACAGCGATGATTACAGGTGACAATGAGCGAACAGCACAGGCGATCGCCAAAAAAATCGGGATCAGTCATGTGATTGCTGAAGTATTGCCAGATGGTAAAGTTGCTGAAGTGAAACGACTACAAGAAAATTATCAAGTCGTGGCGATGGTAGGCGATGGTATCAACGATGCTCCAGCACTAAAACAATCACAGATTGGGGTAGCAATCGGAACAGGGACAGACATTGCCATTGAAGCTGCTGATGTTACCTTAGTGCGAGGTGAGCTGAGTGGGATTGTCTCTGCTATTACCTTATCACAAGCTATATTCCGTAAAATTAAACAGAATTATTTTTGGGCATGGTTTTATAATGCGGCTTTCATACCCGTAGCTATGTTAGGTTTGTTACATCCTATGATTGGAGCTGCAGCAATGGCAGTCAGTTCGCTAAATGTCATTTATAATTCATTGAGACTAAAGCGGATTAACCTTAATCTAAATGAGTAACTTATAACAAATTTTTAAACCATTGATATCAAAGGATATTGATGGTTTTTTCATTGCTTGAAGTTAATGATCTCGATAGAAAATCGATATTTATTTATTAAATTTGATTTTTACAACTACAAACAAGGAGTGAATTAACATATGGTAGAACTTATTTCTTTTGGACCATTCACATTTTATTTCTTTGGATTAATGATCGGTATAGGTATCATTTTAGGGATGTTATTATTAAAAAAACTTGCTGAAAGAGAGCAAGTTGATTCTAAGAAACTATTTGATATTGGATTATATGCATTTATCGGCGGGATTGTTGGTGCGCGGATCTTTTATATTGTATTCTATAATCCGACTTATTACTTTGCAAACCCAGTTGAGATTTTCATGATTCATCGAGGAGGTTTATCGATCCATGGTGGACTATTTGGTGGATTACTTACAAGTTTTTATCTACTTAAACGATATCGGTTGCCTATATGGAAAGTGTCAGATATTGCAGCGCCGGCATTAATATTGGCTCAAGCTGTTAGCCGTATTGGTTGTGATGTTTTTGGTAGACCTTTAAGCAACAATTGGCGCTGGGGCGTGATGTTTAATGGAGAATACTTACACCCTGTACAAGCCTATGAATTTATACTCAGTTACTTATTGTTAGGTTACTTATTATGGCTTTTTTATAGAAAAGTGTATCAAGGTCAAGTTTTTTTACACTATTTAATAGGTTTTATGTTGATAAGATCGTTTGTTGAATTTTTCAGAATAAACCCTTCGGTAGGGGGATTTGTTAGTATAAGTCATCTGTTAGGTTTAGTATTTATTCTTTTAACTCTCGCGTTAATAAGTTACTGTCGAAAAAATAATCGCTTGCCGAAATCAGATAAGCAAATACCCGCGAAAAATGATTACTATGCGGTTATCATTATAGGAACTTTAATAATAGTTTCTTTATTTATCTATTATGGCGTACACACGTTGATCTAAGGCAATCTAATTATGAAAATGAAATTTAAAATAGGAGATATAATATTGATGTTTATATTATTTTTGCTATCTCTTATTCCGACTTTATTATTATATAATCGAGCTTCATTAGATCAGCCTGTAAGTGCTACTATTCAAGTCAATCAAAATGTCATACAGGAAATAGATTTAACCGATCCCGATGAGTTGAAGATGGTTGAAATTCCAGAGATTGCATGTAATGAAGATGGTGTTGAAATAAAGAATCGTGCGGTTCGTATACGTGATTCAAGTTGTCCAGATCAGATATGTGTTCAGACTGGTTTTATTTCTGAGCCTAATCAAGTCATTATTTGTTTACCACATCGTGTGGTTATTGAGTTAACGTTCAATGATAGATATGAAGATGTTATTAGTTATTAGATCGTAGCTAAACATAATAAAGCAACGAACCTGTAATCCTATTGTTATGATTTATGCACAAAATCTCCACACTTCTAAACTAATCTATTAAATAGAAAATTAAAAGATTAGTTTAAGGAGGAATAAATAGTGATTGTGCATCAACGATATCGCCTATTAATTATATTAATTTTATTTACTTTATTAATGAATCAATTTCATAATTCATCTTTTTAAAAATTTAAAGACCTACAGAATTTTAGTGATATCGTTTTAAAAAGTTTTTTTAAGCAACTTGTTGCTGATTTAACACTAAATTCACACGATCACTTGCTAATTTTGATGCATTATAAACAAGCGTGACGATGTCAAAATGAACTTTTGCTCGTTTTCCAGTTCGATAACGCACATTGTCCAGTTGAAAATATTCCTTTAGATAACCATTGACGCGTTCTACTGCTGAGCGGCGCTTTGATATATGTTTCCACGCTTTTGACCCACGAGCTGGGGCTGTATATTTTCGGAGATCTGTCGTGATTTTTACTTTATAAACCTTTTGGCAAATACTTTCGTTAGCTAAAGGACAGTCGCTACATTCTTTTGGTCTTGTGTATTTCAACGTTTCATACTTGGCATAAAAACTATCATAACGATAGGAATGTTCCCTAAAACAGGTTGGGGCAAAGTGTTTATCAAACCCAATGGGTTCTGCTTCATTTTTCTTATTATAAGCAATGACAGATTGGTTTCCCATTCGATGAACTTGAACATAAATAGGGGCGTAGTCATATCCTGCATCCATTGTCTGGTAGGTCAAAAAAGGCAAGGATAGGCATTCATCCACTCCCTTTAATAAAGGAATAGCTGCTTTTCCATCATTGAGACTGCCAGAAGAAAAAAGAGACTGTAAAATGTACTGACTGGATGTTCCAACAGCTAAGTGACCTTTGTAGCCGTACCAAAAGACATTTTTTCCTTCGCTGTTCTTTTTCACACCCCATTTAGGGTCTTGAGGAACTTCCGAACGTAACTCATGTAAAGGAACATCCAACTGAGCTTCTATTTTCTTTTCGTAAAGGGGAAGTTTTGCTTCC
>NZ_JH976436.1:0-34299 GCF_000306965.1 Amphibacillus jilinensis Y1 | reverse complement strand
CTTCCTTTTTTATCTCTCAAACTCGTTGGGGCTCAAGGACTCTGAATTATGAAATTCACTCTAATTTTATTTACTTTATTAATAACTATATTTCCTATAGAAATCATTGGCGAAGAAACTGGGAGTTTGGATCAAAGTATTACAGAAAAACAAGAAGAAATAGATGAACTTGATCAAGAAACAGAGCGCATTTCAGAAGAACTAGTGCGTATGAATGTTGATTTGCTTGAAAAAGACAAAGAACTTGGTCAAATTCAACAGGATATTGACAAGGCAGAACGTGAAATAAGTGAAACAGAACAAGAAATTGAACAATTGAATGATGAGATGCAAGAATTAGAGAAGCGAATTGAAAAACGTAAAGAGATAATGGGTAATCGACTTCGAGCAATGCAACAAAATGATAGTAACCGGGGATATATTGAAGTTTTATTAAGTTCTGAAGGCTTCCTGGATTTTATCTCGAAATATACTGCAGTTTCAACGATTATCGAACAAGACCAAAGCATTTATCAAGCGCAAGAGAACGACTTGAAAGATCTTGCACATATCAAGGAAGAAATAAGTGAGCAGCAAAATCAATTGGAACAGCAACTAATAGACTTAGAAGAAGATAACGAAAATTTAGCAGAACAAATCGATGAAATGGAACAAGCAGAAATAAGATTAGAACAAGAATTGGAGGCTAATCAATTAACGTTAGAACAATTAGAAATAGAACAAGAACAGTTAGAAAAAGAGAGACAAGAAGAACAACAATTGGCTTTATTGTCCCAGGAAGAACCGAATAATGACCGATCTGGAGAGGGCAATACCGCTCAAGGTGATTCAAGGCGACCATCAAATGCCCCGGCAGGCAATACAGGTAGTACATTTATTTGGCCTACAATTGGAGGTGTGGTTACTTCATACCAAGGTCCACGTTGGGGAAGTTTCCATAAAGGGATTGATATAGCTCGACCTGATGATTATTCGATTTTGGCAGCTGATGGTGGAATAGTTACATTTTCGGGTTGGATAAATGGGTATGGAAACACGATTGAGATTGATCACCAAAATGGATACACCACCCAATATGCCCATTTAGAAAGCAAACATGTAAATGTAGGGCAACAAGTGAACCAAGGTGATGTGATCGGAATTATGGGAACAACCGGAAGATCAACAGGTATTCACCTTGATTTTGAGGTTTATTATAATGGTGAGCTCCTTAATCCAATTGATGTTTTACCTTAAAGTTTAACAGGAACAAAAGCGGATTGGTAAAAAAAAACAGGTCAAATGCGAATGATCCGTTAACCGCAGATAACCATCCGTAATCGGGTTGCCATTGAATAAAGGAAGCTTATCGATAGGCAAAAGGCTTATTAAAGGGAGTATATTTTCTTTGTAGGTATCTGATAAATCTATAGATTCCAACATCATTGGAAGCAATATTAACTGTGTGAGTAAGAAATGCCATGATTTCCTATTCACACAGTTTTTTTATTTGGTAGAATAATTATTAAGCTAAAGGCGATAATCGTTAGGTGATTAACATAAATGAAACCTAAAGAAGTTATGGTAAAGGAACAATTATCCTTCCCCTTTTTTGAAAAGAAATGTTAGGTATTTTATCAAATGAGTTCACTAATCCAATACATGGTTTCTATAATAATTAAGAAGATAATTTATTTTATTGAGGTGATTCTTTTGGTTAATAATGTGCAGATTGAACAAGTGAAAATTATTGATAAACACGTTGATGAACTTTCCGAACTTCTGATACAGGTAGTAGAAGATGATGCATCGATTGGTTTTTTACCACCACTGCAAATTTCGGATGCTAATAAATATTGGTTGAATGTCTTAAATCCAGGAGTACTTTTATATGTCGCTAAAATAAACAATCAGATAGTTGGTAGCGTACAATTACAGCTTTGTACTAAGCCAAATGGTGATCATAGAGCTGAAATTGCAAAGCTAATGACACACCCGAATTATCGACGTAATGGTATTGGTCGTTCACTTATGAACAAAGCTGAAGAACGAGCCAAGAAAGAGGGCAGGTCATTATTAGTTCTCGATACAAGAGAAGGAGACCCTTCTAATCTCCTTTATGCTTCAATTGGTTTTATTCAGGCTGGTAAAATCCCTTATTATGCCAAATCAGCAAATGGTGAATTACATACTACCGTTCTTTATTATAAATCTTTTTAATTTAAGCGTTGTTTACTTCTGATGAAAAGAAGAGGGTATCATCTTACATCTTGAGCGGGTACAGCACGCTTTTTTTATTCAAATAAAGGATAGCGATAGTATAAAAGGCTGCCGCTGCTCTTATGTAGTTTAAGGGGAGGTTAAATTGTACGACAACTTGTGGTAAAAGGGCATGATCTCCATCTTCTAATATATTACACTCCTTTTAATCGACTTTACCAATGCCGTAGTAAGTATATATTCTAGCTTTAGAAAAGAGCATTCTCCACCGAGAACGCTCTTCTAAAAGTCTTGTATTTACGAAAGAGGAAGGTGGCCACATTCAACAATGATCATGAATCAACTATTCATTCATGACCACCGTAATGAACGTGTGTTAAAGCATTTAGAATAACTTACACCCTTTTCTTGACAAGCCCGAAGGACTCATCTATATAGGTAGACGTTTATGAAAGGGAGTATATTTTCTCTGTAGGTATGTGATAAACCTACAGACTCTAAAATCAATCATATTTACAGAATATATTTTTGTTATGTTCTGTTCTCTTTACTCCATTTGTAACCAACACCCCAGACCGTGATGAAATAATCATCGATATTAAACCCGGTTTGCCGTATCTTATCGCGTATATTCCTCACATGTGAGTCAACGGTACGTCCTTCAGTGTGTGAATCGAATCCCCAAATTAACTCAATCAGTTGCTCGCGAGAAAACACTTGATTTGGCTTTCTCATTAAAGTACCGATTAATAAAAATTCTTTAGGTGTAAGCTTAATAATGTGATGGCGATAACTAAGTTGATGTTGTTTTTCATTCCATAACAATCCATCAATTTCAATAGATAGTTGAGCCTGACTTCTTCTCAAAATAGCCTCAATCCGTGCTAAAAGCTCCTTTTCATCGAAGGGTTTTGTCATATAATCATCAGCACCGAGTTTTAAGCCTTTTACAATGTCATCTCCCTGGTCGCGTGCTGTAATCATTATAATGGGCGTATCTGAAACGTGTCGGATCCTTTTGCACAAGTCCCAGCCCGTAATATTAGGCAACATAACATCTAATAATATAATGTGAAATGTTTGACTGCGTAGGATATCTTCTACATCTTCTCCTTTACTTGTTTTTCTGCATTTAAACCCATGAGGGGTCAAATATAATTCAAGTAAATCAAGCATTCTTTCTTCATCATCGACTAATAGTGCCCTTCTCATTTTATCTATTCCTTTCTTAGTTTAATTATCGTTTTAGTTCCTCTACTTCTTGTGCTGTGTACTTCAATCTCTCCATTATGAGCGGTTACTATTTGTTTAGCGATAGCTAAACCTAACCCTGATCCCCCACTCTTTCTTGCCCTAGATTGATCAGCACGATAGAGTTTATCAAAAATATAAGGAAGGTGGTCTTGATCAATACCTTGTCCATTATCTTCTATTGCTAACACAATAAAATGATCGGTATTTTCTGCATTAATTTTTAAATGATCGAATGGATTATCTGCATGTTTAAGGCAGTTATCAATAACAATAATAAGCACTTGTTTAAAACGTTTTTGATCTAACTGAAGCTCTATTTCTTTTGGGATATTCACTGTTAACATGATACCTCGTTCTTGAAAAGACACCTGGAAAAACTGAATGACATCACTAACAAGTCTGTGTAAATGCACCTTTTGCGTACTAATCGTAAATTTATTTTGATCAGCTTGAGCGAGTTCGAATAAATTTTTGATTAGAAGTGTTAATCGATCACTTTCTTCTTGAATAATTCTTAAATATTTGTCTCTATTTAGGTCCGTTAAAGTATTTTGCTTAGTTAATATATCTGTATATCCTTTGATATATGTTAAAGGTGTTCGCAATTCATGGGCAATACTGGCTAAAAATTCATTGCGCTCATTTTTCAAATGAGTTAAATGGTTTGCTAAACTAGTAATAGCATCAGCTAGTTCTCCTAATTCATCGTTTCTGTTAACTGGTAACATCATCGAGGTCGTTTGGTTCTTACTCAACATTTGAGTAGCAGCCTTCATGTCCAATAAAGGTTTTGATACCTTTCTAGATAAGATAAATAGCGTCATAATAGTAAGAAGTAGTGACAGTATGCCAACGACTGTAAATTGAATGGCTAACGACTGAATATTTCCCTTTAATTGTTCAGTGCTCGTAAACATAAAAATAAATCCGATGTTGTCTTGATCGATTTGAATAGGATTAACTGTAGCTAAATAATTGGCGTTCAACCAATCACTATTAATGATTTTTCCTTGCTGAGACAATTGGCTAAGATCAGTATTTAAAATAATATCCTCTATTTCAGACTCAATACCATTCGATTGAGCTAAGATTTCGTGATTGTGGTCTAACATAATGGCAATCAAGGGTGAAGTTGATTCCATTAAAGCGACATGTTCTATTGTTTCTTCGTTAAAGTGTTCGCTTAATACTTCGCTGTGTGAGTGCCCACGTGTCCATAATTGATTGACAGCCTCATCCCGTTCATCTTTAGCTACAAAATTATACAAAGTAATAAATAGAATGGATTGAATAATAAAAATGACAATAAAAAAACTAATGGCAATTTTAATAGCAATTCTGTTTTTTATAATAATCCCTCCAATTACCTTAAAGATAAATAATAAATATCGATTTTTTGTGCAGAAAATATAGGATTCATTTGTCACAGATAACAGTCTATAAAACCCCCACTGATTAAAGGTTTGTTTTATTATTAGTCTTAGTCGTGTAAATATAAAAGGCCACTCACTTTTTCGGTGAGTAGCCTTATCTGTTTAAAATACTTGCTCTATTTCACGGACGCCTGGCACTTCTGCTACAAGGGCGCGCTCAATACCTGCTTTAAGTGTAATGGTCGAGCTAGGGCAATTCCCACATGCTCCCATTAAGCGAAGACGAACAATGCCATCTTCAACATCAATCAATTCAACATCGCCACCGTCACGTAGTAAGAATGGACGTAATTTATTTAAAACTTCTTGCACTTGTTCTTGCATCATCCATCTACTCCTTTCTATCTTCCTCTAGATATTATAACATTAATTTGTTACTTTAAGAAGTATTTAATTTCATCCTTATCCCTTCTAGTTTGTGAATGTGTACATTATAAAACAAGTTAACATGTTTCCAAACATGTTAACTTGTTTTATAATGTATAAAGATATTTTTAAGCAAAATAAACCCTAGAAATGAGGTATTTACATGCAGTCTATTCCTTTTACAAAAATGCATGGTTTAGGAAATAGTTATATTTATATAAATACATTTGACGTTGATATACAAGAACAAGAACTCGCTTCATTAGCGGTAAAAGTAAGTGATCCGAATACCGGCATTGGTTCAGATGGACTTATTTTGATCACGCCTAGTGAACAAGCTGAAGTGGGGATGCGGATGTTTAATAAGGATGGTTCTGAAGGTAAAACATGTGGTAATGGGTTAAGGTGTGTCGCAAAATATGCTTATGAACATGGTTTAGTAAAAGAACGACAATTTACTATTGAAACAAAAGCAGGTCTTGTGACTGCTAAAGTCCATCAACAAGGTAATAGCGTAGAACATGTTACCGTTGATATGGGTGCACCGTATTTGAAACGTGGTGATATCCCCATGCAAGGTGTTCCAACCACCGAGGTTATCTCAGAGCGCTTTACCGTTGATGAAACCGTTTTGTCATTAACAGCGGTATCGATGGGCAACCCTCATGCGGTTTTCTTTGTTGAACAAATTGATCAGGCGCCATTATATGAATTAGGGCCCATCATTACTAAGGATTCGCGTTTCCCGGAAGGTGTAAATGTAGAATTTGTTGAAGTGGTTGATGCGCATGAAATGCACTTCCGTGTGTGGGAACGCGGTTCGGGGGTTACGCAAGCTTGTGGAACAGGTGCATGCGCGGCGGCTGTTGCAGCGATTTTAAATGGTTATGCTAATAAGGGTGAGGACATTACCATTCACTTAGCTGGGGGTGATTTAGTAATCCAATGGTCTAATGATAATCATGTCTGGATGACTGGACCAGCAGTGACAACAGTAAAAGGTATGTATATATTGACGTGACAAGCGCTACATTTGAATTTAGGTTTGCTTTTGATTATACTGGTACTAATATAGATGCAGGAGGTTTAAAGAATATGGTACTGAATATCACAGACCAAGCTCGGATTCAAATAGAAGAAATGCTAAAACAAGAAGACAATGAACAGGTTAGGCTTCGATTTGGTGTTAAAGGGGGCGGCTGTAGCGGTTTAAGTTACTCGCTAGGTTTTGATGAGCAAGTTGATGAACAAACAGATATTGCTGATCACATCAATCAGATCCCTGTCACTATTAAAAAAGAAGATATTCCGATTATTAATGGAACCACCATCGATTTCAAACAAAACATGATGGGTGGCGGATTCACGATCGATAATCCTAATGCTATTGTATCATGTGGCTGTGGTTCATCATTTAAAGCGAAGGAAAGAGAAGGATCACCTGAAAATTGTTAAGCTTCAACTGATAATTTGCTAGGTTACTGTAAACCATCTTTTATATAAATGAACTGCTTTCCAAAATAGAAAGAGTCATGATAACATCATTATCGATGCGATCATGACTCTTTTGTGTTGCTATTCAAACAAACTGGTTGAATGCTTCGGTTGTACTCTAGCCTCAGGCTCGATATAAGTTTTAGCGTTATTAACGGCGGTAGGCCCTTCACCGAATCCCGTAGCAATGAGCTTAACTTTACCTGGGTATGTGCATATATCCCCAGCGGCATATATACCTTCTATATTTGTCTCCATTTTAGAATTGACAACGATGCTGTTTTTTTCAATCGTTAAACCCCAATCTTTTATTGGACCAAGGGAAGAAATAAAGCCATAATTAACAATAACATCATCGACATCAATTATTACCTCATCCTCACCTTTTACTTTCTTCACTTTAACTTGTTCGATGGCATCACTGCCAATCAGAGCTTCTGGAACGAATGGCGTTAATAAACGAACAGTTGATTGGTGTAATTTTTCTACACTATGTTCGTGTGCCCGGAATTGGTCACGGCGGTGAATAAGTGTTACTTCTTTTGCAATTGGTTCAAGCATCAAAGCCCAATCAACAGCAGAATCGCCCCCACCGAAAAGAACGACACGTTTATCTTTAAATTGCATCATATTGTCGACAAAATAATGCAGGTTGCGATTCTCAAAAGCCGTAGCTTCTTTAAGCGCTAATTTTCTTGGCTGAAATGCACCATTACCTGCTGTAATAATAATTGTTTTTGTAAGGTGCTCCCCAGTGTCTGTTGTCAATTTATAAGTACCGTCATTAAGGCGTTCAACCTCTTCAACTGCTTGTTCTAAACAGAAGGTGGGCTCAAACATACTTAATTGTTCGTGAAGATTATTTACTAAGTCTTGTGCTCTAACCTTCGGAAATCCAGCAATATCATAAATATATTTTTCCGGATATAAAGCACTGAGCTGACCACCGATATGAGGAAGGCTTTCAATCACTTTAACACTTGCTTGTCTTAATCCACCATAAAAGGCTGTAAACAAACCAACAGGGCCTGCACCAATAATGGTTATATCATAAACTTTTTTTTCTGGCATTTTCTAATCCTCCTGTTATTGCACTTTCAAAGTCACTAATCAACATTCTAACATACTTTATACCTTTTTTTACAAAAATAAACCTCGTCGATGTCAATAGCGTTCTCCAGTAATCAGTTAATCAGCTCTTATTTACAGGTTTTATTTGCTAAAGCAGGGAATACCAATTGAAAATGTTTATAAAAAAAGCTAAGATTGAGATGTGATGAAATAGTGAGGGAGAGAATAACCGCCTATTAAAGGGGGGAGAGAAATGAATCCGACTAAAATTATTATTGTAGGTGCGGGTTTTGCTGGATTAACAGCAACCTTGTATTTACAAAAAAAACTTACTAATGATAACGTTGTGATTACGTTAATAAATAAGCATCACTATCATTATCAAACAACTTGGCTTCATCGTAATGCGGTTGGTTTTTATTCAAATGAAAGATCAATGTTTGATATTGAGTCACTGATTCATTCTACATCTGTCTCTATCGTAAAAGAAACGGTTCAGGATATCGATGTAAATAAACAGTGTGTGCGCACAGAAAGCAACATATATGATTATGACTATATGATTTTGGCTCTCGGATCTGAAATCGATACCTTTCAAATTCCTGGTTTGCAAGAACATGCTTATTCAATTACGACATTAGCCCAATCTAATCGTTTGTATAATCGTATCCTTACTGTGTTAGAAGATTACCGTAAGACTGAAATGAAAACACCACTCCATTTTGTTGTAGGGGGTGGGGGGTTTACTGGTGTAGAACTGTTAGGGGAATGGGTTGATCAATTACCCAAGCTTTGTTTAGAAGCCAACGTTGACCCAAATAAGATTAAGCTGATCGCTATTGAAAATCAACCGACTGTTCTACCTGAGTTCGATCTTGAGTTAGGTGAATACGCCATGCAACAACTGGAGAAAAAAGGCGTTGAATTTCGTTTAGGTACGAAAATAAGGTCGGTAAGTCGAGCAAATATAAAGATTGAGCAATCAGGTCTGGTTGAAGATATACCTGCTTCTTTATTTGTTTGGACTGCAGGTGTAAAAGGTAATCAGTTGATTGAACAATCGGCATTGCCTTCTAACCAGGGACGTGTGGAAGTCAATTGTGATTTAACAGCTCCGAAGTATGAGCAGGTATTTGTGATTGGTGATGTTGCGTTGGTTCGAGATAAAAGTGGGAAACCTTATTTACCAAATGCCGACTTAGCTATTCAAAAGGGTAAAGTGGCTGCATATAATGTCATCGCTAAGCTAGATGGGAAAAGTCAGATGAAGCCTTTTTCCTTTAAAAATCGAGGCACAATTGCTTCAATAGGTGCCAATGATGCGATCGGCTTAGTTGGAGAAGAAAGAAGAATTTTCGGCAAGTTTGCTTCAGTCTTAAAGAAACTAGTGGATTATTTTTTTCTTTTTCAAATTGGCGGATGGTCGCTGGCTTGGAGACAATTTAGAAAAGCTAAATAATTTATCACAGGGTAACTGTCAGAAAAACGCCCGCTGATTGAAGTTCGTTTTATCTTTTATGTATAATTTGATAAGATGATGTCTATGCTGAATGACCAAAGGAGTGAGCATAGATGAGCAATCGATTGAAGAAAATTAGCTATTCGTTGTTTTTTACGATTCTTTTTACACTTGCTTTAATGACAACAATCATGGCGGCTACGAATCTAACATTTAATGATGTCTTTAATGAGGTAACTTTAAACAATCACACAATAAGTCATGATTATACCCCAAAACAAATTTCTGTGAAGGTAAAGTCAGATGTAATTGAAGCGTTTGAGATGAGTTTTCACTCAGACCCTTACGAGATTTAGTGAATAAATTCCATAGTAATGGGCGGATAATTAGTAAAAAATGCAGACTGTGCTAAGCCTGCATTTTTGTTATGCCAAATATTCAAGTGAACAGTGGATAAGCTAGTAGCGCAAGTGCGATGCCTGTTAATCCACCGAAAAATACTTCAATAGGTTGATGACCTAATAACTCTTTTAGCTCTTGCTTCTTCTCGAATTGTTTCTTTTTTGACCAATCTTTTGCTTCATCAACAAAATATTGAAAATCTTTGACAAGCATGTTAAGTACGATAGCTTGCTCGCCGGCCTGTCTTCTAATACCGGTGGCATCAAACATAATAATAATACTAAAGATACAAGAAACAGCGAATATCCCAGATGCTACACCGTGTTCAATGCCCACGCCAGTAGTGACAGCAGCTACAGCGGCCGAATGACTACTCGGCATCCCACCTGTACTAAAGGCTAGGCCTGGTTTGAATTCTTTAGTAGCAATGTAATGTATCGGTACTTTGACACCTTGCGCAAAAAGAATAGCAAATAACGCAACAACTAATGGAAAATTTTCAAACAAAGCCAACCTTCAATCATCCTCTCTATCTCTGCTAGATCTATATCGGTTATTATAGCATATTTAATTTGTGAAAGTCATTGTCCAAGATAAATACGCTCTGATCGGATAGTGAATTTAGTCAAAGCAAACTTAGTCATTAGAATATAACCATCTTATTTTGAGAAAGTTGATCGCAAATAATCGTCCATTAAACCTCCATCACAAAATGTGAGCAGAGCAAATCTATTTGAGCACGGACGTTAATATCCTGGCTTCACTTAATTAACCATCAGTGGGGGAAGAGCGAAAGCACCCACTGATTGAAGGATCAGATCGTTTTATCGCTTTACTGATTTCTGTAATGTATTTTGGCTGTTTATATGTGATGTTTTAAAAGATAGGCGCGAATACATTTTGATAATCAGCAATGCAGCAATAAAAGCAAGACCCAGATCTTTAATTAGAAATGGAATCATACCTAACCAAGCTGCTAAATAAGTGATCTCAAGATTTAGCCATGTGTTCATACCAACATACATATAAGTTACCCCAACTAAATAATTTGTAAGCACGCCAATTATAGCGATAGATGTACTCGATGGTAAAGTTATTGTCGTTAAACGTTCCATTAAAAATCCTGTTACATACGCAACTAAAATAAAAGAAAGTAAAAAGCCACCGGTATAATTAAATAGTACAAATAATCCAGACTGCATTTGAGCAAAGACAGGAACTCCAATTAAGCCTACAAGCGTGTAGGCAAAGATTGAAAATGCACCTAATTGTTTACCTAACATCAAACCCGCAAGAATGCTGAAAAAAGTTTGGAGGGAAAGCGGTACGGAGACCCCGCCTATCGGTATCGATAAAAACGGAAACCAGTAGGTAATATTTGCTCCAATTGCCATTAAACATATAAAAATCGCTCCATAACATAATTCTATAGTTGATATCTTTTTCATCACTTTCTTCCTCCTCAACGTTAACCTTTTTATTTAAAGGTTAACAATACGTTTTAAATTACGGGGAAGTTTAAACTTCCCCGTTTTGGAATTTTTGACTATTTTTTGGTGAAATGAAGGCTTTTAAATATTGCTTTGTCTGCTAACTTTTAATTGCTGCATCCAATGCGACTTCAATCATATCATTAAAGGTCGTTTGCCGTTCTTCAGCTGTTGTTTCTTCCCCAGTTAGAATATGATCAGATACGGTTAAAATAGCTAAGGCTTGACGATTGAATTTGGCAGCTAGTGTATAAAGTGCTGTAGCTTCCATTTCTACAGCAAGTACTTGATATTGAGCAAGTTGTTCTAATAAGGCTAATCCGTTATCACGGTAAAAACTATCACTTGTAAAGACATTACCTACACGTAAGGCTAACCCTTTTTCGCTACCTGTATCGTATGCGTTTTTTAGTAATTGGAAATCAGCTATAGGAGCAAAGTCAATGCCGCCAAATACCATGCGATTAATCTGTGAATCTGTTGTCGAGCTTTGTGCCAAAATAACGTCCCGCACATTGACATCTTTTTGGATAGCACCACATGTTCCGACACGAATTAATTTTTTAACATCATACTCTTGAATAAGCTCATTGACATAAATAGAGATGGAAGGCACGCCCATTCCTGTTCCTTGTACAGAGATGCGTTCACCCTTATATGTACCTGTATAACCATACATACCTCGTACTTCATTGTAGCATACAGCATTTTCTAAGAAGTTGTCTGCGATGTACTTAGCACGTAATGGATCTCCTGGTAATAAGATTTTATCTGCTATATCGCCTTTTTTAGCGCCTATATGTGTACTCATATAAAGCAGGCCTCCTTTAATAAATTCATTTGTGTTTAAGTGGAGAACTTTCTCCAAAATTGAGGGTTTTAACTATGTAGGGTTATTCCTTTTTAATAAGAAATAAGCCTGTCATTGAGGGAAGCTTCACTCATAATGATAAGTTATCATAATCGAATTTAGAATACAAATTATTTTTTTATATTTCCTGGCTAGTAATCGTGGAAAGCTTAACCTTTAATTCGCTGTAAAACAATGAAAACGTTCTATTATTATGATTATTTCTATTTATTCCATGTTAAATTTCGTATATAATAACATTAATGAATCTATTTATGTAAAGAATGGATTGATTAAATAATGTGAATCAGTTGGGAGGAATTAGAATGAAAGAACAAACATTTACAATTACAGATGATACTGGTATTCATGCACGTCCTGCAACATTGTTAGTTAACAAAGCTGGTCAATATGAATCACACGTAGAAATGCATTATAATGGTAAATCAGTTAACTTAAAGTCGATTATGGGTGTTATGTCGTTAGGTGTACCTAAAGGAGCTCAAATAAAGGTTACAGTTGAAGGTGCTGATGAAGAACAGGCCATTGAAGGAATTACTGAAGCGATCCGTGAACAGTTAGGGGAATAATTTATTTCTTAGTTAGCGGATCAATCATGCACAGCTGTTGTGGAAGATTTACTTAATTATAGCGTTATGGTAAAAAACGGAGGGGTCGACTGAACCCTCCATTTTTCATTTGAACTACACCATTCATCCTTAACTTTCGATGTTTGACAATGTTAACAAGTTAGCTACTATTAGCTTGCATTGAAGGCTGGCTATTGCACTTATATCTTGTAGTCCCTCTGGACGTATGCCTGCTTAAAGTGTCTCCAGAGTGACAATTCTGTCAAGAGCATTGATTTACACCTTATTTACTTTAGCGTCTAGTGCTTTAATCATTTTATTAACACCTGTTTCTATATAAGTGGTGGGGCTAGCTAAATTAATCCTCATAAATCCACGCCCCTCTTCTCCGAACGTTAAACCATTATTTAACCCTACACGAGCTTTTTCTATCATAAATTGATTTAATGTGGTCTGTTCAAGGCCCATGTTTCTACAATCGAGCCACATAAGATATGTTCCCTCGGGATGAATAGGGATGATCTCATCTCTTTCTTGAAAGGCTTTTTCGACTAATTGTCTATTTCTATGCAATACAGTATATAGGTGATCAAGCCATGCTTCACCATGTTGATAGGAAGCTTCTAAAGCAGTAATTCCTAATGTATTTAAGGACGATACGCCATAGTCTGATAATGCTTGTGTAATGTCCTGTCGGAGTTGTTTATTTGTAATGACTGCATAGGAAACCTGTAGTCCTGCTAAATTAAAAGTTTTGGTTGGCGAAAAACAAGTGATAAGTTGATCCTCAATCGTTTGATCAATTGAACCGATGGGTACATGCTTAGCACCGTTATAAATGAGATCAGCATGAATTTCATCTGATATAATAAGTACATGATAGCGTTTAGCAAGGGTGATTATCTTGGCCAACTCTGTTTTTGTCCATACACGTCCAACTGGATTATGGGGACTACATAAAATAAATGCCTTTACACCGGATTTGAATTTTGTTTCTAAATCATTATAATCAATTGTATATCTTCCATTATTATAAATTAATGGATTAGTGACTAATGTACGGTTATGCTTTTTAACGATACTATGAAATGGTGGATATACAGGGGTTTGAATTAGTACTTTATCGCCAGGATCCGTTTGCGTTAAGATAGCCATATGTATAGTAACAAGTACACCTGGACTATATATAATGGTGTCCGCTTCAATTGACCAATTGTGTCTTCTTTCTAACCATTGCTTCACAATTTGATTTAAGTGGCTATCCGTTACTGTATAGCCAAATACCCCATGATTAATGCGATCAATTAATGCTTTTTTAATGGGTGAGGCGATTTCAAAATCCATATCAGCTACCCACATCGGCTGTAGATCACTAGAACCAAATACTTTGTCAGTCATGTCCCATTTAACAGAACGTGTTCCTTGACGATTTGGCAATTGTTCAAATTGTTCTATCATTTATCCCACTCCCTTGCAAATTTTGACTAATCATTATTTTCTAACTATTATAACATGTTTAACATAACATTTAGTTGAAGATTGCTCTCGATAATATAAATATCTTGTATATTCTTAATTAGCTATGATAAAATTAATAATTGCGTATAAATACATCCGGTAAATCCTATGACTCGTAGGTGTTATAGATTTGTCAATATTAAATTAGGAGTTGTGATGATTATGTCAGAAAAATTTGCAGAAGGTCAAGTATTAACAGGAAAAGTTACAGGTGTCCAACCTTATGGCGCTTTTGTAGCATTAGATGATCAAATTCAAGGTTTGGTTCACATTTCAGAGGTTACTCACGGATTTGTTAAAGATATTAATGAGTTTATTGCTGTTGGTGATGAAGTTAACGTTAAAATTATTTCAATTGATGAAGAAAAAAATAAATATTCGTTATCTATTCGTGCGACTGAAGAAGCACCAAAAAAGGCACCCCAAGCTAATGCTAATAAACCATCTAATCCTAAAGCTTCGCAACAAGAAGAACAAGGTTTTAATACATTGAAAGATAAATTAAGCGAGTGGCTTAAACAATCAGAACAGAATAAGTAATTCATATGTAAAGCCAGCACACTGAATATAAGTGTGCTGGCTTTTTAGGTCATCCATTCCGTTGATTCGTTATCTGTTTTTGTCTGTATTTAGCTTTGGGGTTGATAATGATGTTTCTCTCTCGGTTCATGGTCATGCTTAAATAATATACTCAAGCTAACTAAACCACTAATACCGACTAGGGTGTAGATAATTCGGGCAAAAGCACCTGCTTGAGAACCGCCACCGAATAGTGTAGCGACTAAATCGAATTGTAGCAAGCCGATTAAGCCCCAATTGATGGCGCCAATGATAATTAACACAAGTGCTATTCTTTCAAGTACATTCATCGTATGTCCTCCTTATTCAATAATATAACTTGCTATGTTAGTGTGTGTTGTTTTAATGAATCTATACTTTTGAACAAGCTGGATGAATGCGGTGAATGGTTTACCACAGATAACTGTCCGTAAAACGCCCTTCACAAAATAAAGAATAGAGCTCATCTATTTAGATGGTAGCTAAACGCCTGGTTCACTCAACTAACAGTCAGGAGAAGAAACACGAAAAACACCCACTTATTAAAGGTTTCGTTTTATGAGCTTTCATTTTTTTCTAAGATTCTTACTTGATTTACGAAAGCCGATTCGGTATCTTTAAGAAGACAGATTATTTATAAATGGAGGTAATTAAATGACACATGTACGTTTTGAATATGAAAAAGCTTTAACGTTTTTTGGTCAACATGAAGTTGACTATCTTAAAGAGCCTGTAAAATTAGCTCATGAGATGATACATAATAAAACAGGTGCTGGCCATGATTTTCTTGGCTGGGTTGATTTACCTGAAAACTATGATAAGGGAGAGTTTGCTCGAATCAAAAAATCAGCCGATAAGATTAAAGCTGATTCAGATGTCTTGCTTGTAATTGGTATTGGTGGTTCTTATTTAGGGGCGCGTGCAGCTATTGAAATGCTAAACCACTCATTTTACAATATTTTGCCTAAGGATAAGCGTAAAGCACCTCAAGTTATTTTTGTAGGAAATAGTATTAGCTCAACATATATGCATGACTTATTTGATTTGTTAGAAGATAAAGATGTCTCGATAAATGTTATCTCTAAAAGTGGAACGACAACCGAGCCAGCAATTGCTTTCCGAATTTTCCGTAAATTCCTTGAAGATAAATATGGTGTAGAAGAAGCTAAAAAACGCATCTTTGCTACAACTGACCGTGCGAAAGGCGCATTGAAAACATTAGCGACAGAACAAGGGTATGAAACATTTGTTATTCCTGATGATGTTGGTGGACGCTATTCTGTGCTAACAGCTGTTGGCTTATTACCAATCGCAGCAAGTGGTGTCGATATTGATGCAATGATGGAAGGCGCACAAAAAGCGCAGCAGGAACTTAGTAACGCAGACCTTGAGCACAACCCTGCTTACCAATACGCAGCGATTCGTAACCTGCTTTACAATAAAGGTAAGACGATTGAAATGCTGATTAATTATGAGCCATCTTTACAATATTTTTCTGAATGGTGGAAACAGTTATTCGGTGAAAGTGAAGGGAAAGATTTTAAAGGGATCTATCCTTCTTCGGCGAATTTCTCAACCGATTTACATTCTTTAGGTCAATATGTTCAAGAAGGTCGTCGAGATATTTTTGAAACAGTTTTACACGTTGAAACGCCAAAACATGACCTTACACTAGAGAAAGAAGCTCAAGACCTTGATGGTCTTAATTACCTCGCAGGTCAAACCGTAGATTTTGTTAATGAAAAGGCTTATCAAGGGACAATGCTTGCACATACAGATGGTCAAGTGCCTAACTTAATTGTCCACTTGCCTAAGCTAGATGCTTATACTTTTGGCTATGTTGTTTATTTCTTTGAAAAGGCATGTGCAATTAGTGGCTATTTATTAGGTGTGAATCCATTTGATCAACCTGGTGTAGAAGCGTACAAGAAAAATATGTTTGCCTTATTAGGAAAACCCGGATTTGAAAAAGAAAAAGCAGAGCTAGAAAAACGCTTATAATCTACAAGAGGCTGTTTATGCAGCCTCTTGTTTTATATCTAATTATCTTTCTTTGGAAAACCTTTAATGCTTCGAGGTGCATTAATTTATTACAGATAACCATCTGTAAAACGCCTTAAAATAGAGAGTAAAGATCATCTATTTAGGGGGGGAGATTCACTCAACTCTCACTGATTGAAGGGTTGTTTTATTATTAAAGATGTTTTTTGAATAACTCTGCTAAGACGTGATTGGTTTCGATGATAGTGGTCGCTCCTGCGTGCTTAGCATTATCTACTTGTTCTGACGTTAGTATTTCGGTATGGATTGAGAGATCATCATTTATACTTCTTAATGCAATGACTGTTAATATGCTTGCTTGATCAGCGTAACGTTCTTCTTTTCCGGGATCAGCTGTAACTATAGCTGCTGTGGCTTGTTCAGTGTTAGCTTTGCTCAGTGTTTTAGCTATAGTAGGATCTCCTTTGACAAAATGAAGATAGCGATAATTTGCAGGCAAATGTGCTAAAGTTTGGTCAATTAAAACAATTGTTGGTTGTGTTTTTTGGTTTTGTAATAGATCAACCAGTTGCCTTGTGCGTTCATTCCAGCCAATAATAATAAGGTGTGCTTTTCCTTGGAAACGCGTGAATCCGCCATTTCTTTGCTGTTCTTTTTTTATAGTTGTTGCTGAAATGGTTGCCATATAGAAAGTGATGGCACCGCCACCCCCTAAAATAAGCATCAAGGTTAACAGACGTCCTGTTAACGTGTGAGGAACATAATCACCATAGCCAACTGTGGAGCCGGTAATAAGTGCCCACCAAACGCCATCAAATACTGTTGGAAAGATGATAGGTTCAACAAAATGAATAAGCGAGCCAAACCCGATCATAAATGCACCAATGATAATGAGTAATTTTAAAAGTATAGGAAGTTGGAGATAATAGTGCTTTATACGAACAATCATCAATGATCACCTCAATGTTTTTTTCTTAGTGTTTACAAAAAGTTTTGATATGATGTTGATAGAATGAAAAGGAGGATAACAATATGGTATTAGAAAATAAAGATTTCTTACTTGAGTTGTTGGAAACACCTTCACCATCAAGTATGGAGGTTGCTATTCAAAGAAAATGGATGAATTATGTTGAGCGGTTTGCCGATGAAATCATGACAGATCATGCGGGGAATGCAATTGGTGTACTTAACAAGCAGGCGGATTTCAAAATATTATTAGCCGGTCATTGTGATGAGATTGCCCTTGTTATTAACCGAATAGATAACGACGGCTTTCTTTATTTTGACAAGATGGGTGGGATTAATCCAAAAGCAGCTGTTGGAATGAAGGTGAAAATACAAGGTTATGCCAAAGAAATAACTGGGGTAATTGGTGTTAATGCTCAGCATCACGGAGGAATAAAAGGTGATTTCGATGTGGCAGACTTATTTATTGATTGTGGTGCAAAGTCTAAAGAGGAAATTGAGTCCTATGTTCAAATTGGTGATTTAGCTGTTTATGATCGGAGACCTGAATCGCTTATGAATCGTTATATAGCCGGACGTGGTTTAGATAATCGCACGGGTGCTTTTATTGTGGCGGAAGTACTTCGTAAACTATCGGATAAGCAACTTAATGTTGGTGTTTACGCCGCGAGCACTGTTAATGAAGAAACCAATATGGGTGGAGCGTATTTTGCAGCTGCAGGTTTGGAGCCGACAATGGCCATTGCCTGTGACGTGACGTTTGCTACCGACTATCCTAATGTGAATAAAAATAAATATGGCGATATTCAATTAGATGGCGGTCCCGTCTTAGCTAAGGGTGCCCCGATTAACCGGAAAATAAATCAATGGCTTGAGCAAACAGCTAAGCGATTGGATATCAAGGTTCAATATGAACTGACATCAAGCATGACAGGTACGGATGCTGATAAAATGCGTTTAACCGGTCGCGGAGTGCCAGTCAGCTTAGTCTCACTGCCGCTACGGTATATGCATTCTCCAGTTGAAACGGTAAGCACCAAAGACATCGAAGAGGAAATTGAACTATTAGTTGACTTTATTGCTAACATGAGTGGGGATGAGAATTTAAATCCATTAATTGATTAGTTCCTTATTCACTAAGTAAGCTTTCAGTGTGAAAGAGAAGCGCTATAAAAGATCCGAAATTAAGCATGGCTTTCGTTTGTTAACTAGTGCTTTTAAATGATTATGTGAAAAAAGTTCATGTAAAACACTTCACAAATTTATTCGACTATATTATACTGTATATAACAACATATCGATTTAATCTTCGGGGCAGGGTGTAATTCCCGACCGACGGTAAGCAGCTCATGCTGTAAGTCCGTGACCCGCTTTTTATAGCGGTGGACCTAGTGCGAATCTAGGACCGACAGTGAAAGTCTGGATGGGAGAAGATAAAGAGTAATATGGTTAATTGACCATTTTATTTCTTGATGCCTATTAATCCTAAAGCCCTTTTGCTTTAGGATTTTTAATTTAGGCTTAAGGAAGTTACTCTCCCTTCATCATATTGAGGTTAATATCGATTAAGAAGGTGAAGGAGGATCTTGACATGAGTAAACAGTCATCACAATTATTAAAATTGATTATTTTAGCATTATTAGGAACTATTTCTATGGTCTTATTATTTCTGAATTTCCCATTGCCATTCTTGCCACCCTATTTAAAAGTGGATTTTGGGGAAGTGCCCACGTTATTAGCGGCGCTTATTTTCTCACCAATGGCAGGTGTGGTTGTTCAATTAATTAAGAACCTATTATATCTTATTTTTACTGGAGCAGCAGATCCAGTTGGTGTATTTGCTAATTTTGTAGCGGGTGTCACTTTTGTTGTGCCCATATCGATGATTTATCATAAGTATAAAGGTGACAACAGCTTGTTATCTGGATTGGTTGTGGGTACAGTTATTATGACCTTTTCAATGGGGATACTCAATTATTATGTCTTACTTCCCATTTATAGTGTCTTCATGGGTATGGATGATTTGTCTAGTGGAGCGTTGCTGGGTACAATCATGGTTGGTGTAATTCCATTTAACTTGATTAAGGGCTTCATTGTTTCTGTTTTATTTGTTCCATTATTCATTAAATTAAAACCTTGGATTAAACAAAAGCAAGCTATATTCAATTCATAAATGAGATAAGTAGAGTCTATAAGTAGTTCAGTTTCGGTGTTCATGTGTTAACGCCAAAACTGAACTGCTTTTTTATTATAAAAAATCGAAACTACACATGTACAATTATTAGTGAATATCATTATATTGTTAAAATTTACATAACCTTAACATTAAGTTCATGATTTTTTAAAATTGGCTCGATATACTAAAAATAGTCGAAATGATTAGCTGTCGGATTAATCATTCGTATTTCGGATACAGGAACAGTGATAGGTAGTATTAGTTTGCTTTTAGGAGGGGTTGGATGGATCAATCAATATTAATGGTTGCAAAGGAAAACGTTTTGCATGCGTCATTAAGAGAAGCATTTCATGCTTTAGGGTATGTTATATGGGAAACGGATCATATTGATGAAGCAGTTAGTTTAACAGATACACTTACGCTATCCGCTGTACTTATCGATTTAGACACGCCTATTGATGGATTAGAACTTTGTAAACGATTAAGACAAGTCCTGAAGCGTTGGGAACCTATTATTTTATTGTCATCGGATCATGATGAATTAAGCTGTACGCTAGGACTTGAACTTGGGGCAGACGACTATGTCCTAAAACCTTTTAGCATTAAAGAGCTTATTGCCCGTATTAAAGCCATTATGCGTCGAAGTGAGCAATGTTGTCGCTTTGATTACCCAACGATCCAAAGCCCACTGCCCAATCACCATATGGTAAATGGTGAACTTGTTATTGACTCAATAAATTATACTTTATATAAACATAATCAGTTGGTTGATTTAACACGAAAAGAGTTTGAGCTGCTTTATTATTTATTCACACACAAGGGTGAGGTCGTGACTAGAAAAGAACTATTGAAAGCATTATCAAGTGAATCAGACACGATTGATGATCGGATTATTGATGTATTTATTAGCCGATTAAGACAAAAGATAGAGCCGAAACGGAAAAATCCCATTTATATTAAAACAATTAGAGGCATAGGTTATTTATTGGTTGACTATAATAAATACTCACTTAATGAAACCTCTCAGATAAAAATTTTAAATTGATGGAAAAAAATACAGCTTGATAAAAGAACGTGTGTTCGTATAAAATGTGAACATAGTTGTTCTTTTTTTGTTGTTCAGAAATGATGATGGATCAGGGAGGTGGACAGATGGAACGCACCGTTTTTTTAGTTGATATGCAAGCTTTTTATGCCTCGGTAGAAAAGGTAAAACAGCCACACTTAATGAATAAACCTGTTATTGTTGCGGGTGATCCTAAACAAAGAAGTGGCATTGTACTAGCGGCTTGTCCGCTTGCAAAACAAGAAGGGGTAAAGACAGCGGAACCGATTTGGCAAGCACGTCGAAAATGCCCGACGCTTGAAATAATCACACCACATATGGAGCTTTACCTGACCCTGTCACTGGAGATCACAAAAATACTTGAGTATTTTTCTGACTTGGTAGAAGTATATTCTGTTGATGAACAATTTATAGATGTGACTGGTAGTTTACATCTATTTGGTTCTAAGCAAGCTATCGCCCAAGCGATTCGTGATGAAATTTTTGATGCTATTGGGGTGGAAGCAAGGGTTGGAATTGGACCTAATAAGGCGTTAGCCAAAATGGCGTGTGATCAGTTTGCCAAAAAGAATAAAACCGGGATTGCTGAGTTAAACCAAAGCAACATAAAAGCGTTACTCTGGCCACTCCCCGTTGATGCTTTATTTGGTGTTGGGCATCGGATGAATACTCATCTTGTTAAGATGGGCTTGCATACGGTTGGTAATTTAGCTTGTTATCCGGTTGATTGGTTAAAGAAGCGTTGGGGGATAAATGGCGAAGTACTCTGGCGCTTAGCAAATGGAATTGATCCAAGTCCAGTTGTTCCGAAGACACATCAAACCCAAAAAGCGATTGGGCATCATATGACTTTACCACACGATTATCAACGAGAAGCGGATATAAAAGTGGTGTTGCGTGAATTATCAGAGGAGGTTGCTAGACGAGTACGGCGTCAAGATTATTTAGGTATGACCGTATCTGTAAATCTTCAAAGTCACCGTTTTGGTAGTAAAGAAGGGTTTAATCGTCAACTTGCACTAACAGAGCCGACCCAATTAAGCTCGAAAATTTATCAAGCTGCTGTTATTCTCTTTAGCAGACATTGGGAGGGCTATCCAGTTAGAGGTATCGGTTTAACTTTATCAAAGCTTGTACCTAAATCAACGCAACAACTTTCGTTATTCGATGAGCCCCAAGCAGAGGAAGACCTTTCGAGAATAATGGATTTATTAAAAGAACGGTACGGTTTAACGGCTATAATGAAGGCATCATCATTACTAGATGCTGGTCAGGCTAAAGCGCGAGCAAACAAAATAGGTGGCCATAGTCGCTAAGAAAAATACGTCGTTTATCACAGCTAACCGTCCATAAAATACCGACTGATCGAGGTGGCACTTTTAAATAAATCATTTGATTACATGCATAGTGCTGTGGGAATCTAGTTGGAAAGCCCTCGCTGTGCAAACAATAGAAGGCAGTTGAGGCTCACTAGAAATATACAGGCTTATTGTACCTGAAACATCTATGAAAGAAAATAAGGTTTAGCTACACTAAAAAGGTGGAAAGGTAGAGTAACAACATGATTGGAGGTGGGAAATGATGTGGAAGGCTAAGTTTGAATGGCTTTTAACCGGGCTGACCCTACTCGTAACAACTTTACTTCTGTTTTCTTATCAACCAGAAAGTGGGGATCCTGCTTATGCCCATGCCTATAGTCAAAATGAACGCTTTCCGAAAGAGGAAATTACCTTTTCCACTTTCACTAAATTAGATGAGGGACAAACAGCTCCTGAATTGACAATGGAAACGATTAAAGAAAAGACTGAAGCATTTATTGACCATCTCGTACAAGAAACAGATGAAAATTATCGCGTGGTTAATTTTTCAACGAAAGCAGCACTTATTGAAGAATTCGAGGAGATAGCTACACAAGAGGTGGTTGCACCTTATATAGAATTTTATTATGATGAAAGAGACGAGGGTCTGTATATTGTTCCTACTGAATTACCGCCATGGTTCATATTTGAAGAGCCATATCAAAAAGAAGTCTTAGACGACGGTCTGATCAGGATAATACAAGAAAACGCATTAGAAATGTATGGAGACTATCGAATTGAAATGGTCTTTGCTTACGAAAAAGGCTGGAGAATTATTGATATTAACCATCCTCATATTGAGGGGGATGTGACAGACTCATCGGACATTATTTGAAGGTAGCGATCGTTATGTATGTTTTTCGAGATTATTATAATAATGAGGTCAAGCTTTCATTTGATGACCACCCCTTTTCTAAACATCCTAAACATGTGTTTATTATTTGTCACTACCGGGGACAATGGCTACTTACTAAGCATAAAACACGAGGCATGGAATTCCCTGGAGGTAAAGTAGAACCAGGGGAAACAGCCGAACAAGCAGCTATTCGAGAGGTGAAGGAAGAGACGGGTGCAACTGTTGAGTTGCTCAGTTATTTAGGCCAGTATTATGTGAGGGGTAAAGCGGATACCGTAATCAAAAATATTTACTATGCCGAAATTGCCGTTTTGAAACAGCAAAATAGTTATCATGAAACAGAAGGCCCTGTCCTATTAAAAAATTTACCCGGAAATTTGCCGACGAATAAATCATTTAGCTTTATTATGAAGGATGATATCGTTAGACTTAGTTTAAAAGAAATTATTAAACATCACGTCAGCTTTGAATAGAAAGCTGACGTGTCTTATTGTTTAAAGATACGCCTTCGTTAACGTAATTTCTTTAATAACCATTTTTCAAAATAAGCAACACCTTGATACATTAATGCTGCTAAAAAAGCAATTAAGACAAGACTATAAAGAACCAGTGTGAAATTAAAAACTTGGAAACCATAGACAATTAAATAGCCGAGGCCTTTGGATGCAACAAGAAATTCACCAACGATTACGCCAACCCAAGAAAGACCAACGTTTACTTTAAAGGTGGATATGATGGTCGGTAAAGAAGCAGGGAGAATCGCTTCTTTGAAATTTTGCCATTTGGAAGCACCAAAGCTTTGTAAAACTTTAATATAATTAGCATCAACTTCATGGAAACCGTTATAAACGACAAGCGCAGAGACGATCACACAAATAATCGCCCCCATTGTAATGATGGAGCTATAACCGGGTCCTAAAGCGACAATGATAATTGGACCTAATGCTACTTTTGGCAAGGCGTTGAAGACAACTAAATAGGGATCAACAATAGCTGAGAATCGTTTGGAATACCAAAGAAAAAAAGCCAAAATAATTCCTGCTATTGTTCCAATAAAAAAGCCAGCTAATGTTTCAAAAATAGTTATACGCATATGGAACCAGAGCGAACCATCAAGAAGGTAACGCACCATAAGATTTGCAACGCGTGAAGGCGAACTAAATATTAATGGATCAATCCAGTGCAGACGACTACTGACTTCCCAAAATAAGAAAAAACAAATGAAAATAATGAATTGTCCACACTTAATTAGTCGTTTTTCACGTGCCAATCGTTGTAGGTAAACATCATACGAGGGATGCGTCGTTTTCGGTATCAAGCTGATTCATCTCCTTCCAAATCTGATCAAATAATTGATGGTATTCTGGATGCTTTCGAGCTTCAATAGGTGAGAGGTTTCGAACGTGTTCAGGTACAGGTATGTGCAAGTGAATAGAACCAGGATTTGCCCGCATTAAGAAAATATCATCACTCATCGCAATCGCTTCTCCAATATCATGGGTGACTAAAAGCGATGTTTTTTGATAATCTTTTAACATAGCGCTCATAAAAGCTTCTAAAATAAGTTTGGTTTGAAAGTCTAATGCTGAAAAAGGTTCGTCAAGTAAAAGTAGTGCAGGATCAGTCATTAAGGTGCGAGCGAGTGCGACACGTTGCCTCATGCCACCAGATAATTGATCAGGATATTTATTAACAACATCAGTTAATCCAACTTTAGCTAATAATGCTTTAGCTTTATCGTAATCACCTGTTACCCATTCCCTACGGATTTTTGGACCAATACAAACATTGTCTAAAATCGTTTTCCAAGGAAATAAGTAATCCTGTTGGAGCATGTATCCAATTGAGATGTTATGCTGATCAATCGGTAAACCTTTTAACTTTATTGTCCCTTCTGTTGGGCTAATCAGTTGAGCGATAATTGATAGAAGAGTTGTTTTCCCACACCCGCTAGGACCTAATAAAGAAATAAAGTGCCCCTTTTCAACTTGGAATGAAATGTTATCAAGGGCATGTGTGCAATGTTTTTCATTAAAGTAATAGTGAGAAATAGATGCTAGCTCTAAATAACTCAACGGGCTTCCCTCCTCAATCTTTAATAACTTCTTCTGCAAAATCTGTATTAACTAAGTCTTGATAGTCAATGTCAGCGGGCAGTTCATCTGCTTGATCCATAATTACTTTTAAATGTTCCCACGCTGCTTCTTCTAGCAAAGGGGTGGTTGCATAGGCGTCTTGTGCCTGATAACGCTCAATGGAACTGGCAAGTAAAGCTTGATCGGTTTCAGTGAAAAAAGGTTGAACAATCTCGGCAATTTCGTTAGGATCAGCTGTGTTAACATATTGTTGTGCACGATATAAGGCTTTGGTGAACTTTAAAACAGCTTGATCATGGGTTTCTAAAAAGCTTTCTTTAGCCATAAAGACAGTGTAAGGTACTTGCCCTGAGGCTTCACCAAAAGAAGCGACAATATGTCCGACGCCATCTTCAACAAATTGACTTGCAGTAGGTTCGAACAACTGTACATAATCTCCCACGCCACTTAAGAACGAACTAGCAATGTTGGCAAAGTCAATATTTTGAATGAGTTCTAAGTCATCGTGTGGATCGATCCCGTGATCTCTTAATACAAACTCTCCCACCATTTGAGGCATTCCACCTTTACGCTGACCTAAAAATTCCTTATCGATTAAATCTGTAAAGGAAAAATCATCGTCTGGCTCACGTGAAACAAGAAAGGTACCATCTGTTTGAGTTAATTGGGCAAAGTTGATAACTGGATCATCTGTTTCTTGACTAGCAACATAAATAGAAGTCTCAGCCCCAACCAAACCAATATCGGAATTGTTCGATAATAGTGAAATCATTACCTTATCTCCACCAGCAATGGTTTGCAACTCCACCTCTAGACCTTCCTCTTCAAAATAGCCGAGTTCTAAGGCGACATATTGAGGAGCATAAAAAATACTTCGTGTTACTTCTGCAACGCGAATTTCTGTTAATGGTTGATCGTTGGAACAACTTATAAGTAAGGTGGGTATGACTAAAAGCATGGCGATGACACAGATTTTTTTCATTTTAATACTCCTTTTTCTCATACCGTTTTCTCCATCGTATGCAAAAATAAAGGGCTGTGTGTTTATAATAGTTAGGACTTATATTGACAACGGAGAAGGGTTTGGTTACGATAAAAAAACATAACATTAAGTTTAGCGAGGAAATATATGCATTCATCTTGATTAACTATTCGAGGAAGAGCGTAAGAAGGCATTCGTTTTTATAGCCAATGCTTCGCATGTTCTGTTATGATAAAGTTGAAAACAACTAAAATAAAAAAAGAATGGACACCTGTTTTGGTGGTTAGGAAAGGAGATTTGCTAACATGGTTGCAAATCGTCGATTATTTACTTCGGAGTCTGTAACTGAAGGACATCCAGATAAAATTAGTGATCAAATTTCAGATGCAATACTTGATGCAATTTTAACAAAAGATCCTATGGCTAGAGTGGCATGTGAAACAACGATCACGACAGGTCTAGTGCTTGTATCAGGAGAAATAACAACCTCAACCTATGTTGATATACCTAAAATTGTACGTCAAACGATTAAGGAAATTGGCTATACACGTGCTAAATACGGATTTGATTACGAAACGTGTGCGGTATTAACCGCAATAGATGAACAATCGCCCGATATTGCGGGGGGAGTAGATCAAGCTTTAGAAGCGCGTGAGGGCAAAATGAACGATGAAGCGATTGAAGCGATTGGGGCAGGAGATCAAGGTTTAATGTTCGGTTATGCTAATAATGAAACACCTGAATTGATGCCATTACCGATTTCCCTAGCACATAAATTATCGAAGCGGTTAGCCGATGTACGTAAAGACCAAACGGTTGATTACTTACGCCCAGATGGTAAGACACAAGTAACGGTTGAATACGATGAGAACAATAAACCTCTCCGTGTCGATACGATAGTCATTTCAACACAACACCATCCAGAAATCGAGCTAACGCGTATTCAGTCAGACTTGAAAAAACATGTGATTGAGCCGGTTGTCCCAGCGGAATTATTAGATGAGCAAACAAAATATTTTATTAATCCATCAGGACGTTTTGTTATCGGTGGGCCTCAAGGTGATGCTGGTTTGACAGGTCGGAAAATTATTGTTGATACTTATGGTGGCTATGCCCGTCATGGTGGTGGTGCGTTTAGTGGTAAGGATGCAACAAAAGTAGACCGTTCTGCATCTTATGCTGCGCGTTATGTCGCTAAGAACATTGTTGCTGCCGGATTATCATCAGCATGTGAGGTTCAATTGGCATATGCCATAGGGGTAGCTGAACCTGTCTCTATTTCAGTCGATACATTTGGAACAGGGAAAGTAAGTGAAGAAAAACTAGTAGAAGCAGTTCGTCATTTATTTGATTTGCGCCCAGCAGGTATCATTCAAATGTTGCAATTACGACAACCGATCTTTAAGTCAACCGCAGCCTATGGCCATTTTGGTCGTACAGATGTCACTTTCCCTTGGGAAAGAACAGATAAAGCAGATGCTTTAAATGCGTTTATTGATGCTTAACAATATATCTAACAGTGAATAAAATGGACCCTATAGATTGGACGCTAAAAAGTGTCTTCTATAGGGTCTATGTCTGTAATTAAGCGGGAATGGGGTACATCAACATTCTAGATAAGTTACTAAAGGAGCTGCTTATTTATGAAACAGATTATAAAAAAGAGTGTTAGCAGTATTAAATAACTGACTTAGTTAATTTTTTAAATTATCCATTTGAAGGAATTTGGTAAAAATAGTATAATTGAAGAAGGGGTTAATTTCCATTTATAACTGTAACAATCCAAAGAGAGAGGGAATTTAATGAAAAATGTTGAGAAACAAAAGATATATACTTATCTGTCCTTTCAGCCTTTAGTTGGTTTAAATGTATCAATAGCTTTGACATTCTACTTTTTCTTCATAGGTGTCCCTAGAAATTGGGGCGTTATACTTTATATTTTAGTTCCAACAATTACATTAACTTTAATTTACTTATTATCAAAAATCTTTCTTGGGGAAAGTGTAAGTATGACTAGTAGGACAAAGTTTTTATTTGTTATTTGGGCAGTTTCCCTAGTATTGTTTTTAGGTATGTTCTTGCTCTTTAAACCTAATTCGGATAATTTTTTTGGATATTAAAAAGATTTTGTTAACACAAGCAAAAGGAATTATTGAAGAAAGTGGTAAAGACGATTATTATTTAATGTATAATATAAGCCTACTTTGAGTTTTTTTATTGTGATAAGCGGATAATTTAGTCAAATTAGACTAAATCCGTTGTTCATGGCTATAATGATTAAAAACAATCCTTAAATGTGTAGGTGTGGTGAATATGAAAAGTAGTATGTACCAAACAGCTCCAAGGCTTGTAAAGACGGTATTTAAGGATATCTTACCAGTTGTAAGACAGGAGCTTATCTATTGGCGTGCTAAGGCGTCTGCTATTCCTAATCAAGAATTGCGTGAACAAGCATTAGCTAGTATTGATGCGAAATCGTTTCATTGTCAAGGCGGTAGTGTTTATGGTGTTTTATCGGGAGCAAGGTGGAAGGAAGCGGTGACTTTCATCGTGGCGTATCAAACGATTAGTGACTACTTAGATAATTTATGTGACCGCAGTGGTTCCTTTAACGCAAATGATTTTCGAGCACTACATCAAGCGATGCGAGATGCGGTTACATTATCAGAATCGACAAATTCATATTATCAATTTCATGAATTCAAAGATGATGGGGGTTACTTAACAGAGCTTGTTGAGGTATGTCAAGCACATTTAGCGATGCTTAGTCAGTATTCAGTTATGAAAAAATATTTAATTGAATTAGTTGATTTATATATCGATTTACAAGTACATAAACATGTCGAGCAATCTCAACGCGTTGGCAGGTTAAAGAAAATGCATGAACAATCCAATTATGCGACGTTAAGTTGGTATGAATATAGCGCAGCAACAGGATCAACACTAGGCATATTTTGTATGGTTTCTTACGCTTTTCACGGTAAATTAGAAGAACAAGAATTACAGTATATTTATCATGGTTACTTCCCATATTTACAAGGTCTCCATATCCTTCTCGATTATCTGATTGATCAAAATGAAGATAGACAAGAAGGAGACCTAAACTTTTGCGCTTACTATCCTAGTGTAGATAAATTGGAGCAACGCTTTCTTTATTTTATTGAACAGACCAGAAATACCATAAAGAAGCTATGCGATCAAAAGTTTCACCGCTTTATTTATCAAGGATTAATAGGTTTATACTTAGCTGATCCAAAAATTGATCAGGTATGGGATGGTAAACGTGTCAAGCGCCGACTCTTAAGAGCTGGGGGAATGCGATCTATTTTTTTCTATTATTCAATAAAATGGTATAAACGATTTAAAAACAAGCCGATTATGGAGCACTAGCTCAATCGGCTTGTTTTTTCTCAAGGGCAAGAACAAAAGGTGGGTGGTTTTTTTGATTAATAAAGCCATATTGAAGCACATTAAATTGCTTTTGATCATAATGTTTTAGATGGTCAAGTAATGCTTCTTTTTCAGATTGACCCCCGGAATGACCATAATAGACTACGCAAACAATTATCCCCCCAACTTTTAACCGGCAGGCTATTTTGTCTATAGCTGAAATCGTGCTTGTTGGTTTTGTAATAATTGTTTTATCACTGCCGGGCAAATAACCAAGGTTAAAGATCGCTCCAGCTAGTTGCTGGTCGGCTCGGTCATCTAAATAATGATCGACATATTGATGGCTATCATGGATAAGTTCAACGTTATTAAGTTGATTTTCTTCTAGTAATCTTTTGGTATTAGTAATGGCCTCTGCTTGAATATCAAAAGCATAAACAACCCCATTAGGACCAGTGGCTTGGCTAAGCATGACGGTGTCATGACCGTTACCACAAGTAGCGTCAATGACTATCTCGCCAGGTTGTATCACTTGCTGAATTAATTCATGAGCGTAAGGAATGACGCGCTTTAACATGATAGTACCTTAGCGTGTCTATCAAACAACTTTCCCTGATAGCTGTTACGTGTCTCAAGTTCGGCATCAATAGCGTTTAATACTTCCCATTTGCTCATGCTCCACATCGGCCCAATTAATAAATCAGGTGGTCCATCACCCGTGATGCGGTGAACGATCATGTCTTGAGGCAAAATTTCCAACTGATCGACCACGAGCTTAATATATTGATCGCGTGTCATAAATTTAAGCATGCCTCTTTCATACTGCTTGACCATCGGTGTTCCTTTTAGAAGATGCATCATGTGAATTTTTATTCCTTGGACATCCATTTCACTGACTGCTTTAGCTGTATCCATCATCATTTGATAATCTTCACCAGGCAAGCCATTAATAATGTGTGTACAAACATTAATGTTATGTTTGCGTAATTTTTCAACCCCATCAAGATAGCACTGCATATCATGTGCACGATTGATTAAATCAGAAGTGCTTTGGTGCATCGTTTGCAACCCGAGTTCTACCCAAAGGTAAGTTCGCTCGTTTAGCTCTGCTAAGTATTCGATGACATCATCTGGGAGGCAGTCGGGGCGGGTTCCGATAGATAGACCGATAACATTATCTTGTTTTAAAATGGTTTCATATTTTTCTCTTAACTCAGCTACAGGTGCATGGGTATTCGTATATGCTTGAAAATAGCCAATATACTTGGCATTAGGCCATTTACTGTGCATACGGTCTTTCACTTCATTAAATTGCTTTTCTAGATCATCGGCACGGTCCCCGGCAAAGTCCCCACTTCCAGCAGCCGAACAGAACGTACAGCCACCATAAGCAACCGTACCATCACGGTTTGGGCAATCAAATCCACCATCTAATGCCACTTTAAAGATTTTTTCACCAAAACGATTTTTCAGATGATAGTTTAAAGAATGGTATCGCTTTTGATCATATGAATACGGAAATGGATTTTTCATAAATGAGAACCCCTTTATCCTAATTTGATTTAAATTACTTTGAATATTTTATCACAATAAGAGGGGAGAAGCACGAAGTCATTTGAAAAGTATTTTGAGGATCAGCTTGACAAAAGCCTCTAGTTTCCTTACAATACGATTACAATAATAAGGAACGACAATGAGAAGGATTAGTAGTAAAATGGTCAAGCCATAGAGAAATAACGGTTGCTGAAAGTTATTCTTGACCTTTACGAACTCACCTTTGAGGTTGCGATTGTGAATCATAGTAGTGATCGCCGTATTCTGCGTTAAAGAAACAAAGTGAACGTTGTACGACGTTAATTTTGGGTGGTACCGCGGGAAAAGCTCTCGTCCCATTATGGGATGTAGTGCTTTTTTTATTTCCAGAACACACGTTTCCATTTGTCGTTGTCGATAGAATTAAGGAGGATGTAAGATGTCATTTGATCATAGAAAAATAGAAAAAAAATGGCGTGATTATTGGTTAACCAATAAAACGTTTAAGACAAATACAAAGACGGATAAGAAAAAGTTTTACGCATTAGATATGTTTCCTTATCCATCTGGTTCTGGGCTTCATGTTGGACATCCAGAAGGTTATACCGCAACAGATATTCTGTCGAGAATGAAACGAATGCAAGGTTATGAAGTGCTTCATCCGATGGGGTGGGATGCTTTTGGGTTGCCAGCAGAACAATATGCACTGGATACAGGTAATGACCCTGCCGTATTCACTGCTAAAAATATTGATACATTTAGACGGCAAATTCAAGAACTAGGTTTTTCATATGATTGGGACAGAGAAGTGAATACAACAGATCCTAACTATTATAAGTGGACACAGTGGATATTCCTAAAGCTTTATGAAAAGGGACTGGCTTATGTTGATGAAGTGCCGGTGAACTGGTGTCCAGCTTTAGGAACGGTGTTAGCAAATGAAGAAGTAATTGATGGTGTAAGTGAGCGTGGGGGCCACCCAGTTGAACGAAAGCCAATGAAGCAGTGGATGCTTAAAATTACTGCATATGCAGATCGCTTATTAGATGACCTAGAAGAACTGGATTGGCCAGAAAGCATTAAGGATATGCAGCGTAATTGGATCGGTCGATCAGAAGGTGCTGAAGTGACCTTTGACATTGCGGATCATCAAGCTACTTTTAAGGTGTTTACAACGCGACCTGATACATTATTTGGTGCTACTTATGCTGTGTTAGCACCTGAACATCCGTTGGTTGATAAAGTGGTTACAGCAGAGCAAAAGAGTGCAGTGAGTCATTATTTGAATCAGGTAAAAACAAAGAGTGATTTAGAACGGACGGATTTAGCTAAAGATAAGACAGGTGTTTTCTCAGGTGCTTATGCAGTGAATCCGATCAATGATAAAAAAATTCCGATTTGGATTGCTGATTATGTTTTAATGTCATATGGATCTGGTGCAATTATGGCCGTACCTGCCCATGATCAACGTGATTATGAATTCGCACAAAAATTTAATCTTGATATCATTCCAGTGCTAGAAGGTGGCGACATCGAAACTGAGGCATTTACTGGTGATGGTAAACATATTAATTCTGAGTTCTTAAATGATTTAAATAAAGATGAAGCTATTATAAAGGCAATCGATTGGCTTGAAAAACACAATAAAGGTGAGAAAAAGGTAACGTATCGTTTGCGTGATTGGCTTTTCAGTCGCCAACGCTATTGGGGTGAACCGATTCCGGTTATTCACTGGGAAGATGGCACGACGACAGGAGTAGATGAAAGTCAACTACCACTTGTGCTGCCAAAGACAACAGAAATAAAACCTTCTGGAACAGGTGAATCACCACTTGCTAATATTGAAGATTGGGTTCACGTGACTGATCCCGAAACGGGCAAGAAGGGCCGTCGTGAAACAAATACCATGCCACAATGGGCAGGAAGTTGTTGGTACTTCTTACGTTTCATTGATCCCGACAATAGTGAAAAACTTGCTGATTATGACCAGTTAAACAAATGGTTGCCAGTAGATGTTTATATTGGCGGAGCAGAACATGCTGTTTTACACTTATTATATGCGCGTTTTTGGCATAAGTTTTTATATGATATTGGTGTGGTACCTACAAAGGAACCATTTATGAAGCTCTTTAATCAAGGAATGATTTTAGGCGAAAACAATGAAAAGATGAGTAAGTCGAAGGGTAATGTTGTTAACCCAGATGAAATCCTTGCTAGTCATGGTGCAGATACACTTCGTTTATATGAAATGTTCATGGGCCCACTAGATGCTTCAATTGCTTGGTCAGAAGGTGGACTTGACGGAGCACGTCGCTTCCTTGATCGTGTTTGGCGTCTATATGTATCAGATCAGTCGCAGCAGTTGACAACGAAAATTGTGTCTGAGGTGGAGGACGATCACCTTGAAAAAGTTTACCATGAAACAGTTAAGCGTGTCACAGAGAATTTTGAAGAGTTGAAATTTAATACGGCAATCTCTCAGATGATGGTCTTTATTAATGAAGCATATAAAGCTAATGAAATAGATAGAACGTATGCAGAAGGTTTTGTAAAGTTACTTTCACCGGTAGCTCCTCACTTAGCTGAAGAGCTTTGGAGTGAATTAGGTAAAGATGAGACAATCGCGTATCAATCTTGGCCTGAATTTGATGAAACGAAGTTAGTGGAAGACGAAGTTGAGATTGTGATTCAAATTCTTGGTAAGAATAGAGCGAAAATGTTGGTGGCAAAGACTGCTACTAAGGATGAACTTGAGGAGCTAGCATTAGCAAATGAAATTATTCAAGAAAAAATTGCTGGTAAAACGGTTCGGAAAGTGATTGTTGTTCCAGGTAAATTAGTTAATATTGTAGCCAACTAATAACTTTATTAAGGTTCGGGGTATAGATTCAATATATTCCGAACTTTTTTTGTATTATTAAATGTATAGCGCGATAACTTGGTTTTATTTTTTTGCAATAATATAATAAGTGAAAGGAATAAACGAATTTATTTAGTCTTTATCTTTTAATTAAATTATTCTTGACTTTTGTGTGAAATCCTATTAATATTAGGAACGCACTATTTTTAAATATATCTGGTTGTTGTGGTAGCTTTGAAGCTGTTGACAACAACGGGGGTGTATGGTATTATTATATTGCTGTCTCAAATGTGACAGTGATTTTTGATCTTTGAAAACTGAACAAAACAAC
>NZ_JH976435.1:627224-676113 GCF_000306965.1 Amphibacillus jilinensis Y1 | reverse complement strand
GGTACTAGGAAATCCATTAATTATAGCTGATCGATTTCACTTCATGCGTCAAGTATATTGGGCTTTAGATGAAGTTCAGCGGGAAGTCCAACGCAATGTAGATAAACAAACGCGGATTCATATGAAACGGAGTAAGAAGTCATTGTGGAAATCCCCCTATAAATTGTCAGGGAAAGGACGAGAAAAGGTTGAGAAGCTTTTACAAATGGATCCACGCTTAAAAGAAGCGTATGAGTTAAAGAACAAATTAGATGAATGGTTTAAGACAAGTGATGAGAAGACAGCTAGAAAAGGAATGGAGGCATGTCTAGAATGGATGCGTGCTTCTAACATTGATGCATTTCACCGCGTAAGAAAAATGTTTATACGTTGGAAACAAGAGATCTTACAATCGTTCATGTATCCATTTAATAATGGTTATATCGAAGGCATTAACAATACGATAAAGGGTTTTAAAAGCGAGACTCTTTTGGTATCAAAAATTTTCAACGTTTGAAGAATAAAATATTATGGCAACAAGAGGTTAAAAAGGCTCTCGTTTGAAATAGCACATAGCAGAGGAAATATGCGAGACTCCTGCGGAAAAACGGGCGACCGAGACCCCACAGCGGTCTTTGCGAGGAGGCTTGGGCGTTCGTCCGCGGAAAGCGAGTATATTTCCCTCTGCGGCTTAGCAATAGCACTACTTTATGGAAAAAGAGCTTTTAACAAAGATGAATGGTGGAGTGAACATTACACCACCACATTTGACAGAGAACCATAAACAATGAGTTTATTTCATTAATTAAGTTTTTAAGTATTTCTATTTTAATTAAGGAGTGAAATTTAATGCATGTAGAAACGATGTCATTAGGGCAATTAGGAACAAATGGCTATATTATTTACGAAGGTACCCAAGCCATCATTATAGATCCAGGTGCCGAAGCAGAACGCATTAGGGCTTTTATTACTAAAGAAGCGTTAACACCAATTGCAATATTATTAACACATGCCCATTTTGATCATATTGGTGCGGTAGATGAACTGCGAGATGATTACGAAATCCCAGTTTACTTGCATCAATTAGAGGCAGAATGGTTAACAGATCCGTCTTTAAATAGCTCAAAATATTTTCCCTTAGGGGAGATCACTGCTAGGCCAGCAGATGCTTACTTGCAAATGGGCGCAATGGTCATAGGTTCATTTGAATTTAAAGTGATACATACGCCTGGGCATTCACCTGGGGGAGTAACATTTATATTTGAAGCAAATCAATTAGCATTTGTTGGCGATTGTTTGTTTAGGACGGGTGTTGGACGAACGGATTTACCTGGTGGGGATCAAGCTACATTAATCGATTCTGTACGAAATAAATTATATCGTTTAGAAGCTGAATACAAAGTATTATCTGGTCATGGACCTGTAACAACGATTGGTTATGAGAAGGTGCACAATCCCTTTGTAACGCCATAATTTGCTTAAAAACCATATACTGCGCTCAAGGGTTATTATAATGATAAGTCCTAGAGCGTTGATATGGCGGTTCTGTTGATCCACTAATGATAATTTTTGTAAGTGCTTCCGCTTGCTTTGATATTGATACTTTTGCTTCTCCAATTGGATATTGAAATTCAACCTTCTCTTGACCTTCCCATTGTTCCCAGTCGTTAATTAAGGATTGATAGGCTAACTGTTGTAACATTTCTAATTTTAAATGTTCTATTTCCATTTCGGCAAGGTTTGTTTCATTTTGATAATATTGGACAACTGAAACAGCCAGCAATAAGAGTAGGGTGGCTAAATAGAATAGATAAACAGTGATTGTCCCTTTGTCATTGTGAAAACAAGTGAATAACTTTTTCATAGACACCTCCAGATTCCATCGTTAATGTAAGTAATAGATAATCATCTTCTGTAGTCACCCGTAATGTAGCTACATTTTGTAAAAAAACCTCGTGTCCAGAGCGATTAACTTGTCTGCGAATTAGATTATTATGCATAGAAAATCTTATAAAGTCGCCATCTATTGTTGTCAACAAAATTTGGTCATCACTTGTATTTGTCAATTTATTTTCATGAACTTGGTCTGATATAAAATGGAAGAATTGATAAACAGAGAACCTTTCAGTTGGTCTATGAAGATTTGTGGTTTTCCAAATGGAAGGGATAATGGTTAAGATAATCAATATAATAGAAAAAGCAAGTAACATCTCGATTATGGTAAAGCCCATTTCACTCTGATAATTGGAAATAAACGAATATTTCTTCAAGTTGTTCTTTTGCATTTGTCCATGTTCCTTTACCTATTATTTGATTATTTAAAATATAAAAATCAATTTCTACAATCTTTTCGTTTAGCTTATGAGACATTGATAGTGGAAGATCAGCTACCTTAATTGTTTGAATGGTGTTGTAAAGAAAATGATAATGATCGACACGTTCTGCTAAAATGGATTGCTCAATCTTATATTGAATAATGACAGGAAGTATTGTGCAAATGACTAACATTAAAAGTACTAAGCCGACGTAAGCTTCGAATAAAATAAATCCCTCTTGTTTAGATTTCAATATAATAACACCGTGCCTTTCCAAATGGGAAATAGATATGATAGATGGCCGTATTTGTTTTTACTTGCATGGTTCCAGGGCTTCTAATCGTCCCTGTACGTGTAAATCTAATTTGATTTTGTAGAGTTAGCATTGTGATTTTCCATTCTTCTGGCCACTCTCTTCTAACAAGACCTTCCCCAAAAGGACCTTGCCGAAGTTCATATCGATTTGAACTAGGATAAAATTGTATGTGATAAGTAATGTTAGTGACCATTGTATGTTTCTGTAATTCAATAATATCCAATTCAAACTGTTGATACCATTGTTCAAATGCTATGTGGTTAAGTTTTTTATGATAGTGATTAGCACTTATTAACCACAGCACGTTAATAAGAGTAAGCACAATTAATAGTTCTATTAAGGAAAAACCAAGCTGTTTTCTAAGGAACATTTCGAACAATCACTTTGTATGAATTTGAATTTTCAAAGACAATCTCTTTCGTTCCATTTGCCAATAAATTTGTTGTTAAATAATTTTGATCAACGAGTTGCTTGATGGAGTCAGGATATTTACCATGGTCAATATAGTAAGCTTGCACTTGAGCTTCTGCCATTTGGACTAATGCATCCTCGCCTTTTGTATGGATATCTTGATTTCGCTCTGATAGATTAGGTACAAGCAAAATTAATAAAATCGCAATAACTGCCAGGACAATCAACATTTCTATTAAAGTAAAGCCGTCTTCTTTTTTAATCATCTAATCAACTCCTATATGGTTTGAATAAGTTGTAACATCGGAAGCATTATTGATAAATAAATTAAAATAATACTAATTCCAATCACCATAAAAACAGTTGGTTGTATATAACGAATTAATTTTTTTATGGTGGTTTGCAAATCTTCTAGCATAAAAGTAGAATATGATAATAAATCTCTTTTCAATAAATGTTGACTTTGGTTGTGCTCAAATATTATGGTTAGCTCATGCTCGAAGTTACCTTGTTGATGTAAAGCTTCTTCCATTGTTAAACCGTCTTCTAACGCACTTACTAAAAAACTACAATAATAGCTTAGTAGAGAGTGTTGATTATGGTCATTTATGATTTTAAGACTATCTTTAAGAGAAAGACCAGCTGTTAACAGGGAACTGAGGTGAATCGCCACTGAGAAGCTAACTTGTTTTTTTATATAGTGCTTAACCATGGGAAGGTGTCTAATAAGTCGTGCTTTTTGCTTGATCGAAAGTTTATTGCGATAAGTAAACCATATAAAAATGAGCAATAGCAACATTAAGCAGATGAAAAGGAAAGCTGCAAATATGAAATCTACTACTTTTATAGAAACAAGTAAAAAAGAGGAAGTGTGTGTGGCGGTAGAATAAAGCTGTAGAAAAGAAGGGTAGACGAGTGAGTGTACAAAAAATAAGATGATTAAAAAGCTTGTTATAAGGAAAATTGGATATCGAATCGCTTTCTTAAAATGATTGCTTAAATGCATGTGTTGAGAGACAAATTGAATCGCTTGTTGTAATGTTTGAATCAAATTGCCATGTCGCGAAGCAAAATAAATAAACGTTACAATTTTTTGGTCAAAAGCTAAATCACTTAACACATCGTCAAATGCTTTTCCTTTCGTTAATTCACTTTGAAAATACTCTATGACTTCATGCCAATGTTTTTGACGTTTTAAGACATCTAGTGCAGCTAAAAGGGAATAACCGTGTTTTAGTAGCCGATATAATCTGTTTAGCAACTTAATTTGCTCTTGCAAAGATAATCTTAATGATCTGCTCGTATCAAACACTCGCTGATTCAGCATAACCATAAGCAAAAGCCTTCCTCTTTAATTCATTAAAAGTTTGATGTTTTAATTGTGTTTCATCTAAGTCGTTAATGTATGCAGATAGGTGACTTTCGCTCAATATCTCCAGAATTGCTGCCCGCTGTTTCTTTTGTTGGCAATTGAAAATAGGGATAAGCTGAAGGGCAACAACTCCAATTAAATTTTGTGAAAGGTCAATGGGTTTAATACCCATTTCTAATAGACGATGTATAGTACCTGCAGCATTTTTTGCGTGTAAGGTTGAAAAAACTAAATGACCGGTATATGCTGCATGAAAGACAAATTCTGCTGTGTTTTGATCGCGAATTTCTCCTACCATTAACAGGTCGGGATCATGCCTTAATGCTGCTTTTAGGCCAGTGTGATACGTCATGCCACCTTTCTCATTGATTTGAACTTGAAGAAAATTAAACATCTCTTTTTCGATTGGATCTTCTAATGTAATGGTTTGATAGGCTTGTTCTATTAGTAAATGATCAAGTAAAGCATATAATAAAGTTGTTTTTCCTGATCCGGTAGGACCTGTTAATAAAATGACACCAGCCTTTCTAGTCATAATCTGTTTGAATTGTTGTACTTGATAGCGAAATAATATCAAATCTTCAAGTGCTTTTGTGTGTAGTTGAGGTAGTATGCGAATCGCGAGACTTTCCATCTGTTTTACAGGAAGCGTAGATAAACGTAAATTAATGTTAGTCTTGTTTAATGTTATCTGTAAGGCCGCATCTTGTGGTTTTTGAGTTTCACCAATATCCATACCAGAGGAAAATTTGAAGTGATTAAGTACAATTCGATATTGATTATGATGAATTTTAAAGTGGTATTTTCGCTCGCCGTTAATGCGGAAAAAAATTAATACTGAGGTATAATCAGGGAAAAAATGTATATCTGTTGCGCTATTACTTGTAGCTATTTTAAGCAATTCTTGAATAAATCGAGTAGCTGAATAGATGTTGATCACTCCTTTCTATATGGAAATATAACGCTAACGTCGATAATAATCAAACTGCATTATATACTAAGAATTTAAAATAATTAACCGCTAACAGTGAGAAAATTAAGTATCAACATTTTTTGACGCAAAATTCTATTTATTTTTAGGACAAAAATTTAACATTATTATTTACGACATACTTCAAAATAAATAATTGAAATGGGCAGAGATACAATAGAAAGGACTGATATAATGAAGAGTATTTATCTTGTTGGATTTATGGGAAGCGGTAAGTCGACGGTTGGCAGACAATTAGCAAAAAGGTTATCATGCGCTTTTATCGATACAGATGTAGAAATAGAATATATCCAAAATAAAACGATAAAAGAGATATTTGCTGATGAAGGCGAAGAGGCATTTCGGGCTTATGAATACCAAGTCTTAAAAGATTCACCATTTGAAGGTCATGTTATATCTACTGGAGGAGGTATTATTGAGCAATCAGTAAATAGAGAATGGCTAAAAGGGAAAAAGGTTATTTATTTAAAAGCAAGTTGGTCTACTATTTATCATCGATTGAAACACGATGAAAATAGACCGATTTGGCAAGATAACACGCGTGATAAAGAGAAATTATTGCAAGAGCGAGAGGTTAAATATCTGGAAGTGGCTATGTATGTTGTTGAAACAGACAGAATGCAAACTGAAAAGATTGTAGATCACATTCTTTCACTCATGAATGAATAACAAATCACAAATCAGCTATGCCAGTGTATGAAAAGCTTTGCTAAGGGTAAGCTACCTATACAACGAACCTTCAGTCAGTAGGCGATCCCGCTGATTGGTCGTTGCGTGAATCGGACATTAGCGTTCGTTGGCATCCACCTAAAACGATCTACTTTGAAGTGGTATTTTACGGGTGGTTATCTATGATAAAAAGGAGTAGGCTTATGGCTGACCAATCAACGATTGAATTTATTATTGAACTAGTAGTCGATTACCACCAGAGAACCAAAACACCTGAGAGCAACAAAGAAAAATCAAATCACAATCAGCAAATTAATTTTTCGGAAAAGTGGTTTGGTATGTTTCCAAACGTCATTAAACATACATTTGACTCTATAGCTAATCAAGATTAAGGTTCTGCTAAGTAGAACATTCCGCCATTTATGACCTGAAGTGAAATTTTAGGTTGATAAATGGCTTTTAAATTTTCTTTTTCCTTCAAATAGTGATTCTCATCAACGCTTTGCTCACGATCTTTAGAATAATTTAGTAATTGAATTTCTTCTTGAAGATGTTGATATGAAGCTTCTGCCCATTGATGTTGCTTAGCTTGTAATTGTTCTAGTATAAAGTGTTCAATTCTCAAATATCCATTTCTAACTTGAATAAGTGGTGTAATAGGATAACAAAAGTCTGGGATGGTAGTCGTCCATTCTTTTTGCTCTAACCATTCAAAAGCTTGATCAATAATTGTACCGTTGATAAGATGAATGCCATAGGATTTTAGATCTTCTTCCTGTTGTTTCCCTATATAACTCATCTTCACATTTATAATCAACCATGGATAAAGGGCCGTTTGTTGCCTTGGTGCTATGCTTTGATATAATTTTGTGAATCTACCTTTTGATAATGCGTCATTACAAATTTTATTGAATCGTTCTGTCCCAAAAGAAAGATAAGCCCTATCCTTATTCGCTTTATTATATTGCGTGGTAATCTTTAATTCCAAAGGTGACCCGACTTGATTTAATTTTCTAACATATTGCCAGTAGAAGGGGCGATTCATTAATCGCTCATCCATTTCTTCAGTAAGTTGAACATTTAAGGTTCCATCTTTTTTATTGGAGTTAACTTGACAATGATTAGTAGTGAAATAAGTGACAAGAAAGTCATGAAGATTCTCTATTGCCATTATGGACATCCTCCTCTTGTGCATAGTCTATGACCTCAGCTAAATTGTTCATCTTTACCTTTATTTCTCCAATTGATTTAGATTGACACACCATTTGCGTTATTTCTTTTTCTAATGAACCAAGGTTAAGTTCAGCCAAAATATGATCAAGGTGCCCAATAATTCGCTCAAACAAGTGGATTTTATTATAGAGCAACTGTAAGACATGTTCTTCTATTGTTTTCTCTATACTGAAATTGTAAATATGAACATCATTTTTTTGTCCAAAGCGATGAATCCGTCCTATTCGCTGTTCGATACGCATCGGGTTCCAAGGTAAATCGTAATTGATTAAGTGATTGCAGAATTGGAGGTTAATGCCTTCACCACCAGCTTCAGTTGCAATTAAGACTTGGGCTTGTTCTTGAAAGAGTTGCTTCATCCAATCTTTTTTACCACGCTTAAATCCACCACGAAATGGTACTGAAGAGATTTGATTTTCTTTTAAAAGCCACTGCAAATAAACTTGTGTTGCTCGATATTCTGTGAAAACAATACATTTATCATTAATATCCTTTATTAATTTAACTAATTGTATCGCTTTACTGTGATGCGGAAGTTGTCCTAAATCAGCTACTAATTCATTTGTTAATGGGCTGTCTTCTTTTATAAGGGTTGTATATAAGGCCTCTCGAGAAGAACAGAACTCTCTTAAATAGAGGGTTTTGTTAACGGATTGATGACCAAGTGTTGCTTGCTCAAGCTTTTGATAAAAGTTATACTCTTCTTCGGTGAATGTAACGGAAATGTTTTTTATGTGACGTTTGGTCCAATCTAGAACAGTTTCGTGACGCAAATTTCGAACCATCACTTTTTGAATTAATCGTTGTAAATGTTGATCAAGGTCACGTGTTGGTTTGTCAAAGCGTTTTAGAAATGTTTGCTGATCGCCTAATAGACCTGGTTTCAACAATGTAACTAGATTAAAGACATCATTTAACTTATTCTGTATAGGGGTAGCTGTTAAAAGTAAACAATACTTTTTTGATAAGGCTTGTACAAATTGATAATTTTTCGTATTGTTATTTTTTAGTTTATGAGCTTCATCAATTAACAATAAATCATATGTTTGTGCTAATATCGCTTGACAATGAGGCTCTCTTTTAGCTAAATCTAACGAAGTAATCATAATATCATCATTTGTCCATACGGGTTTTTTCTTTGCGATGGTTGTTTGAATAAAAAATTTTTCATGTAATTCGCTAGCCCATTGGTTGACGAGAGATGCAGGGACAATGATAAGTGCCTTCTTTATCAAACCTCGCAAAATATATTCTTTTAAAATCAATCCGGCTTCAATTGTTTTACCCAGACCCACTTCATCAGCTAAAATGGCCCGGCCGTTCATTTCGTGAATGACTTTACTTGCCGTGTCTGTTTGGTGTGGTAGAAAGTCAATGTGGTGTAGTTGATCTAATGCTTTCAACTTATTTGAACGCGGAATAAGTAATGTGTCTGCAACATGATAAGCTAACTTGAAGTGCTTCCAGTCAGCTAATGTTTGATTTTGGTCTATACCTTCTAAAAGGTGATCAATAAATTCTAGATCACGTGTTAGTTCGATATGCATCGTATAACCCCACCTTCACTAGCTAGTATAACCAATAATAAAATTTTAATAGCAAGTGCCTAATGAAAATATAAACGCTTGGAACAAGAGGGTTAGCTTGGTCAATTTCGTCAGCTATCAAAAGTGGCGATTACCCAAGAAGCCACCACTTCAAGCAAACCACAAGAGTGATAAGTGGTGGGAGTAGTTCACTCATTCTCGTATATTGTAAAACGCTGAAGGAAGTTAAAGTACATTGAGATTTTATCGATCATTATGAAGAAACAGGTCTGCTACACAGCTTTCTTTAGGATACAACACAAAAAAGATGAATGATAATTTGATTAAAACTTATCATTCATCTTTCGCTTTAACTATTTACTTTTAACATCATCTGTTATTGATATAAGGAGAGGACATTAATTAATACTTTGGTTTGTCCGTTTTTTTAATTTTACCTTTCCACTGCTTAAAACCACCTTTTAAATCATAAAGTTCTTTGTAGCCATTTTTGTAGAGCAACCAGGCTGCCCGACTAGATCGAGAGCCAGATTGGCAATATAAATATAATGGCATGTCCTTACGCAGTTCTTTTTGGCGTTGTTTTAATTGTGTAACAGGAATATTTCTAGCTCCCCATATATGGCCAGCATCATATTCCTTTTGTTCACGTACATCAATAAGCTGTGCCTTTCTATAACCTTCTTTAAACTCGGATTCAGTTAAAGTAGTAATAATCTTTCTTGTTTTAAAGTATCGATATAAAGTGTAACCAATATAACCTATTACGATGATAAGTAAGGCAATCCAGTCCCATGCTAATCCAATAATTAAATTCATCTCTTTTTCCCCTTTATTTCAGTCTGCTTTTATTATACGATGTTTAAATCTATTTTTCAAAATGAAAATATTAAGATTAAAATGTAAAAATGAATTCACTTGTCTAGATGTAAAAACTATTGTATCCTTTAAGGGAGAATTATTGGATTAGGCAGTTTTTTTTGCATGGAGAATTGGAGGACGATTATGCCAACACCAAGTATGGAAGACCATATAGAACAAATTTACTTATTGATTGAATCAAAAGGGTACGCGCGAGTATCAGATATAGCAGATGCGCTTGAAGTTCATCCTTCCTCCGTTACCAAAATGGTTCAAAAATTAGATAAAGATGGTTATCTAAATTACGAAAAATATCGAGGCTTGATTCTAACTGCACAAGGAAAAAAGATAGGAAAAAGACTCGTTTACCGTCACGAATTATTAGAGCAGTTTCTAGCACTAATTGGTGTAGATCAAGAGAACATCTATCAGGATGTAGAAGGTATTGAGCACCATTTAAGTTGGAATTCAATCGATCGTATTGGTGATTTGGTTCAATATTTTGAAATAAATCCCAAAAGAGCCGAGGAATTAGCAGAACTAAGACAAAAAGCTGATCAAGAATAAGTAAAAACAACCGATTTACAATATTGTAAATCGGTTGTTTTTTTTGGTTACTCAGCATAGTTTTTAACAAAAGCGGCCAAAGGAGAATGACAATGAGGATAGACGGTGTATTTTCTGGTGGAGGCGTAAAGGCGTTTGCATATATTGGCGCATTGGAAGCAATTGAAGAGAGACAGTTTGAGTTTGTTCGGTTGGCAGGGAGCTCCGCGGGTGCAATGGTAGCAGGACTAGTAGCAGCAGGTTATCGTTCATCAGAGTTAAAAGCATTAATGCTTGATCTTGATTTAAAGCAGTTTCTTGATGGTTCAAAAGTGGAAAAGTATTTCCCTTTTTTGAAATGGCTATCATTATACAAAACGTTTGGGCTATACAACGGGAAAGCTTTGGAAGATTGGCTGGGTAAACTTTTAGCAAAGAAGGGGGTTTATACCTTCGATCAACTTGAGAGCCATCAATTAAAATTAACTGTTGCTGATTTAACACTAGGTCGCTTAATTGTAATTCCAGATGATTTGAAAAAAATTTATGGCTTATCACCTGAACAATTCTCTGTTGCAAGAGCTATCCGCATGAGTGCAAGCTTACCTTATCTTTTTAAACCAAAAAAGCTCTATGATCAGGAAGCGAGAAAACATTTGATTGTCGATGGTGCTTTGTTAAGTAGTTTGCCACTTTGGTTATTTAAGAAACCAAAGCAAAAGTTAGAACGACCTGTACTTGGATTTCAATTGCAATCTAAAGAGCAATACTTGACAAACCCTCAAATCAATAATGGCTTAGCTTACACGAAAACATTAATCGTAACGATGCAACATGCACTAGACTTAAAATATATCTCCAAATTAAATCAACCAAATATCGTCTTTTTAAATGCGGATCATATTAACATCGCAGATTTCTCCTTAACGAAAGCGACTAGAGAAGAGTTGATAAAAATAGGTAAAGAAAAAACCAATGATTTCTTACAGAAACAGTTTAGATAACTTTGATGGAGAATAGCTTCTGCGCATGTTAGCTATTTTCTATCAAGGTGCAGCAGGAGAATGTCAATAATAAAGAATTAGCTAAATTGAATAGCTAGACAATTGTTTATCACAGATCATCGTTCATAAAACACCCACTTCAAAATAGCGCGTAGATCTAGTTTATTTGAGCGAGAGTTAACGGACGCTAATGCCTTGACTCCCGCAACAACCAATCAGCGGGAGAAAAGCACCAAAAGCGCCCCCGCTGATTGCAGGTTCGCTTTACAATGATGCACGTCCCTTTCTATTTGATTTTTTTCCATCAATCACTCTGAGATGCGGTGGATTATTAGAACGTTTCTTGCTAAGAGGTGAAACGGATTTCGGTCTTACGTGTCGTGATTTTGTAATAGCAGTTTTTTTATTGCGTCTTTTGGATTGTTTAACGGCTTGTCGATATTTCTTTAGCTCATTCGTTGTTTGTTTGCGTAGGAAAAAGACATAGACTAAAAGATAAACAATCGCAACACCACCAATAATCATCATAATATTTCTAAGGAAGCTTGATGAGTTAAAGAATAATTGGTTAAACAATCCTAACCCAGCTAGACTTAGTAATAGATAAATCATGAGAGGGGTACGGTAATTTCTTTTCATAGGATGACCTCATTTCTTTGATCAAAGTTATTTTAATAATCTTTTCCCTCATTATTAATTTTGTAATCAATCATTTACATATATTATCGGCAATAGATAATATTTTATTCAAAAAACCATAATTGAATAAATCTTTTTCGCTTTGGTTAACTTATCAGTTGAGGTGAAGCAAAATGTTAGATAACAACAAAAAAACAGAAACAATTCAAGTGTTAAGATGGCGGGTTTGTATAACAGGGTTGTTTGCTGGGCTGTTATGGGGCTCTGTAGCTGCCGTTGCGTCCTTTTTTAACTTCACAAAAGTTACTCCATATACATTGATTTTCACTCCATGGACAAATGAACAATGGGGAAGTCGTTGGTTTAGTGAAATGATTTCCATACTTGTTATTAGTATTATATCTATTTTTATTGCATTTGTTTATTATTTATTCTTAAGACGGTTAACAGGTATAACGCCCGGAATTTTATTCGGTTTAGCCATATGGTTAGTTATCTTCCTTGTTTTTTCGAATTGGTTACCTGCGATACCAAGATTAGCAGAGCTTGACCAACATACTTTGGTGACAACCCTTTGTATTATGATTATGTATGGTGTTTTTATTGGCTACACTATTTCATATGATTTTATGGATCAATAATCGACTGATAAAGGTAAATGAACAGAATGATATTGTCGTCAAAACATATTAATATGTGATACACTTAAATTTAGGGTGAATATTTAATTGATCTTTTAGAAGGGTGGAACATATTGATGGACAAAATAAAGCAAGTCCGTGAAGTGTTAATTGAACAAGACTTAGACGCTCTAATTATCACTAATCCATACAATCGTCGCTACATTAGTCAATTTACAGGTACTGCTGGTGTTGTATTACTAACAACAGATCGACAATTTTTTATAACAGATTTCCGATACACTGAGCAGGCAAATGAACAAGCCGTTGGTTTCGAAATTATAGAACATAAAAAATCGGCTATTGATGAAGTGCATCGATTAAGTGAACAATATCAACTTAAGCGAATTGGATTTGAGCAGAATGATTTGTCATTTGCTATGTTTCAACAATATGATCAGCGGATTGAGGCTAAGCTCCTTCCTACTGAACAGATAATAGAGAATATTAGATTGATTAAAACAGATGAAGAGTTAGCCATTATGAAAGAAGCTGCATACATATCAGATGTTGCTTATGATCACATCCTTAAAACGGTTCAACCGGGTATGGCTGAAATTGAAGTAGCAAATGAATTAGAGTTTTTTATGAGAAAAAAAGGTGCCACATCATCAAGTTTTGATATTATTGTCGCATCTGGCTATCGCTCTGCGCTCCCGCATGGTGTAGCTTCTGAGAAAAGAATTGAAAATGGAGAATTAGTCACATTAGATTTCGGTGCATTCTATCAGGGGTACTGCTCTGATATGACAAGAACGTTTGCTGTCGGTGAAATATCTGAAGAACTTCATGATATTTACACGACTGTACTGGATGCGCATTTAAAAGGACTGGAGGGTACGAAAGCTGGTATAACTGGTAAACAAGCGGATGCACTAACGCGTGATTATATTAAAGAGAAGGGCTATGGACAATATTTTGGACATGGGACTGGGCACGGATTAGGTCTAGAAGTCCATGAAAACCCACGGCTTGCTCCAACATCAACAACAATTTTGAAAGAAAATATGGTTGTGACCGTCGAACCGGGCATTTATATCCCTAAAGTTGGCGGCTGTCGTATTGAAGATGACATTATCATTACCGCAGATGGAAATACAAGCTTGAATAAAGCACCAAAAGAGCTTATTATATTATAGGTGTGGCTTATATAAATCTAGAGAGATTAATGAAGTATACAAGCTTTCTTGCAGTAATTTTACAATAGGGTATGAGGGAGGAACCATAATGATTTCAGTAAATGATTTTAAAACAGGTGTAACCATTGAGGTAGACGGAAATATTTGGCAAGTCATGGAGTTTCAACACGTTAAACCAGGAAAAGGCGCTGCCTTTGTTCGATCAAAGTTACGGAATTTAAGAAATGGTAATATCCAAGACAAAACATTTAGAGCCGGTGAAAAGGTTGCAAAAGCACATATTGATAATCGTAAAATGCAATATTTATATGCTTCAGGCGAATTGCATACTTTCATGGATATGGAAACTTATGAGCAAACCGAAATTACTGCAGGTCAAATTAGTTATGAATTAAAGTTTTTAAAAGAAAATATGGAAGTGAATATTATCTCTTATCAAGGTGAAACGTTGGGTGTTTCTTTACCAAACAATGTTGAATTAGAAGTAGTAGAAACAGAACCCGGGATTAAAGGAGATACGGCTAGCGGTGGCTCTAAACCAGCGGTAATGGAAACAGGCTTAACTGTGCAAGTTCCGTTTTTCGTAAACGTTGGTGATCGATTAATTGTAAGTACATCAGACGGTAAATATGTATCACGAGCATAATTACGTATAACTAGAGAAGTTATCATGAAGGCAAGAGGATTTATTCCTCTTGTCTTTTTTCTATTTAGACGACGTGTGAATAAAGCGAACCTGACGCTTATCTGTGGTGAATAAAGGAGTGAATATTTTAAAGCATTCTGTCAATTCTCTCGGTCATATTCATATATGGTAATCATATATTAGAAATAATGATAGCTTGGTTTATAAGGAGGGTATATATATGGTTGCTGATCAACTAATAGCTTTATTTCCTGAACATTATCATCAAAAATTAAAGATGTTAAGTAATGATTGGAACGATATTGAAGAAATTAGAGTGCGCATAAATCGTCCATTAGAGATTATTAAACAAGCAACCTATAAAATGTTTGAAGACATGGTAGTTAATGAATTAGATGGTCAGTTTATTTTGAACCAATTAAGTGAATATTCACGTTATCGATTAGAAGAGGAATTACGAAATGGATATATCACAATAGCTGGTGGACATCGTGTTGGGATAACAGGTAAAACGGTATTACAGCATGGAGCCGTCAAACAAATTCAAAGTATTTCGTCATTTAATATTAGAGTTGCTAAGCAAAAAATGGGGTGTGCCAATCAGATGATCAAGCATATAAAAGCAAACTTCAGCTACTATAATACACTTGTAATCGGACCACCTCAATCTGGAAAAACAACTCTACTACGTGATTTATCACGATTAATCGGAAATGGTTGGGGCAATAGCGCTGCAATGAAAGTAGGGATTATTGATGAGAGATCTGAGATAGCGGGTTGTAAAAACGGTATTCCTAATTATCAAATAGGTCTTCGAACAGACATATTGGATGGTTGTCCAAAAAAAGAAGGCATGATGATGATGATCCGTTCTATGTCTCCAGATGTTTTAATCGTAGACGAAATCGGCTCACAAGACGATTGTTTTGCTATTCAAGAAGCCATTCGATCAGGTGTTAGTGTGATATGTTCAGCACATAGTGATAGCTATATTAACCTTAAAAAAAGAAAACCATTACGTTCTTTATTAGAACAACAATATTTTGACCGATTTATTCTTTTAGGTCGACATCAACGCAATCAAACGCAAGTGCTAAATAGTAAGGGACAAGTTATCGAGATGAACCGGGGTGATAACAATGAATTGGATTGGAGCAATACTCTTGATAAGCGCTTGTTCCTTGATCGGATTTGATCATGCTAATCGATTAAAAAAAAGACCTGAACAACTTCTGTTATTTAAAAATGCTTTGCAGATAATGGAAGCAGAAATAATCTATAGTCAATTTCCAATTTCAGATATTTGTTTGCATATTGCAAATCAAATAAGCAAGCCACTTGATGTATTTTTTAACAATATTGGCGAGCAAATGAAAAATAACAATCAACTAGATAATCTATGGAAAGAAGAAATAGAGCAGTTAGATATGAGTTCTTCATTAGATCGAAAAGACCTTGATATCTTACGTCAATTTGGCGCTACACTAGGGCATTATGATTTAGATCAACAACAAAAGCAACTACAGTTAACACTGCTTCATTTAGACCGACTACTAACAGAAGCGCAAAAAAATTGCTTGCTATTTAGTAAAGTGTATCGAGGAATTGGAATACTCACCGGTATTTTGCTTGCACTTATCTTGATATAGAAAGGGGTAGATAATATGCACCAAGATGCTTCAATAATATTCCAAATTGCCGGAATTGGTATTGTCGTGGCGATGATTCACACCATACTTAAACAACTAGGAAAAGAAGAATATGCTCAATTTATTACATTAGTTGGCTTTATTATTGTATTAATGATGGTAATGGATAGCATAGCAGATCTTTTTCAACAAATAAAATCTGTTTTTTTATTCCAAGGCTAAAGTTATGTTTATTGTTCAGATCATAATGATCGGAATAGTAGCTAGTCTACTCATTACGCTAATAAAGCCCTATCAACCAACTATTGCAATGGTTTTGCTTATTATCACAACATGTTTACTTTTCTATTTTATATTGTCACCCTTAGGTGAAATTATTGATTTATTGCGATCCTTAGCTGGCCAATTCCAGCTTGACTTTATTTATTTAGATACGATCTTTCAAATCATCGGTATTGCATATTTAACGGAATTAGGATCTCAATTAACGAAAGACGCCGGACTTAACTCTATTGCAACTAAAATTGAATTAGTAGGTAAAGTGTTTATTTTAATTGTATCAGTTCCCGTACTTACTGCAGTAATTGAAGCCATTATTCACTTTATTCCAAATTAAGTGAATTTTTCTGGGAGGCAAACATGCAAGTTACGAATAAAGTATTATATTTGGTAATCATCTTGCTTTTCTCTGTTCAATCATTAAGTTACGCACAATCGGCAGACATTCCCCAGGTAGAAGATGAAAATATCGACCTCTTTGATGAACTGAATCTATCCGACTTTGAAGCATACTGGGATGAAATTAGATATGAATACCAAGACTATTTGCCTGAAGTTGAAAGAATGACAGTTAAAGATTTAATAAATAGTAATCATTCCTTATCGATAAAAGACTGGATAGTAGCTTTTATTAACATGATTGGTTATGAGGTTATCGCGAATGGCAAGTTACTTGGACAGCTTATTGTTATTACGATTATCTCTGCATTAATTAAAAATATACAAACAGCGTTTCACTCAGAGTCGATTAGCACGGTCGCTAACTTCGTTTTAATGTTATTACTAACGACCCTAGCGTTACAAAGCTTTAGTATAGTCAGTCAATTAATTACAGTTACCATTAGTCAGATGCATGGTTTTATAATAGCACTTTTACCGTTATTACTAGGTTTAATGGCAACTTTAGGGGGGATTATTTCGATATCTTTTTTCCACCCCGTTATCGTTACGTTTCTACATTTAATAGTTGTCTTAACAGATAAGGTGATATTGAAACTCATTTTCTTCTCATTCCTTTTACATTTAGTTAGCTTACTAAATAAGACTTTCCAATTAACTAAATTAGCTGACTTATTCAGACAAATAGCACTCGGTATGCTGATGGTTAGCTTGACCGTTTTTTTAACTGTTTTGTCTGTTCAAGGAGCGACAACAGCTATTCAAGATGGTTTAGCTATCAAAACAACTAAATTTGTTACTAATAATTTCATTCCAGTGGTCGGTCGAATGTTTTCTGAGGCCACAGATACTATATTTGCAGTTACACAAGTATTAAAAAATGGCCTGGGAATATTCGGCTTAGTAACCATATTGTTAATTGTAGGTATTCCAATTATTAAAGTTGCTATGATAGGTTTTAGCTATAAAATGGCGGCTGCTATCCTCCAACCTATAGGGGAGAGTCAAATTGTTAAGTGTGTATCGATAATTGCTGAACACATTTTTTATTTATTGGCTGTTTTATTAGTTGTCTCGTTCATGTTTTTAATGACGATTGTTATGCTGCTTATTGCAAGCAATTTAACATTAATGATTCGATAAAAAACCTTCAATCAGTCGGCGCTTTCGTTCTTCTCCCCCTGATTGTTAGCTGAGTGAATGAGGACATTAGCTGCGTCCATTAACTCTCACCTAAAATAAACTAGATGCGGACGGTTATCTGTGATAAAGGAGGCTGACATGACCTATTTAATAAATTGGATTAGTCAAATCATTATCTTAATGATGCTTATGGTGATTATAAGCATGATTTTACCTGATCATAAAATGAAAAAGTATGTTCAATTCTCTCTATCACTCATTTTTATATTGTTTTTTATTGAGCCGATTACTGAATTATTTAATCTTAATATCAGTAATGAATCAGACAAAGTTATTGACTTTCTTTTTAACGATGATGCAAGTAAATCGGTAGAGGATGCGGTTGAACTGCAAAAAAAAGAAATACAAGCTTACAATGATGCATATGTTATAGAAGAGCTAGCCAATCGATTAAAAAATAATTTAGAAGAATCACTTGTCAATGAATTCGGATATACACTAACCAATGTTGTAATAGACGCAGCATTATCGGGGTCCCTTGATTTTCAAGACTTAATATTTCATTTCCACTTTGACCAAGCTCAACAACATACAGGAGAAATCGCTCCAATTACAATTGATCAAACGGATCGAAGTCGTCAAAAACATGATGACTTCGATTATGACAGACCCATGCTATTAAATTGGTTAAGTCAGAAATTAGAAGTAGATCAAGAACAAGTCATTTTGTACTGGGAGGGGGGGTAGTATTGGACAATCCATTCAAGAAATTGCTCGATTGGTTAAGTAAACAGCAAGGAAGTAAATCTAAGTTTAGCAAGTCTAGTTATCTAATAATTTTAGCATGTTTAGGTGTTTTTTTACTTTTGCTCAACCAGTGGTTCACTGATGATAATCAGTCGATAGACAATGGTATTAATGAACATGAGAGTATAGAGGGGGATGAGACAGATGTCTTTCTAAATAAAAGTAGTGATGATCCGCTCTTTGAACTCGAACAGGTTTATCAGGATGACTTGGCAAATATGCTTGAAATGATTAATGGGGTGGCTGAAGTTGAGGTTATGGTGAACTTGGATGCAACAGGTGAACAAGTATTTGAAAAAAACTTAATTGTTGGAACACAAACTACAGTGGAAACAGATCAAGGAGGTGGGACAAGAAATATTGAAGATTTAACCGAAGAACAGCAAATAGTCATTATTAGACAAGGTGAACAAGAAATCCCTTTAGTTGTTCAAAGTAAAAAACCTACAGTTCGTGGTGTTTTAGTTGTAGCAGAAGGTGTAGAGCAAATGCATCTTAAACAGTCGGTTACAGAAGCAGTCTCTCGTGTATTAGATGTTCCGCCACACCGAATATCAATTATGCCAAGGAGTAAAGGAGAGGGTTAACGTGTTAAAAAAACAAACGGTTTGGTTATTAACCTTATTAAGCTTAATGATTGTTCTTAGTGTATATTATATGAATTCACCCAATGAAGAAGATTTTGCCTTCATTTTTCAAGAAGAAGATGAAGAGACAACAGAAATGACAAATGAAGACGATATTGAAATAGAATTATCAGATGAGAACATTGATGAGGATTCAGGAGAAGTAGATGAAGATGTGGAATCTAATATATCATCAATTACTTCTGATGAAGAATTGTTCACATTAATTCGAATGGAACTTGCTCAAACAAGAAGCAGCCGCATTGAACAGTTAGAGACTGTAGTTGCCTCAAGTACAGCTTCAACTGAAGAGAAAAACAAAGCCTATGATGAAATGAAGAAAATTGATCAATTATCTACAAAAGAGCTTATTGTGGAAGAAACATTGAAGTCTGAATATGATTACGCCGATGTACTCGTTCGTTCAATGAATGAGAACGTGGTAGTGACTGTTAAAGCCGAGCAGTTATCCGAAACTGAGGCCAATCAAATTATGCGAATGGTTTATGATGAATTTGGCCCTATGCAAGTAGAAGTAAAGTTTCAACCTTCGCAAACATAAATAAACAAAGCGCAATTATAGCAATTGCGCTTTGTTTATTTATTAGCATGTATAAAACTATTTTTGGATAATCTAAATAAAAGCGATAGCTGGCAAAGTGAAAGGTTAAACACGCATAAAACGAACGAACCCTCAATCAGTGTGCGTTTTCTTTCGTGTCTACTGATAGGTTGCTTAGTGAATCAGAAGATTAGCGTCTGTTATCAACCATCTAAATAGATTAGCTCAACACTCTATTTTGAGGTGGACCGTTATCCGGGATAAATAAATGGACGAGCTCTAATAAGCCTTTTATTCATTTAAGCTTGTTAACTTGAACAAAAAAGAATAGTTGAAGTTTCAGTCATCTTTTAATAAAATGTTAAGAGTAATCATTAGTACCTGTTATTAATATTTTGTTTTTGATATTTATTATGTCATGAGGAGTGGTAACATTGTTGAAAATTAGTGAAATTAAAGATTTAATAAAATGTTTAGATGAGTCATCATTAGATGAAATGGTCTATGAATACGAAGGTGAAAAGATAAAGTTAAAGAAAAATCAACCCGTTTCTTATACTGAGCCTGTTTCTTATGCTCAATCCCAAAAAGTTGAGCCGCCTCGTACAGAAGCAAGCCTTCAAGAGGCTGATGAAGATTCAATTGAGGTGACGGGAGGATCTGCACCCATTTATGATTATCAAATCACTTCTCCTATGGTTGGAACGTTCTATTTGTTCTCTTCGCCCGAGAGTGGTCCATTCGTTGAAGTGGGTGACCAAATTACTAAGAACACAGTGGTTTGTATTGTGGAAGCCATGAAATTATTCAATGAAATTGAAGCTGAAGTAGACGGGGAAATTGTTGAGATATTAGCTGAAAATGGTGAGCTTGTTGAGTATGGACAGCCTTTATTTGGCGTGAAGAAAAAATAGGAGGCTATTATGATTAAAAAGATATTAATTGCAAATCGTGGTGAAATTGCTGTGAGGATTATTAGGGCATGTAAAGAGCTGGGTATTCTTACAGTAGCTATATATTCTGAAGCCGATCGAGATGCATTACATGTTCAATTAGCGGATGAGGCTTACTGTATTGGCCCTGCCAATAGTCAAGAAAGTTATTTGAATTTTACCCCGATTATGAGTATTGCTAATTTAACTGAAGTTGATGCCATACATCCTGGCTACGGCTTTTTATCAGAAAATGCCGATTTTGCTGAGATCTGTGCGAAGTGCAATATTACATTTATTGGTCCGAGCGTCCATGCGATACAAAAAATGGGGACGAAAGATGTAGCTCGTGATACCATGAAACAAGCAAATGTTCCTATCGTTCCTGGTTCTGAAGGGATTATTGAAACAGAGGAACAAGCTATTCAATTAGCCGAAGCAATTGGTTTCCCAGTGATCTTAAAAGCTACAGCAGGTGGTGGTGGTAAAGGTATCCGTGTGGTTAGAGAAAAGCAAGATTTGTTAAAGTCACTTAAAGTGACGCAACAAGAAGCTGAGAAAGCTTTCGGAAATCCAGGTGTATATATTGAAAAGTTTATTGAAGATTTCTCCCATGTAGAAATACAAGTACTAGCAGATAACTTTGGAAATGTGATACACTTAGGTGAGAGAGATTGTTCTGTCCAACGTCGCTTGCAAAAATTGATAGAAGAGACCCCTTCTCCTGCCATTAATGAAACCATTCGTGAACAAATGGGGGCTTCAGCGGTAAAGGCTGCTAAAGCGGTTAACTATTCCGGGGCAGGTACGGTTGAATTTATCTTCGATAAGAAAGAACAAAAATTTTATTTTATGGAAATGAATACACGTATTCAAGTAGAACATCCTGTCACCGAAATGATAACAGGGATTGATTTAATTAAAGAGCAAATTAAAGTCGCTAGTCACCAGCCATTGACCATTAAGCAGAGTGATGTTGAATTTAATGGTTGGGCTATTGAATGTCGTATTAATGCAGAAGATCCAAATCGAAACTTTATGCCTACCCCCGGATTAATTGATCTTTATTTACCACCTGGAGGGTTAGGTGTTAGGGTTGATTCTGCAGCTTATCCAGGGTATAAAATACCACCATACTATGACTCGATGATAGCTAAATTAATTACATATGGTCAATCTCGGCAAGAAGCTATTGATCGTATGAAAAGAGCGTTAAGTGAATTCTTTATTGAAGGTATTTCTACAACGATTCCATTCCATAAAAAAGTGTTAGAGCATGACGTGTTTTTATCAGGTGATTTTAATACAAAGTTCCTTGAGTTACATCCAATTATGGAGAATCATTCAAAAGACTAGGGCAGCAATTCGTTCGATTATCGTTAAAGGGGTGGATCTAAAGTGAGTGAGCAAACCATTTTAAATGTAAGTGAAGATTCAAGCTTAGGAAACGTAGAGATAGCGCCTGTTGTGATTGAAGTTATAGCAGGTATTGCAACTACTGAAATCAAAGGCGTTTCCTCAACGAGGGGCAACTTTGCTACTGGAGTTGCAGAGCGTTTTGGACTTAAGTCACACGGTAAAGGTATTAAAGTTGAATTGACTGAAACCGGGGTTGCAGTCGATGTGTTTGTTGTTTTAGATTATGGTGTAACCATTCCAGTAGTGGCGCAAAAGATACAGCATAATATTAGACAGACTTTAAAGACAATGACTGCACTTGACATTGAAGAAATAAACGTACATGTTGTAGGCGTACAAATGGAGAAGGATGTCCAACAAGAGAATCCTAATTAAACGATGAAGTAAGTAGGTTCCAGTTGTCCTTTCAATGAGCTGGCTTTTTAAAAAGTCAGCTTTTTTTTTATGAACGGGAACGTTAATAACGCTGGTTAATTAAAGGATCGAAGCCTTTTTAAAAATGAAACTCAAATCACTGGGCGTTTTCGTTCTACACCTTGGTCGTTGACTGAATCAGACATTAGCCTCCGATAGCTTCTGCCTGGACGAGATCGTTCTTTCTCTTACCTTAATGGATGAAGTTGGGGTGGATGCGATGTAGCTTTTTTTAAGTAAATTAGATATGATAGTATTGAGTTTAATGATGTGTTTATTGAACGGATAATGGTAGTATGTATAGCTGAATAAGGAGAATGGATATGAATCGAAGAACTGCAAGAGAAAAGGCATTTCAAATACTTTTTTCGATCGATAATGAAAATTTTGATGTGCAAGAAGCAATGGCGTTGATAATGGAAGATCAAAGTATCGATCAGTTTCTTGACACATTAGTTAGTGGTGTAGTAAGCACTAAAAAATTACTTGATGAAAAGATAGAAAACCATTTAGAGAACTGGAGTTTTAATCGACTAGCTACCGTGGAAAGAACCCTTTTGCGGATGGCAACATATGAAATGTTTTATGAACTAGAGACACCTAAAGGCGTAGCTATTAATGAAGCAGTGGAGTTAGCTCATGTTTATGGGGACGAGAAGTCCGGTAAGTTCATTAATGGCGTTTTGTCTAAAATGAGTAACGACTAAATAAGGGGGATGTTAAAATGTCAGCACAGATTATTTATGGTGACCAGCTTGCTCAATCTTTACGTGAAGATATGAAACAAGAGGTTAAGAAATTGAAAAATAAAGGTGTTGTACCTAAACTCGTTGTTATTTTAATCGGGGATGATCCTGCATCTAAATCTTACGTTTCAGGGAAGCAAAAAGCGGCTGATTTTATTGGTATTGATTCAGAATTAATTACTTTGCCAAGTTCAACGAGTGAAACGGAGTTGTTAAAACTAATTAACGATTTAAATCACTCAAAAGGTGTTAATGGTATCTTAGTTCAATTACCTTTACCTGAACATATCAATGAACAGCATATTATTGAGGCGATTAATCCGGATAAAGATGTTGATGGCTTTCATCCAATAAGTATTGGAAGATTATTAACAAATCAAGACACTTTCTTGCCGTGTACACCATTAGGAATCTTAACCATGTTAAAGTCGAAAAATATAGAAATCGCTGGAAAGCATGTTGTCGTTGTAGGGCGTAGTAACATTGTTGGTAAACCTGTTGGTCAATTACTACTGAATGAACACGCAACGGTTACTTATTGTCACTCTAAAACAAAAGATATGTCATTGTATACAAAGACAGCAGACATTTTAATTGTAGCAGTTGGACAAGCCGGTTTTATCACAAGTGAACATATTAAGGAAGGTGCAACTGTTATCGATGTTGGTGTTAATCGAATAGAAGATGGTTCCCTAACAGGTGATGTGAATTTTGAACAGGTCAAAGAAAAGGCTGCTTATCTTACACCAGTTCCAAAAGGTGTGGGTCCTATGACAATAACCATGTTGATGAAAAATACCATTAAAGCAGCAATTGCTCAAACTAAATAAGTGTAGGAATGATAGAATATGAATCAAAAATATCTTACGGTAACAGCGCTAACGCGTTATCTAAAACGCAAGTTTGAGTTAGACGATCATTTATCAACCATATGGTTGAAAGCAGAGATTTCCAACTTTAAACATCACAGTCGTGGTCATATGTATTTTACATTGAAGGACGACAATGCCCGTATACTTGCAGTGATGTTCGCTGGATATAATCGTTTTTTAAAGTTTAGGCCAGAAGATGGAATGGATGTTATTGTAAAAGGGCAGGTAAATGTATACGAACCTCAGGGTCAATATCAACTTTATGTCCATGAGATGATACCGGATGGAGTAGGGGCATTACATTTAGCGTTTGAACAACTTAAAGATAAGTTAGAAAAGGAAGGGTTGTTTGATCAACAAAATAAAAAAAACATCCCTACCATTCCCCAACATTTAGGTATTGTTACTTCTGAAACAGGAGCGGCTATTCGGGATATTTTAACGACTATCAGGAGACGGTTTCCACTAGTAAAGGTAACGTTATTCCCTGCACTTGTTCAAGGTGACGGAGCAAAATTTGATCTTGTCAAAAAATTAGAGCAAGCCAATCATGATCAAACGATAGATACTTTGATTTTGGCTAGAGGTGGAGGATCTATTGAAGAACTTTGGCCATTTAATGAAGAAATGGTCGCAAGAGCTGTCGCAGCCTCTCGCATTCCGATAATCTCTGGTATCGGCCATGAAACTGATTTTACGATTGTTGATTTTATTGCGGATCTCCGGGCCGCTACACCAACAGGAGCAGCTGAGTTAGCTGTGCCATCTAAGAAAGATATCGTTAACCAAATAGAAAGTAATCGCCGAAGCCTGGATAGAGGAATAAGAGCAGTGATCAATCGAAATGAAGTAAAGCTAAATAAAATTCAATCGAGTTACGCATTTAAGTATCCTAAGCAACTCCTTTCTCAAAAAGAGCAGGAACTTGATCGATTAATAGAATCCATCCATAGAAATATGAAATCATATTTAACAAGACAGCAATTTCATTTTCAGCAACTTATGTCTCGATTATATTCAAAACATCCAACACAACAAATAAAATTAAACCAACAAAAAGCAAATTATTTGACCAATGCTCTAGAGAATAATTTTAAATCCCACTTTAGAAATAAAGTTGTTCAATTCGAAAAACAATTGGATAAGTTGAAAGTCCTTAGTCCACTTGAGACCATGAAAAGGGGCTATGGAATTGGTTATTCATCATCTGGAGGTTTAATTAAATCTGTTAAGCAAGTTGCTCCAGGCGAGCAAGTTACCTTTAAATTACAAGATGGAAATTTAGACTGTCAAATATGGGGGATAGAGGAGGATCAAAATGAGTGATGAAAAAAGAAGCTTTGAAGATGTAATGAGTGAATTAGAAAACATCGTAAAGAAACTGGAAGAGGCTGATATCCCACTTGAAGAAGCAATTGATTATTATCAAAAAGGTGTTAAATTATCTAAGTGGTGTGATGATAAATTAGCTGAAGTTGAGAAACAAGTTGCTCATATTGTGGATGAAAACGGAGAAGCAAAGGCAATCGCATTTGAGGAGTCAAAAGATGAATGAATTATTAAGTCAATTTGTTGATGTGAACCGACAAATTTTGAATGATACTTTACAAGAGATAATCATGAAACAATCGCTTCCAGAACGGTTGAAACAATCGATTCTTTATTCAATAAATGCTGGCGGGAAGAGAGTGCGGCCAGTATTAATGATAGCATGTTGTGAAGCTTTTCAGGGGGATAAGCGTAAGGTGCTTCCCATCGCAGCTGCGCTAGAAATGGTTCATACCTATTCTCTTATCCATGATGATTTACCAGCAATGGATAACGATGATTTAAGGCGCGGATTACCTACCAATCATATTAAATTTGATGAATCAACTGCTATTTTAGCAGGGGATGCCCTACTAACATTAAGCTTTCAAGTTATAAATGAGGCGGAAACTTTAACGCCAGAGGAAAAAGTCTATGCTAGTAAAAAATTGAGCTTAGCTGCTGGTGGTAGTGGTATGGTGGCTGGTCAAATCTTAGATATTGATGCAGAGAACAAAAAAATTGAATTAGAAGCATTAGAGAATATTCATCGTTTGAAGACTGGGCAATTGCTCATCTATGCAATGGAGATGGGAGCATATATGGCTGGTGCTTCATCCGAAAAGCTAGAAGCGATTAAAGATTGTGCCGACCAGATGGGATTAATTTTTCAGATTCAAGATGATATCCTTGATGTAAGTGGTGACCAACAAAAAATTGGTAAAAATATAGGTAGCGATCTAGAAAAGGAAAAAAGCACCTATCCGAAAATATATGGTTTAGAAGGTGCTTTAAAAGAGAAGCAAGAAAAAGTTGATATTGCAAAACAAATATTAGTTGATGTAGGTATACAAAGTTCAATGCTTGCAGAGCTGATTGATTACTTAAGTTATCGAGATCAGTAAGTCACTGTTTTAAACAGCTTTGATCAAATGGTCATAAACAATAAAATATGTTATACTATATACATAAGGAATGGTGCAGTATTCTAGTCGATTCTCCACTTCTGAAGGCAGGCCTAAAAATCTGCCAAAGGGCACATCGATGAAGTTCCTTGTGTCGGCTTGAGGCGCCCAGCCTTGGGTCGGTGCTGGGAGTTAAGGTCGTAGGGCGATCCACAAAGGCATGTGGGCGTTGACCCTACTTCCGCGGAGGCCCATCTCTGTTGTAGCTCTTTAGCCAAAGCACTATGATGGAATGGGGTATGAACCTGTACAGTAGGTGAAAAGGGGATCCTACTGACAGCGTAGCCTGCCTTGAGTGATTACTGAGGGGATTATAGTTATGCAAGTATTTGGTAGGCCACCAAATATGATGTTTCGTCTATATGAAATCAGAATTGCAAAAGAGGCTAGGAAGTGGTTAAGAATTGTTGGGGAAATCTCCTAGACTGTTCAACAGGACACTTAAAAGGGATTATAGTACGGTCTGAGTGGCAATCCAGTCTAGCTTTCGGTGACGAAGCTAAGATGCATTTAAAGGGGAACCGCCAGAATGGCAACATTCGGTATGCATCTGGGAAAACCTACTGGACCTAAGCCGTAGTTTTTACTTTTTAAGTGACCATTCCAATTACATATTAAATGTGAGGGAACGTTACATGGCGAAAGGTCGATCGCAATTAAATAAATCGATAAAGTTTAGTTTAAGTATTGCCGTTATCACATTTGTGCTAGCGGCAATTTTTTCAGTTATTTCATCTGCTATACTAAGTGGAGTGGCATGGGGCCTTGGCATAATAATTGTATTGACTATTGTATTTTTAGGTGTGTTTTTTGATACACTGGGTGTAGCGGCAACTGCTGCGGTTGAGAAACCTTTTCATGCAATGGCTTCAGAACGTGTTTTTGGTGCAAAAGAAGCTGTTCTTGTTGTACGGAATGCTGATCGTTTTGCTAGCTTTTGTAACGATGTGGTTGGTGACATTTCAGGTGTTATTAGTGGAACAGCCTCAGCACTTGTGGTCTTACAATTAGCAAATGTGTTAGGTCATAGTGATGGTTCTGTCGTACAACTAACTATTAATGTTATAATGACAAGTATCGTTGCTGCCTTAACAGTCGGAGGTAAAGCGATTGGGAAATTTTTGGGCATTCACTACACGACAACGATAATTATCTTAGTTGGTAAAACGCTTGCATTTTTAGACAGTAAATTTAAAATAAAGTTATTAAAGAAAAAATAATATTTGAAAGAAAGAATCGGGGAGGATTCCTAGATGGACCTTACGAAAATTAAAAATCCTTCTTTCCTAAAAGGATTAACAGAAGATGAGTTAGAAGTATTGGCTTTTGAAATTCGTCGCTTCTTAATTGAACAATTGGCGGTCACAGGTGGCCATTTAGGGCCGAATTTGGGTGTGGTTGAGTTAACTTTGGCTTTACATAGTGAATTTAGAAGCCCGGAAGATAAGATTTTATTTGATGTTGGACATCAATCTTATGTACACAAAATCCTAACAGGTCGCGCTGATGCCTTTAAAACATTAAGACAATATAAAGGGCTATCTGGTTTTCCAAAGGTAAATGAAAGTGAACATGATGTATGGGAGACGGGACATAGTTCTACATCATTGTCTGGCGCAATGGGTATGGCGATTGCCAGAGATTTAAAAAGACAATCCTATCATATTGTTCCAGTTATAGGAGATGGGGCTTTAACTGGCGGTATGGCCTTTGAAGCACTTAACCATATTGGACATGAGAAAAAGAATATGATCGTTATTTTAAATGATAATGAAATGTCTATTGCTAATAATGTGGGTGCACTTCACCAAGCCTTAGGTCGCATGCGTAGTGCAGCTAAATATAATAAAGCTAAACAAGAGTTAGAATGGTTAATAAAACGAATTCCAGCAGTAGGTGGTGTCTTAGCCAATGCGACAGAACGTTTAAAGGATAGTATGAAATATTTTATGGTCCCAGGCATGCTATTTGAGGAATTTGGCTTTACTTACTTTGGTCCTGTGGATGGACATGATATTAAAGCGCTTAAGGATCATATTGGTTTTGCTAAGAAAACAAACGGGCCGGTTCTTTTACATGTGATCACGAAAAAGGGTAAAGGCTATTTGCCAGCAGAAACGGATGAAAAAGACAAGTGGCATGGAGTAGGACCATACAAGATTGAATCTGGAGAAAAAATCACACCTAAAACTAATGGGGTGTCTTGGAGTAAGGTTGTAAGTGATGAATTAATGAGGCAAGCATCTTTTCATCAAAATTTAGTTGTTATTACACCTGCTATGATATTGGGATCAAAATTGGAAGGATTCCAAAAAAAATATCCAGAAAGACTTTATGATGTAGGTATTGCCGAACAACACGCAACAACGATGGCTGCAGGGTTAGCATCTCAAAATATGAAACCCTTTTTAGCGATATATTCAACCTTTTTACAACGTGCATATGATCAGGTGCTCCATGATATATGCCGTGTGAAATTAAACGTAGTTATTGGGATTGATCGTTCTGGTTTAGTCGGTGCAGACGGCGAGACACATCATGGTGTATTTGATATTAATTTTTTACGTTCATTGCCAAATATCATTATTATGATGCCTAAAGATGAAAACGAGTGTCGTGACATGATCGAAACAAGTATGCATTATCATCAAGGTCCTGTTGCGATACGTTATCCCCGAGGTAATGCTTTAGGTGTTGAGGTGAAGCAACATCGTAACCAGTTAACAATTGGTGAATGGGAAATTTTATCTAAGGGAGAAGATGTTGTAATTTTGACATTTGGTCCAACTATTGCTTTAGCTGAAGAAGCTACAAGATATTTGGCCCAATATGGCATAAAGGTTGAATTAGTTAATGCAAGGTTTATTAAACCTTTGGATGAATTGTATTTAAAGAATGTGTTTAAATCAGGAAAACCAATATTAACTATTGAGGAAGCTATGTTAGTAGGTGGCTTTGGTAGTTCAGTTCTTGAGTTTGCTGAGATACTAGGTTATTCGAATATAAATATTAAAAGAATGGGTATTCCCGATCAATTTATTGAACATGGTGATGTAGAATATTTACTTGAAGAAGTAGGCTTAAAGGTTACTAATATTGTTCAACAAGTGCAATCGCTTTTACCTACTCACATAAAAAGGGTAAGATAAAATGACAACAAAAAAAGTAAGACTAGATGTCCTGTTAGTGGAAAGAGGTTTAATTGAGACAAGAGAAAAAGCTAAACGTTCAATAATGGCTGGTCTGGTATTTTCAGATGTAGAAAGGTTAGATAAGCCAGGGGTAAAAGTTGCTGCTGATATCCCTTTAACGATTAAAGGAAAACCAATACCGTATGTTGGCCGTGGTGGATTAAAGTTAGAAAAAGCCCTACATTATTTTAATTTAAGTGTTAAAGATCGTTTGATGGTTGACATTGGTGCATCTACTGGGGGTTTTACGGATTGTGCGTTGCAAAATGGTGCAAAGCTATGCTATGCCTTAGATGTAGGCTACAATCAACTGGATTGGAAGTTAAGATCCGATCCAAGGGTTATTGTGATGGAACGAACTAATTTTCGCTATGCTACTCAGGATATGTTTGAACATGGGCTTCCAGACTTTGCTACAATAGATGTATCATTTATTTCATTAAAGTTAATTCTTCCTGCTCTAGCTGACATTATTACTAGCAATGGAGATGTTGTAGCTTTAATAAAACCTCAATTTGAAGCGGGTAGGGAGCAAGTTGGTAAAAAAGGCATTGTTCGTGACCCTGAAGTGCATAGCCATGTGTTAGCATCGATTATTAACTTTGCCCATGAATTGCAATTTGAATTACAAAAATTAACATTTTCACCTATTACGGGGGGAGATGGAAACATAGAATTTTTAGCACATTTCAAAGCAAAGCAACACGATCAATTTAAACAAATCAATTGGCAAGAAGAGATCGTGAATGTCGTTCAACAATCACATAATATGCTTGATTAACCTTATATTAAGAAGGGAATGATCATATGAATAAGGGTCAACGCCACATAAAAATACGTGAATACATTACCAATCATGATGTAGAAACACAAGATGAATTGGTGGACGCGCTTCGTAGTCAAGGCTATCATGTGACACAAGCAACAGTTTCACGGGACATTAAAGAACTTCATTTAGTTAAAGTACCTATGTCAAATGGCGGATACAAATATAGCTTACCAGCAGACCAGAGGTTTAATCCGCTAGAAAAATTAAAGCGATTAATGAGAGATGCATTTATTAAAATAGATAAAGCTACTCATTTTTTAGTTTTAAAGACATTACCAGGTAATGCTATGGCATTAGGTGCCTTAATTGATAATTTAGATTGGGACGAAGTATTAGGAACTATTTGCGGTGACGACACGATTTTAATTATTTGTAGAAACGAAGAAGAAACCGAAAAGGTCGAAAAACAATTTCTTGATATGCTTTAAACAATGTTTAAACGATTTGGGGGAAACAGTTATGCTAACTGAGCTTTCAATAAAAAACTTTGCTATTATTGAACAATTAACGATCCCATTTAATGATGGTTTAACTGTCTTAACTGGAGAGACTGGTGCAGGTAAATCAATTATTATTGACGCCATACAATTATTAACTGGAAGCCGGGGATCAGTTGAATTTATACGACATGGAGCAAAGAAAGCGACTTTAGAAGGTTTATTCATTTTAGAAGACAAGAAGCACCGCGCTTATCAATTAGCTGATCAATATGGTGTTGAATTAGATGCTGAAGGGATGATTGTGCTCCATCGAACAATAAGTGCAAATGGAAAAAGTATTTGTAGAATTAATGGTTCATTAATAACTTTGGCAATTTTACGTGAATTTGGTCAAGCATTGATAGATATTCATACCCAACATGAGACACAATCATTGATGGATCACGATCGACACCTTGAACTATTAGATCTTTATAAAAAAGATGATTTAAACGAGGTAGCCTCAGATTATAAAAGAATTTATCAAAAGCTAAACGCTATCAAGCAAAAGTATCAGCATTTGAAAGAAAATGAACAGGAAATTGTCCAACGATTAGATCTTCTTCATTTTCAATCTGATGAATTGAAAAACGCTGAACTGAAACCAAATGAAGATCATGAATTAAGAGAAGAGCGTAATAAATTAGCCAATTATGAGAAAATATATCATAGCGTTCAAGAAGCTTATACAGCTTTAAAGGGAGAGCAACATGGTTTAGATTGGCTTTCATTAGGTTTATCTGCTATTGAATCTGCAGCTGCTTTTGAGTCAGAACTACAAGATTCCATGGAACAGTATTCAAATCATTATTATTTACTAGAAGATATTGCTGGGCAGTTGCGTGAATATTTAGACAATTTCGCATTTGATCCAGACCGACTAAATACTGTCGAATCTAGATTGAATGAGCTTGAAAGGTTGTTAAGGAAATATGGAAGCTCTGTAGACGAAATTATTGAATACGCTGCCCAAATAGAAGATGAGATAGATGATTTAGAAAATAGAGAGCAATCTTTGCAATATTTAGTCGATCAAGTTAAAGAACTTTCTGCAGATGCCTTAGCCGAAGCAAGCCATTTACATGATCTTCGTCAACAAGCTGCTAAAGAATTGATGGAAACTCTTCAAGTAGAATTGGCAGACCTGTATTTAGAGAAGGCAGCCTTTAAAGCAGAAATAAGCTTTAAAGAAGGGCAAGGTAACGATCCTGTATTAAACGGAACCCATGTTGCATTAGGACCAACAGGTATTGATCAAGTCAGATTTTTATTATCGACTAACCCGGGTGAACCACTAAAACCATTACATAAGGTTGCTTCCGGCGGTGAGCTGTCTAGAATTATGCTAGCAATGAAAACCATTTTTGCCAAGCATCAAGGTGTAACTAGTGTTATCTTTGACGAGGTTGATACTGGTGTAAGTGGACGTGTCGCACAATCCATTGCGGAAAAGATTCACGCAATATCAAATGGTTCACAAGTTTTATGTATTACACATTTACCGCAAGTAGCTGCAATGGCTGACACCCACATTTTAATTGAAAAGCAAGTTATTAACAATGCAACTTCCACTAAAATTAAAGCATTAACTGCTAAACAAAGGGTAGAAGAAATCGGAAGAATGATGACGGGATCAACCCTAACAGAAACATCGACTGAACACGCGCGAGAATTAATCGATCATGCCAACGTATTTAAACGAAAATAGATTAAGGAGCACATTAGTGAATGTCACTGATGTGCTTTTATATTGGAAATAATCTTAAATGACAGGAAATGTTCTCATGTTTTTGAGAACTTTACTGGGTTTAAAAACACCTATTCAAGGTCAAATTAGAGGTACAGATAAAACATAAATTGACTAAGAAGAGGAGCGTGAATTGTGAAGAAACAACGACCAAAATATATTATGGGCATAGCAATGATTGTTTTTGTGCTTTTGATTCCGTTTTTTCCGACTATAAACAATTTTTTAGCAATTCCAACCCATTTAACATTATATACCAGTGAAGAACCTGTTGTTATCAATCCTTTAAGTGAACGCGTAAAAATTGTAGCGGAGGAAGAGCAAGATATTATCGCGTTAAAGGATAATGAAATCTTTCCAGTAAACTTCGGTGAAACCGAAGTGACTTATAAATACAACAATATTCCTTTAAAAAGAGTAAACGTAAATGTGGATGACTCCTATCAAGTTATTCCGGGAGGACAGTCAATTGGCGTGAATTTACAAACACTTGGTGTTTTAGTAGTAGGTTACCACAAAGTCGGTGATGAAGATAACTTAATGTCACCGGGTCAAGATATTGGTATTGAAATCGGAGATAGTATATTAGCTATGAATGACCATGAAATTAAATCAATTGAAGACATTGCACCTATTGTAGAAGAAGCAGGAAGTACTAATGAAGCCATAGATGTAAAATTTAAAAGGGATAATAAAGTATTTGAAGAAAAACTTCATCCAAAATTTGATCAGAAAACGGATGGTTATAGATTAGGTCTTTATATACGTGATTCTGCAGCGGGAATCGGGACAATGACTTTTTATGATCCGATAACTCAAAAATATGGTGCACTTGGCCATGTTATTTCTGACATGGATACACGTGAACCGATAGAAATTGATTCAGGAACTATTGTTCGATCTACTATTACTTCAATTCAAAAAGGTGACAATGGAATACCAGGTGAAAAAAGGGCTTCATTTAACAAAAAAGATGGCTTGTTAGGTAACATAACTAAAAACAGTTCTTTTGGAGTGTTTGGTGAATTAGCAGAAGAACTCAAAAGTGGCCCATTATCAAATCCGTTACCTGTAGCTAAACCAAATGAAGTGAAAGAAGGACCAGCAAAAATATTAACAGTAATTGACGGTGAAAAAATTGAAGCATTTGATGTTGAAATTATCAATGCAGTCGAACAAAAAAATCCAGCAACTAAAGGGATGGTTTTAAGCATTACAGATGAACGGCTTCTAAAAGAAACGGGGGGAATCGTTCAAGGGATGAGTGGAAGTCCGATCATACAAAATGATAAATTAATTGGTGCTGTGACACATGTATTTGTTAACGATCCAACTTCTGGATATGGCATTCATATTGAATGGATGCTGGATGAAGCAGGAATCGATCATGTTAACACATTAAATAAAGCCAGTTAAAGCGGGGATCAGTGAAAAAAAGACGAATGAGTGCTTCATTTGTCTTTTTTTCATTATTATTAAGAATTTTTAATTAGTGAGCGCTTTCCTGATCGGTAGTTGGATCAGACATGGCTTCCGTTAGCTTCTGCCTAAATCTAATCTGTGGGTGGCTATTTGTAATAAACAAAGCATAGCATGCTTTAGTCAGATAACACATGTTTTAGAAAAATATGTTATAATAGGTTTAAATATCATTCGACAAAAGATACAGAAAGTGGATATAAATTAAGAAATTAACCAAAATTAATCGAATGACTAGAAGTTTGATCGAATATTATTTTTTTTATCAATAAAAAAAGGGAAATCCTTATAATTGTCGAATAAACTTAGGTGTATAAAGGTAAAATAAGGAGGAAACGGTAGTGGAAAAAATAAAAGTTTGTTTAGTCGATGATAATCAAGAATTAGTAAGAATGATGGATGAGTATTTTGATGAACAAAGTGATTTAGAGGTGGTAGGTACTGCTTACAATGGTAAAGATAGTTTGCAGTTAATAGAAAACACAAAGCCAGACGTAATCATACTAGACATTATTATGCCACACATGGATGGTTTAGCTGTGTTAACAAAAATGAAGCAACTCCATTTACCCAAACAGCCACATGTCATTATGTTAACTGCATTTGGACAAGAAGACGTTATGAAGAAGGCGGCTGATTTAGGGGCCTCATATTTTATTCTTAAACCTTTTGACTTAGATTATTTAGCAGATCAAGTAAGACAAGTTAACGGTAAACCTGTTAAAGAGCGAAAAACAGCTAAACATGCTGACCATAAACAAAATAAATTTGATCTGGAAGCGAGCATTACTAACATTATTCATGAAGTTGGTGTCCCTGCTCATATAAAAGGCTATATGTATTTACGTGAAGCCATTACCATGATTTTCAATGACATTGAGTTATTAGGTTCAATAACAAAGGTGCTTTACCCTGATATAGCTAAAAAATATAACACAACACCATCCAGGGTTGAACGCGCTATTCGCCATGCAATCGAAGTGGCTTGGAGTCGGGGAAATATTGATTCGATTTCAGATTTGTTTGGTTATACTGTCAGCAGTTCAAAAGCTAAACCAACTAATTCAGAATTCATCGCCATGGTAGCTGATCATCTAAGACTGGAATATCGCGCAAGTTAAAATAGTGAATAAAAACCTCTTTTTTGAAGAAAACTAACAAAAAGGAGGTTTTTTTCATTGAAAAAAATAATGTTTTTAACACTTATGTTTATGTTTATGGCTTCTGTAAGTGTTTTTGCAGAAAGTACTTATCTTGTTCAACCAGGTGATACACTGTGGAAAATAGCGGTGCGCTACCAAATTGGTGTTACCGAAATTATTGAAGCAAATCCACAACTAAATGATCCAGATTTAATTTATCCTAACGATGAGATTAAGATTCCGAACATTGATGCGATAAAGCACACTGAGCATATCGTTATTCAATTGACTAACCAAGAAAGAGCAGCTAATGGTCTACCAGAATTAAGACCAGATTGGCAGCTGTCAAGAGTTGCAAGGCATAAATCTGCTGACATGTTAGAAAATAACTATTTTGCTCATACAAGCCCATCCTATGGCTCACCGTTCGACATGCTAGAAGATTTTGGTGTAAGTTATCAAAGAGCAGCTGAGAATATAGCAAGGGGACAACAAACACCACATCAAGTCGTACGTGAATGGATGAATAGCTCTGGTCATCGTGCAAATATACTTGGAGATTTTACTCACATTGGTGTTGGTTATGTGGAAGACGGAAGATATTGGACACAAATGTTTATTAAACGATAAATAAGCCAATTAAGTTGAAAATTTCACTGCTGTAAACAAATAAAGCGGTTATCCCTTGATTATCTTCAATATCTTCATAAATAATCTGAATTTTAATATAACAAATTCGGTACATTTATGATAATATTTTAATATTAGAAAAAAATATTGGAGATGTGTATCATGAAAGTAGCCAAATTCGGGGGGAGTTCAGTAGCGAGCGCTGAACAGTTAAAAAAAGTTGCTCGCATTATTAAGGACGATGCAGAGCGGCGTGTTATTGTTGTGTCTGCACCTGGTAAAAGGTCGTCAGAGGATATTAAGGTTACCGATTTATTAATTAAGTTAGGTGAGGCTTATCGGTTGGGAAATCCGCACAAGAAAGAACTTAACGCTGTATTAACACGATTCGAATCGATTATTAAAGACCTCAACTTATCAAATCAAGTTTTAACAGAGATACAGGAAGATGTAACAAAGATATTTGAGGATGGCGGTGCCGTCGAGTTTAAGCTAGATGCTATTAAAGCGATAGGAGAAGACTCATTAGCTAAAATATTAAGCGAGTATTTACTAACTTTAGGGTTAAACGCACGTTATCTAAACCCTAAAGATGCTGGTATTATCTTAAGTGATCAACCAGGTGGTGCTCAAATTTTAGATGAGAGTTTCCAACAATTATACAAATTAAGAGAAAGTAAAGAAATTGTTGTTATTCCGGGGTTTTTTGGTTATACGAAAAAAGGAAAGTTAGTTACTTTTTCTCGTGGAGGTTCTGATATTACAGGATCAATTGTCGCTGCCGGTGTTGAAGCTGAATTATATGAGAATTTTACTGATGTGGATTCGGTCTACTGTGTAAATCCTCAAATTGTTGACCAGCCTAAAGAGATCACTTCACTAACATACAAAGAAATGCGTGAATTATCATATGCTGGCTTTTCTGTTTTTCATGCTGAAGCATTAATTCCAGCTGTTAAAGCAAAGATACCTGTCTGTATTAAAAACACCAATAATCCAAATGCGCTTGGAACGATTATTGTATCAGAAAAAGAAGTCCGAGGTAATCCAGTCGTGGGGATTGCAAGTGACAAAGGGTTTATGAGCTTATATGTTAGTAAGTACTTAATGAATCGTGAAATTGGATTTGGTAGACGTTTACTAAATATTCTTGAAGATGAAGGAATATCTTATGAGCATACCCCTTCAGGTATTGATGATTTATCCGTAATTTTACGAGCGGATCAAATGACAGAAGAAAAGGAACAAATCGTCATCAATCGCATTAACCACGAATTATCACCTGATTTAGTTTATACAGAACGTGGACTTGCACTTGTGATGATTGTTGGAGAAGAAATGCATTGTCATATTGGTACAGCAGCCAGAGCGACTAAAGCCTTTGAACAGGCAAATGTTAATATTGAGATGATTAACCAAGGTTCTTCGGAGGTATCGTTAATGTTTGGTATTAAAGAAGATGGTGTGGAGCGTGCTGTTCAAGCACTATATCATGCTTTTTTTGAAGGAGATATCATGTAATAGTTGTGTTTTACTTTAAACCGAAAGATTTATCATTTATCTTTGATGGATCTTTCGGTTTTTTATGGTCTTTGAAAAACCCTGGATATGCCGGGGGTTCCAGGGAGCAAAAAAGCCTCACTTCATGGTAAGATAAGATTGGTTTCCCGAACACCAAATCTCACCAAAGAAGGAGGCATGTCCAGTGCTGGCCAAGAATAGTTTAGTACATACACAATGGAGTTGTAAGCATCATCTCGTTTTCGCGCCAAAATATAGAAGGAAAATAATTTATGGGAAATACAAAAAAGTATTGAAGAAATCGTAAGAGAGCTGTGTGAAAGAAAAGGTGTTGAAATACATGGAGCAAATGCATGTAAAGATCACATTCATATGTTAGTTAGTATTCCACCATAACTCAATGTTTCTCAATTTATGTATGGGCTACTTAATTGATAACTATGTTTAAAGCACTGGCCCTTTGAAGCTGATGCTACATTTTGAACCAACCCAATATCGTAGAAAAAAATTTCATATAGAGGTGGAGTATATGCCTAAAATTGACAATATGTTAGCGATTCTATGGATGCTTCGTTCAGGTGAAAAAATTACTGCGAAACAAATTTCAGAAAAGTTAGAGATGAATATAAGGTCTGTGTATCGTTATATTGATACACTTTCAATAAGTGGTGTACCTATAATTTCAGACGCAGGACATAATGGTGGATACACGTTGTTGAACAATTTTATTGAAGCTCCTCTTTTTTTTGATTGTGAGGAGCAAACCTCGCTATTTCACGCTGCTATTTTTGCAGAAGAAGCCGGGTATTATGGAGGTGAAGCACTAAATAGGGCTATTTCAAAGCTAAGAAAATATTCGAATCAAGAGCAGGAAACAAAGATAAATCAACATTTAACTAGTCTTGAAGTAATAAGTCGATTAAGTTCCCTCGCTATAGAACCTTTTTTGAAGGAGTTGGAGCAGGCCTTAGCTAACAAGTACTCAGTAAAAATTCTTTACCATAAAAGTGGAGAAAAGCAATTAAATTATAGATTGGTCGATCCGTACAGAATTATTTATTGGAATAATAAGTGGTATGTGATAGGGTTTTGTCATCTTAGGAATGATATCCGTAGTTTTAGAGTAGATCGAATGGAAAGTCTAATGTTAACCGAAAATAAGTTTAACCGACCAGAAAATTTTTCAGCGCGTGACTTTTTTATGAAAAACCTTGTTCCAACTATAGAAGATAAGGAAGGAATTATTTCTTTGGTCATTAATGGAGATAAAAAGGCATTGGGTGATATTTGCCAACATTGGTTTTTAGAACATTATTTACAAGAACGGACTTCAAATCAAGCAGTATTTCTCCTTGAGAAAGATATTATACATACATATGTACCTTATTTACTTTTACCGTACAATAAATCTATTAAAGTCATTGAGCCAATCAGTCTTAAGAAAAGAATTATTGAAGTTTTGTCGGAATTAATAACATTTCATCAAATTTGATAACTTCCCTGACGCTAGGTGTCAGGGAAGTTATGTTATATTTGGCTATATTAAATGTGATTGGAGTGTTATTGGATGCAAACAAAAAAAGTTTTTCTTTATGTATTTAATACAATGTCGGACTGGGAATATGGATATTTAATTGCTGAACTAAACTCAGGAAGATATTTCAAACAAGATTTAGTACCTTTAAAAGTAGTTACAGTAGGGGCTAATAAAGAAAGGATTACTACTATGGGAGGACTGAGCATAAAAGCAGATATTTCGCTTAATGAATGTACTCTTGAGAATAAAGATCTTTTAATTTTACCAGGTGGAACTACTTGGAATGAAGAAATTCATCAACCCATCTTGGAAAGAATAGGTCAAGCTTTAAAGCTTGGTACTATTGTTGCTGCAATTTGTGGTGCAACTGAGGCCCTTGCGAATATGGGATACTTAGATACTAGAAAGCATACAAGTAATAATTTAGAATACACTAAAATGGTATGTCCTAACTATAAAGGAGAAAAGTTCTATGAGGTAAGGTCTGCGGTATCTGATGCGAATTTAGTTACTGCATCAGGAATAGCTCCTCTGGAATTTGCGTTGGAAGTATTGAAAAAATTAGATGTTTTTGCACCAGATACATTACATTCATGGTATAACCTAAATAAGACTCATAAACCTGAATACTTCTTCCAATTAATGAATTCAATAAATAACTGAGCTAGAAAATCAACTTATCAGTCTTATATTAGTTCAAATAAAAATAATGAAGTAACTGAAAACGAACTGCCCCCTGTCAAGTAGACAGTGGAAATAATAAAAATGATTTAAGCGGCTTTAGCTCTATATTCCATAGGGCTAAGGCCTTTTAATCGTTTTTGGTATCTTTCATGATTATAATAATGGATGTACTCATCTATCGCAGTAGTAAGTTCCTCAAATGTCTTATATTTGTGCAAATAATATTTCTCACATTTCAGTGTTCCGAAAAATGATTCCATTGGGCCATTATCAATACACCGCCCAACTCGTGACATACTTTGTGTCATCTCTGCCGCATCTATCTTGCGTTTGAACCCTTTAGATGTGTATTGAAATCCACGGTCACTATGGATAAGAGGATGGTCACCATTCAATAGTACTGTGGCTTGATAAAGTGTCTTGAATACGAGTTGATTATTGTTGGAGTGTCCTAGAACATAACTTATAATAGATCCGTCATAAAGATCACGGATGGCACTTAAATAGGCCTTTTTTGATTGGCCATACTTAAATTCTGTCACGTCCGTTACCCATTTTTCATTTGGTTTCTCGGCTGTAAATTCACGATTTAATATATTGTCTGCCACATGTTGAGGTGTAGAGCGTTTATAGTGCTTCTTCTTGACACGAATGAGAGAGCGTAATCCAGCCACTTTCATCAACCGATAGATTCTTTTATGATTAAACTTCTCCTCGAACTTTCTATTCATGTGAAGCAGCATTTGGCGATAACCAAATATGCCATCCACTTTTTCATGGAGAGCTTTCATCTCTTTGATAATTTCTTTATTTAGTATTTCTCTGGAGGAAGGTGTACGGTTAAGCCACTTGTAGTATGCAGATCGTGCAATTCCTGCAATTTCACAAAGTAAACGAATGCTTAAACCTTCATCCTGGTGAAGCTCTTGAATAGCGATATATTTATCCTCAAACCGGATTTGGCTTATTTTCGCCTCCTTTCGATCTCCTCTAACTTTTTTAAGAATAAATTCTCCGCACGTAACCGTTCATTTTCTCTTTCTAACTTTTTCATTTGAAGGTTGGTTTTCTCTTCTGGAGTTAGCTTAGCTTCTTCTTTCTTATGACCACGTTTATCTTTCAGCGCTTCATCTCCACCATCTTCATACTTCTTAACCCACTGATAAACTTGTTGATAAGAAACATTATAAGTATTAGCTGTTTCTTGATAATTTTTTTCGTTCCCCAGGCAATCCATTACAATCTGTATTCGTTCTTCCCAAGTCGTTTTTCTTCCCTTAGTCATAGCGCTCGTCCTTCCTTTTGACGTGTCTTTTAAATCTCTATGACTATTATACTTCTTTGTCCAACCTCTGAGGACAGAAGTACTCGATATTTCATACAACCTAACCACCGCACGTATCGAATACTTCCCAGACAGATAATCTCTAATGGCAGCTAGCTTCAATTCCTTTGAATACTTTTTCCAAGTGGAAGACGCTTTTAGACCCTCCAAACCATACTTATCATACTTGTGTTTCCAGTCCACAATCGTTGTATGGTGCACATTATATTTTGACTCAAGTTCATATGTTGAACACTGCTTATCTAATTTCTTTAATACCTCGTATTTCTCTTCTGCAGAGTAAGATCTTTTGGACATAATAAATACTCCCCTATAAGCAGTCAGATTTTTATTTTTTAATCTGTCTACCTTTAGGGGAGCATATCATATTTTGTTTTGCAGAGAAGTTGGGCTTTTTAATTTGGAATTTCCTTATCGTTGTAAATCCGCATTTTCCTGACGCTACCCCAATTCAAACAATATAAAGGATAAATTTATTACCTATTACTAATATCTTGTATAAATGTTTCTTGCTAAAAGAAGCGATTAACGATAAGATGGAAGGGAAGGTTATATTAATAATAAGATTATTGTAGATAAAGGAGCTTTTCTATGGCGAAAAATTATGACCTAGTCATATTGGGTGGTGGTATGGGAGGGTATGTGTCTGCTATTAGAGCAACGCAACTCGGCCTTTCTGTTGCACTTGTCGAAGCAGATTTATTAGGAGGTACATGCCTACATCGCGGTTGTATTCCAACAAAATCATTATTAAAAAGTGCTGCTATTTATCAGACTGTAAAAAACAGTTCATTATTTGGAATTGAAACCAATCAAGCGCTGATAAACTTTAGTGAAGTACAAGCACGAAAATTATCAGTTGTTGATCAGCTTCATAAAGGTGTTCAACAGTTAATTAAAAAAAATAAGATTGATGTTTTTGATGGATTTGGACGGTTGCTTGGACCCTCTATTTTTTCTCCCATGTCTGGGACTGTTTCTGTCGAATATAAAGATGATCGAGAAAATGTAATGTTGATTGGTAAGAATGTCTTAATTGCTACTGGTACAAAAGCGCGCCAAATAGAAAGTATGCCATTTGACGGAAAGTTCATTCTTTCTTCTGACCAAGCGCTCAATCTCGAAAAATTACCTGACTCAATGATGATTGTTGGGGGTGGTGTGATTGGTATTGAGTGGGCATCAATGTTAAGTGATTTTGGTGTAAAGGTAACTGTGATTGAGTCGGATCAGCAAATATTACCTAATTTTGACAAAGATATATCAAGATTAATGAAAAAGGAACTTTCTAAAAAAGGTGTAGATATATTAACTGAAGCAAATATTGGAGAATATGAGGTTATTGATCAAGCTCAGGTTAAATTAAGCTTGACCTTACAAGGAAATGTGAGTAAACAAGCTACAGCTGATACCGTTCTTGTTTCGATAGGTCGCCAAGCGTTTACTAATGATTTAGGACTCGAGAATACTTCAATAGAATTAGATGATCATGGTTTTATTAAAGTTAACCAATATTACCAGACCAAAGAGTCACATATTTATGCAGTGGGTGACTGTATCGGGGGTGCTCAACTTGCGCATGTAGCAGCACATGAAGGCAAACTAGCTGTTGAACATATTGCGAATACACATGAGCAATTGCCACAAGAAAATTTCGTGATAAGTTGTGTATATAGTCAACCTGAAATAGCAACCGTAGGTTTAACAGAGCAAGAAGCTAGACGTGAAGGTAAGGCTGTGCAAGTAGCTAAAATGCCTTTTTCTGCGATTGGAAAAGCCGTTATTGAAGGACATACGACTGGTTTTGTAAAAATTATATCAGATCGAGAAACAGAAGATATCATTGGTATTCATATGATTGGAAACCATGTGACAGATTTAATATCTGAAGCAGGATTAGCAATGGTGTTAAATGCTACAGCCGAGGAAATAGGACAAACGATTCATCCTCATCCTTCGCTTAGCGAGGTTATGCAAGAAACAGCATTAGCTATCCATGGAAAACAAATACATGGTTAAATTGAAAGGAGAATAATAATGACTAAACATACTGAACTTGGTCTCTCGGAAGAAGAAGTACTAGATATGTATCGTATTATGTTAACAGCGAGACGTGTAGATGAACGGATGTGGTTGTTAAATCGGGCGGGTAAAATTCCTTTTGTTGTTTCATGTCAAGGTCAAGAAGTTCAACAGGTTGCAGCTTCTTTTGCATTGAATCGTGAGAAAGATTACACTGCACCTTATTATCGTGATGTTGGTGTGGTACTTGCTCTAGGTATGTCGATAAAAGAGTTGATGTTGCAAGCATTTGCTAAAGCAGAAGATCCCAATTCAGGAGGCCGGCAAATGCCAGGTCACTTCGGTTCAAGAAAATTAAGGATGCTAACAGGATCATCACCTGTTACAACACAAGTTCCTCATGCTGTTGGGGTAGGTTTAGCGTGTCAGATGAATAATGATGATGCTATTGCTTTCGTCACTTTAGGTGAAGGCTCTTCTAATCAAGGTGATTTTCATGAAGGGGCTAACTTTGCAGCTGTTCACAAATTGCCGGTTATCATTATGGTGGAAAACAATCAATATGCTATTTCCGTTGCTTTAAACGAGCAGGTGGCGTGTGAAAAAATATCTGATCGTGCTATTGGTTACGGTATGCACGGTGAAACAGTTGATGGTAATGATCCATTTGCTGTTTATAGATCAGTTAAACAAGCAGCAGATCGGGCGAGAGAGGGATCTGGTCCTACTCTGATCGAAGCCGTTAGTTATCGTCTCACACCACACTCGAGTGATGATGATGACCGAACATATCGCTCAGAAGAAGAAGTTAAACAGGCGAAGGAGAAAGATGGTTTAATTTCATTTAGGGAATATTTGATAGCTCACAATATTTTAACAGAAGAAAATGAAAAAGAGATGGAGCAAACGATTAAATCATTGATTGATGAAGCGACAGATTATGCTGATGCTGCACCTTACGCATCACCGGATACATTATTCGATGGTGTATATCAGTAAGAAAAGGAGGATTATAAATGCCAGTTGTATCTTATATAGAGGCAATCAAAACAGCCATGGAAGAAGAAATGGAACGCGACGAACGTGTGTTTGTCTTAGGGGAAGATGTGGGTAAACGAGGTGGAGTCTTTCGAGCTACAGAAGGTTTATATGAACGATTTGGAGCAAAGCGTGTGATTGATACACCATTGGCAGAGTCGGCTATTGCTGGAGTTGGGATAGGTGCTGCTATGTATGGCATGATTCCTATTGCAGAAATGCAATTTGCAGATTTTATTTTACCAGCTGTCAATCAAATTATTTCGGAAGCAGCAAAAATAAGATATCGCTCAAATAATGATTGGACATGTCCGATTACCATTAGAGCACCTTATGGCGGTGGCGTGCATGGGGCACTCTATCATTCTCAGTCCATAGAAGCTATCTTTGCCAATCAACCAGGTTTAAAAATTGTTATGCCTTCAAGTCCTCGTGACGCAAAAGGTTTACTAAAAGCCGCAATACGAGACCCAGATCCGGTCTTATATTTTGAACATAAAAAGGCGTATCGCCTACTTAAAGAAGAAATTGACAACAACGAAGAAGTCATTGAAATAGGGAAAGCTAACCTCATACAAGAGGGAACTGATATTACGGTTATTACTTACGGACTTTGTGTGCATTATGCTAAAGAAGCAGCTAAAGAGTTAGCTGAAGAACAAGGGATAGAAGTAAATCTACTCGATTTAAGAACAATTTATCCGCTTGACCAAGAAGCGATTATTAATGCTGTTAATAAAACAGGAAAAGTATTGTTAATAACCGAGGATAATAAAGAAGGTAGCATAATTAGTGAAGTATCAGCGATTATTGGTGAACATTGTTTGTTTGAACTTGACGCTCCGATTAAGCGTCTAGCTGGACCTAATGTACCTGCGATGCCTTATGCACCCACATTAGAAAAAGCATTTATGGTTAATCAAGACAAAATAAAACAAGCAATGTTAGAATTGGCCTTATTTTAATTGCTTGGGAGGGAATAAGATGACCGTTAAAACAATAACTATGCCACAGCTTGGTGAAAGTGTTACTGAAGGGACCATTAGTCAATGGTTGGTACAAGTAGGTGATGTAATTGAGAAGTATCAACCACTGGTAGAAGTAATGACTGACAAAGTCAATGCGGAAGTTCCGGCTAGCTTTAGTGGGAAAATCACAAAACTTTTAGTAGAAGAAGAAACAACTATTGATGTCGGTACACCTTTGTGCGAAATAGAAGTTGAGTCGATGGAACCAACCGTATCTAATCAGCCAGAAATGGAGCATAATCACGAAGAAATAAGCTCTACTAAAGAGTTAAACACGATGAAGAATCGCTATTCACCAGCTGTATTAAAATTGGCTTCAGAGCATCAAATTGATCTTGATTCTGTTCAAGGTACAGGAATGGGTGGCCGTATAACACGTAAGGATATTAATAAGCACATTAACCAAACGAAACAAGAACAAAAACAAAAACACGTTACAGAAACGCCAACACTAAATACTTCAACAATTGAAAAATCAACAAGCCTATTGGCGGATAAAGAAATTCCTGTAACTGGCATGCGAAAGGCAATTGCTACAAACATGGTAAAATCTACTTCGGAAATTCCGCATGCTTGGATGATGATTGAAGTAGATGTAACGAATTTGGTTCGCTATCGAAACGAAGAGAAAGATCATTTTAAGCAGAGTGAGGGATATAACCTGTCTTATTTTGCCTTTTTCTTAAACGCAGTTGCTAAAGCTTTGAAAAAATTCCCTGAATTAAATAGTTCTTGGGCGAATGATAAGATTATTCAGCATAAAGATATTAATTTATCTATCGCCGTGGGGAATGAATCAGAGCTTTTTGTCCCTGTTATTAAAAATGTTGATGAGAAAAGTATTAAAGGTATAGCAAAAGAAATACATGTTTTAGCTCAAAAAGCAAAGAGTGGTACATTAACCCATCAGGACATGGAAGGCGGTACTTTTACTGTGAACAACACCGGTACATTTGGTTCTGTTCAATCGATGGGTGTTATTAACTATCCCCAAGCAGCGATTCTACAAGTGGAATCAATTGTTAAAAGACCAGTTATTATTGATGATATGTTTGCTGCGCGTGATATGGTTAATTTATGTTTATCCCTCGATCACCGAATACTCGATGGTGTTATTTGTGGTCAATTTATGTCACATGTGAAAGCAATTTTAGAAAACATTTCGGGAAATACAACACCTATTTACTAAACAAATTGATATATTAAACGTAATTAAGTAACCCCTAAATATGAACTCAGGTTCTCATGTTTAGGGGTGAATTTTGAGAAGTCGACTTTTGACCTTCGACATTTTGTTTACTAAATCACCAATGAACTGTAGCTATATTTTGTGTTGAAGTGAACAAATTGTGAACTTTATAACATGTAGAGTTTAAGAAATTTTTACAAAATATTTAAAATAAGGTTAAATCATCCGATATTACGATAGTCTGATTGTGATAAATTCACAATTTAATTAAAGGAATAAAAGGGTGATTTAAGTGAAAAGAAAAGCAGAGAGAGAACAACAACGCGGGGGGATTAAACAAAAATTAGTTTGGTCATTTAGTATCATATCAATTATTCCAGTTTTACTGATAGGAAGTATCGTCTATCAATTGGCTGCACATTCGCTTGAAGATGAAGTGGGTGAGAAGGTTGAAAACTTCGCTCAACTTCACATGGAGAAGTTAGATCGTTTTATGTATGAACGAACAAGGGAAATAAAGAACATAACTAAATTAGAATCAGTAGAAGCTCTTCTATCTCATGATTATGACATTGAAGAAGAATTAAACCATCAATTGACCACTTATACATATTTTAAATCGTTTTCTATTTTAGATAATTCTGGCACATTAGTTAGTCAAACAACGAGTCAACCATCAACTGACTACTCTAAGGACCAACCCTGGTGGGAGCAAGCAATCGAAGAAGGGCAATCATATTCTGATATTATCTACGATGCTTCCCTCGATGCTTATGTAATCATGTTTTATCTTCCGATATATAGAGAAGAAACATACTTAGGTATGATAGAAGCAGCTTTTGATGTCGAACACATCTGGAATGATATTAATGCTATCACATCAGACCACAATATTATAGAATTGGTAAATCATGATGGTAATAAAATCGCGGATACAATTTCTTCAGCTAGTATTGACCAAGATAGTCCGGAAATTTCTGAACAATTAGATCGCGATGGCAAAGTTTATCAACGCATTCATGAAGCGAATCCAGATCAATCCGGTATTATAAATAGTCAATCAAGTATAGGTGTGGATTCTATTATAGGCTACGCGATGAGTGCTGGTTATAATGACTATCCGGGCAATGATTGGGCTCTTTTAGTCAGTGAACCAAGGGATATAATGCTTAATAGTATTAAACAACTGAGAAACATCGTAGCGCTAATTGCTGTCGTGACATTAATTATTGTTATCCTTAGCTCAATTTTCATTGCAAATAATTTGTCTAAGCCTTTAATTACATTGAAAAATAAAGCTTTAAATGTAGCCGAAGGAAAGCTTAATGAGAAGATAGTTGTTCAAGGCAGTGGAGAAGTGAGACAATTAACTTTAGCCATGAATAAAATGATAGAAAATCTCCATTCAACTTTAAAGGAAACGAAACAAGCATCAACGGATATCAATAATCAAGGCCTTCACTTAGATAAAGTAAGTAGCGAATTACAAGTTGGAAGTGATCAAATGACTTCAACGATGCAAGAGATTGCAACGGGAGCCGAAGATCAAGCAAACACGTCAAGTGATATAGCTAAATCAAGTCAACAACTTGGTCAAGAGATACATTTAGTCGAAAAACAATCAAGTCTTCTGCAAGGAATGGCAGGTGATGTTGATCAATTATCTCATCAAGGTTCAGTGCAAATGAACCTTTCATTAGAACAAATACATCAAGTCCATCAAGACGTTTTAAATTCTGTTACTAATATTAAAGCGCTAGAGCAGAGCACGGATAATATTGTATCATTAACTGAAGTCATTCATCAGATAACCGAGCAAACGCATTTACTTGCATTAAATGCTGCAATTGAATCCGCTCGTGCCGGTGAAGCTGGAAAGGGATTTAACGTTGTGGCTAATGAAATAAGAAAATTAGCTGAGCAAGTGAGTCATTCTTCAGTAGACATTTCCAATGTTATTAATGGAATAAAAGAAGCGTCATCACTATTAGTACAAACATTAAACCATACAGCATCACAATCTCATGATAGCCTTGAACAAATCAAACAAACGAAGGAAAGTTTTGACGATATAAGAAAACAAATGCTGGAAATGAATCGAACAATTGAAGCTGTTGCATCATCAATGACTCATATTGAAAAAAATAGTCAGGAAATCCATAAAGGTATGCATCAAGTGGCAAGTATTTCAGAAGACAGTCTGGCAGGGATTGAAGAAACTGCTGCTTTTACTGAAGAACAAAAGGATCTGATGGATAAATTGAAAGCACAATCTGAATACTTCTTAACGCTTGCGGGCAAGTTAGATACGATGGTTAAAAAGTTTCAATTGTAACAGAG